>JBBDJD010000018.1:0-70799 GCA_040880025.1 Rhizobiaceae bacterium
TTCCCCGGTAGCTCAGTGGTAGAGCAACCGGCTGTTAACCGGTTGGTCGCTGGTTCGAATCCGGCCCGGGGAGCCACTTCCACAAGACTTTGAATTCGTTTCGGGTCTGGCGGCCGTGACCGGTCGCGGCGCATGCGGCATGCTCCCCTGTCCCGCACCACCTAAATTGGCCCGAAGCGGCGTTTGAGCCCCGCTCCTACCTCACTGTTCCCGGCGTTGCCGCCCGACCGGCAAACGCGCCCCGGTTTCCCCTTCCCCCGCGCTCGCGCCATCGTGCTGGTTTTGATGCAACGGCGTGAAACTCCCGCGGATCGCACCCCGTACCTGTGACTGAACAACCGAAGCGCGATCGCGCCTCGAGCTCATCAGACACCGCGGGGAAAGCATGAACATCATTCCGATCAACAGGGGCGGCTCGGGCCGGCGCAAGATCGCCGTCATCGGCTCCGGCATTGCGGGGGCGTCGGCCGCATGGGCGCTTTCGCCCACGGACGAGGTGACGCTCTTTGAATCGGACAGCCGCCCCGGCGGGCATACCGCAACGGTGGACGTGGACTATGACGGAAGGCAAATCGCGGTCGATACGGGCTTCATCGTCTACAACGAACACAACTATCCCGAACTGACGGCGCTGTTCGAAAGGCTGGGCGTCGAGACCGTCGAGAGCGACATGGGCTTTTCGTTGTCGCTCGACGGCGGAAGGCTGGAATGGAGCGGACAGAGCCTGCCCTCCATCTTCGCCCAGGCGCGAAACCTCGTCTCGCCGTCATTCCTGCGCATGCTGCGCGAAATCATCCGTTTCAACGCGATTTGCGTAACAGACCGCGACAGCGGCGCGCTGGGCGGAAGCACGATCGGCGAGTATCTGGTCCATCGGCGCTTCTCGCCCGAATTCCGCGACAACTATCTGATCCCGATAGCGGCCGCGATCTGGTCGACCCCGAAGATCAAGATGCTCGACTATCCGGCCGCGACCTTCATTTCGTTCTTCGAGAACCACCGGCTGATCCATCACGAGCGGCCGGTATGGCGCACGGTAAAGGGCGGCGCGCGCAACTATCTCACACACCTGCTCGCCCCGGTTGCGGATATCCGCACTGGAGCGAAGGTGCGCACCGTCATCCGCGACACATTCGGCGTCACCGTCTGGGCCGACGGCTGCCTGCCGGAACGGTTCGACGACGTGGTGATCGCGGCACACAGCGACCAGGCTCTCGAGCTGCTCGGCGACGCCTCGCGCGAGGAGCAGGCGGTGCTCTCCGCCATTCCCTACCGGCCCAATCGCGTCGTGCTTCACCGCGATCCGCGGCTGATGCCAAAGCGCAAGCGCGCATGGTCGGCCTGGAACTATCTGCGTTCTTCCGGCGATGATGAAGTCTGCGTCACCTACTGGATGAACCGGCTGCAGGGCATCGACCCCGCCATCCCGCTCTTTGTCTCGCTCAATCCCTCGATCGAGCCGCGCGAGGAGCTGGTGTTCGGCGAGTGGTCCTATGATCACCCGCAATTCGACGCACGCGCCCTTTCGGCCCAGGCCCGGCTCGACGATATCCAGGGCACCCGGCGCACCTGGTTCGCCGGCGCATGGACCGGCTCGGGATTTCACGAAGACGGGCTGCGGTCCGGCCTCGACGCGGCGCAGGCGCTTGGTGCACGCATTCCGTGGCGGGATCGCTTCGACGCGCGGCCCGTCGAATCGCCGCTGGCGGCGGAATAGGCAAGGCCATGAAGACCGAACGCATCACGACACTGCTTGACAACGGGCCTCCGCCCGAAGATGCCGCAGTGCTGTATCCCGGCGAGGTCATGCACCAGCGGATGCGTCCCTTCGGGCACCGTTTCGTCTACCGTGTGTTTTCGCTGCTGGTCGACATCGACCGCCTGGATGAGGCCGACCGGTTGTCACCCCTTCTGTCTGTCAACAGACCAAACGTCGTCTCTTTCCGCGAAGCCGACCAGACCGACCGGCAGGGCGAAACATTGCGGCAGTTCGCGGACCGGCTGCTTGTTCAAGCCGGTCTCGGGAAGCCCGCGGCTCGAATCCTTCTTCTCAGCTATCCGCGCATTCTGGGCTACGCATTCAACCCCATCTCCGTCTATTTCGCCTATGACGATGCCGGACGGCTGCTGGCGCTCATCTATGCCGTGCGCAACACCTTCGGCGAACGCCATACCTATGTTGCCCGCGTGGAGCCCGGAGACCGCACCGAGGCCGGCATACGCCAGACGCGCGCCAAGCAGTTCCACGTCTCGCCCTTTATCGGCATGGACGCGCGCTATCACTTCCGCATCCTCCCGCCCGGACGCACCGTCAGGCTGCGGATTCACGAAACCGAGGCCGGCGAACCAACGCTTGCCGCGACCTTCAGCGGCAGGGCGCAGTCACTTTCCACGCGCACGCTCGTCGCAAACCTCTTGCGCTTTCCGCTGATGACATGGAAAATCATGGCGGGAATCCATTGGGAAGCCCTGAAACTCTGGCTCAAGGGCGCCCGGTTCCACAAGTCACCGCCAGCCCCGCACCCGGTGAGTTTCAGCGACGCAGGCAAGGAGCTTGCACCCGGTGAATGACCGCGCCGCATGGCGCCAGGGAGGCTTGCCGTTCGAAAGCCGAACGGCCGGAACGAAAGTGGCAGGATGAGCACCGATGCTCCGATCAGGCTCACCGCGAGCAATCAAGCCCAACTGACGCGCGGCCTGCCCGTAAAGGCGCGGATGGCGCTCAGGTTCCTCATCGACCTGCCGAAGGGATCGCTGACGCTCAACCTGCCCGATGGCCGCCGCCTTCTTGTCGGTCGCAATGCGCCCGGCCCCGACGCCGAACTTACATTGAAAAACTGGCGTCTTCCCGGCCGCGCCATGACCGGCGCGACGATCGGCCTGGCGGAATCGTTTATCGACGGCGACTGGGACAGCCCGGACGTTACGCGCTTCCTCGAGCTGTTCGTCGTCAACGAGGAGGCCGGCGAGACACTTGCCGGCGGCTCAAGCTGGCTGCTGGCGGCGGTGGAGCGCGTTCGCCACTGGCTGAACGACAACACACGCGTCCGCGCCCGCAAGAACATCTCGGCCCATTACGATCTTGGCAACGCCTTCTACCGGGAGTGGCTCGATCCATCGATGACCTATTCCTCGGCGCTCTATTCCACGGGCGCGAACGATCTCAAGGGCGCACAGTCCGAGAAATACCGGGCGCTTGCCCGCGACACCGGCATCGGGACAAGCGACCATGTACTCGAAATCGGCTGCGGCTGGGGTGGTTTTGCCGAATTCGCCGCGCGCGAGATCGGCTGCAAGATCACCGGGCTCACCATCAGCCGCGAGCAGCATGATTTCGCGCGCGAGCGGATCCACAAGGCCGGTCTTTCGGAAAAGGTCGAGATCAAGTTCCAGGACTACCGCGACGAGACCGGAAAATATGACCGCATCGCCTCGATCGAAATGTTCGAGGCGGTGGGCGAGAAATACTGGCCGGTGTTCTTCGGCAAGATGAAGGAATGCCTGAAGCCCGGCGGCACCGCGGGCCTTCAGATCATCACCATCAACGAAAGCGCGTTCGAACGCTATCGCGCCCGGGTCGATTTCATCCAGCGCTATGTGTTTCCGGGCGGCATGCTGCCCACGCCGCAGATATTGCGCAGCCTTGGAGCCGACCACGGCATGGCGTTCCTGCGCGAGCGCGTCTTCGCGCAGGACTATGCCCGCACGCTTGCCGAATGGCGCGACCGTTTCCAGGGTTCATGGGACCGGATCGTCCATCTGGGCTTCGACGAGCGCTTCCGCCGCCTGTGGGAGTTCTACCTGCATTATTGCGAGGCTGGATTCCGCACGGAATATATCGACGTGCGGCAGGTGGTGTACAAATCACAGTGACCGCAGGTGAGAATCTCGGGTGCGGCTGTAGATGAAACCCGAGGCAGGACAATTCCACCGGCTGTCAAATCGCCTCCTGTGGCCAGCGCTCGCCACATTTGTGGCTTTGAAACTGGCAATTCTCCTGTTCGCGCCGCCGCTTGGGGACGAAGCCTACTACTGGATGTGGGGGCAGCAACTGGACTGGTCATATCACGACCATCCACCCCTGAACGCGCTCCTGCTCAGACTGTCAAACGAGCTGTTCGGCTGGAATCATTTCGCGCTGCGAGCGCCGGCCATTGCGACATTCATCGTGTCGGCATCGATCATCGTCTGGTGGGGCCGCCGTCTGGCCCCGACAAACGTTGCCGATCCGGGAACGGCAGCGCTGACACTATTCCTCGCGTCGCCTCTGATGCTGTCGTTCACCACCTGGGTCTATCCGGATCACCTGCTGATCGCCTGCCTTCTCGTCGCCGGTCATTTTTTCGTTCTTTACGCAGACAGCGCGGAGCGAGGCGAGCGGCGGGCGCCCTATCTCATCGCTGCCGCATTCGCGCTGGGCCTGGCCGCGCTCAGCAAATACAGCGCCGTGTTCGTCGGAATCGGCTTCCTCTCATGGTTCATCTTTACCCGTCCGGGCCGGCGCGAACTCCTCACGCCATATCCGTGGCTCGCCGGCATGATGGCTGTAGCCATGCAGGCACCGGTGATCTGGTGGAACCTGCAACACAACCTTTCGTCGTTCGAATACCACTTTTCTGGCCGCTTCAACCCCAACTGGAGCACCTTCGATATCCCGCTACGGTTCAGCCTCTTCCTGTTGCTGGGATCGGTGATATTCTCGCCAGCGCTGCTGCCGGGCATGTGGCGCTTCCTGGCCGGCCGCCACAACGGGGACATTGGCCGCTATCGCAGCATCGCCCTGCCGACCTTCGTCACCGCCATCCTGGTATTTGCCACGATGTCGGTAACCGCCTTGTTTTATTGGATTATTCCCGCAGTGGTGCTTTTCTACCCTGTGGCAATCGCATTTGTCGCCGGCCGGCTGCACCTGGTCATTCCGGCCGGTCTGGTGCTGGCGGCGCTCGTTACATTTCACGCCACGGTTGTGCCGATTAGCGCCCTCTTCGGCGCAACCTCGGTGGACCATCTCCCATATGGTTGGAACGATATCGTCCGCTGGGTCGAGCGCGAAGGAGAGCACCGCGATGCCGACCTTCTATTGACAAGCCAGTACAATCTCGCCGCGCTGCTCGGCTTCAAGCTCGGAAGGACGGATGTATATTCGTACAGCGCGCGCGGAGAACAGTACGACTACTGGTTCGATCCGTCCCGCTACCGGGGCCAGACCGCACTCATACTGACGAATTCCCACAATCCGCTGTACGTTGAACAGAGGCAGCTGTTCGAGAAAGTCGAGCAGATCGGCACTCTGACCACATATGGCCTCGGTTTGCCTCTCGACACTTTCACTCTCTATTTCGGCACCGGCCTCAAACCGCCCGCCACGGCCACGACAACGCCCTAGACGAACACAGCGCCCAGGGGAACAGGCCGCCGACCCTGCTCATGATCGGCGGCCCGAGATTCCTTTTGTATTACAGCGTGATGCGGTAGCGCGCGAAACCGTCGTCGCCGTCGCCGGCGGCCTCGATCTTCACACCCTTCACGTCGGCCAGAAACTCCTTCGCCTTCGGGCCGGTGTCGAACAACACCGTGGCGCCATCGATCGGAGCGAAGTTCCAGTTGGCGTCGGCGGACGGGTTGATGGTGCCCTGCTCGACAATGTAGCGCACGATGACGTCGCGGTTGGTGTCGGGCGCCTCGATGATGATTTTCGAGGAGTCGACGCCGGGGAAGTTGCCGCCGCCGCCGGCCCGGTAGTTGTTGGTGGCGACGACGAACATCTGGTCCGGTTCAACCGGCTTGCCGTCGATCATCAGGTCGACGATGCGGCTGGAATCCGCGTTCTGCACGTCGCCCTTGGGCGTGTATTTCGCCGGCTTCGACAGGTCGATCTTGTAGGTGACGCCGTCGATCACGTCGAAATTGTAGGACGGGAAATCTGTATTGAGCAGCGCCTGGTCGGCCTTGCCGGGCTCGACCTGGTTGAAGATGCCGGCCGACATTTCCAGCCATTCCTTGACCGTCGCGCCGTCGATGGCGACCGCGCGCACGGTGTTCGGATAAAGATAGAGGTCGGCGACGTTCTTGATCGCCACGGCGCCCGCAGGCACATCGGTGTAATATTCCGGACCGCCGCGACCACCGGCCTTGAAGGGCGCCGCCGCCGACAGAACCGGCAGGTCCTTGTACTGGCTGTCCTTGAGCAGGTCCTTCACATACCAGACCTGCGCCTGGCTGACGATCTGCACGGACGGATCGTCGGCCACCAGCGCGAAATAGGAGTAGAGCGGCGCGGAAGTCTCGCCGACGGGCGCCCGGATATAGGCGAGGGTCGATTCGTGATCCTCCGTCACTGCGGCTTCCACTGCGGCCAGGTTCTCGACCGTCGGGATCACCTTGCGGTTTTCGTCGCGGTTGAAGATCGGCCGCGCCTCGGAGGTGGAATCGATCACCTTCCAGCTGTTGCCGTCGCGCTCCAGCATCAGGTCGATCAGGCCCATGTGCGAGCCCCAGAAGCCGCCCTGCACGGCGGGCTTGCCCATCAGCGTGCCCTTGTCGTTGTCGACGCCCTCCAGCCCCTCGAACCCGCCGGGGAAGACGAGATGCTGGTGACCGGTGAATACCGCGTCGATGCCGTCGACGCCGGCCAGGAATAGCGAGGCGTTTTCCATCAGTTCCGACTCGTTGGCGTCGATGCCGGAATGCGAAAGCGCGATCACGATGTCGGCGCCCTCCTCCTTCATCTGCGGCACCCATGCGGCGGCCGTCTCGACGATGTCGCGCGTCATCACATTGCCGACGAGGTTCTTGGAATCCCAGATCATGATCTGCGGCGGCACGAAGCCGATGATGCCGACACGAACCGGATGCTCGGCGCCTGAACCGTCGGTGACGGTCTTGTCGAGAATGACGTAGGGCTTCAGGTAGAGATCGTCGTCGCGCGGGTTGGCGGCGAGCTGCGTGCCCCTGACCAAGTTGGCGCAGACAATCGGGTAGTTGGCGCCGGCATTGACCTTGTCCATGAATGACAGGCCGTAATTGAACTCGTGATTGCCCAGCGTGCCGCAATCATAGCCAAGCACATTCATCGCATTGATGACGGGATGCATGTCGCCTTCCTTCATGCCCCGCTCATAGGCGATCCAGTCGCCCATCGGATTGCCCTGAAGGTAGTCGCCATTGTCGATCAGCATGGTGTTGGCGGCCTCGGCACGGAAGCCGTCGATGATCGAAGCGGTGCGGGCCAGTCCCATCGTGTCGTTGGGCTTGTCGGCATAGTAGTCATAGGGCAGCACCGCGACATGGATGTCGGTCGTTTCCATGATGCGCAGATGCGCCTGATTGGCCTGCGCGCGGGCCGAGAAGGGATGGAGCGCAATCATCGCGCCCGCCGCTGCGGTGCCGGCGAGGAATGAGCGCCGCGAAATCGGGTGAAGATGGATGGACATTGAAGCCTCCTGACTGGGATCTAAGCCAACTGTCGAAACCTCAACAGTCGCGCCCCTTTCGATCCGAGTCCAGCAGATTCAAAACACATCTTCATGACAGCGCGGTCGTGCAGCCTTACTGCCCGTGCTTCCTCCTAGCCGCCCTCGTCCCGCGCTCCGCCCTGGGTGATCAGGCGCGCGCTGCGCTGGCCGGTCGCGTAGATCCACAGCCATGAGAGCGCCACCGCCAGACGGTAGCGCAGGCCAATCAGGAAATAGATGTGGGCCAGTCCCCACAGCCACCACGCGGGCCAGCCTTTCAGCGTGATCCAGCCAAAATCGACGACTGCCGCGCGCTTGCCGATGGTCGCCAGGTCGCCGTCGCTGCGGTAGCGGAACGGCCCCGGTTCGCTGTTGCCCGCAAGCCGCGCGCGGATGATCGCCGCCACGTGCCTGCCCTGTTGCTTGGCGGCGGGCGCGACACCGGGCACCAGGCCGCCGCCCTCGCGTTCGACATGCGCCGTGTCGCCAATGACGAAAATCTCGGGACGACCCGGCGCGGTCAGATCGGGCTCGACTACGACGCGGCCGGCGCGGTCGGCTTCGGCGCCCAGCCATTCGGCTGCGGGCGAGGCCGCCACCCCGGCGGCCCAAAGCACGGTACGGGCAGGCAGCCGCTCGCCGTCGACCGCCACACCCTCTTCGTCCACCGCGGTGACCGGCCGGCCCAGCATGACCTCGACGCCGAGCCTTTCCAGCGCGCGTCGCGCATAATCCGAAAGCTTGTCGCGGAAGTTGGCAAGCACGCGCTGCCCGGCCTCGACCAGCACCACGCGCGCCGCGCCGGGGTCGATGCGGCGGAACTCGCCCTTCAATGTGTCGCGGGCCAGATCGGCGATGGTGCCGGCCAGCTCAACGCCGGTCGGCCCGGCGCCGATGACGACAAAGGTCAGGAGTGCTGCGCGCTTGTCCGGATCGGGCTCGCGCTCGGCGCGCTCGAAGGCGAGCAGAATGCGGCGGCGGATCGCGGTCGCGTCCTCGATCGTCTTCAGGCCCGGCGCGAACGGCTCCCACTCGTCATGGCCGAAATAGGAATGGCGCGCACCCGTGGCGATCACCAGCGTGTCGTATGGAACCGCCTCGCCGTCCTCGAGCAGCACGCGCCGGCCGGCGGCGTCGACGCCCGTCACCGTGCCGAGCAGCGTCGTGACGTCCTTGCGGCGGCGCAACAACTGACGCACCGGCCAGGCGATCTCCGAGGTCGCCAGCGACGTGGTGGCCACCTGGTAGAGCAGCGGCTGGAAGAGATGATGGTTGCGCGTGTCGATCAGCGTGATGTCGAGGCCGGCGCCCTTGAGCGCGCTGACCAGTTCAAGGCCGCCGAATCCGGCGCCGATGACGACCAGCCGATGCGTCTGCCGTGCGTTGGCCATGAGCAGGCCCCCATGTTTCTTGCCAAGCCTCACATAAGGGCAATTGTGCAACGCAACAAGGCGAGCACCGGGGCGCCGTCACGCCATATCCGCCCTGATCCCCGTCCCCGTGCGGTCGATCACCTCGCGCAATGCGAATGACGAGTTGATCTTGGTGACATGCGGCATGGCCGACAGCCATTCCTTGTGGATGCGCTCGTAATCCTGCAGGTCGCGGGCGGCGATGCGCAGGATGTAGTCGTACTCGCCCGACATCAGATGGCACGACAAGACGTTGGGGCAGCGCTTGATCGCCGCCTCGAACTCCGTCAGCGACTTCTCGAACTGGCCCGACAGCGAGATATGGACGATCGCGGTCATGCGATGGTCCAGGGCCGCGTTGGAAAGTCGCGCATGATAGCCTGAAATGACGCCCGACTGCTCCAGATTGTCGAGCCGCCGCGAGCACGCCGACTGCGACAGCCCCACCTTCTCGGCGAGTGCTGCATTGGAGATTCGGCCGTCCTTCTGCAGCGTGTCCAGAATGGCGATATCTATCCTGTCCAGTGACATTCTTCGCAATTCCTTTCGTACATCGACCATCTTGTGCAAACTATACCGAAAAATTCCGCCAGCGACAAACATCTTCGCAAACACATTCGACGCTCTATCTGTTACCTTGGGTCAACAATCGGACCCTGAGCGAGGAGCATGACGATGCGCGTTGGTTGCCCCAAGGAAATCAAGAACCACGAATACCGCGTCGGCCTGACGCCGGGTTCGGTGCGGGAATATGTGGCGCATGGCCACACCGTGATCGTCGAGAGCGGCGCCGGAGCCGGCATCGGCGCCGACGACAACGCCTACCGCGCAGCCGGTGCGGAGATCGCCAAGACCGCTCAAGATGTCTTCACCCGCTCCGACATGATCGTGAAGGTCAAGGAGCCGCAGCCGTCGGAATGGGCTCAGCTTCGCGAAGACCAGATCCTCTACACCTACCTCCACCTTGCGCCAGACGCGGACCAGACCAGGGGCCTGATCGAAAGCGGCGTGACGGCGATCGCCTACGAGACCGTCACCGACGAACGCGGCGGGCTTCCTCTCCTGGCCCCGATGTCGGAAGTGGCGGGACGCCTCGCCATCCAGGCGGGCGCAACGGCGCTGCAGAAAGCCAATGGCGGCCGCGGCATCCTGCTCGGCGGCGTGCCCGGCGTGCTGCCGGCCAAGGTTGCGGTCATCGGTGGCGGCGTCGTCGGCCTCAACTCGGCCAAGATGGCGGTCGGCCTCGGCGCTGACGTGACAATCATCGACCGGTCGATCCCGCGCCTGCGCCAGCTCGACGATATCTTCAACGGCCGCGTCCACACCCGCTATTCGACCGTGGAAGCGCTGGAGGAAGAGTGCTTCTCGGCGGATGTCGTGGTCGGCGCGGTGCTGATCCCCGGCGCCGCGGCGCCCAAGCTGGTCAGCCGCGAAATGCTGTCGGGCATGAAGCCGGGCTCGGTTCTGGTCGATGTCGCCATCGACCAGGGCGGCTGCTTCGAGACCTCGCACGCCACCACACATGCGGAGCCGACCTATGAGGTGGACGGCATCATCCACTATTGCGTGGCAAACATGCCGGGCGCCGTGCCGGTCACCTCGGCCCAGGCGCTCAACAACGCGACGCTGCATTACGGCCTGCAGCTTGCCGACAAGGGCCTGAAGGCGCTGGTTGACGACCATCACCTGCGCAACGGCCTGAACGTCCACAAGGGACGCATCACCAACCGCGCCGTGGCCGACGCGCTCGGCTACGAAATGGCAGAGCCCAAGGCCGCTCTGGCCGCGTAATATCCGGTGCGCCGTGCGTTCATCGAACGCATGAAGGACGCGCCGAAACATAGTAGAGCATCGGATTGATCCGATGCTCGGTCGCTCGGGTGTCTTGATACGAGGCACGCTCCTCCCCGAGTCTGGCCCGCCGGTTTGCACCCCGGCGGGCCAATTTCTTCAGCGACCCCGGTCTTGACCGGGATCAATGTGCCCCGGCGGCCCTTCCGGCAGAAAAGGGATCGACAAGAACCATTCGCCCTCCCACGCAAATCCAGGGACGTCATGATCGCCACTCTGTTCAATTTCGCCGTTTCCCACATGGAGTTGGGATTTGTCTCGCTGGGGATCGGCCTGGCGATCTGGGGCTCGGCGCACAAGAGGCAGCGGCGCGCCTTGCGCTGAGCGGCCCGGCCACGGTCCCTCACGCCCTGTCGATTCTTACCTGATAGCAATTGTTGCGGGCAGAACGCATGTGGACATAGGCGATGTCCGCGCGCTGCAGGAGTTGGTGCGCGCGCGTGCAGACGTCCTTCTTCGGCGTCACCGCGCCCGTACCGTAGACGATGCGGTCGTCATGGCCGTAGCCGCGCACGATCCAGTCGGGCGAGGCGCGGAACAGATCCGGCATGACGTCGGTTTCCGGCGCCCGCTCGCATTCGGCCGCATGAAGGAAGATCGGCCCGGTCTCTGCATATGGCTGCAAGGCCGGAAACGGCCGGTAGGCCAGGATCAGATAGTCCTCGCCGGCGGCGACGTTGTTCAGGCAATGTCGGCACGGCACGCCGTCGCCGTCCGAGATTCTGCGTTCGGGGGTCATGCCGTAGGCGTCGGGTTCGCCGCGCTGGAAGGCGCGGGCATCATCTGTCGGCATGGCGACAAAGCGGATCAGGCCCATTCTGGTTCTCCGGAAGCGGCTGCGGTTATCGCGCATATTGCGAAGAGCCAGGGCCGCCGCCACCCGATTCATGCCATGCCGCTCAAAGCAAACCTCCCGGCCGATGGACCGGGAGGTTCGATACGTTGCGGCCTGCTTCAGCGGATGACGAAGTCGTCGACGCGGCGCAGCGTCACGCGCCGGTTGCGCCATTCCTCATAGGGCGTCGGCACCAGCAGGAACTGCTCGCCATAGCCCACGGTCTGGAGCATGTGCCCGGGGATGCCGAAATGGTAGACCAGCACCTGCTTCAAGGATTCTGCGCGGCGCTCGGCCAGAACCTGGTTCGAATAGGTCGAGCCGACAGCGTCGGTGTGGCCTTCGATCAGGATGGTCGCGGAGCGTCCGCGGCGGCCGAGGTGGCGCAGCGCCTCGGCGATATTCTCCACCTTGCCGTATTGCGAATACGGGATAACGGCGGAGCCGAAGGCGAAGTTGATCGACTGGATGTCGATCGCCGGCGCCAGTTCGCGGATTTCGGGGCGGCGCTTGAGCTGCTGGATGGTCATGCGCTGTTCGGGCTTCACCCTCAGGCGCGGCGCGGCTTCGAGCTTGCGCAGGATCTGCCCGGCCGACGGCATGTCCTGGGCGAGCTTCAGGGCGGGACTTGTCGCATGAGCGACGGCGGGGGCAATCATCGCGGCTGCGAGGCCGGCGATCATGGTGCGGCGGGTAAACATGGTCGTTCCTCTCTGGCGTTTTCCAATGAGGCAACCATGCAAGAACCGCGCTGAAGCTGCGATGAACGGGGCGTTTAGCCGGGGTTGGGGAACGAAACGCCGAAAAAACGCTAGCGCATGACCGCCGCGGCGCGTTCGGCCTTGGTCAGCGGCGTCAGCGTCTCTTTGATCTGGCTGACAGGCGAGAAACCCATCTTCTGGTAAAGCGGCAGCGCGGCCGGATGATCCGCCGTGCAGGTCTGCACGGTTATCTTCTCCGGCTTGTAGGACCATGCGGTCTCGATCGCGGCGCCCAGGAACCAGCGGCCGAAACCCTGCCCGGTGGCGTGCTCCATCATGCCGAAATAGGCGATATCCACCTTTTCCGGGAGCTCCGTGGCGAGTTCGAAGAAACCGGCCGGGGCGCCATCGAAATAGAGCACGCGGATGTTGCGCTCCGGAGCATGCAGGCGCGCCGCGAGCTCCTCGTCGCCGAGCCTGAGCGCGTTGACCCAGGTCCATTCGCGGCCCACCCGGTCCTGGAGATAGCGGTAGAAATGGAGTGGAATATCCCTGGCCTTCAGAAGCGCGATCGGATGGCCGTGCGGCAGCGACGGGTAATGGCCGTGGGGCGTGGTCATTTCGAGGTGGGTGACGGTCACCTCGACCGGCTTGCGCCCGCGCGCGCTCATTCGCCGCCCTTGCCGGTGACCACCGCGGTATCCTGCCGGCCGCCCCATTCGGACCATGAGCCGTCATAGAGCTTGTTGTCACTGTGGCCGACCGATTCCAGCGCCAGCGTGATGACCGCCGCCGTGATGCCGGAGCCGCAGCTTGTCACCACCGGCTTGCCGAGATCGATCCCGGACGCCTCAAGTTTCTCTCGCAATTCGCTGATCGGTAAAAGTTTTCCATCTTTCGCCAATTCGAGCGCCGGCACGTTGAACGCGCCCGGCATGTGGCCGGAACGCATACCTGGCCGCGGTTCCGGGTCAATTCCCTCGAAACGGCCTTTGGGGCGCGCGTCGGCGATCTGCGCCGAGCGCTCCTCCACGATCCGCATCATCTCGTCGAAGGAGGCGACGCGTCCCCGGTCGAATTTAGGCGTGAAGACGCAACCCGCGACCCTGGTCGGTTTATCGGTCACGGGGCGGCCTTCGCGCTTCCATCCGTCCAGCCCGCCATCGAGCACATAGACCTTGCCGGCGCCCATCACCCGGAACATCCACCAGACGCGCGGCGCGGAAAAGAAACCCGGCCCGTCATAGACGACGATGGTGTCGCGGTCCGAAATGCCCATGGAACTGGCGAACTGCTCGAACAGGCCCGGATGCGGCAACGAATGCGGCAGGCCGGTGCCGGGCTCAACGACCGTGTCGTGGTCGAAGAACACCGCGCCCGGAATATGGCCCGCCTCGTATTCCGCCCATGCGTCCCGGTTCTGCGCCGGCAGATACCATGAGCCGTCTATGATCGACAGGCCGGGCGTGCCCAGCCGCTCCTGTAGCCAGTCGGCCGAAACGATGAAGGGGCTGGTTTCCGCCAAGCTCATTCTCTCCTCATTCGACAGCATTCCCGGTCCGCTCATGCCAGTGAGCAATGGATTCGTCCGGGTACCCGTCGAAAGTCTTGTCGCGCGGCCCGGCTTCCACTTCAACCCAACTGGCCTTGGAATCGATCAGCAGATGGGTGTGTTCGGACGGAACCGGCAGCGGCGTGTCGATCGCCGAAGCATGCGGATGGATCAGTTCCGGCCATGTCGGATCGTAGAGCCACAGCGCGCTGCCGCACTTCGTGCAAAAGCGGCGCTGTGCGGTGCTGTGTTCGCCGCCGATTGTGGCGTGATAGACGCCGACGGCGTCCTCGCCCTCCACATCCAGAGATTCGGAGCGCGCGGAGATGTTGATGGCGTACCCGCCGCCGCCTGCGGTCTTGCGGCAGATGGAGCAGTAGCAGCGCTGATAGGGCACGGGATGGTTGCTGTCGCAGGTGAAGCGCACAGCGCCGCAATGGCAGGAGCCTTCCAGCTTCATCGCTCAGGTCGCCGGCAGTGGCCCGAACCGAATACGAAACCGCCGGTTCTCCCTGCCCTTCTTCTCGATCTTGCCGATGTGAATTTCGCCGACCTCCCCGGTCGAGCGCACGTGCGTGCCGCCACATGGCTGGCTGTCGACCACGCCCTCATCGCCGATGCAGACCAGGCGAATGCGGCCGGTGCCGGCCGGCGGGCGCACGTTCTTCGACTTCACCAGCCCCGGATGGGCGGCCAATTCCTCCTCCGAAATCCAGCGCGTGAACACCGGATGGTCTGCCTTCACCAGTTCCATCATTCGTTCCGTCACTTCCTGCTTGTCGAAGCTGGCGTCCGGAATGTCGAAATCGACCCTGGAATCGTCCTCGCTCACCGCCGCACCGGTGATCGGGCAAGGGCAAATGACGGTGAGCAGATGGCAGGCGGTGTGCATGCGCATCAGCTTGAAGCGCCGCTCCCAGTCGATGGCGAGCTTCACCGCATCGCCGACGGCCAATGACGGAGCGCCGGGGGCGGGGATATGGATGATCTCGTTCTTGGTCTCGCCGGTGATCGTGCCGGCGACCGGCACCTCGGATCCGTCGGCGCGGATCAGCCTGCCGGTGTCGCCGGGTTGGCCGCCCGAGGTGGCATAGAAGATCGTCCGGTCGAGAATTATGCCGCCGCGATCGTTGATGCCGGCCACCACCGCCTCGGCCTCCGCAAGATAGGAATCGTCGCGAAACAGCGGGGCGGTGATGACGGTCATGCGGGAACAGCCTCGGCACGATATACACTCAAGCCCCCACGGTGTGCCCTGCCCGGCTTCCGCATGCAAGTCGGTTCAACTCTCACGGATTGAGCAAGCGATCCCAGCCGGCTGCCTGTCACTCGGTCGTCGGGCGCCTGCCTTCGAACAGATATCCGAAGAATACGCCGTCGGGCATCGCCAGCGTGATCCTCGCGATCAAGGCGGTCGCGGCGACCGCGAAAACGATCCGGCCGACGAAAATACCGGTGAAGTCGGCGCCGAGCGCGAGAAACAGCGCGGTATCTTCAATGACGCTGTGCGCAAATCCCATGAAAGTGCAGGACAGGAATACCTGACGCGGCGAAATCGCGCCGCTGCGCGCCTCACGGATCAGCAAGCCGCCACCGTAGGAGATTCCGAGAAACAGTCCCACACTCGTCAGCGCGCGTGCCTCGCCGCGAATTCCGGCCAGCTTCAAGAGCGGATCGAGCGCGCGCATCAGCCATTCCATGATCCGCGCCAGTTTGAGGATTTCCAGCAGCCAGGCCAGCAGGATGAGAATGACCAGCATCCACAGGCAGGTCTCGAACAGACCATGAAAAAAGGCGGCCCAATCGCTGGTCAGCATAGCTGGAATGGAAGTTGGGTTGACCGGACCGGACAGCCAGCCAGTCGTCGACAGAAGCAGATGGAGAAGGCCGGCATAGATCATGCCGCCCAGAAGTCGCAGCGCCGTCGTTACCAGAAAGCCGGGTCCCGCCTTCTGGATGATCTTCTGTTCGATCGGCAGTCCGTGCGCAAACAGGAGCAGGCTTGCAAAGACTGTAACGTCAGCCGTGCTCAGCGTATCGGGCGGCGCGAGCACATAGAGGAGCGGGACCGCGCCCCAAATCCCGACCAACAAGCCCACCAGCCAGGCCAGGCCGAGATCCGCGGGCAGGCCGAACAGCCCCATGACCGGATCGAGGGCCGGCGATATGGCCGCGATGACCCCGAGGCGAACCAGCACCTCGGTCGCGATTGCCACAGGCACGATAATGCGCACCAGTTCCCAGTAGATTTCGAGCGTTTCACGCGTTTTCGCGAACAGGCAGTGGACGTAGTGCATGGCGAGCCTCCTATGAGGTCAGCCACGTAACCCGGACGCTTTCGCACTTGTGGTCAAAGATTGCAGGTTTGTGCAATATTATTGCATTCGGTGAATGCGGAGGCCACGTTGGACAAGATCGACATCAAGCTCCTCAATCTGATGCAGCGCGACGCCGCGCAGACCAATGCGCGCATCGCGGATCGCGTCGGACTTTCGCCTTCGAGCTGCCTGCGGCGCATCAGGCGTCTGAAGGCCAGCGGTGTGATCGAGCGGGTGGTTGCGATCGTCAATCCGGCCAAAACCGGACGCGTGCTCAAGGCGCTGGTCACCGTGGAACTGCACCGGCACGGCGAAGAACACATGCGGCGCTTCTTCGATCACACCAAAAGGGAACCGGCGGTGACGCAGGCATATGCGGTCACCGGCGATGTCGATATCGCCCTGCAGCTGCGTCTTCGCGATATGGAAGAGTATGACGATCTATGCAAGCGCCTGTTCCACGACGAGACGAATGTTGCGCGCTATGTCACAATGATGGTCATCCGAACCGCAAAGGACGAGACCGCGATCGCTCTTTGAGAGACGTTCATTCCGGCACGTCCTCAAAGGGAACCTTGATCGCGGAGTTCGCTTCCATCCAGACGGGAACCGGCAGGTTCTTGCCGCGCAGGAACTCGGGATTGAAGAGCTTCGACTGATAGCGGTTGCCGTAGTCGGCCAGGATGGTGACGATTGTATGCCCCGGTCCGAGATCGTGCGCGAGCCTGATGGCACCCGCAATGTTGATGCCGGTGGAGCCGCCCATGCACAGGCCCTCTTCCTGAATGAGATCGAATACGATCGGCAGCGCATCCTCATCCGGCACCTGGTAGGAGAAGTCGGGCGTAAATCCTTCCAGATTGGCGGTGATGCGGCCCTGCCCGATGCCCTCCGTGATCGAGCTGCCATGCGACTTCAACTCGCCCTCGGTGTAGAAGCTGTAGAGCGCCGCGCCCAAAGGGTCGGCGATGGCGATCTTGACGCTGTTGCTGTGCGATTTGAGGCCTGCCGCCACGCCGGCCAGCGTGCCGCCGGTGCCGACCGCCGAGACGAAGCCGTCGATCTTGCCGCCGGTCTGATCCCAGATTTCCTCGGCCGTTGTCTCGATGTGACCGTCACGATTGGCTGTATTGTCGAACTGGTTGGCCCAGATCGCGCCGTTGGGATCGGTCTTCGCCAGTTGCTCGGCCAGCCTGCCCGAGACTTTTATGTAGTTGTTGGGATTCCTGTACGGAACCGCGGGAACCTCGATCAGCTCTGCGCCTAGCACCCTGAGCGCGTCCTTCTTTTCCTGGCTCTGGGTGTCGGGGATGACGATGACGGTGCGGTAGCCCAGCGCCTTGGCGACCACGGTCAGCCCGATGCCGGTATTGCCGGCCGTGCCTTCCACGATCACGCCGCCCGGCTTGAGCAGACCCTTCTTCTCGGCATCGCGGATGATGAACAGTCCCGCCCTGTCCTTGACCGACTGGCCGGGGTTCATGAATTCGGCCTTGCCGTAGATTTCGCAGCCCGTTTCCTCCGAAGCGCGCTTGAGCCGGATCAGCGGCGTGTTGCCGATCGCTTCGATTGCCGATGCGTACATGGACATAACCTCGATTTTCGGCGATTTTGATTTCCTAACCCGTTCTCTAAAAATGCCCAACCGTGCTTTCAAGGAGCGAT
Organism: Rhizobiaceae bacterium; assembly: GCA_040880025.1. Lineage (GTDB taxonomy): Bacteria > Pseudomonadota > Alphaproteobacteria > Rhizobiales > Rhizobiaceae > RCIO01. Next base: position 17,789 of record JBBDJD010000018.1, read on the forward strand.
TTTGCGCGAAACGCGGCTTTTGGGACAATCGGTTGCGCGGGGGTGAAACCGCGGCGTCCGGTCTATCGTTCCTGTACCGCATACTGCCAGGCCGCCGCGAACCCGGCGAGGAAGGACAATTCATGGCGCTCTACAGGGCAAAACCCGCGGACGGCATCGCCTGGATCACCGGCGCCAGCACCGGCATCGGGCGGCAGCTTGCGCTTGACCTTGCCGCGGCGGGATACACCGTGGCGGCAACGGCGCGCGGCGAGGAAAAGCTTGTGGCGCTCGCTGAGGAAGCATCGACAGCAGGGCATAGCATCGTCGCTTTCCCCTGCGATGTGACCAATGAAGCGGCCATGCGCGAAACGGCGGAACGGATCGAAAGGGAAGTCGGCCCTGTCACGCTCGCCATCTTCAACGCGGGAACCTATTTCCCGACGCGCCTCGATGGACTGACGGCGGAAAATTTCGTCAAGACCTACGAGGTCAACGTGTTCGGCGTGATCCACGGGCTTGTCCCGGTGCTGGAGCAAATGCGCCGACGCGGGCGCGGCCAGATTGCAGTCATCGGCTCGGCCTCCGCCATATTCGGGATGCCTTCGGCCGCCGCCTATGGCGCCTCCAAGGCAGCGCTGAACAACATGGTCTGGGCGCTGAAATACGATCTCGACCTGGTCAACATCCGCATCCAGATTATCAATCCCGGCTTCATCGACACGCCGCTGACGGAAAACAACCGGTTCAAGATGCCGGCCCTCATGCCGGTGGACAAGGCGTCGCTGCGACTGCTCGACGGACTGAAACGCGGCGGTACGGAAATCACCTTCCCGCGCCGCTTCACATGGTTTCTCAAGGCGCTCACCTTCCTGCCGGCGCCGTGGACCTATGCAATCCAGCGCCGCTTCGCCGGCTGGCACAAACGCAAACCCGCGCCGCCGCCCGCGGACTGACCGGCCATCGGCGCGCATCACGGCGTGGATACGCGCCCTGCCCTGACGGACGTCAACCGGCTGCCTTTTCGGCCAGGTCGCGCAGGGCGAGCACCGTGCGCCAGTTGCGGGCCGTGTTGGGCACACCGATGCGCTTGTCGAATCGCTCGGCCATCTTGGACCGGCCGAAACCGTGCGGGGTGTGCAGATAGGCGACATTGCCGACGACCCCGATGCGCTCGCCGTCGACCGCATGGTCGCGAATTGCCTGCACATTCGCCTCTTCCGGCTTGATCTCGAGCCAGGCCGCATGGACGGATTTCGGGTCCGAAACCGCGTCCGGAAATGGGTTGTTCGCGATCAGCGCCTCCCACTCGTCCGCCGTCGGCGCATGGATGGCTTTTTCGAAGCCGAACTCCTTGGCGCAGATCCTGGCGATCAGCGAAATCACCTTGTCGCGCGACAGACTGCTTTTCACCACGGCATTGCCGCTGTTGATATAGGTCGCGACATTCTTCAGCCCGGCTTCGGTCAGCTTCTCGCGCAGCGGCTTCACCGGCAGCTGGGTCGCGCCGCCCACTCCCCTGAACAATATGATGTAAACCGTCATCGCTCATCTCCTGGCTTCATGCCAGGCGTCCGGCCTGTCACGCCGCGTGCCCTTGCATATTCGGGCGCTTGAAGCCACTGTCGCGACCCGCATGGCGGCTGATATACGGGCCGCGGAGAGCAACGATACCGGGACTGAACTTCCGTGCAATATCTCGCCGTCCGCGCCGCCATTCATGTCGCCGCCGTCCTGTCCATCTACCTATCCGCCGCGATGCTGATTCCAGCCGCGGTCGATCTCTATTACGGCAATCCCGACTGGCAGGTCTTCGCGTTTTCGGCCTTGTTCACCGGCGGGCTGGGGCTTGCGGTGATGCTTGCCACGCAGGGCCGCGCGCCGACCATCAGCGCCCGCTTCGGCTTCCTCGTCGTCAATCTACTGTGGCTGACCGCCTGCGCGGTCGGCGCGGTGCCGCTACTCGCATCGTCGGTCGAGCTCAGCTTCACCGACGCGGTGTTCGAGGCGGTGTCGGGCATGACGACGACGGGAGCGACCGTCATCACCGGCCTCGACGACCTCCCGCCGGGCCTTCTTATCTGGCGTTCGCTGCTGCAATGGTTCGGCGGGCTTGGCGTGATTGCGCTCGGCATGTTCATTCTGCCGCTGCTCAATGTCGGCGGCGTGTCCTATTTCCAGATCGAATCGTCGAGCATGGACGACCGGCCATTCGCACGGTTCTCCACCTATACGACCAGTCTCGTCGCGGTCTATGCGACGCTCACAGTGGCCTGCGCCATCTGCTACGCGGCGGCCGGCATGACCGGCTTCGACGCGATCAACCATGCTCTGACCAGCATTTCGACGGCGGGTTTTTCCACCCATGACGCCTCCATGGGCCACTACGATCAAAATCTCGCCGTGCTGTGGGTCGGCACTGTGTCGATGTTCATCGGCGCGCTGCCCTTCGCCATCCTGATCCTGTTCATCTCGCGCGGCCGTCTCGACGCGCTGACCGACCCGCAGATCAAGGTCTTTGTCGGCTACCTGGTCACCTTCATTCTGGCGGTCACGATCTACCGGCGGCTGACCACCGACGAGACCTTCTTCGACGCGCTGACCCATTCGGCCTTCAACTTCACTTCGATCATAACGACGACGGGCTACGCCAGCGGCGACTACATGACCTGGGGGCCGTTCGTGGCGGCGGCGGCGTTCATCGCCACATTCCTCGGCGGCTGCTCCGGCTCCACGACGGGCGGCATCAAGGCGTACCGCTTCCTGATCGTGTTCGAGCTGCTCGCCAACGGCCTGCGCCGCCTCGTCTATCCCAACACCGTGCTCACCGTCCGCTACGGTGACCGCGTGGTGGAGGACGAGGTGCAGCGCGCCGTGGTGCTGTTCGTGGCGTCGTTCCTCGTCATCTGGGGCATCGGCACGCTGATCCTGGCCGCGACCGGCCTCGACATTATCACGTCGCTGTCGGGCATGGCGGCGACGCTGACCAATGTCGGCCCCGGCATCGGCGATATCATCGGTCCCGCCGGGACCTATGCACCGGTTCCCGATTTCGCCAAATGGGTGCTGGCGCTCGCCATGCTGCTCGGCCGGCTGGAAATCCTCGCCGTGCTGGTGATCCTGTCGCCCGTGTTCTGGGAGCGCTGAACCCTACCCGGCAGCCGGCGAATTTCCGGCGACGCGCCGGAAGAAGCGGTCTATCGCATCGGCCGCCGGCCCGATCAGCCGCTCGTCGTCGTAGAAGTCGATCTGGCCCTGCGAGGAAAGCCACAACTCTTCCTTCTCCGCCGCCACGGCATCGAAGAAGCGGTGAGCCAGCGCCGGCGCAAGCGCCTTTTCGGAGTGGACGATGATCACCGGCGCACGAATGTCTCCCGCAACGCGCTGGACGTCGAAGGGCAGCGTGTACGCGCGTGACTGAACGGCAAAGCCGTTGACGTAGTTCGCTACCGCGCCGCGCTGCGTGCCGTAAAAGGCGTAGGCCTCGTCGAGCGGCATCGCGACATCGCCATTGTCCGGCGCGACAGCTGGTATCGTCTCGGCGTAACCCGTTTGGCGCCAGCGCGCCTCGGCCGCCCGCGCCCGCTCGATCGCCTCCTGGTAACCGTCCCCGAGCCATGATTTCGTTTGTTGAGCGTCGGAATATACGCCGGCCACGCCGGCGAAGGCACGCACACGCCAATCATTGGCGACGGACTGAGCCATGTAGCCGCCGCCAGCGCACACGCCGACCGCGAAAACAGGCAGTCCCGCCGTACGCTCGTCCCGCGACAGCGCGGTAATCGCCTCGCCAATGTCTTCCGCCTTGCCCTGCGGCGTCTCGAACTGCCTTGGCAGCCCGCCGCTCTGGCCGAATCCGCGATGATCGAAGGCGAGCGCTGCATATCCCCGCTCGGCAAGAGCGCGCGCATAGGCGCCCGCCGCCTGCTCCTTGACCGAAGTCAGCGGCCCGGTCGTCACCACCGACCCGTTGGTCTCCCAATCGGGCCGGAAGAGCGTTCCGGCCATGACCTCGCCGCGGCTTTGAAAGCTGAATTTCTCCTCGCGCATCGCGCTCTCCTCTCTGGTGTTCGGATTTCACACACGGGCAAGACATGGGACTGCCGCGACTATCCTTCCAATCGATATTTGCTATACATTCCATCTGTATGGTGAATATACGCTCCTTCGATCTCAACCTCCTGCGCGCGCTGGACGCTCTTTTGAGCGAGAGCCAGGTGTCGGCCGCCGCGCGCAAGCTCAATCTCAGCCAGCCCGCGACGAGTGCCGCGCTTTCAAGGCTGCGCGTCGCGCTCGGCGATCCGCTGCTGGTGCGCGAAGGCCGGTCAATGATCCTCACCCATCTCGCGCGCGATCTGCGGCCGAAGGTACAGCGGCTTCTGGAAGAGATCGGGGAGACGCTGAATCCCGCGCGCCAGTTTGACCCGGCAAATTCCGAGCGCCGCTTCCGCATTGGCGCCAACGACTATGCGGCCCTTGTCGTGCTCGCCCCGCTGGCTGCCCGCCTCCAGAACACCGCGCCGCGCACCGCCATTGAAATCCTCCCGCTGGAGGACAATTTCGCCGAACGCCTCGCCGCCGGCGATTACGATCTGGCTATCCGCGACGCCTGGTCTCTGGGTGCGGCTCACAACAGGGAAACCCTCTTTCACGAGGACTATGTGGCAATTGCCCGCCGCGACCATCCGCGGCTTTCGGCGACGCCCTCGCTGGATGAGTTCCTGGCCGAAAGTCATGTGCTGATCGCACCGAGGGCGGGAACGGGCGGGCCGGTGGACGCGGCGCTTGCCCGGATCGGGCGCGAACGACAAGTCGCCGTCACCGTGCCGCATTTCCTCGCCGCCCCGGCGATCGTGGCCGCTACCGATCTCGTCATGACTGTCGCGCGGCGCATCGCGCTCCGCTTCGCCGACCAATACGGGCTGAGGCTGTTTAAGCCGCCGGTCGTCTTGCGCGGCTTTTCGGTCGCCATGGCCTGGCCGACCGCAAGCGCGGGCGATCCCGGCGCAGAGTGGCTGAAGGATCAGGTGCGGAGGCTCTCCTACTCCTGAAACGGCCCCGTCACACGAACAGGTCGACCTTCTCGAACTTCGTCACGTCGATGATGCCGGCGTCGGAAATCCTGAGTTCGGGGATGACCACCAGCGCCAGCAGCGAGTGCTGCATGTAGGCGTTGTTGAGGCTGCACCCCATATCGCGCATCGCCTGCGTCAGTTGCGCCGCCTTCCCGGCCACGACCTCGGCGCGCTCGTCCGACATCAGGCCGGCGATCGGCATTTCCACCAGCGCGAGCTGTTTGCCTTCCGACACCAGCACCACCCCGCCGCCGACCTTGCCGAGGATATTGGCGGCGACGGCCATATCCTCCTTGTTGGTGCCGACCACGATCATGTGGTGGCTGTCATGCGCCACAGTCGAGGCCATGGCGCAGTCCGTGACGTAGCCGAAGCCGGATACGAAGCCGTTGGTGACTGCGCCGGTGCCGCGATGGCGCTCGACCAGCGCGATCTGGCAGACGTCGTTGCGCCGGTCCATCTCGACCAGCCCGTCCTTCACCGCGAGATCGGCCTCCAGCGCGCGCGTCGGCGCCTGGTTTTCCACCACGCCGATGACGCGGACGCGGACCTCATTCGCGCCAGCGGGTGCGGGAATATCGTAGTCCGCCGCCGCCAGTTGCTTGCCGAGCTTGACGGTGTTTTTCGCCTTCGCCGGATATTCATAGGGCGCGATTTCGGCGGTGAGCCGTCCGTCCCTGGCCAGCCGCTGCCCACGCGCATAAACCTCGTCGATCCTGAGTTCGGCGAGGTTCGAGACGATCAGGAAATCGGCGCGGCGGCCGGGCGTGATCGAGCCCAGTTCGCGCTCCAGCCCGAAATGCCCGGCCGTGTTGATCGTCGCCATCTGGATCGCGGTGATCGGGTTCAGGCCCTGCTGGATCGCATGGCGGACCACACGGTCCATATGGCCGTCATTGACCAGCGTGCCGGAATGGCTGTCGTCGGTGCACAGGATGAAATTGCGGGGATCGAGCCCGCTCTCCGTCACCGCCTTGATCTGGCTGGCAACGTCGTACCAGGCCGAACCCAGCCGGAGCATCGCCTTCATGCCCTGCCGCACGCGGGCGATGGCGTCCTCGGGCCTGGTGCCCTCATGGTCGTCCTGCGGCCCGCCCGCCACATAACCGTGAAACGGCAGGCCCAGATCAGGCGAGGCGTAGTGCCCGCCGACCGTCTTGCCGGCCTTCATGGTCTCGCGAATGCCGCCGACCATGGTTTCGTTGTTGGCGGCGACGCCCGGAAAATTCATCACCTCGCCAAGCCCGATGATGTTTGGCCATTGCATGGCCTCGGCCACGTCGGCGGGGCTGATTTCCGCGCCGGCCAGCTCGAGACCGGGTGCCGAGGGCACGCAGGACGGCATCTGCACATAGACGTTGATCGGCGCGGCCACGGCCTCGTCATGCATGAGACGCACGCCCGCCAGTCCCAGCACGTTGGCAATCTCGTGCGGGTCGATGAACATGGAGGTCGTGCCATGCGGGATGACGGCGCGGCAGAACTCCGTCACCGTCACCATGCCGCTTTCGACATGCATGTGGCCGTCGCACAGGCCGGGAACCAGATAGCGCCCGCCGGCGTCGACCACCCTGGTGTGCTCGCCGATGGCGTGGCTGGCGTCAGGCCCGCAATAGGCGAAGCGGCCCTCCACGATGGCGATGTCGGTGCCGGGTATCACCTCGCCGGAATGCACGTTCACCCAGCGCCCGTTGCGCACCACCATGTCGGCGGGCTTTCTGCCCGTCGCCACATCGACCAGCGCCGGCGCGATATCGGCCCAGGGTTTCGGGGCCGTCCACGCGTTCTTCTTCGCCATGAATTCTCTCCTGATTCAGGAGCGAATGTGCCAATGCACGGAGCGTTTGGCCAGATCGTATCTCGGCCTATTTTCTCGACTTGTTCCAGGTCATGTCGGCGTAGACCAGCGCGCCTGCGAACAGGACGAAGATGACGCCTATTGCGGCCACAATGATTGCGACGTCGGTCGGCATGGGAATTCCTCCTTTGATGACAAGGCATCATTGGAGGATGGCGGCGCTCTCTGCGTTGACTTGGGTCAAGTCTGGTTGGTTGTAATCAATTGCCCGATTATCCAGCCTTCGATCACTCGCCGCGTCACGATGCCCTCGAAACGACCATGCCTGTCGATTATCGCAGCTACGTTCGCATTTGCGACGAGAAGTTCAGAGTACGTTTCCTCGACGCTTGCATCGATGTTGACAAAGACCCGAGACGCGAGACCGCCTTTTGCCTGGAACCGTGGGTTGGTCAGCGCGAGACCGAGTTCGCTTGCAATGATTTCGCTAAAGGGGTCGCTCGTCACCACCAAGCCCGTCGACGCCACATGTTTGAAATTCCGCGCGGTAAGCTTGATTCTGAGAATTTCCTGCAGGGAACTTGCCTCTAGGAGACCAATTGGCTGAAACCTATCATCCACGACGACCAAAGCCACGAACGCACCGCATAGCATCGAGCGCCTAATCTGCAGCGCGATATGTTGCACGAGCCGTTTGTCGTCATCACTCAATTCCGGCGGCAGAATACCTTCCTGTACGACGTAATATGGCCGACAAGGCCTTGTGAACATGTCTTTGAGAAAGTTCGGATTACTCGCCGCTTCATCAACAATGAGCAGATCCGCCGCCTCGGCGGCCGAAACAATTCGGTTTTGAGCAATAGCGCTAAATTTCGCCTTCCAGCCTAAGCCCTCGAGTTCTGTGATAGCACCGCTGAGTAGAAGAAATGCGATCAACGGAGCAAGCAGGAGTGAGACCTTGGATGCTTCGCCGATCTCGATCCTAAAGATACCTACTAATGCGATTAGTACTAACCCAGCGACAAGCAACCCAAGAATTAATAGAATTTCCATGCTCCATCCCCTGCGCCATTAATTCTAATATAACAGAAGGCGCTTCATTTGCATCCGATACTTTACCACGCTTGGTGCCGATGACACTCGTCCCCGTGAGCGAGCCAGCGGCGCAGGGGATTAGAGGAGCATGGTTGCATTCATACCAACCGTACGGTATGTATTCTCCATGCCCAGACCGACCAAACAGCAACCCGAACGCGGCGACGCACGAACCCGCCTTCTCGAAGCCGCGCGCGACGTGATCCGCGCCAAGGGCTACGCCGCAACCTCGGTCGACGATCTCTGCCAGGCGGCGGCGGTGACCAAGGGTTCGTTCTTTCATCACTTCAAGAGCAAGGAAGAACTTGGCGTCGTCGCCGCGCGCTTCTGGGCCGACACGACCAGCGCCTTCTTCGCCGCCGCGCCTTACCATAAGCCTGCCGACCCGCTGGAGCGCGTTCTTGCCTATGTCGCCTTCCGCAGGTCGATCATTTCGGACGATCTGGCGGATTTCACTTGCCTCGTCGGCACCATGGCGGAAGAGGTGCATGCCACCTCGCCCGCGATCCGCGACGCCTGCGGCGCCAGCATCTTCGGCCATGCGGCGACGCTGGAGGCCGACATCACGGCCGCCATGCGCCGGCACGGCGTTTCAGGCGTATCCGCCGAAAGCCTCGCCCGGCACACCCAGACGGTGATCCAGGGCGCATTCGTACTCGCCAAGGCGGGCAACGATCCCGAAATCGCCCGCGAAAGCCTTGACCATCTCGACCGCTACATAAGGCTGCTGTTCGGCCGGAATGAATTGGAGACCATGCAATGACAGGAACGACCGAACTCGCCTGCCACTGCGGCGAGGTGCGCATCGAAGTCGCGGGTGCGCCGATCGTCAGCAGCGAATGCTGCTGCAATTCCTGTCGCGAGGCCGGTGCGCGGATCGGCGCCCTGCCCGGCGCAAAGCCGGTGGTCGACGACAAGGGCGCGACCCGCTTCGAGCTCTACCGCAAGGACCGCGTGCGCTTCGTCTCAGGCGCGGAGCACCTCAGGGAGTTCCGTCTGACGCCCAAATCGAAGACCCGCCGCGTCGTCGCCGCCTGCTGCAGCACGCCGCTTTTCCTCGAATTCCAGAGCGGCCACTGGCTCAGCGTCTATGGCGGGCTGTGGCCGAAGAACGCGCTGCCGCCGCTCCAGATGCGGACGATGGTGATGGACCTGCCCGATGCCTCGGTTCTGCCCGACGACGTGCCGAACGCCAGGCGGCAGTCGGCATCCTTCATGGTGAAGCTGCTCGGCGCGTGGGCCGCGATGGGCTTCCGGGTTCCGAAAATCCGGGTGAATGGCGCCCTCGGCGTGTGACCAATGCAACAGGAGGACAGATCATGGGACAGCCGGTCGTACATTTCGAGATCATAGGGAAGAAGCCGGAAAGGCTCCGGACCTACTACGCGGAACTGTTCGGATGGGCATTCGACACCAGCAGTCCGGTGGCGGATGCGATTTCCCGTCCGACCGACTATGGATTCGTCGACAGCGAAGACAATGGAGGCGGGATTCCGGGCGGCGTCGCGGGCGGTGACGGTTACGACGGCCACGTCACGTTCTATGTCGGCGTCGACGACGTGGAGGCCGCCCTTCGCAAGGCCGAATGCCTCGGCGGCACACGGCGCGTCGGACCGGTCAGTTCGCCGGGCGGGAACCTCGTCGTCGGCAAGTTCACCGACCCGGAAGGCCATCTGATCGGCGTCGCGGGCACGAAGTAGCGTCGCGCGATCACTGTACCAGCGGAGAAGTCCATGCCCGAAAGCGACAAGATCGAAGTCGAGAACTTCACCTCGCCCAATCACAAATACCGCGTGAACCGCACCAAATACATGGCCATGCGCGAGGCGCTGATGGCGGTTCTTCCCTCCGATCCGCCCGACCTGACGGTCGCCGAGGCCAAGACCGCCCTGCTCCCGCACCTCTCCGCCGAGCATTTCCCCGGTGGCGAGAAAGCCGGCTGGTGGCTCAAATGCGTCCAGCTCGACCTCGAAGCCAAGGGCGTGATCGCGCGCGGACCGAAAAGCCCGGTGCGGTTGTTCAGGAAGTCGGATAAGAGCTGAGCGCAAGCTCGAACCCGCAGGGTTCGCAAGGGCGACCGCCCGTCGGCCGGTCAGGCCGCCCCGCGGAGACGATGAGCGCAGCGAATTCGTCGTGAGCGAGAAACTGGTGCCCCCTGCCGGAATCGAACCGGCACGGCCAATGGCCGAGGGATTTTAAGTCCCTTGCGTCTACCAGTTCCGCCAAGGGGGCACGGCAGAAGCGTTACGGGAGCAGGGTCCGGCGATCAAGCTTGGAAGGCTCTCGCCGCCATCCGCCTGATGAATGCCTCCGCCTTGTCCGCTTCGGAATATTGCGGCATGTGGCCGATGCCTTCCAGCACTTCGAGGTCGAGGCCGGCGATCCTGCCTTCCAGCCAGGCGCCGTTGTTCTTGAAGTTGACCACACGGTCGGCGGTGCCGAAGAATACGCCGACCGGCAGCTTCAGTTCGCCGTAGCGCGTCTCCTGCGTCTTCATGGTCTCGGCCACGGCGACGAAATCGGTCGATGTGGCGTAGAAATGGCTTGGACGCAGGCCCGACAAAGCGCCGCCGGCGATTGCGTAATCCTCCGGCGGCTTTTGCGGGCCGAACACGAAATCGAGCGTCTGCGGGCCGTATTTGATCGCGTTGGGCGTCGAAACCGTATGGGCGACAACCCAACGGATGAAGGGCGAGCGGATATAGAGCGCGGCGAATTCCGGCGACACGCGATCGACATAGCGCGTCAGCGGGGCGAACAGCGCCAGCCCCGAAATCTTCTCCGGAAAATCCAGCGCCAGCGCCAGCGATATCGCGCCGCCGAGCGAATGGCCGACAACCAGCGGCTTTTCCAGCCCGAATTCATCGATCAGTCTGGCGATGAAAGCCGCCTGCGCGGCCGGCGTCACCGGCCCGCCGCGCTTTCTGGTCGAATAGCCGGAGCCTGGCCGGTCGATGGCGATCAGCCGAAAATCCTTCTCCAGCCCCGAGAAAAGCGGGTGTGTCAGGTTAAACTGCGTGCCGCCAAGCCCGTGAATGAACAATATCGGCCTGCCCTCGCCGCGCTCGACATAGTGGATGCGGTTGCCGTCAATCGCGACGAACTTCCCCGGCGGCGGAACAAGCGCCTCCGCCCGTCGCGCCACGCGGCCGGTCACGAAAGCGTGGTAGCCGGCGACAAGCAGGATCGCGACGACGAGCAGAAGCAGGATTGACGAGATGAAGCCGAAGACGGTCATGTGAGGCGCGTTCCCGAAATGCGGGCCACACCGGGCCGCAACGCCGTGGCTTTCGGCACCCTATTCAGCCGGGTCGCGAAAACCCTGCCGGACCTCCGGTGTGCCGCCGATGAGGCTGCGCCAGAACTTCGCCTTCAGGAAAGGGCTTTCCCGGGTGAATGTCCGGTCGGGGAAGATGTGGTACCAGCGATAGCCCATCTGGGCGAATTGCCGCCCGACCTGGGCACGCCCGTCACGGCCCAGGACTTCCTCCGCGGCCCAATAGAGCACGGTGCGCTGACACCATGAGGGCTTGTAGCGGATGACGTGGCGGTTGAGCATCGACGGATCGAGGGCGAGCCCAGCCACGATGCGGCGATAATCGCGCATGCGCGCGGTTATGTCGAACATCAGGATAAGCACGCCGGCGACGGCCGCCGCGCGCAACACCAGCGGTACCGGCAGGCTGGCAACCGTCAAAGACGTCATAAACAGCGCCAAAGGCGGCCAGATGGCCAGCATCGATGCGATCATGTTTTTAGAACCCGTACGTCCCCAGAAACGACCCCTGATTCACCCGAATACCCCAAGGCGGGCGCAGGTCCAAGATTCCCCGACCGAAAAAATTATCCGAACCTTAATATTCACAGGTCCGAGGCCCAAGGCAACCGATGTCGCGCGGTCGAGCGGCGATGTCACCAGCCGCAGCCATTGCCCATTGCCGCCCTTGGCGCTATCTGCGCTCATCCTTGCGTGTCTGGAGCCGGAGCATTGCATGAGCGAACGCATCACAGCCGCGATGGTTGTCATCGGCGACGAAATCCTTTCAGGCCGGACCAAGGACCAGAATATCGGACATCTGGCCGATATCATGACGGCGATCGGAATCGACCTCGTCGAGGTCAGGATCGTGCCCGACGACGAGGCGGCGATCGTGGACGCGGTCAACGCGCTGCGGGCGCGCGCCACCTACGTGTTCACCACCGGCGGCATCGGTCCCACGCATGACGACATCACCGCCGATTCGGTCTCGCGCGCCTTCGGCGTCGAATCCAGATATGACGAACGCGCCTATGCGATGCTGGAAGAGTACTATGCGGCGCGCGGCATCGAATTCACCGAGGCGCGCAAGCGCATGGCGCGGATGCCGCAAGGTGCGGTCCACATCGACAACCCGATATCGCTGGCGCCCGGCTTCAGGATCGGCAATGTCCATGTCATGGCCGGCGTGCCCGCCATATTCCAGGCCATGCTGGATAATGTGGTCCCGACGCTGAAGACCGGCAGCAAACTGCTCAGCGAGAGCGTGCACTGCCCCTTCGGCGAGGGCGTGATCGGCGACCGTCTGGGAGCCATCCAGAAAGAACACCCCGACACGATCATCGGCTCCTATCCGAAATTCCGCGACGGCACGTTCTGGACCGAACTCGTGGTGCGCGCCCGCGAGCCGCACAAGCTTGCCGCCGCCAAGGCCGCGATCGAGGCCATGCTGGCCGAGACGGTGCCGGCAGGGCCATGACGGCCGCCCGCCAGGCTGACGTCGTCGTCGCCGGCGGCGGACCTGCGGGCATGGTGGCCGGTTTCCTGTTCGCACGCGCCGGACTAAAGACGGTGGTGCTGGAAAAACACGGCGACTTCCTGCGCGATTTCCGTGGCGACACCGTGCATCCCTCGACCATGGAAATCTTCAGCGAGCTCGGCCTCCTCGACCGGCTGCTTGAGCGTCCGCATGACCGCATGGACAGGATCGCGGTCCGCTTCGGCGGCAGGCGCATGGAAATCGCCGACCTCTCTGCCCTGCCGACACGCTGTCCGTTCATTGCCTTCATGCCGCAATGGGAATTCCTCGACTTCGTCGCCGACGAGGCGCGCACGCTGCCGGCGTTCGAGCTGATGATGAACGCCGAGGCGGACGGTCTCATCATGGAGGATGGCATCGTGCGCGGCGTTTCGGCCAATACGCCCGACGGCGGCATCGACATCCACGCACGCCTGGTCATCGGCGCCGACGGACGCCAGTCGCGCGTCCGCGATCTCGCCGGGCTGAAGGTCCGCGACCTCGGCGCGCCGATCGACGTGCTTTGGTTCTCCCTGCCGCGCGCCGGCGGCAGCGAGGACAGCCTGCTCAACGCCAATGCGGGTCATCTGGTCGTCACCATCAACCGCGGCGACTTCTGGCAATGCGCATCGGTGATCGCCAAGGGCTCGCTCGAGACGAAACGCAAGGAGGGTCTCGACGTCCTGCGCAAGTCCGTCGCCAACGCCGCTCCGCATCTCGGTTCGGCCCCCGACGCGCTCACCTCATGGGACCAGGTGAAGCTGCTCAGCGTTCGGGTCGACCGTCTGGAGCGCTGGTCCAGGCCGGGTCTCGTGTGCATTGGCGACGCCGCGCACGCCATGTCGCCGATCGGCGGGGTGGGCATCAATCTGGCCATCCAGGACGCGGTGGCGGCGGCGAACCTGCTTGCCGCCAGGATGCTCGATGGCGAGCTGTCCGAAACCGATCTCGACGCCGTGCGCCGGCGCCGGCTGTGGCCGGCGCGCGTCACGCAATTCATCCAGGTACAGGCGCAGAACCGTGTGCTGGCGCCGCTCATCGGCGGCAGGCTGGACACCAGCGGCCCACCGCTGCCGCTCAGCATCCTGGCGCGCTTCAAATGGTTCCGGCGCCTCGCCGCGCGGATAGTCGGCCTCGGCGCACGGCCGGAACATGTCCGCTCGCCCAAGCGGCCGTAGAGCCGTTTGATCAGCGTCAAGGACGGAACCGTTCGGCTTCCGCCACATTGCACTCCAAATAGCGGCTATACTGGCCAAGGGAGAGCAACGATGAGCATCAAGACACTTGCCGCGGTCGTGTATGCGGAAGAGGACGCCAGCCGCACCTTTACCTCCGCATTCGAACTGGCCGGCCGCAACTCGGCCCACCTGATCGGGCTGCACGGCGAATATGCCCCGGTTCCGTCGGTGGGACCGCTTGGCACGCCGGACCCGGGATTCATGCAGGCCGAGATCGACATCGCCCAGCAACGGTCGAAGAAGCTGGGCGGGATGTTCAACGAAATGGCCCGGCGCAATGCCGCCTCAACCGAATGGCGCGCAGTTTCCGGCTACGCACCCGAAGGCGGCACGGTGGTCCGTATAGCGCGCGCCTGCGATCTCATCATGGTTCAGCAACGCGACCCCGACGACGCGACAACGCGCGGCCCGGACATCGAGACGCTGCTGTTCGAGTGCGGCCGGCCGGTGCTCGTCATCCCCTATGCGGTGAATGCCAACATGGCGTTCCGGCGCATTCTCGTCGCCTGGAACGGCACCGAGCAGTCAGCGCGCGCGACCTTCGACGCCCTGCCCTTCATCCGCGAGGCCGAAAGCACCGAGATCCTGTGCATCGATCCGCGCGATACCGACGACAAGGATTTCGTCGTGTCGGGGGCCGACATCGCCGAATCGCTTGCCCGCCACGGCGCCAATATCACGCTGTCGGGCCAGCATGGCGGCGGCATTCCGGCCGGCGAGGCCATCGAGAATGCGCTAGCCGACACCCGCGCCGACCTCCTGGTCATGGGCGCGTTCAGCCAGCCATGGCTGAAGCAGTTCTTCTTCGGCGGCGCGACCCGCACGCTGCTTGAATCGATGCCGACCGCGACACTCATGTCGCGTTAGGCACCGGCGCGCTGGCACAGCCGGCGCCACGCGCTGTCAATTGCCGGCGCCTCGGGGATCACCTAGAGCCTTTCACGACGCATGAAGCATCGACCACCGGCCGCGCATGCGACCGGCGGCGCAAACGGGATTGAGGCAGGAGGCACATGGCCGGAATTGCAGCGCTCGCGCTCGCTTACGTCTTGTCGCAATTCTACCGATCGTTTCTCGCGGTGCTGACGCCGGCGCTCACCGCCGATCTCGGCGCGACGAAGGCCGAACTCTCCTTCGCCTCGGGCGTCTGGTTCATGGTCTTCGCGCTGATGCAGTTCGTCGTCGGGGTTTCGCTCGACCGTTTCGGCCCGCGCCGCACGGCTGCCGTGCTTCTTGCCCTCGGCGGCGGCGGGGGCGCGCTGCTGTTTTCGGTTGCCGGTTCGCCCACGACCATCAGCATCGCCATGGGCCTGATCGGCGCCGGTTGCGCGCCGGTGTTGATGGCGCCGCTGTTCATCTTCGCGAGGACCTTTTCGCCAGCCCGCTTCGCGGTGCTGACCTCCTGGTTCGTGGCGATCGGCTCGCTGGGCAATGTCGTCGGCGCAACGCCGCTGGCCGCGGCGACAGAACTGTTTGGCTGGCGGCCGGTCATGGCCGGGCTCGGCCTCTTCACGCTTCTGGTGGCCGCTTTGCTCCTGGTCATCGTGCGCGATCCGCCGCGCCAGGAAACCAGCGGCGGCGCGGGTTTCGGCGGCTATCTCGAATTGCTGAAGCTCAAAGTGCTTTGGCCGATCATCCCGCTGATGGCGCTCAACTATGCGCCGCCGGCCGGCATTCGCGGGCTGTGGGCGGGTCCCTATCTCGCCGAGGTCCACGGCCTCGACGCACTCGCCATCGGCAATGTGACCCTGTTCATGGCTTTCGGCATGATCCTCGGCAGTTTTCTCTACGGGCCGCTCGACACGCTGCTCGGCACCCGCAAATGGGTTGCGGCGGGCGGCAACGCGATCTGCCTCGCCGCCCTCGTCGTGCTTGCCGCCAATCCGTTGATCGGCGTTCCCTTCGCCACCGTCCTTTTCGTCGTCATCGGGGTCGTCGGCATGGGCTACGGCATGCTCATGGCGCATGCGCGCGCCTTCTTGCCCGCCCACCTCACCGGCCGCGGCGTGACGCTGATGAACTTCTTTTCGATCGGCGGCGTCGGCGCCATGCAGTTCGCCACCGGCGGCGTGGTTTCGGCCGGCACGGTGCCCGGCGAACCGGCCGCTGCCTATGTCGCCCTGTTCACCTTCTATGCCGCACTGCTCGGGCTGGCTCTCATCATCTACCTGTTTTCGCGCGACGCGCGGCCCGAATATGCGAGCAGCACGGCAAACCCGTCTTCAAACGCTTGAGCAACTTGCCTTTGCGCGTCAAACGCGCATAAGGCTCCGGGCAGTTGGGTTCCAGCAACGAGACACTGCCGATGTCGTTTCCTGAAAAAGCCTTCCCCGTATCGTGGGATCAGTTTCACCGCGATGCGCGCGCGCTCGCCTGGCGGCTGGCCGGCAGCGGCGGCGAATGGCGGGCGATCGTATGCATCACGCGAGGCGGGCTTGTCCCGGCGGCGATCATCGCCCGCGAATTGGGCGTCCGGCTTATCGAGACGGTGTGCGTCGCCTCCTATCACGACTACACCGCGCAGGGTGAGTTGAAGGTGCTCAAGGAGATCACGCCAAGCCTGGTCGAGAATGACGGCGAAGGCGTGCTGATCATCGACGACCTCACCGATACCGGCAAGACTGCGGCAATCGTGCGGGCGATGATGCCCCGGGCGCATTTCGCGACCGTCTACGCCAAGCCGAAGGGCCGGCCACTGGTCGACACTTTCGTCACCGAAGTGTCGCAGGACACCTGGATCTACTTCCCCTGGGATATGGGTTTCTCCTACCAGAAGCCGATTGCGGACGGCGAGAGCGGCTAGCCGTCGTCACAGATCGTTCTTCCGAATCGGATACGAACGCCCCCAACAGTCAGACGATGACATCGTTCAGATTCCGATCCGGTTCGGAACGCCTGTCATTTTGCGTCGTTGGACGACAGGCTCCTTGTTCCGGGGCGCAATTGCTCACCTCCAGATCGCACCCGCGCGGTCGGGATTTTGACTTTATTAACAGTGCACTACATACTCTTTTCGTAAGCTGGCAAACGATTCGGGAAGGAACCTCGCGCAAAAATGCTGTTTTCGCATTCGACAAAGAAACGAATGTACGACCGCATCCGGATGCTGTTCGGCGGCGCGCCCTGCCTCATGCAGGCGGCGGCGCTTCCATGGCGGCTGACCGAAAACGGCGTCGAGATCATGCTGGTAACCAGCCGCGGCACCGGCCGCTGGGTGCTGCCAAAGGGCTGGCCCGAGCGGCACGAGGAATTGTGGGACGCGGCGGCGCGCGAGGCCGGCGAGGAAGCGGGCGTGTCCGGCGCCATCGCCCCAGGCCCGATCGGCAGTTTCTACTACGGCAAGGACATGGCCGAGGGCATGCAATACCGCTGCGAGGTCCATGTCTATCCGCTCGAGGTCGACACAATCGCCGACAAATGGCCTGAGCGGCGTCAGCGCAAGCGCGTGTGGTATCCGCCCGAAGAGGCCGCTTCCCTGGTCAACGAGCCCGATCTCGGCGAGCTGATTGCCGCTTTTGCCGCTAATCCACGACAATTAGCGGCCTGAACCAACCAAATCCCTTTCCGGCCTTGCCGCCATACCCGCGATTTTCTATTGCCGGCTGACATTTGCCGTCATTGCCCTATCTGTCCGGCGGCGTACCGAGCGACATGAAAAGGGCCGGCCCCTGGATGGTAGATTCCCCGCGCAAGGACACACTCGACAAGGACCTTGAGAAACTCGTCCATGTCGAGCAGGCGGCGAATGTCGTCGCCCGCGGCCTCATCGCGCCGGGCTTCGGACTGCTTTTCCTGGCGCTCACCGCGATCGTCACCGCATTCTACGTCTCGGGCGAACCGGGCGCCGTGACCATCATCGCGGCATCCGCGCTCGGCGCCTACATGGCGCTCAACATCGGCGCCAACGACGTCGCCAACAATGTAGCGCCCGCCGTCGGCGCCAAGGCTTTGACGATGGTCGGTGCGCTGGCGATCGCCGCGATCTTCGAGGCGGCCGGCGCGCTGATTGCCGGCGGCGACGTGGTCGATACCATCTCCAAGGGCATCGTCGATCCGGATAAGGTCTCCGAACCCTCGACGTTCGTGCGGCTTATGCTTGCCGCGCTGCTCTCCGCCGCGGTCTGGATCAACATCGCCACCTGGGTCGGCGCGCCGGTGTCGACCACCCACTCCGTCGTCGGCGGCGTATTGGGCTCCGGCATCGCAGCCGCCGGCTTCGCCGCGGTCGACTGGGGCGTGATGGGCGCGATCGCCGCCAGCTGGGTGGTATCGCCGCTGATGGGCGGCGTCATTGCGGCGCTGTTCCTTGCCCTGGTGAAGTCGGCGATCATCTATCAGGACGACAAGATTGCCGCCGCGCGCCGCTGGGTGCCTCTGCTGGTAGCAGTCATGGCCGGCACGTTCGCCGCCTACCTCGCCCTGAAAGGACTGAAGACAGTCATCCATCTCGACGCGGTTTCGATCGTCTTCATCGGATGCGCGACCGGCCTGATCGTGTGGAGCCTGGCCAACGGCCATGTCAGGCGGATTTCGGAGGGGATGGAAAACCGCAACCAGTCGCTGCGCCGCCTCTTCCGCGGGCCGCTTATCTTTTCAGCCGCGCTGCTGTCCTTTGCGCACGGCGCCAACGACGTGGCCAACGCCGTCGGACCGCTGGCGGCAATCGTCGCCACTGTACAGCAGGGCAATGTGGCGGCGACGGTCGGCATTCCGATCTGGGTAATGGTGATCGGGGCTGTGGGCATCTCGATCGGCCTCGTTCTGTTCGGCCCCAGGCTTATCCGCATGGTCGGCGAGCAGATCACCAAGCTCAATCCGATGCGCGCCTTCTGCGTGGCGCTGTCGGCTGCCATCACGGTCATCATCGCCTCATGGCTCGGCCTGCCGGTCAGTTCGACGCATGTCGCCGTCGGCGCGGTGTTCGGCGTCGGCTTCTTCCGCGAATGGTACACCGCCAATTCGAAGCGACGCCGCAACTACCTGGAGCGCAAGGCGGCGCGCGACCGCGCCGACCGCAATGGCGAGGACGACTGGAACGGCGACGAAGGAGCCGACAGCGGGGAGCCGCAGCTTTCGGGCGCGGAGATCATGCGCCGCAGGCTGGTCAGGCGCGCGCATGTGATGACCATCGTCGCTGCATGGGTGACGACGGTGCCCGCCTCGGCGCTGCTGTCTGCGGTCATCTTTTACGTGCTGGCGATCGCCTACTAGGCCGGCGCAGCGAGTCGCCCAGATGGCATTCCGCGTACCACTCGCCCCTTCCGCGGGGTAAGCCGGTCGCATCACCAATTTTTTTTCCGACGACCGGCTCGGCCGGTGGACAAGCCGCATTTGCTGGGTTCGTAGTCCCCGCAATCCACATTCTTGACCCACAATATGTTGGGGGTCACAAAACTTGCGGAAACGACTCCTTGACGACCGCTAACGAGTCGCCTTTTATGAATTATGCGCACAGTTTGAGAGCGCGGTCGGCAAGTCCAGTCGCCGGCCTGTAATTTCCCGGAACTCCATGCGTCTAGGCGGACCAGCCCCGCTTCACAGCGGGTGTTTGCATGGGATTTCGCGCGCGTTTTTTCGAGTTTCGGCGTCCCGTTTGGACTGGCGTAAAGAGGCTGTTAATACTATATTTAGTGTTTGTAGACACGCTTTGCGCTAGATACAGTGAGGCCCTCTCGAAAGAGGGAATCACCAGAACAGGGTGGAATTGGCATCCTCGCCCGGCGCGAGGGAACACGGTCCTTGCCCGCGGAGGCGGGACCGTTTGGCAGCCGGGCAATGGGGGATGCGAGGGGCCGGACGGGCGTTCCGGACGGCCAGGGTGCGGACCAGCGCCCACGGGGCAGACCAGGCATGGCACCTTGTGGAAAAGCGCTATATCTTGGGGACCAGGGACATAACCGATGCGCATTGAACGACGCTTCACAAAGGACGGCCAGTCAGCTTACGCGGACATCGCGTTCCGCAAGGCGATCAGCGAGATCAAGAACCCGGACGGCTCGGTCGTCTTCCGGCTGGCCGATATCGACGTGCCGGCGCAATTCAGCCAGGTCGCGAGCGACATCCTGGCGCAGAAATATTTCCGCAAGGCGGGCGTGCCCGCGCGGCTGAAGAAGGTCGAGGAAAACGACGTCCCCTCCTTCCTGTGGCGTTCGGTCGCCGATGAGGACGCGCTGAAGGAACTGCCGGAAGACGAGCGCTACGGTTCTGAGACCGACGCGCGGCAGGTCTTCACGCGGCTGGCCGGCACTTGGACCTATTGGGGCTGGAAGGGCGGCTACTTCAATTCGGAGGACGACGCGCAGGCGTTCATGGACGAGCTGTGCTACATGCTCGCCACCCAGCGCGTCGCGCCCAACTCCCCGCAATGGTTCAACACCGGCCTGCACTGGGCCTACGGCATCGACGGTCCCGGCCAGGGCCATTTCTACGTCGATCCGTTCACCGGCAAGCTGACGAAATCAAAGTCTGCCTACGAGCATCCGCAGCCGCATGCCTGCTTCATCCAGTCGGTGTCCGACGATCTCGTCAACGAGGGCGGCATCATGGATCTGTGGGTGCGCGAGGCGCGCCTGTTCAAATACGGCTCCGGCACCGGCTCCAACTTCTCGCACCTCAGGGGCGAAGGCGAGCGGCTGTCGGGCGGCGGCAAGTCGTCGGGCCTGATGAGCTTCCTCAAGATCGGCGACCGCGCGGCGGGCGCCATCAAGTCGGGCGGCACGACGCGCCGCGCCGCCAAGATGGTGGTGGTCGACGCCGACCATCCCGACATCGAGCAATATATCGACTGGAAGGTGAACGAGGAGCAGAAGGTCGCCTCGCTGGTGACCGGCTCCAAGATCGTGCGCCAGCACCTCAGCGCCATCATGAAGGCCTGCGTCAATTGCGAGGGTCCCGGCGACGACTGCTACGACCCGGCCAAGAACCCGGCGCTGAAGCGCGAGATCAAGGCGGCGAAGAAGAACTTCGTGCCGGAGAACTACGTCCAGCGCGTCATCCAGTTCGCCCGCCAGGGCTACACGTCCATGGAGTTCAAGACCTACGATCTCGACTGGGATTCGGAAGCCTATCTGACCGTGTCTGGCCAGAACTCCAACAACTCCGTCTCGCTCAAGGACGACTTCCTGCGCGCCGTCGAGCAAGACGGGAAATGGGATTTGATCAACCGCATCAACGGCAAGGTCGCCAAGACGCTTCCGGCCCGCGAATTGTGGGACAAGATCGGCTATGCCGCGTGGGCGTCGGCCGATCCGGGCCTGCATTTCAACTCCACCATGAACGACTGGCACACCTCGCCGGCCGCCGGCCCGATCCGCGCGTCGAACCCGTGCTCGGAATACATGTTCCTCGACGACACGGCCTGCAATCTGGCCTCCATCAACCTGCTGATGTATCGCAACACCGGCCGTGTTGCGGGCGGCGCGGAAGCCGGCACGATCGACATCGAGGCCTATGAGCACACGGTCAGGCTGTGGACCGTGGTGCTGGAAATCTCCGTCATGATGGCGCAGTTCCCGTCGCGAGAGATCGCCCGGCTGTCCTACGCCTACCGCACGCTCGGCCTCGGCTACGCCAATATCGGCGGCCTGCTGATGACGTCGGGCATCCCCTATGATTCCGACGAGGGCCGCGCCATCGGCGGCGCGCTGACGGCGATCATGACGGGCGTGGCCTATGCGACCTCGGCCGAAATGGCGGCCGAACTCGGCGCATTCCCCGAATTCGAGCCCAACCGCGAGGCGATGCTGCGGGTGATGCGCAACCACCGCCGCGCCGCGCACGGCCAGTCGGAGGGCTACGAGGAGCTGTCGGTCAATCCGGTGCCGCTGGAGGCGGCCCATGTGCCGCAGCCGGCGCTCATCACCCACGCCCGCGCCGCCTGGGACCGGGCTCTCGAGCTCGGCGAAAAGCACGGCTACCGCAACGCGCAGGCGACCGTGATCGCGCCCACCGGCACGATCGGCCTCGTCATGGACTGCGACACCACCGGCATCGAGCCCGACTTCGCGCTGGTGAAGTTCAAGAAGCTCGCCGGCGGCGGCTATTTCAAGATCATCAACCGCGCGGTGCCCGAAGCGCTGCGCTCGCTGGGCTATTCGGAGGCCGAGCTTGCCGAGATCGAGGCCTACGCGGTCGGCCACGGCAACATGAACCAGGCGCCCGGCGTCAATCCCGGCTCGCTCAAGGCGAAGGGATTCACCGACGAGAAGATCGCCGAACTCAACACGGCGCTGAAATCGGCCTTCGACATCAAGTTCGTGTTCAACAGATGGACGCTGGGCGAGGCCTTCTGCAAGGAGGCGCTGGGCTTCACCGACGAGCAGCTCAACGACCTTACCTTCGAGATGCTGCCGTCGCTCGGCTTCACCAAAAAGGAGATCGAGGCCGCCAACATCCACATTTGCGGGGCGATGACGCTGGAAGGCGCGCCGCATCTGAAGGACGAGCACCTGCCGGTCTTCGACTGCGCCAATCCGTGCGGCAAGGTCGGCAAGCGCTATCTGTCGGTGGAAAGCCACATCCGCATGATGGCGGCGGCGCAGCCCTTCATTTCAGGCGCCATTTCCAAGACCATCAACATGCCCAACAACGCCACGGTCGACGACTGCAAGTCGGCCTACATGCTGTCGTGGAAGCTGGCGCTCAAGGCCAACGCGCTCTACCGCGACGGCTCCAAGCTCTCGCAGCCGCTCAATTCCTCGCTGATCGCCGACGATGACGAGGATGCCGACGAGCTGATCGAGGAGCTGGTTTCGGCCCCCACCGCCGCGCAGGCGGTCGCCGTCACCGAGCGCATCGTGGAGCGCGTCATCGAGCGCGTGGTGCGCGAGCAGGAAAAGCTGCCGTCGCGCCGCAAGGGCTACACCCAGAAGGCCAAGATCGGCGGCAACACCATCTTCCTGCGCACCGGCGAATATGACGACGGGCGGCTTGGCGAGATCTTCATCGACATGAACAAGGAGGGCGCCACCCTTCGCGCGCTCCTCAACAATTTCGCCATCGCGATCTCGCTCGGCCTGCAATATGGCGTGCCGCTGGAGGAATATGTCCACGCCTTCACCTTCACCAAGTTCGAGCCGGCGGGCATGGTCCAGGGCAACGACGCCATCAAGTCGGCGACGTCGATCCTCGACTATATCTTCCGCGAATTGGCGATCTCCTATCTCGGCCGCCACGATCTCGCCCATGTCGACCAGTCGGACTTCTCCTCCACCCCGCTCGGCAAGGGCGTGTCGGAGGGCCGCTCGCAGGCGGTCTCGCACGGGCTGACCCGCGGCCATCAGTTCAAGGTGGTGACGGGCTCGTCCACCGAGACCAAGGGCGAGACCCGCTCCGGCGCGCCGGCAGGCAACACCCCTGCCCGCTCCGCCCCGACGGCCCGCGCATCGTCGGGCGGCGGCGCCACGGTGACGGCGCTGAAACCCGCCATCGTTTCGGAGCTGCAGGAGGAGGCCAACGCCTTCAAGCGCGAATATGAGGAGCGGGCGAAGGAACTGGCCGAGGAAATCGCCTTCGAGGAAGAGCGCGAAGGCACCGCCGACATGTTCACCGACGACGCCGAACGCGAAGCCGCGGAAGCCAAGGCGCTCGCGGCTGAGCGCCGGCAGCAGGCGCTGATGCAGGGCTACACCGGCGACATGTGCTCCGAATGCTCCAACTTCACCATGGTGCGCAACGGCACGTGTTTGAAGTGCGACACGTGCGGGTCAACGTCAGGGTGTAGTTGAGGGCAGCCTCGGTGGACGATCGATTTTTTGACTCGGAAACTTGGAACACCGACGCGATTATATTTGCGTTGGTGTTCATAGTGATATCTCTTCTATTATCCGAAGTCATTCGTTACTTTCGGCGCAAAACGAAAACAATTGTCTGGTCCAGCGAAGAATACTGGATACTAAACCCTGAGGCTAGAAGCAGCGATGTCTTGGTCAAGTTTGGTGACATCGATCTTAATTATGCGACACTCTCACATATATTTTTCTGGAATGCAGGAAACACCACTCTTCTAGGAAACGACGTGGCCAAAAGGGCTCCCATCACTCTTGCTCTTTCTTCAGGGAGGTTGGTCTCTGCAAAAATCGTCAGCGAGTCGGATCAGTCATGCGAGGCTAGACTCTCCACCGACGACACCTCGTTCTCGATAGCGTTTGATTATTTAGAGCCGAATGAAGGGCTTAAGATAGAAGTCATCGCTTCGGACTTGAGCGCCGGCCATAAGCCGGCATTTATTAAAAGCATAAAAAACAGCACCTTTGAGCAAAAAGGGAAACTAATCGGAAATTCTTTAGGCTTGCGCTACGTAACAGCAACAAAGAGCCAGACATACATATTCTACAAATTTTTGATACTTCCGGCACTTATATTGTTTTTGCTATTATGGTTTGTTGTCGGCGTCGCTGGAATATATAGTTACTTTTTTGGTGGATATAATATTTTTGACCTTGCGCCAATCGCCGGACTTATTGCTCTTATTTTATTTGCCATTGTACAAACTAGAATTATGGGTGGGATTGAGCTTGACGACGCGCCCATTTTTTATATTCCGCGCGAAATACAATAAAGCAATATGATGTCGTCGGTGACTTGTTCTAGAAGGTCAGCTTGTAGACATTGCCTGTCATTGGCAAAGGTTAGCGGAGTGCCGTGAGCCATCCACCTTCGTCATCCTAGGGCGACGCTGAGCGAAGGCGCAGACCCTAGGATCCATGCCTGATTAGCTGAAACGCAATACGCTCGGCCCGGTCCAAGATCGTCCGAAGTGATTCGGGGCCAACACATGTTGCCGCAGCGATTCCGCGTCTGAAATCAAGGAACTACGTGTGGAGAAGCTGGGGAAAACGGGCATATCCACAGCAAACGCAAAAAAGCGCTTGCCTGAAGACGGCGGCCACATATGGTAATAGGCAGTCAAGGGACGCCTATATCTAGCGGTCAAGAGACCAAGGCTAACTCTTGGTGCGATTCTCGGTCTAGGTCAAGTTTGGCTGTGGAGAACAGGTACAACGGAAAAGGGGATGGACTCTCGCGGAGCAATTGAGCGAGCCTCAAAAAGAAAGGCGACGTGACTCCTACATCACGTCGCCCCTGGAACGGCCAAGGCGGACCCGCCGCCCTTGCGTCCATGTGCTTTTGCAAGCGTGGGCATGCTGTTCTGCCGACTAACGGATGTCAAGCGCGCGAGCGCCTGACGTTGAGTGATGCGGGAGAAAGGAGAAATGCCCACATGGCGCGCTACTATGTGAACAGAAACGCGCAGTCGAATGGCGACCATGAAGTGCATACCACTGGTTGCAGCTTCATGCCCGAGCCGGAAAACCGAATTTATCTCGGCGATTTCAGCTCGTGCCAACCGGCGGTTCGCGAAGCGAAGAAGCACTACCATCAGGCAAACGGCTGCTATTATTGCAGCCTTCCCTGTCACACCCAGTAAGTTGTGCGACTTCCTCCCATAACCCCAAAGCCGGTTCGGAAGGATCGGCTTTGGGCACCGCAACAATGGCCAATGCCTGGGCTACGCGAAACGACCGGACGAGTTCTGTCGAATCCAAGATTACGTCTGGTCAACAAGTCGTTTGGTGGGGCAGAGGCGCCAATCACGAACGAGACGGATATGGCTAACAACGTGCATGTTTCATACGACCTGTATCAGCCTGGTCAGAACTACGAGGACGTGATCACCAAGATCAAATCGCTAGGAAGCTGGGCAAAAATCCACAAGTCGTTCTGGTATCTGGACACCTCGCTTTCCGCCGAACAGGTCGCGAAAGCGGTGTGGTCCGTCATGGATCAGAATGACAGCCTCTACGTTGTGGATGCCACACACAACACAGCGTACTGGTACAATCTGAGCCCGGAAGCTGCCCAACATATTCAGCAGCACTGGTACTCGAAGGCTGCATAACGCCGCCGATGAAATCTGAAGGCGCCGCTCTTGTTTAGGGCGGCGCCCCTACGGCGTAGGCATAATGCACTGACGAAGGTTTCGACTCAGAGGCTGGTGTTACCAGCTACAAATTCGTCGCGCGGTTCCACCGACCGCCGATTGTAATCCTTTCGCGCCTCAACTGTTCCGTCTCTGCCGCATACCGGCGGACGTTCCCGAACTTCATGTCCATGTGCCGAGGGCAGCAGCCGTTCGCCTTGTGCGGCTTGCACAGAAGACAGCCAGCCTGAGCGGCCTTCGGCCGCTTGCGCTTGTGATGCATGAGAAGTACCTCCGTAGACCGGTGCGCCCCTGGCGGCGCACGCGCATCTTCCGGAGATTGTCGGCGAGGGCGTGCATTGGCGGGATCATAGGCAGAGCCGCCACCACCGTCGAGCATCCCCTCAAATCCCGCCCTCTCCCTTAACCCGCCGGTAGCATCCCGCGCCCCAAACTCAGCGCTCCTTGGCGGAGCTTGGCTGGATGGCGCAATCCATCTCTTTTCGGAAACACAGGCGCGCGCGGGCGCAGCGCCGGCGCGGAGGCATCCGGCGCGCGCTCACCCGCATCTACGGCTTTGCCGCGCTGGCGGCGGTGGTCGGCATCGGCATCGCCGCCAGCGGCGCCCTGCCCCCGCTCGACCGCTTCACCCACGACCCGCTCGACGGCATCGTGTCGCTATGGCAGCCGCCTGAGCCGGAAGTCGTCACCAGCCGCCATTTCCCGATCTGCTCGTCCGGCGCGCGCGTCGACTGCATCGTCGACGGCGACACGTTCTGGATCGGCGGCGAGAAAGTCCGCATCGCCGACATCGACACGCCCGAAATCAGCGAACCCAAATGCCGCGGCGAGCGCGAACTGGGCGAGCAGGCCAAACGGCGGCTGCACCAGCTGATGAATGCCGGCCCGGTCGAGCTGCGCCGTTCGGGCTCTCGCGACACCGACCGCTACGGCCGCCTGCTGCGCACCGTCCACCGAAACGGCCGCTCGCTCGGCGACATTCTCGTGTCTGAAGGCCTGGCCCACCGCTGGAGCGGGCGGCGCGAATCGTGGTGTGGCTAGCGGGCACAACGCTGGTGTCCCCCTCTCCCCGTTCACGGGGAGAGGGTAAGGGTGAGGGGCGACGCCTCACATCGGCAAGTGCGGCGCGGGAGCAAGCTGGTGCGGCGTCGGGGTGAGCAGCTTCCGCAGGCTCGGTGTCGAGGAGGGCTCACGGAACCGCAGGCGCATCCGGGCGTTTACCTTTCGTTTTCACGCACTCATTTCAAAACGAGGGAAAAATGTCCGTTCTTGTCAGCGTCCTGATCACCTTTCTGGTCGTCATCCTGATCCTCTATCTGGTGCAGCGCCTGCCGATCGAAGGGCGCATCCGGCAGATCATCCAGATCGTCGTCATTATCATCGGCGTCATCTCGCTGCTGCGCTATCTGGCGGTGTTTTAGGCCGGTCGGGAACAGAGCGGGCCGGCGTGGACAATGTGCCCGCGCTGCGCCCTGCCTGACGCTGTTCTCCACGAGGTGATCAATGATTTCGCTGTTCATCAGTTTGGATACATCGCGTTTCATGGCTTGAGCACTCCGAACATCGGCTCAAATCACCGGGTCTTCCGGCAGTTTTGAAAGGCCCATTTCGAGCATGCTGAGCGACATTCCGGCATGGCCGGCCCACGGGTATTGGCGCGAATCCTTGATCGCCTGGAACGCCGCTGTTGCTGCTTCGGGATCGAGGGCGTAGGCCCATCCGGCCACGTTCAACTTCACCTGCAAATCGGGGTGATCACAGAGCTCCAGCAGAATGCGGCGCTGGTCTCCGGGACGCGACCGCAACTCCCGCACGACGGGCGCCAGCTTCTTGAACAACCTGTTGAAACGCGCGGTTTCCAGGGATTCCAGCGCCTTTCCCTGCTCAATGCTGATCTCAACGAACCGGCCGACCAGTTCGCCAGCAGTCATATTGGTTACCGCATTTGTTCTCATGGCTTCAGGACTCCAAAGTCACGCAGCGCTCCAAGCCCGACAGCTCGGCGCGTTTCCCAAGACTGCCCTCGCAGAAACTCCCGCGGCGAGAGCCCACCAAACTCGGGATTTGGGGTCGCGTACCACCCAGTGATCTGCCAGTGCCTGTATGTCGGAATCAATACCAGATTGTCCGGGCCGTCGACCCTTGCCTTGTCGAAGCTATCCCGAAGCGCTGGAGTCCGCTCGTTCCGGAATGGATCCCGGCTCGGCGCGGCTTCGCCGCTTGGCCGGGATGACGAACGTGATTGCTCCAACGGCCAACGGCCGAGGCGGCGACTGCCGCCCGCAGCCGCGATGCGTAGCGAAGCGGAGCACGCAAAAACGAAGAAGTCCGGCGCGCCCTCGCGGAGGCCGTCACACAGCGACGAACAGCCGTGAGCGCAAACAAACACCCGTGGGCGAAAGAAAAATCCCCAGGCGGCAAACGCCCGCCTATCCCGAAATGAAGTCGCCTTCCCGCCAGCCTTCGCGGGTCCAGTTGCGCAGGCGCATGCGCGGCGCGATCCACAGGGCGGCCACGGGCGTGAGCGCGAAGCTGACAATGACGACAGCCGGGATCAGATAGATCGCGTATGCGGCGAGGACCGGCGAGGAAAGCACGGTGGCCGCCCCGGCGCCGAACAGGACCGCGTTGACGGGCAGGCAACAGATGATGACGAGCCAGGTGTCGGTGCTGAACATGGCGTTGCTCCTTTTCAAGGCAACGCCCGTGAAGGCACCCGGTTCCGCCCTCCGCTAGGGATTCGGGCGTTCGTCGCTTCAATCGACAAATCGTTGTCGATTGATCGGCCTATGGCCGACTGCTTCTCATTCCGCCGCCAGCTTGTCCTGCGTTTTCGTGTCGAAGTCGCTGGCGTCGTGGCGCTCGCGCAATTGCGTCTCCGGCTTGCCGCTGGCGCGGTTGACCATGCGTCCGCGCTTCGCCGCGGGCCTTGCGTAGATCTGGTCGGCCCAGCGAATGACGTTCTTGTATTCGTGCACGGACAGGAACTCGGCGGCTTCGTACTGCCAGCCCCTCACCATGCCGCCATACCAGGGCCAGATCGCCATGTCGGCGATTGTGTATTCGGCTCCCGACACGAACTCGTTGTCGGCTAGCCGCTTGTCGAGCACGTCGAGCTGGCGCTTAGTCTCCATGGCGTAGCGGTCGATGGCATATTCGATCTTTTCCGGCGCATAGGCGTAGAAATGGCCGAAGCCGCCGCCCAGGAAAGGCGCGGACCCCATCTGCCAGAACAGCCAGGACAGCGTTTCCGCGCGCGCTGCCGGCTCGGTCGGCAGGAAGGCGCCGAACTTCTCGGCCAGATGCATCAGGATGGCGCCGGATTCAAAGACGCGGATCGGATTGGAGCCGCTGCGGTCGACGAGCGCCGGGATCTTCGAGTTCGGATTGATTTCGACGAAGCCCGAGCCGAACTGCTCGCCCTCGCCGATATTGATGAACCAGGCGTCATATTCCGCGCCCTTGTGGCCGGCCGCCAGCAATTCCTCCAGCATCACCGTCACCTTCACGCCGTTGGGCGTGCCCAGCGAATAGAGCTGCAGCGGGTGCTTTCCGACCGGCAGCTCCTTGTCGTGCGTGGCGCTGGCGATCGGTCGGTTGATGTTGGCGAACTGGCCGCCATGGCCCTTTTTCCAGGTCCAGACTTTCGGCGGCGTGTATTCCTTGGTCATATCGCGCATTCCGGCTGTTTGAATTTGCCGCAGGATGGGCCATCGAAGCCGGGGCGACAAGTAACAGCAATGCGACCGGGGGCGGCCGGCGTAGAAAATCTATCCGCTCACCTTGCCGACCCAGCGCCACCAGTCGCTCTCGTCGCCGCGGAATGCGTTGAGGTCGATATTGCCCTTCACCGCGCTGGACAGGCCGGTGCCCGAATATTGCCAGAACACCCAGTCGCGGCCGGGATAGACCTCCGAAGGGTGGGCGGCCACCGAGCGCAGCCAGAACGGATGGTTGAGGAAAGCGCCCTGCAGATTGTCCTTGTAGAAATCCGGCGCCGTATAGATGACCGGGCGCTGGCCGTAATGCCGCTCCAGCCGGTCCATGAAGACGCGCATTTTGTCGAGCACCTCGGAGCGCGGCGGGCGCTTCTTGCAGCTCGACTGGTGGTTCCATTCCACGTCGATCACCGGCGGCAGCGCGTCTTTTTCCTTCGGCACATTGCGGATGAACCATTCAGCCTGCGACGCCGCCGTGCGGCACCAGTAGAAGAAATGATAGGCGCCGCGGCGCAGGCCGGCGCGCTTGGCCGCGCGCCAGTTCTCCTGGAACTTCGGATCGAGATGATCGCCGCCGTCCGTCGCCTTGATATAGGCGAAGTTGGCGCCGTAGCGGCGCAGTTTTTCCCAGTCGATCTCGCCCTGCCAGCGCGACACGTCGACGCCGTGGACGGCGAGATGCTGCGGCTTGCTTGAGCCGAAATTGATCGGATGGGCGTCGCGGAAACTGTAGCCGTAGACACGGCCCGCCTGCATCTGGGCCGGTCCCGCGGGACGCGGCGTGGCGGCCAGCGCATTGGGTCTGACCGGCGTCGCGTTCTCATCGACGGAAACACCGACGCTCGGCCGCATGACCGAACTGGTCGTCTCGTTCGATGGCGCAGCCACCTGAAGCGCGTCGATTGCCGGCCCCGATGTGCAGGCGGCAAGCGTCAGGCAGGCGAACAATGAAAGCTTGTGAAGGCGGATAAGCATGGAACCCGTACGCAAAACTCGACAGGCCGGCACGACGCCGGACACAACCGCCCATTCATGAAGCTAAAATGCCAATAAAGTTTGAATCGTCGCGTTTACCATAGTGAGGGCGAGAGGCAGTCAGGCCGCCCGCCCCGCACGCGATGGCCGCGACTACTCCTTCGGCGCGCCCCAGTCCCTCGTCGTCATCGTGCCGTCGAAGAAAGGCAGCACCGTCTCGGCCAGGCGCGGCGACAGGAAGATGTCGTAATGGGTCAGGCCGGGCAGAATGGCGAGCCGGTTCTGCGCCATATGCTCGCGCTGCCAGCCGGCATCCTTCAACCCGCCGCCGAGCAGCTGGTAGAAGTCGACGATGTGCTCGGGCCGGATCATGTCGCTGTCGGCGAAAACAAGCATCACCGGCATCCCGAGCGACTGCACCTCGGCCCGCCAGTCATAGGGCGAGCGCATCAGTGCGCCCATATTGTCGAGCAGCTTCGGGAATTCGGTCGGGTCCGGCGCCACGGCCACATAGCCTTCATACATTGGCGTGCCCTTCATCATCTCCGCCATCGCCGCACCGACCTGCGCCTGCTGCGGCAGCATTTCGGGATAGAACCCGTCCCGGGCGAAATTGGACGAAACGATAGCAAGCCGGCGCACCTTGCCGGGATGTTTTGCCGCCAGATGAAGCGCCGCGTAGCCGCCGAAGGAATAGCCCATCACGTCAACTGGCTCGTAGCCGAGCTCGCCCAGAACAAGGCCCAGGTCGTCGCCGATGTCGATCGGGTCGATCTGCCTGCCGGCGAGTTGCGTACGGCCATGGCCGTGCAGGTCGACGGCGATCACCTGCCGGTTCTCAGTGTATTGCGGCATGACGGGCGCGAACATGTCGATCGAGCCCAGTCCGCCGTGCAACAGAAGCAGCGGCTCGCCCTCGCCGCGGATTTCGTAATAGTAATCGACGCCGTTCGCCCCGACATAGCCGGATTTCATATGAGCTTCCTCCGCGTTCGCCATGCCGGGGGCAACGAATGCCGCAGCGGCGGCGACAATGGCCATCAATGTGGATTTCATCGGAATTTTCTCCCGTGGTCTTCGTTCACGATGGCCAAAGGACGAACAACGCGGGCGAACGCCGACAAGTGTCGCCGAATATGTTCGGCGCAGGGCGTGTCAGTGCCGTTTCGCCTGCACCAGAAAGGCGTCGATTTCGGTCTCGCCCAACATCCGGGCGGCTTCCAGCCTGTGCAGCCCTTCCACCAGAACGTGCCGCTTGCCGTCGTGACGGACATGGATCGGGGTTGTCATGCCGTTTTCCAGAATGTCCTCCGCCAGGGCCTCCACCTTGGCCGCATCCAGCGTCGGGCGGCGTGCTGTCGGCACGTAGATGTCGTCAACGGGGACCTTGTGAATGCGCAGCATCGGCTGTCTCGTTTCGCACCTGTGGAATTCCGGCGTACCGGCATAGGAGGTTCGCAGCGCCGAGGCTAGGGTCATTCAATGAAACCCTCGCGCGACATCTCCCGCCTCATCGAAATCATGGCAGCGCTCCGGACCCCGGTGACCGGCTGCCCCTGGGACCTCGAACAGGATTTTTCGACGATCGCCCCCTACACGCTGGAGGAAGCCTATGAGGTGGCGGACTCCATCCAGCGCGGCGACATGGACGATCTGCGCGAGGAACTCGGCGACCTGCTGCTCCAGGTCGTCTATCACGCCCGCATGGCCGAGGAAGACGGCGCCTTTGCGTTCGACGACGTGGTGGAAGGCATCACGACAAAAATGATCCGCCGCCATCCGCATGTCTTCGGCGACGAAGCAGCCCGCTCGGCCGGCATGGCCAAGGGCATGTGGGAGAAGATCAAGGCGGAGGAAAAGGCGGAAAAGCGCGCCCGGCGCACGG
Organism: Rhizobiaceae bacterium; assembly: GCA_040880025.1. Lineage (GTDB taxonomy): Bacteria > Pseudomonadota > Alphaproteobacteria > Rhizobiales > Rhizobiaceae > RCIO01. Next base: position 50,269 of record JBBDJD010000018.1, read on the forward strand.
CACGCGGCCTTTCCCCCGAGGATCACGGCAAAGGCTATCTCGACGGCGTGCCGGTCGCACACACCGCGCTTACGCGCGCGCTGAAGCTGCAGGAGAAGGCCGCCAAGGTCGGCTTCGACTGGGGCGCCGCCGGTCCGGTACTCGACAAGATCGAGGAGGAAATCGGCGAATTGCGCGCGGCAATCGAGACCGGCGCGAAAGCCGGGACCGAGGACGAGATGGGCGACGTGTTGTTCGCTGTCGTCAATCTCGCGCGCCATCTCGGCATCGACCCCGAGACCGCGCTGCGCGGAACAAACGAGAAGTTTCGAACCCGCTTCCATGCGGTGGAAGCCGGTCTCAAGGAAGGCGGCTCAAGCCTCGAAGCCGCGTCACTCGACGAGATGGAAGCGCTGTGGCAGGCAGCGAAGAAGCGACCGCCCGAACCGAACAGCTAGGCGCGACCGGGAGCGGCCAGCCTGGCCTCGATTTCGGCCTTGCGCGTGACGGTGGTCCGAAGCTTCAGGTCAAGCCCGCCATCCTCGCGATCGTGGCGGTCGAGCACGTCGCCGGAGCGATAAAGCCAATCGGTGAGATGCAGCTGGCTCGGCGCCAGCGAAACGTCGAACGCAGTCTCGCGGCCTGCCAGCTTGTGCTCGATCAGAGCCACCAGGCTGCCGATCCCCTCGCCGTTCGCAGCCGAGATCGCGACCGGCTGACCTTCGCCACTGCCGCGATCGCGCGAACCGAGCTGCGACCTTGCCGCCTCGTCCAGGAGGTCGATCTTGTTCCAGACCTCGATCACCCGATCGTGATCGGTGGCGTCAACGCCCAGATCGGCAAGAATCCGTTCCACGTCGTCGGCCTGCGCCAGTGAGTCGGGGTCGGAAATGTCGCGCAGGTGGACAACGAGGTCGGCTTCCACGACCTCTTCGAGTGTCCCGCGGAATGCGGCGACCAGATGCGTGGGCAGATCGGAGATGAAACCAACCGTGTCCGACATGATGATCTCGGTGCCGAGCGGCAACACCAGTCTTCTGAGCGTCGGGTCGAGCGTGGCGAACAGCATGTCCTCCGCCAGCACGCTGGCGCCGGTCAGCCGGTTGAACAGCGTCGACTTGCCGGCATTGGTGTAGCCGACGATCGAAACGACCGCGTATGGCACCTTCCGGCGCTTCGATCGATGGAGTTCGCGGGTGCGGCGCACCGTTTCCAGCTCGCGCTTCAGGCGGACGATCTTCTCCTGCAGGAGCCTGCGGTCGGCCTCGATCTGGGTTTCGCCAGGGCCGCCGAGAAAGCCGGCGCCGCCGCGCTGACGTTCAAGGTGGGTCCAGCTCCGGACCAGCCGTCCACGCTGGTATTCAAGATGGGCAAGCTCGACCTGGAGCGTGCCTTCCTTGGTCCGCGCGCGCCGACCGAAAATCTCGAGAATGAGGCCGGTGCGGTCCAACACCTTGGCTTTCAGCCCATTCTCCAGATTGCGCTGCTGGATCGGCGACAGTGCCTGGTCGACGATGACAAGTTCGGCGTTTTCGTCATGCACTATTTGCGCCAGGGCCTCGACCTTGCCGGACCCGATCAGCGTGGCCGGTTTCGGCGCTGCTATCTGAACGATTTCCGTGTGCACCAGTTCGAGGTCAATGGCGAGCGCAAGGCCTGCCGCTTCCTCCAGCCTCGCCGCGGGCGACCGCGACAGATGGGGGTGTCCGCTGGCCGCATCCGAATTCCGGTTGCGGCGCGTCAGCACCGGCACGACCACGACCGCGCGCGTCGGCGCGTTCCGGCCATTTTCGGCCAGCCCGTTTGCGCCCCCTACCCCACCGTCCGGCTGGGTGTCACGTGGCTTCAATCAGCTATCCCGGTTTTCCTCGGCGTCGAACATCTGCACCGGCTGGCTCGGCATGATCGTCGAGATAGCGTGCTTGTAGACAAGCTGGGAGTGTCCGTCGCGCCGCAACAGCACGCAGAAATTGTCGAAGGACGTCACCACTCCGGTCAGTTTCACGCCGTTTATCAGAAAGATTGTGAGAGGTGTCTTACTTTTTCGAACCGAGTTGAGGAACAGGTCCTGCAAGTTTTGCGTGCGTTCCGCCATGTCTTCTTTTCTTTCGCCCATTCCGGTCGCCAAGTCCTAGTAGCGCCCGAACGGGTCAGTTATGTCAAGCGCAGCAGCATCGTCAAATGCCCCGTCCATGCGCACGGACCACGCGGTTATCAGGCCAGGATTTTTTCCGCAACGTCAAAAAACGCCTCGCGCAATGCTTGCGCGACCGAGCCCGGATGCCCATTGCCGACCGGCCGGCCGTCGATCTCAACCACCGGCATCACGGTTTTGGTCGCGGAGGTAACGAAGGCTTCGCGGGCTTCCTTGGCCTCGTCGACGGTAAATCCGCGCTCCTCGACACGCACCCCCTGTTTCGCCGCCACATCGAACAGCGTCGTGCGGGTAATTCCGCGCAATATTCCGCTCTCGGCATGCCGGGTTACAAGCACGCCCTCCCTGGTGACGATCCAGGCGTTCGTCGCCGAGCCTTCAAGAACGATACCGTCGGCATCCACGAACCAGGCTTCCTGAGCGCCCGCGTCCTTCGCCTGTTGGCGCGCCAGGACGTTGGGAAGCAGGCCGATCGTCTTGATGTCCACGCGATCCCAGCGATTGTCCGGGACGGTCACAACGCCGATACCGGCATCCGCCATCCGTGTTCCCGCTTCCGGGTCGATGCGGCTTGCCGTCACCACCATGGCTGGCCGAACCTCCGGCCCCGGGAACGGATGATCGCGGCGGGCCACTCCGCGCGTCACCTGCAGATAGACCATGCCGTTTCGAACCCGGTTGCGTCGCACGACTTCGCACAACACATGCTGCAGCGCTTCCCGACCCATCGGCCAGACGATGGCGAGTTCGCCCAGCGAGCGACCCAGCCGGTCGATGTGGCGGCGCATGTCGACAATGCAGCCGCGTTTGACCTCGCAAACTTCGTACACGCCATCGGCGAACTGATAGCCGCGATCCTCGATGTGAACCGCCGCTGTGGCATGCGGCACGTAGCGTCCGTTCACATAGGCAATGCGCGACATGAATTCTCCCGTTCCCCCGTGAAAGTGCCGTGTGACCCGCCGCCCTGCCGGATCAGAAGAATTCCAGGCTGACGCGGAACATCTGTTCAACCTGCTTCACGGCGTTTTCCATGGCAAAGATGACGACGCGGTCCTTGGGCTTGATCTTGAGCGAACCGCTCGGCTTGATCACTTCGCCGTTTCTGTAGATCGCTCCGATGCGCACGCCGTCCGGAAGGTCGAGATCGCGCATTGAAGGGCCGACCAGAGGCGATGTCTCCAGCGCCTCGGCCTCGATGATCTCCGCGGCGCCGCGCTGGATGGTGTGAACCGCCCTGATGCGCCCGCGGCGGACATGCTGCAACACCTTCGATATGGTCACGTTGCGCGGGTTGATGTGCGCGTCGATGCCGAGCGTGTGGGTAAAATCATGATAGGTCGGGTTGTTCAGCAGCGTCAGGTTGGCCTTGCAGCCCAGGCGCTTGGCCATGACGCTGGCCAGGATGTTGACCTGGTCGTCATTGGTCAGCGCGACCATGAGCTCGGCGTGCTCGATATCGGCCTCGAGAAGCAGCTTCTGGTCGAGGGCGCTGCCGTGCAGGACAACCGTGCGGCGCAGTTCATCAGCGATGGCGACGGCGCGCTCGCGCGTGCTCTCGATGATCTTGACCTTCGTGCGGCTTCCCCGCGCCTCGATCGCGCGGGCGACATAGAGGCCGATATTGCCCCCGCCGGCTATCACGATGCGGGTGGCTTCCTGCTCTTCGTGGCCAAACAGGCCAAGCGTGCGGCGCACCTGGTCCTTGCTGGTCACGACATAGGCCAGATCGCCGGTAACCAGTTGGTCCGCCGAGCGGGGAATGAACAGGAGATCGTTGCGCGAAACGCCGACCACGGTTGAAGGAAGGTCGGGGAACAATTCGCTAAGCTGCGCCAGCGGGGTGTTCACAACCGGGCAGTCCTCGAGACATTCGATGGCGAGCATGGCGATCTTGGAATCGCCGAACCGCACAATGTCGGTCGCGCCAGGCAGTGCGATGCGGCGCAGCACCATGTCGCCGACCTCCACCTCTGGCGAGATGATCACGTCGATCGGCATGTGATCGCGCGAGAACAGGTCAAGATAGTGCTGCTCGAGATAAGACTGGGCGCGGACGCGCGCGATCTTGGTCGGCACGTTGAACAGCGAATGGGCGACCTGGCAGGCGACCATGTTCACCTCGTCATAAAGCGTGACGGCGATGATCATGTCGGCTTCGGCTGCGCCCGCCCGCTCGAGTATCGTGGGGTGCGCACCATGCCCGACGAAGCCGCGAACGTCGAGATCGTCGCGGACCATGCGGATCAGCTCGGCCGAGGTGTCGATGACCGACACGTCGTTCTGCTCAGCCGCCAGCTTTTCGGCGATGCCGTAGCCGACCTGGCCTGCGCCGCAGATGATGACCCTCATTTGAAATCAGACCCCGAGCGATTTGAGCTTTCTGTGCAGCGCCGACCGCTCCATACCAATGAATTCGGCGGTGCGCGAGATGTTGCCGCCGAAACGGTTTATCTGCGCCACAAGATATTCCTTCTCGAACAGCTCGCGCGCCTCGCGCAGCGGCAGGGCCATGATGTGCTGGTCCGACTGGTTGGGAGCGCGCGGCATCACGTCGCCGATTTCCGACGGCAAGAGGTCGGCCGTGATCGGCGCGTCCGGATCATCGCCGCGCGCCAGGATCAACAGCCGCTCCACGTTGTTGCGCAGCTGGCGGATATTGCCCGGCCAGTTGTGGGCCTGAAGCACCGCCATCGCGTCGTCGCCGATGCGGCGGGGCTTGATGCCGGCCTGAGCGGCGGTCTGGCGCATGAAGTGGTCGACGAGGAACGGGATGTCTTCGCGCCGTTCCGACAGTCCCGGCACCAGGATCGGAACGACCGCCAGGCGATGATAGAGATCCTCCCGGAATCGACCCTGTTCGATCAGCGTCTGCAGATCGTAGGAGGTGGACGAAATGATGCGGACGTCAACCTTGACCCGCTTGGAGCCACCGACCCGCTCGAACTGCTGCTCGACGAGCACGCGCAGGATCTTGCCCTGCGTCTCGCGCGGCATGTCGCCGACCTCGTCGATATAGAGCGTGCCTCGATGCGCTTCCTCCAACGCACCGATCTTGCGCTCCGCGCCGTTCGGTTCGGTGCCGAACAGCTCGATCTCCATTCGCTCCGGCGTGATGGTGGCAGCATTGATCGTGACGAAGGGTCCCGATTTGCGCTGCGAATGGGTATGAATGGTGCGGGCGACCATTTCCTTGCCCGAACCGGACGGGCCCATGATCATCACGCGGCTGTTCGACGGAGAGACCCGCTCCATCGTCTGGCGCAGATTGTTCATCGCCGTCGATGTGCCGATCAATTCCGACGTGTCACCGCTGCGTTTCTTCAGGTCGCTTACTTCCCGGCGCAGCTTGGAAGTTTCCAGCGCGCGGTCGCAAACCAGGATCAACCGGTCGGCCTTGAACGGCTTTTCGATGAAATCGTAGGCGCCGCGATGGATCGCCGAGACCGCGGTCTCGATCGTGCCGTGACCGGAAATCATCACGACCGGAATTGTAGGATGCAGCTTCTTGATTTCGTCAAGAAGGGCGAGGCCATCGAGCGTCGAGCCCTGCAGCCAGATGTCGAGAAAGACCAGCCGTGGAACGCGTTCGGCAATCGCGGCCAGCGCGCTGTCACTGCCATGGGCGGTCCGGGCTTCGTGCCCTTCGTCACTCAGGATGCCCGCAACGAGGTCGCGAATGTCCTCTTCATCGTCGACGATCAGAATGTCAGACGCCATCTGTAACCTTTTCTTCGTGTTCCGATTTCATCCGCACCTGAGACCCAGTCCCCGCCGGCTTTTGCGTGGCGTGCGGGAACACCATGCGGATCAGCGCACCGCGACCGCCGTGAAACGTCATCGGAGCATCGTGCAGCTCGAGCCGGCCGCCATGGTCCTCGACGATCTTTTTGACGATCGCAAGACCGAGCCCCGTACCCTTCTCGCGCGTGGTCATGTACGGCTCGAGCAGGCGCTGGCGGTTCTCGCGCGGCAGGCCCTTGCCGTTGTCCACAATGTCGACAATGTTGAAACCTTCCTGACGATAGGCGTGAATGCGGATGACGCCCGCCTCGCCGCTCTCGCGCATTGCGCCCTCGATGGCCTCGGCCGCGTTCTTGACCACATTGCCGAAGGCCTGACCGAGCAGGCGCGTGTCGTAGGTTCCCATCAGCGGCACATCGCCGAAGTCGCGCTCGAACGCGATGTCGTTGCGGCTCATTTCGACCAGGAACGATGCCTCGCGCAGCGGCTCGCGCAAATCGAGCGCCTGCATGTCCGGCTTGGGCATGCGGGCGAAGGCCGAGAATTCATCGACCATGCGGCCAATATCGCCAACTTGGCGGATGATTGTGTCCGTGCATTGCTCGAACACCTCGCGGTCCTCGACAATGACCTTGCCGAAACGGCGGCGGATGCGCTCGGCCGAAAGCTGGATCGGCGTCAGCGGGTTCTTGATCTCGTGGGCGATCCTGCGGGCGACGTCGGCCCAGGCGGTCGTCCGCTGCGCCTGGACAAGATCAGTGATGTCGTCGACGGTCACGACATAGGATTTCTCCCGCCCGGCGCGATTCTCCGCCTCCACCGTGATCTGGACATTGAACGTGCGCTCGGCGCCGCGGCGATAAAACGTGACCTGATCGCGGTAGACGGTACGGCCCGAGCCGCTGCCGGCCGCGAACACCCGCCCGATCTGCGGCAGCACGGATGCCAGTTCCTTGCCTACGGCATCCTTGTCGGCGACGGCCAGCATGGTCTCGGCAGAGCGGTTGACGATGTTGATGACGCCATGCGCGTCAACGCCGATGACGCTGGCGGTGACGCCGGACAGCACCGCCTCGGTAAAGCGGCGGCGTTCGTCGATGACATCCTTGGCTGACACAAGCTGGCTGTGCTGCGTCTTGAGCTGCCGCGTCATCTTGTTGAATGTGTCGCCGAGCGAGGCCATGTCGCCGTCGCTCGCGCGCACCGGAACCGCCACGTCGAGATTGCCGCTTGCAACCTCGCTGGCCGCGCCGATGAGCTGGCGGATTGGCCGCACAAGTCTGTCCGCCACGGTTATGCCGGTCCAGATGGCTGACAGCACGATGATCAGGGTGAGGCCCAGATAGACGAGCGCGAAGGCCAATTGCGTCGTCAAACGATTGAATTCCAGCTGGCGGTATTCATCGGTATTTGCGCGCACGATCTGGCGCGCGCGGATGACCTCGCCGTCGATCTCCCGGATCGTATAGAGATAGAGATCGTCATATTCCTGCAGTTTCATGACCGCGCCGACAATGTTGCTCGAGCGCGGCTCGATCAGGATCGGCTCGCCATCCGCCGCCATCTTGACCGCTTCGGGCAGCGGCTCGGGCAGCGGAACCTCGGAATTGGTGCCCGCCGCCATGACCAGGGAACCGTCGGCGCGAATGATGGCCGCATGGGCAAGCGAACGGCCCGCGGCCTGCTGCGACAGAAACTGGAAAAATCCATTGCGATCGAGGCTGTAAAGACGGCGTGCCTGATCGAGATCGTTGGCCATCGACAGCGTCGTGCCCTGGAGGCTGCGCGCGTTCTCGCGCACATAGGCCTCGGCGATCGACAGTGACGAATTGATGATGACCTTGGTTCTGAGTTCGAACCAGCGATCGAGCCCGATGTCGAGCGTTACGGACGCAACGATCGCCACCAGGATCGCGGGAATGGCGGCGACCAGCGAGAACATGGTCACGATGCGGACATGGAGCCTGGAGGCCGCACGGCCGCGGCGGCGTGCGATGTAGATCGTCCATGCCTCGCGCCCGATCAGCGCCAGAAGCAGGAAAATGAACGCCGCGTTGATGCCGATGACGATCAGGGTCGCCCGTTCGTCAGGCGACACCGGCGTAAGGCCAAGGAGGATCGCGAACGACGCGGCCGCGGTGACGAGTGCGGCGATGATGACGGCAATGCCGGCTATGGCGAGCGGCCGGCGGCCTTCGCCAGATGCCGTCTCGCCCCTAACCGTTCCCGGCGCAGGCAATGATGCGGTCGTCATTCGATTCAATCTAACCCATCCATTGCGTTGCCTCTATGCAACGCAATGTGGCCATTTTGCAACGGCTATCGCAATCTCCCGAAAAAGACCGGGAAATCAGGGTTGTTTTGAGGCGCGATAGACGTTCACGCCCAGCTCGCGAATTTTCTTGCGCAACGTGTTGCGGTTAAGGCCGAGAAGCTCGGCCGCGCGGATCTGATTGCCTCGCGTTGCGGTCATGGACGCCAGAACGAGCGGATACTCGACTTCTGCCAGAATGCGCTGATAGAGACCCGGGGGCGGAAGTTCGGTGCCGAACCCGCTGAAATAGCCCTGCAGGAAATGCTCTACGGCCTGGCCGATGGAAAGATCCTCCGGCAGTCCGCCGGACGAGGACGACTGCGCCGGCGAATCGAGTGTGCGCAGTTCCGACTCGATGATTTCCTGGTTGATCTCCTCTTGTGGATAGAGCGCCGCCAGCCGGCGAACCAGATTCTCCAGTTCGCGCACATTGCCGGGCCAGTTGTAGCGCCGCATGACGTCGTACCCGCCAGCCGCGATCCGCTTGGTCTGCAAGCCTTCATTCTCGGCCTGTTTGAAGAAGTGGCGAACGAGATCGGGAATATCCTCGGTCCGCTCCCTTAATGCCGGAAGGCGCAGCGGAACGACGTTGAGCCGGTAGTACAGGTCCTCCCGGAACAGACCCTGATTGATCAGCGTCCTGAGGTCCTTGTTGGTGGCGGCGACAATGCGGACATCGGTCTTGATCGGCGTACGCCCGCCGACGGTCGTGTACTCGCCCTGCTGCAGGACGCGGAGCAGGCGGGTCTGCGCCTCCATCGGCATGTCGCCGATCTCGTCCAGAAACAATGTGCCGCCTTCGGCCTGCTCGAAGCGGCCGGTGGAGCGGTTCTGCGCGCCGGTGAAGGCGCCCTTCTCGTGTCCGAACAGTTCCGACTCGATGAGATCGCGCGGGATAGCCGCCATGTTGATGGCAACGAACGGTCCCTTGCGGCGGCGGCCATATTCATGCAGCGCGCGGGCGACGAGTTCCTTGCCGGTGCCCGACTCTCCCGAGATCATGACCGTGAGATCGGTCTGCATCATGCGCGCCAGCATGCGATAGATGTCCTGCATGGCGGGCGAACGGCCGACCAGGGGCATGGATTCCGGCTGGTCTTCGACGCGCACGTCGCTGGCGGCGCGTTTGGGCTCGGCCAGGGCGCGATTGACGATGCTCAGCAGTTCCGTGAGATCGAAAGGCTTGGGCAGATATTCGTACGCCCCGGTTTCGGAGGCGCGGATCGCCGTCATGAACGTGTTCTGGGCGCTCATGACAATTACGGGAAGATCCGGCCGCGCCTTCTTCATGCGTGGCAGAAGATCGAAAATGTTTTCGTCCGGCATGACGACATCGGTGATGACCAGATCGCCATCGCCCGAGGAAACCCATCGCCACAATGTCGAAGCGTTCGAGGTCACCCGGACCTCGTGGCCGACGCGCGAAAGCGCCTGGTTGAGAACCGTGCGGATCGCCGCGTCGTCGTCGGCGACCAGGATGTTGCCGCGCACAGTCATGATGCGGTTTCCTGTTCTGGCTCGAATTCGGTTTGGCCCTCGCCCTTCCAGGCGGGCATCAGGATGCGGAAGGTCGTGCCGCGCGGGGAGGAATCACATTCGATCACGCCGCCATGTTCGCCGACGATTTTGGCCACCAGAGCAAGGCCGAGGCCGGAGCCGTTCTGCTTGGTGGTGATGAAGGGATCGAAAAGGATGGGCAGGATATCGTCCGAAACGCCTGGCCCGTTGTCGTGGACGCAGAATTCCAATGGCAGCGAGACGCGGTCCTTGGTTCCCGGTACGGCAAGCCGGATGCCCGGCCGGAAGGCGGTCGTGAGCTTGATCTCACCGCCCGGCTCTTCGCCGATCGCCTCCGCCGCGTTCTTCACCAGATTGAGAAACACCTGAATCAGGTGATCGCGGTTGGCATGGACCGGCGGCAGCGAGGGATCGAACTCGTCGGTGACCTTGATCCTGGAGGCGAAACCGGACTTGGCCAGCCTCTTCACATGATCGAGCACGATGTGGATGTTCACCGGCAAGCGGTCGATCGGCCGTTCGTCGGAAAACACTTCCATGCGGTCGACGAGCGCGACAATGCGGTCGGTCTCTTCGGTGATGAGGCGGGTGAGCGGGCGGTCGTCGTCGGCAACGGCGCTTTCCAGCAGCTGCGCCGCGCCGCGAATGCCCGAAAGCGGGTTCTTGATCTCGTGCGCCAGCATGGCGGCCAGCCCGGTCACAGAGCGCGCTGCCCCGCGATGCGTCATCTGGCGGTCGATCTTGTCGGCCATCGAGCGTTCCTGGAACATGATGACGACGGAGCCCGGGATGTCCGTGACCGGGGCAACATAAAGATCGACCACCTTGTCTGTGCCGATACGCGGCGACGAAACATCGACGCGATATTCGTTGTAGGGCGACCGCCGCTCCCGCACCTGCTCGACAAGCGTGAGCAACGGGCTGCCGAACGGGATGAATTTCGCCAGTTCGCTGCGCATCATCACCGCCGCGCTGGAGCGCAGAAAATCCTCCGCTTCCGCATTGGCGTAGGTGATGACATTTCTCTCATCGACCATCACGACGGGATGACGGATCGTGTCGAGCACGATCTGGGCCGCACCGGCGGCGGGGAGAGCGTTCCGGGGAGTGTCTTTCATGCGGCCACCCTGTCCTCGAGCGAGCCTCGATCCGAACGTCGGTCGATTGCTGAGCGCACCGCGCCGATAACGTCGGCGGGACGGGTCGCGGTCAGAGCCACGCGCCGACGCTCCATATCGAGCGGATCGGCGAAGCGGTCGAAATACCAGCCGAGATGCTTGCGCGCGACGCGAATGCCGCTCTCGACCCCGTAGAGGCCGAGCATGGCCTCGTAGTGCGCGACGACGTAGTCGGAAAGCAAAGCGGGATTGCCTGGCGGTGTTGCCGGCATACGTCCGGCCGCCTCGGCCGCAATGACACCCGCCGTCCAGGGCGCGCCATAATGCGCGCGGCCAACCATCACTGCGTCGGCGCCTGAATGTTCCAGCGCACGCTTTGCGCCGTCCAAGTCCTCGATATCGCCATTGACCACCACCGGCACTCCGACCGCCTGCTTGACGCGGGCGATCGCCCGCCAGTCCGCCGATCCCTTGTAGAACTGGCAGCGAGTTCGACCATGTACGGTAATCATTCGAACGCCTGCGTTTTGCGCCCGGCGCGCGATCTCTGGTGCATTCAGCGCGGTCTCATCCCAGCCGAGCCGCATCTTGAGCGTAACCGGCACGTCGACAGCGGCGACGACCGCCTCGATCAGCGAGAGGGCATGGTCGGGATCGCGCATCAATGCCGAACCGCAATAGCCGCCCGTCACCTTCTTCGCCGGACAGCCCATATTGATGTCGACAATGTCGGCGCCGCCATCCGCGACGATCCGCGCGGCTTCGGCCATAGCAGCGGCCTCACGGCCGGCAAGCTGAACCATGTGAACCCCGATGTCCGGACGTTTGATGCGGCGGGCGGATTCGGCCCTTCCTCTCGCGAGTTCGCCGCTCGCCACCATTTCGGACACGACCAGCCCGGCACCGTGCCGATCGGCCAGCCGGCGAAAGACGGCGTCGGTGATGCCCGACATAGGCGCGAGGAAGACGCGGTTTCTCAACGCGACATTGCCGACGACGAGAGGCTCCGCAAGGTTGGGCAGGTCAATCATGCACAAAAACAAGGCATCGAGGCTTCATGCCTATTCTCTAGACAGAAATCTGCTGCTCCGCAACAGCCACGAGGGGCGATGCAAGGCAATTTCACAACAAGGTTTACGCTGGTTTTTCAGCGCCCAGCCGCCTATTCGTCTCGCATGAGTGGAAGCGGCATACAATCCAATCGGAATATCCACGGCGAAGTCGCGGTGGTGATCGTCGCCGCCGGACGCGGGGAACGCGCCGGTCAGTCGGCGGAGGGTCCGAAACAATATCGGCCAATTGGTGGCGAACCTGTCATGCGGCGCACAGTCGCGGCATTCGCAGACCATCCGGCGATCGGCCGTATCGTGATCGCCGTTCACCGCGACGACGGCGAATTGTTGAATGCTGCGGTCGGGCCGTTCGCCTCGCGGATCGTTTCCGTCATTGGCGGTGCGACCAGGCAGGAATCGACCCTGTTCGCGTTGCGGGCGCTGGCGGACGATCCACCGGCCGCCGTGCTGATCCATGACTGCGTGCGACCGTTCATCGATGCAGACCTGATTTCACGGGTCAGCGACACCGCGCTCAGCGGCGTTGGCACGCTGCCGGCGTTGCCGGTGTCGGACACACTGAAACGCAGTGGCGCGGACGGACTGATCGAAAGCACGGTTTCCCGCGACGGGCTTCACGCCGCTCAAACGCCGCAGGGATTTCCCTTCGGGCCGATCCTCGCCGCGCACGAGGCCGCAAACGATGCCGGCAGGCTGGATTTTACGGACGATGCGGCGATCGCGGAATGGAACGGCATACCGGTACGCATCGTTTCCGGCTCGCCTGACAACATCAAGCTGACCTGGGCGAAGGATCTCGACATGGCCGATCAGCGGCTTTCGCAACGCGATGCATTTCCGGACGTGCGAACCGGCAACGGCTACGACGTGCATGCCTTCGGTCCAGGCGATGCGGTCATGCTGTGCGGCGTCAGCATCGACCATAAACAGACACTCAGCGGCCATTCGGATGCCGATGTCGGGCTCCACGCGCTGACCGACGCATTGCTGGCCACATGCGGCGCGGGCGATATCGGCACGCATTTCCCGCCTTCCGATCCCCAATGGAAGGGTGTTGCGTCGCGCGTGTTTGTCGAACACGCGGCAAGAACCGTGCGCGACAAGGGCGGACGCATCGCAAACACAGACGTCACGCTGATCTGCGAGGCACCGCGCGTCGGTCCTCACCGAGAGGCGATGGTCGCGGCGATGGCCGGTATGCTGGGCATCGCCGGGGAGCGTGTTTCGGTCAAGGCGACGACCAACGAGAAGCTCGGCTTCATCGGCCGAGAGGAAGGCATCGCGGCGATTGCGACAGCGACCGTGGTCTATCCCGGAGGATTGACTGATGGATGAACTGGATGCGCTTGCCGACCGGTTTCTGAAAGCGTGTCAGAAGCGTGAAATTCTCGCTGCGACGGCGGAATCCTGCACGGGCGGTCTGATCATCGCCACGCTGACCGAAATTCCCGGCTCGTCCTCGATGGTCGACCGTGGATTCGTCACCTATTCCAATGAAGCAAAGATGGAGATGCTGCGCGTTTCCAAGTCGACGCTCGATGCGCACGGAGCAGTATCGGAAGAGACCGCCCTCGAAATGGCGGCCGGAGCGCTGGCAAACTCGCGCGCCGGCGTCGCGCTGGCCGTCACGGGCATCGCCGGGCCGGACGGCGGCAGCGCCGAAAAACCGGTCGGGCTGGTCTGGTTCGGCCTGGCGCTGAGCGGGCAAACTCCCTTGGCGCGCAAACGCCAGTTCGCAAATCGCGGCCGGCACTATGTGCGCGAACAGACGGTCAGGACCGCGCTTGCGTGGGGCATCGAGACGCTGGAGGGCTAATGACGGCGGAGGAAGAATGCCTCTATCTGGTACAATTCAGGCTGGAACCGGACGCTGAGCTTCCGGTGCTCGACTTTCATGGTGACGGTCGGGTGCTCGCAGACGGTCTGGCGCTCATCTTCAGCACGCTCACGCAGTCCAAGCTCTACCACCGCATCAAGTGGCAGTTGCCGGACGACACGCCGCTGATCGTCGCAACGCTCGCAGGGCCTCCGAAATTCAGGGGCATGGACAGCGGCGCGCTCGCGTGGTTGCGGGATCGCGGACCCTGAATCAGGCGACGCCGTAGATGTGATCAGCGCGCTTTTCGAAGGCTTCCGCGAACATGCGGAACGCCCGGTCGAACATCGATCCCATCACGGCGCCCAGAATGCGGCTCTTGAACTCGTAGTCGATGAAGAAGCGGATTTCGGCGCCGCCTTCCTCCGTCTCCACAAAGTCCCAGCGGTTTTCGAGATAGCGGAACGGGCCGTCGAGATATTTCACATCGATGCGGTTTTCCGCAGGTCTGAGGGTCACCTGGCTGGCGAATGTTTCGCGCAGCGCCTTGTAACCCACCGTCATGTCGGCTGTCAGCACCGTGACGCCATCGCCTTGCCTGCGCGAGCGCACGGTGAGATCCTCGCACATGGGCAGGAATTCAGGATAGCGCTCGACGTCGGCGACCAGCGCAAACATCTCCGCCGGTGCATGGCGCACGCGTCTTACGGTGTTGTATTTTGGCATGATATCAGCGGTTTATGCCGATTTTCTCAAGCGCTCTTCACGCGCCGCGCGCAGCCGCTCGAAGTCTTCGCCGGCATGGTGCGATGAACGCGTGAGCGGGCTCGACGACACCATGAGAAAGCCCTTGGTGTAGGCGATCTTTTCGTAGGATTTGAACGCCTCGGGCGTGACGAACGTCTTCACCGCGTGATGCTTCTTGGTCGGCTGCAGATATTGGCCGATGGTGATGAAATCGACATTCGCGGTGCGCAGGTCGTCCATGAGCTGCAGCACTTCGTTGCGCTCCTCGCCCAGGCCGACCATGATCCCCGACTTGGTGAACATCGTCGGATCGAGTTCCTTGACCCGCTGCAATAGCCGGATGGAATGGAAGTAGCGGGCGCCCGGCCGCACCGTCAGATAGTTGGAGGGCACTGTCTCCAGATTGTGGTTGAAGACATCGGGCTTGGCCGCAACCACGATTTCCAGCGCGCCTTCCTTGCGCAGAAAGTCGGGCGTCAGTATCTCGATCGTCGTTTCGGGCGTCGTCGCGCGGATCGCCCCGATAACATCGGCGAAGTGTTGCGCCCCGCCGTCGTCAAGGTCGTCGCGGTCGACCGAGGTGATGACCACGTGGTTCAGTCCCATCTGCGCCACCGCGTTCGCCACATTGGCGGGCTCATCGCGATCGAGCGCGGCCGGGATGCCTGTCGCGACATTGCAGAAGGCGCAGGCGCGCGTGCAGATCTCGCCCATGATCATGAAGGTGGCGTGCTTCTTGTCCCAGCATTCGCCGATATTGGGGCAGCCGGCCTCCTCGCAGACAGTCACGAGGTGGTTCGACTTCACGATCTCGCGCGTTTCGAGATAGCCGCGCGATGTGGGAGCCTTCACGCGAATCCAGTCCGGCTTGCGCAGCACTTCCTGGTCGGGACGGTGCGCCTTTTCCGGATGGCGGACGCGTTTCGGCTCCGCGACGGTGTCGAGGATGGTGACCATCAATTGCCCTTCCTGGCGATATTCAGGCGCGTTGCCTCAATATAGAGATGCGGCAGTCGCCTGAAAGGCCGCCACGGTCATGGCGGCCTTGCATATTTGCACCGGGTCGGGCCTTCAGCGCCTGATCAGGCGAGCGACCCAGATCAGGATACAAGCGCCGATGAATCCGGCGATCAGATATCCAATCCATCCGCCCAGCGCGATGCCGAACACGCTAAGTATAGCGTTTGCAACGATCGCCCCGACGATACCCAGGATGATGTTCATCAAGAGCCCCATATTGCTCTTCATGAACTGTTCGGCCAGCCATCCGGCGACACCGCCGATAATGATTGCCGCAATCCAGCCTACAGCAGCACCTTCCATCGTCTTCTCCTCTGATTAATGGCGATCCTACGCGATCGACTCATACACCACTTTATCTGTTCAATCGACGTGGGCGGTCAGATGTTGAGCGCGCGGCCAAAAGCATCGAGCACACTTTCCTTCATCATCTCCGACAAGGTGGGATGCGGGAAGATCGCGTGCATCAGCTCTTCCTCGGTGGTTTCCAGGTTCATGGCGACCACGAAGCCTTCGATCAGTTCCGTCACTTCGGCGCCCACCATATGGGCGCCCAGCAGCTCGCCGGTCTTCTTGTCGAAAATCGTCTTGACCAGCCCCTGATCGTCGCCGAGCGCGACGGCCTTGCCGTTGGCGACGAAGGGGAAGCGGCCGACGCGGATGTCGCGTCCGGCTTCCTTGGCCTTCGCCTCGGTCAGGCCGACCGATGCCACCTGCGGATGGCAATAGGTGCAGCCCGGCACTTTCAGCTTGTCGAGCGGATGCGGATGCTGGCCGGCGATCCTTTCCACACAGATGACGCCCTCGTGCTCCGCCTTGTGCGCCAGCATGGGCGGGCCGGCGACATCGCCGATGGCGTAGACACCCTTTACCGAAGTCGCGCAGTAATCATCGATGACGATCGTGCCACGATCGGTTTTCACGCCAAGTTCCTCGAGACCGAGGTTTTCGATATTGCCCTGCACGCCAACGGCCGAAATCAGCCGGTCGGCGGTCAGTTTTTCCACCTTGCCGTCCTTGGTCTCGATATGGGCCGTAACATTGTCCTTGCCCTTCTCGACCTTGGTGACCTTCGCCCCGAGCATGAATTTCATGCCGTCCTTCTCAAAACGCTTCTGAGCGAATTTCGAGATTTCCGCGTCCTCGACAGGCATGATCTGCGGCAGCAGTTCCACCACCGTCACGTCAACGCCCATCGTGCGGTAGAAAGAGGCGAACTCGATGCCGATGGCGCCGGAACCCATGACGATCAGCGATTTCGGCATCCTGTCCGGCACCATCGCCTCGAAGTAGGTCCATATCAGCTTGCCGTCGGGCTCGATGCCCGGCAGCACCCGCGGGCGCGCGCCGGTGGCCACGATGACGTGTCTTGCCTTGTAGGTGCCCTCTCCCAATGCGTTCTTGGGCGGCCCCACCTGCGGCTCCATCGGCTTCTTACTGGACTTGGAAACGACGATTTCACCTGGCTTGCTGAGCTTCGCCTCGCCCCAGATGACATCGACCTTGTTTTTCTTCATCAGGATGCCGACGCCGCCGTTCATCCGCGCAGCAATGCCGCGCGAGCGTTCGACAATCGCCTTCAGGTCCGGCTTGACCGAACCCTCCAGCGTCAGACCATAGTCCTTGGCGTGGCTGGCGAGATGCATCACCTCGGCGGAGCGCAGCAGCGCCTTGGTGGGAATGCAGCCCCAGTTGGAGCAGATGCCGGCCAGATGCTCACGCTCGACAATCGCGGTTTTCAGGCCGAGCTGCGCGGCGCGGATCGCAGCGATGTAACCGCCCGGCCCGGCTCCGATGATGATGACGTCGTACTGGTCGGCCATGGGTGATTCCAACTCCTCGCGTGCTTGCGGCCGGGCCTTTCGGCGCAGACCGTGAGGAGCCGGTCACCTCATGGCAACGTCTCCTCGCTCATTGGCGCCGGCAGCGGCTCCGCCCGTACCAGCATCTCGAAAACCTCGTCCTTCAGACGCATACGCTCCTTGCGCATGTCGGTCATGTGAAGGTCGTCGGCAGGCTCCACATCCGTCTCGGCCCTGTGAATGGCGCGGTTCACCTCGTGATATTCGTTCGAGATGCGCAGAAAATGCCCGTCCCTCCCGCGCAAATGATGGATCAACGCGGCGTGCTCGGGAAATTCTCCGGCCAGTTCATGCGGCGTGTGCGACATGGCAAAACTCCTTCTTTGCAATGTCCGCACGCTAGGCCTGGTGGTTCATACCTCCTTGATTTGGGTCAACTGGCCGACTCCGCGCCGGCATTCTTTCCGCCGTCATAGCCCCAGCATCATGCGCACGATCGGCTCCAGTCCCTTGCCGATGGCGCGGGTGTTGGCTGCGTCGAGATGCACGCCGTCGATGGGCGATGTCGCGGCCACCGACGCTGCGTCGAAGAAACCGCAGCCGCTCTCGTCGGCCAGATCCGAATAGAATGAGGCAAGCATTTTCGACTGCTCGACGCCGCCCGCGAACATGGCGCTGTATTCGTGGTTTGCCGTCTCGCAGAGCGGCGGCGGCGCCACCACCAGAACGGCGGGCGGCTCGGCCGAACCGTCGCGCATGGCGTTGACCTGCACCAGCGTGATCAGCCGCCGCATGCCCTGCAACGCCGCCACGGCTGTGCCGGCAATCGCCGGTTTCATGTCGTTCGAGCCG
The DNA here is from genome assembly GCA_040880025.1 of Rhizobiaceae bacterium. GTDB lineage: Bacteria > Pseudomonadota > Alphaproteobacteria > Rhizobiales > Rhizobiaceae > RCIO01. The sequence goes on from JBBDJD010000018.1 coordinate 68,407, forward strand.
AGCATGAGAATGACCAGATCAAGCGGCGCATGGGTGTAGAGCACCGTCGGCAGGACGCGCGCGCCGTTGCGGTCGCAATCGGCCAGATGCTCGTCATAGGCGGTGGTGCGGCCGCGCAGGCCTTCCGCGATTACCAGGGCCCGGTCGCCCAGCGCTTTCTGCATCACGGTCGGCCAGCGATCCTCATAAGCCAGCCGCTCGCCGGTGGCGGCATCCGAGCCCCAGGTGAGCGAGTCGCCATAACAAAGGATCGTTTTCATCGCCGGAGCCGCTGCCTAGACCAGCATCGCCATCGGGTTTTCGATGTAGCGCCTGAACGCGACGGCAAGCTCGGCGCCCAGCGCGCCGTCGATCACGCGGTGGTCGAAGGCGAAGGTCGCGGCCATGACCGTGCCGATCGCCAGCGCGCCGTTCTTCACCACCGGCTTCTCCACGCCGGCGCCGATCGAGACGATCGAGGCGTGCGGCGGATTGATGATCGAGGTGAAGCTGGAGACGCCGAACATGCCGAGATTGGACACGGCGGTGCTGCCGCCCTGATATTCCTCAGGCTTCAGTTTCCTGTCGCGGGCGCGTTTGGCCAGATCCTTCATCTCGTTGGAGATGGCCGACAGCGTCTTCTGCTCCGCCTTGCGCACGATAGGCGTGATCAGCCCGTCGGGGATGGCGACTGCCACGCCTACGTCGGCATGCTTGTGAAGGACACGCGCGGTCGAAGTCCAGGAAGCATTGGCCCGGGGCACGTCGCGCAATGCCAAAGCCATCGCCTTGATGACGAAGTCGTTGACAGAGAGCTTGAAGGCCGGCGTGTCGCCCTTTTCCGTCTTCGTTACCGGGGCGGAGGCGTTGATCTCCTCGCGCAGCTTCAGCAGCGCGTCGATGGAGCAGTCCATCGTCAACAGGTAGGAAGGTATCGACTGGTGCGATTCAGTCAGCCTCGCTGCGATGGTCTTGCGCATCGAATCATGCGGCAGGAGCTCGTAGGAGCCTTCCTCGTAGAGCTTCAGCACCGTCTCGTCCGACATTGTCCTGGCCATGGGCGCGGCTGCCGGCTGGGTGCCGGGGGCGGCTTTCGCGCCGCCGCTTTTCGCTGCCGCTTCCACGTCGGCCTTGATCACGCGGCCGCGGGGGCCGGAGCCGGAAACGGCGCCGAGATCGATGCCGGCGTCCTTGGCCATGCGGCGCGCCAGCGGCGAGGAGAACACGCGCTCCCCGTCCGACCTGGGCGCCGGGCCGGCCTGCGCCGCGGCCGCCGACGCGCCGTTGGATTTGGGCGCGGGCGCCGCTTCTTCCTTTTTCGCGGGTTCTTCCTTCCTGGTGGGCGCTTCGGCCTTCGCAGGCTGTTCCTTCGGTGCTTCGGCCTTCGGCGCGCTGCCGCCAGATTTCGCAGCCTCGGAAGCGTCCTCGCCTTCGGCAGCCAGGATGGCGATCAGCTCATTGACCTTCACGCCCTCGGTGCCGGCGGGAACGACGATCTTCGCCACGGTGCCCTCGTCAACGGCCTCGACTTCCATCGTGGCCTTGTCGGTCTCGATCTCGGCGATCACGTCGCCGGGCTCAACCTTGTCGCCCTCCTTGACCAGCCATTTGGCGAGATTGCCCTCCTCCATCGTCGGGGAGAGCGCCGGCATGGTGATTTCAATCGGCATTGCTCTCTCCTAATCCCGGTAGGTGACGGCCTTCACCGCCGCGACCACCTCGCCGACATTCGGCAGCGCCAGCTTTTCGAGATTGGCCGCGTAGGGCATCGGCACGTCCTTGCCGGCAATGGTGATGACCGGCGCATCCAGATAATCGAACGCGCGCTGCATCACCTGCGCGGCGATGTGATCGCCGACCGATGATTGTGGGAAACCTTCTTCCACCGTCACCAGGCGATTGGTCTTCTTCACCGATTCGATCACCGTATCGAGGTCCATCGGGCGGATGGTGCGCAGGTCGATGATCTCCACATCGATGTCCATGCCCGCCAGTTCCTCCGCCGCCTTCACCGCATAGGTCATGCCGATGCCGAAGGAGACGATGGTGGCATCCTTGCCGGTCTTGTGGATACGCGCCTTGCCGATCGGCAGCACGAAATCGTCGAGCTTGGGCACGTCGAAGCTCTGACCGTAGAGAATTTCGTTTTCCAGAAACATCACCGGATTCGGGTCGCGTATCGCGGCTTTCAGCAGCCCTTTCGCGTCGGCGGCCGTGTAGGGCATCACCACCTTGAGGCCGGGGATATGGCCATACCAGGCAGCATAATCCTGGCTGTGCTGAGCGCCAACGCGCGACGCGGCGCCGTTGGGACCACGGAAGACAATCGGCGCGCCCATCTGGCCGCCGGACATATAGAGCGTCTTGGCGGCGGAATTGATGATCTGGTCCATCGCCTGCATGGCGAAGTTGAA
>JBBDJD010000019.1:0-247868 GCA_040880025.1 Rhizobiaceae bacterium
GCTCAGCTGGGAGAGCACCTGCTTTGCAAGCAGGGGGTCGTCGGTTCGATCCCGTCCAGCTCCACCAAAAATCGTCATTCGCAAGAAAACAAAGTTTGCAGCCGGCTTCGGCCCGCTGCCTGTTCTGTATGACATCGTGAAGAGAAGATTTGTTCGGGTTCCGCCATCGGAGCCTGGTCCTGAAAGGTCCATAACCTTTCGTAAGCGACCGGGTGTTGATGTTGGCGGTTCGTCGCACGGGATGCTCAATCCCGTGCACATGATTGGTCGCCTAACCGCGCCATCGGACAGATCTCGAGAAGCTGGTCTTTTCTGCCAGTGACATACGGGCCTTGCGGCCCGGGTGGACATTGGCAATGAGAACGATCAAGTGTCTTAAGGGCAGTTGGTGGATGCCTTGGCATGCACAGGCGATGAAGGACGTAATACGCTGCGATAAGCTACGGGGAGGTGCGAATACCCTTTGATCCGTAGATTTCCGAATGGGGAAACCCACCTTAGATACTTGGGAATCAGAGCAGCGGGGCAACCTGCTGTTGTGGTTTCCAAGTATCGATAAAAGGTATCTTATCTTCGAATAAAATAGGGATAAGAAGCGAACGCGGGGAACTGAAACATCTAAGTACCCGTAGGAAAGGACATCAACCGAGACTCCGCTAGTAGTGGCGAGCGAACGCGGACCAGGCCAGTGACAATCATGAGACAAGTGGAACCTTCTGGAAAGTTGGGCCATAGCGGGTGATAGCCCCGTACACGTAATGCAAGTGATTGTCCTCGAGTAAGGCGGGACACGTGAAATCCTGTCTGAAATTTGGGGGACCACCCTCAAAGCCTAAGTACTCGTGCATGACCGATAGCGAACTAGTACCGTGAGGGAAAGGTGAAAAGCACCCCGACAAGGGGAGTGAAATAGTACCTGAAACCGACTGCCTACAAACAGTGGGAGCCTGAAATGGTGACCACGTACCTTTTGTATAATGGGTCAGCGACTTAGTGTAACGAGCAAGCTTAAGCCGATAGGTGTAGGCGTAGCGAAAGCGAGTCTTAATAGGGCGTTCAGTTCGTTGCATTAGACCCGAAACCGAGTGATCTAGCCATGAGCAGGCTGAAGGTAAGGTAACACTTACTGGAGGGCCGAACCCGTATCTGTTGCAATAGATTGGGATGACTTGTGGCTAGGGGTGAAAGGCCAATCAAACTCGGAAATAGCTGGTTCTCCGCGAAATCTATTTAGGTAGAGCGTCGACCGAATACCCTCGGGGGTAGAGCACTGGATGGGCTAGGGGTCCTCACCGGATTACCAAACCTAACCAAACTCCGAATACCGAGGAGTACTAGTCGGCAGACACACGGCGGGTGCTAACGTCCGTCGTGGAGAGGGAAACAACCCTGACCAACAGCTAAGGTCCCCAAGTTATGGCTAAGTGGGAAAGGATGTGAGACTCCCAAAACAACCAGGATGTTGGCTTAGAAGCAGCCATCATTTAAAGAAAGCGTAACAGCTCACTGGTCTAATTAAGGGGTTTTGCGCCGAAAATGTAACGGGGCTAAAGCCATACACCGAAGCTTTGGGTTCATCGCAAGATGAGCGGTAGCGGAGCGTTCCGTAAGTCTGTGAAGGGAGATCTGTGAGGACTCCTGGAGATATCGGAAGTGCGAATGCTGACATGAGTAACGATAAAGGGAGTGAGAGACTCCCTCGCCGAAAGACCAAGGGTTCCTGCTTAAAGTTAATCTGAGCAGGGTTAGCCGGCCCCTAAGACGAGGCAGAAATGCGTAGTCGATGGGAACCACGTTAATATTCGTGGGCCTGGTGGTAGTGACGGATTGTAGACGTTGTTCTTCCTTATCGGATTGGAAGGGCGGCTAAGCGGTCCCGGGAAATAGCTCCACCGTACAGACCGTACCCGAAACCGACACAGGTGGTCAGGTAGAGTATACCAAGGCGCTTGAGAGAACTCTGCTGAAGGAACTCGGCAAAATACACGCGTAACTTCGGGATAAGCGTGACCCTTCTTCGGGCAACCGGAGGGGGGTGGCACAGACCAGGGGGTAGCGACTGTTTATCAAAAACACAGGGCTCTGCGAAGTCGCAAGACGACGTATAGGGTCTGACGCCTGCCCGGTGCTGGAAGGTTAAGAGGAGAGGTGCAAGCTTTGAATCGAAGCCCCAGTAAACGGCGGCCGTAACTATAACGGTCCTAAGGTAGCGAAATTCCTTGTCGGGTAAGTTCCGACCTGCACGAATGGCGTAACGACTTCCCCGCTGTCTCCAGCAGAGACTCAGTGAAATTGAATTCCCCGTGAAGATGCGGGGTTCCCGCGGTTAGACGGAAAGACCCCGTGCACCTTTACTATAGCTTTACACTGGCATTCGCCAAGGCATGTGTAGGATAGGTGGTAGGCTTTGAAGCCGGGGCGCCAGCCTCGGTGGAGCCACCCTTGAAATACCACCCTTATCTTCGTGGATGTCTAACCGCGGTCCGTCATCCGGATCCGGGACAGTGTATGGTGGGTAGTTTGACTGGGGCGGTCGCCTCCTAAAGAGTAACGGAGGCGCGCGATGGTGGGCTCAGAACGGTCGGAAATCGTTCGCTGAGTGCAATGGCATAAGCCTGCCTGACTGCGAGACTGACAAGTCGAGCAGAGTCGAAAGACGGTCATAGTGATCCGGTGGTCCCGTGTGGAAGGGCCATCGCTCAACGGATAAAAGGTACGCCGGGGATAACAGGCTGATGATTCCCAAGAGTCCATATCGACGGAATCGTTTGGCACCTCGATGTCGGCTCATCACATCCTGGGGCTGGAGCAGGTCCCAAGGGTTCGGCTGTTCGCCGATTAAAGTGGTACGTGAGTTGGGTTCAGAACGTCGTGAGACAGTTCGGTCCCTATCTGCCGTGGGTGTAGGAATATTGACAGGATCTGTCCCTAGTACGAGAGGACCGGGATGGACGTATCTCTGGTGGACCTGTTGTGGCGCCAGCCGCATAGCAGGGTAGCTATATACGGAATGGATAACCGCTGAAGGCATCTAAGCGGGAAACCGGCCTGGAGACGAGTATTCCCTGAGAGTCGTGGTAGACGACCACGTTGATAGGCCGGGTGTGGAAGTGCGGCAACGCATGAAGCTTACCGGTACTAATAGCTCGATAGGCTTGATCGTTCTCATTGCTTGTGTCCATCGTTGATGGCACGCGCGGGCATTGCTCGCGCAAACAGAAATTCCAGCTTCTCAGTTGATGTGCGTTTCGCCGACCTGGTGGTTATGGCGGAGCGGCTGCACCCGATCCCATTCCGAACTCGGCCGTGAAACGCTCCAGCGCTGATGGTACTTCGTCTTAAGACGCGGGAGAGTAGGTCGCTGCCAGGTCTGCCAAACGCACATCCAGCTTCTCATATTTCACGATTCCGCCGCATGGCGGCACGACCGGCCGCGTTCCGGCCTCTCAAGCATCAGCAGAGCAGTTCGATGCGGGTTCGCCCGCGGTATATGGTGACGCGGGGTGGAGCAGCCCGGTAGCTCGTCAGGCTCATAACCTGAAGGTCGTAGGTTCAAATCCTACCCCCGCAACCAACGCCATTTGCGAGCCCGGCAAATCCGGGCTTTTCACTTGCTGCACAGGTTGAAATTTGGACAGGTCGCTATTGACCACGCGCCTGTCCCGCTCAGTCGCGATCGACAGAATGCCTGCCAGATCGCCCACTAGATCGACCGTCAGCTTCTCTCCGTCCTCGGAGGGAGTGAGCACAATCCGCTCGATCAGTGATCTCAGTAGTATTGCTGCTTCCGCCCGCCCATCCCTGTCGTCCAGCGAGGCGATGAGACTGCGAATTTCCTTTTGATATCGGTTCGCCATTGTGGGGTGGAACGCAACCGGTTCGTCGTTCGACGAAGCCAGGATTTTCGTGAGTTCATCCTTTCGCCCTTGGACGAAGTTGGCGCGGTCGCGGACGAGATCGGGCGCCACACCCTCGCAGATGGCGTCGACGATCTTGCGGCTTTCCTTCTCCAGCTTCGCCAGCTCGCGCTGGTATTCCGAGCGGGCCGTGTTGTGCTCCCGGCGCAATTCGTTGACGCGCTGCGTGTAGGCCTTGCAGAATTCCTGCGTTAGCGCCTCGTCCATAAGGTGCGTCTGCAAGGCGCCGAGGACGACCCCTTCGAGCTTCTCACGTTCAATAGTCAGATGGTTGTCGCAAACACCCTTGTTTCTTCTCGCGGAGCAGGAGAGGTGGGTTCGATTATGGAGCGCAAACCCGCCACCACAACAACCGCATTTGACGAGGTGGGACAGAAGATAGACAGGTCGGTTTTTTGCCCAAAGCGGATCGTTCCGGCGTTCGTATGACCCTTGCTGGGTTCTAACGTCCAGCCAAAGCTCGTCATCGACAATCCTCAGTTCCGGCACTTCCTTGGTAATCCATTCATTTTCGGGATTGAGCCGTGAAACGCGTTTTCCGGTTTCAGGGTCCTTTCTGTACGTGAGCCTGTTCCAGATCAACCGACCGATATACAGCTCGTTGTTGAGAATGCCGGTGCCGCGGGCGCGGTTGCCATGGATCGTGCTTGGTCCCCAAGCGCCGCCGCTCGGCGCTGCAACGCCTTCCTTGTTCAATTGAACGGCGATCGCGCGCGGCGAAATTCCGCGCTCATATTCCGTGAATATGCGACGGACGATGGCGGCTTCCCGCACATTGATCTCACGCTCGCCCCTGGCATAGGTGCCGTCATCCCGTATCTTCTTCACGACGTCATAGCCGTAGACTATGCCGCCGCCGGATTTGCCCTGCTCGACGCGGCCTCGGAGACCCCGCCTGGTTTTGCTGGCAAGGTCACGGATGAACATCGCGTTCATCGTGCCCTTGAGCCCGATATGCAGGGGGCCGATTTCTCCTTCGCTGAGCGTGTGTATCTTAATGCCCGAGAATTCCAGCCGCTTGTGGAGCCCGGCCACGTCTTCCTGGTCTCGCGAAATCCGATCCAGCGCCTCGCTGATCACGATCTCAAATCGGGCGTCGGCGGCATCGCGCATCAGGTTCTGGATGCCGTCGCGATTTCTCAAAAAAGTGCCGGTCATTCCGTAGTCGGTATAGACGGGATCCATGACTTCCCATCCCTCGCGCTCGGCCAGTTCGCGGCAAATGCGAACCTGATCCTCGATCGAGGTCGGGCTTTGAAGATCGGATGAATACCGGGCATATATGGCAGCGCGCGTCATGACTTGCCCCCTTCCTTTTCTGAATTGTTGCGCGCCTTGCCATGGGCTTCAAGCTGGCGAGCGTAGTCGCGCTCGGCAGCCCGACGGGCCAGCATCCGGACAAAGGCGAGAATGCGCCGGTCCGGGGCAGCCGAAATTGGTGGCGCTCCGTTGCCGCGATTCTCGTTACTTTGCCGGCTATCGGTCAACTTCTTTGTTCCTTTTCCGTGGCGTTTTCTGTTGATGCTTCACGCCGGCTCCCGATCGTGCTGGTGACCGGGAGCCGGCAATTATGGAACTCATCGGCCAAGAGCCGGGCCGCGCGCGCGTCTTGACTGGTTTTCACCATTATGCCGCGCGGTACGCCGGGGACCTTCGCCATTCTCCGAACGCGAACGAGTGGAGCCATCGCCATCGCCGTTATCGCGGGCGCGCTCCTTTTCCGCCTCGATCTGCGGGCGGTAGAACTCGTCCTCGAGCTTCTTGCCCCAGTCGTAGAGATCAGAGCCTTCGGCGGCCTTGAACTCTTCCTTCATGATGCGCTTGGCGCCGGCGTCGGTGATGTCGAGTTCCTTCGCCAGTTCCTGGCCCTGATGGGCGAAGGCGCGGTTGAAGTTGATCTTGTCGCCCTTTTCGATCATGTCGCCGACGGCGAGCGCATAGTCGTAGCCGAGCTTCGTCTGATCGGCGGTGAGCTTTTCCTCGCGCTCGACGAGTTTCTCGCGCATCTGGTTCATGGTTTGCCCGGTGCGGGCCTTGAACAGATCGCGCAGCGTGCCGTCGGCCCGTGCCGTATCGATCTTCTCGGTACGGGAGAAGGCAAAGGCATAGTCGCCGAGCTTGTCCTTGAAGGCGCCGCTCTTCCTGATCTCGCGCTCGATGATGCCGGTGATACCCATGGCTTCGTCGAACTGAGCGTCGGTGAGGAGCCGGCCCGAGAAGCTCTCGCGAGCCTCCATGACGCGGTCCTGTTCTTTTTCGTCATATTGGTAGTTCATGCTCTTTCTCCTTTCGTTGTTGTGAAGAGACATATATTCCTAGAACTAGGACACAATTCCTGTGTCGGGTTCAAGAACAAAACACGAACGATTGTTGCGTTTTGTTTGCCATAACCTTCCGCGGGTCTTGTGTTTCGTGTTGCCCGGCATGGTCACCGCTCCCTGTTCCGATGCCGCGAGATGCGCCTGTCGATCTCAGGGCGACTGTCGGCCGCACGGGTGAATGCGTCACGGGATTGGCCGCGCTGCGCATCCTGTCGCTCGGATTGATCGAGGATTGCCTGCAGCTCGCGGCGCTCGTAACGGTCGATCGCCGCGATGCGCCGGTGGTGACGTTCGCGCACGTTGATCTGTGCCTGGCGCAGGGTGTCGGCCGGGCTGAACCGATCCTCTTGCGCCCACCACGGCTTGAACTCGCGCACCACGTCCCCGGCCTGGTCGATGAGGCGGCGGCGTTCCTGTTCGACGCGCGTTTCGAAGCGGGCGGCGTAGGCGTCCTTTTCGCGAGCGCGCAGGTCGGCGCAGCGCAGCTTTGTATCGGTTGCCTTCTGCACCAGGTCCGGCCAGCGAAGCATGACGCTTTGGCCACGCAACGCATTCAGTTCGAAGACGCGGCGCAGTTCCTCCGACACGCTCACGGTGACGTCGCTCATCGCCCGGCTCCCCGGCTGGTTTGTTTGCGGAACAGCACCCAGCCGCAGCGGCCTCTCGTCGCCGGCACGGTGAAGCCGCCATACGGACCGGCGAAGGTGCATGTGATGTAGTGGCGCGAGGCGAAGCCTCTCTCGCCGCCCTGGAAGGAGTATGACCAGATGACGTGAGGCAGGCCCCAGGCCCGGTAGATGCCGAACAACAAGATCGGCACGACGATCCACACGAGATAGGAGAGGCGGAACAGACGCGGGCGTTTCATGACGCGCCTCCGTCAAGCGTCGTCCGCAGCACCACAATCGGATCGGGGGCAAGCCGTCCGCCCTCGACCGGGTTGTCGGCAAGATCGTAGCAATAGGGCACGGCCTGGTTTTGTCTGAACTTCAGGCAATGAACGAAGCCGACCTCCGGGAGGTGAAGGATCTGTTCATTGGCTGGTAGCCGCATCAGCTCGTCGGCGCTGAACACACGATCGCGTCCGATCGAGTAATTGCCGGTGAAGCTGGTCTTGTCTGATGAGAGACCCAAACCGCGATTGACGTTGAGTGCCTCGCCCATCGCCTTGGAGACCCGCTCGGCCTCTTCGAAGTTCGAGAACTTCAGCCACTGCTTGACCGTACAGTTCTCTTCCAGAAGGGCGGTTTCTTTCTCGCCATATTTGCGCACCACGTCCTGGCGCGACTGGGCGATGAAGTGGGTGCGCGCGCCAAAGGCTCTTTGAATGGTGACGCGGTTCAGCGCATCGCGCAGCGGCGCGTTGCAGAACTCGTCGAGGATATAATCGGCGCGGCCGGCATTGCCGGTCAGTTGCGCGTTCATCAGCGCCAGGAAGTGAAGCGCGTAATACGCGCCCTGCCGCTCGGCATAACGCGCCTCGTTGACGAAACACACGATCCAGTGCTCGTCGATCAGTTGCGCATGAGTATGCGTTGGCGACCGCCCTGCGCCGGCAAGCGGTCCGGAGCCGAAGATCTTGAGCGCGGTGAGCGCGGCGCGCAGATGTTGCGCGTAGTGTTCGGGGTTGTTGGCGCGCATCGACAGCAATTGCCGCGCCGATGCCGCGAGCCCCGCATAGATGCCTTCCGCGGCTTCCTCGACCGCCCGGTTCCATGTGCGCGGATCGGCCATCAGCGCATGAAGCCCGCCCGGATAACAATGGCGCGGGCTCTGGTCGAGCAGCGCGTTGATGCCGAACTCCTGGTACTGTCGCGGTTCCTCGCGCCAGTAAAAGTTTTTCGCGTCATCCTTCGGCTCGTCGATCAGCGCGTGGACGATGTTCTCGATGATGAAGGGCAGGTCGCTGCTTTCGTTGAAGAAGGCTTCGACCGCCGCGCCAAACGGATTGAGCTCGATGCGCCATGGGCAGGACGGGCCGAGCGTGCCGGCTTCATCGACCACGCCGAATCTGCGGCCGTATTTCTGGCACATGGCGCCGATCTGGGCGGCGATCTCGCCATCCTTCACGTCATTGATAAACAGCGCGCGGGTCGTATCGGAGAGCAGGCATTCGACAGCCGGCAGCGAGACGCACGTCGTCTTGCCGCCACCCGCGGCCGCGAAGGTCAGCGACGAGCCGGCATTGGCCGGTTCGCAGATCGGGCGGCCATCGAAGGTCAGTCCAAGGATACGGCGGCCGACCGGCACTGACGCGGAGCCCGGCTTGTGGCGGCGGAACAGTCTCATTCGACCATCCCCGCTTTCCTGAGATCGTCGAGCGAGGCCAGCCGGGCAGATTTGGGTGCACCGCCAAGCGCCATATAGTCGGCGATCGTCTTCTCCTTCTGGTAATGCGCAAGAGCGGCGCGCACCGCATTGCCAAGCCCGGAGAGCGCCGCCAGCCACAACAGGATGCTGAAGAGGCCCAGGCCCCACCATTCGGGCGTATCGGGCCAGATAAACCAGGCGATGATGGCGGAAAGGCACGCCGCCAGAAGCTGCGTGTTGACGGTGACGATCGTGCCGCCGCTGCCGTGGAAGCCGCTCATGATACGGCCTCCCGACTGGCGGGAACATTCCGCCTTGCCGCCATGGCGCGCACGATCCCGGCGCGCACCCGGTTGAGGTCGGCGTGCCGGCCCCAGACAACGCCGGCGAGCTCGCTGCCGCGCAGATCGCGCGAGAGAAGTTTGAGCTGGCCGACCTGCGCGGCGATCATCGGCGCTGCCATCGAGGCCGTCAGGGTAAGGACAATCTCGTGCGCCCACAGCAGTTCCATGAACATCGCGGCGAAGCCGAAGAAAGCGAAACCGAACGCCGCGCCCGGCGTCAAAAAGGGACGGCGCACCGACACCACCGTCAGCGTTTCGAGCAGATAGGAATCGCGGTGCGTTACGACCGCGTTGTCTTCCACGCGCACATATCCCAGGATCATCGCTCTCATCCCTTCATCGCGCATTGGTCGGAGCCGAGAGCTGATTGCAGCCCGCTATTGAGATCGGACGCTGCGCGCGGCACGACGAGGCGAAGCGACGCCGCGGCGATCGCCAGCGAAACGCGCTCATCCGTCAGCGTTCTGGCGATGGCGCAGGAGCAGCGCGAACCGGCTTTCGCCGCCGCTCCTTCCAGCGTCCGCCGAGCCAGTTCTTCCGCGCGGCGCTTCTGCGCCTGCAACTGGTCGGCGAAAGGCAGGCGGAAGCCACCATGTCTCTGGCAGAACCTGCTTCCCTCGGAACCGAAGAGCGGCGCGATCAGCGCGTCGCAATCGAGATCGGGGATTGCCGGAACGGCGGCGCGCTGTTCGGATTCGATCGCGCGAACCAGTCCGGACCGACATTGGTTCTCCCATCCCGACTTCGCGATCATGCGTTCGCCGATCAGCGGGCCGGTCACGAAGAGCGAGATCGCGCCATAGACGAGTGCGGTCAGCGCTACGCCGCCGGTGACCGGCAGATTGCCTTCACCGAACATCGTCGCGCTCCCCGGTGTCGTCGCCGTACCGGTCGCCGCCGCGGCCCTGGTCGTGGTTGGCGGCGCCGTTCAGCTTCGTGCGAGGCCCGTTTCCGCTACGGCGGCGGTTGCGGCGGCTGCTCTTGTTGTCATCCGGGGCCGGCGCCCGGCCGCGCTCCAATCTGGCAGGGACGCCATCGGTTGGCGCACCGGCGGCGGCCGGCGGCGCGGACCGGACTGTGTCGGCACTCGCATGTCGCAATGAAGCCGCCCGATCGGAGATGGCCTCCAGCGCACTGTCGTGTTCGCTGTCGCCCAATGCGATCGTGGGATCTGCCTTGTAGTTCCGCCAACCGATTGCCCAGAAAGTGTAGAACCACAGAACGAGCGGGAAGATCAGTTCCACCACCGCCACGATCACCGCAACGGGAAGGAAGTGGCCGACATAAGAGAAGGTGTCCGACACCCCCGTGCGCGGCGGAAAGGCGGGCTGGACCGCATCGGCCCTGTCGATGGAAGCCAGTACCGCGGCAAGGCTCTGGCCATGCGCCGTCAAGGTCGCGTTCAGACGCCTGGTCGCTTCGGGGTGATCGGCGAGGACCGCGCCGCCCTGCAACTCGGCCGCATAGGCGGACAGGAGCGATAGCGGAATCGCCTCATCAAGCGCGCCCGCCGCCTGCCTGATCGAGGCATCGACGATCTGAAGCCCGGCGCGGCGTTCCCACACGCCCTTGTCCGTGTCGCCAAGCACACGCTGATACTCTTCGAGCAAACGGTTGAGTTGGGCGATCGCCTGGATGCGCGCCACGTCGCCGGCTTCGAGTTCTCCGGTGATCGCCGCCGCGCGGGCGGACTTTTCCTCCAGCACGCGCGCCACCGGCCCGCGCCCGCCGCCGGCGCGTCCCGATACGCATGAGTTGGCGACCTCGCAGCGGGCTTTTGCCTCCAGATCGTTGGCGATCACCCGCATCGCGGGCTGGACGCGCACGGCTCGCGCCGCCGCTTGCGTTCTTTTCCCGACATACTCCGACAACGCCCCGCCTTGCTGCTCCTGGCGCAACGTCTCGACATCGAGGATGGTCAGTCCGGAATAGGTCGCTCCATAAAGACCGCCGCCGACGGCAAACATCGCACCCACACTGAGCGCGGCCGCGCCGGGAAAGCCGATCGCCGCCAGCGGCGCGCCGCGCTCGATCGCCAGCCGGTTGACCGCGTAAGCCACAACCGCGGCGGCGGCGGCGAGCAGCAACGCCTTCAGGCCCGCCTGCGTATCGCTGCCGGTGATGATGTTGGGAACCGCGAAGAACAGCATGCCGGCGGCGATCAGCGCCAGTATCGGAATGATGTATGCCGTGAACGGCTTTTTCTTGCGCGCCGGGAACCGCACGGGTTCCTTCTCGCCATTCGTCGCGTTTGGGTCGGGTGCGTTGGTGGACATGATCGGATGCTCCTTGGTTCAGCTGGCGGTCAGCGGCTGGTCGCAATCCACGCAGGCAAGCCGCGCCGAGGCGCGCGACCACGCCTTCACGTCGCAACAGCCGCAGACGAAGCGCGTGCGGGTGTTTCGCGGAGGGGAGGCTGAGGGCTCATCGCCATCGACCGACAGGTCGCCACGCGGTTCGGCGTTATCGCGCCAGCGCAGCTTGAAGCCGGACGCCAGCAACTCGGCACAATCAAGATCGAAGAGACCGCCCGGCACGATCTCGAAGGACATCGCATAACCGGTCTTCTTGCCCGTGACCCTGGCCACAGGGATGAGGCCTACCTCTTCCATTTTGCGGGCGAAGCGCAGCCCGTGATAGTTGCGGGCGCTGTTGCTGGTCGCCTCTCCGGTCAGCCGGTCCCAAAGGCTGACCTGGGCGCACAGGATCGTCGCCAGCACCAGCCGCTCATCGGCGCGCGACAGCTGCGGCAGGTTGAGGCTGATCTCATGCGCGACAGTTCCATCAACACGGGCGAACGCGCCCGGACGCAGCAGGGTCGCGCCGTCGCGGCGGCGATTGAAGGTGATGACGCAATCCGGCAAGGAGCCATCAAAGAAGCGCTCATTCAGGACGCCGAATGCCGCGTCGGGATCGGCGTAGGCCTCGCGCGTCGGGGTTTCGCCATCATCGGCTTTGGGCTGTACAGTCGAATGCCCGTTTTCGTGGGCGAAAGGCTTGAGCCATTCCTCGAACTGTCTGTCCTTGTGCGGCATGGCAGTGCTCGTCCTTCATACGCGCGAGGTGCGACCAAGAGCCCGCAACAAGCACTTGATGAACCGCGTGTAACCGGAAACATTCCAGCCTCAGGCTGGAAACGGTGACGGTATGCGCAAGAAGCAGTGGGTCCTCATCGAGGACCTAAAGACCAAGATCGATCTGATTCTGGATGGCGGTGTCGTGACCGATTGGAGAGACTTGGGATATCGCCTCGGCTCGGCGCCCAAGACATTGCGATGGTGGATCCAGGGCAGCGCCAATCACCGGCCCGGCGAAATCCCGCAGGAGTCGTTTGAAGCGTTCAGCGACCTACTGGCCGAAATGCTGCCCCATCTGCCCCGTGTTGAAGTCAGCGAGCTTCTGCTTGCTCCCGCGGGCGAGCTGCGCGACGCGCTCAACGGTTCTCGCTTGCCCGAAGACCATGCCGCCTTTCTGAAAACCGCGGTCTTCGGCCAGGCGACACTCATCAGAAGAACTGACGAACTCGGACTGGTGAGTGTGGCTTCCATTGCGGAAGGGGACGAACGCCAAGCGATCTCGCTGGGCGAGGCATTTCGCATCGAGTTCACGGTCCGCCATCGCTGCCGACATGCGCTGGTCTTACAAAACGCCGGCCTGAGATGGGGCGCGGTTCCCGTCGCAACCGACCAGGATGCGGCGATAATCTCCGTTCCGGGCCCGCTGCCCACCGGCGACCCAGACTATATCTACGAGGCCGAGCAGCTTGGGATCCACCGGTTCTATTGCATCCAGACGGCAATGCGCGCGCCTGCTGAAGTGCGCGCATTGCTGGCCGAGCCCCTGGAAATCGACCGCCGCGTAATGGCCAGGATCGGCAGCTTTTATCAGGCCACGCCCGCCAGCGACCGCTTCTGCCAGTGTTTCGAACTCAGCGTCGTGGAGCGCCATTCATCGTGAACGAATTCGGCGAGGCGTTCGATCAAACGCACCGCGAGAGGGTGCTTCGATATCTGGCTATGCGCAATCTGCAACTGTTCGACCCGTTCGACGGCGGGGCCAATCCGGACGACGTGTTTTTCGCACCGAGCCTTGAACTGTTCAGGATGCAGGCATCGGTATTCGCCGGCGCCGCCCGGCCGAACGGCGAGCGGTTCGTTGTCTACCCCATGTTCGTCGAGGACGCGCGTGCCAATGCTTTTGCGTGCGAACTGGACGGTGTGCATCTGTGCGCCATCAATGCGGGCATGGCCACAATCGCGTATGAGCTGGCGGCATTTACATTCTCGCGCAAGGATACGTTCCTGGATATTGGTGACGCCGGTGGGGAGAACGCGCCGCCGCTGCCGGCCGGTTCGCTTCTCGGCTACTGGATCTGGGATCAGATCGCGGCAAATCTGCAGCCAGAAACGCCCGCGGGTGTCGAACTCCTGCCGAAAAATCGACGTCGCGGGGGCCTAGCTTGGTGTCTCTCACATCTGTTGTTGCGGTTTACCTGGTTCCACGAAATGTTCCATGGGCTCAACGGACATTGCGGCCTGTTGCGTTCCTTTGGCTCAACGCCCGAACTCCACGAAATGCCGGGCACGGCCGAAGTCTCGTTGGTCAGGCGGGTCGAAGGAAAAACAGGCGACACGGGCGCCTCTCGCTTGTTCCACGCATTCGAGATGGATGCCGATCAGTCGGCGCTCTGGGCGATGATCCATCTGCAGCGGTCCAACGCCGAAGCCTTGATGCCGCTGGACAACGAACCGCTGTCGATCCGCCTTCGGCTTGTTATCGTAGCTTCCGTCCTGATGGCGTATCTGTTCGAGCAGGTCGCGAAGCGCGATCATACTCACCTGTCGGAAACTCACCCACGAGCGGGCATGCGCCTTCACCGATTGGTCGGGTCATTGTTCTCGGATTCAGGCCAGGCCGTGCCTGAAGTGCAATCACTAATCCCGGTGGTGCTTGAAGATATTCGGAGCCTCGAACGGAATTTCCCCGGTATGATTACAGCCGACCAGTTGGCCGATGAATTGTCTGGCCAGTTTGTACCGGACGAACTCGCCGCAGTTGAAAATGAAATAGACCGTATGCGCGGTTTGGCGGCGGCATTCGCCTACCGGCCAGGCGAGTCCGGTTTGTGAGGCTAATTCACTACTAGACAGCGTGCGGCACGATCCGCCCGGATGCTGCAGGGTTAGCCAAAAGATCAGACAACGACTCGCCGCACATCGACACCAGCGCTATGTTCTCGGCATGATCAAGCGAAACCAGAATCCCAACTCCGATCCGGTGGTGGCCAGACATACAATGGCCGACCTGGCCAGCGCGCTCGATGACGTGCCCGTTCTCATCTGGCTGTCAGAGGACGACTACGGAGGGACGCATTTTAACCGGACGTGGCTTGAGTTCACGGGGCGGACGCTCGCGCAGGAAATCGACGGCGGCTGGATGTCGGGTCTTCACGCTGATGATGTTGGTGCTGTGGAAGCCTATGCGGATGCTCTGAAAAAGCGGAAGCCGTTCCAGGCGGAATACCGCCTTCGCCGTCATGATGGGGAATGGCGCTGGATGTTGGACAAGGGCCGTCCCAGGTTTAATGCGAACGGCGAATTCGTTGGCTATGTCGGTTCGTGCGTCGACATTACCGAACGCAAGAATGCCGAGGCGGCGCTGTTGCGAAGCCAGGAGCGACTGTCGCTTGCCCAGGAGGCGGCATCTGTCGGTACCTACGATTGGGACGTGGCCGAAAACGCGATCGCCTGGTCGCCCGAAATGTTTCGGCTGCATGGGATAGATTCTGAGACAAATCCTGACGATATCTACGGCGCATGGCTGGAGCGGCTTCATCCAGAGGACCGCGAGCGGGCGGATCGGGAAACGCGAGAGTTCGTCAATCATGCGGATCAGCTGATGATCGAGTTCCGGATCGTTCATCCCGATACCGGCACGCGCTGGATTCAGGGACGCGGGCGCGTCATACGCGATGACGAAGGCCGCCCCGTCCGCATGATCGGCGTCAATTTCGATGTGACGGAACAACGAAGAACAGAAGAGGCTCTGAAGGATAGCGAGCAGCGTCTCAGCGATATCGCAGCTAATTTTCCCGGCATCATCTTCCGCCGGATTACCTATCCTGACGGACGCGTGGAGTATCCCTATTTCAGCGGCATCGATGGAGCTGTCTTTCATGTTGCGCCCGAGCGAATTGCGGAAATACAGACAATGGAGGATGTCTCCAGCCTGATTCACTTCGACGATCTCCCCGGCATGATGAACAAGTTTGAGCAGGCAGCTGCCTCGCTGTCGCCGCTGGACCTTGAGGGACGCGTCGTGGGCGATGATGGACAGGTAACCTGGGTAAGATCGCTTTCTCGACCGCATCCCGGCCCCGACAGTTCGCTTATCTGGGATGGCGTCATCCTTGACGTGACGGATCGGCATCGCCGCGAGGGAGAGCGGGAACGCGCGGCAACGATGCTGCGCATGGGAATGGAAGTGGCCGGTATCGGCACCTGGGAATTCGACCCCCAGAACCAGACCATCACTGGCTCAGGTGCCACCAATCCTATTTTTGGTCTTCCTCAAGACGGCCTGGCGCGTCCTGCCGATGAATATTTCAAGGCGATCCACCCCGATGATGCGGATCGCATTCGAGGCGGCCTCCTGGACGGTACAAGTCGAGAAGCAACCATCGCACGCGAGTATCGGATCCTGGCGCCAGACGGAACCGTCAGATGGGTCGCGTCTCAGGGGTCGTACAGACGCTTGGCCGACGGTACAGGGCTAATGATTGGCGCACTCTTTGACAACACTGAACGAAAGCAAATGGAGGAGGACCGGGAAGCCGCTCTCGACCATCAGAAAATGTTGCTGAAGGAGCTGAACCACCGGGTGAAGAACAATCTGCAGATGATCTCCAGTATGATGAGGCTGCAGTTGTCCCGCCTTTCGGATGCCGATTCCAGGCAGGCCCTCACAAGCACCATTGAACGCGTTCAGGCGATCAGTGATCTGCAAATGCAGTTGGGAAGCGAAGGCCGGATGGGTCATATCGATTTCGGAGCTTATCTCCATGAACTCGCGGAGAAATTCCGAAATTCGGTGCTCGCCGGAACGCCAATCAAGCTCCATTGCGAAGTGGACCATTGCATTCTCGATCTCGACAGGGCGATGCCGCTGGGCCTCCTCGTCAACGAATTGGTCACCAATGCGATTAAATACGCCTTCCCCGAGCGCGACAACGGCACCATTTCGATCACGCTGGCGTGCGATCCCGAGGAATTTGTCGTTCGTATCGCGGACAATGGATGCGGGATCAAAGTGCCAGATGAAACAAGGAAGGGCACCGGTTTGGGCATGAAGCTGGTCAAGGGGTTGAGCGGACAGATCGGGGCAACGGTCAAATCGCTGGAGGGACAGGGCACCACGTTCCAGATCACCGTTCCGAATGTTTCCTCCAACACCCAGGGAGACATTTGACTCTGACGGCTTCAGCACAACCCAGACGTATTCTCATTGTCGAGGATGAGTTTCTGATCGCCTTGACTGCGGAAGAGGCTTTGATGGCCGAAGGTTTCGAGGTGGTCGGTGTGGCCGCTACCTTCGACCAGGCTGTTAGCATTGCAGAGAGGGAATTGCCCGATCTGGTCTTGATGGATATTCGCCTCGCATCGGCGCGCGACGGTGTGGAAGCGGCAATCGAGATCAGACGCCGCTTCGGGCTGGCGTCTCTGTTTACCTCGGCCAACCAGGATCCCGAGAATATCGCCCGGGCAAGGACAGCCGGACCCGCTGGCTGGCTGCCCAAGCCCTACACCATTGAACGGCTGGTCGAGGCGGTTCGCGCGTTTTTTGGCTAGAGCACGTCCTGTCGGCGTCGATGAACCCAGCGCTGTTGTGTTGCGTCGGCGCCTGAGTGATGGCGATGACGGCCTGCTGTGGCGAGCACCATCTCGGTCGCATTCTTCAGGCGCAGGGACACGAGTTCCGGCTTTTGTCATCGGAATATGTACGGCCCTCCGTGAAGGCTCAGAAGAATGATGATCGGGACGCAGAAGCGATCGCGGAGCGTCGCGGCCGACGATGCGGTTCGTGGAGCTGAAGATCCCGGACCAGCTTGACCTCTAATCGCTATGCCATGTGCGGTCGAGGCTGGCAAACGCGCGCAAAACGGTCGCCGATTGCTGAAAAATTACAGTTTGCAATTCCAGTGGCGAACTCTCTACCAGTTTGCAAAGACCTGGCAAGATTAATTGCCGCAAGCTGTTTGATGTTTAGCTTTGTTTCGATTGTTGGTGCGTCGGAAAGTTCAAGACGAATCTGGTGCCGGAATCTACGGCTTGATCGAAGGAATACTCGCCGCCGGAACTGGCTCGAAAAGGCGCGAAGCAGCTTCATCCCCAGCTCAAGGCTTTCATGCGCGTTGCCCATGCCTATGGCCGCATAGCGATGCCTCTATCCCGGTGACAGAAACAATCTTTCGTAGTGTCCCGTTTCGAAATCTGATTTTCGCGCCGCCATTCTCGCGCCACGGTTCCGGCCCCTATATGCTTACCGGAAGCATGAGAGGCTCCAATGGAAGATACGACAGATTGGAAAGATACGACAGATTGGGTCGGTAAGTTGGAAGACGCTCGCAAAGATATCGAAGAAGCTGAGACGGATAGAGAGGCTATTGTCATCGCCTTCACCGAGCTTTACCGCCTCGTGCTGGCGGTAAAATATGTGGAAGAAGGCGAGTCTGATGGCCATCGGACCTAAAGACAGGTGCGGCCCGCTGATATGAACGACAAGGCCGTCCGCGTCATGCGCACCGCCACTAGCGACATGCAGTTGAAACAAGACGCCGGTGCCAGCCTGAGCGGTACCAGTGAGAATACCGCGACCTTCTGTGCGCGACCGAACAAAAGATTCACGATGACCCCCGTCCAAAACTGCGCTCGCTTCACTCTGTCGAGCACAGCGATCTGATCAATCAGAAGATTTGACGGGTGAAAGTGGGCTTGTGGGTGGGGAATATCATAAATGGGTTATAAATCACATTTTAATCGATTGGAAATTTCTACTTCAATGTTCCACTGTGAGCAACTATTACAGGTTCTTTGAACAAGACAGCTTAGAGATACGGTATCCCCCAGCGTATCCCCTACTCTATCCCTGCGTTGCAATTGCCGGGGCGGATGGATATTCCCAAAGTCGGGGAGTGCAACCACGAAGGAATTTTCCATGACCGATCAGATGGACAAGGGTGAACTCGTCGAGCTTGTCGCCGATATTGTCTCGGCCTATGTTGCGAACAATCCGGTCCAGGCTCCGAACCTGCCCGAACTCATCGAAACCGTGCACGCGTCGCTCTCAAAGCTGGCATCTGGCGATACAGCAGTAGGGCTTGAGAAGCCCGCACCAGCCGTACCGGTAAAGCGGTCGGTCAGGAACGACCACATCGTCTGTCTGGAGTGCGGCAAGACGTTCAAGTCGCTGAAACGCCATCTGAGCACGCACCACGAACTCACCCCGGAGCAGTACCGGGCAAAGTGGAGCTTGCTGCCCGACTATCCGATGGTCGCACCGGAATATGCTGCCCAGCGGTCGGCAATGGCCCTAAAGATAGGACTGGGGCGGAAGCCGAAGGCGGAGAGCAAATCCGGGAAGGGTCGGCGCTAGGCGGAACCGGTCCGCCAACCGCGACCAATCTTTATGCCGGCATGGTGCTCTGGAGGGTTGGCGCCCGCACATGGTATGCGTGCGACTTCAGGGTGCTCTAGCTGAGCGGCGAGTAGGCGAAGTATCTTCTAAACCGCTCGTACTTCGCCGTTGTATTGGACGACGTGTTGAACCTCAATCCAAATCTGCCAGGCGACCTCCACCGGGCTTTGCCGGTCAGAAGACCGAGTTCCGTGCACTCGATCTCAACATCGTCGCCGACCAGGACTTCTGCAACCTCGTCGGTGGAGACGCGCATGCCGCCCTTTGACATGTCCATCACCCAACCAAGATAGTCGCGTCCACGCACTCGCACGCGGACACGAAGCTTGGCGCGATATCGATCTGCACTTCGGTTCTCTCCACCCATGCGGTTTCCCTCCGGCGCGGGCTCATTACGTGCACAATTGCTAAATTAGAACAGGGATACGTTCAGTATCCGTTAACATGTTGCATTACCAGCTTGCACGCCGACCGCGACTCACTAATGTGAGGTTACGTAGCGGGAGGTATCATGTCGGCGCGAGGTCGGAAAATTTTCGACCGGTATGCATCCACACATCTGCGAGGGCCGCTAGCCTGTGCAATCAGTCTACAGAGCCACGTTCACAATCTGCTTTTGGACTGCCGGGAACAAGGTGTGCCGCACGAGGAGATTGTCGAAGAGGTCGGAGAACTGATGCGTGCGATTGAAGCTGAGGTGAAAAAGCCGCCAGCGTCCGCCACGCGCTATCGGTAGCCGTTCTGTGCCCGCCAATACGCCTTTCCACTCTGGCCGGTCGACTTTACCTGATCGCCGGCCGGCTTCTGCAACTCGCCCACTTTCCCGATATCATTGTGACAATGCGAGCACGTTACGCGCTCCGATTCAGTTACGCCTTCCAGATAGAGCTCGTTCTTGTGCCCGCAGAAGTGGCATGTCACCCGTAGCGCCTCCATCTGCCTTCCTCGACCAGCATCTCCCGAAATAGGGACATAATCACCACGCAAACCCTGAGTCGAGTCACTTGGGGTTACGCGCCTTTGAAGCATGACAAAGGAACAAGGAAGCGCTGCCTCCGCACCGAAACGCCGGAAAAGTTACTTTTCACTGGTGACATCGAGGCGAAGTCCAGTTTGATCAGACTTCGATCGGTTGCTCCAAACCGAAGGCGCTCGCCATCGGCATTGCTCGCGAGACTTGCGAGCGCCGCGTTACATGGCTTCAATACCTAGCCTCGGTGCCAGTGGGATGTATCATATGGGATCTCTTCTCTAGATTCTCTCGAAAACTCTCGGGTTAAGGTCACGTGATCATCCAGCAAAAAATCGAAGGAGGACATCATGTCCAAGCATCTCTGCCTATTTGTGGCGATGACCATCCTAGCAGCAGGTGCTCTACTGATTCAGCCCGGGCGCTCAGCCGCCGGTGAGCTGTCGCGCAATGAAACCTTTGAAATGCAATTCCGTCTGAATCAATTAAAACTTGATGCAGGAGCACCGGACGGTATCGCCGGATCGCGCACGCGGCGCGCCATTGATGCCGCCACCGCTCGCTTCGGTCTGCCAAATGCGAGTCCTGACAAGCTGTTAGCCAAGTTGCGGGAAGAGACCGATGAAATCGAAGGGATCGCTCGGTCGGGCGGCCAGATCGATCTTCTGGTATTCACCGATGAGGGCACTCCGCTCATTCTTACCGTGATGTCCTTCGGACGCCTCCACAGCAGCGGGTCGACGAAGGTCGTACGTGATCGCGACAGGGACGGCACCTCGATCTTCACGAACAGTGGCGGAAACCACTTGATGGAGGAGATCGATGTGGTTCCGCTGGGGCCGGGTGCGTCGTTCGGTTATAAGGTTCATGTTCCGCCCCCGCCAAGGGGAGAGCGCCTGCAGATCGATCATGTGACAGTCCGGCCGTCACTGCCGGGAGAGGCGCCGGGAACGCATACGAGCCGGTATGAGCATATCTATATGAAGCGCAGCTCCAATCCTCGCTATTGGTGGTGGCGGTTCTCAGATGACGTTTCGAAAAATCCGGAGGGCATCTGGTCCATGGCCCTCGAGAACCGCAGTCGGCGCCTGATCAGTCGATCTATCGCCGCAGAAATGCCGCGCTGATGGCAAGAGCCCCTACGTGACGACGGGTATTCACGGCGAGCAGTTCCACTCCGCACCGTGACTGGCCATGACCATGACATTGGATGCAATCCGGGACGAATGTGGGGAGACGGCGCCGAATGAACCGGTATTGCAGTGCCCGCCGCAGGGTTGTGGGTGCACGCTGACCTTGCCTCGCTCGGTCCGTTCGCCCCCATCGTCGGGCCGGCAATTGATCCTGTCGATACCGCACACCGCGGACAGCCATGGCCGGTCCGCCTCGGACACCGCGAGCTTTCTAGCGATGATGAATTGTCATGACATTGTCGGGCGAAATGTGTTAGGCTGGATTCGAGAGGTAAATCATGACCACACGAACCACCCGATCCGAAAAACTCGACCTCAGGCTGACGCCGGAGGCCAAGCGCATTTTGTCCGCCGCCGCCGCCACCGAGCGGCGCAGTGTCAGCGACTATGTGCTCGACAGCGCCCTTGGCCGCGCCGAGGAGACGCTCGCCGACCGCAGAAGCTTTAGTCTCGACGCCGAACGCTGGCAGGCTTTTGTTGCCGCGCTCGACGCGCCTGTGAGCGACATGCCGCGCATGAGGAAGCTCCTGAACGAGCCCGGCATCTTCTTCGGCAACGAGCCGGCGTGACATCCTTCCGCGTCGAGAAGCTGACGCGGCGCCACGCGGTTGACGAGTTCGACTGCGGCGAGGAGGCGCTCAACCGCTTCCTTGTGCGTTTCGCGCTGGCGAACAGCCAAGCCAACGCCTCGCAGACCTATGTCGGACTGGCCGATGATATTGTCATCGGCTTCTACACGCTGGTCGTCGGCGAGGTCGCCTATGCGGATGCCCCAGAGCGCCTGACCAAGGGGCTCGCCCGCCATCCGGTTCCCATCATGCTGCTCGCCCGACTTGCCGTCAGCAGCGACTGGCAGGGCAAGGGTATCGGCGCCGGTCTCCTGCGCGATGCGGTCTTGCGCACGTTGCAGGCCGCCGATATCGCCGGCATCCGGGCGCTCGCCGTCCACGCCAAGGACGATGCGGCGCGATCCTTCTATCGCCGCTTCGATTTCGTGGAATCGCCCACCGATCCGCTGCATCTCTTCGCCCTGATCAAGACCCTGCGCGGCCTGTAGTCCCGCCGCCGCCGATGCGGCGTTTCTGATTGCCAGCGATCCCGGTCCTTTCGTCGGGCCATTCCTCCTTTCGCACGACTGATTTGCCCGCGCCGTGAGCGGCCTTCCTTGCTGGCTGTCCTGGCAGGGTGGTTCGGTCCCTTGCAACGGCGTTCGCCGTCTTTCCGCTTCGCCCGCCCGCTTCGCGTCCCGCTCGGGATGCAAGGGCGCGCCACCCCCTGCCTCTCCGGACGCCATCAGGCCGCGACGGTCGCGGCCTTTTGGCAAGCGAAAGGAGAGACACATGTCCCGCACCAAAAAGAAGTTCGACGTTCATCAGGAAATCACCGACCGCATCGTGGCGGCGATCGAGACAGGCGCCGGCGAGTTCCGGCTTCCCTGGATCAAGGCGAAGGGCGGATCGATGAAGCGGCCCGTCAACATCGCCTCGGCCAATCCCTATAATGGCGTCAACATCGTCTCGCTGTGGGTGGCGGCACAGGCCTGCGATTATCCCTCCAATCTCTGGGGCACCTACAAGCAATGGTCCGAACGCGGCTGTCAGGTTCGTCGCGGCGAGAAATCCTCGCTGGTCGTATTCTACAAGAAGCTGGCGTTCGAACAGCAGGACGAGGAAACCGGCGAGACCGAAAGTGCCGAGCGGCTGATGGCGCGCGCCAGCTTCGTCTTCAGCGCCGCACAGGTCGACGGTTTCGAACTGGAAGCCGACGAGCCACTGCCCGAAGAACCCGCCTTCGATCCGATCGCTTGCGCCGAGGCCTTCGCCAAGTCGACCGGAGCGAGGATCGAGGAGGGCGGTGATCGTGCCTGCTACGTTCCCTCATCCGACATGATCCGCATGCCGGAGCGGCGGCGTTTCACCGGCACCGAAACCACCACGCCGGCCGAAGGCTTCTATTCAACGCTCTGTCACGAACTGGTCCATTGGTCCGGAGCAAAGCATCGCCTCGACCGCGATCTTACCGGCCGCTTTGGTTCCGAGAGCTATGCCATGGAGGAACTGGTCGCCGAACTGGGTGCGGCCTTCCTTTGCGGCGATCTCGGCATCACGCCAGAACCCCGTGCCGATCATGCCCAGTACATCGTCAACTGGCTGAAAGTCCTCAAGGATGACAAGAAGGCCGTCTTCACCGCCGCCTCGAAAGCCTCCGAGGCCGCCAACTCGCTGATTGCACAGGGGCGCGAAACTGCTTGCGCGAAGTAAGGAGATAATCGCGTGCGGCCATCAACTCGATATGCGCTCCATTTGTCGCTTCAACGCTCGCGCCAGTGTCCATGGCGCGACGCCATAATCGGCCGCGACTGTGGCCGTGGGTTCCCGCCCCTCAATCCGCGCGCGTGCTTCCCGCAATTGCTGTGCCGTCATCTTTGGAGGGCGGCCGATGCGTGCGCCTCGTTGGCGCGCGGCCGCCAGTCCTTCTTTGGTACGTTGCGAAAGTGTGCGCCGCTCAAATTCGGCTAGCGCCGACATCATCGTGTAGACGAAGATGCCGGCTGGCGTGGAAGTGTCGATGTTGAGATTGGCAATGCGGAAGTGAACTCCGCGAGCTCGCAGCTTCTCGGCCTCTGTCAACGCATCGACCACCGACCGGAAGGCGCGGTCCAAATCCCATACCACCAGCATATCACCCGGCTTCAGTCTGCGGATTACACGGTCATAGACAGTGCGCTTGGCGGAACAGGCCGACAAAGTCTCGATATGCAATTCGTCACAAAATGCCTTCAGGCCTTCTATCTGACGGTCATGGCGCTGTTCAGGCGTGGAAACACGGATGTATGCAATCTTTTTCATATGAATCAATGGTTTAAGTGTCACCGGGCGGCCACATAATCGTCCCTTTCCGTTTTGGCCGCTGCCGATAGCCTTTCGCGGACGCCAAATCCGCAAAAGTTCAGTTTCTATAATATCTTACCAAATTCTCCGACCGATATTCAAATATTAACAAAAACGGACGGTTGTGAGCGAAGCAAAGTCTTTGTTGCAGAAAGTAAGAAGTGGGCTATCGGTGCTGATAATCGGCACCGTCATTGGCGTTCATCCTGTTTACGCCGTCGATTTCACGGCCGGTATTGTCGTCACCAAGATGGCCGAACGGGATCGCTATCCGTTCCTCGCGGGCATCATCGAGGGCCTTGCGTATGCCCGCTACAAGAAGGACGGCGATAGCACCGATGGCATGCGATGCATCTATGAGTGGTTCTACGACACCAAGGAGAGACAGCAGGAGATTCTCGACACGTTCAGCGAGTTCGCCGACTACACGCCAGCCGCCGTGGTGGCCGCGATGGTGAAGAAGGAGTGCGGCGCCTGATGCAGACGGTTCCTATCCTTCATTCCATCCGTGAGGAGTTCGCCAGAAGTGCTGCTTGGCGGCGCGAGCGCGAGCGGCGGTTTGTCGAAAATTCCAGACGCCGCGAGGAGGAAGACAGGAAGCGCGGACGCGATCATGAAGATCGGCATGATGCGCTGCTGGACGTCGCCGTCGCGGCACTTGCCACGAATGTGGAACTCGACCGCGCGTCGCTGGAGATGGACATCTACAAGACGGCGACCGTCGATGCCTTGATGGAAAACGAGGAACAGCTGAAACTGGTGCGCGAACAAAAGCGCATTCTTCTCGATCAGGCCTACGTGCTTCCCGACGGCCGCCGTGTGTTCAAGACCGAAGACGGAACGCAGGTGTTCGACGAGTTCGGGAAGGAGGTCGATGCGTCGATCATCGAACCCGATCAGATCGAGGACTGGCGCCCGTTCTGGGAAAAATACCAGAGTCCGTTTAAAGCGGAGCAGGCGCTTGACGAGGAGCGCGGCGAATTGCTCGAATTCCAGGACCTGGTCGACGAGATGGACGCAGAGATCGAGGAAGCCAGGCAGAACGGCGGCATGTCCCGCGAGCGGCTCGAAGAGATAACAATGGAGCGGAACGCCGCCGCGCCCGATGCCGTCAAGCGCCGCGTCGATCCGAACTACGTGGTGTCCGCCGTTCAAAACAAAAACACAGAAGACATTGAACATGCCGCCGGACAGACGCCCGCCGTCAAGCTGAACATGCCCGCCCTGTAGCTGGTCCTGTAATCCCCAAGAAGAATATCGCGCCGATTGTTGCGCATCCTTTGCTAATTGTCCTATGGCTGTGCCTGTCCTCTTCGGCGAAGGAAGAACAATGACCAACGAAACAGACAGGGGCGAGCTGGTCGAACTCGTCGCCGATATCGTTTCGGCATATGTGAGCAACAACCCGGTACAAACCGCCAGCTTGCCCGATCTCATCAGCACGGTACACGGCTCGATCGCGGCCCTTGCGTCGAATGGTTCGGCTTCACCTGTGGAAGCACCAACGTCCGCCGTATCCGTGAAGAGCTCGGTCAAGAAAGACCACATCGTTTGCCTGGGGTGCGGCAAGAAGTTCAAATCGCTGAAGCGGCACATCAGTGCAAATCACGGCCTGACCCCGGACGAGTACCGCGCGAAATGGGACCTGCCCGCCAGCTATCCTATGGTGGCGCCGAACTACGCGGCCGAACGGTCGGCAATGGCGCTCAGGATTGGCCTCGGCCGCAAGCCGAAGGCTGCCAAGGCAAGGCGCGGAAGAAAAGCGTAGCACGGCACGGTCTATTCGGAACCGGGCGATGCCGCAGAACGCGACATGCGGTGCATCGGACAGATCGGACATTGGGTGGCTGCATTGGGCCCGACGACCGTCTGCTCCTGGCTATGGTGGGCAGGGTAGGCGCCGTCGGCCAACTTCGTTCCGGAGGACCGGTTCCGACCCCAAATCAGCCGCTCGCACCTACCTTCGGGACTGTCCGCTTGGAGCCTTAAGCGGTAGTTCCCGGAACGTAGATGACCTACGGCGATCGACCGGTTGGCACGATCGGGAGACCAATGAGATTTCGGTCTCCCTACCATTTAGGCGTCTAGGCGGCGATGTTGGCAGTTTCAGGACCGAACACGTTCTTGATTTCGGCGACGAGGTCCGCAGGAAAGCCGCCGTCCTTGGCATGTCGATAGATCGCGTCGGCGCTATCCGCTTCGTGGATGCAATACAGCTTGTCTCCAGCGGCATAGGTCTGGTGCCAGACATAGGGAACGCCGAGGTTGGCCACGACGCCATTAGACTTGGCCGAGATGTCCTTCAGTTCAGCCCGGGTCAGTGTGTCAGCGCCCGGAATGTTTCTTTCCACGATGTATTTAGGCATTGGATCGTCCTTGCTTCTGCGTGATTGCAGGATCCGCAAGTTAAACGCGCCTCATTGGACAACGCGTGTGGGGCGTGAAAAAATTTGCCCGCGACGATCTCACGGTTTCCCACACGGTGCTGTGCTAGTCTCCTTGCAAAGCATCCTCAATCGGAGTGCCCTGCTTGAATATTAACCTGATCGGCAAGCCGAAGGTTGTCGGTAGCGATGAAATCGTGCGCCCGGTCCCCGGACACCAGTCCTGGGCGGTTCTTGCCAGGCTGCTGTGCGCCGATCGTCCTCTTAGCCGCCGTGATCTTGCAGTAGATATTTTCCCCGATACCGAAGATCCCATGGGCGCTTTGCGGTGGTGTCTTGCGTCTCTCAGACGGGCAACAGGCGCTGAGACACTCCAGGGAGATCCGATCGACCTCAATTTTCCAGCCGGAACCTATATCGACATCTGGAATCTGGATGAGGAGGAGTTCGATTTTTTCGGAACCTCAGATTTTCTAGAGGGCATAGAACCTGCCGCAAGCGCCGCGTTTTCGACATGGTTGATGATTGAACGAGAGCACATCGCCAGCAGACTTTTCGAACGATTGCGCCGCGATTCCATTCAGGCGCTTTCCGTCGGAAATAGTGAGCGCGGGCTCGCCTTGGCCTTGCGTGCCGTGAAGTTGCGCCCGCTGGCCGAGAGCGGACATATTATTCTGGTCAAGTGTCTGGCCATGTCCGGCAACATTGCCGCTGCAATCGCGCATGTCGACGCAACCGAGATCCAATTCCTGAGTGAAATCGGTGAAAAACCTTCGCCTGCTTTACGCGCTGCCGCAAGGAAGACCATCGCCGACGCGCCCGAAGGTGTCTCGCAAAGCGCAGTGGTGGATTCCCTTATCAAGTCGGGTGTTGCGGCGGTTTCGGCCGGTGCCGTAGATGCGGGGCTGGATTGCCTGCGGCGTGCGGCGGCGGATGCAGAGAAACTCGGCGACAATCAACTCCTAGCAAAGGCCTCGCAGGAATTGGGAACTTCGCTTGTCCATGCGGTCCGGGGGTTTGACGATGAAGGCGCTATCCTCCTGCGGCAAGCCGCCAATATCGCATCGCGCATCGGGGCCTCGGAAATCGCGGCCCATGCATTACGCGAATTGGGATATATTGAGGCGCTGGCCGGACGACGCCCCTCGGCCGCGAAATATCTTGAAGAGGCGCTGATCTATTCCCACGGCGACAAAAAAAGTCAGGCCGGCGTTCACGCTGTCATTGGATTCAATCTGGTCGATTGGGGGCGTATGGAATTGGGTGGTTCGCATTTCGAACAGTCCATAGCCCTTGCACGCAGCTCCGGAGATCGCCGGCGTGAAATCTGGTCGCTGGGCATTGGTGCATGGGGGAATATCCGATCGGGCAGACCCGAGTTGGCACGGGACCGGCTGACAACTTGCCTAACGTTATGCGACGACGTCAGATGGCTTGCCTTCCGCCCGTGGCCGGTTGCGTTGTTGGCGGAAACCCGGCTGGCACTTCGTGAAAACAGCAACTCGTCGCAACAGGACCTTGAAGAGGCTTTGGCCCTGAGCAGCCAACTGGGTGATCCATGCTGGCAGGCGATTACGGCGCGCTCTCTTGCCCTTCTCCACTCTGAGGCCGGAAGCTTTGAATTGGCAATCAAGTGGATGGCGCACGCACGTGAGCGCTGTTGCGCAGTCACCGATCTCTATGCGGGGCTTCTGGTAGAGATTTTTTCAGGGCAAATCGCGCTTTTCCAGAAAACCGGGCGAGAGCAGCATGCCGTCGAGGCCGCGCGTGAACTGTTGTCGCTTGCTGCGAGAACCCACGCCGACTCCCATCTGCATTTCGCGGCGTCAGTCATGAACTCCGGCAGGAAGTGACCGGTGGTCGGCAACGACTGGGCGATACATACACAGTCGGCGGGAACTTCTGCTTTGTCCGCATTGCCGCCGCTACCAATCGACCATTGGGAAGGCAGCTTTCCACCCTATCTCAGCCGTTCATGACAGGAGGCGAAGACGCCTATGGCGCCTGCCCCGCCGAAGCAATCGGCCAATGTGCCGAGCCCGGAAGCGCGGCCGGCGAGGCTCAGCGATGCACGCTCAACATGAAAGCGTCGGCGCTGTAGTGTTGATCGAGGGCGACCAAATGCCGCCCTCGTGTTTCGGTCTCCCCGTGGCACGCTGCGTCGTAAGATGTGAGTTGTGACACGATGCCTTCAGCCGAGCTTCTGATTCCATTCTTTATTGCATCGGCGATATTTGCCTGCGTTCCGGGACCAGGCATGTTTTACGCAGCGGCTCAAACGATGGTGTTAGGACGGCGCGCGGGTTGGTACTCGGCTCTCGGTTTTCATCTCGCCGGGTTCGTTCATATCGGGGCAGCGGCATTCGGCACCTCTGCGCTGCTCCAGATCACGCCGCAGCTTTTCGTTGTTATGAAGCTTGTCGGAGCGATCTACCTCATCTGGCTTGGGATCAGGTATCTGAGGGGTCATTCGGCATTGCCCGAGAATCCAGTATCGAGTCGACCTCCCTGGAAGGCCCTTTGCGACAGCATCGTGGTCGAAGTGCTTAATCCGAAATCGGTCCTATTCTATTTTGCCTTCTTACCGCAGTTTATCGACGCATCGGCACAGTGGCCGGTGTGGGTGCAGATCGTTGTTCTTGGGCTGATCGTGAACATGATGTTCTCACTCACCGATGCGATCCTCATTGAGCTTTCTCATGTGGCTGTGAACGTCCTCAAAGCATCCCCGCGGGCTGTGGGCATTCTTCAGCGGATCGGCGGCGGCATTCTCATCGCCTTAGGCGTAAACCTAGCATTCGCACGCCAATGAGGCCGTCGGTAGGTTATTGCGGCCAGCCGCCGAACGTCTCCCAAATGTTGTCCGGCACGCCATCCAGATGCTGAAAAGCGCTCGCCAACGACATTCGGAATGTATGATTCTTCAGGTCGCCATCCCAGATATTCAGCGCTGCGGCATCCAGTCTCGTTTTGATGAGACGCCGAAAGGCAGGGAAGCCATCGGCCAGTTGATTCTGAATTGGATCGTTCGTGTCTGCTTCGTCCCCTGTCATGCAGGCAACCTTCGGCGCGCTTCACAGATGACGACATAGCCAATGCCGTCGGTCGCGCCAACAGCTGGCTGGCCGGGTTTCTCGGTCGTGCTCCGACAGACATTCTGTCGGTCCGAGGCCGGGCGCCCAGCGGCGGCGGCATTGGCTTTCCGCCCATAAATGGGATAACTTTCGCCCTAATTGTATCAGCGAGCAGTTCGAATGACTGGACACGGGAGTTTGAGTGATCAGACGGTTGGGCTGGCAATCGCCCTCGCAGTTGTTAGGAAAGAACCCGGGTATCGGCGGTTTCACAAGCCGGTCGTGGTTCAGACCGGCCGTATCGATCGAGAGCGAGTGGTGTTCGACGCTGGCGGTGCGGCGGAAGTGCTGCGCTTAGATTGGCGGAACACGGCTTGCCCGAAACGTCTTGCCGCCCTCCGCGCCTGCCTACGCGTCATCAGGAAGGAGAAGCCGCCTTCCTATGCTCGCCGCGCATTCATCGCCGCGGCGAAGGAAGCGCGCGTGTTGATTGACACATAGTTGGTGCCGAACATCGGCCAGGATGCGGTGGCGCAGAGGGTCTGCCACTAAACTGGATATGCCAAACTGCTTCGGCCGGAGCGAAGTCGTTCCTTGACCGGGATATGGGTCGCATAGCGGCTATTTGTTCAGGCGCGTGATCTCTGAACGAACCCGCCAACGCGCTGCCCACCGCCGCGCTGCCCGACGAGGTGCTCGACCAGATCGAGCGACGTACAACCGCATCGCCCATTTCGAAAGAAGGTCGACAAGCACGGCGAGGAGCTGGCAGCAACGTTCATCGACTCGCAGGTTCTGCGGGAGCGCAAATCCCTCACTAACCTTTAACGTGTCATGCAAAAGAACTGCTCGTTGCGCTCGTTGTTTCCGAGAAAAGCCTTTCATATCATTGTTAAGCGGCGAACGCGTCAATGAGCCGATAGCGTCGAAGGCAATACCACCAGCAACACCGCCGATACCAACAGGATCGCCAGAATAAGCACGGCGAGGCCTCCAGAGCTGCCCCTCCCCTCATTCGGCGGCTCGTACCCAAATCTGCGGCGGTCGCTGTCGGTAGGTCGTGGATCGCGATCAGGCACTCTTCCTCCATTGGCCGGGCTCGGTCAGCATGGGCCGAAGTCGGCGAATGCGGATGCCTGGCATGAGACAATCCCGGAATGAGCCTTCGCTAACTTCCACCAACGCGCCGCCTATCGTCGTCTTTCGATCAGTTCCTTTGGCAGGAACGGTTTCAATCATTCGACTGGCTGGATCGGCGGGATCACGGGTTGTTCGACCGCCGACGAACCAGCAGGTCCTGCGGTGTCATCGGTGTCCGACGAGACTGATGAGAACAATGTGATTAGCAGAAACATGCCAACTATTACGATCAACATGACAACGATCGTGCGGCTGAATGGTGCATCCTCGCCGGTGTAAGGCTGACCGTAGGCAGAGCGGCGCCGATCCCGGTCATAGCGAACGGGGTCAAGGTAGGGGTCGAACATAAACTTCCTCCTTCCAAGTTTCGGTTGCCACGCCACGGTCGCTGGAGCTTCCAACTTGCCGGGATCAGTTGAACTGGCGCGGCGGCAACTGCGCGGCGGGCTCTCCCTGCCTACCAACCTGCGTGCCATCGCCGGCGACGGCATCGCCTCCCTTCGCCGAGTCGGCATTCGAGGGAGGCAAATGCTCAAGCAGTCGCCCTTGCTGGATCGCTCCGTGGACCATGGCGGCAAGCCTGCGTGCGTCTTCTTCCCCGGCATCCGTCGTCATGGCGTAACCAACCGGTCCGGCGGTCCAATAATGGATCAGGCGATCTCCCATGCGTTGGCTGGAAAGCGAGGAGGATCTGGGTTCTCGCCGCACCCACATGAACAGGTTCAGCGTGGTATCAGGCGCACGATAGACCAGCTGGATTGCTCCGTGCCCGGCCGCAACGACCCTCGTTCGGTTGACCAGGTTGAAGCCGTGAGCACTGAGCTGCGGGAGCGGAATTTCGATATGAACCTTGTTTGACGCGGCCGGGAGAAGCACACCGCCCGCGATCTGACTCGTGTGCTGTGCTACAGTGGCGCGTGCCTGGCGTGCCACGTGGCGGCCAGCAATGGCGTTGAGTAGTTCCGCCGGCGCGCCTGCCATCACGTCATCGTCGCGCTGACCGACGAACCAGCCTCCGGCCGCGGCGAAGCTGACGAGCACAATGCCGGCGGCAACCGCCTGCCCAAGCCTCAGCTGTCTGCGCGGGCGATGGTGAACGGTGCGCAGCAGGCGCGTGGGAACCGTCGCGTTCAACTCGTCGGCAAAGAATTCGCGAATTTCGCGGTTATCGCGAATTATGGCGTCGACCCGCTCGGCTTCGCGCGGATGGGCAGCCAGATAGGCCTCGACCGCGCCCTTTCGGCGGGCATCGTCCTCAAGAAGACCATCAGCATAGGCCATGAGGTCGATTTCACGGATGTCTTCCCAGGTTTCCGTCATTTGACCATTCTCAGCTTGACCGGTCTTTCCTTGTCGCTTCCGGTTTCCCTGACAGTGCGCAGTGTATCGCGGGCTCTGGAAAGCCGGGAGCGGACTGTGCCGATGGGGGTTCCCGTTATCTCAGCAACTTCGTCGTAGGGCAGGCCTTCCAGCGCGACCAGCAACACCACCGCACGTTGCTCCTTCGGCAGACGCTCCACCGCATCACACACATTCCTGCAATCGATCCGGGCTTCCTGGTCGGGCGGCTGAGCCAGCGTGCCGTCAATCACCTCGGCATCGGCCGGAACCGTCTCCGGACGCGCCCTGCGATAATGGTCGATGCACTTGCGATAGAGGATGCGGAAAAGCCAGCTGCGCAAGGTGCCACGCTTGTGCCAGAGGTGCCGTTTCCTCAGAGCCCGTTCCAGACTGTCCTGAACCATGTCGTCGGCGGTGTCGCGATCGCGGGTCAGCGCGAGCGCATATCTGCGCATATGAGGAATCTGCCGCTCGATCGCCCATTTGAACTCGTCCGACATGTCGCTCCCGGCGTTGGTCGTGGGTCTCAGAATAGACCCGCAATAAGGAAAGGACGGGGCGGGGATGAAAATGGTTCCCGGGAAAAGTGAGCCACCGCGCCGTGCGCCCTGCGCTCGAGGCGCGTCTCGCAAGTTGGGAACTTATCCGAACCTCTACCCGTCTGTTCAACAGGTGCGGTCTCAAACCGCGCTGCAAACTACTTCCCAAGCGTCGCCGCAGGCTCTGCGGCGTATCCAACTAAGGAGATTGATGGATGAAATTCCTTCCCAAACATGTCCTCGCTGCAGTCGTCTCGGCAACCCTGCTTGCCTTCGCAGCGGGATTTGCGCCTGCCGCCGCTCAGCAGCTCGCCCAGACAGAACCGCCCGCTTCCGCGCAACAGGTGCAGGTCGATGACGCCATGCTCCAGGCGTTCGCCCAGAGCACGCTTGAGGTCGAACCGGTCATCGACAAGTGGATAGCGCGTATCGAAGAGTCCGAGACATCCGAGGAAGCCGCGCAGATGCGTGAGGCAGGCAATCAGGAGATCATGCAGACCGTTCAGGCCAACGGCATCGACATGGAAACCTACAATCAGCTTTACCAGGTCGTTCAGACCAACCCGGAGGTCGCGACGAAGGTCCAGCGCTACCGTCAGCAATTGCAGTAGGCGGTTCGATTGCCGCGACGTGGAGGCTGGGCGGGGGCTCAATCTCAGGAGGATAACATGTTGAAGAAGCTTGTAGCCGTATCGATACTGTCGATGGCCGCGCCGGTTTGTGGCGCGTTCGCACAGACCGAAGCGGAAGAAGAAGTGGCGGTCATGCCGCCTCCTTCCGAGAGCATGATTGTCGAGCAAGAGCCCGAGCTGACCTTGTCGCGTGATGTGCTTGGCGCCGATGTCATACACGAAGAGCATGGCCAGATCGGCTGGCTGGAGAGCCTGCTGTTCAATGAAGAGGACGAAATCGTTGGCGGTGTTGTCGGCTTTGGCGGCTTTCTCGGAATTGGGTCAAAACAGGTTGCCCTTTCTTGGGACGAATTCGAGGTGAGGCCGCAGGAGAAGGCGATCTACCTCACACTGACGCAGGAGCAGCTTGCAATGGCGCCCAGCTTCAAGGACTTGTCGACGATCGAGGCCGAAGAAGCCGTCCGTCAGGCTGACTTGGAGTACCAGCGACAACTGCAGCAGGAGCAACAACCGCTTCAGTGATCGCATCGGCGTCAAGCGATTGACGATCCTGGTGCCCAATGTGTAGCCGATGATCGCGCATTTCCGGCTTCGCACAATGTCCGCGATCGCCAGACCGTCGTCTTTCGATCCCGACCGGCGATCGCCTCGGGTTTGATGCCGGAATCCGCCGAGGATGGTTATCAGGGGGATGGTCGCGCGTGTACAAGCGCACGACCATGAGGGTAGGTTCGGCAATGCGCAGCACAACAGGCACTGCCGCTGCGATCTTTAAAGACGTAGCGAAAGGTAGCAAATGACAACGACCATGCACTGCGCTTCCCCCCGGGATTTTCGTTTGATTCATGCGATTGCGGGGGTGGCATTCCTTTTTGCCCTGTCACCACAGATGACACCACTCCTCGCCCAGGGCCTCGACCAAGAAGAGGCGATCGAGTCGATAATCGGTTCCAACGTCAGCACCGAAGAACAGCAGACCGGTGCCGACATCGATCGCGTGATCGCGGCGATCGCCGGCGTACTTGATGCGGCAGGCGAAGTGCGCAAAGCCTTTAACCTCGATGAGCTCAGATTCTGTTTCTGCCCGACTTCGATGAGCAAGGTGCACGCTTCGATGAGGCGATTGCCGCGAACGACGAAAGCATAACGGCGCTCCGCCGGGCGATCGAAGACAGCGCTATGTTCTATCACGCTGCGAATTCTCGTGGCGTCGCCCTTGACGATATCGTTGCGCTTGAGTTCGGTGAGGATAACACGGCGACCATCTTCGTCGCTGGCAACGATCCGAATGGATGATCTGGTCGGACGCTCTCCAGACGGCCAAGCATTCGACGTCGAATGCACTTCGCTTGGGCGCGACTGCCATTCAGGCTTGAACCGCCGGTCCTGGAATAGCTCCACGTGCCGTGCCGCACCCTGGTCAACGGCCGCGCCGGTTGCGTCTCACCCGATAGTGTCTCAGTTTGAATTTCCGCTCGCGCCTCATGGTGGCCGTTCTCGCGGGGGCGGGTTAGACCCGAAAGCTGCTGGCACAGCGAGAGCAACCATGTCGCTGATCAACCTTCTTGTGCCTACATACCGGAATATGTTGCGGACACTGGCTGGCTTGCTGGACAAGGTGGAGCAGCAGACGCCGGATAGGACCGAAAGGCTGCTATCGGCACGCCTAGCGCCGGATATGTATCCCTCACAAGTGCGCTTCGCCGCATGAGCGGCGAAAGGCAGCTTGCGGCTTGGCACGCCGGAAAGCTGCGTGACCGCTGACCACCAAATCACGAAATTCAAACTGAGACTGCCGAGCATCTACACAAATTGACTATGGCATCTGCTGGCACCATAGTTGCACATGGACCGCGAGCGAGAATTTCTCTCGGCGGTTGGTGCATGCTACCGTGGCGCCGTCGATCCAGCATTGTGGACGCTTGGCCTTGACGGGGTGAGCCGGTCGTTCGACGGCGCATTCTCGGTTGTCGAAATTCGCCGCCGCGACCGTCCCGAAGTCTTCATCGAAACCAGCACCGTCGATCTCTCACCCAAGGCTCATCAGGATTACAACGCGCATTGGGGCGTCATCTGTCCGCGAGCCGCGATGCTCGGCGAGCTACCTGATGGCGGCGTCATGCATGACGATCAGATTGGCGATGAGGCCGCGCTCGACCGCCACGAATATTACACCGATTTCCTCGCGCCGCAGGGATTGCGCTACTTCCTTGCCTGCAAGGTCGAAGCACTTTCCAATATCGATGTCGTCATCTCCGTACAGCGGCCGCGCGACGCCGGACGGGCCGACGCCGGCGACATTGAACGCTTCGCGCGGTTGGCGCCCCATCTATCCAGCGCCTATGCGCTGCGCCTGGCGTTTGGCCGGCATCTCACGCGCGCCAACAGTCTCGATCGTGTTGCCGACATGCTTGACGCGGCTGTCCTTTTGGTGGACGCAGGCGGTCGCGCCCTCTATGTCTCCCGCGCCGCTGAAACGATGCTGGCGGCGGCCCCCGGGCTGTCGCTGACGCGCGACGGACTGATCGCTTCGGGAGACGAAGGGCGTCATATCGGCCGGCTTATCCAGCAAGCTGCGCAAGGAGTCCCGCGCGCCGGTGGAATCCTCGAGGTTCTGGATGCTGGCCTCAGGTTGCGGATCGCGCCGCTTCACGAAGACGCTGATATTCCATCGCTGGCCAGGGCGGCGGCCGTGGTAATCGTCGAGCGCCTGGGGAGCGGCACCGAATATGCATTCCTGAAGCCGCGGTTCGGCTTGACCGAGCGTGAAATCGAGATGGTCGCCGATCTCTGCGGAGGGCGCAGTCCCCGCGAAATCGCGGAAGCGCGGAATCTCAAGCTTAGCACGGTGCGCACGCACATCGCCCGCGCCCGCGAGAAAATGGCCG
This sequence comes from Rhizobiaceae bacterium, assembly GCA_040880025.1. GTDB lineage: Bacteria > Pseudomonadota > Alphaproteobacteria > Rhizobiales > Rhizobiaceae > RCIO01. The sequence continues at coordinate 35,638 of JBBDJD010000019.1, forward strand.
CCCGCTCGATAATCGACCTGGTGCGTATCGCGCTGTCGCGACCGCCGAAATAACGCGGCAAGGCCGGCAGCTACATAATCGATATGACGACAGGGACCTAACCTGACGCCAAAGTACCCTGGCTTGTTTCGGGGGACAGATATGGGGCGTCCAGGCAATTCAGCACATGGCGCGACAACGCCGGTCGCGGCACGATTAATCGCGACGGCACGCTCAGGGGGCTTCATCGCTCGGGCGGGTCTGCGCAAAGCGGGTGCCATCGCCTGCGCGATGGTCTTGGCAGCGATGCTGTCCGCTGCCCCTGCCACCGCGGCCGGGTGGTCGGATCAGACGAGCGACGATCCGCACGTCCAAAACGCGATCGACGCGCTTGAAAAGGCGTTCGAGGCGGCGGCGACAAGAGGAGACGCGACAGTCGGCGCCAGCGGCACGATGGCCGACCTGCTTTATCAGTCCGACCAGTTGACCTGTAATGCCTGGGTGATTTCATTCAATCGTCTGCTGACGCGGCTTAGCGTCGAACAGGCGTCACCCGAACTGATCGACGCGGCCCAACGGTTGAAGAACCGCGTGGAGGCCGCATGTCAGGATGTGCTCGACCCGGACTCGGTCGCGGCTGGAGGCGGCGTCGCTGCGGACGGCGATATCGACGACGGCGCCATAGCAGCACCCGGTTGGCATACGCCGAGCGGTCTCGTGGGCGAGGTTACCTGGGATGTAGTCGACGAAATCTGCTATCGGCGCTGTTTCGGTGCCTGGCTTCGTTGGCAATCCGCCACTGCCCGGGCGAGCCGGGCCGATCGGGACCTGAAGCGGGCCGAGCTTCGCGCCGAGGTTCTGCAGATGGACTTCATCCCCTTCAAGGAGAGCGAGGCGGCGGCGGCGCGGCAGGAACTGGAGAGGCTTGAGGGTCAGCGCCCGCCATTTCCGCGCGCCGATCCCGGCCTTGAAGTCAGGATCGGCGAGGCAAGCGCTGATGCGGCGAATATGCGGCAAGAGCTTGAGGGTGCGCGGAGCCAGTTTGAAGAACTGGAGCAGCAAATTCCCGAACTGGAGGACGCCCGAACCGAAGCGCTGGAGGCGCTCAAGACGGCAGCGACGGCGCTGGCTGATTGCCTGCGCGCATGTCAGGAGTTTGCGACCCAGGCCGGGGAAAACAGCGACTTCGTCGAAGTGATGCTGCGCCGCCTGCAAACGCATATCAGATCGGTGGAGGCAGCCCTTTCGCGGCGGCCAACGCAGGTGGGTCAAGCGGATGCTCCGGGGGCAGTGGGCGAAACAACAGGTGCACAGCGGCCCGGTCCGGACTGGGCGCAGAAAACGGCGCGGGTCGGTGTCGGACTGCCTCGCACCGTCGGCCTGCGCATAGACGGCGGGTATGCAGCCGTTGGCGGTCTGGGTGTCTCGTCCAATGCCGCGCTGAATCACCCTGTGACGGGAGTAAACACTGGATTGCTCACAGGCCCGAACACGTTCGACGGCTTCGGTCTGAGCTTTCAGGTGGAATCGCCACAGGTCGATTCTCCGGTCTTCGGGATCCCTGATGTTTACGGAAAGGTGTCGTTCACTCACGCTTGGGGATCGGCAGAGGCTTACGCTCCGGTTGGCGGAAAACACAAATACTTCTCGTTTCTCGGGCCGAGGGAGGGCGGCTGTCTGCTCGTCAATCCGTGCGTTAACTATTCCCTGCTCGCGAATTCCACCGATCTCGGAGCGCGGATCGACCAGAAAATCACCACCGCCAGGATTGCGGCTGGGGCCTACCGACCCGTCGACCGAATATTTTCTGGCTACGACACCTTCGCCAATGTCCCCTCGTCTCGGTCGATCGTATCCCGTTTCAGCGTCGGTCTGGAACCCGGCTTCCTTTGGGTTGGTCAGGACATTCAATCGCGGGTGTTCTCGACGGTATTGCCCGATTTCTATTCCAACACCTTCGTCACGACGAACGACCTCTTCTTTTACCTGATGCCCAGGGTGCGGGCGCAACTCCCCCTGACCGCCTTCCAGCGAACCTTCTCTTCGAACCCGTCTCTGCCGCCTCCGATCTTCAGCATCGAGGCAGGCATTGGCGCGGCGCTCACCTATTCGGACGCTTCCGCATCCCAGACCAATCGATGCGACCCGGGGAATTTCACCTGTTCAACGTTCTACGGGACGGATGAATTCAGCCGGCGCATCGGACACAGCGGCTTCAATGCCGGATTGATAGCCGAAATCGAGGCCAGCCTCGACTTCGTGCTCACCGAGAAAGCCCGCCTCGGTATCACCGGCAACGTCAGGTACCTGAGCGGCGTAACCCGATATGTCGCGCCAACTCCCGGTTCCGATCCCGCCCGCTTCGACCGTACCGACGCGGTTGCCTGGGGCGTGGGCGTAAAACTGTCGATCGCTGATCCGTTCGGAGCCTTGGTCGACCGCTGACACCCAAGGCGGCCCAGGCATCAAGACCGCGAGGCTGGTGCTGCCCTTTGGCGCTCAATCGAGCGCTGTCCGCAACTGGAATTCGCCGATTCGGCCGCCACTTTCTGTGCCGTCTGCGCCCGGACGCTGACCGGCAGCGGCCGGTCATCTCGTTCCTTGCTGGAATGCACCTTACGGTGGAACTCGGAGGACCCGATCTCCAGAGGTGACAGTCTCGGTTACCAGTTCTGACCGCATTGGTGCCGTGAGGCTGCGCCTCAAGCACATTTTGCGTTCCAATGGACATCTCCGCGCCGGTTGAACGTGAACGTCAGGGATTCTCGACCCGTTGTATGTCGTGGCGGTGACACGCGTGTTTCGCTTCTCCCGAGCGCGGCCTTCTTCCCAGCGCGAATGCGATCGCTTCCCACCCCGTATTCGAACTCGGCGAAGGCGGCGAATATGCCGTAGAGGGCACGCCCTTCTGGGGTTGCAATATCGATTGATGAGGCTTTGCCGGTGAGTACCTGCAGGCCGGCTCCGCGGGCGCGCAACGCTCGTGCGAGTTCGACCAGTTGGATGAGATCGCGGCCCAGCCGATCGAGCTTCCACACGACCAGCGTGTCGCCGGCGCCGCAGGAGGCGATTGCCGCGGCAAGGCCCTTGCGCCAGGAGGTCCGGCCGCGCGCCTTCTCGCCGATGATGATCTCGCAACCCGCCTCCTGCAGTGCGCAAAGCTGGAGGTCGAGATTTTGCCGTCTGGTCGACACACGCGCATAGCCGATCCTGGTGGGCCTTGGCCGTCTGTGAATAGCGCCGTTTGAATTTCGCATATCTCTGAACTGAAGGTGCCGGGCGGACGCCCGACGTCTGATTGCGCGTACAGTTTTGCGATTCGGGCGCGCCGGGACAAGCGCGATCAGTGCGCGCACATACCATCGTATGACGAGGCGTCAGGCCTTCTCGTGTCCGCGCAAAGCCCTGCGCAGCGTCGTGACATGAACGCCGAGCTCATCGGCAATGTCGGCCACTGTCCTTGATTCTGTGGCAATCCAGTTGCGCGCTTGTTCGAGTTCATCGGTTTTGATCTTCAATGGCCGCCCCAATCGCACACCACGGCTTCTGGCGGCGGCCATCCCGGCCTTGTCCGGTCGCGGATCAATTCGCGCTCGAAATCCGCCATGGTCGCCAGAATCCCAAACATCAACCGACCTTCGGCGGTGGTGGTATCGATGACGGCGCCTTGCCCGGTGAGGATTTTGAGCCCCGCGCTGCGTGAATGCAAAAGCTTGGCGCAATCGACCAGATCGAACAGGGAGCGGCCGAGCCGGTCGAGCTTCCAGACGATCAGCACGTCGCCCGGCTCGCTGCGCCTCAGCGCCTTCGACAAGCCCTTACGGTCGGCACGCACGCCAGAAAGCTTGTTCTGGAACACCGCGTCGCAGCGCGCTTCGGCCAGCGCCCGCTGCTAGAGATCGAGACATTGATCCTGCGTGGATACACGGGCTTAACCGATCCTCATGAGGTATGGCGGGGGTTTGCGGAGGGAGGGATGCGAAATGTTTCGGTTTTGCGTCATTCGAGCAACCGCGCACAGGCTGCCGGTCGTGCGAGAGCCCCGTTGTCTGCATCAGCCTTGCGCTGGTTCGTTTCTGTCGCCCAGCCGGAGCTGGCCGCGAAATGCTCGGCCAGAAAATCGATGAATGCCCGGACCTTGCCCGGCAGGTAGCGGCGCTCGGGGAAGGTGACGAAGACGCCGAGTTCCTCGATTGCCCAGTCCGCCAAGAGTGGCATCAGAAGCCCAGTTTGCAGGTCCTGCCAGATGTTGAAGCTCGGCTGGATGACAATGCCCAGCCCCTTGAGCGCTGCGCCGCGCAGCAGGCCGTTGTCGTTGGAGCGGATGTTGCCGGTGACGCTCACCTTTTCGATGCCGCCATTCCGCCTGAACGGCCACATATGCTGCCATGACGATCCGGTATAGATCAGGCAGTTGTGCGCCTTCAGTTCAGCTGGGACGGCCGGCGTCCCATGCCGATCGAGATATTCTGGCGCCGCACAGGCCACCAGCTGCGCCGTCGCCAGACGCCGGATGACGAGATCGGCTTCGCCTGGCCGCGAAACGCAGCGGACGGCGAGGTCGAATTCCTCGCCCGTCAAATCCACCAACCGCTGGCTCAGATGCAGCTCCACCTCGATCTCGGGGAATTTCTGCACGAAGGCGAGCACAGCGGGCTTAAGCTCCCGTACCCCGAAATCGTAGGCTGCGCTTACTCGCAGGCGGCCCTGCGGCCGTCGGGCCAGTTCGCCCAGCTCCGCCTCCATGTGGTCCAGTCCGGAGAGCATGGTTCCGCAATGCCGGGCGTAACGATCGCCCGCCTCTGTGAGAGTGACCTTCTGCGTATTGCGGTTGAAAAGGCGCACGCCGAGCCGGCCTTCAAGATGCTGGATGTGCTTCGTCACGGTGGCGGGCGAGACGCGCAACTGGCGCGCCGCCGCCGCGAAGGTGCCGGCGTCGACAACCTTGCCGAAGGTGCGAATGCAAACGAGCTTGTCCACGGCACGGCCCTTTCACACCGTTTCCTGCCAGGAAATACCATATTTCCAGTTAGTGCGGTTCTCAATCCGCTGCAATAAGCAAAGACTTGCTCGAAGAGCCCAAGAGATGGAAACGCTCAGCACTGGTCGGGATGCGCAGAATTAATACTGTAACGAGCGATGACGGTACTTCGATCGCCTGCTGGACGGGCGGGCATGGCCCGCAGCTGGTGCTTGTTCACGGAACGACGGCGAGCCACACACGATGGGCCCCGATCAGGTCGCGTTTCGAGGAGCATTTTACGGTCACCGCGATCGACCGGCGTGGGTGCGGCGAAAGTGGCGACGCACCGGATTACGCTATCGAGCGCGAATTCGAGGACGTCGCAGCGGTGGTCGAGAGTCTCGCTCCGCCGGTCCTGTTATTTGGCCACTCCTACGGAGCTCTCTGCGCGCTGGGTGCGGCGATGCAAACGGACAAGCTCCGCGGTCTTATCCTTTACGAACCCTGGATCGTCTCCAAGGGCGAGAGTCTGTATACCCCGGAGCAGCTTGAGCGTCTGGACACGCTTCTTGCCGTGGGCGATCGCCAAGGTGTCGTACTAGCGTTGTTCGCTGAGATCGCGGGGTTTTCGCCGCACGAGATGGAGCTTCTCACATCCTCGCCGTTCTGGCCGGACCGTGTTGCAGCCGCCCACACGATTCCGCGCGAGTCTCGCGCGGAAGAAACCTATCGCCTACCTGCAGACCAAGCCGGCAAGCTGCCCATACCGGTTCTGCTTCTGCTCGGTGGGGATAGTCCGCCCCTTGCGGGCAAGGTCAACGCCATGCTGGAAAAGACCCTGCCCAACGCCCGCACGGTGGTGATGCCGGGGCAGCAACACATGGCCATAGACACAAGCCCCGATCTCGTGGTCGGTGCGGTCTTCCACTTTTGGCAGGAGCTTGGACGGAGGGGAGATAGAGCGACGCCAGAAGAGGAGGCAGAGGAACATGACCGCGTTTGACGTCATTGTAACTCTCTTCCGCTGCGCGTCATGAGGTATGAGGGCGATATGGCGCTTGTTCAGCGGCGGCTTGCGGAGACTTCCGACCACCGCCGCCGGCGCCAGGCGGTTTTGGAAGCCGCCGCAATTCAGCCGGGTGAGAAAGTACTGGAGATTGGATGCGGGGGCGGTGCGCTGCTACCAGCCTTTGCGGCTGCTGCCGGAAGAACTGGTCGCGTGGTCGGTATCGACATCAGCCCCGATCAGATCGCTGCGGCCAAAGCCGTCTGCGGCGGCAGCGAAATCGCAACGGCTGAAATTCAGGATGTCAACCAGCTTCCATATGAGAACGCAAGTTTCGATGTCGTTGTCGGGGTCCAGGTCCTCGAATATTTGGAACAGCCCGCCAAAGCGCTATCGGAACTGCGGCGAGTGTGCAGCGATCATGGCCGGCTGTTCGTCTTTGCGACAAACTGGGACACGATGTTCTGGAACTGCGGCGTCCCTGAACTTACCGCGCGTGTCCAGGCAGCTTGGCGCGAACATGCGCCCCATCCAAATCTGGCGGCTGAGTTGCGCCCCCTGTTGAACGAAGCCGGCTTCAGGATGGTTCATCAATCGCCGGTAACCCTACTCAACAACACATATCACGAAGACGCATGCGCCTATTGGGCGGCCGAGCTGATTCTGGCCTTCGCCAAAGGTCGCGGCCTCGTGTCGGCGGCTGATGCCGAGAGATGGAGATCGGCCCTTCAGGAGGCTCAGGCCTCTGGCACGTTCTTCTTCAGTACGACACCGGTGCTCACCATGGCCATTGCTGCATGAGAAACGATAGTAGCGTGAATTGTTCCAGCCAGCCGGGAGCTGCCCTCCAACCATGGAGATGAGACCATGACCACTTTCGATCCCGTCCAATACAAGGAAACGACTCGCAGGCAATGGCAGGCGGCGGCGCGGCCATGGAACGACGGGGGGTCGTTCCTGCGCGCCTAGCTCGGGCCGGCGACCGAGATCATGCTCGACACGGCGCGGTTCGGCCGCGGCGACCACGTGCTCGACGTTGAGGCCGGTGCCGGCGACCAGACGCTGCAGGCGGCCGAGCGCGTCGGACCTGACGGGAACTGACCGGCTGGCTGACTCTATGCCAAACTGACCCCGGCAAGCTATTTTGGAAGGAGGCTGCCGATGATCGAAAGCACCTACACGTTGGCGCAGTGGAGGGTAACATCAGGGCGCGAAGCGGAATTCGTCGAAGCATGGAAGGCGCTCGGATCGGTGTTCAGACAACTTCCTCACCCGCCGAGCGGCGAAGGTTTGTTATTGCAAAGCACGGCCGACCCAACGCTCCACTATTCCTTCGGGCCCTGGAACAAGGTCGAGGACATTGCTGAAATGCGAGAGGATGCCACGGCCAAGGCGGCGATTCAGCGAGTCATGGCATGTTGCGACGAGGCGCAGCCCGGCGGTTTTCGGGTTATTGCGAGATCGTGATCCGCATCGAAGGAGGCGTTCAGCCGCGCGTTCCAGCGCCATCTCGGCACCGCGCCAGCCCAGTGGCGAAGCAGGCACCAATTTTAATTTCCGCATAGCGAAAGTGCAATCGCGCGCTCCCGAAACTCGTGACAACTCTGCACTACTGCGCCGGCGCTTTCACCGTGATCGTGCAAAGCTGATCCTCGCTGGCCGCGCGCGCGGCCTCGGCGCACCGGCCGAGTGCTTCGACATTGTCACGCACGAGCTGCGAAGCCGCAACCATGTTGCGCCAGCCCTCCGGGTCATCCGCCTGGATCATGGCCCGGCCGGCGCTGACACGATCGCTTCCAATGACGATCGCGGCGACATGGGTGTCGGCCGCAAACGGCAGGATGCGCGGCAAGAGCAGCACCAGGAGCACGCCGGCGAACAGGCCGATGCCGCCCGCCATCCACATGCGCAAATCTTGTGAGCGCCGGTCGTAGGCGCTCTTGGTGTAGGCGGCCATACCGGCTTTGGTCCGGTCGCGGATCAATTCGCGCTCGAAGTCCGCCATGGTCGCCAGGATGCCGAACATCAACCGACCTTCGGCGGTGGTGGTATCGATGACGGCGCCTTGCCCGGTGAGGATTTTGAGCCCCGCGCCGCGTGCGTGAAGCGCTTCCGCCGTGCGCACAGGATCGAACAGGGAGCGGCCGAGCCGGTCGAGCTTCCGGACAATCAGTACATCCCTCGGCCCGCAGCGTTTCAGCGCCTTCGACAAACCCTTGCGGTCCTTGCGCACGCCGGACAGCTTGTCCTCATAAACCAGATCGCAGCGCGCGTCTGCCAGCGCCCGGTGCTGGAGATCGAGGCACTGATCCTCGGTCGACACGCGGGCGTAACCGATCCTCATAAGGTTTGGCGCGGGTTTGTGGGAGGGGGGAGCGAAATGGTTCCCTTTTGCACCGATGGCGGCCAAGGTGGGGCAGAGGCTGATTTTATGAAATACATGAATGTCTTAGCGTTATTCAAAGTGGAGAAAAGTATTATTTCACTTGTTATCCTGTTTTACTGCGTGAGACAATAGAATGTATAAAGGAAGCCTTTTGCATCTCTATGTCGATATTACGCCTATTACTGTCTGATCACAGCCCGCGCGAGCGCCACGCGCACGTGCGGCGCAACCTGACTGGTCTGGCGGCGGCCGCGCTCCTGGCCTGCATCGCGCCGGTCACGGCGTGGTTCGCATTGGGCCACGACGGCCTGTTGCCTGTCCCCGACATCGATCCGCGCGCCGCGATCTGGCTTGGCTCGCTGCTGTTCTTCGTGACCGGATTTCTGGCAGGCGTGTTCACGCTGCATTTCCTGGAGCGGTTTTCGGGCAAGGGGCGGCGATGATGCGTCGCCAGCCGGACAAAAGGAACGCAGCCCGTCCCAGATGGGGTGAATCGGGCAACATCTTCTTCGCGCTGTTCGGCGCGGTGGGGCTGGTCGGTGTGCTAGGCGCGGCCACCATGACGGTGATGAAGGGCCCGGTGCGCTCCATGGCCGAAGTGACCAAGCGCACGGTGGCGGAAAACGCCATGATCGCGGCGGGGCGTCTGGCACTGTCGGCGGCAACGCAAGCCGCCAATGGCGGCGATTGCGATGGCGATGGTTATATCGAGCCGGTGGAGTGGTCGACAACCGGCACCGGCATTGCGCCGGTCGGCGGGGGCTTTATTCCCACAACCATCGGGGCGGCGCAGCAAGACCCCTGGGGCACGACCTATGGCTATTGCGCGTGGGACCATGGTTCGGCCGTCGACGAAGCCGGGTGCGGCGGGGCTTCGCAAAAGCGGCTTGATGGCGAAGAGTCCGAAAACTATGCCGCCATTGCCGTGATCGCGGCCGGACCGAACCGCACGTTCGAGACAAGCTGCGCCGACACGCCGGACTATTTAACACGGGTGGGCGGCAGCGACGATGTGATTTTGGAATACACCTACGGTGAATCCTCGGCCATGGGGTTGTGGCGTCTCAAAAGCGGCGATCCTGATACAGCCGAGATCGGCGCGCGCAATATAGAGGTGGCAGGCTCAGGCGGCGCCGACAGTGCGCGCATCGGTTATGACGCCGATCTCGATCTGTCGGGCGTGGGTGATTTTCTCGCCATCAAGACCGACAATGTCTACGCCAAGACGGGCGGCGGTGACGTGTCGTTCCACAGCCCGCTCAAGGTCATGGCGCTGGGCAGTCTCGATCCGCCGATTGGCGGATCGTGGGATACGCTGGCCGGACTATCCTGCGATCAGGACGAGATAATAAAATGGAGCGATGCGCTCCCGGGTTGGGAATGCGCCGAAGATGGCGGCGGCGGTGGCGGCGGTGAAGGCGGCGAGGTCGATGATTTCAACGATATGATCGTGGCGTTCGAGGCCGCAAGTTGCCCGAGCGGGTGGAGCGAATACACGCCTGCGCGCGGGCGCTTCCTGCGCGGCATCGACAATGGCGCGGGGCTCGATCCCGATGGTACGCGCGCGGCGGGCGCGACGCAGGAGGATGCGCTCCAGAACATTACCGGCTATTTTAGGTCTATCACCCGTAGGATATTTTCTACCGGTAGCGGCGTTTTCGATACCGAAGGTCCTGATACCACCAATCTACCTGATTCAAGTTCCAGCGGTTCTTCACCTCAGACAGTCACCTTTGATGCCTCGCGTGTTGTGCGAACGGCCGACGAAACCCGCCCCAAAAACGTCGCGGTGATTTTCTGCGAATATGACGGGCCGCTGAGCATCCCCGGCGGTGGTGGTGAAGGCGGCGGTGAAGCTACGCCCGAGGTGGCGTTTCATGCCCACAAAGGGAGCAGCAATCAAACGGTCACAGCGAGCACGACAACCAAAATAACCTTTTCAACCGAAGAGTTCGATACCAACGACGATTTTGCCAGCGACCGTTTCACGCCGACCGTTGCCGGGAAATACATCATATCCGCTTCCGTGCGATGCAGTGTGGATACTTACTGCCGAACCTTCCTCTACAAAAACGGCGCGCTTCATAAAGGTGCCATGAGCTATGGGAATGGCAATCCCACGGCAACGGTAACCACCATTGTCGATATGAATGGCTCCAGCGACTATCTGGAAGTTTATGCTGTTCCGCATGCCGGTACAACGATCCAGGGAAGTCCCGATGATACCTTTTTCTCCGGCGCGTTGATTGGTGGCGGCGGATCGGACACGCTGGGCGGGCTGTCCTGCTCCAGCGGCCAGATCGCCAAATGGAACGGCTCGGCCTGGGCCTGCGCGGCGGATGGCGGCGGTGAAGGAAACGAAACAAAGGGATTTCGTGTTGATGGCTCAAGCCAGAACACGGCGCACGGCACGTACACTGATGTGACTTTCAGCGCGGCGCCTTCCTCCAATGACTTCACCGGTTCGTGGAGCGGCAATAAAATCTTCACCGTGCCTTCCGGAGATGCCGGATGGTACGTAATCACGGGCCAAATAGGCATGTCCGGGGTTCATACGATTGCGCGCATTATGAAGAACGGATCGGCAATCGGTATCAACAGGGACTTGTATGCCAGCGCAGCCGGTGCCCTCGTTAATGTCAGCGCCGTCCATCGTTTTGACGAGGGTGATACGATTGGATTGCAAGCTTATCAAGCGAGTGGAGGCGCGGTGGCTTTGACCAGTGCTCACCTGGCTATTGCAAGAATAGGCGGCGGTGGCGGCGGTGGATCGGACACGCTCTCCAGCCTGTCGTGCGACGCCGAACAGGTGGCGAAATGGAACGGCTCGGCCTGGGCCTGCGCCAATGAAAACGCCGCGGGTGGTGAAGAGGTGGCGTTCCGCGTTCATAAAAACGGCACTAATCAGACAATACCAATAGGCGCCTACACAAAACTCACGTGGTCGACAGAAGAGTTCGATACCAACGACAATTTCGCGTCCGATCGGTTCACGCCGACAGTAGCGGGAAAATATATTATTACGCTAAGCGTATTCTGTACGGACAATGCAAACACCTGGTGCCTTGCCGCCATTCGAAAGAATGGAACGGCGGACGTCGCGATGGATGGTCCGCATAGCGGCGCCCATGCGATTTCGAGTGTATCGGCCATTGTCGATCTGAACGGCTCGACAGATTACATTGAAGCATTTGCCTATAATGGCGGTGGGACAACAATCTCTGGCGGGACCAACTATGTGCAATTTTCCGGCGCGTTGATCAGCCCGGACGGCGCGGGCGCGGCGGGCGATTCCGTGTGGGACCTCAATGGCGCCAAGGCCTATTACAACGATGGCAACGTTGGCATCGGCACGACAGACCCCAATTACCCTCTGGAAGTCAACGGCGACATCCACGCAAGCTGGCTGCGCACGGCTGGCAATACGGGCTGGTACAGCCAGACCCACGAAGGCGGCTGGTACATGACGGATTCCTCCTGGGTGCGCGTTTACAACAACAAAGCGGTCTATACGAGCAATGTCATGCGCGCGGACAGCGGGATTTATACGAACCAGCTTTGCAACACGAGTGGCAGCAATTGTGTGGCGCAATCGACCATCTATGGCTGGTCATTGCGCGAGGCCAAGGACGAGATCCGCGATCTGCCGCTGGGGCTGGATGCCGTCATGAAGTTGCGCCCGGTCGCGTTTACTTGGGCGGCGGATACCGATCTGGCGGGCCGCAAGGATTTTGGCTTCGTCGCCGAGGAAGTCGAGGCGGTCGATCCGCTGCTCGCCAAACATGAAGACGGCAAGCTCACCGGCGTCAAATATATCCGGATGAGCACGCTGGCAATAAAGGCCATTCAGGAACTCAAAACCCTGTTCGACGGGCTGGTCGAAAAAGTCGGGTCGATCATCGATCGCCTCGACCTCCACGATGCCGCGATTGCGGAACTCACCGCGCAGGTCCGCCAACTGAAAGCCGACAACGACAATCTGCGCAAGGAAACCGCCGCACTCCGCGCCGACAATGACAATTTGAGGGAGTCGGTCCGGCCTCTCGAAGCAGAGCAGGAGGCCGCGCAATGAAAACGCTTTTGACAATCATGGCGGCGCTGTTTCTTTTCGCGCCCGGATCGGCCAGCGCGGCGTGCACCGGGCCGGAGGGTGATGCCGGCACGATCCTCTACAACACCGACCACGATGTCATGCAGTACTGCAATGACAGCAACTGGGTCGCCATGGGCGGCGGTGGTGAGGCCGGGGGTGTGGAAGCCGGTTTGATCGCGGCGTTCGACGCGGCGGAATGTCCCGACGGTTGGACCGAAGTCACCGATCTGCACGACCGTGTAATCGTCGGCGCGGGTGATACCTATAATGTCGGCGATACCGGCGGCGCCGCCACGGTTGCACTAACCGCCGCGCAACTGGCCGCGCACACCCACTCCGTCGATCCGCCGAACACGAGCACGAACACCACGGGCAACCATACGCACTCGACAATCGCAACAGGTGTCATCAAGTACTACTCGGGCGTCGAATTTACTAACTATCCGGGTTATGGAAGTGGTTCGACAGGCGCTGCCGGGAATCACAGCCACACAGTGGATATCGCCGCGTTCAATTCCGGTTCCGCCGGGTCGGGCAGTGCGCATGAAAACCGCCCGCCCTACCGCGCCTATACCATGTGCAAGTACGATGACGGTAGTGCGCCTTCGCTGCGCGAATACAAGGAACAGATTGCCGACCTTTCTATCGGGCTCGATACGCTGATGGATCTGCGGCCGGTGGAGTATGTCTGGACCGAGGAGCGGGGCGGTTATCCCGACACGGGATTCATCGCCGAGGAGGTGGCAGCGGTCAGCCCGGTGCTCGCCGACTACAATGCTACGGGCGCCCTGACCGGCGTCAAATATGACCACCTCACCGCATTGCTGACCCGGGCCGTTCAGGAACTGAAAGCCGAGAACGACGAACTGCGCGAGAATGTCGACGCGATACTGAAGCGACTGGATGCCGAGGACGGCGAATGAAAAAGACCGTCTATGACATCATGATCGCCGAGGATTACACGGACAAGCAGGGACAGGCCAAGGTCGTGTTCCACCGCGCCGGGGTGGCGTTCGACAATGCGCGCGGCGGGCTCAACTGCGAAATCACGCCCGGCATGGCGCTCCATGGCCGCTTCGTCATCTTTCCCAAGCAAGCGCGCGAGGATAGAAACTAGCCGCGCGCCCCACGGGAACCCGGACGCTCATGAGCGAACACATCACGCAGGTCCGCTTTCGCAAACCGCGATCATCCGATCGCATCGGGCTGATAGCCGTGGCGATCCTGATACTCGCACTCGCGTGGATCGGTATCACGCCTGCCATCATGCCGGGCAGGGAGTAGGGCATCATTCCTCGCGCCATTCCGGAACCTTCTTCCACTTGATCCGCACCAGCCGCCGCACGCGGTTGCGCTGGCGTTCTTGTGCCGACAGCGAGACCGGCTCAGCGCGGATGCAATCGCCCTTCCCGCACCGCTCGCATTTCATGTAGCCGTCGAGATCGTCGCAATCGACATTGCCCAACACGGTCTTGAGATCGGCGGGCAGATAGTGGCGTGTGACGAAACAGTTCATGCACCGTACGGTCACGATCCTTCCCTGGTCGTGAGCGTCCGACAGAAGAATGGCGCGACCGCGCCGTCTGGGGTGTTGTTCCGGCATGGCGAACAAAAAAGGAACAAATTCCTTGTGCCGTCAATCCGCCAGTGGCATGCTGCGCGAAATTTATAGGAGATCACGCATGAAACTCCTGCTCACGGTGGAAGGCGCCACGGAAGAAGAACTCAAGCGCGGTGCGGAGGCCGCCCTCGCGGTTTTCGATGACACCGGAATCGATCCGGTAACGGCATTCGAAGGCATGTCTGCCCTTGAGGGCTGGGACATCAAAGGGTTTCCGGCGGGCGGGCTGAGCGATGAGGAATCGAAAGCCGCCAGCGTATGGCTGGACGCCCGGCAGGCCGCAATCGAGGCGACGTGCGCGGAATGGCCCGAGGACAGGCGCAGGAACGCGAACGGCGTCCTTGAACTCCTTGCGCCAGATCAAGAGGAGCGCGCCGCCGAACGCGGCGAATTCATGCGCAAGCTTGCTTGATAGCATCGCGGGCCTGCGGCAGTGCGCGCGCATGTGCATCTCTACAACATCACCACCAACCGCGAAGCGATTCTGCATCTCTTTCGGGCGCAGCGCGACTTAACCGGCTTCAACGAGCCGAGCCGCGATGTCTATCGAGCGCTCCCGCAAGAACTGAACGCGACGACAGCGAGCGTCAACGCGTTGCCGTGTACCCCTGTCGAAACGCTGGCTGTTGCGGCTTATGGAAACGGCGGCGGCAATGGTGTCGCCTACCGATTCATGGTCTGGCGCATGGATGGGTCAGTGAACCGTCGCATGCGCTCAATAGTGACCCGAAACGGCTTTTAGCGTGCTCCGCAAGATGTGTGCCGTCATACAAACGGCACCATCTTGTCTCGCGGCGCTGACGCTTGCTCGGCAAGGGAGGCCCGCTGCGCGCCTCCCGTTGCATCCCTCCCGGCCTGTGGCGCTTTCTCGGCATTGAGCCTCGACGCGCCAGGCAAACCCCGCCGATTGGATCGCGACAGCGTCATGCAGCTGGACCACAATTTCACAGTTGCGGCCGCTTGTCCCGATCGCCCGGGGGCAACCATATCCTTGGTTCCCGCGAAATAGGTTGAGTAATCTGCCTCGGCCTACTCCGCCGGAACTCCTCGTTCCGAGACCGCTTCTTCCGCTTCTTCCCGCAGCGACTGCGTGCTGACGTCCTCCGGTTCTGACCTGTCCGATTTCACCTTTGGCGCCTGAGGCTGCCAAGCTTTCAGATGTTGCCCAACCTGCTCATAGAATTGCGGGATAGCTTCCTCGAGTTCAACGATAAAGTTCTTTCGCTGGGCGAACTTGGCTCCGAGGTCGCGCGCGAAAACCACGTCGAAGGAAGTTGCCACCTTACCGGGCTGTTCGGCAACCTCGGGTTTGTCCCGGAGTACAGCGAGCGGGTGTTGTGAGAACGGTGTGCGGCCCGGCCAATACAGGCGGATGTGAATGCCGTCAGGGTTAGATTTCCCTAGCTGGCGCAACAACCAAGTCAGTCGGGCCTTCGTTGACTTGCGATCTGTCGGCGCCATCACCTTCATCGAAGCGAACACGGACCTTTTCCTGCAGTCAGCCTCGACTTCAATCGCTGCAGCGGTGTTGGGGACGACGAAAGTCGCTTTCAGGCAGATGTCAGAGGCCAGCAACTGCGAGTCCGCTTTCAAGCGAGCTGCCGAATCAGTCGCAAGCGACCGAGGCACCCGCACGTCCACGTCTTCTCCCAATTGGCGGCTCAGGATGAGGCTGAGATCCCGCGTTTCCTGATACCAGGCGCCGACGACCTCCTGAACCTCGGCGCTCTTCGCGGAAAGACTACCACCCGCTTGTACGGCAGCGGTGACCGCACTCCACGCTGCGGGCATCTGATCGAAGCTCTTCACCCCGGCGCTGGGATGGCTGAGAAAACGCACCATCTCATTTAGGATGACGCGCTGCTCTCTAACTTTGATGTCTCCGTTGCTGAGTTGGAGGGATGCCTGAGTGAGCACGTACATCCACGACCAGTGGAGAACCTTGGCTTTCTTGAAGGACGCGGCACTCAACGCCACCGGATGATGACTCGGCAACGGCGCGAACTGGTTCGAGATCGTGATCAGGCAATCGATGCCATTGAGCTTGGCGATATCGAGGTAGCTGTCCAACTGCTCGACAGTCAGGTCGGTATTCCCAACCTTGGCCTCGACAAGAGCGGTCCAGGTCTTGCTGCCCGTTTTCAGGACCAGGAGGCCATCAGGGCGATACTTTTTCTCGCTGCCCTTCTTCAGCACCACCTCGGTGTACGCCTCGATCTTGGTCCGTGTTCCGGCGCGAACCCCGAAGTCGGACAGCAGGGACTTTCCGAACTCGTCGACGCTCTCAAGGCATGAGAGAAGAATTGATAGCGTCCTGCCCTCCTTCGATGTCTCGGCGAGAACGGGGAAAAGACGAGCTCGCTCGCCGCGCTCCAAAACGTTCGGCTTGTCGGTCATATATCCCCCTCCCAGGTGCCCCCTCTTCAAGCGAGTGGACCATGGTCGCATATGATCTGTAAAGCAGCCGCGCCCGCCGCCAGCGTCAGACCTTCAAATCGAAACAAGAGAAATGAAGGTGTGAAGGGGCCCCGAGTTAGCACGGACCCGCCATCCAAGCTGGACGTCAACGCCGAATCCAACGCAGGAAAGATTATTGGACTAGGCCTAGCCATGCATATTGTGCTCCCCTGAATGCACAGACTGAACTGTTTGCTGCGCCGCAGCAACCAAGCGAATTGCGAAATAACCTCGCACGGTTATGATCCTTATATTCCGAGGGGGCACATATGGATTCCGCCGAACATCGGCAGGCGAATATTTCCGTTCGCAATCAGCTATTGGCTGATCGCCGAAATCTGCTCGATCTCGGCACACGCAACCGGCTGATCAACGTTCCGCTCCGGTCCAAAAACATCCGCACCATAGAAATCGTCGATGAAAGGGTATCGGAGGTTTACCGCCTTTTACTGGAGGCAAAGGCACTAACCTTTCTGCCCGGCCGCCAACTCACCGACGAAGAAAAAGCCGAATTGGCTGAAGATGATGCCGAAACAGGCGGCATTCCGCAGCCGGACGAAGACGATGCCAATGAGAATGGAATAGCGCGCCGTCATTTGGATACGCGCCTTCAAACCCGGCTCACCTCCGAAGGGCTGCAAAAGCGCCTGCTCAACATGTGGTACGACGCCCGCACGTTGGAGGAGGAGCAGGGCGTCAATATCCTTTATCTCGCGATCGGACTCCTAAGGTGGTTTGATTCAGACAGCTCGGATGTCGAACGCCATGCGCCGCTTGTTCTCCTACCTGTGAGGCTGGACCGTACAAGCGCAGCGGATCGCTTCACTCTGCGCTGGCGCGGCGAACCGGCTTCAACCAATCTGTCCTTACAGGCCAAGATGAATGCCGAGTTCGGCATCAAGCTGCCCGACCTCGACGAGGATGATGATGTCGATATCGGCAGCTATATCGCCTCAATTGCCGAAACGATCTCGGGCAAAGAGCGCTGGAGCGTCCTGCCCGACGCGATGGTTCTGGGCTTTTTCTCCTTTGCGAAATTCCTCATGTACCGGGATCTCGACCCCGACCATTGGCCCGAAGGCAAATCGCTCGACATGCATCCCGTAATAGGCGGGTTGCTGCGTGACGGCTTCCCGATGAGCGAACCGATTGTCCCAGACCACGGCCGTATCGACGAGCATATCCCGCCCGAAAAGACGCATCACGTCGTGGACGCTGACTCCTCTCAGACTGTCGTCATTGAGGAAGTCGCGCAAGGCGGGCACCTAGTCGTTAAGGGGCCGCCCGGCACGGGCAAGAGCCAGACCATAACCAACGTTATTGCTGCCGCCGTCGCGGAAGGCAAAAAGGTGCTCTTCGTTGCTGAAAAGATGGCCGCTCTGGATGTTGTTCACCGGCGTCTCAAGGACGCGGGCCTCGGAGCGCTCGCTCTCGAACTCCATTCCAACAAAGCCAACAAGAAAGTTTTGCTTGAAGAACTCCGGCAAACGAAAGACCTGGCTGGGAAGTCGTGGCGAAGCGATACGACCGTTGTGACGCGCCTGAAGGACGCACAGTCGGGCCTTAATGGCCATACGGACAAGATGCACCGCGTCTATGAGCCGAGCAAATTGTCCCCGTACCAACTGATCGGCAACCTGGTCCGCGTAAATGATGCTGGTGGCATGCCAGAGTTTCCGCTTTCCAATCCGGAGACGTGGACACCCGCCGAATTTGAGCAGCGCAGGACTCTCGTCGCTGAATTGACGGATCGCTTTGCCTCCATCGGGCGGCCGAACGAACACCCATGGTATGGCGTGCGAAGGGAGGCGCTGGACCCTGCCGAGATTGAAGAATTGCGCCGGCGGCTGGAGCAGGTCCATTCGGAATTCACGCAATCCGTCGCCCTTGCCGGGGAAGCAACCAGACATCTTACCCTCGAAGAACCCCGAACGGTGGCTGAACTCGTTCGAACACTCCAATTGCTGCGCGCGATGACCGCACTTCCAACCTGTGACCGACGGGCGCTGGCCGATCCCATATGGGAGAAGCCCGAACGCGTCGCCGAAATAGTCGAGCTGGGGCAGCGGTTTGAAGGCTTGCACGCCAAGATTTCAGCGACCTTCACGGATGCCGCCTGGGGTGCCTCTTTGGCTGAATGTCGGGCAGTCCTCGCGACCAAGGGGCATTCGCTGTTTCGCTTCCTGAGCGGTTCATATCGCGGCCAGATCGCATTGCTGAAATCCTATCTCCGCGCCGCCCCGCCCAAGGATATGGGCGAACGGCTTGTGTTGATCGACACACTTACGGCGGCGCAACAGGCTCGCCGCGAACTTGACGGGATGAACGCTACGGGCGCCGCAGCCTTTGGCACGGAATGGGACGGCGAGAAATCCCGCTGGCAGGGGTTGAAGGCTGTCATCGACTGGCAGCAGGCACACCAGAAGGTGCTGACGCCGGACAACCGCAAACGGATCGGGAACGCAGCCGACCCGTCACGTCTGGCGGCCATCACCAAAGGACTATCCGACAGTCTTGCGCGCTTCGTTCGCAACTGGAACGAATTGCAAGCCTTTCTCGATCTCGATCTGGCGCGCGCTTTTGGGGCAGAAAATCTCGCCGCCGTTTCAGTTTCGTCGGTGAAAGACAGGATCGACGGCTGGCGCGCAGACATTGAGAGCGTCACGAAATGGATCGCCTTTTATGGCCGCTGCCGTGTCGCGACCGACCAGGGTCTGGGCACGCTTGTCGATGGAACACTCGATGGCAAGCTGGATGAGCAAAGCCTGCTTCCCACTTTCGAAAAGTCATATTTTGAAGCGCTGCGCAGCGACTTCTTCGCCCGTGAGCCCGATCTGAAAAAGTTCGACGGCGAGCTTCACACCCGGCTGGTCGATACGTTCCGCAAACTCGAGGGCGCCCGCATCGGACTAGCGCGGGAACAGATCGCGGCCCGGCATGCCGCCGAGCTGCCACGCGGCAATGCGGGCATCGGTCCGCTGGGCGTACTGAACGGAGAACTCGCGAAGAAGCGCAACCACCTACCCATCCGCCAGCTCCTCGATCGCGCCGGGGCCGCAATCCAGCAGATAAAGCCCATCTTCATGATGAGCCCCCTATCGATTGCGCAGTTTCTCAAACCGGGCGCCTTGCAGTTTGATCTTCTTGTCATCGACGAGGCGTCGCAGGTGGAGCCGGTCGATGCCCTTGGTGCTGTGGCCCGGTGCAATCAGATCGTGGTGGTCGGGGACGAGCGCCAACTACCGCCCACCCGATTCTTCGCAAAACTGACATCCGATGTGGATGAGCGGGACGAAGACGATGAGGTGACCTTTCAGGCGCGCGATGCCGAATCCATTCTCGACCTTTGTCTTGCCAAGGGCATGTCCCATCGCATGCTGAACTGGCACTACCGCAGCCGTCATCATTCTCTGATCGCAGTTTCTAACCGCGAATTTTACGACAACAGGCTCTTCATCGTGCCCAGCCCTTACGATGCCGTCGCCGGCATGGGACTTAAATTCAACTACCTGCCGCACGCGCACTATGACAGGGGCAATACGCGGACCAACCCGGTGGAGGCCAAGGCGGTGGCGGAGGCGGTGATCCGCCATGCGACGCAAGAACCGGACAAATCCCTTGGCGTTGCGACCTTCTCCGTTGCTCAACGACAAGTCATAGTCAAGGAGCTCGAATTGTTGCGGCGAGCTCACCCGGAAACGGAGGAATTCTTCAACCGCAGTTCGACCGAACCGTTCTTCGTCAAGAATCTGGAGAACATTCAAGGCGACGAGCGCGACGTGATCTTCATTTCCGTCGGGTACGGAAAAACCAGCACGGGATACATGGCCATGAGTTTCGGCCCGCTGAACTCCGACGGCGGCGAACGGCGGCTTAACGTTCTTATTTCCCGCGCCAAATTGCGATGCGAAGTCTTCTCATCCATCACAGGCGACGACATCGATCTGGAGCGGGTGCGCAGCCGCGGAGTTGTGGCCCTGAAGCTCTTCCTGTCCTTTGCCCAGACCGGTAAACTCGGCATCGCAGAAGAGACCGGCAGAGGTCCCGACTCTGAATTTGAAGAACAGGTCGCCGCCAAGCTCCGCTCTTTTGGCAATGACGTGAAGTGCCAGATTGGCTCAGCTGGCTTCTTTGTCGATCTCGCCGTTGCCGATCCTGAGAAGCCCGGCCGGTTCATTCTCGGTATCGAATGCGATGGGGCGCAGTATCATTCTTCGCGATCGGCACGTGATCGTGACCGTTTGCGCCAATATGTGCTCGAAGATCACGGATGGATCATCCACCGCATCTGGTCGACCGACTGGTATTTGCGGCCGAACGAGGAACTGGCCAAGCTGACCGCCGCGATCGAAAGCGCGAAGGAAGAATGGCGTAGCCGCGACAACGACCTCGTCAAGCCGAAGAAGGCAGTGCCGCTGCACTTCACCTCCCACTCCGAAGGCCCGGTCGAAATCGTCACCGCGCATGTCGGGGAGGATGAACAGACGGTTTCAGCTCCGTACGAAGAAGCGACCCTTACCGTTCGCATGGATCGTGAGCCGCACGAAGTCTCGATCGGCGACATGATGCGCTACGTAACGCAAATCGTTTCGGCAGAAGGCCCCATTCACGAGTCTGAGATCATCGTGCGCGTGCGCTCAGCCTGGGGGTTGGCGCGAGCTGGCAATCGCATCCGCGATGCCGTGATTGCCGGTGTGAAGGCCGCGAAATCGCGAGGTGATTTGCTTGAAGCGGACGGCTTTTACGCGGTTCCGGGGCAGGAAGTCCGCGTGCGGGATCGCTCGGCTGTCTCCTCCGCTTCGCTCCGTCGCCCTGAAACGCTTCCTCCCGCCGAGATTCAGGCGGCTGCAATCGCCATCATTGAACAGAATTTTGGGGCAGGCAGAGACCAATTGATCACCGCGATTGCGCGCGCGCTCGGATTTGCGTCTACGAGCGCGCAATTGCGAGCCGTGATTGAGCCGATCATCGACCAAGCTGTGCACACCGGTTTGATTGTCGAGGAGGATGAGATGCTGGCGATCCCGGTTGTTTCGCAGGCGGATGCGAGTTCATCACTTCACTGACTAGTCTCGCGACGAACAACCGACTAAGGCGCAATATCAGAAGCATCATGCTGGCGTTGGAGCGGTGCCCAACAAACGGCCTGACGAGCGCGGTACCCCTCATTCCTCTGTTCCGGTCGCAGGTCGCACGCGACGTTCTGCCAACCGCCGCAGCTTTCTTCAGGCTTACCTGACAGGCCACTTCATCCCTTGCAACAGCATTTGCGTCTTCCCGCTTCCAGTCCCGCCCCTTTCGGGGCGCAAGAGCTATTCTGGCCTGTCTCTCAGAACGCCTTCAGGTATTGCCTGACGAAGCCGAATTGATCCGTCGGGAGGATTGTGACTTAGTCCGCATCCTCAGCGCCTATCGTCAGGCTTGCGAGGCGCTTGGTCAGTGCTTCCTTGACTGCGCTGTGGATCGCTTCGGGGAAGTTTTTCGGCAGGTCCTTTTCGACCAGTTCTATCGCGCGCCTGGCAGTATCGGCCATTTCCTCAACGGATTGCTTGATCAACGCTCTCGGCAGCCCCGCTGCCTCCCCGCTCTGGGCGAAGTGCCGACCATGAATCTGCTCGATCTTGTAGCGGTTGTTTTTGCCGACGGACATGGCGAGCTTCATCTGCTTTTGCTGGATTTGATGAGCCTTGAGGCTCGGCTCGGCCGTCAGGATGTCATAGAGCGGCGTCAGGCGATAACGTCCGCCGGGTCCAAGGAAGATGCTGAAATTCTTGGCATGGCCGTCCGTTGCGCCAAGCAGCCAGAATAGAATCTGGGCCTTGAAGACGGTTGCCTGATCGTCGGCGGGCGTATCGCTGCCCTTGAGCAGGTTGAGGATATCGATCAGGCGCGGTCCACCATCGCTTTGGTATTTGCGCGACGGTGGGATGGACAGCGCCTGACAGCAATCTTCCTGGGGCAGCCGCAGCAGGCGCCCGTCGTTCGTCCAGCGCCGGTCGAAACGTTCGATCACCAAGGCGGTTGTTTTGCCAAAGGTGTGAATGTCGGCCTTGTTCACGGGCAATCCGAAAGCCGCGGCCAATTTCAGGCAATAATATTCGTTTTCGACGCTGTTGGAGAGATCGATGCCGTTCGGCAATTCGCCGATCTGTGTCTTGAAGATGTGGGTGGTTGGCGTCGTGCCATGCGGCTTGAGCCATTTTCCCTTATGCCAGAGCAGGGCGGTTTTCTCCTGAGCGCCAGCAACCGAAATCCGGAAATCATCATCGCGGTCGAGACCAAGCGGTGCCTGCGCCAGACCTTTGAGAAGCTTTTCGATCGCTTGGTCGTCGACGGTCTCGCCGATAAGGAGCTGGTGGTTGGAACCAGCACCACCACCAGCAGTAGCATCGTCGGCCCCGACAAACTGCAAAGCACCAACGCAGTCGTGGCCGATGGCAGCGAGAAGGCTGTAGGCGTCGACGCCTGCAGCGCCAACCTTCTCGGCAACGCGCTTGCGCAGCGCATCCGAATCGGGAAGCAAATTGTCGAAGACTGCGACAACAGGCTCGCCGCGATAGGCATCTTCGCGCAACGGCAGTGACAGGGAGACCGGGAGAGCGTTTTCCCATGACAGCCAGCTGTCATCATATTGAAAGTGGATGGCGCCGCTGGGCGCCTTGCTCAAATGGCCGACGAGTCGATTGTTGAGCAGCACGTGCAGCGGTGGATGCTGACGACGCCGTGGCATTAAAAGATGTCCTCAATGTCCGATGGCGCGCCTTTGGAACGCGGCGCAACCTGCAGTTCCAGTTCGAGTGCGGCTAACACAGCCAGGATCGTTTCCAGCCTGGCGGCCGGATTGCCGGCTTCCATGAGCGAGATCGTTTCCTGGCGCAAGCCGGCTTTGTCGCCGAGTTGCGTCTGGTTGAGGCCACGCTGTTTTCGGGCGCGGCGGATCAGATTGCCAATTTGCTTGGGCGTGCGTGCGAGTTCGGTCATTCCTTTGCTCCCGAATCCATTATGCGCTGTTTCCGATAAATGTGCAATATCGGAATTAGCGCATAATGTGATTTTATGCGACAAGTAGCATAAGGCGAATTTATCGGAAGCAGCGCATAACTCTGTGGTCAAGCCAACGGCTAGAATGACCCTCAACCGGGCTTCCGGCTTTCCGTTCGATCAAAATACTCAGTTTTTGCGCGCTGTAGTCGTGCGTTCTGTTGATCCAGCCCCCAGCGACGGTCAGCGTAGAATTCAAGCGCTCTGCGCATTTCCACCACGAGCGTCTCACCTTCAAATGCATACTCTCTGCGAACAGCGTCAGCCTGTTCTTCCGAAAGTTCCTCTCGAGGTTTCAGGGTAATGCGAGCGATGGTTTCCCAGTCATGATCCAGAGGTAGTGGATCATCTAGCGGGCGCGTGCTGAAACTGCTGACAGGATCAATCCTCAGCGGGACATAGTCGCGATATGCACAATGCTTGAAGCTATAAGCGCGCACATGAACGCGCGCACCGTCAGATGCAAAGTGAGTGGGAGCAATCCATTGCGCCGGCTGTTCCCCCGTCGACATCGAAGTGTAGTCGATTTCGATTGCTTGGCTGTTCCCCATTACGCGACTCAGTCGAGCCAGGACCTCCGGATCACTCCTGCGCGTCAGTGAGGGCATGGCGCCAAAGCGATCTCCGCCTCCCTCCTGCAGAATGGATTGCCAATCTGCATATACGAGCTCTGGCGCCTGCGGCGCGTGGTCGGGCAGCGCGACATAGATTTTTCTTGCTGCATCATACCTCGGCGCGTTCTTGCCGGCTCGCGACAGATAGATCTTGAAATCCAACGCGGCCTGGGCGGGCGAGACCCCGAAACGCTCCATTAGGTCGCGGCGGTTCGCCCGACCATGCCAAGTGAAGCATTGATCGAGGAAAATCACTCGTTCCCGTTGCGCGTGCTTGAGGTCGTCGAACTTCATAAAAAAACACTTGACCGCATGAGTTAAGTCTGTCTACTTTTTATACATATATTTTTTAGACGGTCAATGACAAATGAAGATTTTACACACAGCCGATTGGCATCTGGGGAGGCAGTTCTGCGGACAGACGCTCGAGTCTGATCACGATGCGGTTCTCGCTCAGGTGCTGGATGCGATCGAAACCCACCAGCCGGATGCATTGATAATTGCAGGTGACATATACGATCGAGCCTCGCCGCCAATCTCGGCCGTTCGACAATTCAATGCCTTTCTTGGAAAGGTTGCGTCCGAAAGCAGCAGCGCGATTGTCATGATCGCGGGCAATCACGATTCCGGTGACCGGATAGCATCACACGCCATACTTGCAGATCCAAAGAGAGCTCTCATCCGCGGACCTCTGTCTGTCCACGAGCAACCGCTGATCATAGAAGACCAACATGGTCCGGTCGCGTTTAGCGGTCTTCCCTTTGGTAACGAATTCTCTGCCCGCGAATGCTACGGGGATACCTCGATCAGCTGTCCGGCGGACGTGCTGGCCGCCCAGGTGGCGTGTGCCCGGGCACACGTGCCGGAGGATGCCCGGTGGGTCATTGCCGCCCATGCATTCGTGGCAAACGCGACACCCAGCGAAAGTGAACGCTCCTTGCAAGTCGGCGGGATTGAGACCGTACCGGCCAGTGTCTTTGATGGAGCCCATTACATTGCGCTGGGCCATCTTCATCGTCCCCAGGGCGTGGGTGCTCCGCATATTCGGTACAGCGGTTCCCCGCTATCATACGGCTTTGACGAGGCCGAAAGCCAGAAGTCCATGACGCTTGTCGATCTCGCGGCGGACGGAACGGTTTCACTGCAGGAGCTCCCCTTCACGCCCTCCAGAGCGGTTCGAATGTTCAAGGGGCCGATGAAAGATCTTTTGGCGGTTGCCAGTGCGGCCCCTTCCGATGACTTCTTCAAGATCGTTCTGACCGACAAGGGCGCCATCATCGACCCGATGGGGCAGGTACGCGAGTATTATCCAAACGCAACGGTGCTCACCTACGAGCGTGACGAGGAAGCTGCGCCCGTGTCCGGCAGTGGCAGCACCAGCACCAGCACCAGCACCAGTCTCGATGATCCCCTCGCCGTTGTTGGTGAATTTCTTTCTCATGTGCGCGGAGAAGAGCCGAGTGACGTGGAAACGACCATTGTCACGACGGCACTGAATCAGCTTGCGGCCGCGGAGGAGAATCCATGAGACCCTTGCGACTGCGGATGCAGGCGTTTGGCCCCTATGCCGGCGAGCAGATCGTAGACTTTAGGACGGCACTTGGTGCTGGGCTTTTCGGCATCTATGGACCGACGGGATCGGGCAAGTCCTCGATATTCAGCGCCATATCTTTTGCACTTTTTGGCGAGCCGGCGAAACATGATCAGGATGCGTCGTCACTCAGGTCGGACCATGCAACACGCGATTGTCTTACCGAGGTCGAACTTGTCTTCGAAGTGGGAGCGAACCGTTATCTTGTCCGCCGCTGCCCCGAACAGATGCGCCCGGCGCTGAGGGGTGAAGGGGAGACCCGGCAGCTTCATTGCGCATGGCTGTTCGACGTGAGCGGGCTGACGCTGCTCGATATTACATCGGAGAATTGCGGGCATGTGATTGCGGAGCGGAAAACCAGAGAAGTCGACGAAGCTATCGAGCGCATATTGGGCTATGGCGCGGATCAGTTTCGTCAGATCGTTCTCCTGCCACAGGGACGGTTCGAAACCTTCCTCACTTCCAAGACCAATGATCGCCTGAAAATCCTTAGAGAGCTTTTTGATGTCTCACTCTACAGGCGTCTCACACAGAAAATGGCTGACGACGCCAGGGTTGCGAGGGAGAAAATTCTGGCCGGTCGGTCAGCCTGTCAAAGCAGGCTGGAGCAAGAAGGTTTTCAAACGCAGGAGGCCCTGGCCGGAGGCCTGCAGCTGGCCACCGTGGAGCTGACAGCCGCTGGCGAAGGGACGGGAACCGCGCAGGCGAATGCGAAACGCGCTGAGGCGCATCTTGGAGAAGGTCGCCGGCAGGAAGGATTATTCGTCGAGGACGACATCGCGACGGGCGACCTGGCACGCCTTCAAGGCAAGGCGGACGAGATATCCCGTGACAAGGCAATCCATCAGGGTGCTTTGATTGCTCGTAACCTTGCTGACGTTGATCGCGCCGCCCAGTCTGCGAAGGAAGATGTCCGTGCTACTGACAAAGCACGCTTAGAAGCACTGTCGGCAAAAACCGGAGCGGCCGAGGGCGTCAAAGCCGCAGCAAAGGCGCTGGCCGACGAAAGAGCCAAAACCGGCGAATTGGAGAGTTGTCGTGAGCGCCTGGCCAACCTCAGGCGGCATCGCATCACGTTGCAGAATGCAGAAGGGCAAAAGACGGCAAGGGATAAAGCGCATGCAGCAGCGGAGAGCAGCAGGAAGAATTTTGAAAGCTCATCCACCGAACATGAAAGGCTGGTCGCGCAGCATCGAACAGGGATGGACGGGCTAAAGGCTGCCAACGAACTTGCTGGCAAGCACTCAGTCCTGTCGACTTCCCTTCTAGGGGCAAGGGCCAAGCTTGATATGGCGCGCCGGTATCAACAAGCACTGATCGCAGTCACTGAGGGAGAGGAAGCCGTTCAGCAGTCGCAGGACATTTGCGATTGCCGGCGAGCGGAGCTGAAAGTAACACAAACTGCACATGACGAGGCCGAAGCCGCGCTCGCGGGTGCCCAGGCAATTCATCTTGCCGAAAAACTGCTACCGGGCCAGCCCTGTCCGGTATGTGGTTCAGCAGAGCATCCCGATATTGCTCACGGTGATACGCAGACCGCCGGGCTAAACGACGGCTTCAAAGCCGCTCGGACGGAACTGGTGCGCGCACGCCAGAGCGAAGCAAGGGCGGGAGAGGCATTGGCTGCGGCGAAAGCCACGCTCGGCGAACGGCAGGAGACGCTAAACACATTTGAAAAACCCGACCAGGGACTATCCGAACTTCAAACATTGGAAGCGAGCATAAAGAGCGAGCTTGATGCGCTCGGGACGATGGAAGATCGCGCAGAGCTGAGCTCTCGCCTGCAAGCACTAGAAGGACAGATTGCCGACGCTGCCGCAAAACTGGAATCGGCGCGTCAGCTCCGTGACGATCGAGCAACCGCTTTCGCGTTAGCGAAACAGGCTCTCGAAAGTGCATTGGAATCGGTTCCGCAATTGATGCGTGAGAACTCGGCTCTGGAGCAGGCCATATCGAGCGTTGTGAGTGATATTGCGAAGCGTGAAGAAGCCTTGCAGCGAGCGATCGATATCGACCAGGCGGCCCAAGTGAAATTGGCGAGCGCAACAACCCACGCAGACAACGCGATAACCTACCATGAAAATGCATTGGTGAAAGCCGAAGCCGCTGCCAAAGCGTTAGCAGAGCGGCTCGCCATTCACGATCTCTCTGCTGATCAATATGCCGATCACAAAGCCAACATCGATCGCATCGACGAATTACAGTCAACGATCGAAACATATGGCCAGCAACTTGCCGCCGCAAAGGATCGGGTCGCTCGCGCGCGAGCGAATATCGCGGAGATCGAGCGTCCTGATGTCGCAGTGCTCACCACCGCCTACGAAGAAGCAGCCGAGGTCAGACAACAGGCGTTTGATCGCGAGGCTGCCGCCAAGGCTCGCGTTACCCATCTCAATTCGGTGAGTGCGTCAATTTCCGCAACCATGGAAAAACTCGCGGAGTCTGAAGCCGCCGTTGCACCGCTCGGTGAACTGGCCGACGCCTTCGGCGGACGCAACAATGCAAAGATCGAACTTGAGAGTTTTGCGATCGGCGCGATGTTCGATCGCGTTCTTGCCGCGGCCAATTTGCGCCTCATGCCGATGTCGCATGGGCGTTACAGACTGGAGCGCCAATTGGAAGGCGGCAAAGGCGGCGGACGCCGGGGTTTGGATATCGCAGTTCACGATGTTCACACGGGGCGGGCGCGGCCAACTTCGACCCTGTCGGGCGGCGAGAGCTTCATGGCTGCCCTGGCGCTTGCGCTGGGATTGTCGGATGTGGTCGAGAGCGTCAGCGGCGGCATCCGTCTTGACACAATCTTTATCGACGAGGGGTTTGGGAGCCTTGATTCCGAAACTCTCGACCAAGCCCTGCAGACATTGCAGGATATTGTAGGCGAGAGTCGGGCGGTCGGCCTGATTTCCCATGTGGACTTGGTGCAGCAGGCGATTCCGAGCGGATTTCAGATACGCAAAACGCCGGGTGGCAGTTACATTGATCAGAGGACAGTCTAATCGCGCATCGGCGTTGAGGCCATGACAATGAACTCCCGGCGCCCAGGTCGCCCGATTTATAGAATCACGGGGCTCATCCTCTTGCTGCATGTGGCAGGGAGGAAGCAGAGCCCCGATGACTCCCGGTCGGCCTTTATTTGATGCGCATTGCGACAGATTCTGCGGCGAAAGAGATCGCCCTGCGCCGTTGGGTACTGCCGGAATGCCTGCATGCTGCTGTTGCCGCGGTCGACGAAGCGGCCATAGAACGATATATCGGCGCAATCGAATGCGTTCTCTCCGGCCCGCCACACCGCCGCGCATTCCTCGTCAATGTTGGTCAGCCTCCGCCAATCGACGCCCGGTTTCGCATCTTCCGTCACCCGAATGCCAGTGCGTTGCATGTGAGCCTGCAGGTCTGGGTGCATGTGGACTACAGCCGCTATCGCGCCGCATACAGCAAAGCGTTTCCCGGCGAGGACATAGCCGGCAAAGTCATGAGCCATTGCATGAACCGGCGTATGGCGGCGCTCAAGGGTTTTGAATTCGTCCGCATCGTGCCCGTTTCACGAGGGGTCAATTCGAGCAGCGGGTTTTCCGAACAATGGGGCGTCGCATTGCGACAAACGCAAAAGCCTCCGATCCGGCCACCATACATTCAGTATGCCGACCTTGCCGCTCTGATGGTCATGCTCGACATGAGCGTTGGTGGCGGCGTCATGGACGCTGTCAACGAAGCGCAAAAGCTGGTTACACCAGTTGATGCTGACGGGTGAGTCTGAGGTAGGCCGCGTGAGATATAGACTCCAATTCTATAGCTCACGGCAATGAATCCCGGTGAAGGGTTGGTACATGGGCGCGTCGGCTGCGCCGACCGGGCTGTCGTGCACCGGGCCCGCTTTGCGGTCCCGGCCGTCCGGCTTCCATCCCTCGCGCAAGACAGTGCGGTGCCCCTCGCCGGGGGTGGTCGGTCCCGTGTCCCGCCTTCGGCGGCGCTATGCTGACACTCCTGCGGCGACCCTTTTAACCGGTCTCGGGGCTGCGGTCGGTCCCGCTTTTCCGACCTGCGGTCGGCGCTATGCTGACGCTCCTGCGGCCGCGTTGTTTGCCGCGGGTCACGCCATCGCTGCGCTCGACCCTCGCGCGGGTTGGAGAATAGACGGCCTTGCGGCCGGATCTGTTTGTCGGCGCGCTGCTGTCGCGCGCTTGGCACCCTTGTCGCCAGCTTACACCGATGGCGGTGAACAAGAGCCAATAGCCGAAGTCCTCCGGCCCGCTCCTTTCGCATCGCCTTCGCTGCGCTCGGCTTGCTCCCCGGGTTGTCGGACCGCGCAGGCGCGCGGTTTCACGGTTCGGCTTTGGCGTCCCCGCGTTTCGGTACTTGCGTCCCAATAGGGGCGCGGCCGGCATGCCGGCGGCGGCTTTGTCTGTTTTTCCAGGTTGGGACGCTCGGCGCTGGCCAGGGGTGCATGCGCGGCTTTGTGTCTGCCCGGTGGGCAGGATTCAGGGCTTCGCATGGTCACTCACTGGCTAACAGCGAAAGGAGCAAGCCATGAAACTCACACACCTCAATCTGGAGGACCTCAAACTCTCCAACATCAACGTGCGCAAAAAGGGCGGCAAGGATGTATCCGACCTCGTGCCTTCCATCCGATCCCTCGGCATCGTCCAGCCCTTGCTGGTTCGCCCGAACTGCGAAGGTTTTGAAATCATCGCCGGTCAAAGGCGGTATCGGGCGCTTTTGTCGTTGGCCGAAGAAGGCATTGCCGAACCTGTTCCCTGCGCGATCATGGAGGACGGCGACGACGCCAAGGCCATCGAGGCCTCGCTGGCTGAAAATGTCGCGCGTCTGCCGATGGACGAGATCGACCAGTACAAGGCGTTCGCCGCATTGGTCGCCAAGGGCGAAACTGCCGAGGATATCGCCTCGCGTTTCGGCGTCACGACAAGGCTGGTCAATCAAAGGTTGGCAATCGCCAACATCATCGAGCCGATCCTCAATCTCTATCGGCGCGAAGAAATAGGGGCGCAGACATTGCGCGTCATGACCATGGCCACCAAGCGCCAGCAACAGGCATGGTGGAAGCTCTACAAATCGGACGAGGACTACGCGCCGCAGGGCCATGCCCTGAAAGAATGGCTGTTCGGCGGCTCGCAGATACCGGTATCGAACGCACTGTTCGACGTGTCCGAGTATCAGGGCACCATCGTTTCCGACCTGTTCGGCGAGGAACGCTATTTCGGCGATGCGGATGCCTTCTGGGCATTGCAGAACAAGGCGATTGCCGAAAGGCAGGAAGCCTACCTTGCCGATGGCTGGGCCGAAGTGGTCGCTCTCGACATCGGGCGGTTCTTCTCGACATGGGAACACACCAAGGTCGGGAAGAAGAAGGGCGGCAAGGTGTTCGTTGCGATCACCAATGACGGCGAGGCAACCTTCCATGAAGGCTGGCTGTCAACGAAAGAGGCCAAGCGCAAGGAAAAGGCCGAAGCGAATGACGGCGAGGCGAGCGAGGCCAAATCCGCCAAGCCGGAACTGACCAGCAAAATGCGCAACTATGTCGGCCTGCACAAACATGCCGCCGTGCGCACCGAACTGCTGGCGCATCCCGGTATCGCCCTTCGTCTGGCGGTCGCGCATGCCATCGCCGGGTCCGGCCTGTGGAGCGTCAGGGCGGACGATCAGCGGGCGGAGGGCGAGGCCATTGCGGCAAGCCTTGCATCCTCGAAGGCGCAATCCGGCTTTGCCGAGGAACGCCGCCGCATCCGGCTATTGCTCGGCATCGGGGCCGAGGAGGATGTTGACGACGGCGAACCCATCGTGCCGCGCAAGCAGGACTGGCAGAGCCATCGCGATCTGGCCGAAATCTTCGAGAGCCTGATCCACATGGAGGACAACACCGTTCTGCGCATTCTGACCTTCGTCATGGCCGAAACGCTGGAAGCCCAATCCGGCGTGGTCGAAGGGCTGGGCATGTTGCTTGGGACCGATATGAGGAACTGGTGGGAGCCGGACGAGACGTTCTTCGATCTCCTGCGCGACAAGGCGGCGATCAACGCCATGCTCCGCGAGGTCGCGGGCGATGTCACGGCGGATGCGCATGTCGCGTCAACGGCGAAGGTTCAGAAGAAGATCATCACCGATTGTCTCACCGGCAATGAGCGCGAGAAGGTGGAGGGTTGGCTACCGCGTTATATGGCCTTCCCGGAGGGGCGCTATGTCGGCGGTAGCGAGAGCCATTCAGTCGCTGGGCAGGACGCGCACAGTGACGTTGCAGAGCCGGATACCGATGGCGAAAGCGTCGAGATCGAGAGCGACGCCGACGAAGCGGCTTGATCGCAGGACGTCCAAATATGCCGCCCGGCGCAAATGCGCCGGGCGGCTGATCGCGTAGAATTCGGTAACATCCTCGCCTGGCAGGAAGATCGGCTTGTCGGATGGCATTACATCGCGCCGGGCAAACCGATGCAGAACGACCTCGTGGAAAGCTTCAACGGCCGGCTGCGGGACAGCATTGAAGAATGGCGGATCGACTACAATGTGAACCGCCTGCACGCGAGCCTCGATGGGCTCACCCCGACTGAATTTGCAACCAGGTCCAGAACGGGCCAAAACGTGAACAGGAATAACCTATAGGCGGGGACAAAGCGGGGAGCACGTCACTGGAACTGGTGTTTCGTCGTCGGCTCCGAAATCGCCGAGGATCGCCTCAAGCGCGACATTGGTCTGTTCAGCCGAGATCCGTCTGCGTGTCTTCACCTTAGATTGTTCTTCACATCGGGCAATCCGCCTTGTGCCCTCTCACAAACTGGCACCTTCGCCGCCGTCGTGCATCAGAAATAGGTCCACGAATAGGTCCTGCAAAAGTGCTCACGCCAATCGAAATGCTGGTCCAGTTCGGTTGATCGACATCTTCAATTCGTTTTTCTGATCATTCCCGATGGAGCTTTCTATTATCAATGCTGAGTGAATTCGATCTCTAATCCGGTTGTGAACAAGCGTCCTGCGCAACTAGCGAAAGGTTAGTGCCAACAATGCACACGCTAAGCAAGCTGCGGGAATTGTTTCCGGACGGCTCGAATGGCGAGTTCGGCTTTCCCAACGATCTTAACATCATTGTCGAGCGCGGAAGGGGCGCGCATGTGTGGGACGCCAATGGAAGGCGATATGTCGACTGCTCCCTTGCGTTCGGCGCAGTGCTGCTCGGCCATGCCGATGAGGACGTCAATTCGGCCGTCGTAAGGGCAGCGGCCGCTGGTGACAATTTTGGGCTCGTATCGACGGAAATGCTCTTGCTTGCCGAAAGGCTGGTTTCAATAATTCCGTGCGCGGAAAAGGTGCGCTTCTGTACTTCCGGAACCGAGGCGATGATGTATTCCATTCGGCTGGCGCGCGCAGCGACAGGCAGGCCACTGATCGTCAAGTTCGAGGGCGCCTACCACGGAGCGACAGACATAGGATGCGCCAGCCTCGTACCTGACCCAACCAGCAATGCGCCGGCGGTTACGCGACTGGACCGTGGCGGCAGTCCTGGACTTGAGGCTGAACTGTTGGTAGCTCCGTTCAACGACAAGGTTTTTATCGAATTGTTGATGGCGGAGCGCGGCGACGAGGTCGCGGCGATCGTTGTCGAGCCGTTGCATCGCTGCATCCCCCCCGCACCCGGCTTTCTCGAGACTCTGCGGGCCCTTTGTGACCACCATTCGACTGTATTGATCTTCGACGAGGTGGTAACCGGTTTTCGGCTCGCGCTAGGTGGAGCGCAGGAATATTTCGGCGTGACGCCGGACCTCGCCGGCTACGGCAAGGCGCTCGGTAATGGCTATCCTATCGGTGCCGTGGTCGGCAAGTCCGAGCTGATGGACCTACTGGGGGAAAACCGGCTTGGCCGCGATGACTACGTCTGGTCTGTATCGACGGGGGGCGGTTGCACGATAGCGGCCGGAGCCGCCAATATCGCCATTCGCCGGTACTCCGAGGCAGGATTTCACTCACGGCTTTTCGCAGTCAGTGATGAGCTGCGGACACTGATAGACGACCGGTTTGGATCGATCGGCGTTGATGCTCAAGTTCTTGGCGTAGGGCCCTTGCTTCAAATCGTGCTTTCCAGTCATCCGATCCGCAACTCGAGGGACATGGCTCATCCGCTCGCCGCGGCCGAACAGCAACTGATGATCGAGGCAGTCCGTGGCGGTGTGCTGGTCAATCCTCTTGGAACGAAAATCTATCTCAGCGCCGCGCATAGCGATGACGATATCGAATTCGTGGCTGATACGATCGCCGATGCCTGGACTTCGACAGGACTGGGCGCCCGGACCTCTAAACTGCATGGCTGAATGGAAAGATAATGATGGGCGGCAGCATCACTCCTGAACCTTTCACGCGCTCGCGTGCTCACGACGATCTGATTCACACCGCGAGCACTCTTATTCCGGGCGGGACGACCACATCTGCCATACCTGTGCCCGGGTTGGAATTCATCATCGATCGCGGAGAGGGGGCTTATGTGTTCGATGTTGATGGCAGGCGCTTCGCGGATTTTTTCATGGGTTCCGGTCCGCTGGTTCTCGGTCATGCTAATGTGCGGATCCGCACTGCGATTGAACGCGCCGCCAGTGCCGGCACGACCCACCAGGGTCTCCATCGTCGCACTGTCGAACTTGCGGCGCGGATCGTCGATCTCGTGCCGTGTGCTGAACAGGTGCGTTTTTGCACCTCCGGTACCGAAGCCACACTACATGCATTGCGCGTTGCGAGGGTTCATACAGGCCGCCGGAAAATTCTGAAGTTTGACGGCGCCTATCATGGCCATCACGATCTTGCAGTTTGGTCAATTGGCGGCGATTCGAATAGCTTGCCTTCGCCAACCCCCGAAAGCGCAGGTGTGCAACACGGCGTGGCGGAAGACATACTGGTGGCACCCTTCAACGACACGGAATTCTTTCGCACGATTATGGACGCGTACAGCGAAGACGTGGCTGCCGTCATCTGCGAACCGCTTCAGCGCGCGATCCCACCAGCGCCTGGGTTTCTCGAGGTCGTGCGGGAAGTATGCGACAGGTCGGGCAGTGTGCTTATTTTTGACGAGATCGTAACCGGATTCCGGCTCTCTCCGGGCGGTGCGCAGCAACGCTACGGCGTGACGCCGGATCTTGCCACGGTCGGGAAGGCGATCGCAGCAGGCGTTCCCTATGCCGCCATCCTGGGCAAAAAACAGCTGATGGACCATTTCGATCATCGGCGAGCGCGCGAATGCCTCAGTTTCCACTGCGGAACGTTCTCGGGCTATTACCTCGGAGCAGAATGCGCCCATGAAACCTTGGATATTCTCGTGAATGAAGGCGGAATTGATCGGCTGAATGAACTCGGGGAGTTGGCGCGGGACGCAGCGAGGAGCTGTTTCCGCGACCTCAAAAAAGACGTCCAGGTTTGCGGCGACGGCTCATTGTTCGAAGTCTATTTTACGAACCAAAAAGTATGCAACCAGGCCGATATCAGACGCTCGGACCAAGTTTATGCAAAGGCATTCCATAGGAAGCTGATTGAGGCGGGCATCTACAAGTCGAGCGTGAAAGCATATCTCAGCCTGGCGCATTCGCAGGCGGAAATCGACGCCTATACTGATGCCTGCAAATGGGCGGTGAAGACACTCGCAAACCGTTAGGGAGAAACGAGCATGAAATTCATCGACAAGGGTCCGCGTATGAGCCAGGCGGTTGCAGGAAGCGGCATCGTTGCTACGGCTGGACAGGTCGGCGCCGGCGAAGAAGGAGTCGATGCGCAGACGAAATTGATACTCAAGAACATCGACAGGCTTTTGTCCGAGTGCAACAGCGACAAGTCGCGCATTCTCTATGCGACGATTTGGCTGACCGACATGGCGAACTACGACCTATTCAATGCCGTGTGGGACAAATGGATAGATCCCGGTTGTCCGCCCGCCCGGGCATGCGTCACAAGCGAGCTCGCCAAGCCTGACTGGCTAGTGGAAGTTCAGGTGTTTGCCCTCACACGAGATTGACGCGCAAAGAAAGAATAGACCCTGAAGTGTCCTTGAAGGCTCGCAGAGAAGCGGACTGGGCAGAGCGTTGTGCGATAGGTTTTCTGCTTCTTCCCGGTTTCTCCCTGCTGTCTTTCTCCTCGGCCATAGAGCCGCTTCGAATCGCCAACAAGATTCTCGGACGAAACGCATTTGCATATCTCTGCTGTTCGATTGACGGAAGGGATGCGCAGGCAAGCAATGGCCTCATCCAACGTATTGATTTGTGCATAGATGAAATCGGGGAACCGGATTTCCTTGTCATTTGTAGCAGCGACGGCATTGAGAAGGTCGTACTACCGGCTTCTCTACGGCATGCGGTTCGTAAATTTGCGCATGCCGGAGGGCTCATCGGGGGCGTTTGCACCGGTGCATACGCTCTTGCATCGCTCGGCTTGCTGAAGGGCCGCAAATGCACGGTACACTGGGAATATGCAGGGATATTCAGCGAGGCATTTCCTGATGTCGAATTGACGTCCTGCCTGGTACAGGAAGATCGTACAATTCTAACATGCGCAGGAGGCAGTGCTGCCTTCGAGATGATGATCAACTTCGTTGAGAGGATTCACGGTGCCCGGCTCTGTGCAGAAGTGGCCGATATCGCCTTGCACGGAACACTTCGCCCCCTCTGGGAACACCAACATGACGAATTGCGGCGGCGGCTGGCATCTGGGAACAAAATATTGCTTCGCTGCGTCCGCTTGATGGGAGACAATATTTCCGAACCCCTTCCATTGGCCACGATCAGTGGCGAGATATGCGCAAGCCGCCGCACTATCGAGAGGATATTCAGGAAACACACCGGCCTGACCCCGCTGGGTTACTATCGCAAGATTAGGGTCGAGTTCTCGCATCGCCTTGTGAAGCACACCGAACTGCCGATCCTCGAAATAGCCGTTGCAAGCGGCTTTGTGAGCGCGTCGCATTTTTCCAGATGCTATCGGATTCGGTTTGGCCTTAGCCCGATTGAAATGCGGCGAAAGAGCCACGCGACGTTTGATGCCGCAGCATGAAACGATCATGAATATTTATCATCCTCGCGAGTCGCAATTATTATTATCTGACCGCCGCACTTCTTATGCTGTTCGAAATGAGGCTAATTCGGGTGCATGTGAATGGCGGTGTCGGGAAAATTCAGTGTCGGTATAGATATTGGGGGAACATTTACTGATATCGCCCTGATTGGCGACGGTGGTGAGATTCATACACACAAACTGCTGTCAACGCCGCAGGATTACAGCATCGCGATTGCAAACGGAATCGAACAGCTTCTTGACGCGCAAGAAATCGACGCCAGCGACATTGGCCTGATCATTCACGCGACCACGGTTGCGACCAATACCATTCTTGAATTCAAAGGCGCAAAAACCGCCCTCATCACGACCGAGGGTTTTCGCGACGTGTTGGAAATGAGGCGTCTGCGGATCCCCGTTCTCTACGACTTGCGCTTCCGCAAACCTCCGCCGCTGGTGCCGCGAAGGCGACGCTTCGAACTCGCCGAGCGGTTGGATTCGAATGGGCAAGTTCTGCGCGCCATGAATGAAGAAGATCTGCGCGAAATTGTTGCCGCACTCAAGGAAGAGGGCGTGGAATCGGTTGCGATTTGCCTCATCCACGCTCATGCAAACAGCGATCACGAGCGACGCATCGAATCGTTCCTCGCGAAGGAATTGGGCGATCAGATCTACCTGTCGCGATCTTCAGAAGTGCTTCCCGAAATTCGCGAGTACGAACGATCCAGTACGACGGTTGTGAATGCGTATGTCGGACCGGTGGTTGCGTCGTATCTGCATTCGATCTCAAGAAACCTGAAGAAAATTGGCGTGGAATGCCCGCTTCAGATCATGCATTCGGCTGGCGGCGTCATGAGTGTCGATCTCGCGGTCAGGAAACCTTCGCACCTCGTTGAGTCAGGACCGGCGGCGGGTGTAATTGCCGCCGCCCGCTTGGCTGAAGCATCCTCCCGACCCAACGTCATTTCATTCGACATGGGAGGAACGACAGCCAAGGCCGCGCTTGTCGAGGGTGGCAAACCCACCCGTACAGCCGAATATGAGGTGGGTGCCGGCATCAATCTCTGTTCTAAGCTGGTCAAGGGCGGAGGCTATCCGATCAAACTTCCTTTCATCGACGTCTCTGAGATCGGCGCTGGCGGTGGTTCGATAGTGTCGGTGAGCGAAGATGGACGTATTTCAGTCGGTCCGGAAAGCGCCGGCGCCGAGCCCGGGCCCGTTGCCTATGGAAGGGGCGGTACCGAGCCGACCATTACCGATGCGCTGATCGCGATGGGGTATATCAACCCTAAGAATATTGTAGGCGGAAAGTTCGACCTCGACCGCGAGGCAGCGATAGCTGCGATCCAGGAAAAAGTTGCGGCACGAATCGGAAAGGGAGCCGATGAAACCGCCCATGGCATCCTGACGCTCGCGGTTGCCACGATGACGCGCGCGATCAAGGCGGTGTCCACTTATCAGGGCCGCGACCCGCGCTCGTTCTCGCTCGTGGCGTTTGGAGGAAATGGGCCGGTGGTCGCCGCAGAAATCGCACGTTCACTCAACATGGCCGAAGTCATCATTCCTCCAGCGGCGGGTGTGTTTTCGGCAGTGGGGTTGCTTTTTTCGGACGTGGAGTACGAACTGGTCCGTTCGGTGTTCGGGAGGGATGCCGGCCACGACGCCGCCGCACTCTCGGCAATATACCATGAAATGGCGCAGGAGGCCCGCCATGCGCTCATCGAAGAGGGCTATTCGCCGCAAACGATCCAGATCGAACAGATGGCGGACATCAGATATGCGGGCCAAGCGTATGAGCTCACCATCGCGGCGAAATTCGATGAAAATGACGCCCTTGATATTGAAGCGATGGGCACTTTCTTCGGCTACGAACATGAACGGACTTACGGACACAAATCGGATACCGATCCGTTTCAAATAATCAGCCTGAAAACGATCGCCCGGGTCCCGAACCTCTATCAGATTCGCGACAGCCAGTTGCAGAGTAATCATGCCGGCAAGAGCGGCTGCAGGTCGGTCTATTTCGGCCACCAGGAACAATGGCTGGACACGCCGGTATGTGCGAGAGGGGAAATTCCCAAAATTCCGCGCTCCGGGCCGCTAGTCATCGAAGAGTTCGACAGCACTTGTGTCGTTCCGCCCGATGCCCGTGTGCATCTTGACGATGCGGGCAATGTCATCATCCGTTTCGGAGAAGAAGAGTGAGACCGGAAATTGATCCGATAACGTTCGAGGTGATTCAGAACGCGCTCAGTTCCATTGCCGATGAAATGGCGCTCGTCATCCTGCGCAGCGCCTATTCGCCAGTTGTCCGCGATTCCATGGATTATTCCACTGCGCTATGCGACAGCAAGGGGCAGGTTGTTGCACAAGGGCTGACGCTCGCCGTACAGCTTGGCACCTTCCCTGACGTGATGCGGATACTGGTTTCGCGGTACGGCGAAGAAATGCACGATGGCGATGTATTCATCGTCAACGATCCCTACGGTTATGGCGGACAGCATCTCCCCGACATCTACATCATCACCCCTATATTCATCGAAGGCACGCTCGCCGGTTATTCAGCCACCATGGCGCATCATTCCGATGTCGGCGGCATTGCGCCTGGCAGCGTGGCTATTCATGCTCGGGAGATATATCAGGAAGGTCTTCGACTGCCGCTGGCGCGGCTTTATTCGGCCGGCAGGGAAAACGAGAGCCTTTTCGAAATAATTACCAAGAACACACGCTCGCCGATCCAGGTCCTTGGCGATCTGCGCGCCCAGATCGCAGCCTGCAAGGCGGGACAGCGCGGATTGGAGCAACTCGCTGAAAAATACGATCTTGATCAGCTCAACTTCTATTTCGAAGCGCTGCACGATTTTGCCGAACAGCGGATGCGAGCGGTTATCGAAGCGCTTCCAGACGTTGTCTATGAGAATGTGGATTATATCGA
Organism: Rhizobiaceae bacterium; assembly: GCA_040880025.1. Taxonomy (GTDB): domain Bacteria; phylum Pseudomonadota; class Alphaproteobacteria; order Rhizobiales; family Rhizobiaceae; genus RCIO01. The sequence goes on from JBBDJD010000019.1 coordinate 75,352, forward strand.
CGGGGTTGGTCACGACCCGCAGCAATTGCGCATTCAGGTCAGGATCGAAATCAGGGGCAGCGACGTATTTGTCGATTTCGACGGTTCCTCGAAACAGATAGCCGCTGCAATCAATTGTCCTGTGGCTGCCGTCAATTCGGCAACCTATTGCGCGATCCGCTGCATGGCGCGCGATCCCATCCCCAATTGCGAAGGATATATGCGCCCGATCCACGTTTCTGCACCGGTCGGCTCGATACTAAATCCGGTGGAACCGGCTGCCTGTGGCGCACGCGGCGTAATGGCATATCGATGCTTCGATGCAATCATGGGTGCCTTTGGGAAAGTACTGCCAGAAAGCGTTATCGCAGGGAGTGAAGGTGGGCCAATCCTTTTTTCTGTGGGCGGTCGCCATAAGGGCAAACCCTTTGTTCTCACCGAGGTGATGGTCGGCTGCTGGGGAGGACGTCACGGCATCGATGGCGAGGAAGGGATATCCAATCCGGCGGCAAATCTCTCCAACCAGCCGATCGAACTGATCGAGGCGGAATTGCCGCTGAGAATTCATAAATACAGTTTGGTGACGGATTCGGCCGGGCCAGGCGAATTCAGAGGAGGCATGGCCTTTGAACGGATATTTGAGAATCTGGCGGATCAGTCGCAATTCACTGTGCGTTCCGATCGTCGAAAGCACCGGCCTTATGGCGTAGCCGATGGCCAGCCCGGAAGGCCGTCAGCCAGCACGCTGATACGGTTCGGCAAAGCTGCCATCAATCTACCTACCATGCCGATGGAAAGCTTCGACCTCGTACCGGGTGACATCGTTCAAATCATATCCGCGGGCGGTGGTGGATTCGGCCCGGCGTTCGAGCGCGATCCCGCTGCCGTGCTGGACGACGTACTGAATGACAAAGTGAGCATTGAGGGAGCAAGACACGACTACGGCGTCATCATCCGCGACGGCGTGCTCGACCGCGACTCCACGAACGTCCTTCGTGCGCGTGCGCGAGAAGCCAGATGATCCCGGATATCGTCGTCCGAAACGGAACGGTCCTCGACGGAACGGGAGCTCCGCCAATCCGGGCTGATCTCGTGATCGCCGGAGGACGAATTGCCGAACTGACCTCATCACCGCCCGTCGCTGCTGAGGAAATCGATGCGAGTGGCTTGATCGTTTCACCGGGATTCATCGATATTCATAGTCATGCGGATTTCACCCTCCTCGTCGATCCGCGGGCGCAGAGCGCGCTGTCGCAGGGCGTCACCCTAGAGGTTCTGGGCAATTGCGGCCATGGCTGCTTCCCGATCCGGAATGCGCAACTTGCCAAGACCGCGATTTATGGGGTCAGCGACCATATCGCTCTAGATTGGAACAGCTGCGCCGGTTATCTTGATCTGCTTGAGGCGGCGAGTCCTGCGGTCAACGTGATCACGCTGGTACCCAACGGTCAGCTCCGGCAGGCGGTCACCGGCATCAAGGACGGTAAGGCGAATCGCAAAGAGCTCGGAGAAATGGTCCGCCTGCTTGAGGATGGACTCGAGGCCGGCGCGTTCGGCTATTCTACCGGCCTTGAATATCCCCTCGAACGTGGCGCGGACAGCAGCGAAATATCACGACTGCTCGAACCCGTAGCAGCACGGTCGCTTCTGTACGCTACTCACACGCGCGACCGCGATGAAAGCGCGGCAGAGGCCGTCGCCGAGGCAATCGAAACCGCTCGTCGATCCGAAGTCCGCCTCCAGATATCGCACCTAATGCCCCGAGGAAGCCCGGATGACGCTGACCGCTGCATCGAGCTGGTCGACACGGCTAAGAACAGTGGCCAGGACATCGCATTCGACATGCATACGCGCAAATTCTCGATGACTTTCCTTCACGCGATGCTGCCACCATGGGCGCTCGGAAACGACATCGCCAAAATGGCTGGCGACCTTGAGGCTAGTCGGCGCATTATCGAGCACAAATCGGTGCTCTCGACGATTGGCTGGGAGCGCATCGTGCTGCTCGACAACGACGTCGTTCCGCAATTCTCCCGAATGACAATCACCGATATCGCCGGGCGCATGAATCTGTCGCCAGCGCGAGCTGCGCTTCAACTGTTGTGCGACGCGGCCGGGCATCCGCAACCTTTGATGATCATCGCACAGATCTATTCGAACGGCGATCAAAAGAAAGCATTCTCCCATCCACTTTGCATGCCCGGCTCCGATGCCACGACCCTCGCAATGGACGGGCCACTGGCAAATTCAACCTTTCACGGCGCCTATGACTGGGCGTCTTGGTTCTATCGTTTCACCGTTCACGAACACCATATCCTGAACCCCGAAACGGCGATCCACCGACTTACTGGGCAACCTGCCGCGGTACTCGGCCTGTCGGATCGTGGCGTCATCAAGCCCGGCGCAATGGCAGATATCGCGATATTCGACGATCCCGGATTTCGCGAGCAAACGACGCTGTGGCAGCCGAACAGCCTGTCGAGCGGCATGAAATATGTCCTTGTGAATGGCTCGGTCGCCTATCGAGACGGCAAGGTCTCGCCGAAACGCACCGGAAAAGTGCTGAGGAAACTGAATTAGGGATTCGGTGCGAGTGAGCGCATCCGATGTAGTGGCATGTGCCAAAGGAGGTTATCATGAAAAACCTAATCCAAACTGTTGTGGCCACCACAGCGCTACTGATCACAACAACAATATCTGGGAATAGCATTGCCCAGGAGGTTACGCTGCGGTTGGGAACCGTCGATCCTCAGGTTACGCATTCGGGAGTGGGCGCAGAGAAATTCGCCGAGGAAGTCAGCCGTCTTTCGAATGGAACGATGGAAGTCAAAGTGTTCCATGCGGGCCAGCTCGGCAACATTCCGACCCAGATTTCCAACGTGTTTTCCGGTGCACAAGATCTCCACCTAATCTATCCGGAATTTCTTGGGTCTGTCTCCGACGAAGCGAAAGTGATCTCCTTGCCATATCTATTTACTGATCACGATCATCTGCAGAAGTTTTACAAGAGCGATCTCTGGCAGCCAATGATCGAAACCCTTGATGGCCAGGGAGCGGTCATTCTCGACAAGGACTGGACCTGGTGGATCCTTGATCCGCGCGGGTTCGGTTCAATTCGGGCAGTTTATGAACCTTCCGATTTCGACGGGCTGAAGATGCGCATTTGGGAAGCGAAATCTGCGATCGAGACGTGGAAGGGCTTTGGCACAAATCCAGTAGTTGTGCCGCGTCCGGAGATGTATCTTGCGTTCAAGCAGGGCATCATCGAAGGCGGTCCCGAAACCGTCGGCGCCTGGGTAGACGCCAAAAATGTGGAGCATGCTAAGTACTGGATCAGGACCGACGAATATCATCAGATTATAAATATCATGATAAACAAGAAAAAATTTGAAACGCTAACCGACGAACAAAAAGATATTCTTGAGGAAGCGATGATCACTGCGGGCGAGACTTTTCGTAGTCACTCCCAGGCAAATTTTGAGCAAAAGAAGGCCATCGCTAGGAGCGAGTATGACGCAAACATCATCGAGCCCGCCATCGGTCCGTGGCGCAAATCCGGTGCCGAGACTATCGACAGGCTGATCGCCGATGGCTTTGTCGAGGCGGATTATGTCGAGGCAATTCGTGCGTTGGATCAGTAGGCGGCGAGATACCGGTGGCGGCACCCGCCACCGGTACAGCCAATTGGGGGGGCCGCATTGCAGGACATGATCCGAAGCCTGGAGAACCCCATTCGCTTATATCTGCACTGGTCCAGCCGTCTGTTGGCCTTAATCGCAGGGGCGATGTTCTGCATCATGCTGGCCGTCAACGCCTACAATATCGCGATAAGATCGCTCACTGCCCAGGGGCTTGTCTGGCATCAGGAGGTGTCAATCATGGCTGCGTTCTGGATCTATTTCGCCGCCTATGCTCTGCTGGCCAAAGAAAGAAAATATATTACGGTCGATTTTATTTTCGATAGAATAGGAAAACAAATTGCATACATAATGCAATGTATAATTGTCATTCTGACCTTGGCATTCCATCTCTATCTTTTCATGCTTTGTATTGAAGTGATGGAAAGCGCCGGCTTTCTTGAGACACCTATACTGGGCTGGTCCGAGCAAGTTTACGTAGTGCCTTTGCTTGTCGGGTCGGCCGATATTGTTATCACGGAGTTGCTGCTCGGCGTGCTTCTGTTCGGCATCGGCGATGACGCAGTGTCCGATGTTACCTTGAACCATAACGCGCGATGAGGGTGTCTCTGTGATATCGGCCTTGATGCTGAGCATTTTCATAATATTTGCGCTACTGCGCGTGCCCGTATGCGTGGCGATGGGCATTGGCGCGTTGGTCGGTCTCTCCATGATCGACGTTCCCCATGAGGCCATGGTTCGATACATGCTGGACAGTGTCAGATCCATTCCGCTACTTGCCATACCCTTTTTCATACTTGCGGCGGCGGTCATGAACGAGACCGGTCTGACCGCCCGAATTTTCAAGTTCGCTAGTGCCCTCGTTGGCTTTACCACTGGCGGCCTGGCGCAGGTGAACATTCTGTCGAGCGTGATATTCTCGGGGATTTCTGGCTCGGCCCTTGCTGACATTTCCGGGCTCGGCTCCGTGCAGGTCAAGGCAATGACCGAGCACGGCTACAGCCGGCCCTTCAGCGCTGCCGTCACGATCGCCTCGGCAACAATCGGCCCGATCATTCCTCCCTCCATTATATTCATCATTTACGCCGTGAACACGAATGTCTCCATCGGCGAATTGTTCGTGGCGGGCGTCATTCCGGGACTTGTCATCGCCGCATTGCTGATGGCCACGGTCTGGGTGCTCGCCAAGACCGGTATTGAAAAATGTCCGCCGGTCGAGCGTAGTTCGTTGCGGATGATCGCGGCCACGGCGCTTGAGGGCGCGCCAGCTATCGTTAGTCCGATAATCATCATTGCCGGAATGGTGACGGGAATCGTTACTGCCACCGAAGCGGCCGTGCTGGCCGTTATCTATTCGCTTGCGCTCGGTTTGGCCTATCGGGAGCTCAACATTGAGAAATTCGTCTCTGCGCTCCAGTCCTCTATCCGCACTACCGCGCTGATAATGTACCTCACCGGCATCGGGTCGGTCATTGCATTTGTTATTACTTGGGAACAGGCGGCCGCAGAGCTGGTCACCGCGGTGTTGTCTATCTCCAGCGAGAAATGGATTTCGCTGCTGCTCATCACTCTGGCGATCCTGGTCCTCGGTTGCGTTTTGGAGACCGTGCCTGCTCTGCTCATCTGCATCCCTCTCTTCGCGCCGGCGGTAGCCGATCTAGGAATCGATCCGGTTCATTTCGGTGTCATGCTTTCCTTCAACCTGCTGATCGGGATCATTACGCCGCCGATCGGGCTTGGCCTATATGCCATCTGCGCGACGACCGGATTGAAGCTTGAAGTCGTAATCAAGTCTTCGATGTATTTTTTCCCAACATTGATCATCGCTTTGCTTTTCATCACCTATCTTCCTTTCCTATCAACCTGGCTTCCTTCGGTTTTGTTCGAATGACGTTCAACAACAACTTGATCCATCAAGCTTATCGACGAATGCAGGAAGCGGCGCCGGAATTCGCCGGCTGGAAGATCGGCGCGACGAACCAGGCTGCTAGAAAGGCCGTAGGTGCCGATGGACCGTTCTATGCGTATCTTTTTGACGAACGAATTTTTCGCGGAGACGAGCCCGTCGTCACCATACCACGGCAATTCGACGCCGTTATTGTCGAGGTTGAAATCTGCTACCGATTGCGTGCCTTCCGGTCGCCATATGACAATCCGGCCGAAACGATAAAGGATGCATTTGCGGCCATCGAACTTGTATTGGTCCCAGGCGGAGATCTCGCGAATCTCTCGCTCGAATACCTACTCGACAACAACGGCGCGCATCATGGCTTGGTGTTGGGCGATGTGCCTCTTCCGCTGGAAGAGATATCGTCGGCTTTGCCGATATCCGTGTGGTTGAACAATAGACAGCCGCTGGCAGGATCGACAGATAATGTCATGGACCATCCGCAGAACGCGTTGGCGTGGCTTCTCAATGACAGCGAATTGCCGCCTGACAACATTTTCGAGGATGCCCTTGTGACGACAGGAAGCTGCACGCCGGTGCTTTCTGCCGGGCGCGGCGACCGCGTCAGGGCACGGGTCGGCGATCTAGAGCTCTCGCTGCGACTGGAATGACCGGTCAGTGACGGGTCAAAAGCTTGCTTATAGGAGACAGGATTGCGCGCAGGGCGCGGTCGTCATTATCCTGATGGTAAGCGAGGTACGCCCTATGCGGCTTCAGTTCTGGTTTGATCGATAAGGCTCGCAGATTGTCCCGGCCATTGGCGCTAACAAGTATGTCGGTTGGTAGTACGCTGATTGCATAACCCGAACTCACCAATTGACGCAGGACATGCATCGAATTGCAGGTTGAAATGATCTCCGGGACCAGGTCGGCCTGCGCAAACCACGATATTATCGTGTCGTGAAGATTGGATGGCGGGGGGTTTGTCGCGATCCTCATATTGATCAGGTCCTTTGGGTCCATCTTGCTTGCGGATATCGACGAGTGGGGAGAGGCCGCCCAAGAAAGCGGAATTGATCCAAGTGGAATGATTTGTATTCCTTTGAGTAACTCTGGTTCTGACAAAACCGCTATATCAATCTCGTTATTTACTAACAAATCTTGTAATCTGGTACTATAATCTATAGTCAATTCCAGCTTAATATTAGAAAAATCTCTCTCAAACAATTCAAGTATGCTAGGCAGGTCTGTCATTGCTGTGAAGTCCACCGCGCCCAGTCGGACGATCGACTGGTTCTTGCCGTGGCTGTCGCGAAACGACTGGATCTGGTTTGCAAGCTCCAACGTTTCCTGACAGTGCCGAAATATTACATTTCCGGCACTGGTGAGTTTAGGGCGGTAGGTGGATCTGTCGAGCAAAGGCGTCTCGATGGCGTCCTCAAGAATCTTTATCCTCTGGGTGATTGTAGGTTGCGAAAGACGCATGTGCTGGGCAGCCGACCTGAAGCTGCCCAACCGCGCTACCCAATAGAACGCTTCAAGCTGCGCCAGACTGAAACGGAGCATGACCTTTTTCCTTTGAGGTAGGGAATATTAGACGAGACAGCGGCTTAGAAGAAGCGCATTGTTTAAAAGAGCGGTGGCTTGCGTGAGACGCGACTTCCGTCCCTGCTTGGAGGAGAGTCCCAAGGCTTGCACTCTGAGACTCCGCTGTGAACGTTGGCAGGGTCAATTGTCGACGAACTGCGTCTGGGTACGGTTTGCCTTGTTGCTGGCTACGCTGGGTTTGGCCCCTGACGACGGCGCCTGCGATAGTCGCGTGACAACTCCGCCGCTGACTCAGTCGCTTTGTCTTGTTGCATATTGGAGGTGCGGGCGATTTCTCGCCGCAACTTGGTTACTTCCAGCGTGTGGGACTGGCGCTTCTTGTGTTTTTGTCGTTGCAGTGAATTGCGCTCCCGCAGATGACGCTCGACGAGCGTTTGCCGTTCCCGTTCATCCCGGTTGCGGGCTTTTGCGACTTCGTATTCGTTTTGCTTCGCGATTGAGCTATGTATTCCCGTCAGCCGGTCCCAGATACCGCGCAAGCCTTTTCGGAAACGCTGGGTGCGGTCAAGGCTCTCCTTTTTCCAACGCTCAGACTGGACCTGCCTCAGCGCGGAACGCTCCTTGCGTTGCTTGCCGACGAGAGTCATGCGCCTCGCGCCGAAACCGTCGACGGCCAGCATGAAGTCACGTTCGGCCTCTACGACGAATCCTTCCAGCTTTTCACGTGCTTTCCCGGCAAGCTCGCTCTTCATGTTCTTCACCGAGGAAAGCTCGTCGGGGTCGCCCAGGCGAGCTGCTACATCCTTCGTGCGCACGCCGCACCATCTGGCGATGGCATAGACGCTTCCGTCGATATCCACCGCGACAAACCTGCGTTCATCGCCGCGGGCTAGGTAGTAGCCCCTTGCCGCCAGCGCTTGGGCAAACGCCTGGCGTGAATCCGACATGGCCCAGCACTCACGAAAGAGTTCCTTGATCTCGCGCGGATCCTTTTTGAACAGCTTGGCTCGCTGCCATTCGGCGCGCGTGAAGTTGAGCGGGTTGCGCTCCGCGCTGTTGGCGAGGCCTCTCGGCATGCGCCAGCCATGCTCGAAATAGAGCTGTCGGGAGATATCGCGCAGCTTGAGATGCGTATGGGACAGGTTGATGGCCTTCATCACATCAGGCTGAATGCGCGACCACACGCCGTGCGCATGCCGACGTCCTTGCTTTTCATGGAAGACGATGACACGTGGCTGGTCGGTCAGGCCGAGACGTTTCTCGATCTCCTCTATTGCGCTATCGAAAACGGGCACCGGAACGTTTTCCACTGGAGGAGGGCTCAGGCTCAGAGAAAACAGGAACTGCCGGCACTTGGTGCCGCGACTGACCGCATAGGCTTCCATGAGCGCGCCGGTGAGATCGCTCGACACGAAACCGCGCACATCATGAACTTCGACATGATCGTTCTCGTCGAGACGTGTGAGATGAGCGGCCAGCTGCATGCTGCCGCCTCGCTGCGATCCCTTGAGTATCATGTGTCCGATTGCTCGACGACACCCAGGGCGCGGACGAGGTCGCAACGCATGGACTCGATTGCCCCGCATGCCGATACGATCAACTGCTCGGTTTCTGGAGAAACGGGAAGCGCTCCGATCCTGGCGGCCTCTGACAGTTCTCGCAGGCTTTCCGTAACCCTCGACTGACCAAGGCAAGCCAGAATGCGCGCGAGCATCTGCATGTCTCGAACAGGCAGGCGCACCTTTCGACCGCGCGCGTCACCGCCAAGGAGCCGCTCGCGAATGTACGAGCTCAGCGTTCTGCCGCCAGCCTTGGCCACCAGTTCCGCCCGCTCTTCATCCGTCAGCCTCAGGGAGACGGGCGTCGTTGCCTTCGTCTTCGCTCGCGGCATGACGGCTCCTCTCGGGAACCATAGGGCGAGGTCAGACCCATCAGAGCATCGTGGTCGATGGCCAGGTCGGACTGGACAGGCCGCATGATATCCCAGGCTGCGTGCAGCAAGCGAGTTTTGTTAATGATTCCCTTGGGTTGATCGCTGGTGGACAAACGGCGCGCGGATCGCCCTCCCGCAACCAACGCCAGTTGTTCACCATAATCAGGTGCTGGCAATTGGCGCGTAGATCGAGCCCCCGCAACCAAATTCACTTCCGCTTATCGTCAAAGCCGCCGCATGGCGGCTTTTTGCGTGTCGGGTGCGGGCGTGTCCTCGTTCGAGATGGCCTTGCGTTTCAGCGCAACTTCAACGATCACGGTCGCCGGCGCGTCCTTTTGATGGAGGAGACATCGCGGATGGAACCTGCCTGGGCAGTCGGCCTGATGACGGGAACCGTTCTCGACGGCAATATCGACGTTGCGATGGTCAAGACCGACGGCGCGACGATCGATGCCTTCGGCCCGTTCGAGCTGATGCCCTACCCGACAGACATTCGCGACCTTCTTTTCCGGACCTTCGAGGCGGCGCGTGCATGGCGTTTCCAAGGTCCCGAGCCGGAGATATTCCGCGAGGCCGAGATAGCACTGACGGAAGCCCAGGCCGAGGCGGTCAACCTTTTTCTTGCCAGGCACGACTACAAGGCTTCCGATGTCGCTGCGGTCGGCTTCCATGGCCAGACCGTGCTTCACATCGCGCCGCAGGATGGTAAGCGCGGACATACACGTCAGCTTGGCGACGGCACGCGCATGGCCGAGATTGTAGGCGCCAATGTCATCTACGACTTTCGCTCCGCCGACGTTGCAGCCGGCGGCCAGGGTGCGCCGCTGTCGCCGATCTATCACAAGGCAATGCTCGCCAAGATCGGAGCGGGCGCCGATACCGCTATTCTCAATCTCGGCGGCGTGGCCAATATCACCTGGTGCGACGGCGACCGGATGATCGCCTTCGACACCGGCCCGGCCAATGCACCCGTCAATGACTGGATCCGCCAGCATGACGGCGCGGACATGGATGTCGACGGCAAGGTCGCGGCAAGCGGTGTCGTGGACGAGGCGCGGCTGAGGGAATTGCTGAAGCATCCGTACCTGTCGAAGGCTTATCCCAAATCTCTCGATAGGTTCGATTTTCCCGCCGCAATGGCGGACGGCAAGAACCTCGCCGATGGTGCAGCGCTGCTCACCGCGTTTTCGGCCGCCGCCGTCAGCAAGGCGCTCGATCTGTTGCCGGAACGGCCAGCGCGGCTGATCGTATGCGGCGGTGGAAGACGCAATCCCTCCCTGATGCGCGAACTCGCCAAACGAACAGGAGCGGACGCTCTGCCTGCAGAGAGCGCCGGGCTGCGCGGCGATGCGGTTGAGGCGGAGTGCTTCGCCTATCTCGCCATGCGATCAATGCGCGGCCTGCCGCAGAGCTTCCCGTTGACGACGGGCGTGGCGCAGCCGATGGCCGGGGGTGTGCTTGCGCCAGCGCCCGTGCGCAGCGCGTAATCAGGGTGTGCATTTCCCGATAGTCAGCTATCTTTCGCGTCGATTGCGGCGAGGAGATCGGGAAGCATGAGTGATCGTTATACCGAGACCAGTTCGGTTTCCTGGTTTGGACGGATCGGGCGGTCGATCGGCGGGGTGCTGTTTGGCCTGATCCTGCTCGTCGCCATGATCGTGCTTCTGTTCTGGAACGAAGGACGCGCGGTGACCACCGCCCGTTCGCTGGCAGAGGGCGCGGGCATTGTCGCTTCGGTTCCTTCGAGCGCCATAGACCCCACCAACGAAGGCCAGCTTGTTCATGTCACCGGTAGCGTAAGCACTGACCAACGTTTGACGGATTCCGCCTTTGGCATCACCACCACGGGGGTCAGGCTGGAACGCGATGTCGAGATGTATCAGTGGAAAGAGTCGAGTTCTTCGAAGACCGAAACCAAGATCGGCGGCGGGCAAGAGACGGTCACCACCTACACATATTCGCGTGAATGGTCGTCATCGCCGATCAGCTCGTCGGGGTTCAGGCAGCCGGACGGCCATCAGAACCCGGCAATGAACATCGAAAGCCGACGCTTCCAGATCGAGCGCGGCAAGCTCGATGCGTTCGATCTCGACAGCCAGGTCATGGGACGGATCGGCGGCGCGAAAGAGGTGCCGGTCGGGGCCGACGTGATCGATGCCGTGCGGGTGGCGACGGGCGGCAATCAGCCGGTATCGGCGCTGGACGGGCGCATCTATATCGGCATCGACCCGAGCCGCCCGAGGATCGGCGACTACCGCATCGGCTATCAGCTCGTGCCGCTGGGGCCGATCAGTGTGATTGCGCGGCAGACCGGGACCGGCTTTGCCGCGTATCAGACGGAGGCCGGCGATCGTCTGCTGATGGTCGATACGGGAGTGGTGCCGGCGGAGGAAATGTTCGCCGACGCCGTCACCGGCAACACGATCCTCACCTGGGTGGTTCGGCTGCTTGGGCTCCTGTTCCTCGGCGTTGCCTTCGGCATGCTGTTCGCACCGATCGGCGTCGTGGCCGACGTCATTCCTTTTCTGGGCCGCATCGTGCGCATGGGCACCGGCCTGGTTGCCCTCGCGCTGGCCGCTCTTGTGGGTTCGGCGACGATCGCCCTGGCCTGGTTCTGGTACCGGCCGCTATTGGCGCTGACCATTCTGATTGTTGGCGCGGGCATATTCTACGCCGTGTCCTATCTGGGCAAAAAGCGTGAAGCGAATGATGCCGGAGAAGCCGCCGTGGAAGGCGGCTGAATCGCCGCTTTCGCACGCTGGACCTTGGCATGGAATAAGGCTAAAGCGGGCGCGCCGAGCAGGCTGATCAAATGTCCGCAAACGTCGCGGATGGGGCGTAGCCAAGTGGTAAGGCAACGGTTTTTGGTGCCGTCAATCGCTGGTTCGAATCCAGCCGCCCCAGCCATCCTGCTTCGCGCCACGCGCTTCGCAGGATTGCAGCCCACGCTGTTGCGAAGCAGGATGCCCTCCGAAGCTTTGGCGTAGGAGGGCGTTCAGATGATGTACGTATATCTGCTCGAAAGTATTTCCCATCCGGGTGAGCGATACATCGGAATCACGTCCGATCTTCGTCGTCGTCTGCGCGACCACAACGCTGCGTATTCGGCAGGTCATACGGCAAAATACCGTCCATGGCGCCTTGTCACCTACATAGCTTTTTCCGACCACGTAAGCGCGGCAGCGTTCGAAACGTACCTGAAATCAGGCTCGGGACACGCCTTCGCCAGGAAGCGGCTCTGGCAAACGAGTGGTGCGCAGGAAAACACTCGCTGATCCCGCCCAATCCCCTAAACGAACGGCTTGGCTGCCTCGACAGTCCGCGGCAGCAGGCGCTCGAGATACGCCATGCCAGGGGCCGCGATACGGTTTTCGTCCGCGTCGAGGAAGTCGTCGGGCATGTGCCGGGTCTTGCCGGCCACCTTGTCGAGCGGCACCAGCGCCGGCCTTGTTTCGCCGCCTGAATACTGCAGCGCTACCGACCCACTGCCGCTCTCGGCGATTTCGGCCGCAAAGCGTCCGGCCTCGAACGCTTCCTGCTGATCTGTCTTGCTGATCATTGCGATCGCACCCCGCGGCAGGTAGCCCAGCGTGTCGACGCGAGAGCGCATGCCGGCCAGGTCTTCGGCCAATATGCGCTCGATCGCCTGGCCGAGGTCGGTGCCGGACAGCCGGACATTGCCGTGGTCGTCACGCTCCTGCAGTTCCGGCGGCACGAGGGTCTCCACTAGCGAATGGCCATCCGCCCCCGATACACCTTCCGACATCGCAACCACGCAGCGGCCGTGCCGGGCCATGGTGGCGCGAACGTCGTCCACGAAACGCGCTCGCTCGAACGGGCGTTCGGGCACGTATGTGAGGTGCGGTCCGCAATTCTCATCGAGCCGCCAGGCATTGGCGGCGGCCGTCAGAAACCCGGCATGGCGGCCCATGACGATGCCGACATAGACGCCGGGCAAGGCGCGGAAATCAAGATCGACGCTCAGGAAAGCCGCGGCGACGAACTGGCCGGCGGAGATGAAGCCCGGCGTGTGGTCGTTCTCTGTCAGATCGTTGTCGATCGTCTTGGGAGCGTGGACGCAGGCGATCGAGCCCGCGGCGGCATCCGACAGGATCGCTTGGGTGCCGGCAGTGTCGTTGCCGCCGATATAGATGAAGGCGGATGCGCCGGCCTTCTTAAGGCCGGCCAGGGCCTTCTCGCAATATGCGGCGTCCGGCTTGTCGCGGGTCGAACCAAGTGCGGCGCTCGGCGTGCCGGCGATGCGCAAGAGGTGGTCCTCCGGCAGCGCGCCGAGATCGACGAAGTTGCCGTCGCGCACGCCACGCACGCCGTGCAGCGCGCCAAGCACCCGGACATTCGGGTCACGGCGTTTCGCTGCGATGACGGCGCCGGCCATCGTCTGGTTGATGACGGCGGTCGGCCCGCCGCCTTGCGCGATAACGATGGTCCGCGTCATGGCAGTCTCGTTCCTCACCCTTAACGCCGCCGCATGCAGTGGTCAGCGGCCATGGCTTTTAAATCGATTGAGTACGCAGTTTCCAGCGTCTAGCGAAATTACGCAACGGGGTCAAACCCGGCTTTGTTCGGGCCGGCCGGTGGGCTACGGTGCGGCGCACCCAATGCCAGGGAGACGGGATTGCAACTGCGTGACCTGCAAGGCCTGCCGCTCAGCGGCGCGAGTGCGGCAAGCCTCGATTACTACGAGACCGCGCTCAATTCGCTGCGCTGTTTCATAGGCGATCCAATCGCCGCCGCGAATGCCGCGATCGAAGCCGATCGGGGCTTCGTCATGGCGCATGTCTTCAAGGGTTATGTCTACGGGCTTTCCACCGAGGCGGCGGCAATGCCGGTAGCGAAAGCCTGTGCAGAAGCGGCCGCTGCGCTGCCGGCCACCACGCGAGAAAAGGCGCACGCGGCGGCGCTGTCGCATCTGGCCGAAGGGCGATGGCACAAGGCGGGGCAGGCGCTCGAGCACATCGCGATCGAATATCCGCAGGATGCGCTGGCGCTGCAGGCGGGCCACCAGATCGATTTCTTCACCGGAAACGCCCGGATGCTGCGCGACCGCGTTGCGCGGGCGCTGCCCGCCTGGGACGAAGGCATGCCCGGTTATCACGCCGTACTCGGCATGCATGCATTCGGGCTGGAGGAGATGGGCGAATACAGCCGGGCCGAACGAACCGGCAAGCGTGCGATCGAATTGCAGCCGCGCGACGGTTGGGCGCAGCATGCGGTGGCGCATGTGATGGAGATGCAATGCCGCCAGCAGGAGGGCATCGCATGGATGCGGGCCGATACGGACGCCTGGACTTGCGAAAGCTTCCTGCAGATCCACAATTGGTGGCACCTGGCGCTGTTCCACTTCGATCTCGGAGAGGTGGACGAGGTGCTGGCCCTTTATGACGGGCCGATCGCGGGCGGGCGCTCCGAAATCGCGCTCAACATGGTCGATGCCTCGGCGATCTTGTGGCGGCTGTATATTACCGGCGCAAATTGCGGGGACCGATGGGACGCCTTGGCGGACCTTTGGGAAAAACAGAGCAGCCAGTCGGGATACGCCTTCAACGATGCGCATGCGATGATGGCTTTCGTCGGCGCCGGGCGACACGCGGCGGCGGCACGTCTCCTTGCGGCGCAGCACGATGCGATGACCGGGGAGGGCGACAATGCCGGATTTACCCGCGACGTCGGCCTTCCGGTTGCGCAGGCTATCCACGCATTCGGCAATAGCGACTATGCCGCAACCGTGCGGCTGTTGCGTCCCATACGGCACATCGCGCACCGCTTCGGCGGCAGCCACGCGCAACGCGACGCCATCGACCTGACGCTGGTCGAGGCGGCCATCCGCTCGGGCGATCCGGCCACGGCGCGCGCTCTCGCCGCAGAGCGGTTCGAAGCGCGGCCGGACAGCCCCCTTTCGCGTCTGTTCCGCGATCGCGCAGAAGCCCTTCAAAATGAATTTTGAAAAGCCCCATTGATTTTTTTTGAGATTCGAAAAAAATAGCACCGGGAAGATGCGGCTTCTGTATATGAGGCGTATCCCTCGCACTGAGCCGGGAGGAGCAGCGGGCCGATGGGTTCGCGCCGGCCGGTTGTGCGGAACAAGGAGCCGGCGACAGACCGGCGCCGGTCGGGAGGACCGCCAATATGTATCTCGGGCTCGATCTCGGGACGTCGGGCGTCAAGGCGCTGCTGATCGACGAGAACCAGCGGATCGTCGATTCCGCCACGGGCGAGCTGGATGTTTCGCGTCCGCATGCCGGATGGTCGGAACAGAATCCGGCCGACTGGATCGATGCCTGTGAAACCGCGATAGACGCGCTGAAAAGGGCGCATGGCGATGCTTTGTCGGCCGTGCGCGGCATCGGGCTCTCCGGTCAGATGCACGGCGCGACGCTGCTTGGTTCCGGCGGGGAGGTATTGCGTCCCTGTATTCTGTGGAACGATACGCGCAGCCACCAGGAGGCTGCGGCGCTCGACGCGGATCCGCGGTTTCGCCAACTCACAGGCAATATCGTCTTTCCGGGCTTTACGGCGCCCAAATTGGCCTGGGTGAAGACCAACGAGCCGAAGGTTTTCGCGGCAACGAAAAAGGTGCTTTTGCCCAAGGACTATCTGAGGCTATGGCTGACCGGCGAGACCATTTCGGAGATGTCGGACTCGGCCGGTACGGCATGGCTGGACGTTGCGAAACGCGTCTGGTCGCCGGAACTCCTGGAAGCGACGGATCTTGACGAAAGCCACATGCCGTCGCTGGTGGAAGGAACCGAACCGGGAGGCACGCTGCGCGGTTCGCTGGCCGCGCAATGGGGTATGCGCGGCAATGTCGTTGTCGCCGGCGGCGCGGGTGACAACGCAGCGTCGGCCTGCGGCATGGGCGCGGTACGCCCCGGCGAGGCGTTTGTGTCGATCGGCACGTCAGGCGTGCTGTTTGCCGCCAACGAAGCCTATCTGCCCAATCCCGAAAGCGCGGTGCACACCTTCTGCCACGCGCTGCCGGGCGCGTGGCATCAGATGGGCGTTATCTTGTCGGCTACCGATTCGCTCAACTGGCTCGAGGAGATCACCGGACAGGAGGCAGGCGAATTGACGGATGCGCTCGGAGACACGCTCGAGGCGCCCGGCGGGGTGACATTCCTGCCCTATTTATCGGGAGAACGGACGCCGCACAACGACGCCTCGATCCGCGGTGTCTTCACCGGACTGGCCCATCAGAGCGGGCGGATAGCCCTGACCCAGGCGGTCGTGGAGGGCGTTGCCTTCGCATTCCGCGACAGTCTCGAAGCGCTGAAGGCCGCCGGAACGACGCTTGACCGGGTCACCGCCATCGGCGGAGGCTCGCGCTCGCGCTACTGGCTGAAGGCGATCGCAGCGGCGTTGGAAGTTGCGGTCGACCTGCCGGCCGACGGCGATTTCGGCGCTGCGTTCGGCGCTGCCAGGCTTGGCATCGTGGCCGCCAATGACGCAGACCCGTTGGAAATCTGCACGCCGCCTACGATCGCGGAAACAATCGAGCCGGACGAAAAACTCGTCCCGGCCTTCGCGGACGCCTATGCGCGCTACCGCGCTCTTTACCCGGCTATCAAAGGAGTACTGACGTGAGCACCGGATATTTTGGCGATATCAAGAAGATCAAATATGAAGGGCCGGACAGCAACAATCCATTCGCGTTCCGGCACTACAATCCGGACGAGAAGGTTGCCGGCAAACGGCTGGAGGACCATCTGCGATTCGCTGTCTGCTACTGGCACAGTTTCGTGTGGCCGGGCAATGATCCGTTCGGCGGCCAGACCTTCAAGCGGCCGTGGTACTCCGACGCCGGCGCGGCTGACACGATGGAACTTGCGAAGCTGAAGGCGGACGAGGCCTTCGCGATGTTCGAGTTGCTCGGCGTTCCCTACTACACGTTCCACGATGCTGACGTGCGGCCGGAGGCTGACACGCTGAAGGAAAGCATCGCGCGCCTCGACGAGATCGCCGATTATTTCGCCGGAAAAATGGACAAGTCCGGCATCAAGCTTTTGTGGGGTACCGCAAACCTGTTCAGCAACCGCCGCTACATGGGCGGCGCTGCGACCAATCCCGACCCCGACATGTTTTCCTATGCCGCGGCCACGGTGAAATCCTGCATCGACGTCACCAACCGGCTGGGCGGCGAGAACTATGTTCTTTGGGGCGGGCGTGAGGGCTACGAGACGCTGCTCAATACCAACATGAAGCGGGAACTCGATCAGCTCGGCCGCTTCCTTTCCATGGTCGTCGACTACAAGCACAAGATCGGCTTCAAGGGCACGATCCTGATCGAGCCGAAGCCCCAGGAGCCGACCAAGCACCAGTACGATTTCGACGTGGCGACAGTCTACGGCTTCCTGAAGAACTACGGGCTGGAGAACGAGGTCAGGGTCAATATCGAGCAGGGCCACGCGATCCTTGCCGGCCATTCGTTCGAACACGAGCTGGCGCTTGCCAACGCGCTCGGCATCTTCGGTTCGATCGACATGAACCGCAACGATTACCAGTCCGGCTGGGACACCGACCAGTTCCCCAACAATGTGCCCGAGATGGCGCTGGCCTATTACCAGATATTGCTGGGCGGCGGCCTCAAAACCGGCGGCACGAATTTCGACGCCAAGCTGCGCCGCCAGTCGATTGATGCCGAAGACCTGGTCCTCGCTCATATCGGCGGAATGGATTGCTGCGCGCGCGGCCTGAAGGCGGCGGCGGCAATGGTGGAGGACAAGGCGCTGTCCGGGCCGCTCGACGAACGCTATGCGGGCTGGAACAGCGCTGAAGCCAAGGCGATGCTCGGTGGAGAGCGGACGCTGGAGGATATCTCCAAGCGGGTTCTCGCCGAAGGGATCGAGCCGCAGCCGAAGTCGGGCAGGCAGGAATATCTGGAGAATGTCGTCAATCGCTATGTGTAAGCTGATTCTTACGTAAAAGAACGGAACTGCACCATGTCCGCGCTGCCGGCGATCGTCGTGATGGGCGTCGCCGGCTGTGGCAAGTCGACGGCGGGCGCGCGAATAGCAGCGGAACTTGGCGTGGCGTTCATCGAGGGTGACCGAGTGCACCCGGCAAACAACATCGAAAAGATGTCGGCAGGCATTCCCCTGTCCGATGATGACCGGCGCCCGTGGCTTGAGGCGATCGGCAAGGAGATTGGCCGGTACTTCGCGGAAGGCAAGGGTGTCGTGGCCGCATGCTCGGCGCTGAAGCGCGCCTATCGCGATATTCTGCGCGGGACGTCGGGCGCGGACGTGCTTTTCGTCCATCTTTCGGGATCACGGGAACTGATCAGCGAGCGCATGAAAGACAGGACGGGGCATTTCTTCCCCGCTACCCTGCTCGACAGCCAGTTTGCGGCACTGGAACCGCCGGGGGCTGATGAGCGGCATATTGTTGCCGATCTCCGGTTGCCGCTGGAGGAGATGATCGCTCAGGTCATGCGCGATATCGATGCGCCCTAACTGAGCGGGATGTCGTTCTCGGCTTTCGACTTCTGACAATATGTAAGTAATAGCTTACACAAGATGATCGAAGCGGGCTGTCAAACTGCACGCTGCCATATTATGCTGTTTGCGTGGGGTATGCTTGCGGCTGCGGTCCGATGGCACGACATTTTCCAGCAGGCCCCCTCGAACAAAAAAGAATGTAGCTGCGGACCTTGGTGTTCTGGATGGGGGCTGTCCCGAATAGGCAACCAACCCAACGGGAGGAACATATGGGCAAGGACAAACTTGATCGGCAGGAAGAGCTCGCGGAGGAAGAGAAGTTCGACTTCGAGGAACTCGATGAGGAGGAGCTGGAGGAGGCGCGAAAATTTGTCGACGAGCCCATCGCGCTGCTCACCGACACCGCGAGGATCGCAAAAGAGGCCGCAAATATGGTCAGCCCCGGCGATCTTGCAGCGGCAATGAATGCGGCGTTCTTGGTTCAGGAGGCCGGCTTCAAGCTGCAGGAGGCATCGCGCGCGTTGTTGCGCCAGGCGTTTGAGGGCGGGTTCGAAGACCCCTATGAACTGGCGCCGGACATCTCTGCGCTGGCGGCGGTGCATTTTCCGCAACCGATTTTCTTTGCTGCCGGATTTCCGGCAGGAAAAATCCGCGCGCTGGCGACGATCATCGCCGATATTCTCGGCATCCCGGTGGACATTTTCTATGATTTCTTCCTGGAGGATATCAAGGCACTCTATCGGGCGCTGTGGCGTGGTGAGAGCAAGAACAAGTGGGACAAGGCGTCCAAGATATTGGAGCGGATGCTGAAGAAGCTGAAGAGCAAAGGCTTCCGCAAATTCCTCGAGAAGCGTCTGGGCAAAGCCGGGGCGGCGAAGCTGCTGGCAAAATTCGCCTTCAAGAAGATTCCGATCATCCTGATAATCGTCATTGTCGCGACGATCATCGCCAATCTGGGCAGCGTGCTCGATCCCTGATCGCCTTGTTCGGTCGCCGGCGACGACCCTGCGTCAGTTCAGCGGGATGTCGTTGCCGGCCTTGGCCTTCTGATAGGCAGCGGACAGTTCACTGTAACGCGCGGCAATCGCGGCGATGCGCTCCAGCGCTGCGGCGCGTTCGGCCGGCGGCAACGCATTCGCCATGTCGCGCATGGCGTGGCTTTTCCAGAACGCGTTTTCGCGGTTGTAACCGCCAGGGCCAAGCTTGAAGACCTCCTTGAGGATCTTCAGATCGTGCGGAATGGCGAAGCTGTCGCGCGAATCCTCATGGCTGAAGAGATAGTAGAAATTGTCGAAACCCGTCCATGTGATTGCCGAAAGGCAGAGCGAGCATGGCTCATGGGTGGCGACGAAGAGGCAGTCTTTTGTGTCCGGCCGATCGGCTTTCGGCAGTTCGTAAAACCGTTTCAAGGCGTGGATTTCGCCATGCCAGAGGGGGTTCTCCAGTTCATTGTTGGTTTCGGTCACCACGAGCGTAAGGCCATGCTTACGTAATATCGCTGCGCCAAACAGCTTGTTGCCGCGTTCGACGCCTTCCTTCGTCAACGGTATGACATCGTATTCGATCACGTCGAGCAGGCGGTCCAGAAGTGCTGCCTCAGACATGCGGGTGCGGTTCCGGCAGGTGAATTTCGTAGGGCATGTTGAAGTGATATTCCTCAACGTTTGAGCCTTCGCCGCCGCGGTCCACGACAAGGAAGTCCTGTTCTTTGCCGATCGGGGTCAGAACCGCGTGCCAGCGGTTGGGCGGATAGCTGACGCCCTGGCCCGGCCGGGTCACGAAAGCGCGCGGGATGTCAGGGCCTTCTTCGCCGTCGTGGCAGACAACCACGAGGAAAGGCAGGGGCGAGAGCGGCATGAAGGCCTGGCTCCCGAGAGGGTGGCGTTCCACCATTTTCAGGGTGAGCGGGAACGAATATGGCTTGCCGCGAAATATGGAGAGAACTGTCCGCGCCGCCGGGCCGGTCGCCTCCACCGGCGCAAGGTCGTGAAAGCGCCGGGTCATACCGTCGTTGATGGCGATAGGCGGCGGCCCTCTGGTGTCAAGGACGTTGCCATATTCGGCAAAGACTTCCCGGGTCAGGGGTTCGGCGACGATGACGTTCATGGCCCAGTCTACCGCAGCTTCGGATGACGGTTTACGTCCTTGTAGAGCAGATAGCGAAATCTGCCAGGTCCGCCCGCGTAGCAGGCCTGGGGGCAGAAGGCGCGCAGCCACATGAAATCACCGGCCTCGACCTCGACCCAGTCCTGGTTGAGCCGGTAAACTGCCTTGCCTTCCAGAACATACAGACCGTGCTCCATGACATGGGTTTCGGTGAAGGGAATGACCGCGCCAGGCTCAAAGCTGACGATATTGACGTGCATGTCGTGGCGCAGGTCATTCGGGTCTATGAAACGCGTCGTCGCCCATTTGCCGGCCGCGCCTGGCATCGAGAGCGGCGCAATGTCCTGTTCGTTGCAAAATACAGGGTCGGGCAGTTCGATGCCGTCAACCTTGTCGTAGAGTTTCCTGATCCAGAGAAAGCGGGCCGGCGCGGCGCCCGTGTTGCGAAGCGTCCAGCCGCTTGCGGGCGGCAGATAACCGAACCCGCCAGGCTGGAGCCGGTGCTCCGCGCCGCCAACGGCTACAGTCACTTCGCCGACCTGAACGAAAAGGGCGGCCTGTGCCCCGCTGTCCGGCTCGGGATTGTCGCTGCCGCCTCCCGGCAGCACCTCCATCGCGTATTCGCAGAAGGTCTCGGCAAAGCCCGAGAGCGGCCGCGCCAGTATCCAGGCGCGGGTCTGCTCCCAGAAGGGAAGCTGGCTCGTCACGATGTCCTTCATCACGCCATTCGGGATGACGACATATGCTTCAGTAAAGACGGCGCGCCCCGTCATCAATTCGGTCTGCGGCGGATTACCGCCCGTCGGCGCATGGTAGCTCGGCCCGGCCATGTGATTTTCCCTAGGAAGGCAGGATTTCTTTCAGCCGAAGCAGCGCGATGCGTTCGACCTGCTCGCACGCGGTCGCGAATTCCTCGCTTCGGTCGTTGTCGATACGGCCCTTGAAAGCCGCGAGTATGTCGTTCCTGGTCCGGCCTTTGACCGCAATGATGAAGGGAAAGCCGAACTTGTCGACATAAGCGGAATTCAGGGCGGTGAATGCCTGCCGCTCGCCATCGGTCAGCGCATCGAGACCCGCGGAAGCCTGTTCCGACGCCGATTCCGTAGTCAGGCGCCTTGCCTGCGCCAGCTTTCCGGCCAGATCAGGATGCGCGGTCAGCACGCCAAGGCGTTCTTCTTCGCTGGCAGAGCGAAAAATCCGCGCAAGCGCATTGTGCAACCCGCCGGCGCTGTCATGCGCGGGGCCGAGTTCCAGTTCGAAGGCGCGTTCGGTGATCCACGGTGAATGTTCGAAAATGCCGCCGAACCTGGCCACGAACTCGGCCTTGTCCATGCGGCTCGGGCGCAGGCCCGGCGCTTCATAAGGATGCGTTTTGCGCCAGTGGGCGGCGATGTCGGCGCGGGTGGCGACCCAGACATCGGCATGGCTTTTCACGTAGTCGATGAAGCGTTGCAGCGCCGCGGCGCGGCCCGGCCTGCCGACGAGGCGGCAGTGCAGACCGACATTGAGCATGCCGGCGCGGCCTTCGCCGCCCTCGCGATAAAGCGTGTCGAAGCTGTCTTTCAGATAGCCGAAGAACTGGTCGCCCGAATTGAAGCCCTGCGGGGTGGCGAAGCGCATGTCGTTGGCGTCGAGCGTATAGGGGATGATGAGTTGCGGTTCGATCGCATTGCCGTGCCCATCATGGTCGAGCCAGTACGGCAGTTCGTCGTCATAAGTGTCGGCGATCCAGTCGAAACCGCCTTCGCTGGCCGCAATGCGAACTGACCATGCCGATGTGCGGCCGAGATAGAGACCGCGCGGGCGCTCGCCCACCACTTCGGTGTGCAGGCGGATCGCCTCAACCAGGTCGCTGCGCTCGTCGGCTTCCGCGTGGTCGCGATAGTCGATCCATTTCAGCCCGTGTGAGGCCATTTCCCAGCCGGCTTCCCTCATCGCCGCCGTCTGGTCGGGTGAGCGGGCAAGCGCCGTGGCGACGCCGAAAACCGTGACCGGAATTTGTGCTTCGGTGAACATACGGTGCAGCCGCCAGAAGCCGACGCGCGCGCCATATTCGTAGATCGATTCCATGTTCCAGTGGCGCTTGCCGGCCCAAGGCGCGGCGCCGACGATTTCGGACAGGAAGGCTTCGGAAGCCGCGTCGCCATGGAGAATGGAGTTTTCGCCGCCTTCCTCGTAATTAACGACGAACTGGACCGCGATGCGCGCTCCACCCGGCCATTTCGGATCCGGCCGGTGGCGGCCATAGCCGCGCATGTCGCGCACATAACGCATATTGCGCAATTCCCTGTCTTTTGCCGCGATTCCATACATTTGACGGCGGAAGCGACGATAATCCATCGTCAACGGCGCGTATTCCCCCCAAAAATATTGAAAGTCTTTTCGTCCCGTTCCTAGCGGCAATGACTTATGCAATGATTCCCGAACGCACTAGATTTTTCTGAAGTTGCGAAAAAGGCGAGAGGAACAGGAATGGCCGCTACGGCCTCTGCGAAACTGACAACCCATGTTCTGGACACGGCTACGGGCAAGCCGGCGGCGGGACTGTCGATCACGCTTTATCGCGTCAGCGGAAACTCGCACCGCAAGCTCAAGAGTGTTGTGACCAATCTCGATGGACGGTGTGACGCGCCGCTGCTCGAAGGCGGGGAGTTCAAGACCGGCCAGTACGAGATCATATTTTCGGCGGGCGACTATTTCCGGGCGATGGGAACGGAGCTTCCCGATCCGCCGTTTCTGGACGAGGTTCCCATCCGGTTCGGAATGGCGGAGATGACGCATTATCATGTGCCGCTGCTGATTTCGCCCTATGGCTACTCGACATATCGGGGCAGCTGAAACCGATGACGACGCCAGCGATACGCCAGCAAATCCGTTTCCTGCTCAATGGCGAGGAGATCGTCACCGGCGATGTGCGCCCCGACGAAACGCTGCTCGATTTTCTCAGGCTGCGGCGCGCGCTTGTCGGCACCAAGGAAGGCTGCGCGGAAGGAGACTGCGGCGCCTGCACGGTGCTGGTCGGGCGGCTTGCCGGGGGCGAACTCATCTATGAGGGTGTCAACGCCTGCATACGGTTCCTGGCTTCTGTGGATGGCTGCCACGTCGTCACGGTCGAACATCTGAAACGGCCGGATGGATCGCTGCATCCGGTCCAGCAATCGCTGGTCGACCATCACGGTTCGCAATGCGGCTTCTGTACTCCGGGCTTCGTGATGGGCATGTACGCTCTGTGGATGCGTACGCCGGCGCCGACCGATCAGGAGATCGAGATCGCGCTGCAGGGCAATCTGTGCCGCTGCACCGGCTATGAACCGATCGTAAAGGCGGCGAAGGCGGCCTCCGGTTACGGTGCGGTGAGTGAGGATCCGCTGGTCGCGGAACGCGCGGCCGTAGCCGCCCGGCTCGATGGCTGGAAGGATGGAACGCGCGTCGAGATCGGCGCGGGCGCCGCCCGCGTCATCATCCCCGCATCGCTCGACGATTTCGCCGGCCTCTATGAAGCGGAACCGGGAGCGACGGTGGTTGCCGGTTCGACCGATGTCGGGCTGTGGGTGACAAAACAGATGCGTGACATTTCGCCGGCGATCTTCATCGGCGGACTGGACGAGCTGCGCGGCATCGACACCCCGGGCGATGCCGTCACCATCGGCGCCGGTGTGAGCTACACTCAGGCGCGCGGTGTGCTCGGGGCTGCCATCCCCGCATTCGGGCCGCTGGTTGACCGCATAGGCGGCGATCAGGTGCGCAATATGGGCACGATCGGGGGCAATATCGCCAACGGCTCACCGATCGGCGATACGCCGCCGCCCATGATTGTGCTGGGCGCGACGCTGACGCTGCGCAAGGGAGCCACGCGACGGACCATGCCCCTTGAGGATTTCTTCATCGACTACGGCAAGCAGGACCGGCTGCCGGGCGAGTTCGTGGAGAGCGTCACGGTTCCGCTGCCGGCAACGGGCGCGCATTTTGCCGCCTACAAGATCACCAAGCGCCGCGACGAGGACATAACCGCCGCGCTCGGCGCATTCTATCTCGAACTGGCGGGCGATGGCTCGGTGGCGGCGATCCGCATCGCCTATGGCGGGATGGCGGCGACGCCGAAGCGCGCGCCCACAGTCGAAGCCGCGCTGACCGGACGGCCATGGACCATGGCGAATGTGGAGGCCGCGGTCGCAGCCTATTCGACAGACTACGCGCCCATTTCCGACATGCGCGCGTCCGCCGAGTACCGGATGCTGGTGGCGCAGAACCTGCTCAAGCGTTTCTTCATCGAATCAACCGGCACGAGGAAGCCGTTTGTGGTGTCCCGTTACGAGGCCGCCTGATGAACCGGCATTCAGCGCCCGACCTCAATGCGACGAAGGTCGTCGGCGGCGTCGCCAGCGACCGGCAGCACGATTCCGCCCACAAGCACGTGACCGGCGAGGCAGTCTATATCGACGACATGCCGGAAGTGGCCGGCATGCTGCATGGCTGCCTCGGCCTGTCCACAATCGCGCATGGCGCGATCACGTCGGTAGACCTGTCGGCTGTGAAGTCGGCACCCGGCGTCGTCGCGGTGCTGACGGCGTCGGACGTTCCAGGCGAGAACGATATCTCGCCGACCGGGCTCCACGACGAACCCGTTCTGGCAGCTGACAAGGTCCAATTCTTCGGCCAGCCCATCTTCTGCGTGATCGCCCGTACGCGTGAGGCGGCGAGGCGGGCCTGCAAGCTGGCCAAGGTCGATTATGACTGGCAGCCGGGCGTCTTCGACGTCGAAGGCCTCGACCCCGCCCAGGACAGGTTCGTCACCGCGCCGTTGACGCTCGAACGAGGCGACGTCGCGCTGGCGCTTGCCTCCGCGCCGCGCCGGCTCAAGGGCCGTATGCGGATCGGCGGGCAGGACCATTTCTATCTCGAAGGCCAGATCGCGATGGCGATTCCCGGCGAGGACGGCGATGTCACCGTCTATTCCTCGACGCAGCATCCGAGTGAAGTGCAGCACATGGTGGCGCATGCGCTGGGCGTGCCCTCCCATGCTGTGACGGTTGAAATCCGCCGCATGGGCGGCGGCTTCGGCGGCAAGGAAACGCAGGGCAACCAGTTCGCCGCGCTGGCGGCGATCGCCGCCAAGAAGCTCGGCCGCGCGGTCAAGATCAGGCCGGATCGCGACGACGACATGATCGCCACCGGCAAGCGGCACGATTTCGTCGCCGATTACGAAGTGGGCTTCGACGACGAGGGGAACATTCTCGGCGTCGACTTCACCTATGCGGCGCGATGCGGGTTCTCGTCCGATCTCTCGGGGCCGGTGACGGACCGTGCGCTGTTTCACTGCGACAATGCCTATTATTTGCCGGCTGTGCGGGCGATGTCGGCGCCCTTCTACACCAACACCGTGTCGAACACGGCTTTCCGGGGCTTCGGCGGTCCTCAGGGCATGGTCGGCGGCGAGCGGGTGATCGAGGAGATCGCGTTTGCGCTCGGCAAGGACCCGCTGGAGGTCCGCAAGCGCAATTTCTACGGCCAGCCGGGCGACGGGGGCAGCCGCAACGTAACGCCCTATCACCAAACGGTGGAGGACAATGTCATTCACCGGATCGTCGAGGAACTTGAAAAGAGCGCGGAATATGAGGGGCGGAAACGCCAGGTCGCCGCGTTCAATGCCAATAGCGACATCATCAAGCGCGGCATCGCGCTGACGCCGGTGAAGTTCGGCATTTCTTTCACCGCCACGCATTTCAACCAGGCGGGCGCGCTGGTGCATGTCTACACGGACGGATCGGTCCACCTGAACCATGGCGGCACGGAGATGGGGCAGGGGCTCTACATCAAGGTGGCGCAGGTGGTGGCCGAGGAATTCCAGATCGACATCGACCACGTGAAGATCACCGCCACGACCACCGGCAAGGTGCCAAACACTTCGGCGACGGCTGCATCGTCGGGCTCCGACCTCAACGGCATGGCGGCGCAGAACGGCGCGCGCCAGATCAAGGACCGGCTGATTGCATTCGCGGCCGACAAATACGAAGTGCCGGCCGAGCAGGTCGTCTTCCTGCCAAACCGGGTGCGGGTGGGCAATCAGGAAATCCCGTTCCCGGCGCTGGTGCGCGAGGCTTATCTGGGCCGCGTGCAGCTGTCGGCGGCGGGTTTCTACAAGACGCCGGAAATCCACTGGGATCGCGAAAAGGGGCGCGGCCAGCCCTTCTACTATTTCGCCTACGGCGCGGCCTGCGCGGAGGTGTCGATCGACACGCTGACCGGCGAATACATGGTCGAGCGGGTGGACATACTGCACGAGACCGGCCGCTCACTGAACAAGGCGATCGATATCGGCCAGGTCGAAGGCGCCTTCATCCAGGGCATGGGTTGGCTGACGACCGAGGAACTGGTGTGGGACGAGAAGGGGCGGCTTAGGACGCATGCGCCGTCGACCTACAAGATACCGCTCGCCTCCGACCGGCCGAAGGTTTTCAACGTTGCGCTCGCCGACTGGGTCGAGAACGCGAAGCCGACGGTGCACCGCTCCAAGGCGGTGGGCGAGCCGCCCTTCATGCTGGCAATCTCGGTGTTGCACGCGCTGTCGGATGCCGTTGCCAGCGTCGCCAACCACACGGTCTGCCCACGGCTCGACGCGCCGGCAACGCCGGAGCGGGTGCTGATGGCGGTGGAACGGCTGAAGCGCGAGACGGCGGGCTAGCGTCTCAACGCAGGAGCGCTATCCTCTCGCCATGAGTTCGATCCTCTCCAGCCTCAAGCGTTTTGATGCCGGCGGCGGCGCAACGGCGCTTGTCGAGGTCGCCGAGGCGAAGGGTTCGACGCCGCGCGAGCGGGGCGCCTGGATGCTGGTGAGGGCCGACGCCATTTTCGGCACGATCGGCGGCGGACAGCTCGAATTCCTGGCGATCGACAAGGCACGCGAGCTGATCGCTAAGAATGTGGCGACGGGCGCCCTCGACATTCCGCTGGGACCGGAGATCGGCCAGTGTTGCGGCGGGCGCGTGACGCTTTCAATCATGCTCGTCGACGAAAAGAAGGCGGCGGAGCTGCGCAAACGCGCCGCGAAACAGGATGCGATGAGGCCGCATGTCTATCTGTTCGGTGGTGGCCATGTCGGCCATGCGCTTGCTGAAGCGTTCGACCTTCTGCCACTTAATGTGAGCGTCATCGAGACGCGCGCCGATGCGCTGACCGGTCTGCCGGGGACCGTGACGTCCAGACTGACCCCTGTACCGGAAGAAGCGGTGCGTGAAGCGCCGCCGGGTTCCGCCTACATCGTGCTCACGCACGATCACGCGCTCGATTTCCTGATCGTCGCCGAAGCGCTGAGGCGGGCGGATGCGGCCTATGTCGGCATGATCGGGTCGAAGACCAAGCGGGAGACCTTCCGCCGCTGGTACCTGAAGGAGGCGGGCGGAACCGAGACCGATGCGGCGCGGCTTGTGTGCCCGATCGGCGGTGGCGACGTCATTGACAAAAGGCCCGCCGTCATCGCCGCGTTGACGGCTGCTGAAGTCCTCTCCGCGCTCGCATCCCGCTGAAATATCTCACTTGTTGTGACCTCGGCGTTTATGCGATTTGATTTGACTTTCGCGGGTGCCGTGCCTACATGCGACGGATCGATATTTGGTCTGTGACTTTTGTTTCGCGAACGCTATGCGCGCTCTGGACGAACTTCCTTTCAAAAATCGACTAATCGTCAACGGAAATATTCCGCTGGCATAACTACTGCCAATGAAAGGGTTCTCCATGAGCACTGGCACCGTAAAGTGGTTCAACGCAACCAAGGGCTTCGGTTTCATCCAGCCTGATGATGGCGGCAATGACGTCTTCGTTCACATCTCCGCCGTCGAGCGTGCTGGCATGAGCCATATCGTCGAAGGTCAGAAGATCAACTTCGAGATGGTTCGCGACAACAAGTCCGGCAAGATGGCCGCTGACAATCTGTCGGCTGCCTAAATATCGTTGATCTGCTGCGTGACCACGGATGTACTGGCACGCAATGCATTGATCACGTTGGAAGGCCGGGCTCTCGCCTGGCCTTTTTCAATTTCGGCGCGCTTTCGCGCCATTTCGTAGTGGGAGTGTACGCATGAGCGGTGGTCCCAAAAGCGCGCGTGAGCGCGCGGAGATCGCATTTGGGGCACTTCAGACGCGGGAGCTCTTTCGCGACCGGCTTGCGGCGGAAGAGGATGCCACTGCCGCCGCGCGGCGTGAGAAGACCGCCCGTTTGAAGGCGGCGAGGCTCGCGGCCGAAGAGGCTGAGCCGGCAGCGCCAGCCAAGCCAAAACGACGCTCCAAATAGCATCGCGATCGTCCGGCAGGTCAGGCAGCCGGCGTGGACGACGAACCCTGTTTCCGCGCCATGACGTCGAGATAGGCCGCTTGCAGCCGCTCGCGCACGGGCGTCGGTCAGGATGCGGCGCGCCGATGGGAACACCCAGGTGCTCCGAGCGCAGCTCTCCATGAACTGCCGCCACATTTCCGGCCCGCCTTCGTCGAGCAGGATGGCGCGGATCGACAGTTCCTCACTCACCGGCAGCCATTTCAAGCAGTTTCTGGCCTGTCGCCAATACGGGCGCGCCGGCAATCCTCTACTGCTTCATATTCGTGTATCCGGTTTTCGCCGGACCGGGCGCTTGGAGCGTGGACGCCGCGACGGCGACCCGCTTGTCTGACGGGCGCTGAATGCCGAAGGCGCCGCCGACCTATCCCGATTTCTGGAAGCCTGCCTACGCGGCGGTCGGCGGCAGAGGCGGTTCGGCCGCTCGTCGTCGGGCCACCAGTCCACGGATCAACGCGACAAGGAACAGCGCCGCGGCCCCAGGCAGCGCGGAGGCGATGGCAATGCCCGCGGCTCCCATTTCGCAGCCGCCTGAATCGCCCGGCGTGCCGCAGCGCGGATCGAATATGTGCGCCAGAATCAATACGATGAAGAACGTCACGATTGGCGCGGCCACAAAACCGGCAACGCCCATAAGAATCGATTTCAGGATAATCCCGGCCATGTGACCGTCCTTATTTGCCAGCCAATATCTCGCGGATCATACGCTGGCAGCGGTCGGCCATGAAGTCGAGCAGCAATCGCACCTTGGGGTCCTGAAAATTCTTGTGCGGGTAGACCGCGGCCAGCTGCACCGGACCCGGAGGGAAATCGGGCAGAACGACCGACAGCCGCTTGTCGCGGATGAAGGGTTCGACCTCGAAGCGCGGCTTGTTGGCGATGCCGCGGCCCGACAGCGCCCAACTCGTCAACACGTCGCCGTCATCGGTGTCGTAGGGGCCGCGAACCTCGATCTTCTGCGGGCCGTCAGGCGTGTCGAGCGTCCATGTCGAATCGCGCGAGCCCGGATAGCGGAGCAGAAGACAATCATGTTTCTGCAGGATGAGGTCGGCCGGCCGCCCGGGCTCGCCGCGCTTCGTCAGATAGGCCGGGGCGGCGACCAGGACGCGCTCGCAATCCAGGATACCGCGCATCCTGAGGCTGGAATCCTCCAGCAATCCGACGCGGAAGGCGACGTCGATGCCCTCCTTCATGATGTCGACATTGTGGTCTGAGAGCCGAAGCCTCACCTCGATATCGGGGTAGCGGTCATGGAATTCGGGAATTCCGGAAGCGATCAGCCGGCGTCCGATGCCGAGAGGCGCGGTGACGCGGATGGTGCCGCGTGGATGGCCGGACAGCGCGGTGACGGCGGCTTCCGCCTCGTCGACAGCGTCGAGGATCTGCTTTGCGCCCTTGTAGAAAACGCAGCCATGCTCGGTCGGCATGAGCTGGCGCGTGGTGCGGTTGAACAGCCGCACGCCGAGATGCTTTTCCAGTTCCTTGATGCGGTTCGAAGCGACCGCCGGCGAGATGCGCATGTCGCGGCCGGCTGACGACAGATTGCCGAGTTCAACGACCCTGACGAAGACGGCGACATTGTCGAGATAGGCCATGATGCTCCGTGTGCTCTGGACGCGGCATTATTTTCCAGATTTTTTTGAAAGTCATCGTGCATCTCATCTCTTTCGCTTTGGAATGCACGGCCTAAAGTCGCGATGACCATCGACAAGGACGCTTCATGCAGGATTTCGCGATTTTCTGGGACTGGCTGAGCTTTGCCGCGCGGTGGCTGCACGTGATCACCGGCATCGCCTGGATCGGCTCGTCATTCTACTTCATCGCACTTGATCTTGGCCTGACGCAACGCCCCGGCCTGCCCAAGGGGGTGCATGGCGAGGAGTGGCAGGTCCATGGCGGCGGCTTTTATCACATCCAGAAATACATGGTCGCGCCGGCCGCGATGCCCGAGCATCTGACCTGGTTCAAATGGGAATCCTACTGGACATGGATGTCGGGCTTCATCCTGCTCGCCATCGTCTACTATGCCGGCGCCGACCTCTATCTGATCGATCCGAATGTGCTCGACATATCGGCGCCGGTGGCGATCGCTATCTCGGCCGGGTCGCTGGTCGTGGGTTGGGTGCTCTACGACCAGCTGTGCAAATCGCCGCTCGGACAGAACGACACCACACTGATGCTGGTACTCTATGTGATCCTGGTTGCGATCGCCTGGGGCTACACGCAGGTGTTTTCCGGCCGCGCGGCCTTCCTGCATCTCGGCGCGATCACGGCGACGATCATGTCGGCGAATGTGTTCATCACCATCATCCCTAACCAGAAGATCGTGGTGGCCGACCTGATCGCCGGCCGCAAGCCGGACCCGAAATACGGCAAGATCGCCAAGTCCCGGTCGCTGCACAACAACTACCTGACGCTGCCGGTCATTTTCCTGATGCTGTCGAACCATTACCCGCTCGCATTCGCGACTGAGTTCAACTGGGTGATCGCGTCGCTGATCTTCATCATCGGCGTTCTGATCCGGCATTATTTCAACACCATGCACGCCCGAAAAGGACAGCCGCACTGGACCTGGGGGCTGTCGGCGGTGCTGTTCATCATCATTATCTGGCTGTCTACGGCGCCTGAGGCACTGACCGGCGAGACAAAGCTGTCGGCGACCGGGGAGCGCTTCGCGGCGGCGCAGCATTTCGCTGCCGCGCGCGACACGGTGATGGGTCGTTGCGCCATGTGCCACGCGGCCGAGCCAAGCTGGGACGGCATCTACCATGCGCCCAAGGGCGTGCGTTTTGACGACGAGAGCGAGATTGCCGAGCGCGCGCGCGAGATCTATCTGCAGGCCGGCGTGACCCACGCCATGCCGCCCGGCAATGTGTCCGGCATCACGCCCGAGGAGCGCGCGCTGCTGGTGGCGTGGTTCGAGGAGGGGCGGGCCGCCCGATGACCCCCCTCCTTCTCCGCGGCAGGCTGCTCTCCTTCATCACCGAGCCCGAAAGCGCGGACGATCGCGCATCGTACCGTTACGAGGAGGATGGCGGGCTGCTGGTCCGCGACGGCAGGATCGAGGCGGTGGGCGATTTCAGCCAGATCGCGGCCGGGCCGGGCCAGGGAATCAAGGTCGCCGATCACCGGCCGCACCTCATCATGCCGGGCTTCATCGACGCGCATGCGCACATGCCGCAGATGCAGGTGATCGCCAGCTTCGGCGCGGAACTGCTCGACTGGCTCAACAACTATACCTTTCCCGCGGAGACCAAATTCTCCGACGCGGAACATTCCAGGCGCATTGCCGGCCGGTTCCTCGACACGCTGATCAGCCATGGCACCACGACAGTCGCCGCCTATTGCACCGTGCATCCGCAGAGTGCGGAGGCGCTGTTCGAGGCGGCGCTGTTGCGCGACATGCGCGTCGTCGCCGGCAAGGTGTTGATGGACCGCAATGCGCCGGACGGGCTGAGGGACACGCCGCAATCCGGCTACGACGACAGCAAGGCGCTGATCGCGCGCTGGCACGGAAAAGGCAGGCTGAGCTACGCAATTACGCCGCGCTTTGCGATCACCTCGACGCACGAGCAACTGGAGATGGCCGGTGCGCTGGCGTCGGAGTTTCCGGATATGCACATCCAGACGCATCTGTCGGAAAACCACGCCGAGATCGCGCTGACGGACGAACTGTTTCCGGATCGGGCCGACTATACGGACATCTACGATCACTACGGCCTGACCGGGCCGAGATCGCTGTTCGGCCATTGCATCCATCTGTCGGAACGCGAGGCCGATATCCTGGCCGACAGCGGCTCGGTCGCCGTGTTCTGCCCGACTTCAAACCTCTTTCTCGGCTCCGGCCTGTTCGATTACCAACGCTACCGGAAACGCGGAAAGGCGCTGCGCATCGCAGCCGCGACCGATGTCGGCGGCGGCACGAACTATTCGATGCTGCGGACGATGGACGAAGGCTACAAGGTCATCGCGCTCAAGGGCGAGAAGCTGAACCCGCTGGCGAGTTTCTGGCAGATCACATTGGGCAACGCCAAGGCGCTTTCCTTCGACAGGCGCATCGGTGCGCTTGAGCCCGGCCACGAGGCCGATCTCGTCGTGCTCAATTCGGGCGCCACGCCGGCCATGCGGATCCGCGCCGAGACCGTCGAAACGCTGGCGGAGG
This sequence comes from Rhizobiaceae bacterium, assembly GCA_040880025.1. GTDB lineage: Bacteria > Pseudomonadota > Alphaproteobacteria > Rhizobiales > Rhizobiaceae > RCIO01. Next base: position 108,387 of record JBBDJD010000019.1, read on the forward strand.
AACTGTTCCTGCTGCAGACGATGGGCGACGACCGCGCAATCGCGGAGACTTATGTCGCCGGGCAGGCAATGAAGAGCGGGGTGGAGGGATAGAGCCTCCGCCTCTATGGTGCCGCCACATCAACCACGCACCGCGCCATGCCGATTTCCGATCCCAAGCCTTTCTTCACCGCGCTGTTTGACGCTGCAGTCGCCGCCGCCGATCCGGAATCGGTGATCCGCGGATTTCTGCCTGCGAAGCCCAGCGGCAGGACGATTGTCGTGGGCGCGGGCAAGGGTTCGGCGCAAATGGCGCGCGCATTCGAGAATGCGTGGGAGGGCCCGCTTTCCGGCGTCGTGGTGACCCGCTACGGCTATGCCGTCCAATGTCAGCACATAGAAATCCTCGAAGCAGCACACCCGGTGCCGGACGAGGCCGGCCTGGCTGCTTCCAAGCGCCTGCTCGAGACGGTAGCCGGTCTTACCGCCGACGATCTCGTGGTTGCTCTTATCTCCGGCGGCGGGTCGGCGCTTCTGCCTGCCCCGCCCGACGGCATGACACTCGCCGACGAGATCGCCGTCAACGAGGTGCTGCTTGCTTCGGGCGCGCCGATCTCGGCGATGAACACGGTGCGCAAGCATCTTTCTGCCATCAAGGGCGGGAGGCTGGCCGCCGCCGCGCATCCGGCCAAGGTTATCACGCTGGTCGTGTCGGACATTCCAGGCGACAATCCGGCCTTCGTCGCATCCGGGCCGACCGTTCCCGACTGCGCGACGCGCGGGGATGCGCTGTCGATCGTCGAGACCTATGGTTTGAAGCTGCCGAAAGCTGCGCTGGCGCATCTGCGCTCGGATGCCGCCGATGCGCCGCTGCCTGACGATCGGCGCTTCGCCGGCAACGAAGTGCATGTCATCGCCTCGGCGGCGAAGTCGCTTGAAGCCGCGGCGGCCGAAGCGGAGCGCCGCGGCGTCAAGGCCGTCATCCTTTCGGATTCAATGGAGGGCGAGGCTCGCGACGTCGGAGCCATGCATGCCGCGATGGCGCGCGAGATCGCCGCGCGCGACCGTCCGTTCGTCAAGCCGGTGCTGCTGCTTTCCGGCGGCGAGACGACGGTCACGATCCGCGAAAAGGGCGGGCGCGGCGGCCGCAATTCGGAGTTCCTGCTTGCGCTTGCGCTGGGCATTGACGGTGTGGAAGGTATGTCGGCCTTTGCCGCCGACACGGACGGTATCGACGGTTCCGAAGACAATGCCGGCGCCTTCGCCGATGGGACGAGCGCAAAGCGCCTGCGCGAGGCTGGCCATGATCCCCGCGCGCTGCTTGCACACCACGACAGCTGGGGTGCGTTCGATGCGCTGGGCGACCTGTTCGCGCCGGGGCCGACGGGCACCAATGTCAATGATCTGAGGGCGCTGCTGGTCCGGTAGGGACTTGGCCCTAACTACGCCGAAATATCGATAACCCCGCAGTCGCCGGCCTCGGTGCCGAAGGCGACGCGGCGGCCCTCGCGGTCCCAGGCCATCGACGTGACCGCTCCCTTGCCGGGCCGGCGCAACAACACTTCCTTGCTATCGGCGCAGCGGGCGGCCAGCACCATTCCGTCGGCATAGCCGATCGCGACGATCTCGTCGTTCGGATGAAAGGATACGGCCGTCACCATCTGGTCGCCGCGCGTGCCGAGTTCAAGCGGCGCCTTGCCCATCGGCCCATCCTTGCCCTGGAATGGCCAGACGATCGCCGCCGGCGCGCCTGAGCTCGCCAGCCATTTGCCCTTCGGGCCCCAGGACAGGCTCTTCACCTTGGCCGGATAGCCCGACATGCGCATGTCCCGCCCATCGGCGAGCTTCCAGCCGTGCAGGGCGTTTTCCTGCATGGCGGTGACGAGATACTGCCCGTCCGGCGAGAAGGTGACGGCGGTGTGCGCGCCGGCCCATTCGAGCTCCGCCGGCTTGCCCTCGGTCGCGGGAAAATGCAGCGTCGCCCCATTGTAGCGGGCGACGGCGATGCGCATGCCCTTCGGCGCAAAGGCGATGCCTTCGACGGTGCGCTGATGAGGGAATTCGCGAACCTTTCCATCGGGCAGCCGCACGAAGGCGGTGCGGCCAACGGCCCAGGCCACGGCGCCTTGCGGACCGGCCGCGACGGTGGACACCCATTTGCTGCCGGCGTCGCCGATTTCCGTGATCGTTCCGTCCGACGCTACGTTCCGCACTTTGGCGTCCTCGCCGCCGGTGACCAGCGACTTGCCGTCCAGAGCCGGTATGGCGGCCAGCAGGCCATCATGCGCTTCAGTTGTCTTGTGGCCGTGATCGAGGCGATGGACCGCGCCGTCGGCAAGCGCGAAGAACGGCACGTCGCCCAGCCAGCAGGAGGTGACGCAGTGACTGGTGAGATCGAGGGGTGCGACTGTGGGCATGCGAGGCGGTCAGGCCTGACAGGCTTCGAAAGTTCGCTTCAGGCGCTCGGTGTCGAGATCGCGGCCGATGAAGACAAGCCGGCTCTCATGCTTCTCGCCGTCCTTCCAGGCGCGCTGGTGGTCGCCTTCGAGGATCATGTGCACGCCCTGGACCACGTAGCGCTCGGGATCGTCCTTCAGCGCGATAATCCCCTTGAGCCGCAATATGTTTGGTCCGTCCATCTGGGTCGTCTTCTCGATCCAGGGAAAGAACTTCTTCGGGTCCATCTCGCCGCCGCGTAGCGAGATCGACTGCACCGTCACGTCATGGATGTCGGAGACATGGTGGTGATGATGGTCGTGACCGTCATGATCGTGGTCGTCGTGGTGATCGAGGAAATGCGGATCGTTTTCCAGCGCACGGGTCAGATCGAACGCGCCGCGGTTCAGCACCTCGGCGAGATCGACGCCGGAGCGCTCGGTCCTGTGGATGCGCGCCGCCGGGTTGATGGCGCGCACTGTCGCCTCCACCTGCGCAAGCTCCTCTTCGGTGACGAGGTCGGTCTTGTTGAGCACCACGACATCGGCAAAGGCGATCTGGTCCTCGGCTTCCTTCGAATCCTTGAGGCGCAGCGGCAGGTGCTTGGCATCGACCAGGGCGATGACCGCGTCGAGCTTCGTCTTGGAACGCACATCGTCGTCCATGAAGAATGTCTGGGCGACGGGCGCCGGGTCGGCCAGTCCGGTCGTCTCGACCAGGATGGCGTCGAAGCGGCCCGGACGGCGCATCAAACCTTCGACGGTGCGGATGAGGTCGCCACGCACCGTGCAGCATACGCAGCCATTGTTCATCTCGTAGATTTCCTCGTCGGATTCCACGATCAGATCGTTGTCGATGCCGATTTCCCCGAACTCGTTGACGATCACGGCGTAGCGCTTGCCGTGATCCTCGGAAAGGATGCGGTTCAAAAGCGTGGTCTTGCCGGAACCGAGATAGCCGGTGAGAACGGTGACGGGGATGGCGCGATGAGTGTCGGACATGTCGGGTCTCTTGGCGCGCAAGGGAGAGAGCGTTCGCCGCCCATATAGGATGTCCGGGCGGCGAATGCACGGGGCCAAAATGCCCGGATTACAGAGAATTAATTCGGCTTTGATCCGCTGCAGCCCTATCTCTGCGCTCGTCGGGGGACGCCACGCACACAAGGTGCAAGCATGAAACCGAAACGTTCGACGAACCCGATCAACCGCCGCGGCGCGCTCGGCCTCATAGCGGCAACCGCGAGCGGCGGCGCATTCATGGCAGCTTCCGCCTTTCTCCAAAGCCGGCCGGCGGCCGCGGCCAATCTCATTACCGGGGCGGGTGTATGCGCGATCATGCCGGAGACAACCGAAGGGCCGTTTTACTTCGATCCCGACCTTGAGCGCACCGACATCACCGAAGGCCGGCCCGGCGTGCCGCTGCGCCTGCGAGTCCAGGTCGTCGATGCAGGCTGCAACCCAATCGGCGGCGCGCGCGTGGACATCTGGCACTGCGACGCGGAAGGCATCTATTCGGGCTATCCACGACAGCTCGGCGGCCTAGACACAAGCGGCGAAACCTTCCTGCGTGGTACGCGGTTCGCAGACGCGGACGGCATTGCGGAGTTCTCGACCATCTATCCCGGCTGGTACCCGGGACGCACGCCGCATATCCACTTCAAGGCGTTCCCCGACCAGGAGCACGTGCTCACGGGTCAGATGTTCTTCCCAGACGATCTCAGCCGAGAAATCTATGACACGGTGGCGCCTTACAGTGATCGCGACGCCCGACAGATGACGCCGACCGCTAATGACGGGATCGCGCGGCGGGCGGGCGACACGGCCCATGCGGAGACGGCACGGGCAGGCGAAAGGCTGGAAGCAGCGCTCGTGATCGCGGTTGCGGAAGGCTGAGCGCCTATTTCAGCCGGGACAGGTCGAAACGGTCGACATCTGCAAGCAATTCCAGAAATCCCGTGACGGCATGCCCAAGGATGCGTTCGCCCGCTTCGGCGCTGGCCGCCGCCGCATTGCCGGTCACGCCATCGGGCGTCAGATCGCCGATCTTCCAACCGAAGGCGTGCGGTCCGTAGGCGCGTAGATGCGTGAATTCCTTCGCGAAATCCGCCTGCGCGTTAGGGAAATCCTTCGCATGGCTCATGTCGACGAGGTCAGGTCTGAGCGCCAGCATGACCGAGGTCTCGATGAAGCCGCCATGGATGTCGACCGCTCTTATGGTGTCCGTCACCAGATCGGCCGGGTAGCCGAAGCGCGTCCAGCTTGTCGCCACCGCCAGCATTGCGAAGCGGACGCGCAATTCGGTCGCAACAATCGTCATCAAGGGCGAATTGCCGCCATGCGCGTTGAGCATTACGAATTTGCCGATGCCGCGACGATGCGCTTCTTCGCCGATCGCGATCCAGCGGTTCACGGCTTCATCGAATGACAGGGTTCTGGTCTGCGGGTCGCCGGCGTGCTCGATCGAATAGCCGACTTTCTCGACCGGTAGGAAGTCGACGTCGAGCCCCCCCGGCAGGCGTGAGCGCGCGCGTGCCGCAAATTCCTCGGCAATGATCCAGTCGGTTTCGGGTGGAAGATGCGGGCCGTGCTGCTCAGTGGCGCCAAGCGGCAGGACCGCGATCCTGCGCCTGCCGTTGCTGCCGGTGTCGCCGTTTGTCATAGAAATGAAATATCACTCTGGCATGAGGGCGGACATGTTGCCGGCAAAGCGTCAGTTTGCGAGACTGGCCGCGCAAGGACACCGGCAGGGAAGCGTATCATTTCGCGGGCGTTCGCCGCAATTATGTGCGGGCAAACTCAGGGGAGGGCACCATGGCCAAAGCGGCGAAGGTCGTCATGATCGGCCGGCTCCAGTCGGCGGCAAGGCTGTCGCGCACATTGCTGGCATCGCGGCTTCTGCAGCAGGGACTATACGCCGGACAGGACCAGGTGATTCTGGCGCTCAACGCGAGCGACGGGCAGACCCCAGGCTCGCTGGCGGGCAAGCTCGGTGTGCGGCCGCCCACGATCACCAAGACGATAAACCGGCTTCAGGCGCAGGGCTTTCTTGAGCGGCGGGCCAGCGAAACCGATTCCCGGCAGGCGCATATCTTCCTCACCGATGCCGGACGCGAGACGATCCGCACAATCGAAAAGTCGGTCCGCAAGACGGAAAAGCAGGCGATGAAAGGCCTCGACAAGAAGGATCAGAAGGCGCTCGGCAAGTTCCTCAACAGGATCGAGAGCAACCTTTCCAATGTCGAGATCGTGCCTGCCGGTTCCGGCGACGATGACGACGAGTAAACTATAGCCGGTCAACTGGGCCTTGCAGGCGGCCTGCAAACAGCGGAATAAGGGCGGCAGTCTCACGGAAGTGGTCGCCTTTTGAGTTCTCCCCCCGCACGAACCGAAACCGCGGCCCCGCTCTCCGCCATGCTTCTGATCATGGCATCGACATTGGTCTTCTCGACCTTCGAGGCGAGCGCGAAATATGTCGTTGTCGCAGGCGTGGCGCCGCTGTTCGTCGCCTGGGTCCGCTATGTCGTGCATGTCATCGCGGTCTTGGTTTTCTATCGCGCATGGTCAAATCCCCGGGCGCTGTTGCCGCGCAACTATCCGATGCAGATCCTGCGGGCGTTCTGCCTGTTCGGCGCGACGCTGTTCACCTTCCTGGCGCTGCAGACGCTGCAACTGGCCGAAAGCGTGTCGATCTTTTTCGCCGCGCCGATTGTCGTCACCGCGCTTGCCGGCCCCCTGCTGGGCGAGTGGGCGGGCTGGCGGCGTTGGGCTGCGGTCGCGGGCGGCTTCATCGGTGTGCTCATCATTGTGCGGCCGGGCTTCGGCGTGCTTTCGATCGGCTACGCATACGCTTTCGCCAACGTCATCAGCTATGCATTCTACGCGATCCTGACGCGGCGCCTTGGCGCTACGGAAACCGCGCAAAGCATGATCTTCGTCTCAGGGCTGGCGCCGGCGATCCTGATGCTGCCGCTGGTGCCTTTCTACGCGAGCCTGCCGACGGACCCGATTGTGATCGCGGTCTTTCTCATGCTGGGCGTGCTGGGGTCTGGCGGACATCTGTTGTTCATTCTGGCCTACCGCAAGGCGGAGGCGACCGCGCTGGCGCCGGTCTCCTATCTGCAGATGGTGTGGTCGATCGGGCTCGGCTGGCTGGTTTTCAGCGATATTCCCGACATGTGGGTGCTGATCGGCGCTGGCGTCATCATATCGAGCGGCATCTACATCACCCAGCGCGAACGCCGGCTGCGGTCGGCGATGTCCATCGCGCCGGGATAGATAACGGGGAAGCCGGTGAAAAAGCTTTGACTCGCGGAACGGCCTTGACGTAAGAGCGATTAAACAGTTTAAGCCAGCCGTCCGGGGGGGAGAGCCGCTGGCTCAGAAAATCAAGTTATCGACGATCGCTGAAGGGCTGGGGGTGTCGACCGCCACGGTTTCGCTTGCGCTGCGCGACAGCCCACTGGTGGCGGACGCCACCCGCGAGCGCATCAAGGCGCACGCGCGCGAGATCGGTTATATCTACAATCGCCGCGCCGCCAGCCTGCGCACCTCGCGCTCGGGCATCGTCGGGGTCGTGGTCCACGACATCATGAACCCGTTCTACGCGGAGATATTGCGGTCGATCGAGACCGAGCTCGACCGTTCACGCCAGACTTTCCTTCTGTCCAATCACTATGACCAGGTCGAAAAGCAGCGGACGTTCATCGATACGCTGCTTCAGCTGGGCGCCGACGGTGTGATCATGTCGCCAGCCATAGGCACGCCGGCCAAAGACATCATGATGGCTGAGGAAAACGGCATGCCGGCCGTGCTGATCGCGCGCTCGGTAGAAGGCGCGGCGGTTCCCGCTTTCCGCGGCGACGACGCATACGGGATCGGCCTCGCCACCAATCACCTCATTTCGCTCGGCCATACCCGCATCGCGATGATCGGCGGCACCGACCAGACATCGACCGGCCGCGACCGATATCAGGGCTATGTCGCGGCAATGGAGAAGGCCGGTCTGGACGTGCTGCCGTCGATGCGCCTTCCGGGACCGCGCACCAAGCAGGCGGGATTTGAGGCAGCGGTGGCGTTCCTGGCGCTTGAAGAAAGGCCGACCGCGGCGGTGTGCTGGAACGATCTCGTGGCCATCGGCCTGATGAACGGCATCGCGCGCGCCGGCCTCGTACCGGGCGTGGACATTTCGGTCACCGGCTACGACGATCTGGAGGAGGCGGCCATCGCGACGCCAGCGCTGACCACGGTGTGGAACGGGCAGCGCGAGGTTGGCAGGCGCGCGGCGCGGGTTCTGCTCGACCGGCTCAACGGCGCCGAGCTGGAACCCATCCAGGAACTCATCAAGCCGGAACTGCATATTCGTCAGTCGACCGGCAAGCCGCACGAGCGGCACTGAGCCAATTGCTCCGGCCGGGCAGCCTGGAAGCTGCCGCGGCCAATTCCAGACCGGGAGAAACCGATGGGCGCGAAGACCAGCGAGATCACCATACTTGTGCCAGGCCACCTGCATCCGCGCGCGGTGGAGCGCGTGGAGGGAAATTTCCGCATGGTCCGCATCGACCGGTCCGATCCGGCGCTGATCGACGCCGAACTGGCCTCCAGTGTTCGCGGCGCGGCGGTCATGACGCAGGTCGATGCCGCCTTCGTCGACGCTCTGCCCAATCTCGAAATCGTCGCCAGTTTCGGCGTTGGCTACGATCAGGTGGATGCCAGGCATTGTGCGGCGCGCGGCGTTATGGTGACCAACACGCCCGACGTCCTGACGGAAGAGGTGGCGGACACCGCTCTCGGTCTCCTCATCAACACGGTGCGTGAACTGCCCAAGGCGGAGAACTGGCTGCGCGAGGGCCGCTGGGAGAGTGATGGCCCCTACCGGCTGACCCCGGCGACCCTGCGCGGCCGCCACGCCGGCATTTTCGGCATGGGCAGGATCGGACAGGCGATCGCGCGGCGGCTGGAAGCAATGGGGCTGAAGGTAAGCTACCACAACCGGCGGCAGGTCGATGGCGTCCCTTACGCCTATTATCCGAGCCTGAAGGAACTGGCGGCGGCGGTGGACACGCTGATCTCGGTCGTTCCCGGAGGGGCGTCCACCGACAATGCGGTGAATGCGGAGGTATTCGAGGCGCTCGGTCCGGATGGGGTCTTCATCAATATCGGCCGCGGCACGACCGTCGACGAACCCGCGCTTATCCACGCACTGACGAAAGGCACGATCCGCGCCGCGGGGCTGGATGTTTTTGCAGACGAACCGCGCGTGCCCGAAGCGCTGATGGCGCTTCCCAATGCCTGCCTCCTGCCCCATGTCGGCTCGTCAACGGAGCATACCAGAGGCGCAATGGCGGATCTTGTGGTCGATAACCTGATCTCCTGGTTCAACGAAGGAAAAGCGATTTCCCCGGTGCCGGAAACCAGCGAGACCGGAGCCAATTGACGCGTCAGCGTGGCCGCATTCCTTAAGGGCCTCTTAACTTTCGGCAAGCCATCCTGCCTTCGACGCAAATCAGGGCAGGGGTCGGCACATGGGTCCGTTTAAAACTGGGATAGGTCTGGCGGCTTTGGCGGTTGCAGGCGCGGCATACCTCGCGCCGACGCCGGACAGGCCATTCGATGTCCTGGAACGGGAGAAGTCGTCTCTTCACGAGCAGTACGAACTCCTTCGCGCCGGCATGGATACGGGCTGCGTGATCGGCAAGGGTGAGCGGCTCGGCGAGGACAAGGCCAAGCTGGTATTCGGGCAGGGCTGCGCGGAAGGCTTTGCCGACTATGCCGATGTCCGCTACTGGGCCGATCAACCCGATGGCTCGGTTACGTTCGTGGCTGCCGACGGTTCTGTCGCGCTGCGTTTCGGGGTGGGCGACGGGACCGCATACGAGGCCTTCGGCGACGGGGTGCCGTTATTTGCTCTGACGGACGCCAGCTACTGACCGGACGCTACTCGGCCGCTGCCGAGTAGCCTTCGCGCGCCGCCTGATGCGCGCGCACCGCAGCACCGAAAGCGCGGAAGATTTTCGCTGAATTGTCGTCGTTGCGGGTCCAGTATTCCGGATGCCACTGGACGCCGACCGCGAAGGCAGGCGCGTCCTTCACCGATATTGCCTCGACCGTCCCGTCCGGGGCGACCGCCTCGACGGCGAGGTTAGGTCCCAGCTGGTCGACCGCCTGCCGGTGAACGGAGTTCACCATGATCTCGCCGGCCCCGAAAACGCCGGCAAGGCAGGAACCCTCGGCGATCTTCACCGGCTGGCGAAGCGCGAAACGCTTGTCGTGGTCGCCTTCCGGACCACGGTGATCCATGCGGCCCTCGATCTCCTGGACCTCGGTCGCCAAGGTGCCGCCGAGCGCAACATTCATTTCCTGGATGCCACGGCAGATTGCGAGCAGCGGAACACCGGTCTCCACCGCCTTGCGGATCAGCGGCAGGGTCGTGGCGTCACGATCCGGATCGTAAGGGCCGTTCTTCTCGGAGGCATCTCCGCCATAGAGTGACGGGTGCACGTTTGACCTGGAGCCGGTGATGAGGACGCCGTCAACGCTTTCCAGAAGTCCGTCGAGATCGAGCCTGTCGCCGAACGCAGGAATGATGACAGGCAGCGTGTTCGTGGTCGAAAGCAGCGCTTCGAGATACTGGTTCGGTGTCGCGTGCCAGTCGTAGTTGTCAAAAAAGCGCCTGTCGGCGGGCACCGCGACCAATGGCTGTTTCATGTTCGATGCTCTCCGAGAAGCTGATGCGCCCTTGCGCGCTCAATGAGCGGCATGCGGCAACGTGTCCAGTGGCCAGCGCCTGCCATCATTTGGACCATGTGCCGCAAGTGCCCGTAATTTATGCAGTTTACCACGCTTGTAGGTAAAAATACGATACCCCGCACAGCGCGGGTGGCGTGTGCTGGACTTGGGCAAATCAGCGTGTATTGTCACGGTCCATGCCGCCGCGACGCCTCGATGCGGGGGCGGCAACGGCATATTCGACTACCAATGGGAGGAACTACATATGGATCGTCGTTCATTTATCAAGAAAGCCGGTATGGCCGGTGCTGGCGCCGCCGCGGCAACTACGCTGGCCGCGCCCGCCATCGCGCAGTCTACCACCGACCTCGTCATCGTCTCGACCTGGCCGCGCGACTTCCCGGGCCTCGGCCTGCCGGCCCAGCGCCTCGCGGCGCGCATCGGTGAGCTGACCGATGGCCGCATCAACGTGCAGTATTTCGCCGCTGGCGAGCGCGTCGGCGCGTTCGACTCCTTCGACGAAGTCGCTTCGGGCAATGCGCAGGCCTATCTCGCCGCCGACTATTACTGGATTGGCAAGCACGCCGGCTGGGCGGCTTTCACCGCCATTCCGTTCGGCCTGACGGCGACCGAAATCGACGCGTGGTGCAAATATGGCGGCGGCCAGGCACTGTGGGACGAGCTTGGCGACGAGTTCGGCATCAAGCCGATGGCGGCCGGCAACACCGGTGTCCAGATGGGCGGCTGGTTCAACAAGGAAATCAACTCGGCCGACGATCTCAAGGGCCTGAAGATGCGTATTCCGGGCCAGGGCGGCCAGGTGCTGACCAAGCTCGGCGCATCGACGGTTTCCCTGCCGGGCGGCCAGATCTACGAAAACCTTGTTTCCGGCGCGATCGACGCGACCGAATGGGTCGGCCCGTTCAACGACTACTTCCTCAAGCTCTACGAAGCGGCCAAATACTACTACTGGCCGGGCATGCATGAGCCGGGCGCACAGCTGACCTTCGGCGCCAACGCAACCTGGTGGGGCACGCTGTCGAAGACCGATCAGGCGATCATCCAGGCGGCATGCAACGAGGAAAATGCTCAGACGCTGGCCGAGACCAACGCCAACAACGGTGCCTATCTTACCCGTCTCATCAACGACCACGGCGTCGAGCTCAAGGAGTTCAACGATGACGTCTATGCGGCGTTCGGTAGTGCCGCGCAGGAAGTGCTGGAAGAGTCCAAGGCTCACAGCGATCTCGCTGCCCGCATCATGACGTCGGTCGAAAAGGCACGCGAGGAAATCGGCGCGTGGACCTCGATCTCCGACATGGCCTATGTGCAGAAGCGCAACAAGGTCCTGGGAATGGGTGGCTAACAGCCAGCCCGGCGATATTTTTCGCTGAGGGGACGGGGCGAGAGCCCCGTCCCCATTGCAAATGGGGTATGCGGGGATGACCGGCGATACAACTGCGGCAGCCTCTCGGCCGTCAGCAATGGGCAGCCTGGCGCTGATATTCGGCTGGGTGAACTTGGCCATCCTAGTCGCCTTCGTGATCAACAATCTTCTCATCAATGCGTTCGGATGGCCGGGCACGGCGCTGTTTTCGCAAGCCACAGGCGCGCTCGCCTGGGTGCAATTCGGTCTCTACATCGTGGCGATCATTCTTGGCGCGGTTTATGCCTATGCGCGGCGGGATGTGGCCCTGCGCCGCGAGGCGGACAGGGTATCCAATATCAACACCGTCATTATTCGCTGGGCGTTCTGGATGGTGCTGATCGTCGGCATAGCCGACGTCACAATTACATTTTTGCGCGTCGAAGGACTATTGGAGGGGCTGGTCGGGACGGATTTGACCCAACGGCTGGGGCTGCCGCATTTCCGCGGGGTCTATGTCCACATCCCGCTGATGCTGCTAAGCGTCGTCGTCGCTCTCTTCACCCGGACGCTGGGTTTCATCTGGCTGGCGCTGCTGATCGTCGTCGCCGAACTGCTGATCGTCTTCTCGCGCTTTCTGTTCTCCTATGAGCAGCCGTTCATGGCCGATCTCGTGCGGTTCTGGTATGGCGCGCTGTTCCTGTTTGCGAGCGCCTACACGCTGCTCGAGGAAGGTCACGTCCGCGTTGATGTCTTTTACGCTTCCTTCTCCACGCGCCGGAAAGGCGTGGTCAACGCGGTAGGAAGCCTGTTCCTGGGCATCGTGTTCTGCTGGACCATCCTGATTGTCGGCATGGGGGGCAGGGCGTCGATCATCAATGCGCCGGTGTTCAATTTCGAGGTCACCCAGTCGGCCGCGTTCGGGATGATGGTCAAATATCTCATGGCCGCGTTTCTGGGCATCTTCGCGGTTTCGATGATGATCCAGTTTGTCTCCAGCCTGTTCAGCGCTCTCGCTGACTGGCGCGGCGACCCGGGATCAGTGCAACACGAAGGGGCGAGCGTCGCCTGACCGGCGGCTTTCGGAAAAGGCGCAATGGAACTGGTCTTTCTTCTCGTCCTGGTGGTTCTCATGGCCGGCGCCCTGGCGTCAGGCTATCCGGTTGCATTCGCGCTGCCGGGTTCGGCAATTCTCACCGTGTTGCTCGCGGCGATCTGCGGCTATCTGTTTGCCGGAAATACCGACGCCTATTTCGCCCAGGGCGGCCCCGGCCAGTGGCTGAGCGCAGGCGTCACGAACCTTCGAGGGATATATTGGGAACCTGACAGGGATACGCTGATAGCGATCCCGCTGTTCGTCTTCATGGGCATCATGCTGCAGCGCTCGCGGGTCGCCGAGGATCTGCTGATCGCCATGGCGCAGCTGTTCGGCCCGATTCCCGGCGGTCTCGGCATATCGGTGGTGTTCGTCGGCGCGCTGCTTGCAGCTACAACCGGCATCGTCGGCGCGACGGTCGTCGCCATGGGTCTGATTTCGCTTCCGGCGATGCTGCGCAACAACTATTCACAGCCGCTCGCCACGGGCACGATCGCTGCTTCGGGCACGCTCGGTCAGATCATCCCGCCATCCATCGTGCTCATCATCCTTGCTGACCAGCTGGCGAGCGCGTCGGATCAGGCGGGGACGGCGCGTACCGCTCTCTACAAACAGGCGACCGGCGAACTGACAATGCCGAGCCCGTTCAATGTCGCGCCGACGAGCGCCGGCGAGATGTTCCTGGGCGCATTTGTGCCGGGCCTGGTTCTTGTCGCGCTCTATATGATCTTCATTCTCGTGCGCGCGCTCATCAATCCAAAGGTCGCGCCCGCCGTGCCTTATGAGGGCAAATTCGACGCCCAGTTCGCGGGCAGGGTGCTTCTGGCGCTCGTGCCGCCGCTGACGCTTATTTTCGTCGTCCTGGGCTCCATCATCGGCGGCATCGCCACGGTCAACCAGGCCGGCGCCATCGGTGCCGCCGGCGCGCTGCTCATGGCCGGCTACAAACTCGTGGACGGTCAGAAGAGAGCCTACTATCCGGCCATCATCGCGATCGTTTCGGTGTTCCTGATGGGGATGATCCGCTCGCGGTTCGACGTCAACATCAAGGGTATCGACAGCACCGACGATGTCGTCGGCGTCATCCTGATGGCGCTGGCGCTGGCGCTGCTGGTATTCGCGCTGCTGTGGAGCGGCTGGCGGGCCATCCGCATCGACAACACCATGCACGGGGTGATGATCGAGACCGCGAAGACGACATCGCTGGTCTTCATCATCCTGCTTGGCGCGGCAATGCTGACAGCCGCTTTCCGCTCCTTCGGGGGCGAGGAGTTGGTGCGCGAGTTCCTGAACGGACTGCCGGGCGGGTTCTGGTTCCAGTTCTTCATCGTCATGGCGGTGATCTTCGTCCTCGGCTTCTTCCTCGACTTCATCGAGATCGCCGTGGTGGTTGTGCCGATCGTTGCGCCGATCCTGCTCGCCGATCCCGGCGCCAACGTGACGGCGGTGTGGCTCGGCGTCATGGTGGGCCTCAACATACAGACCTCGTTCCTGACGCCGCCGTTCGGATTCGCGCTGTTTTATCTGCGCGGCGTCGCGCCGGCCGCCGTCAAGACGATCAATATGTACAAGGGCGTTATCGCCTTCATCCTTTTGCAGTTGGTGGCGCTGGTCATCGTCGCCTACGCGCCGCCACTGGTGAATTACCTGCCGTCGCGCGTGGCGCTTCTTTCCGAAACCTCGCCGCCGCCGCGCAATCCGGGGCTGCAATATTGCGTCGACCGCTATGTCTTCGAAACGCTGGACAGTCAGGGCGACGCCATTCGCGCCTCACTGGCGAGGGCGGAAGCGCTTGACCTGAGTGTGTTGCCCGAGCGGCAAGCGACCCAGTTGGAAAGTGCATTCGGGAGCGCCAACGAGGTATTCGGGCTTGTAGAGGACACCCGCGAGGCGGAAGCTGCGGTTGTGGCGGCAACTGCGGCGTACAGGCCGCTGCATGGCGTGGTCCGCGGTCTCGAGCGTGGCATCCGACGCCACGACGTCGAGATCAGGGAACTCCAGACACGGATTTCGCGCCTTCGGGGCGATGATCCGGACATCGTTGCCAGGCGCGACCGGCTGAGCGCGCGGTTGGAGGATGCCGAAGCCGAGAAGGATGCGCTGGTCGCACAGATTCCCGATGAATGGGAGACCGTTCATGACGTGTTCGCCAAGCTGACGGGCGCGGAGACAAGGACGGGCAATGCCTATCGCCGCGCCGCCGACGGCGCCTACGGTCCGGTCCGCGACGTCGTTGCGTTGCTGGACGATGCCGACGATCTTGAATCGTTGCGGACCGCTGGCGCGCAATTGTCTGGTGAGGTGGAGACCGCCGATCCGGAGGCGCTCGTCGATCGGCTTCGCGAGCTTCAGAGCCAGTCCGACGATATCGATGGCGCCAGCGATGTGCGCTCCGGGCTGAGCGATGCACGCCGTGCGCTCGAGGGCGATACGGTCGACAGGCAGGCAGCGTCGGAAGGCCTCTCTCAGGCGCTGGCGGCGGCGGATGAGGAGCTCGCATGGCGCAAGCCGGCGGCGGCCAACCTGCTGCCGGTGCTGGGTCCGTATGAGGAGATGATCCGCAGCAATATCGGGCTCAGGCAGTTGCAGCGCTTCCCGCGCGAACAGGCGCTCTGGGTGGCTAGCTGCAACGCCTCGCACAGGGACATTTCGTTGAACTTCTAGGGGTGCATCCTTACTGATCGGCGAGCAAATTCCGATGCGTTGTGGGATTGTCTGGGATTATCCTATTTGAATGTCATTCCGATGATTATCCTGAAAATCTTCTCATTCTTGTCGATGTATATATCGATCGTATGAGCGTGCTTCTTCAGGATATGGTTGAGCCACGAGGCTCCCCACAGCGCTGGGCGATCTATGGGAGCAATCAAGAATCCAGCCCAAACTTTTAGCTCTCCCGGTTTCAGCACAGAACCAAACGGGCCGTTGAGAATAGCCACCTCGAACCCTTGGCAGCTTAGCCAGGTCGCAAATTCAATAGGGCTCTGAAATCGCCCGTATTGGGCACGCAGAAACTGCTTTGCCTCTTCTTCGTTGTTGACGTCGCTCCAAATCTCATAGGGATCAAGCTCTTGCCCCTCAGGGCACAGCACCTTGGGTTCTTGAGCGTATGACGGCGCGGACATTCCGGCGATGCACAATAGGCAGAGCGAAATGACACGTCCCAGATATCTCAACATGGGTTGGTCCTTGTTTCGATGTCTGGACGGCAGAGTGGCAGTAGCGTGATTAACAAAAAGGGCGCCTCAAGGCGCCCTTTTCGTTTGTCCGTCTGTTCCGCCGTTATTCGCGGTTGCCCAGGAACTGCAGCAGGAACATGAACAGGTTGATGAAGTCGAGATACAGCCTCAAAGCGCCCATGATCGCCTTGCGTCCGGCAACCAGGGTCGAGTCGCCCTCGAAGTACATCTCCTTGATCTTCTGCGTATCGTAGGCGGTCAGGCCCGCGAAGATCAGCACGCCGATGCCGGAGATGGCAAACTGCAGCGCCGGCGAAGCGAGGAAGATGTTCACCACCATTGCGATGATCAGGCCGAACACGCCCATGATGAGGAACGAGCCCATGCCGGTCAGGTCGCGCTTCGTGGTGTAGCCCCACAGCGACAGCGCGCCGAAGGAGGCAGCGGTGATGAAGAAGGTCTGAACGATCGAGCCGGTCGTAAAGACCAGGAAGATTGACGACAGCGAAATGCCCATGACGGCGGCGAAGGCCCAGAAGGTCGTCTGCGCCGCCGACAAGCTCATCTTGTGAACGCGGAACGACAGGAAAAACACCATCGCCAGCGGCGCAAGCATGACGACCCAGCGCAGCGGCGAGCCATAGAGCGTGGCGCCAAGCGAGGTCAGCATCTTGCCGTTTCCAAGCGTGGCCACGGCCGCCGACGGGTCGCCGGTGGTCGCCAGCGATACGGTGCCCAGCGCGGCAACGCCGGTGATCGCGAGGCCCAGCGCCATCAGGTTGTAGACCCTGAGCATGTAGGCGCGCAGGCCCTCGTCTATTGAAGCGTCGGCGCGGCTTCCGGCAGTCGCCGCACGCGCCTGATAATTGCGAAGGTCAGCCATGTGTTTCCTCTAGTAGCTACGTCCCGTCGGGGTCGGGGTTTCGCGGCAATGCCGCACGCCCAGGCTCCGCTGGCGGGACTCCAGCATGCCTGCTGCGGAATATGTGTGTTCTTTGCGTCAAGAACAAGTCCCGAACGATGCCAGAGCGGCATTAAATCGCGGCAATGTTGCCGGTTTTCATGTTCCGTGAGGGACAAGCAAGCGATTGTTAACCTTGAACTATCAGGTGGCTACAAATTCCGTAGCACGGGTGCGGCCTTGTGGCCGAGCACCCGCCAGGTCCCGGCAAGCCCGAATCCGACGGTCAGAACCAGCGCGATGACGATCGTCGACACCGCCACTTCGGGCAGGAACGACGACGGAAGCGTCATGATCTGCGAAACCACATACCAGGCAGCGACACCGCCCGCGAACAGCGCAAAGATGGCCGTGGCAAAGCCGATCATCAGATATTCCAGCGAAAAGGCGGAGATCAGCGTTCGGCGGGTCGCTCCGAGCGTCTTCAGCACGACGGCATCGTGGATGCGGGCGCGGTTTCCGGCGGCCAGTGCGCCGGAAAGCACCAGAACCGAAGCGATCAAGGCAACGGCCGCGGCACCGCGAATGGCCGTGGCAAGCTGGGCGACCAAATCATTGACGATGTCGAGCGCGTCCTTCACGCGCACACTGGTGACGGCGGGAAAAGCGCGGGTGACCGCATTGAGCAGCCGCGCGTCCTCGTCAGCCGTGGCGTTGTCGTCGCTCAATGTGGCGAGCCATGAGTGCGGCGCGCCGGCAAACGTGTTGGGCGAGAACACCATGACAAAGTTGATGCCCATCGATTCCCATTCGACCTGGCGCAGATTGGCGATACGGGCGGTCAGGTTGCGGCCGAGCACGTTGACGGTCACCGTGTCGCCAACCTTCAGGCCGATCTCGCCGGCTTCCTCCGCCGAGAAGGAGACCAGCGGCTCGCCCGAATAATCGGCCGGCCACCAGTCGCCGATTGTCAGGGTCGCATTCTCCGGCGTGTCTTCGGAATAGGTGATGCCGCGGTCGCCGCGCAGAACCCAGGCGCCTTCCGGCGGTATTTCCATCTCGCGCACATCGACGCCATTGAGCGCCATGATGCGGCCGCGCAGCATCGGCACGTTCGTCAATGTTCCGTCCGGCGATTGCTCAGTCACCAGATCGCTGAACGCGGCGATCTCGGCGCTCGGAATGTCGACGAAGAAAAAGTTCGGCGCGCGCTCAGCGATGCTGCCGGAAATCTGGTTGCGCAGATTGCCGTCGATCAGCGCCAGCGTCACCAGCAGCGTCAGTCCGAGGCCGAGCGACAGCACTACCGAGGGCGTCAGCGCGCCGGGGCGATGGATGTTGCCGATCGCCAGCCTGAGCGCGGTGGAGCGCACGCGCGGGCTGCGCCTGGCGAGCCATTGAAGGCCCGTCCCGACGCTGCGCAGCACGATGAAGGCGAACGCCATGCCGCCGATGAAGATCACCGCGATCAGCCGTTCGTTGGACCACCAGATAGCAAAGAGCGCGAGCAGCACCGCGATGCTCACCGACGCCATGACATAGACCGCGCGCGGCCAGCCCCTGGCCTCGAAACCCATTTCGCGGAACAGCGCGGTGGCGGGAATATCGCGGGCGCGGCCGAGCGGCATCAGCGCGAAGACCAGCGTCACCATGAGGCCGAACAGCACGCCGACCGCCAGCGCGCCGGGATAGATGCCCGCCTCGGCCGGCAGCGGCAGCAGCGACGACAGGAATGCAGTCGCAAGGAACGGCATGGCGGCGCCGATGACGACGCCGGCGGCGACGCCGATCACGGCGATCATCAGGATCTGCACCAGATAGACGATGAACACGAAGCCGCCCGACGCGCCGAGGCTCTTGAAGGTGGCGATCACCCCGCGCTTGCTTTCCAGATAGGCGCGCACGGCGTTTGCGACGCCGACGCCGCCAACCACCAGCGCGGTCAGCCCGACCAGCGTCAGGAACTGCGAGAAGCGCGCGACATTGCCCGCAAGCGATGGCGCGGCGTTGGTGCGCGCGCGGATCGACCAGCCGGCTTCCGGGAAGTCCTCGGTAGCCTGGGTCCGGACCTGCTCGATCGCCGCCTCGGTCGCAGCGCCCTCGGGGAGCCTGACCTTGTAACCGTATTCGACCAGGCTGCCGGGCTGCACCAGGCCCGAGGCGCGCAGGCCATCGAGCGAGACCATCAGGCGGGGAGCGAGGCCGAAGCCGTCGGAGATGGCGTCCGGCTCGGTGAGAATGCGCGACCGAAGCTCGTATTCCCGACCGCCGAGGACGATGCGGTCGCCAATGTCGAGCCCGAGGCGCTGGAACAGGAGATCGGCAGCGGCGGCGCCGTGCGCTCCGTCGCGCTCGGCAAAGAGGCCGTCATGCGGGAGCGGGGGCTCGGTCTCCAGCGTACCGTAGAGCGGATAGGCGCCGCCGACCGCCTTCACCTCGACGAGCGCCTGGTCGGATGCGTCGGGCAGCCTGACCATGGAACGCATATTGGCGTTGACGGCGACGTCGCCGCGGCTTTCCAGAAACGCCTGCTCTTCCGGCGTCGTTTCGCGGTGGACCAGCTGGAAACGGATGTCGCCGCCCAGCAGAACCTGACCCTGGCTGGCGACAGCGCCGGTGATCGCCTGCGCGACCGAATTGACGCCGGCGATGGCGCCGACGCCGAGCGCGATGCAGGTGACGAAAATCAGGAAGCCGGACAGCCCGCCGCGCATCTCGCGCAGCGAAAACCGGAAAGCGAGGGCGAGATTGCGAGAGAGGGTCACGGACAGATCACGCCGTCACGGCGGCGAGCGCCGGTTCCGTTTCGATTCGGCCTGAACGCATTGTCACACGGCGGCTGCACCGGTCGGCGAGCGTCGGGTCGTGCGTGACCAGGACAAGCGTCATGCCGCGTTCCGATGCCTTGGCGAAGAGCAGATCGGCTATCTGGCGACCGGTCGTCTGGTCGAGATTGCCGGTCGGTTCGTCGGCGATCAGGATCTTGGGCGAGGGGGCCAGGGCGCGGGCGATCGCCACGCGTTGCTGCTCGCCGCCGGACAGTTCGGAAGGGTAGTGGGTGACGCGGTCGGCCAGTCCGACCGCCGCAAGCTCGCGTTCGGCGGCGGCAAAGGCATCGGCCTCGCCGGCCAGCTCCAGCGGAACCGCGACGTTCTCCAGAGCGGTCATGTTGGGAATGAGGTGGAACGACTGGAAGACGATACCGATATTGCGGCCGCGGAAGACGGCGATCGCGTCCTCGCTCTGACCGTCGAGCAGGGTTCCGGCGATGCGCACGGAGCCGGCGTCGACGCGCTCCAGACCGGCGAGGACCATCAGCAGCGTTGACTTGCCGGAACCGGAAGGTCCGACGATGCCGATCGTTTCGCCATATTCGGCTTTCAGGCTGATCCCCTTGAGGACGTGAACGGCGGATGCGCCCTGACCAAGCGTGAGAGATACCTGGTCGAGCAGAATAACGGGTTCAGTCACGGGGCAATCGTCCTATATGCAGGTGAAAAGGAATACGTCTTCGGAGCCTGACCGGTCCGGAACATATGGGTTGAAATCGATCATGTTCAAACGGCTTGTATCCGTTCTCTTTCTAGTTCTCGCGGCCGGGTTGGCGTTTTCCGCGCCGGCGGCGGCCGAACCGGCGAAAATCGTGGCGTTCGGTGACAGCCTGATGGCCGGTTATCAGCTGGCGCCGGGGGAATCCTTTCCCGAAAAGCTTGAACAGGTGCTACGCCAAAGGGGTCACGATGTCGTGATCGCCAATGCCGGCGTTTCCGGCGACACCACGACGGGCGGGCTTGCGCGGCTCGACTGGTCGGTGCCGGACGATACCGATCTGGTCATTCTGGAACTCGGCGCAAACGACATGCTGCGCGGCGTTTCGCCGAACATCACCCGCACCAATCTGGATGCGATGATCGCGAAGCTGGACGGGCGAGGGATCGACGTGCTGCTGGCGGGGATGGTGGCGGCGCCAAATCTCGGGCCCGACTATGCGGAAGCGTTCAACCCGATCTATCCGGACCTGGCGGCCGAATACGATCTGCCGCTCTACCCGTTCTTTCTCGACGGGGTGGCCGCGCAGGCCAGCCTGCAGCTTGAAGACGGCATGCACCCCAACGCCGCCGGCGTCGACAGGATAGTCGAAGGCATCCTGCCGATGGTCGAGGCCCGACTGAAGGCGGGGATGTCGGGCGATTGAACGGGAAGGGCGCATAAAAGCGCTTGCCCGTGCGGCCATTCGATGATTCGCTCAGGCTACGCAGTCGATTCGAGGAGGTTCTCATGCCGCGTCTCTTCACCGCCCTCGAAATTCCGCGTGATGCCGCCATGTCGCTCTCCCTGCTGAGGGGAGGTCTGCCCGGCGCCCGCTGGATCGATGTCGAAAACTACCACCTGACATTGCGGTTCATCGGCGACGTCGAAGGCCACATTGCGGACGAAGTCGCCAATGCGCTGGACCGGGTGCGGCGGCCGGCATTCACGCTGACGCTCGCCGGCGTGGGCGCTTTCGGCGGCAAGAAGCCGCATGCGATCTGGGCCGGGACGTCGGCGTCGCCCGACATGTACGCCCTTCAGGCGGAAATCGAACGCATCTGCCAGCGACTCGGCCTGCCTGCCGATCCGCGCAAATTCACCCCGCATGTGACGCTGGCCAGGTTGCGCAACACCAGCCCGGTCGATGTCGCCAATTACCTGTCGGCGCGCGGCAATTTCGCCACGATGCCGTTCAAAGTCGGCCGTTTCGTGCTGATGTCGTCGCGCGACTCGACCGGCGGCGGCCCCTACATCGTCGAGGAGGCGTGGCCGCTTCAGGGCGGCGAAACGGCGCGCGCGCCGAGCTTCGCCGACAGCGCTTCCGACGCCTCGCGGATCATGCGGTAGACAGCCTCGAAGCCGCCGTCGCCGCCGTAATAGGGGTCGGGCACGTCACGCGGCCCAAGGCCGGCATAGTCCTGAAACAGGTGAACCTTACCGCGCGCTTGGCGCGGCGCCCGATCCAGCAAAGTTTCGACATTGGCGCGGTCGAGCCCGAGCAGCAGATCGAAAGCCTCGAAATCTGCGGGAACGACCTTGCGGGCGCGTTGCGTGGCGATGTCGATGCCATATTTCGCGGCAATCGCAATGGAGCGAGGATCAGGCGGATTGCCGACATGCCATGCGCCGGTGCCGGCGGAGTCGATAACAAGCCTGGCTTCGCCGCCGGCTTCGCTCGCCACATGCCTGAACACGCCTTCCGCCAGCGGCGAGCGGCAGATATTGCCGAGACAGACGAAAAGAATCGAGCGCGGGGTCTTTGCAGACATGAACCTTGCCTTATCCTTCAAGACGGCGCGGCGCAAACGGAGGACAGGACATGGCGCGAACGAAAATGACCGACGCGGAGGTCAAGGCCGCGATGGCGGACCTGCCCGACTGGAGCCTTGCCGGCGACAGCGGCTCGATCAGCCGGCGCTTCAATTTCGCCAATTTCAACAAGGCCTTCGGCTTCATGACGCAGGTCGCGATGGAAGCGGAAAAGATGGATCACCATCCGGAATGGTCGAACGTCTACAAGACCGTAGACGTGAAGCTCAACACCCATGACGCCGGCGGGCTGACGGAGCTCGACTTCAAGCTGGCGCGCAAGATGGACAAGCTGGCCGGCGGCTGATCACCGGCTTGCGGGGTGCGCGCCAAATTCCCATATTTTGCGAATGGTCGAGCAGATGGACAATGTGAAGATCGGTGAAATCCTTGTGCCCGTCAGCTCGGAAGAGACGAGGCGGCGCGAGGATCGCGTGCGCGAAAAGTTCTGGCGCACCACGAAGCGGGCCGCGCGGGCCATCCCGTTCATGGACGAGGTGGTCGCGGCATATTACTGCGCGTTCGATGCCGAGACCCCGACCAGGGCGCGGGGCATCCTGATCGGCGCGCTGGCCTATTTCGTGCTGCCGACGGATTTCATTCCCGACTTCCTGCTCGCCTTCGGCTTCACCGACGATCTGGCTGTGCTGACCGCGGCGATCACGGCGATCCGGCCGCATATCAAGGACCATCACCGCGCGGCGGCGCGGCAGGCGCTGGAAGATTAGGCCACGCGTTTGCGCGGCTACTGCACCACGAAATAGTTCTCGATCGCGGCGGCCGCCTTGCGCAGGTGCGGCAGCGCGGTCCTTTCCAGTTCCTGCACGGTGTAGCGCGAGGATTGCGCGGGCACGTTGATCGCCGCAACGATCCTACCGGCGCGATCGCGGATCGGCACGGCGATGGAGCGCAGGCCGATCTCGAGTTCCTCGTCGACGACGGCGTAACCGTCCTTGCCCGCATTGCGTACGGCGCGGGCGATCTCGACGCGGTTCATCATCGTCTTGCGGGTATTGGCGCGGATATCCGAGCGGCGAAGCAGGTTTTCCAGATCCGGGGAAGGCAGGTCCGACAGAAGCACGCGGCCCATGGAGGTGCAGTAGGCCGGAAGCCGGGTGCCAACATTGAGCGCCACGCTCATGATGCGTTCGCCAGGCACGCGGGCGACGTAGACGACGTCCGTACCGGCCAGCACGGCGGCGGAGCAGGATTCATTGGTGGCGGCGGCAACCTCGCGCAGGAAGGGCAGGGCGTAGTCCCACAACGCCACGTCCTGCAGCCACGTACGCGCCAGCGACAGGAGCCTGGCGGTGAGCAGGAAGCGTCGCCCCTCCTGGCGGGCATGGCCCGAAGCGACGAGCGTCAAAAGCAGGCGGCGGGCGCCGGCGCGGGTCAGCCCGGCGCGCTCGGCGGTTTCGGTGAGAGTGAGCCCGGCAGGATGAGCCGCGAGAATCTCCAGAACATTGAGGCCCTTCGCGAGAGACCCGACGATGTCGCGGTCGGGCGCGGGGTAAGGCGTTGACTCAGTCGGGGCAGGCATCTAGAAAGTATTGCATACAAAACAATTGTTCGCAATACGAACTTTGACAGGCGATTGGTGGCAGCTTTGCGGGCGGATTGCGGCCTGCGACACTGGTGAGACGAAGATGGACAAGGTCTATCCCACGATTGACGATGTGATTTCCGATATCGACGACGGAATGGACGTCATGATCGGAGGTTTCGGCGGCTCCGGAGCGCCGATCGAACTGATCCATGCGCTGGTCGATCGCTACAACGCGACTGGCACGCCCGGCTCGCTGACCGTCATCAACAACAATGCCGGCAACGGCTCCATCGGCATCGCCGCGATGATCGATGCCGGCATGGTCGCCAAGATGGTCTGCTCATTCCCGCGCTCCTCCGATCCCAGGGCCTTCACCGACAGATATCTGGCCGGTGAGATCGGCCTGGAACTGGTGCCGCAGGGCACGTTGGCGGAGCGCATTCGCGCCGGCGGGGCCGGCATTCCGGCGTTCTATACCCCGTCGAGCTATGGAACCCAGGTCGCCGACGGGAAGCCGATCGCCGAGTTCGATGGCCGCCATTATGTCCAGGAGCGCTGGCTCAAGGCGGACGTGGCGCTGATCAAGGCCGAACTCGCGGACCGCAAGGGCAATCTGACTTATCGAAAGGCGGCGCGGAACTTCTCGCCGCTGATGGCGATGGCGGCCAAGACGACAATTGTCCAGGCGCGCAAGGTCGTGGAGCCGGGCGAGATCGAGCCCGAGCACATCGTTACGCCCGGCATTTTCGTGAACCGCATCGTCGAAATTTTCGACGCCAGGCAGGAAGAAGCGCTTTTGCGCGAGGGGGCGGAGTGATGGCCACCAAGCTGAAAAACGCCCAGATCGCATGGCGCGCCGCGCAGGACCTGCCTGACGGCTACGTCAATCTCGGCATCGGATTTCCCGAGATGATCGCCAAGTTCAAGCCGGAGGGCCGTGAGGTCATCTACCATACCGAAAACGGCGTGCTGGATTTCGGCGAGGCCCCGCCGCCGGGCGAGGAAGACTGGGACCTTATCAATGCCGGCAAGAAGGCGATCACGCTCAATCCCGGCGGCGCCTTCTTCCATCACGCCGACAGCTTCGCGATGGTGCGCGGCGGCCACCTCGATGTCGCCGTTCTGGGCGCGTACGAGGTTGCGGAGAATGGCGATCTGGCGAACTGGAGCACCGGACCGGGATCGGTTCCCGCCGTCGGCGGCGCGATGGATCTGGTGCATGGCGCAAAGCAAATCTGGGTGGTCACCGACCACGTCACCAAGAAGGGCGAGCCCAAACTGCTCAAGCAGTGCCGTCTGCCGCTGACCGGCGTCGGCTGTGTGACGACCGTCTACACCAGCCTTGCCGTCCTCGATATCGTCGACCAGCGCTTCGTCCTGCGCGAGAAACTGCCCGACATCAGCATGGACGAATTGCAGGCCGTCACCGAGGCGGAACTCGTCGTCAACGGCAAGGTCGGCGACCTCGTCGTTCCGGAGATATAGATCATGCCCGAAGCCTTCATCTGCGACTATATCCGTACCCCGATCGGCCGCTTCGGCGGCTCTCTGTCTTCGGTGCGCGCCGACGATCTCGCCGCCATTCCGCTGAGGGCGCTGGTCGAGCGCAACCGGCAAATCGACTGGGAAGCGGTGGATGACGTCGTCTTCGGCTGCGCCAATCAGGCCGGCGAGGACAACCGCAACGTGGCCCGCATGGCGCTGCTGCTTGCAGGCCTGCCAGCCTCGATCCCCGGTTCCACCGTCAACAGGTTGTGCGGATCGGGCATGGACGCGCTGACCATTGCCGCGCGCGCAATCAAGTCCGGCGAGACCGAACTGATGATCGTCGGCGGCGTGGAATCGATGAGCCGCGCGCCCTTCGTCATGCCGAAGGCCGACACTGCGTTCTCGCGCAATGCCGAAATCTACGACACCACCATCGGCTGGCGCTTCGTCAACCCGCTGATGAAGAAGCAGTATGGCGTCGACTCCATGCCTGAGACCGGCGAGAACGTCGCCGAGGACTACAAGGTGAGCCGCGCCGACCAGGACGCATTCGCTGTGCGCAGCCAGACCAAGGCGGTCACAGCGCAGGAGAACGGACGGCTGGGGCGCGAAATCACGCCGGTCACCATTCCCCAGCGCAAGGGCGATCCGGTCGTTGTCGACAAAGACGAGCATCCGCGCGCGGGCACGACAATCGAGACGCTGGCCAAGCTGCCCACGCCTTTCAAAAAGGAAGGCGGCACGGTGACCGCCGGCAACGCGTCGGGCGTCAATGACGGCGCGGCCGCGCTAATCGTGGCCTCGGAAGAAGCGGTGAAGAAATACGGGCTGACGCCGATCGCGCGCTTCCTCGGCGGCGCCGCCGCAGGCGTTCCGCCGCGCGTCATGGGTATCGGCCCGGCGCCGGCGACGCAGAAACTGTGCGCCCGGCTGGGCATCAAACCGACTGATTTCGACGTGGTCGAACTCAACGAAGCCTTTGCCTCCCAAGGCATCGCCGTGCTCCGCGAACTCGGCATCCCCGAGGACGCGGAGCACGTCAACCCCAATGGCGGCGCGATCGCGCTCGGCCATCCGCTCGGCATGTCGGGCGCCAGGATCTCGGGCACGGCGGCGCTGGAGCTGAAGGAACGCGGCGGCATGATTGCACTTGCCACCATGTGCATCGGGGTGGGGCAAGGCATCGCCGTGGCGCTGGAGCGGGTTTAGATTTCTACCGCCCCTCGCGGTACCACATGGAGCCGAGCGCGAAGAGGAGAAGGCCGAGCCCGAGGAAACCGCTGAAAAGCGGTACGCGGCTGACCGCCTTGAGCGCGCTGTCGCCGGTGGTGTTGAGGCCCATCCAGTCGCGGCCCGACGTCGTACCGCTGCCGCGCACCGGCACGATGCCGGGCAAATCCAGGCCGCCGGTCAGACCGGCCTGGATGCGGCGCACCGAGCCGCCGCTGGCTTCGGCCACCGGCGCGAGCTTTTCGGTTGTCGAGACCACATCGGCGAATTCGGGCGCGTTGACCGGCCCGACATGCGCGAGCGCGGCCAGGTCCCCATTGCCGACCTGGTAGAGCCCGATCTCCTCCACTTCCATCGAACCGGTGAACAGCCCCGGACGGTCCTCGGACAGCGGAACGGTCGCCGTCTTGCCGGACGGCGAGATGATCTGCGCATCGCCCGCTCCGTCGGCCATTGTCTGGCGGCGCACATCGAGCGTCATGCCGCGCCCGTCGGCGGTCAGCCGCTCTTCCTCCAGTTCAGGCTCCTTCATCAGCCAGTGGGCGATGCGGCGGTAGAGTGAGACATGCGGGCCGCCGCCCTCGAAGCCGCGCGCCCACAGCCATCCCTGATCCGAAAGCAGCATGCCGACGCGGCCCTCGCCCTGGCGGTTCAGCACAAGAAGCGGCGCCTCGCGCGAGCCTTTCATGACCACCTGGCCCTCGGTATCCCTGATGCCGATCAGCCGGAACCAGCGGCTCCAGCTCGGCGGTTCGATGGTGGAGCCCTCCAGTCCGCGCGTCACGGGATGGCGCTCGCCAGTCTCGGTCAGGCGCGGGAAATAGGCTTCCTCCATCACCTCCCCGGTCGGCAGGGCCGGCAGCGCGGGCATGAGCGGGGTGCGGGCGATCGACTGTTCGCCGGCATATTCAGGCCCGGCCGCGATCAGCAGCGCGCCGCCGTTTTCCACGTATTCGGCTATGTAGTCGTAATAGAGGATCGGCAGCACGTCGCGATGCTGGTAGCGATCGAAGATGATCAGGTCGAAATCATTGATCTTCTCGACGAAAAGCTCGCGCGTCGGGAAGGCGATCAGCGACAATTCGTTGATCGGCGTGCCGTCCTGCTTTTCCGGCGGACGCAGAATGGTGAAGTGAACGAGGTCGACGGACGCGTCGGATTTGAGCAGGTTGCGCCAGGTGCGCTCGCCCGCATGCGGCTCGCCGGAGACCAGCAGCACGCGCAGGTTTTCGCGAATGCCGTCGACAATCGCGATGGCGCGGTTGTTGGTGTCGGTGAGCTCGTCGCCATCGCGCTCGATCGCAAGCTCCACAATGTTGCGGCCGGCCTGCGTGATCGCCGTCGTCAGCGCCATTTCCTCGCCGATGATCGCGCGACGGATCACCCGCTGCTCGCCATTGACCGAAACGCGCACGTCGATCTCGCCTGTCTCGCCATCGGCCCCGATGACTCGATAGGTCATCTCCATTTCGCGTCCGACGATGCCGAAGCGCGGCGCTCGCTCGAAGCGTATGCGGCGGTCGTATTCGTCTTCCTCGCCGGTCACCAGCGCATGCAGCGGCCCGCCGAACGAAGCGGTGTTTTCGGGAATGTCATGAACCTGGCCGTCGGTAATCATCACCGCGCCGCCGACGCGCGAGGGCGGCACATCGCGGAAGGCGCTTTCCAGTGCGCCGAAGAGCCGGGTTTCCGTGCGGTCGTCGGTGGCGCTCGCCTGGCCGGTTTCGACGGTGCGGACCTCGAACTGCTGGAAGCGGCCGAGCCGCGTCTGGAGTTCGGCCAAGGCAGCGTCGGTGGTCGCTTCGCGGTCGCCGATGTCCTGGCTCTGGCTGCGATCGACAATGAGCGCAACCACGCTTTTCAGCGCCTCGCGCTCCTCATCGAGCAGGACCGGGTTGGCCACAGCCAATGCCAGCGCCGCCGCGCCCGCCAGCCTGAGCACCGATCCGCGTTGCTTCAGGAATACGCCGGCCAGCGCCAGTCCCAGCACTGGCAAGCCTATGATGGCCAGCAGCAGCCACGGGATGAGAGGCTCGAAGGAGACCGACCAGTTCATTGGCCGAGCCTTTCGAGCAGAACGGGGACGTGAACCTGATCGGATTTGTAGTTGCCGGTCAGCATGTACATCATGATGTTGACCCCGCCGCGCATCGCCCAGAGGCGCTGGAGCGGGTCGGAGGGCACCGTTGGCAGCATGGGCTGGCCGTTATTGTCGATCGCCCAGGCGCCCGCGAAATCGTTGGCGGTGATCATGATCGGCGACACGCCGTCCCCGGTGCGTACGGGCCGGTTCTCCGTATTCTCCGCGTCGAGCGAGGCCTCTACCCATAGCGGGCTGCCATTATAGCGGCCCGGAAATTCCTGCATGATGAAAAACGCCTTGGTGAGCACGTGATCCGGTGGAACGGGCTCCAGCGGCGGCACGTTGAGCGACGAAAGGATATCGCGCAGGCGCCGCGTCGAGGCGCTGGCCGTGTCGCCGAAACCGGTCGAATACTGGTCGCGCGTGTCGAACAGCACGGTTCCACCCTGCTGCATGTAGGCATCGATGCGGGCAATGGCGTCCTGCGTCGGCATTTCCGCACCGGCGTCGACCGGCCAGTAGATCAGCGGATAGAAGGCGAGTTCGTCGACCGCGATATCAACGCCGGCCGGCGCGCCCGGTTCGAGCGCCGTCTTGTCGGTCAGGAAGCGCGTCAGCCCGGCCAGCCCCGCGCGGCTGACAGCGTCGATGGAGCCGTCGCCTGTAATCACATAGGCAATTCTGGTTTCGGTGATCGCCGCGATCGCCTCAGCGTCACCGGGCCGCGAATCCTGAGCCAGCGCGGGCGATGGCGCAAGGATCAGCATGCCGCCAGCGAGAATCGCGAGCGCGGCCGTCGCAGCGGCCGTACGGGTTGCGCGCCGGCGCATGCGCGACCCGGTGAAGACGCCGCTCATCCAGAACACGGCCAGCATGTCGAGGATCATCAGTGTCAGCGCAGCCGCGAAGAGAGGGCCGCGCAGGTCGCGTGATTCGTCAAAGGCGTAGGCGGCGTTGGTGACCGGGATCTCGACCTGCGGCCGGCTGATCGGCAGGAATTCGGATTCCTCACTCAGCAGATTATGGGCGAGCACGCCTTCCTCGCCGCCATAAAGGCCTGGCGGATTCTCGATGGTGACCGAGGGCTCGCCCGCCGAAATATCGAGCGGCCGCGCATCCGGAGGCGGCGGAATGATCTGGCCGTCAGCGGCGATCATGCGATAGGGCGCAAGTGCGTCGCCGGCGCTGTCGGCGTTGGCGGCGATACTGCCCTGATTGCGCGAAAGCTGCACCAGACGGCGCAGCATCTCCACGAACGTGCCGGAGATCGGCAGGTTCGACCAGGTCGCCTGCGGGGTGACGTGGAACAGCACCAGCGTGCCGTCGCCGCGGCGGGCTCCGGTGACAAGCGGCGTGCCGTCGGCAAGCGTGGCCCAGCTGCGCTCGACGATGTCGGGCGTCGGCTCGGCCAGCACCTGGCGGTTGACGGTCACCTCGTTGGGCGGGGTCAGGTCCGCAAAGGGTCCGTTCGGCGGAAAATCGGTGAGCGGCTGCGGTTCCGTCCATGACAGCGAACCACCCAACTGACGCTCTCCCAGCCTCAGAGGCACCGGCAGAAGGTCTTCGTCGTTTTCGGCCGCGGCCAGGCGGGATCCGGCAAACCGCACCAGCGTGCCGCCGCCGTCCATCCACTCGATCAATGCGTCACGCGCTTCGCCGGGCAACGTGCCGACATCGGCCATCACGATCATTGCCGGTTTCTTGTCCAGCAGGGCGGGAATGGCTTCCGTCAGGTCGGCGCTGCCGGCCTCCACCAGATCGGCGAAGGGGGCCAGCGCGCGGGTGATGTAATAAAGCGGTGACAGAAGCGGCTGCGCCAGATCGCGTTCGCCCTGCGATATCAGGCCGACACGGCGGCGTTTCGAGTTCTCGTCGAGCACGCGAACAGATGCAGCCTGCCCTTCGCCGTCGATCGCAATCGATGCGAAGTCGTTGCGCAGTTCGAACGGCACGCGGAGCTCCGCCTTGGCTTCGGTGTCACCAGGCGCGAAGCTCAGCGTTGCGTCGGCAATGCGCCGCCCGCGATCGTCGAAAGCGCCGATGGTGGCGAATTGCGGCGTGGGGTCGCCGGGAATGCGGATGGCCGTGACCTCGAAAGCGTCGGCCTGGTTCTCGCCGGCGCGCAGGCCGAGCATCGGCAGACTTTCGGGCTCGACCAAGACGACGCGGGCAGCGTCCTGGCCGAGCAGCGCTCCCAAGGCCGCCTCGTCTCCGGGTGCGGCCAGCCCGTCGGAGAGGATCGCGACGCTGGCGCCGGAAACGGCCTGCAGCGCATCGGCGACGCGGCCGTAGACCGTTGGCCTGTCGGTGGGCACCGGTTGCGGTTTTGCAGCGTTGAGACGGTCGTGCGCCGTCGCGGCGTCGAACGGGCCGATCTCGGCGTTGCGTGCTTGCGCGGTGAAGGCCAGCACCACCGGCACGCCGGTCTCTTCGGCGTCGGCGATCAGCCGGCCGGCGGTTGCGACCCGCCGCTCCCAGTCGGGCGCGCTTGCCCAGCCATTGTCCATCACGATCGCCACGGCGCCGCCGCCGGCCGGCAGCCGCTCGCGCGGGTTGAACACGGGTTCGGCGAGCGCCAGGATCACCAGCGCGGCCATCACCAGTCTGAGCAATGTCAGCCACCAGGGACTCTGGTGCGGCGTTTCTTCCTTGCGTACAACGCGGGCCAGAATACGCAGCGGCGGAAAGAGTTCGGTCTGCGGTCTCGGCGGGGTGAGGCGCAGCAGCCACCAGATAACCGGCAGCGCCAGCAAGCCGAACAGGATCGCCGGGGCGCCGAAGCTGAGCGGCAGCCAGCTCAAGCGTGACCCCCGTGGCCGAAGCCGGGATCGACCGTCATCGCCATATGCACCTTGACCAGCGCTTCGGATGCCAGCCTGTCCGTGTGGTTGACCGTGTAGCTCCAGCCGAGCCGCTTGCACCACCGATCTAGCTCGGTGCGGCGCGCCGTGTAGAGCTGCCGGTAGTCGTCTCCGAGCGTTTCTGCGCGCCCGGCCGTGAGACGCTCACCGGTTTCGGGATCGCGGAATTCGGTGCGGCCGGAATAGGGGAACGTTTCCTCAGCCGGATCGGCGACTTCGACCAGATGGGCGCGCACGCCGCGGCTGGCCAGCGGGTCAAGCCATGCCTGCGTTTCCTCGACCGGATCGAGGAAGTCGCTCGCCACGACAATATCGGAGAAGCGGCGAATCTGGACGAGTTCGGGACGCAGGGGCGGCGACTGCATCTGGGACAAACGCGCGGCAAGCCTTTCGGCTCCGTTGCGCGCCGCGAATGGGTCCGTCAGGCCCGGCCAGGCAATGCGTTCGCCGCTGCGCGACAGAAGCTCGGACAACGCCAGGATGAGCACCAGGGCGCGCGACTCCTTCGAAACCGTGGCCGTCGCGGACTGGTACAGCATGGATGGCGAAGGGTCGGCCCACAGCCAGACGGTGTGGGCGGCCTCCCATTCGCGGTCGCGGATATAGGTGTGGTCGTCGCGGGCCGAACGCCGCCAGTCGATGCGCGACCTGGGCTCGCCTTCGACATAGGGCCGGAACTGCCAGAAGTTTTCGCCGATGCCGCGGCGCCTGCGGCCGTGCCAGCCGGCGATCACCGTATTGACCACGCGGCGCGCCTCGACCAACAGATCGGGAACCAGCGAAGCCCTCAGCCTGCCGCGCGCGAGCGCATCACCTGTGGTGACCGGTAGGGAAGCTTCGCCAACCGGCGCCATCAGGTCATCCCTGCGCTTTCACCAATCGGGCAATGACGTCGCGGACGCTCATTCCCTCGGCGCGGGCGGCGAAGGTGAGCGCCATGCGATGTTGAAGAACCGGCTCG
Source organism: Rhizobiaceae bacterium (assembly GCA_040880025.1). Taxonomy (GTDB): domain Bacteria; phylum Pseudomonadota; class Alphaproteobacteria; order Rhizobiales; family Rhizobiaceae; genus RCIO01. Next base: position 140,576 of record JBBDJD010000019.1, read on the forward strand.
GCCAGGGCGTGGACGTCGTCGACGGATGGAGCCAGACGTCCATCGTAGAGCGCGCGGGCGCGGGCGCACAACGTCAGCGCCTGGCTGGCGCGCGGGCCGGGACCCCAGGCGACGTGACGGTCGGTTTCCTCATGCCCCTGTCCCGGCCGGGCGGAGCGGACAAGCGAGAGGATCGCTTCGACGACCGTCTCGGGCACCGGCATGCGGCGGATCAGATTCTGGATTTCCTTCAGGCGCGCCGCGGCCAGTACGTTCACGGCCTTGGCGTCGTCGACGCCGGTTGTCTCGATCAGGATGCGGCGTTCGGCATCGATTTCCGGATAGGGAATGTCGACCTGCATCAAAAAGCGGTCGAGCTGCGCCTCCGGCAGCGGGTAGGTCCCCTCCTGCTCGAGAGGATTCTGCGTGGCCAGCACGTGGAACGGCGCGGGCAGATCGTGGCGCTTGCCGGCAACGGTGACGTGATACTCCTGCATCGACTGCAGCAGCGCCGACTGGGTGCGCGGGCTGGCGCGGTTGATCTCGTCGGCCATCAGAAGCTGGGCGAAAACCGGACCCGGAATGAAGCGGAAGGAGCGCTTGCCCTTGTCGTCCTGTTCAAGAACTTCAGAGCCCAGAATGTCGGACGGCATCAGGTCGGGCGTAAACTGGATTCGATTGGCGTCCAGCCCCATGACCGTCCCGAGCGTCTCCACCAGCTTGGTCTTGGCGAGGCCGGGCACGCCAACCAGGAGCGCATGGCCGCCGGCAAGAAGCGCAACGATCGTCTGCTCGACCACCGAATGCTGGCCGAAGATGACGTTGCCGATCGCGCCCCTGATGCGCGCAATGTCGGCCAGTGCCGCTTCGGCGTCGGCGATCATCTCCTTTTCGGAGAGAGCCATGTCCTTGACGATGACGCTCATGCCTTTCCAATCCTTTTTCAGCCGGACACTGGGGCGTCGCGGAACGGCATGTGGCCCCTCAGGCGCGACTCAGTCGATGTTGCAGCGCCCACGAGTTGAACATAAATCAGGTTCGAAGACTGACAAGCGCGATGACAGTGACTATTTCGTGACGATGGCCCGACACGATGAACCGCACAAAACCGGCCTTGCGAAGGCGGAAGACACCGCCGGTTTGCGGGCGCTGATCGCGCGAGCGGCGCGCGCCGGCAAGGGTTTGCCGCCCGTCGAGCGCTGGAACCCGGACTTTTGCGGCGATCTCGACATGGAGATCAAGGCCGACGGCACCTGGTTCTACATGGGCACGCCGATCGGGCGTCCTGCGCTCGTGCAGTTGTTCTCCACCGTTCTGCGCAAGGACGGCGACGGACGGACCTATCTCGTAACACCTGTGGAAAAGGTCGGTATAAGGGTCGAGGACGCGCCGTTCGTGGCCGTGGAGATGGATGTTTCAGGCTCGGGCCGGAAACAGGTGCTCACCTTCCGCACCAATGTCGGCGATGTTGTCGAGGCCGGTCCGGATCACGAACTGCGATTCGCCGACGAAGACGATACCGGTGGGCTGAAGCCTTATCTGCATGTGCGCGGCAGGTTGGAGGCATTGGTGGCGCGGCCGGTCATGTATCAGATGGCCGACATCGGCGAGGAGATCGAGATCGACGGCAAATCCATGTTCTGCGTGCGCTCGAACGGTGAAGTCTTTCCGATCATGCCCGCCGATACGCTGCGGCGATTGAGCGCCTGACGATGGACGAGATGACCATCCCGCCGTTCACGGCCGGCGATTTCCGACGCCGCGCCGAAAACGCCACGCATCACGCCGATGACGACGAATTCGGCGATCACAGGCTCAACCCGGATCTGCGCGACACGATCGTGCGGCCAGGCCTCCGCGACGCAGCCGTCCTCATACCGGTGGTGGATCACGACGATGGCGCGACCGTCATCCTGACCCAGCGGGCCGAGGCCATGCGCAACCATTCCGGCCAGATTGCCTTTCCGGGGGGCAAGATCGATCCGGAGGACCCGTCGCCAGAGGGTGCGGCGCTGCGCGAGGCGGACGAGGAGATCGGCCTCAACGGGTCGCATGTCGACATTATCGGCAGGCTGCCGGACTACGTTTCGGGTAGCGGGTACCGCATCGCCCCGGTGCTTTCGATCGTGCGGCCAGGCTTCCATCTGACGATCAATCCGCACGAGGTGGACGCCGCATTCGAGGTTCCGCTGGCGTTTCTCATGGATCCCGTCAACCACCGCCAGCAGAGCCGCGTTTGGAACGAGCGAGAGCGGTTCTTCTACGAAATGCCGTTCGGCGAACGCTACATCTGGGGCGTGACCGCGGGCATTATCCGCACCCTTTACGAGAGGCTCTACGCGTGAGCGAAACATCGATCGCGAAGGCCAAATGGCTGGGTGATGCCGGGCTGCAGAAGCTTCTGGCCGTTCTGTCGTCGGATGGCGAGGAGGCGCGGATCGCCGGCGGCGCGGTGCGCAACACGCTGCTTGGCCAGCCGGTGACCGACATCGACATCGCCACTACGAATTTGCCGGATGAGACGATAGCGCGCGCCGAGGCAGCGACGTTCAAGACCGTGCCGACCGGCAAGGAACACGGCACGATCACGGTGATCGCCGGCGGCAAGCCCTATGAGGTCACGACCCTGCGCTCGGATATCGAAACCGACGGCCGGCGCGCGCGGGTGCTGTTCGGGCGCGACTGGGAACGCGACGCCGAACGGCGGGACTTCACCATCAATGCGCTCTACGCCGATGCCTCCGGGCAAGTGACCGACCTCGTCGGCGGGCTGGACGACCTTGAAACCAGGACGCTGCGCTTCATCGGTGATGCCGAACAGCGCATCCGCGAGGATTATCTGCGCATCCTGCGGTTCTTCCGGTTCTTTGCCTGGTACGGCGACGGCCGGCCCGACGCCCAAGGCATCAAGGCCTGCGCGCGGCTGAAGGAGGGGCTGGACGGGCTCTCCGCCGAACGCGTGTGGGCCGAGTTGAAGAAGCTCCTCTCGGCGCCCGACCCGTCGCGCGCGCTGTTGTGGATGCGCCAGACGGGCGTGCTGACGCAGGTGTTGCCAGAGACCGAAAAGTGGGGGATCGATTTCCAGCCGGGTCTCATAGACGCCGAGGCATCGCAGAAATGGAAACCGGACCCGCTGCTCAGGTTGGAGGCGATCGTGCCCCCGGATGCCGTGCGCATGGCCGCGATGGCCGAGCGGCTGCGGCTGTCGAACGCGGAAACCGAACGCCTGAAATCATGGGCTGAAACGCCTCTGCCCCCTGCCGACACAAGCGAGGCAGAACTGGCGCGCATCGCCTATCGGGGCAAGCCGGCCGGAATTTCGGACCGGATGCGGCTTGCGCTGGCGGCAGCCGGCGCCAAATCCGACGCCGCGACCGCGAAGCGCTATGCCCGGCTGCTCAAATTCCTGAAAAGGTGGGAAAAGCCCACGCTGCCGGTTTCGGGCAACGATCTGCTCGCAGCCGGGCTGATGCCGGGCAAAGGGCTTGGGGCAATCCTCAATTCGCTTGAGGATGAGTGGATCGAGAGCAATTTCTCGCTGCACCGCGACGCGCTGTTGAAGCGCGCCGCGAAACTGGCCGCCGGGAACTAGGCCGCGTCGGCGTCGCGTTCGTTGGTGACGCGCGAGCGGATAGCCTCGACCATGGTCTCGCGAATGGTGTCTTCGCCGTGCGCATCGCGCATGTGCTCGACCGCGCGGCGGATCACCTCCGCCTCTTCCTCGTGGCGGGTGTGCCAGTCACAGCCGGGCACCAATGAGCCGCAATGATAGGTCTTCATCGTTTCCTCCTTTGGCTCTTCGAGAATTCGAAGGATAACACGTATTACGGCGATAAGTTGCGTTTGAGGTCAATTTCCGATCGGGCCGAACATCCGCGCCGTATCGGCGATCTCGGCGCGGATCCATTCCTTGAATCCGCGTACGCGCTCGTCCTCGCGGCGTGAGCGGGCGGTAATCAGCCAGTAGCTCAGGCCAGTGCGTGCGCGGTGGGGGAAGGGCGCCGTCAGGGTCCCGGCGCGCAAGGCATACTCGGCCAGTGTCTGCCAGGCGAGCATGACGCCCTGTCCGGCGATGACCGCATCGAGCGCAAGTGCCGCGTCCGTGTAGTAACTGCCGGGTGTCAGGTCCTTCTCCGACAGTCCGTAATGATCGAGCCAGTTCTGCCAGTGCAGGTTCGAATTGGCATCCACCACCACCGGCACCTTGAGAAGGTCGGCCGGCTCCTTCAACCGCGCGGCAATGTCGGGCGCGCAAACGGGGAAAACCTCCTGTTCCAGGATGTGTTCTTCCTTCACGCCCGGCCAGCCTCCGGGCCCAACGCGGATCGCGATGTCGATGTCGCTGGTGGCGGGGTCGACCAGCCCGATGCTGGCGTCGAGCCTGAGCTGCATGCCTGGATGCGCGGCCATGTAGCGGCCAAGTCGGGGCACGAGGTATTTCGAGGCGAATACCGGCGCCACGGAGATGGTCAGCACATTGTCGGAACGGTCAGCAGCGGACGCCACCGCCTGTTCGAGTGTTGCAAACCCCGCCGTCAGGCGCTGCAGGAAATCGGCCCCGAACCGCGTCGGGCGCAGGCCCTTCGCCGTGCGGTCGAACACCGTGCGGCCGAGTTGCTCTTCGGCGCGGATGATCTGTTGGCTCACCGCGCCGATTGTGACGCCCAACTCGGCCGCTGCATCCTTCAGCGAGCCCAGACGGCCGCAGCTTTCCAGGGCGCGCAGCCCGTTGAGATGGATGTGATTGAGGGCTTTCATATAGATTTTCTATATCAAAGGCGAGCAAATCTCCATTGAAAAGAGCTGCAAAATCTCCGAAATCAGCGCCATAGCGATGAAAGGAACAAAGGAAATGTTGCAGTTTTTCTTCAGCGCGTTCCGGCGCGGAAGGGCGATCAGCAAGGACGCGCAGGATCCGTCATGGCGCTGCGATCCGCTCTCGCATCCCGCCATCGAGCGGATGACGCCAACCGAGCTGGCCGACCTGCCGCTGGGCAGGGTCCGTTACGATTGCGACCAAGGCAGTTGACGGCCCACTTGGCGCCAGGCGGCGGGACCGTCTGCGTCCGGGTGGGAAAGGGCGCTTCAGGCGGCCGTTCTCTTCAGCAGGCGTGTCTTCATCCCTTCGGATCATCGTAGACAAGATCGATCAATGTCGCCGCGACCGAGTCCGGCTGCGTGCGGCGCTGTTCCCAGTTCCGCAAAGTAGCCACCGGAATGCCGAGCATGGCCGCGAAATCGGCTTGGCTCATCTCGAGTCGGAGGCGCGCCAGTTGAAGCTTGTGACCCAATCCAATCGGCCGGGTGGGGACGGTAGTCCAGTCCGGATTGTCTAGAGCATCCTGTGCAGCGAAATCATCGGCCATATTTTCTTATCTCTCGATCATTTGCTTTCCGACCCGAGATGATGCGGGTCACATCGCGTCTCATCGTGAATACGCAAACATGCAGGCGTTTTGCCGCGTGTCCGTAGGCGATCAGGCGATCTTCGCCATAGTATTTGCGATCGCCCACTTCGATTACAAGCGCCTCACGGCCACTTCACCTCGGGCGGCAGGCTGGAGAGGATCGAATCCACATTGCCGCCGGTCTTGAGGCCGAAGATCGTTCCGCGGTCATAGAGCAGGTTGAACTCGACATAGCGGCCGCGCCGCACGAGCTGTTCCTCGCGGTCGGCTTCGGTCCAGTTCTCGTTGAAATTCGCCCGCACCAGATGCGGGTAGACCACGGCGAAGGTGCGGCCGACGTCCTGCACGAAGCGAAAGTCGGCGTCCCAGCCGCCCTTGTCGTCCGCCGTCTTCAGCCAGTCGAAGAAAATGCCGCCGATGCCGCGCGGCTCGTCGCGGTGGGGCAGATAGAAATATTCGTCGCACCATTCCTTGAACCGCTGATAGTCGGCGACGTCGCCGTGCTTGTCGCAGACGAACCGCATCGCCTTGTGAAACGCCAGCGTGTCGGGATGCTCCTGCGTCCGGCGCGTGTCGAGCACCGGCGTCAGGTCGGCGCCGCCGCCAAACCACTGGCCGGTGGTCACGACCATGCGCGTGTTCATGTGAACCGCCGGAACATGCGGGTTCTGCGGATGCGCGATCAGCGAAATGCCGCTTGCCCAGAAACGCGGATCCTCCTCGGCACCCGGTATCTGCTTGCGGAATTCGGGCGAAAACTCGCCGTAAACGGTTGATGTATGGACGCCGACCTTTTCGAAGACGCGGCCATACATCATCGACATGACGCCGCCGCCGCCCTTGCCTTCTTCCCGCTGCCACTCGTCGCGCTCGAACCGGCCGGGCGCGCGGTGCGACAGCGGGCCGGTCAGTTCGTCTTCCAATGTCTCGAAGGCAGTGCAGATACGGTCGCGCAGTTCCTCGAACCAGGCTGTGGCGGCGTTCTTCTTGTCCTCGATGTCCTCGGGCAGGCCGGGCGCGATATCGGGACGTTCCATGCAGATGTCTCCTTGCCAGGCGCGTTCGCATCGGCAAAGCCGCGCCAGCGCACTCGGGACTCGTCATTTCAGACGCCGTTCTCTAAAGTCCCGTCGAGGACGGTCAAGGAGTTCTTTCTTGAAAGTGCCCGCACGTCCATCGCTGGATAGCCTGAGGGACCGGCTCGACAGAGGCCGGGAGACGGGCCAGCGCATGGCGCGCGATGGCTTCCTGCGCGAGACATTCGTGCTGCCGAGGGAAGATGCGCGCAGCAAGGCGCGCGAGTGGTTCGACCGCTGGCCGAAACAGGCCTACTGGACGGCGATTGAAAGCTGGGCGGAACGCCCCGACGACGAGATCGAGTTCACCATGCGCCGCCTGCCGACGGCGGATTGAATATTTCTCCTAGCTAGCCAGCTGCCTCGTAGCCTCGCCCGCCGCCATCGCCGCGGCCAGCGCGAGGTTGAGGCTCCGGCCGCCGCCCGGCATCGGGATGATGAGCCGCGTGTCGGCCGCGGCATGAACGGCTTCGGGAACGCCTGATGTCTCGCGGCCGAACAGCAGCAGGTCGCCAGGCCTGTATTCGAAGCGGGTGTAGGGCGTGTCGCCAGAGGTCGTGAACAGCAGCAGACGGCGGCCTTCGGTCCGCCGGACTTCGTCGAACTTGTCCCATGACAGATGCCGCGTCATGGCGGCGATCTCGAGATAGTCCATGCCGGCGCGCTTCAACGCCTTGTCAGACATGTCGAAGCCCGCCGGCTCGATGATGTGCACGCCAACGCCGAGGCATGCCGCCAGCCTGAGGATGGTTCCGGTGTTGCCGGGAATGTCCGGCTGATAGAGCGCGATGTCGAATGTGCCGGTCATTCGCGCCCTAGCCTCCAGGGATGATCTTCTTGGCCGCGAGCGCATCGGCGAAGGCGGGGCGGTCCGGGATGGTGATGCCGAATTCCATTTCGAACAGATCGGCCAGTTCGGCGGCGGTCGATAATTCGCGGCGCTCGGTCTTGCCGTCGAGGTGATGCACCGTGAAGCGGTTGCCTGAAAGCGCGTATCGCCGGCCGGGCAAGGCCCGCGCCGCGATCAGGCTCGTCACGAAATGCGATGCCGGGCTGGTCGAGAGATAGTAACTCGACACCGCATAGTCGCCTTCATAGTGATCGGCCATGTCGAAGCGGTAGAGCGTGCGCCACTCGCCGCCCGCCTCAGCCTGGCTGTGGAAATAGCCTTCCCTCGAAACCAGACGGAAATTTTCATGCGGCGTGTGCTGGACGGTATTCGGCTCCAGCAGCAGCGGCGCGGTTTGCGTCAGCCCTCCGAAGCCGACATCGGCGATCCAGGTCCTGCCGTCGATCTCAACACGCAGCAGCATGTGGCTGCGCGGGGTCATTGCGTCTTCGGATCGTCCCCACAATACGCGGGCGGCCAGGCCGCTCACTTCGAATCCGAGCGCGCCGAGCGCGTGCATGAAAAGCAGGTTTTGCTCATAGCAATAGCCGCCGCGCCGGCTGCCAACGAGCTTGTCTTGCACGGAGGTGAGATCGACTTTGACCGCTTTGCCCATGAAGGGATCAAGGTTTTCGAAGGCGATCGCCCGAGGATGCGCCTCGTGCAGCGCGCGCAAGACGTCGAGCGTCGGCGCGCGCGGGCCGTCATAGCCGATGCGGCGCAGATAGGCGTCGAGGTCGAAGCCGCGGGGCGTGGCGTCGGGGTGGGTCAGGTTGGGAGCTGCGGACATCGGATCAGCCATCTGAATGGAGGTTAGCCCTGGATGGGCAAAGGTGGCTACAACTTCAAGCAAGGTTGAAGTCAAGCGCTTCCCCGGACTTCAGACATTGGCGGGCCGGTCGCCCATCCAGTAGCGCGGGCCGGCGCCGCGCCCGGAAATCCTGTCGGCCGGATTGACCAGTTTGCATTTGTCCATCGACAGGCAGCCGCAGCCGATACATTCCGTCAGCCCCGCCTTGAGCCGCTCCAGCTCGGCGATGCGCGCGTCGATGCGGCCGGACCATTTGCCGGAAAGCTTCTGCCAGTCCGATTTCGTGGGAGCGCGGCCGTCCGGCAGTTTCGCCAGCTCCGCCCCGATCTCGTCGAGCGTCAGCCCGACCTTCTGCGCGAACACGACGAAGGCGATGCGCCTGAGCGTCGAACGTGGAAAACGCCTGTGTCCGGAGCCGGCGCGCTCGGCGCGGATCAGGCCGCGTTCCTCATAGAATCTGAGCGCGGAAGCCGCGACGCCGGAGCGCCGCGCGATGGCGCCGATTGTCAGTGTCGTTTCCATGTGCGGAAGAAAATCACAAAAAGCCCTTGATCTCAAGTTCACTTGAACTTCTATTTTGTGCGTCATCGACACTCAACGCCCCGCCAGGGCAGGAGACGAAACGATGAGCGAAACACAAAGCGCCGGACGGCGCATTGCCGACAAGGTCACCTCATGGGAGGGCGTCACGTCGGGCATAGGCAGCAGAGGCGAACAGTCCTTCAAGGTCGGCGGCCGCGAGATCGGGCACCTGCACGGCAACACCGTGGCGCATTTCTTCTTCAACAAGCCGCTGTGGCAGGAACTCAGGCGTGCGGGCCGTATCTCATACCATCCGGTCTTTCCCGACCGTGAAGGTCCCGCCGCCCGCCGCATCCTGACAGACGAGGACGCCGACGACGTGATCCGCCTGATGCGGCTCAACTACGACATCACCATCGACCGGCTGAACCGCGAGGCGGTGCGCTCCGCGACGTCCGAAGGAGAGCGCCTCGCCGGCGTTGCCGATCAACAACACCTTACGGGATTGGTGGAAAGAACGGCATTCAGGGCTGGAATGTCGCCGGTCAGGCTCCTATAAGCCAACCTTCGAAACCGAACCCAGAGGAGGCATCGATGGATTACCGGATGAACATCGTCATGACGCGCCTCCGCAGCGGGGCGCTCGCCTGACGGCGGATTCGGTTCGACCCTAGCACTGACATTTCCTCTTCGCGTCGCCGAATTCCGCCGGAACCCACGTTCCGTTTCGCCGGAGTTCATCCATGCACGCAAAGAATCCGAATGCCCGCAAGGGCACCAATGCAACGCCGCTCGGTCCGCTTTCATCGGACGCGGCGCCTCCCGCGGCCCTCGTGCCGGCGGCTCCTGACAACAAGCTGTCGGGAGCCTTCGCCGCCGCGCTTGGCAAATCGGGCGGACGGGCGGACACTCCTCCCGCTTCTGTCGGGAAGGATAACCCGAGGGGCGGTTCCGGCCGGCCCGACCAGATCAACAAGGCACCCAAGCCGGCAGCCGGGATGAAGAATTTCTCCGGCCATCGCAGCGGGCACCGTTAATGACCGACGTAAGGCACGAGACCATGTTCAAATGGTTTGAAAACAGACTTGATGCGTTCCCGCCGGAGGAACCCGAAGAGCCGCCGAGGACGTTTGTCGCGTTCTGCCTGCACTATACGCGCGGCTCCTGGCCCTATCTGGTGCCGTCTGCAATCCTGATGGCCGGCATCGCGGTCACCGAGGTTTGGATGTTCTCCTTCCTCGGCAACATCGTCGACTGGCTGTCTCAGCACGACCGCGAAAGCTTCCTTGCCGAAGAAGGCTGGAAGCTCGGGGGCATGGCGTTCATCATACTCGTCGGCCTGCCGATCATGGTGTGGTTCCATTCATTGCTCAACCAGCAGACGCTCATGGGCAACTACCCCATGCGCATCCGCTGGCAGGTGCACCGCTACCTGCTGAAGCAGTCGATGACCTTCTATCAGGACGAGTTCGCGGGCCGTATCGCGACAAAGCTGATGCAGACCGCGCTCGCCGTGCGCGAATGCGTGCTCAAGCTGATCGACGTGCTGAACTACGTCGTTGTCTATTTCATCGGCATGATAGTCATCGTGGCCTCGTCCGACTGGCGGTTGGCCATACCGCTGGCCGGCTGGCTCGTCGGCTATGTCACGCTGCTGCGCTTCTTCATACCGCGGCTCGGCCGCATTGCCGAGCAGCAGGCTGACGCGCGCTCTATGATGACCGGCCGGGTGGTCGACAGCTATACCAATATCCAGACGGTCAAGCTGTTCAGCCATGCGCAGCGCGAGGCCGGCTATGCCCGCGACGGCATGAACAGCTTCCTGCAGACGGTCTATCGGTCGATGCGGTTGATCACCGGCCTCTACGGGCTGCTCTATCTGCTCAACTCGTTGTGTCTGTTCCTGATCGGCGCGCTCGGCATCTATTTGTGGCAGGTCAACGCGGTCTCCATCGGCGCAGTCGCGGTCTCGCTGGGCCTCGTGCTCAGGCTGTGGGGCATGTCGCAGTGGATCATGTGGGAGATGTCCGGCCTGTTCGAGAATGTCGGCACGGTGCAGGACGGCATCAATTCGATCTCGCTGCCACGTCTGGTCGAAGACCGGCCGGATGCGAAGGAGCTTGTGGTCAAGCGCGGCGAAATCGGCTTCCAGCATGTCCGTTTTCATTACGGCAAGCAGAAGGGCGTGATCGAAGACCTGACGCTGACCGCGAAGCCGGGCGAAAAGGTCGGCCTGGTCGGCCGTTCGGGCGCCGGCAAGTCGACGGTCGTCAATCTGCTTTTGCGTTTCTATGACATCGAGGGCGGGCGACTGCTGATCGACGGGCAGGACATCGCCGCGGTGAAGCAGGATTCGCTGCGCGCCAATATCGGCATGGTGACGCAGGACACGTCGCTGCTCCACCGCTCGGTGCGCGACAACATCCTCTACGGCCGCCCCGACGCGACCGAGGCGATGATGGTCGAAGCGGCCAAGCGGGCCGAGGCGCACGAGTTCATCCAGGAGCTTACCGACCCGAAGGGACGCAAGGGCTATGACGCCCATGTCGGCGAACGGGGCGTGAAGCTGTCGGGCGGCCAGCGCCAGCGCATCGCGATTGCGCGGGTGATGCTAAAGGATGCGCCGGTGCTCATCCTCGACGAGGCAACATCGGCGCTCGATTCGGAAGTCGAGGAGGCGATCCAGCAGAACCTGTACCGGCTGATGGAGGGCAAGACGGTGATTGCGATCGCACACCGGCTGTCCACCATCTCGGCGATGGACCGGCTGGTCGTGCTCGATCACGGCAGGGTCATAGAGGAAGGCACACATGACGAACTGGTCGCCAGGGGCGGGCTCTATGCCGATCTTTGGCGGCGCCAGTCCGGCGGTTTCATCGACGTCGATGCCGTCGCTGAAAAGGAGGCCGCGGAGTAGCGGCCGCGCCACACGGGCGGTTGCCAAGCGACCGCCCGCGTTCCAGTTAGTATTGGCTGCCGCGCGCCCAGAAGTCGCGGCAACCTACATGTAACCAGGCAGTCATGAACGAGCGGGAAGACAAAGGCGACAGGATATGGGGATTGGCCGAAAGGCTGATCGATCCCTTTGCCGACACGAACCGCGAGGTTCTGCCGCGCGAGGCGCTTCGCTTCATCATGTTTTTCGCCAATCAGGCGAAATTTCCATTCGTGATGCTGCTCATCATTGGCGGGCTTTCGGGCGCGGTCGATGCCGGCCTCTACTGGGCGGTCGGCTGGCTGATCGACATTCTGGATGCCTCCTCGCCGGCCACGCTGCTCGAAAATTACTGGCCGCACCTGGCGGCGTTCCTTTTCCTTGTGCTGGTGGTTCGGGCGGCGGTGATGATTGCGGCCGCGATCGTGGAACAACAGATCATCGCACCGCATTTCTTCCAGCTGGTGCGCTGGCAGGCGTTTCGGCGCGTGATCGAACAGCCCTACGAGTTCTACCAGAACGACTTCGCCGGCCGCATCGCCACCAAGATACTGCAGGGCGGCGAGGCGACGGGCGATTTCATCGTGTCGCTCCTGCAGACCATGTGGGGCTTCATCACCTTTGTGGTCCTGGCCGGTACGATCCTGACCGCGCTGGACCCGTGGATGGGTGTGGTGATGGTCGTGTGGCTGGCCGCTTACGGGCTCACAGGATGGCGGCTGCTGCCGCCGTTGCGCGCGGCCGGGCGCAAAACCGCCGACGAGCGCTCCATCCTGAACGGGCGGCTGGTCGATGCCTTCACCAACATCATGGCGGTCAAGCTGTTCGACAGCGGGCGGCGCGAGCATGCCTTCGTGCGCGACGGCATGGAGCGCTTCCTCCACGCGGTGCGGCGGCTGACCCGACAGATCACCAAGGTGCGGGCGGCGGTCGCCATCATCAATGGCGTAATGATCGCGGCGATCGCCATCCTCGCCATCCGCAGCTGGATGGCCGGCGGCGCATCGACCGGCGAGATCGCTGCCGTCATGGGGCTGTGTTTCCGGCTCAACCAGATGTCCGGCTATGTGATGTTCAACGTCAACGGCCTGATCCGCAACTTCGCCACCGTGCAGGACGCGACCGGCACGATCTCAGTGGAGCCGGCGATCCGCGACGCCGACAACGCGCAGATCATGCCGCGCGCAGAAGGCGACCTCGAATTCCAGAAGGTCACCTTCAACTACGGCAAGGACAGCCGCACCCATGCCGACCGGGTGATCGCCAACCTCGACCTGCATATCAGGCCCGGTGAGCGCGTGGCGCTGGTCGGCCCGTCGGGGGCGGGCAAGACGACGATCGTCAATCTGGCGCTGCGGCTGTTCGATGTCGAAGGCGGGCGCATCCTGCTCGACGGCCGCGACATCCGCACGCTCACCCAGGGATCGTTGCGCCAGCAGTTCGGCGTGGTCAGCCAGGATCCGATGCTGATGCACCGTTCGATCCGCGATAACATCGCCTATGGCAAGCCGGGCGCCAGCGAGGACGAGATCATCGAGGCGGCAAAGCGCGCTTCCGCGCATAAGTTCATCACGGGCGTCGCGGACCAGCGCGGGCGCGAGGGCTATGACGCGCATGTCGGAGAGCGAGGGGTAAAATTGTCCGGCGGCCAGCGACAGCGCATCGCAATTGCGCGCATGATGCTCAAGAACGCGCCGATCCTGATTCTGGATGAAGCCACCTCGGCGCTGGATTCCGAAATCGAGTCGGTGATCCAGGAAAATCTGTTCTCCATGATGGAGGGCAAGACGGTGATCGCGGTGGCGCACCGGCTTTCCACCATCGCCGCGCTCGACCGGCTGGTGGTGCTCGACGAGGGCCGTATCGTGGAAGAGGGCAGCCACGACTCGCTGCTGGCCAGGGGCGGGCTGTACGCGCAGCTGTGGAAGCGCCAGTCCGGTGGTTTCCTGCCGTCAAGGCTGGCCGCGGAATAGGCGGCGTTGGCCGTCCGCCCGCCACGCCAATACGCACAGTCGGCCCGGCCCGGGCCGGCCGAGACGCTGTCGCCGCTCGATCATGAAATCCTCGGCGAGAAAGCCGCGGCTCTCGGCCGCGCCGGCGAGAAGGTGGAGCTTTGCCTGAAACAGCTGCATGACTGCGCGCCGGATGCCCTCGAGCGTCCGCGCCTGCTGCGCGAGGCGGCGCATGCAGTCTATGCCTATTTCATCCAGCGGGAGCTGTGCGGGATGAAGCGCCACCGCGAAATCATCCGCGAATACGCCATTCCCGACGAGGTTCTGGTCAGGCTGGGGGCCAGCTAGCCATCCAGCTTCGCAGCCAGCGTTGCGATGATCGTCCTGAGCGCCGCCCGAAACCGCTCTCGGTCGGCTTCGCTGAGGCCGGCGAGAGCGTCGGCGTTGGTCTCATGCACCGCGTCAAGCACGGCTGCGGCCTTTCCTTCCGCCGCCGGGCTCAACTTCACAAGGCTCGCGCGCCGGTCCTTCGGGTCTGGCGTACGGACGATCAGACCGTCGCGCTCCATCCGGGCCAGCGTCGCCGCCATTGTCGGCTGCTCGATGCCGGCATGGGCGGCGAGCTGTTTCTGGGTCAGCGTCTTGCCGCCAGCCAGCGCGAAATAGACGGGCAGATGACCGGACGACAGGCCGAGCGGTCTCAGCCGGCGCTCGATGGCGCGCGCCAGCAGCCTGGCCGCCCAGTTGGTCAGATATCCGGCGGAGTTTTCGCGGTCGAACGTCATATTATATAGCTTGCTATACAATTACATTGTATGCTATGTATCTCATGTTCGACGCACCGAAGCAAGCCGGAGTCCAGCCATGAAGAGACCTGTCGCCATCGTCCACGGGATTGCCGGGGTGACCGCCTTCGCGATCATTTCCACATTCATGCTTGCATCCGTCGTCACGGAGATTTCGGGCGACCATCAAGCTGTCGCCGCGGCGAAGTCGGCGATCCGCTGGGGGCTGCTGGCGCTGGTGCCTGCGCTAGCCGCCGCGGGCGGCAGCGGCTACCGACTTGTCGGCGGCAGTGCGAAGGGTCTCGCCGGGGTCAAACTCGCGCGCATGCGCATCGTGGCGGCGAATGGCGCCGCAATTCTCGTTCCGTGCGTGCTTTTCCTCGCGTGGAAAGCGGATCGAGGGGAATTCGACATGTGGTTCGCCGCCGTTCAGGCCGTCGAATATCTCGCCGGCGCCACGAATCTCGCCCTGATGGGCCTCAACATGCGTGACGGTTTTCGATTGAGCGGACGCTTCCGCCGCCGCCCGGTTCTGCCTGCCAGCCGGTAGTTATCCACGATCGGGGGCCGGCTGATGGCGGTGCGGTCCCATTGGCCGCGACAAACTGCCGTCAACGCGTTCCGGCGTCTGGACAAGCCTAGCTCACGCGCATAGAACCCAACGCCGAACGCCGGGGGATTCCGCGTGCCAAAAGGGCTGGCCTCTCGCGACTGAGCGGCCGGTCTTTCGATGCAGAATACTTCCCGCCGGCAAGAGATGCCGAAAGGATTTCAGTTCCGTGAGCGCGACCGAAACGACCGATCCGAACCGCCGCGACTTCCTCTACATCGCCACCGGCATGGCCGGCGCCGTCGGCGCTGGCGCTGTTGCGTGGCCGTTCATCGACAACATGCGGCCCGACGCCTCGACGCTGGCGCTGGCAACGATCGCGGTCGATGTTTCGGGTATCGAGCCGGGAATGTCGATCACCGCCAAGTGGCGTGGCCAGCCGGTCTTCATCCGCAACCGGACGGAGGCGGAAATCGAGGCCGCACGGGAAGTTCCCCTCGACGATCTCAAGGACCCGATTGCCCGCAACGCCAATATCCCCGCCGACGCGCCGGCGACCGACGTCGAACGCTCGGCGGGCGAGGGCAGGGAAAACTGGCTCGTCATGGTCGGCGTTTGCACCCATCTGGGCTGCGTTCCGCTCGGTCAGGCGGGCGATTTTGGCGGCTGGTTCTGCCCCTGCCACGGCTCGCACTATGATACGGCCGGACGTATCCGAAAGGGGCCGGCGCCGACGAACCTTCCCATTCCGACATTCACATTCACCTCCGACACGACCATCGAGATCGGCTGAGGCAGAAGAGGGCACGCGATATGAGCGCGGGACAACACTCCACCTACGAGCCCAAGACCGGCATCGAGCGCTGGATCGACCAGCGGCTGCCGCTGCCCCGGCTGGTGTATGATTCATTCGTGGCCTATCCGGTCCCGCGCAACCTCAACTACGCCTATACGTTCGGCGGTATTCTCACCATCATGCTGGTGGCGCAGATTCTGACGGGCGTCGTGCTGGCGATGCACTATACGCCCCACACCGCGTTCGCCTTCGATTCGGTCGAGCACATCATGCGCGACGTGAATTCGGGCTGGCTGCTGCGCTACATGCATGCCAATGGCGCCTCGTTCTTCTTCATCGCCGTCTACATCCACATGTTCCGCGGTCTCTATTACGGCTCCTACAAGGCGCCGCGCGAGCTTCTGTGGATTCTGGGCTGCATCATCTACCTCCTGATGATGGCGACCGGTTTCATGGGTTACGTGCTGCCATGGGGACAGATGAGCTTCTGGGGCGCCACGGTCATCACCGGCTTTTTCACCGCCATCCCGCTGGTCGGCGAGTGGATCCAGCAGCTTCTGCTCGGCGGCTTCGCGGTCGACAATCCGACGCTCAACCGCTTCTTCTCGCTGCATTACCTGCTGCCGTTCATGATCGCCGGCGTGGTCGTGCTGCATGTCTGGGCGCTGCACGTGACGGGCCAGACCAACCCGACCGGCATCGAGGTCAAGTCGAAGACGGACTCCGTGCCGTTCTCCCCGCACGCCACGGCGAAGGACGCCTTCGCGATGGTCGTGTTCCTGGCCGTGTTCGCCTATTTCGTCTTCTACATTCCGAATTTCCTTGGCCACCCGGACAATTACACCGAGGCCAACCCGCTCAAGACGCCGGCCCACATCGTGCCTGAATGGTATTACCTGCCGTTCTACGCGATCCTGCGCGCCATCACCTTCAACGTCGGACCGATCGATTCAAAGCTGGGCGGCGTGCTGGCTATGTTCGGTTCGATCGGCATCCTGTTCCTGGTGCCGTGGCTCGATACATCCAGGGTGCGCTCGGCGGTATACCGGCCTTGGTACAAGCTGTTCTTCTGGCTGTTCGTGGCCGACGCCATCTTCCTGGGATGGCTTGGCTCCAAGCCGGCGGAAGGTAGCTATGTGGCGATGGCGCAGGTCGGAACGCTCTATTACTTTGCATTCTTCCTCGTCGTCATGCCGGTGCTTGGCCTGATCGAAACGCCGAAGAAGCTGCCGAATTCCATTACCGAGGCGGTTCTCGAGAAGAACAAGGGCAAGGGCGACGCAGCGGTGCTGCCGGCTGCAAGCACCGCCTCGCCGGAAACCCAAGGCTGAGCGCAGACAGGCTCGAAAGGACTTCTCATGAAACTGATCCTCAAGGGATTTCTTGCTCTTGGCCTGAGCCTCGCTGCTGCCGGCATGGCCGTTGCGGCCGAGGAGGAAGGCGCCACGCCGCACTATCCGCTCAAGAAGCCTGTCGAGCAGAACTGGTCGTTCTCAGGACCGTTCGGCACCTATGACCGCGGCCAGTTGCAGCGCGGCCTCAAGGTCTATCGCGAAGCATGTTCGGCCTGCCACTCGATGGATATCGTCGCATTCCGCACGCTGAAGGATCTCGGCTATTCGGACGCGCAAGTCAGCGCGCTCGCGGCGGAATACACGATCGAAGATGGGCCGGATTCCAACGGCGACATGTTCGAGCGGGCGGGTGTCCCTTCGGATCGCTTCCCGTCGCCCTTCGCCAATCCCGAACAGGCGGCGGCTTCTAACAATGGCGCCTCCCCGCCCGATTTCTCGCTGATCGCCAAGGCGCGTGGCGTCGAGCGCGGCTTTCCAACCTTCGTCTTCGATATTTTCACGCAATATGCGGAAAGCGGGCCGGACTACATCCACGGTCTGCTAACCGGCTACGAGGACGAAGTGCCGGAGGGGGTTACGGTTCCGGAAGGCGCTTACTACAACCCGTATTTCATCTCGGGTCCCGCATTGGCCATGCCGCCGCCGCTTTCCGACGGGCTGATCACTTATGACGACGGCTCGCCCGAAACGGTGGAGCAGTATTCCAGGGACGTCTCCGCCTTCCTGATGTGGGCTGCCGAGCCGCACATGGAAGCGCGCAAGCAGACCGGCTTTGTGGCCTTTATCTTCCTGGTCCTGTTCGCCGGCATGGTGTTCCTGACCAAGCGCAAGATATGGGCTGGCGAAGCGCACTAGAAGCCGCGCACGCATTTGAATTCGGGCGCCGCAGGGCGCCCTTTTCATTTGTGCCGTAACACGGCAAGAATGGCTGGATAGAACTGGCGGGACAAATGCACCATTCCCTGGAAGAAACGCTGCTTTCGGCGATCCGCACGATTCCGGACTATCCCAAGCCGGGGATATTGTTTCGCGACATCACCACTCTGCTGGGCAACGCGCGCTCATTCCGCCGCGCGGTCGACGAGCTGGTGCATCCCTACGCCGGCGAGAAGATCGACAAGATCGCCGGTATCGAAGCGCGCGGCTTCATCCTCGGCGGAGCGATCGCACATCAGCTTTCGTCAGGCTTCATCCCCATCCGCAAGAAGGGCAAGCTGCCGCATGATACGGTGCGCGTTGCCTACAGCCTGGAATACGGAATCGACGAGATGGAGATGCACCGGGATGCGGTGAAGGAGGGCGAGAAGGTGATCCTCGTCGACGATCTGATTGCCACTGGCGGCACCGCTGAAGGCGCGGTGAAGCTGCTCACGCAGATGGGCGCGAACATCGTCGCCGCCTGCTTCGTCATCGACCTGCCCGATGTGGGCGGGCGCAAGAAACTGGAAGCGCTCGGCGTCGATGTTCACACGCTGATCGCCTATGAGGGACACTGATGCGCCTGTTGATTGCATTTCTGGTCGGGGGAATATTTGGCGCCGCCGGCGGCGTCGCACTGGGGTTCTTCCTGTTTCCCTATGTCTTCCCGCCGCCCGCGGCGACCGAAGAGTTGCAGACTGTCCAGACCGACAAGGTCGCCGAAGGTGAGTTCATCCACGCCAATCCGAGCGATCCCATTCACTATGGCGGCGGCGGTGTGTCGGTCTATTCCGACACCGTCTTCCTGCATGAGGATTTCGAGGTCGGACCGGGGCCGGACTATCATGTCTATCTGGTGCCGAAGGCCAATATCCGTGGCTCTGGCGACCTGGGGACTGCCATGTATGTCGATCTCGGCCGGTTGAAAGCGTTCGAGGGGAGCCAGAATTACGCAATTCCGGCTGGCGTCGATTTACGCGACTATCCCAGCGTCCTGATCTGGTGCCAGAAGTTCTCGGTGCTGATCTCGCTCGCGGATCTTAACTTCGAACCGGCAAGCTGACCGCGCCTCAGCGTGGTGGTTCCACCAGCCTGCGGTAGAGGTGCCATGTCGCGTGGCCCAGCACCGGCAGTACGATGATCAGCCCGGCGAACACCGGAATGGAGCTGATCACCAGCAGGGCAGCCACGATGAGGCCCCACACGGCGACCTCGAACGGATTGGCGGCTGCTGCACGCCAGGACGTGCTGATCGCCGCCCATGCGCCGACATCACGATCGAGCAGCAGCGGGAAGGCGACAATGCCCGTGCAAAGTGCGGCCACCGCAAAAAAGAAGCCGACCAGGTTTCCTACCACGATCAGGGTCCAGCCTTCGCCGGTGTAGAACACGTTCGCCACGAACTGGGTAATCGACCCCGGCGGTACGGGACCGAAGAGCCAGAGGTAAAGGCCCTGTGCAACCAGCATCCACGCAATGAAGATGGCGACCATGACCGCGCCGACCCAGGCGATGGCCGGAAGCGCCGGCGATTTGCGCACGTCCAGCGCATGCCGCCAGCTGGTGTCCAGCCCCTGCTCGCGGCGGCGGCTGATTTCGTAGAGGCCGATCGCGGCAAAGGGGCCGATGAGGGCGAAGCCGGAAGCCAGCGGAAAAATCAGCGGCAGGGCGCTCGCCGTCGATGTCCAAGCCGCCAGCACGACGCCAATCAGCGGGTACATGATGATGATGAAAATGATGTGCGAGGGCATGGCGACAAAATCGTCGACGCCGGCGCGCAGGGCTTCGGAAATGTCACCCAGACCGATACGCCGAACCTCGGGATGAGGCACCACGCCCCGTGCATCGGCAAGCACGTGAAAATCGGTCATGGCTGCTTCTCCCTGCTGTCCCAGCGCGGGATGCCATTGCTGATCCCGCGTGGGATCGTGAAGATGTGCCGGTTTGTGCGGGCGCCTCGCAACGGGTGGAAGCGCAGGCAGCCGGTCGCATTTCCACTATCAGAATAGCGCACCGGCGCGGATTGTCGAAACCAATCCGGCTTGTCGCTCGATCAATTTCATGGCATATGCCGTTGCGCTCGGGCATTTACTGACCCGGAGACTGGAACGTCACAGCGAGCCTTTCCCCGAAATTGTGAACTCTCGACCAAAGCGAAACCGCGCGCGTTGCGCGGACGCATCCACCAGCGGGAAATGGAGCTTCCGCGATGGCACAGACCGGCACCGTTAAATTCTTCAATTCGAGCAAGGGCTTCGGCTTCATCACTCCCGATGATGGCGCGAAGGACGTGTTCGTTCACATATCGGCGATCGAGGCCTCCGGCCTTCACACCCTGGCCGACGGGCAGAAGGTCTCCTTCGACGTCGAGCCCGACCGCATGGGCAAGGGCCCGAAAGCGGTCAATCTGCAGGCTCTCTGACACTTTCCAGTCTGCCCCGGCGCGAGCGATTCACGAAAGTTTCGCTTGCCCGGCCCCGCAAAATGGGGAAACATCCGGCCCGTTCGGGCATTTGCGGGCCCGGAGACTGGAATAAGGCTTGAGCCCGGATCGCGCAGTCAATCGGTGTACCAGATTGGCTGCACGTCCAGAAGCATGTGAATTGCCGTGGCGCTTACCCGACTGTTTCTTCTCCCCGCAGTGAACGACTGACAGCTGTGCGGCGATGCCGCGCAAATGGAATTTGGGAGAAAAGGAGTTTCCCAATGCCCCAGACGGGAACCGTCAAATTCTTCAACCATGCCAAAGGATTCGGCTTTATTACGCCGGACGACGGCCAGAAGGACATTTTTGTCCATATCTCGGCCGTTCAGGCTTCAGGCCTGCAAGGGCTCGATGACGGCCAGAAAGTGTCGTTCGACACCGAGCCGGACGAGCGCGGCAAGGGGCCGAAGGCGGTCAATCTCTCATTGGGTTGAGCGTGTGCCGGGGCGGCCGCTCCGGCCGGACAGCGAATATGCGGGGCCGGTGAACGCTGGCCTCGCGCCCATAGCGGGCTTGGCGATCAACCGCGTTTCCGTCGGCGCGCGGCGCAATGCCGGCGGCAGCCGGGACCGCGCGGGTATTTCGCGTCTTGGCGCGTGACGCCGTTCAGTTTCGGTTCAGTCGGCACCTCATAAGTCTCCTGCAATGACGCCGGTTCGGCACGCAGGAGACACGATCATGAACAATCTCGCACGGACACTGGTGCTCTCGGCTTCGGCGGCCGCGGTCGTGCTGTCGGCCGTCCCGATGGCCGAGGCAGGTGGCCGCCACAGCGGCCATCGCTATCCCTGGGTCGATCGTCATCACGACCGCACGGGAACTGGCGCCGGCATCAGGTTATCGGTCGACACGATCGTGTTCGACGCCCAGATCGAAAGCGGGGTCGATCATTCCGATCCCGGCCTCAACCCATTTCGGAAGCCGCGGCCGTCTCCGGACCGCAATTTCCTGCCCCCGATACACGCCGCTCATTTCGAGACAGCCGGTGATTCCCGTTTGGCATGGCTAAGTTTCTGCCAGGCGCCGTATCGCATCGTCTACCACGACGGGCCGGACAACCGCGCCTGCGTCTCCGAGCAGATATTCCAAGCCCTCTCCAGGCTTGCCGCGACTCCGGCCGCCCCGTCAGACGAGAAACGGATTGGAGCGGCGCTCGTCGCCGAACCTGCCGCCGGGCCCATGGCCGCAGATAAAGCCGATATCGTCGCCGAGCGGCAGTAGCTTTTCCTTGATCGAGCGGATCAGCGCATCATGGTCGCCGCCCGGCAGGTCGGTGCGGCCGATGGACCCGTGAAACAGCACATCGCCGACATGGGCGAATTTCGCGGCGCGGTTGTAGAAAACCACATGGCCGGGCGCGTGGCCGGGACAGTGCAGAACCTCGAATGTGTGGTCGCCGAAGGAGACCGTCTCGCCCTCTTCGAGAAACCGGTCGGGTGTGCAGTTGCGGACCTCGCCGGGCACGCCAAACATGCGCGCCTGATCCTCCAGTGCGAGCAGCATCTTCTGGTCCGCCTTGTGCGGGCCGATGATGTCCACGCCAAGCGCTTCCTTCATCTCCATGGCGCCGCCGGCATGGTCGATGTGGCCGTGGGTGAGCCAGATCGCGCCGATCGTCAGACCGTTCTCCTGAATCGTCTGCAGAATGACGGGAACATCGCCGCCCGGATCGACCACGACCCCGGCTTTCGTCTCGTCGTCGAAAAGAACCGTGCAATTCTGCTGAAACGGCGTGACCGGTATGATGCCGGCGCGCAACTCGCCCATAGGCTTCTCCTTCTTTGTCGGGCATCAAATAGAGGCCTGTTGCGGGCGGCGTCCACCTTGGGGGTCGCAAAAACAAAAGGGCGGCCGACAGGGCCGCCCTCTAGCGATCGCTGGTGAAGGATCAGCTCTTGCCGATCGCCCGCATGACTGGTCCGACAATACCCGTGAGAACCGCTCCGCCAGCGATCCCGCCGAGCCCGTCGCGGATCGCGCCAGCCAGCGCTCCGCCCGCTTCCGGTTCACCGGCAAGCAGGCCCACGACCTGACCTCCAACAATGCCTCCCACAGCGCCAGTTGCAATCTTGGCTACCTGGCCAAGCACAATCTGCGGCACGGAGGCCGTGACCGCGTAAGCGCCAATTACACCCGCCACGATCTGTACGATTACCGGAATTAGAGCGTCCATCCCCGTTTCCTCCTAAGCGCCAGCCTCACGGGCCAGCCTGGAGATGAAATGCTCTTATTATACTAAAGTCAAAGACGACCTGGCCGAAGATGCCTATAAATTGTGCAAATCCACCGTCTTCTGCGGATTGCCCGCCCGCTATTCAGCAGCCATTGCGTGCCTTGGCGTCACTTCGGCGGTGTAGTCGTTCATCAGGTTCTCCGCGATCTCGCCGACCGTGAAGCGATAGGGGCCGATTTCGGAGACCGGGGTCACCTCCGCCGCGGTGCCGGTCAGGAAGCATTGCTCGAAGCTCTCCATTTCTTCCGGCACGATCTCGCGCTCAACGACCTCGTAGCCGCGCCGCCTGGCCAGATCGATCACGGTGCGGCGGGTGATTCCGTCGAGGAAGCAGTCGGGATCGGGCGTATGGATGATGCCGTCCTTGACGAAGAAGACGTTGGCGCCGGTGGCCTCCGCCACCCGGCCGCGCCAGTCGAGCATCAGGGCGTCGGCATAACCCTTGGCTTCAGCGGCGTGCTTCGACAGCGTGCAGATCATATAGAGGCCGGCGGCTTTCGATTTCGACGGCGCGGTGCGCGGATCGGGCCTGCGGTATTCGGCCATGTCGAGGCGAATGCCCTTCAGTTTTTGGGCTGGATCGAAATAGCTTGGCCATTGCCAAATGGCGATGGCGCAGTTGATGCGGTTGTTTTGCGCCGATACGCCCATCTGCTCGCTGCCGCGCCAGGCGATCGGCCGAACATAGGCGTTCTCGAAACCCTGTTTCTTGAGCAGTTCGCGGCAGGCGTCATCGATTTCGGCAACCGGGTAGGGAATCGTGAAGCCGAGGATGCGGGCCGATTCATGCAGCCGCTCGGTGTGTTCGGTCAGCTTGAAAATTTCGCCGCCATAGGCGCGCTCGCCTTCGAACACGGCGCTGGCGTAGTGCAATCCGTGTGACAGCACATGGATCTTGGCGTCCGCCCATGGAACGAATTTCCCATTCATCCAGATATGGCCATCGAGTTGGTCGAACGGAACGGAAGCCATAACAGTCCTCCCGCGGGCATTGCCCCGCTTGTCATTTGTAAATTCGCCGGTTCCGGCCTATCAGGCCTGAACAGTCACTTGTCAGACTATGCGAACTCGACGGCCGAATGAAGGATGTTCCAATCGAATCGCCCGAACTTGCCTTTTCGTTCGCATTTCTCCGAAAAGCTTGGCAAAAATTACCATTGTCGAAAATTTATGTCAACAAGGCTGACGTATTTTCGACGCAACGGACCGTGAAATGACGAAACAGCAGACCGAAAAGCTGGGACCGGAGGGGGATCTGTCCACCGCAGGCGCCCGTGACGACATCGATTTCACGCTGATTGAGCTGTTGTTTTTCGCCTATCGGGATTTCATTTCCGATCCGGACGCGATCCTCGGACCGCTGAATTTCGGACGTGCGCATCACCGGGTGCTGCATTTCGTCAACCGCCGCCCCGGCCTCACCGTGGCCGAGTTGCTCGATGTGCTCAAGATCACCAAGCAGAGCCTTGCGCGGGTGCTCAAGCAACTCATCGATACCGGCCACGTGGTGCAGGTTACCGGACCGAAGGACCGCCGGCAGCGCCAGCTCTATGCGACGGAAAAGGGCAGGGCGCTTTCGCTGGCGCTTGCGCGGCCACAGTCCCGCCGTATCCATGACGCATTGGCTGACGGGGGGGCTGGGGATCGTGCCGCGGTGGAGAGATTTCTCAACGCCATGGTGAATCCGGAACTCCGCAGGCAGATCGAGAATCCGCCCAAGGAGACGCGCTGAACGACCGCGGAGGGCCCGAGCAATGGTTGCCGAACAGGCAGTATTCGATGACGATGCACCCCATGTCCTGGTTGTCGACGACGACACCCGCATCCGCACACTGCTGAAGCAATACTTGGCCGAGCAGGGATACCGGGTCAGCACCGCCGCGGACGCCGCCGAGGCACGGCGGAGGCTGGAAGGCCTCGACTTCGATCTGATCGTGCTCGACGTCATGATGCCCGGAGAAAACGGGGTCGACCTGACCCGATCGCTGCGGGAACGGAAGGAAATACCGATCCTCATGCTCACCGCGCTGTCGGAGACCGAAAGCCGTGTGTCCGGCCTTTCGGCGGGTGCGGACGACTACCTGCCAAAGCCGTTCGATCCGCGGGAGCTTCTGCTTCGCATCAACAACATCCTGCGCCGCGGTGCTCCGTCCAGCACTCCCAAGCTGGAACAGGTGGTGTTCGGCCCCTATGCGTTTCAGATCGCGCGGCGTGAATTGAAGCGCGGCGGCGAGGTGCTCAAACTTACGGAACGCGAGCAGGAAATTCTGACGATCTTCTGCGAACGGGCCGGTGAGACGATCCCGCGGCACGAACTGGTCGGCGGCGACGCCGAAGTCGGCGAGCGCACCATCGACGTGCAGATCAACCGGCTCAGGCGCAAGATCGAGCGCGATCCGTCCAATCCGGTCTGGCTGCAAACCGTGCGCGGTGTTGGCTACAGGCTGAGTGTCGAATAGTCTCCGGATTTGGCGGCGCTGCCTGCTCCACACGGCCGGGCGAGCCCGCCGGTGGAATGGGCAGGGGTCAAGACCCTAGATGGCGTCGAGTGAAGCGGAAATCCGGGACGAAGGCACGGCGCGCCCGCCGCCGCGCGGCGAGAGCGGCTCGCTCGGGTACCGTGTGCGATGGGTGCTGGCGCAATATCTGCCGAAACGGCTCTATGCGCGCTCGCTGATCATCGTGATCGCGCCGATGCTGCTGTTGCAGTCGGTCATTGCCTTTGTCTTCATGGAGCGGCACTGGCAGACGGTGACATTCCGCCTGTCGGCCGCCGTCACGCGCGACATCGCGGCGATCATCGACCTCGTCGAGACTTATCCCGACGACAACGGCTACAGCGAGATCGTGCGCATCGCGCAGGAGCGCATGGAGCTGAATATCGACATCCTGCCGCCGGACCCGCTGCCGGCTCCGAGCCCCAAGCCATTCTTCTCGATTCTCGACCAGGCTCTCAGCTCCGAAATCGTCAGGCAGATCAACCGGCCGTTCTGGATCGATACGGTCGGCAATTCCAATATCGTGGAAATCCGTGTCAGGCTTGACGGCAAGGTGTTGCGCGTTTTCGCCAGGCGCGGGCAGGCCTATGCATCCAACACGCATATTTTCCTGCTGTGGATGGTGGGCACTTCGCTCGTTCTCCTGGCGATCGCCGTCGCTTTTCTGCGCAATCAGATACGGCCGATCCTG
Source organism: Rhizobiaceae bacterium (assembly GCA_040880025.1). Lineage (GTDB taxonomy): Bacteria > Pseudomonadota > Alphaproteobacteria > Rhizobiales > Rhizobiaceae > RCIO01. The sequence continues at coordinate 166,459 of JBBDJD010000019.1, forward strand.
CGGCTCGCGGAAGCTGCCGAGAGCTTCGGCAAGGGCCGCCCGATGCCAGCGAATTTCGAGCCGCGCGGTGCGCAGGAGGTACGGCTGGCCGGCCACGCATTCATCCAGATGCGCGAGCGCATCGAAAGGCAGATCGAACAGCGCACCGCCATGCTCACGGGTATCAGCCACGACCTCCGCACCGTCCTCACCCGCTTCAAGCTGCAACTGGCGCTGTTGGGCTCGAAGTTCGATGTCGAGCCGCTCGATCAGGATGTCGATGACATGCAGTCGATGCTGGAGGGGTATCTGGCCTTCGCACGCGGCGAAGCGGCGGAAGATGCCGGCAATTTCGATCTCGCGGCATTCCTCGAGAAGACGCGCGAGGAAGCGAAGCTGCGCAAGAGGAAGGTGACAACGACACTGACCGGCGCGGATGAAGTCCACGTCAGGCCCAATGCGTTCCGCAGGCTGCTTACCAACCTCATCGCCAACGCGTTTCGCCACAGCAAGACCGTCGACATATCGGCCGTCCACGGCAACGGTACGCTGACCGTGACCATCGATGACGACGGGCCCGGCATACCGGACGACAAACGCGAAGAGGTGTTTCGACCCTTTGTGCGACTGGACGAAGCGCGCAACCAGGACGCCGGCGGCACCGGGCTGGGACTTGCGATCGCCCGCGATATCGCACGCAGCCATGGCGGCGACATCACGCTGGAAGACAGTCCCCTCGGCGGATTGCGGGCGGTCGTCAGGGTGCCGGCCTAGGCGACCCTCTGAGCCACAGCTTTTTCATTCATGGTTCGATCTGAAACGAAACGCTGCTGATATCAGCCGTGCGAATGGGACGCACAATTTGCAGCACTGGCGGGGACGATCGATGCAGGACACGGAAATCGCGGCACATCCGTGGCTGGAATATTGTCTCCTTGGTTTGCTGGCTCTGTTTTGGGGATCGTCCTACCTGTTCATCAAGGTGGCACTAGTCGATCTGCCACCGGTTACACTGATTGCGGTACGTGTGTCCGGTGCCGCGGTGCTGCTGACCTGTGTCGTGATTTGGCGTGGCTACCGGCTTCCGACCGACCTAAAGGCTTGGCGCACGCTGCTGGTTCAGTCGGCTTTGAACGCCTTCGTGCCGTGGACAATTCTTGCATGGGGCCAGCAATTCGTCGATGCGGCCCTCGCCAGCGTGCTGAACTCGACGTCACCGATCTTCGTGCTGATATTTACCGCGCTCGTGACGCGCCATGAAGTGCTGGGTGTGACCAGATATCTGGGTGTGGCGTTGGGTCTCGGCGGCGTGATCTTCGTCGTTGGTATCGGCGCGCTGGAGGGACTGGGCAATCAGGTCGCCGGGCAACTGGCTTGTCTGTTCGCCGCAGCGCTTTACGGCTGCGCCGCGATCTATGGAAAGCGCTTCGGCCATCAGTCGCCGTCGGTGACCGCGGCCGGCACGATGATTTGTTCGTCTGTAATTCTGGTGCCGGCGGCACTATGGTTCGACCGTCCCTGGGAATTGAGTGTGTCGCTTCAATCGGCCAGTGCCGCTGCCATGCTGTCGATCTTCTGTACGGGGTTTGCGCTGCTCATCTATTTCCGCCTGGTCAAGACGATCGGCTCGCTCGGGGTCGCGAGCCAGGCTTATCTGCGATCCGGATTCGGCGTTCTGCTCGGCATCATTCTGCTGGGCGAGACGCTGTCTCTGCCGGTTGCCGTCGGGCTGATGGCGACAATCGCAGGCGTTGTGCTGATCAACCTGCCTTCGCGCAAACACCGCGAGGCAGGGGCAGCCGCCTGAATCGCTGCGCTATACACCGCGCGGCGCGAAGATAATGATGCCGGCGGCAAGGATCGCCAGCGCGCCACCGGCCACATCCCACAGATCGGGCCGCTGACCTTCGGCCGTCCACAGCCAGATCAGCGACGCCGCGATGTAGATGCCGCCATAGGCGGCGTAGGTGCGCCCGGCGAAAGCGCTCGGCGCGAGCGTGAGCAGCCACGCAAACAGGATCAGTGAGGCGATGCCTGGCAGTAGCCACCAGGCCGACTGGCCGCCGCGCAGCCAGGCCCAGAATGCGAAACAGCCGGCGATCTCGGCAACCGCGGCTGCGGCGAATGTCAGGTAAGTGGTGGCAACGATCGGCACGCGAATCTCCTTGTGGTATTACCGCAACCTATTCGCGGCTGTCCCGCCGGGAAAGCCCGGCGGGCGCATGGCCGCACGCGATCTAACCGGGCGGAGAGCAGCGCGTGGCAGCGGGACCGGTAGAGTCCGTCATTGCGGTGTTCAATGTGTTGCCCCGGCTTGATGCGCAGCCGCAATTGGCGGTTGTCGCACGCCTCCGGCGGCGCCATAGGACGAGACCGGCGGCACCTACTATGACCAGCACGCCAATGCCCACCTGCCCCAGAAAGGCCAGGCTCAAGCCGCTTGCGGCAATCAGCGCGGCAGCGGGCGCGATAAGCAGCGGTGCACAACAGGCCGCACAGGCGGCAACCAATGCCCCCGACGCGGTGGCGGTTTTTCGGAGAGCTGATTTCATGCCGAAGGCCCGGCGATGTGCGGGGCGAAGTGTGCAAACAACTCATCAGCCGCTTCCGAGGCTGCCTTGGGCGCGATGATCGTAACGTGAACGCCACCGTGGTCATGCGTCACCGTGAAATCGAGAAAGGCACAGCATTCAGCCTCCTTGGCGGCAAGCGCCCGTACCTCGTCGAGCGCGTCGTTTTCGTAGGTCAAGCGCAGTGTCAGTCCGTCACGCGAGGCCGATCTGAGCGAGCGGTTCGCGAGGTTGTTTATGGTTGCCGTCCTTTCTCTGAAGTCGCCCGCATCGAGCGAGCAGGCGATTGCCGGTGCCGCATGTCTTGTCTCCTCCGCCTGATCGCAAGCCGAGCAGCAGGCATTGGCGGTGGACCGATTGTCGTCGTTCATTTCTCGCTCCTGTTTTCATGGGCCGAAACAGGTGTTACTCCTTCAAGTAACTTGAAGGGCAAGAAGGAAGCAGGCGATGCGTGTTCACGGTCGCGTGATGTCTATCGGAGAGCTCGGCCGGACAGCAGGTGTGTCTGCGCCTACGATCCGCTATTATGAGGAGATCGGATTGTTGCCGGAGGCCCTGCGCGGCGAGAGTGGGCAACGTATCTATGAGGATACTGACGTCCAGCGGCTCGTTTTCGTTCGCCGCTGCCGGGATTTCGGCTTTCCGATCGATCAGGTGCGGCTGCTGGTTGGCCTGTCAATCAGCGCGGACCGGGACTGCGCGGAAGTGCGCGACATTGCCGTCGCGCATCTGGCTGAAGTGCGGGAGAGACTTGGGGAGCTTCAAGCGCTGGAGCGCAATTTGTCCGGGTTCGTCGATGAATGCGAAATCGCATGCTGCGGCGGTCCGGGGCGCGAATGCGTGGTGTTCAGGGATATGAAAAGACCGAGCGCGTCGGCGGGAGAATCGCCGAGTTGAGATTTGCCGCTCAAAACAGCTTGCCGCCGTCGGGCACCCTGCGCTCGATCGCGGCCAGTACCACATCGCCGTCCTCATCGGGGAAACCGAGCGTCAGCACTTCCGACATGAACTTGCCGATCTGGCGCGGCGGGAAATTGACGACCGCCATCACCTGCCGGCCGACGAGTTCCTCGGGCGTATAATATTTGGTGATCTGGGCCGAGGATTTCCTTGTCCCGATCGCCGGCCCGAAATCGATCTTCAGCTTGATCGCCGGCTTGCGCGCCTCGGGATAAGGCTCGGCTTCCACGATCGTGCCGGCGCGGATATCGACCTTGTCGAAATCCGCGAAGGAAATCTCCGGCCGGACATCCGATCTTGAACTCATGGTTCAGGCGTTGCCGTGGGTCTCGAACAGAACATTGGTGAGCGCGTCGCGCGCCGTCGAGCCTGACCAGACAACAAGCTGGAAGGCCTGGAAGTAGCACTCGCATGCTTCGAGCGCGCTGTGCAGCATCACTTCCACCTGCGCGCTGGTCGGCTCCGCGCCACCCGACAGGAGCAGCGAGTGGCGGAACATGATCGCGCCTTCGGTCTCCCACAGGTCGAAATGGCCGAACAGCATCTGCTCGTTGATGACGGACAGCAGGCGCATCACTTCCAGCGTGCGGTTTTCCGCGACCTTCAGGTCGAAGGCGCAGGCCAGATGCAGCGCCTCGAAATCCTCCATCCAGGAGATCGAGACATGATAGTCGGTCCATGTGCCCGCGACCGAAATGGCGATTTCGTCATCAGCGGTGCGTTCGAACGACCAATGGTTCGTGTTGGCGACATGTTCGATCACGTCGACCGGGTGAAGCTCACGTGCGATGTCGAGCTCAAGGAGTTCCATCAGGCAAATTTTCTCCGTCGTTCGGGCCGCCCGCGGACAGCCCCCGTTGAGACACACGCGACAAAACTATCCGGCACCGGCCGACGGCCATGGAGAGAAAACGCATTCCAACTTGCCGGCCCACCGCTTTCCGGCGCAGAGGTGCGATACGAATCACGTAGTAAATTCAGTCTATTGAAGCAGAGTCGCGTGGGAAGCCCTTTTTTCGCGCGAGGGCTTTTGAAGTGTGGAAAGCCTTATCCGGCCCGTTTGGCCAACAGCTGCCAACCGACTCTCGGCAAAGCGCTTTTTGGGCTCCCGCCCTGTGGAAAAGGCCGTCTTATTTTTTTGCGCGGCCGCGGCTGGTGGATGCGGATTTGGCGCCGGAAGACGCCGGCCTGGTTCCGGAGGCGGCGGATTTGGCGCTTTTGCCTGCGAGCCTGGCTTCAAGTTCTTCGAGTCGAGCGGCAAGTTTCTCGTTTTCGGCACGCGCCTTGGCCGCCATGTCGCGGACCGCGTCGAATTCCTCGCGCTGCACCAGGTCCATCGAATTGAGCATGCGTTCGGCCTGGGCGCGAAACGCCTGCTCCACCTCGCGCCGCACACCCTGCGCGGCGCCGGCCGCGTCGGTCATCAGCTTGGCCAGTTCGTCGAGAATGCGATTCTGTCCGGTGTTCATGGCAACAGCCCCGATTGGTTCCCGAATGACGTAGTGGCGGCAGGGTGCGAATGCAAGGCGGCGCGGGGTCGCGCTGGCGAACCGGATTTGCATACTACTTGCCATACGCTGAATGCACGTAATACAATGATGACATGAAAACGATTAGCATTCGCATCGACGAAACAGTGAAACAGCGCTGGGACAAATTGGCAGGCGAATACGGCCTGAATCAGAGCCAGCTGATGCGCGAAGCGATCCTCGACAAGCTTGAAGAGCTCGAGGATTTTTACGTCGTCAGGCAGCGCATCGCTGAGCCTTTCGAGCCGATGGCCAACGAAGACGTCTGGTCAAGGCTGGGCATTGAGGATTGAGTGGCATCCCGGCGCGGTTGAGGATCTCGCAAGCCTTGGCAGGCCGGAGCAGGAACGGATTCGCAAGGCGCTGGCGGAACTTGCGCGTCTCGATGACGCCAGGGTGCGGCTCGTGCCCTATTCCGGTGCGTTGAAGGGCTACTGGAAGCTGCGCGTCGGTGACGTGCGTCTCGTGTGCCAAGTGGACAATCGCGCCGGACGGTACGTCCTGATCATCCATGTCGCGCACCGCAGCGTCGCTTACGGGCGACGCGGCCAGCGGATCATCGTTCGTCGCGGTGAACGCTGACGGCGTCTGCGCCTTGACCTCGCCACGCGGCCCGCGCATGGTCCGCGCGCTTCGCCAACCGGACCTTTCCAATGCCAGAAACCCTGCTCGCCGCGCTGTCCTTCCCGGTCATCGATCCGGTGATCGTGGAGATCGGTCCGGTGGCGATTCGCTGGTACGGCTTGGGCTACGTCGTCGGCATCCTGTTCAGCTGGTGGTACTCACGCAGGCTGGCGGCCACGCCGCGTCTTTGGGCGAACAACCAGCCCGCCGTAACCCCCGTCGACATCGACGATTTCCTGATCTGGGCGGCGGCCGGCATCGTGCTTGGCGGGCGCGTCGGCTATGTGCTGTTCTACGATCTGCCGCGCTACGCCGCCGAGCCGCTGGCGATATTCAGCGTGTGGGAAGGCGGCATGTCGTTCCATGGCGGGCTGCTTGGCGTCACGCTCGCCATGATCCTGTTTTCGCGCAAGCGCGGGATCAACACCTGGAGCCTGTTCGACGTGATCGCCGCGGGCGTGCCGGTGGGGCTTGGACTGGTGCGGTCCGCCAATTTCATCAATTCGGAACTGTGGGGGCGGGTCACCGATGTGTCCTGGGCCGTGCATTTCCCGAATGGCGGGCCGCTGCCGCGCCATCCGAGCCAGCTTTATGAAGCCCTGCTGGAAGGCGCGGTGCTGTTTGCGGTGCTCGCTTGGCTGGTTTGGGCCAGGGGCAAGCTCAAGACGCCCAAATTCGTCGGTGGCGTGTTCATCTCGGGCTATGGGCTGGCGCGCATCTTCGTCGAGTTCTTCCGCGAGCCGGACGCGCATATCGGCTATCTCGCCGGCGGCTGGCTGACCATGGGCATGGTGCTGTCGCTGCCGATGGTGCTCGCCGGAATATGGGCGATGGCGACCGCGAAGCCGGCGCCGGCTGCAAACCCGGCGCATGACAACACTTAAGGATCGCATCGCAGCGCTGATTTCGGCTTCAGGACCAATGAGCGTCGCCGACTACATGGCCATGTGCCTGTTCGATCCGCAGGCCGGCTACTACACCACACGTGAGCCCTTCGGGCGCTCCGGCGACTTCATCACCGCGCCGGAGGTCAGCCAGATGTTTGGCGAACTGGTGGCTGTGTGGCTCTATTCGCGCTGGCGCGAAGCCGGATCGCCGGACGGTGCGGTGGTCGCCGAGATCGGACCCGGCCGCGGTACGATGATGAAGGACATGGCGCGCTGCCTGCGCCGCCTCGATCCAGCGTTTTGCGATCGCGCGCGGTTCGTACTGATCGAAACCAGCAACAGGCTCCGCGACATCCAGAGCGAGACACTGGCAAATTCGGGCATCGCCTTCGAATGGTTCGAAACCGTCGGCATGCTGCCGGCGGCTCCGCTGTTCATCGTGGGCAATGAGCTATTCGACGCGATACCGATACGGCAGTTCGTAAACAGCGATCGCGGCTGGCGCGAACGCGTGGTGGGGCTCGATGACGAGGGCGAACTGACTTTCATGGCAGGGGCTGCCGGCGCCGATCCGGCGCTGCTTCCCCCGGGTGCGGCGGACGCACCGCAAGGCGCCATCGCCGAACTTGCGCCGGCGCGCGAAGCGCTGATGGAGGCGATATGCGAGCGGATCGCGGGGGGTGGGGGCGCCGGACTTTTCGTCGACTACGGTTATGCCACTCCGGCAGTAGGCGATACGCTGCAGGCCCTGCGCGGGCATGCCCATGACGATGTTTTTGCCCATCCGGGCGAGGCCGACATTACCGCCCATGTCGATTTCGCGCGGCTGGCGGCAGTTGCCGGCCGCCACGGCCTTGAAACCGGATTGTTTACACAGGGTGCGTTTCTCGTCGATCTGGGCATTCTGGAGCGTGCGGGCCAGCTCGGCGCTGATATGGACGAAGAAGGCCGAAGCCATATCCGCGATGCCGTCGAGCGTCTCGCAGGGCCGGATCAGATGGGCGAATTGTTCAAGGTGCTTGCCGTGAGGTCACCCAGACCCTCCCATGGCGGCAAACAGCGGGCGGATTGACTTGCCTCCGGTGCTGTCTCACCATCCGCACCGCTGGAGGGATAGAGGCGCCGATGCTTGAAACTGTTCGACCGGAGCCAATCCGGTCCCCGGTGCTGGACGGTCTTGCCCGATCGGGCATCCGGCACGGCTTTTTCACCCGCACGGGCGGTGCGTCCGAAGGTATCTATCGTGGCCTCAATGCCGGCTCGGGATCCGGTGACCGGCCTGACCGTGTGGCTGAAAACCGGCGCAGGGTCGCACATTCGCTGGGAACGGAGCCTGGCCATATCGTCACCGTTCACCAGGTTCATTCAGCCGACGCCGTGGTCGTGGACGCGCCATTCGCAGGCAACCGGCCGAAAGCCGACGCCATGGCTACAAACCGGCCGGGGCTGGCGCTCGGTGTGCTGACGGCTGATTGCGGGCCGGTGCTGTTCGGCGATGCCGAAGCCAGGGTCATCGGCGCCGCACACGCCGGCTGGAAAGGCGCACTCGGCGGCGTGCTCGAATCAACGATTACCGCGATGGAAGGACTTGGAGCGCGGCGGGAGCGCATCGTCGCCGTCCTCGGCCCGTCGATCAGCCAGGCAAATTACGAAGTCGGATCGGAATTTCGCGAACGCTTCGTTGTGGCGGAGGCGGAGACCGACACCTATTTCCTACCCTCGACAAACGGGGGGAAGCACATGTTCGATCTGCAGGCCTACATAGTCGCCCGGCTCGGCCGGGCCGGCGTCACCGGCAGCGCGATCAGCCGGTGCACCTACGCGGAGGAGGACCAGTTCTATTCCTACCGCCGCTCCGTCCATAAGTCGGAACCCGACTACGGGCGGCTGATATCCGCAATCATTCTGGAGGACAATTGATGGCCCTTCATTTCGAACGCGCCGAATTCGACGCGCGCAAGGACCGTCTGATCATGGAAATGGCCGAGCGCAAGCTCGACGCCGTTCTCCTGTTCGCGCAGGAGAGCATGTACTGGCTCACGGGCTACGACACCTTCGGCTTCTGCTTCTTCCAGAGCCTGATCGTGAAGGCCGACGGGTCAATGGTGCTGCTGACCCGCTCTGCTGACATGCGCCAGGCGCGCCACACATCCACCATCGAAAACATCACGCTGTGGACGGACCGCGAAAGCGCCAATCCCGCCACCGAACTGCGCAATTTGCTCAACGACCTCGGTCTTCTGGGTTGCCGCATCGGCGTCGAGTACGCAACGCATGGGCTGACGGCGCGCAACGGGCAGCTGGTTGACGACCAGCTCAAGACCTTCGGCACGATCGTCGACACATCCGATCTGGTCAGCCATCTGCGGCTGATCAAGAGCCCTGCCGAGATCAAGAAGGTGGAAAAGGCGGCCGCGCTCGCCGACGAGGCGCTTGCCGCGGCCTTGCCGCTGATCAAGCAGGGTGGCGACGAGGGCGAGATTCTCGCCGCCATGCAGGGCGCGATCTTCGCCGGTGGCGGCGACTATCCGGCCAACGAGTTCATCATCGGCTCGGGAACGGACGCGCTTCTGTGCCGCTACAAGGCGGGGCGGCGCAAACTCAACAAGAACGACCAGCTCACGCTCGAATGGGCAGGTGTCTTTCACCGTTACCACGCCGCGATGATGCGCACCGTTCTGGTCGGCAAGGTTTCGAAGCGGCACCAGGAGCTTTATGACGCCGCGCTGGAGGCGCTGCAGGCCGTCGAGAAGGCGATGGAGCCCGGCAAGACGTTCGGCGATGTGTTCGACGCTCATGCCCGCGTCATGGAGGCCTGCGGGCTGACGCGGCACAGGCTGAACGCCTGCGGCTATTCGCTTGGCGCGCGCTTCAGCCCTTCATGGATGGACGAGCCGATGTTCTACGCCGGCAATTCCGAGCCCGTCGCGCCCAACATGACGCTTTTCGCACACATGATCATCATGGATTCCGACAGCGACACCGCCATGACGCTCGGCCAGACCTACCTCACCACCGAGGGAGCGCCGAAGCCGCTTTCGCGTCATGATCTCGACTTGATCGTACGTTGAATGGCATTGTGTAGGGGCAGACTGATCGATCGCCGCACACTGAATCCGCGGCGGTTGTCAGGTTGGATTTGGGAATGATGGCGCACCCGCTTCGCATCGTTGTCGCCTTCGCGGGACTTTTGGCGGTTTCGGCATGTACGGGTTCGGGGGTCGAGCCTTCCTCGCTTCGACCGCTCACCGCCGAGGTTGGCCAATCTACAGGTGGCCAGCTTCCGCCGCCCAATGGAGCGGGCGAGCAGACCGGCACGCTGATTTCCAACGACGCACCTGCAACGCCCGCGTCCCAGGTCGCCGCGATCAATACCAATGCCCGCGTGCAGTTCGCACCCGCCATCGGCGTGTCCGCCGAGGCCGTGCCCACACTCGCCGCCAGATTGCGGGCGCGCGCCGGACAGCGCGGCATCGCGGTTGCGTCGTCCACCGACCGTTCGACCACGCATGTCATGAAGGGATATTTCTCCGCCTTCACCGACGCAGGCGAGACGACCGTCATCTATGTCTGGGACGTTCTCGATCCGGCAGGCAACCGGCTCCATCGGATCCAGGGCCAGCAGAAGCAGCCGGGATCGAATGGCGACGGCTGGAGCACGGTCACGTCATCGACGATGGAGGCGATCGCCGACCGCACGATCGATGAACTTGCGGTGTGGCTGTCGGCGTCGAGCAGCTAGGCCTCTTGCTACCAATTATGGTGTGCACGAAAAACCGGCCGGGACTGGTCCCGGCCGGTCCAACGGGAGATCGATGCTTGAACGTCAGCCCGCGATGGCGGCGAACTCTTCCTCCGACAGATCGCCGCTGCCGTCGGCGTCAGCCGCCACGTATGTATCTTCCGTCACGTCCGGCAACGCAGCCTGAACCTCTTCCCAGGTGACGGTGCCGCTGGCGTCCGCATCGATCGTGGCGAATTCCATAGCCTGCGCAAGTGCCGGAGCGGTGAACGCGACGATGGTGAGAGTAGCGAGAATGTGCCTCATTGAAAAACTCCTCAAGTTTCATGCTCGCCCCTGAGCCCACGGCGTCTTGCCGGCCGGGAAAATTGAACTCAAAGATGGCTGCTTCATGAAGCGAATAAGTCAAAATGGTGATTTATTGTTCGTTCCCACTTGAATCAATCAATGTATATTTAATTTCTACAACAAAACATATGACATTGCGTTCCTTCTCTGCAGGAGGTCCAATCATATTCTGGTATTCACTGTAATATTACCTGATGTAAGGTCACTTGAATCGCGTGCGTCGTTCGGCCCTGGCAACCTGCGATATTGGCTTTCCTGGGCAAAGGTTCCCGCGGCCTCGCGCCGGCCCTTGCATTGTATGCTGACCCCGCTAAAAGCCCCGTCGAGAACCGGGTCAATTCCAGGAAGCGAGCATGAAGCTCTTCGCGGGCAACTCAAACAGGGTTCTGGCCGAAGCTGTCGCCCGCTATCTCAACATACAGCTCGGAAGAGCGACGGTCCGGCGGTTCGCCGATCAGGAAATCTTCGTCGAGATTCAGGAGAACGTGCGCGGCGAGGACGTGTTCATCCTCCAGTCGACATCCTATCCGGCCAACGACCACCTGATGGAATTGCTGATCATGATCGATGCGTTCAAGCGCTCATCGGCGCGGCGCATCACTGCGGTCATTCCCTATTTCGGATATGCGCGGCAGGACCGCCGAACTTCGGGCCGCACGCCGATTTCGGCCAAGCTGGTTGCGAACCTGATCACGCAGGCAGGCGCGGACCGGGTGCTCACACTCGATCTTCATGCCGGGCAGATCCAGGGCTTCTTCGATATTCCGACCGACAATCTCTATGCCGTGCCGGTGCTGGCGCGCGACGTGAAGGCGCACTACCAGCTCTCCAATGTGATGGTCGTGTCGCCCGATGTCGGCGGCGTGGTGCGGGCGCGGGCGCTGGCCAAGCGGCTCGATGCGTCGCTTGCCATCGTCGACAAGCGCCGCGACCGGCCGGGCGAGTCCGAGGTCATGAATGTCATCGGCGACGTACACGGCCGGGATTGCATACTTGTGGACGACATTATCGATTCCGGCGGAACGCTCTGCAACGCGGCGGATGCGCTTCTGGCGCAGGGAGCGACCAGCGTAACAGCCTACATCACGCATGGCGTGCTTTCGGGCGGCGCGGTCGCGCGCATCGCCGGTTCGAAGTTGAAGGAGCTGGTGGTCACCGATTCCATCCAGCCGTCCTCCACCGTGGAGGCGGGCTCCAACATCCGCGTCATCACGATCGCCGACCTGATCGGCGAAGCGATTTCGCGCACCGCCACGGAAGAATCGGTCTCCAGCCTGTTCGACTGAGGCGCGGTTTCACATCGCCAGAGTGACGGCGACGCCGGCCAGCGCGGCCAGGGCCAATACCGCGATCAAGTTGAGGTGGTAACGCAGCAGGGCGATACCTGCGGCGACCGCGATAATCGCGGCGGCCGGATCGAACGTCGCCGCATCAGGCGCCGGAATGCTCAGCGGACCCGACTGGAATTCGCCGACCCCGCTGAACAGAACATGCAGGGCGAACCAAAGCGCCAGATTGGCGATGACCCCGACGACCGCCGCCGTCACGCCGGCCAGCGCCGACGACAGCCAGCGCACATTGCGCACGGTCTCGATGTACGGCGCGCCGGCGAAAATCCACAAAAAGCAGGGTACGAATGTGAACCAGAGCGTCACCAGCGCACCGGCCAGGCCGCCCGTCAGCGGGTCAAGCCCGGCCTCGCGCGCGCCCGCCAGAAAACCGACGAAGACCAGAACCAGGATCAGCGGGCCCGGCGTGGTTTCAGCCAGACCGAGCCCGGTCAGCATCTCGTCCGGCTTCAGCCACCCATAAATCTCCACCGCCTGCTGCGCGACATAGGCAAGCACCGCATAGGCGCCGCCGAAGGTGACGGTGGCCATGACGGAAAAGAAGCGCGCTTCCGCGGCGAAGACGTGATCCGCGCCGAGCGCGTATGTCAGCGCGGCCAGCGGCGCCAACCAGATCGCCAGCCATGATACGGTCGTGGCGAGGAAGCGGGCGAGCGTCGGTGGCCGGTCATTGCCGATTGCGGGCGCGTTCGCAGCGGTCGCCGAGGCGGGAAGCATCAATGCCCCTGCAATCGCCGCCAGCAGGATAATCAACGGGAAGGGCAGCTTCGCGAAGGCAATGGCCGCGAATGCCGCGACCGCGATCACGATGGCGCGGCTCGTCTTGAGCGCGCGCCCGGAGATGCGTATCAGCGCTTCGAGCACCACGGCCAGCACCGCCGCCTTGAGGCCGAAGAGCAAGCCCTCGACCGCCGGCACGCCGCCGTAGGCCAGATACAGCGCCGACAATGCGGTCAGCACCACCGCCCCCGGCAGCACGAACAACAGGCCGGCGATCAGCCCGCCCGTCACGCCGCGCAGCAGCCAGCCCGCATAGGTGGCGAGTTGCATCGCCTCCGGCCCCGGCAGCAACATGCAGAAATTCAGCGCATGCAGGTAACGCGCCTCGTCGAGCCATTTCTTTTCCTCGACGAGAACATTGTGCATCAGCGCGATCTGCCCGGCGGGACCGCCGAACGAGAGCAGGCCGATGCGGCCGAAGACGCGGAACAGCTCGGCGAGCGGGGGCCTGTTCATTGTCCCTGCTCCAACGGAACGACAGCCAGACCAGCACTCCGCCATGCCTCGAATCCGCCGTCGAGGTAGCGGGCGTCCACTCCGTTTTGGACAAGAGCCGCGCAGGCGTTCCGGCTCACCTCATGGCCATGAACGCAAAACAGGACGACGGATTTTCCGGTGAACTGGCCCCGCCATTCCATGACGGTGTCGTGGGTCCGGCGCTGCGCGCCGGGAATGGTCAGGCCGCTTTCGAGGCGCGCCGGTTCCTTGCGCACGTCGATGAGCGTCGTGAATTGCATCGAGTGTTCGGCTTCCAGGGGTGAGATAGAGCAAGGCATGGATTCCTCCGCGTAACAGCGAAGGCGGAACTTGGGCCGAAGCCTCTGGCGGGGAGTCCACCCATGCCCCCGTGCCGTGACATTACCGTGACGCGCGTCGAGCAGCAAGCCGATTGCCGCCGCCGGCCTCGGCCGCTCAGCCGGGATAGTGATCGTCGGTGACCGGCTCGAGCCACTCCACCGCAGCGCCGTTCAGCGCTTCCTGGATTGCGATATGGGACATTCCGTTTGTCGGCGAGGCGCCGTGCCAGTGCTTCTCGCCCGGCGGAATCCACAGCGTGTCGCCCGGATTGAGCGTTGCCAGGGGACCGCCCCAGCTTTGCGCCAGGCCGTTGCCCGCGACGACATGGAGCGTCTGGCCGAGCGGATGGGTATGCCAGTTGGTGCGGGCGCCGGGCTCGAAATGCACGGTGACGGCACGCACACGCGACGGTTCTTCTGCTTCCATGATCGGGTCCTGCCAGACCGTTCCAGTGAACCAGTCTGGCGGGGCTTTTCGTGTCGGTCTCGATCCGCTGGGGATGTGGTCCATGGCTTCGTCTCCGATTGCCTCATAAGCAACGTGCATAAAACCCGGGCCCGGGCCGCCGGGCAAGGACCGTCGCGTACCGCCTCGATCTTGCGCCTTGCAAACCCTTCCGCTATAGAGCCGCCACCCGCGCAGACACCCTTGGAGGCAACGCGGCGGAGGGCGGCCGTTGATACCGGCCGCTTTCGACGTTTCGGGCGCCGATGTGCCCAGAACGCTCCAGACTTTGTTGAAAGGAACAGCCATGAGCCATCAGAGCTACGAGCTCACGGCCGAGGCGCGCGATCGGGTCGGTAAGGGGTCCGCCCGGGCACTTCGGCGCAACGGCAAGATACCCGCAGTTATCTACGGCGACAACAAGCCCCCGCTTGCGATTTCGCTCCCCTACAAGGAAGTCCACCTGAAGCTTCAGGCGGGCGGTTTCATGACGACGCTTGCCACGATCAAGGTCGGCGGCGAGACGATCCAGGTCCTGCCCAGGGACTATCAGCTGGACCCGGTGCGCGATTTCACCATGCATGTCGATTTTCTGAGGATCGGCAAGGATTCGGTCGTGACCGTCAACATACCCGTCCACTTCATCAATGAAGAGAACTCGCCCGGCATCACGCGCGGCGGCGTGCTCAACATCGTGCGTCACGAGGTCGAGTTCTCGGTCCCGGCAACAGCGATCCCGGAATACATCACGGCTGATCTGACCGGATTGGACATTGGCGACGGCATCCACATTTCGGCCATCGAGCTGCCGGAAGGCATGAGGCCGACGATCACCGACCGCGACTTCACTATCGCCACGGTCGCTGCCCCTGCCGCGCTGAAGAGCGAGGAAGAGGAAGAAGCCGAAGCCGCTGAAGCCGCCGAGGATGCCGAAGAGGCAGCCGAGGGTGAAGAGGCTGAAGCCGAAGAGGGCGAAGGCGAGGAATAAGCCTGCCCCACGGGAGACGACATGCGCATCATCGCGGGTCTCGGCAATCCCGGACAGAAACATCAGAACCAACGGCACAATGTCGGGTTCATGGCGGCGGACGCGATTGCCCGCCGCCATTCCTTTTCGCCCTGGTCCAAGAAATTCCAGGGCCTCGTCGCGGAGGGCAATCTCGGCGGCGAGAAGGTGCTTATCATCAAGCCCCAGACATATATGAACCTGTCCGGCCAGGCTGTCGGAGAGGCGATGCGCTTCTACAAGCTCGGGCTGGATGATCTTATCGTTCTCTACGACGAGATCGACCTCGCCGCGGCCAAGGTGCGGGTGAAGACCGGCGGCGGTTCGGGAGGCCATAACGGCATCCGTTCGCTCGACGCGCATTGCGGCGCCGGATATCGCCGCGTGCGCATCGGCATAGGCCATCCGGGCGTCAAGGAACTGGTGCACGGCCATGTGCTGGGCGATTTCGCCAAGGCGGACGCCGATTGGCTGGAACCGCTGCTCGACGCGGTTGCCGACGCGGCTCCGATGCTGGTTGCGGGCGACGACAACGGGTTCATGAACAAGGTGAGCCTCGCGGTGCAGCGCGGCGGCGGATCGTCCGGAGGCGCCCCGGCCGCGCCAGGCAAACCGGCTGCGAAGGGCCAGAGCCATATCCGGCAGGCCCGCCCGAAACAGACCGAGGTGAAAATGCCGGAAAGCGGGCCGATGGCGGCGATGCTCAAGAAGCTGTTCGGCAAGGACTGATCCCGCCAGGGCTTGCTCTGTGAACGAAATCGGGAACCAAATCCGCCTTTGCGGCTTGGCACTTCAATGACTAGGCAGATACGCAAGGATCACGACCTTTCCAATGTCGAAGGCATTCTCGAGACGATCGAGGAAGCCGGCGACCGTCCCGATCGCGTCTCGGTGGAGGACATGCTGGACGAAATCGGAAAGGACGCCCTGCCGGCGATCATGCTCGCGCCGGCGCTGATCATGATTTCGCCGGCAAGCGGCATTCCGGGACTGTCGTCATTCTGCGCGATGATCATCGCGCTGGCTTCGCTGCAGATGGTGCTTGGCCGCAAGTCGCTGTGGCTGCCCCGTTTCATAAGCAACCGCTCGGTGAGCCGCTCCAGCGTCGACAAGGCCGTGCAATGGCTGAGCCGCCCCGCGCACTACATTGATTCCCTGATCGGTCGTCGGCTTGCAATGCTCGTGCGAAAGCCGTTCAGGCAGATGGTCGCGGTCGCTTGCCTGGCCATCTCGCTGGTCGTGCCGTTCATGGAACTCGTGCCGTTCTCGGCATCGATCGCGGGCACAGCCATCGCATTCTTCGCGCTCGGGCTCGTCGCGGGCGACGGGCTGCTGGTTCTCATCGGCATCATCGTCGCCACGGGCGCGTCCGGTTTGGGCATTTTTCTGTTGCTGCAATAGGGTCCGTCCCGCCGGCCGAGCTTGACGCGAGGCCGCGCATTCGCTCAAAGGCCCGGACGAAATCACGAACCCTTCAGGAACGCACCATCATGGGCTTCAAATGCGGCATTGTCGGCTTGCCGAATGTCGGCAAATCGACGCTGTTCAACGCGCTGACCAAAACGGCGGCGGCGCAGGCGGCGAACTATCCCTTCTGCACGATCGAACCCAACACCGGCGAGGTGGCGGTGCCCGACCCGCGGCTGGCGAAAATCGCCGGGATCGCGAAGTCGAAGGAAATCATCCCGACCCGGATCTCCTTTGTCGACATCGCCGGGCTGGTGCGCGGCGCGTCGAAGGGCGAGGGGCTCGGCAACCAGTTCCTGGCCAATATCCGCGAGGTTGACGCCATCGTGCATGTGCTGCGCTGCTTCGAGGATGACGACATCACCCATGTCGAGGGACGCATCGATCCCGTGGCCGACGCCGAGACTGTTGAGACGGAGCTGATGCTGGCCGATCTCGAAAGCCTGGAGCGCCGCACCGACCAGACGCGCAAGCGCGCGGCCGGAAAGGACAAGGAGTCCCTCACGGTCCTGCCGATGATGGAAAAGGCGCTGGCGCTGCTGCAGGAGGGCAAGCCGGTGCGCATGCTGCTCGACGGGATAACGGCGGAGGACCTGACAATCCTGCAGCGGCTCAACCTCTTGACCTCCAAACCGGTGCTTTATGTCTGCAATGTCGCTGAGACGGACGCGGCCGCGGGCAATGCGCATACTAAGGCGGTGGAGTCGATGGCGGCCGGACAGGGTGCTCGCAGCGTCGTCATCTCGGCTGCCATCGAGGCCGAGGTGGCACAGCTCGACGACACCGAGGCGCGGGAGTATCTGGAAGCGATGGGGCTGGCGGAACCCGGCCTCGACCGGCTGATTCGCGAAGGCTACGCACTGCTCGACCTGATCACCTTCTTCACCGCCGGGCCGAAGGAGACCCGCGCCTGGACCGTCGAGCGCGGCGCCAAGGCGCCGCAGGCGGCCGGTGTCATCCACACCGATTTCGAGCGCGGCTTCATCCGCGCCCAGACCATCGCCTTTGACGACTATGTCGCGCTTGGCGGCGAAGTGCCGGCCAAGGAAGCGGGCAAGGCGCGCGACGAAGGCAAGGAATATGTCGTCCAGGACGGCGACGTGATGCTGTTCAAGTTCAATACGTGAGGCCCCGCAACCGGTCGCCCTTCACTCCTCCAGAAGCAGTTTGCGCGCATTGGAGAAGAACTGCCGGCGCACCAGCACCGCGATCACGGCGAGCGTGGAGACGATGAAAGATGCCGGTCCCACGAACCAGCCGAGATAGGCGAGCGCCATGAACAGGCTGCGCTGGCCGGCGGTGAAATGCTTGCCGGCAAGGATGTTCATCCGCCCGGCGCGCAGGGCCTGGGCGCGCCGCGCCTCGTGACCAGCCTCGCCGGGTTGC
Source organism: Rhizobiaceae bacterium (assembly GCA_040880025.1). Classification (GTDB taxonomy): domain Bacteria; phylum Pseudomonadota; class Alphaproteobacteria; order Rhizobiales; family Rhizobiaceae; genus RCIO01. The sequence goes on from JBBDJD010000019.1 coordinate 184,328, forward strand.
TGCACGGCGCCGATCAGGATCGAGCAGTAATTGAAAAGCCGGTACGCCCAGCCGAACTTGAAGAAGGCATAGACGAAGATCAGCGTCAGGCCGGCCAGCTTCAGGTCGAAAAGGGCCCGGCTGACGGGATCCAGGACGGGCAGGTCCCTGAACAGCTGAAGCGCCTGCTCGGTCGCGCCCAGCGCGGCGAAGCAGCCGCCGATCGCCAGCATCGATACCGTGCCGAAATAGGCGGCGCCCTGTTGCAAACCGGCCAGGATCGTGGCGTCGACAATGCGGACCTCGCGTTCGGCGAGAACCGTCATCCATTCGCGTCGCCGGTGCGCCATCAGGCCGGAAAGAGTCCGGTAGCGAAGCGGGGAATGGTCGACGACGACGTTGAATCCGATCCAGACGGCAAGGAAAACCGAAAGGGCGGCGATATCGCCCGCGCCGAGTGTCTGGAAGAGATCGTTCATGCGCCCGTTCCGCAGCCTTTTCGGACCATTCACACCCTCCTGGTGCGTCCCGCCGCTTGACGTCATGCGGTCAGGCCGCCTGGTCCTCTAGTGACATGGCGGGCCGGCGCGGTCCAGACGGATGGGTGATCGGCGCCAATTGATTCCGGTCATGGCGTCTGGCACGAATGGAGTCAGGTGGAAGCGATGAAAACCGATCAAAAGGCCGCCGTTCTCACGCTCGCGCTCGGCTTCCCGCTACCCAGGCAGCGTTCAGAGCGCCGAAATCAGGCCTTTTTCGCCGGACAGGTGGACATGCCCAGCATGGCATAGATCGGGCAGGTTCCGATCAACCCCGTGACCAGCGGGATGATGCCGATCAGCGTCCAGTAGCGCCACGACGCATCGGGATAGAGAAAGAACAGGCCAAGCAGGATCGCGCCGACGACAGAGCGGATGATGCGATCGGGCATTCCCTCATTGATCTTGAACATTGGTATCGTCCTCATCTGGCCGCCCGCGGTTCGCAGGGGCGCGTTTGAATGATGCCGGAGTGTGGACTGGCCGCCTTGATCCAGGACAATTCGGGGCCGATCACCGAAAGCTTACGTGGGACGTTATTGCGCGCCGGGTCGCGGCAGGTTCTAGTCTCGCGCCATGAACACGCAATCGCATTTGCTACTCGGCGCGGCCCTGTTCGCGCGGCGCGAGGTGCCGGGCACGGGCATCGCCGCCGTTGCCGGCAGCCTGGCGCCCGATCTGCCGCTCTATGCGCTCTTCGTGATCGCGCGCATGGGCGGAGTTTCCAATTCGCAGTTCTTCCGCGAGATGTACTGGCAGGAGCCTGTGCCGAGCGTGATGGGCGCCAGCCACTCCTTCGTCGTCTGGGGCGTCCTGCTCGCGATCGGCGTCCTATGGCGGCGGCGGCAGGAAGGGCCGGGGTTCCTCGCCGGCTGGGGCGCGCCGCACAAGGCGCGCTTCGGCCAGATGCTGGCGATCTTCTCGCTTGCCGCGCTCGTCCACGCGCTGTCCGACTTCCTGCTGCACCACGACGACGCGCATATGCAGTTCTGGCCGCTGTCACGCTGGCTGTTCCGCTCGCCGCTGTCGTACTGGGACCCGAGCCACTACGGCAATTACTGGGGACTGGTCGAAGCCGCGCTCGGCATCGCATGCGCGGTTGTCATCTGGCGGCGCTACCCCAGGCTGTGGGTGCGCGCGCTTTGCGCCATCGCCATCGCCATGTATGTCGCCGTACCCGTCTATTTCGTGACGTCGATCGCCGACCATGCCATGTAGGGCCGGCCGCTGTGCCAGCGATTGCAACCGGCTGAAATCCCGGCCAGAATGATTGTTCAAGCGTGAACAGGATTCGCACATGAACGGCAGGAAATGGGCCTTCGAGGACTTCGAGGAGGGCGCGGTTCTCGAACTTGGGTCGAAGACGGTGACGGCGGAGGAGATCATAGATTTCGCCTCCCAGTTCGATTCCCAGCCGATGCATCTTGACGAGGAGGCCGGCAAGGCGAGCATTCTCGGCGGGCTGTCGGCATCCGGCTGGCACACCTGCTGCATGTTCATGCGGATGATGTGTGACGGCTTCCTGCTCGATTCCACCTCACAGGGTTCGCCCGGCATCGCCTATGCGCGGTGGAAGAAGCCGGTGCTGGCCGGCGACACGCTGACCGGCCGTTCGACCGTGACGGCGACCCGCGTTTCGTCATCGCGGCCCAATCTCGGCTTCGTCACCGTCAGGCACGAGTTGACGAACCAGCGCGGAGAGGCGGTTCTGGAACTCGAAAACACCGGAATGTTCCTCAAGCGCGAGGCCGCGGCATGAGCCTCGACGCCTTTTTCGGTCTCGGCGAGACAGTCACGCTCGGCTCGCACACATTCGGGCCTGACGAGATCAAGGAATTCGCGCGCAAATACGATCCGCAGCCCTTTCACGTCGACGAGGCTGCGGCGGAGCGCAGCGTGTTCGCCCGTTTGTGCGCGTCCGGCTGGCATACCGCGGCGATGTGGATGCGCTACAATCTCAAGCGGCGCGAGGACGTTGGCGGGCGGCCGTGGCACGGGCCGGGACCGCGGCCGGAATTCGGCCCGTCACCGGGGTTCACGGACCTGAAATGGATGAAGCCGGTTTATGCCGGCGACACGATCACTTTCACACGCACCGCGCTCCACCACCGGACGATGTCGTCGCGGCCGGGCTGGCGACTTCTGACGATCCGCTGCGAGGCGCACAATCAGCATGGCGCGCCAGTGCTGACCTTCGACAGCGCCGTGCTGGTGAAGGCGGGGTAGGGCGTGTTCCTCCTGACACCCTTCTGTCAGGAGCGCATGCTTTGGAGGTGAGAATGGGCCGCACAGCCTTTCATTCGCCCCAGACTCTGACCATATTGGCCGCATGGCCAGATCCCCGAAGAAGACGCCCGCTGGCGCGGCGAATGAGAACGAGCGTATTCCGCGCCGCGGCGGCAATCCGGTAACCGACTATCTGGATGCGTCCGAACCGCTGGAGCGGAAAGGCTTCGGGGAAGCGCCGCAAGCGGGATTCGAGGGCGCGCCGCTGAGCGGTCCCGTCGGTGACTGGGCGCGGCAGATTTCCGAAGAGGCCGGGCGGGAAGGCAGGCAACAAGGCAAGCCGTCGAAGAAGATCCCCGAGCGCTCGTCCGCGCCCACCAAGACGGCGCGGGGCACCTCGATGGGCGGGGCGGCCAGTCCGCGCGACCGCGCCGCCGCCGGCCTCAATCCCGTAGCCGGTCTCGATGTCAGCCTCGAAGATGCCGAGTCGGTCGGTTCGTCAGGGGTGACCGCAACGGTCGCGGCGCTGTCGAGGCTGATCGAAGGCGGCGATCCCAACGTCAAGCAGGACGTCTGGGTTCCGCACCGGCCGGAGCGGCCCGATAAGTCCGAGGGCGGCATCGCACTGGAGATGGTCACCGAATACAAGCCCTCCGGCGACCAGCCGACCGCCATCCGTGATCTCGTCGAGGGCGCCAACGAGAACGAACGGACCCAGGTGCTGCTCGGCGTCACCGGTTCGGGCAAGACCTTCACGATGGCGAAGGTGATCGAGGAAACGCAGCGTCCGGCGCTGATCCTGGCGCCCAACAAGACGCTGGCCGCCCAGCTCTATGGCGAGTTCAGATCGTTCTTCCCGAACAACGCGGTCGAGTATTTTGTCTCCTACTACGATTATTACCAACCCGAGGCATATGTGCCTCGGACGGACACCTATATCGAGAAGGAATCCTCCATCAACGAGCAGATCGACCGCATGCGCCATTCGGCGACGCGGTCTCTGCTCGAGCGCGACGACGTCGTCATCGTCGCCTCGGTGTCGTGCATCTACGGCATCGGCTCGGTCGAGACCTACACGGCCATGACCTTCCAGATGCAGGTCGGCGACCGGCTCGACCAGCGCGCGCTGCTGGCCGATCTGGTGGCGCAGCAATACAAGCGGCAGGACATCAATTTCGTGCGCGGCTCGTTCCGGGTGCGCGGCGACACGATCGAGATATTCCCGGCCCACCTTGAAGACCGGGCGTGGCGCATTTCGCTGTTCGGCGACGAGATCGACGCGATCACCGAATTCGATCCGCTGACCGGACACAAGACCGCCGACCTGAAATCGGTGAAGATCTACGCCAACTCGCACTATGTGACGCCGAAGCCGACGCTGGCGCAGGCGACGAAGTCGATCAAGGAAGAGCTGAAGCACCGGCTGGTGGAGCTTGAGCAGGCGGGGCGGCTGCTGGAGGCGCAACGGCTGGAGCAGCGCACCCGCTTCGACCTCGAAATGCTGGAAGCCACCGGCTCCTGCGCCGGCATCGAGAACTATTCGCGCTACCTCACCGGGCGCAAGCCGGGCGAGCCGCCGCCGACGCTGTTTGAATACATTCCCGACAACGCGCTTGTCTTCGTCGACGAGAGCCACGTCACCATTCCGCAGATCGGCGGCATGTATCGCGGCGACTTCCGCCGCAAGGCGACACTGGCCGAATACGGCTTCCGGCTGCCGTCCTGTATGGACAACAGGCCGCTGCGGTTCGAGGAGTGGGACGCGATGCGCCCTTCCACCGTCGCCGTGTCGGCAACGCCGAGCGACTGGGAAATGGAAGCTGCCGGCGGCGTGTTCGCCGAGCAGGTCATTCGCCCGACCGGCCTCATCGATCCGCCGGTCGAGGTGCGTCCGGCCAAGAGCCAGGTCGACGACGTGCTCGGCGAGATACGCGAGACGACCGCCAAGGGCTACCGCACGCTGGTCACCGTGTTGACCAAGCGCATGGCCGAGGATCTCACCGAGTACCTGCACGAGCAAGGCATCCGTGTGCGCTACATGCACTCCGACATCGACACGCTGGAGCGCATCGAAATCCTGCGCGATCTGCGGCTCGGGGCGTTCGACGTGCTGGTCGGCATCAACCTTCTGCGCGAGGGTCTCGACATTCCCGAATGCGCATTCGTGGCCATCCTCGACGCCGACAAGGAAGGCTTCCTGCGTTCCGAGACCTCGCTGATCCAGACCATCGGCCGCGCCGCGCGTAACGTGGACGGCAAGGTGATATTGTACGCCGACAATGTCACCGGATCGATGGAACGCGCCATGGCCGAGACGGAGCGGCGGCGCGAGAAGCAGCTTGAATACAATACCGCGCATGGCATCACTCCCGAGAGCGTCAAGGCGCGCATCGCCGACATTCTCGACAGCGTCTACGAGCGCGATCACGTGCGCGCGGACATTTCAGGCTTCACCAAGGGCAATAAGGACAGCCTGGTCGGCAACAACCTGAAGACGCATCTGGAGTATCTGGAAAAGGAAATGCGCAACGCAGCCGCCGATCTCGATTTCGAGAAGGCTGCGCGGCTGCGCGACGAGGCCAAGCGCCTGCGCGAAACCGAACTCGCCATCGCCGACGATCCGCTGGCGCGCGAAGTGGAGATGCAAAGTCCCGCTTCGGGGCGCGAAAAGGGCAAGCACAACAAGGGCAGGGCGCGCCATCGTACCGCTGAGGAGCAGGAGCGCTTCCGGGAGATGGACGAGGCGCGCGCGGCGGAAGAAGCGGCAAAAGCGGCGCGTTCCAACATGTTCCGAAAGCCGGAACTGGACGAGATGGGTGGCAAGAACGACCGCGGCGTTCCGGCGAAGGGCGAAGCCGGGGTCCAGGACCCGTCATTGTTCCGAAAGCAGGATCACCGCGAGGCGCACCGCCCGGACTACGGCACGCCGGGCGAAGACAAATCGCTGTTTCGCAAGCCGCATCTGGACGAAATGACGGTTGGCCGGACGGAGAAGCCGGTCGAAGGCAAGAAGCCGGCGAAGCCAGTATCCAACGGGGGTGATGCCCCGATCAAGCGTCACCGGCCGGGCATCGGGTCCTACGAGGATCCCGCGGACGTGCGCCGCGCGGCGCGCAAGTCGAAAAAGTCCGGGCGACCGGGAAGCTAGAAGAATTGCCGCTTACGCGGCCCCATTCCGAAATCCGGGGGCGTTGATGGCCGTTGCGATAAAGCTCAACGGGAGGCTGCGCGCGTTCATCGAGCGCCAGCATCTGTTCTTCGTGGCGACAGCAGCGCCTGACGGACGGGTGAACGTTTCGCCGAAAGGCATGAAAATTCTGCGTATCGCCAACGACAATCGCATCGTATGGCTCAATCTCAGCGGCAGTGACAATGAGACGGCGGCGCATCTTCGCGCCGCCGGGCCTGTTCCCGGCAGCGGTGGGTGAACGGCTACGCCCGTGCTATCTTCTTTCGATGCGCTTCGCTGCAGCCTTCCTGTCACTTTTGGCCACGCCCGCCGCCGCCTGGGAATTCACGCCCATGCCTGTGTGCACATTGTCCAATGACACGGATACCGGGCGGGTGGTCGTGACCTATGATCCGCGCCTCACCGAGCCATACGAAATCTCCGTAACAGGGACCGCGCCCTGGCCCGACGCGCCCGTCTTTTCCATGCGCTTCGACGGGCAGCGCGGTCTCGTCATTTCCACCAATCGCCACAGACTCAGCGACGGCGGACGCACGCTTAGCGTCACCGATAGCGGATTCGGTAATGTCCTCGACGGGCTCGAGTTCAACAATGCTGCCACCGCGCTTGCCGGCGATATTGCGGTACCATTTCCGCTTGCCGGCGCTGCGCCGGAGGTGCGGGCTTTCCGCGCCTGCGTCGCGGCGCCAACCGCCTGAGGGCCCGGATGTCCGACATCGGCGGCATGTTCTCGACATTCGATCGGTTCGTGTTGGCCCTGATCGCGGGCTCGCCGGGCTTCGTCATTGGTGGCCTGGCCGGCGCGCTGTGGTGGCGCGAGCGGCGCATTGCGGGTCTGCTGGTTGGCGGGGCGGTCGGGTTCGCGATCTGCCTCGGCGGGGTGCTGGTGTGGATACTGGCAATCAAATAGCCGACCGCTAATCCAGCCCGGTGACGCTGATCGAGCCGTCGCTTTCCAGAAACACGGCCGAAACATCATCGATCCCACGCCCGCCGTTGGAGCGGATCGCGCTCAGCACCTCGCCCTCCGTGATGCGCTCGCGCCGCATCGAATTGCTGCAGAACTCGCCGTTGCGCGCCAGCAGCGCCGGTTCGGAACGCACGGTGCGTGCAAAGCCGCGCCAACGAACCGAAAGCCAGGTCACCATGAACTGCAGCACAATCAGCAACGCCAGTGCCGTCGCGCCTTCCGCCAGTGACACGCTCTCCTGCAACAGGATGGCGGACAGCGTGGAACCCAGCGCCACAGTCACCACGAGATCGAAGGCGTTGAGCTTGGCCAGCGTGCGTTTGCCTGAGATGCGCAGAAAAAGCACCAGAGCGGCATAGGCCAGAACGCCCACGGCAAGCGTCCGGACGATGCCCTGCCAGTCCTGGAAAAACATGCCTGTCCAATCCAACTGCGATCCTCCTCCATCAATGATATGGAGGTGCAACGATCGCCGCGCAGGCATGTTCCGCGGGCAGAGCGACCTTGGCCTGCCCGCTTGCGCTACGACCGCCGCGCCACGATGAATGGCCGCCGGTCCCCGTGAAATCTGGTTTCGACGATCTCGAAGCCCGCGCCGATCATCATCGCCTCAAGCTGGTTCGGCGTGAAGAAGCCGACATCGGGCGGCGCCTTGCCCATCGCCCGCATGACGAACAGCAGCGGCTTGAATACGAAACCGCGCCCGCCAAGGGCGGCTGTCTTTGAAATCAGCATCCCGCCGGGCTTCAGCAATTCGTGGAGCCGTTGCAGCGTCGCCGGCAGGTCGGCGACCAGATGCAGGAAATTGAACGCCAGCACGGTGTCGAACGGCGCGTCCGGGAATGCATCGTCCTGCGGCACGGCCTGGACGAAGTCGACATTGCCGATCTGCTGCTCGGCCGCCTTTTTGCCGCCGATCGCGATCATTTCCGAGGAGATGTCGCTGGCGGTGATGCGGGTGACTTCCGAGGCGAGAAGCAGCGCGGTCGACCCGGAGCCGCAACCGACTTCAAGCACATGGTCGTCGTTGGATAAATGGACCCGCACCCGGTCCATCGTCTGGTTATAGCCATCCATGTTCTTGATCGGGCTGGCGGCATATTTCCGGGCGACGCGGTCCCAGAAGGTCTTGGTGTCGGGCATTTCGTTCCATCCTGCCGGGTCTTGCCGGCGTTTGCTCAGGCACTTTTCGCAGGGCCGGAATACCCAAGCGCGGGTCGGATGGGAATTGCGGAAAAGGGTAAGTCAATTATGCGAATATGCATGGATTGAAGGGTCGGGGCGGGCGGCTGATCACGCGTCGCGCTCTGCGATGGCATTGCGCGTTCGAACTCGAAAGGCCAAATCACTGGCTTTTCGGCCGCCATGCGGGCCTTTGCTTTGCCAGCTCTCCGGGCGTTTGCCGCTTCAATCGACAAATCGTTGTCGATGGATCGCCTTTGGCGACCGAATTGAGCTTCGCTATGGCTCCGCGCGTTCGACATTCAAAGAGCCAAATCGTTGGCTCTTTGCCGGCCCGCGGCCGGACATGTCTCACTCCTCCGGTTCGGTCGTGAACAGCAGCGGAAAGCCGGCGATCTTGCCGGCATCGGTGGCGCGGGTCGCCTTGGTCTCGGCAATGTCTCTGGTGAAGACGGCGACCACGCAGACGCCCTTCCGGTGCGCGGTGATCATGATGTGATAGGCTTCGTCTTCGGTCGTCCGGAACTCGGCCTTCAGAACCTGCACCACGAATTCGCGGGGCGTGAAATCGTCATTGACGAGGATGACCTTGTGCAGCTTCGGCCGCTCGGTCTTCGGACGCGTCCTGGCGCGTGGCTTGATGTTGGTCTGGCTCATGGCGACGCCTGGAGATTGCGATACCGACCGCACGGGCCGGTCTGTCGTGCCTGTCAGACATTATCACATGAGCAATGTCGGCGACGCAATTCCGCGCCGCCGTAGAGCGGGCGATCGCGGCCGGAGCCAGGAACTCAGCAGGCGCCCAGTCCGGCATGCACCAGATTGAGCGGCTGTCGCGGCCCGCGCCGATAGGCTTCGTTGACACGGCGGGCTATAAGCGCTCGTCCCCGGCGGTCGGTGATGCCAAGCTCATCGCAGACGGCTTCCACGGCCTGTGAAACCTTCAGATCGGTCGGCTCGCCACCCCTGATGCGTGGCGGCGCCTTGCCGATATTTGTGTTCTTTCCCTTCATGACGTGACCTCCAACGGGCCGCCCGGGTCGTGTTTTTGTGGTTTTCGAGCGTATCTTCCTCCATTTAGAGTGGCAGCTGTGGCAAATTTGAGATCAACGGGCCGCCGTGCATCACTTTGCGTGACTTTGCGTAACTCCGGGTTCTTGTCCCATGTGAACATACGTGCTGGCCGTGCCGGTGCGTTTCGTGATCGAGCGCGCCGGAAATTGCGGCAAATGGGTGGTGGCCGCCCCGCGAAAACGCCGCAATCGCAGGCCGTGTTGAATGGAAATCACCGCCATTTGTGATGCCGAACTCGGCCGGGCGGCCCGGCAAACGTCGCGCCCGGCCAATTATGGCTTTTTCAAGCCATTGTAATCGTTGAAAAATTTCACGGAATGTGAATTGCAGCGAGCGTCCTGCGTGCCTATCTCTCGCGGTGTCGGCATGGGGCGGTCAGTCAAACGAGGAGCGGTTCGCATGAGAAAGATACTCGCAGCAGTCACCATACTGGGCTCCTTCGGCATGGCGGCTTACGCCGCCGAAGTTCAAGGCTCCGTAAGCGGCGTCGATCAGGAGACGCGCACGATCCTTTTGGACGACGGCACGTCCTATGTCGCCGCGGAGAGTATCGACCTTTCGGCGATCGAGGCTGGCGCCACGGTCAGGATCACATATGACGATACCACCATGCAGGCGACATGATCGAGGTGGGCATGTAGCCGCCCATCCAGTTCTCAGGCAGCGCTGGCCGGTCCCGCAAGGGGCCGGCCTTTCTCGTCGCGGATGAGGTGCCTTGGCGGCACGGTCGAATCCTGCGATTTTGTCGCAACTCGATCAGCGGCGGGAGCGGGCATGAAGGTTTCGAGGCGGTTGGTGCTGGGCGCGGGCGCCGCGCTTGGCGTGACGGGATGGGCCGGGTGGTCGGCCGCGCGCATGGCGGTTTCGCCCTCGGCACCCAAGGACGCGGGGCGGATCGCCGACCTTGACGGAGTTGCGCTGCCGTCGGCACCGCCGCCGTACATGCCGCCGCACGATCCCGCGCTTCCCTGGTCGCTGAAAGGCGGCAGTCTGAACGATGCCAGCGGGCTGTCGCGCACGCCCGTGTTCGGCGTCGTCGCGGTGAAATCGCGGGACGAGGTCGCGGCCGCGCTGACATTTGCGCGCGCCAACCGGCTGAAGATCGCCACGGCCGCGGTGCGGCACTCGATGGGCGGCCATGCCTTCGACGACCATGCCGTCGTGCTCGACATGCGCGGCATGAACACGATCGAACTCAACGCGGAAACGAAGTCAGTGCGTGTTGGCGCTGGCGCGACGTGGCACAATATCCAGAACGCCATCCACCCGCGCTTTGCGGTGAAGGCCATGCAGTCGACCGACATCTTCTCCGTCGGCGGCTCGATCTCCGTCAACGCGCACGGCATGGACCATCACGCAGGCGCGGTCGACGGGTCCATCCGCTCGCTGGAAGTCATGCTGGCCGACGGCTCGGTCGTCACATGTTCGCGGTCCGCGAATGTGGATCTGTTCCGCCATGTGGTCGGCGGCTATGGCCTGTTCGGTGTCATCCTGTCGGCCGAGCTCGAGGTGGTCGACAACGCGATCTACCGCACCTCGCGCGAAATCATCGCTTCCTCCGATTTCCCGCGCTATTTCGACGAACGCATCGCGGGTGATGATGGTCTGGGCCTGTTCTACGGCCATCTGTCGACGTCGCCCGGTTCGCTGCTCGACGAGATGGTGGTCTACCGCTACGACCGCGATGGCGATGGCGCATCGGACGACCTGCCGCCGCTGGGCGAACCCGGCATGGTGGCGGTCAAGCGGCTGATCCTCAATCTGTCCAAGCATGGCGCCTGGTTCCGCGATCTAAAATGGTATGTGGAGAGGGAACTGGAGCCGCGTTTCGAGAGTTGTACGGTCGCCAGAACAGCGGCGATGGCCGAAGGCGAGGCGTGTCTCGTCACGCGCAACGATCCGATGCACGATTCAGTGCCCTATCTGTTCAACGACCTGCGGGGCGAGACCGACATACTGCACGAATATTTCTTCCCGCGGGCCGCCTATGCGGATTTCATCGCCGGAGCGCGCGAGATTCTGCTTTCGCACGACGCCAATCTGCTCAACGCTTCGGTGCGGGTGGTGGACGCGGCCGACATCGCGCTTCCCTATGCGACGGAGCCGGCATTTTCGCTGGTGCTGTACGTCAACCAGGCGACCGATGATGCCGGCAATGCGAAGATGCGCGCGCTGACAAGGGCGCTGATCGACCTGACGGTCGCTCACAGGGGCCGGTTCTTCCTGCCCTACCAGCTTCACTATACGGCCGGGCAATTGCTGGAGTCCTATCCGGAACTGCCGGCATTTCTGGACAAGAAACGTCAATACGATCCCGAAGCGATGTTCGTTTCGACATTCTATCGCGGTGTTTCGAAGCTCGCGGAGGGTCGGGCGAGCGCCTGAGGTCGCGCCTGCATGATTGTCACAATCGGACGGTAGGAGGGCGCGTCCGTTGATGAGGAAGGGACTGATTCCATGAAGATTGCGGTACTCGGCGGCGACGGTTTTGTCGGCTGGCCAACCTCGCTTCACCTGTCGGGCCTCGGCCACGAGGTGCATATCCTCGACAATCTCTCCCGGCGCTGGATCGACACCGAACTCGGCGTCCAGTCTCTCACGCCGATGGACTCAATCCAGGAGCGCACCCGCATCTGGCATCAGGAGACCGGGCGGCGCATCCGCTTCCACCTGATCGACATCGCCAAGGATTACGACCTTCTGAAAGGCTGGCTGGCGGAACATAGGCCCGACGCTATCGTCCACTTCGCCGAGCAGCGCGCCGCGCCCTATTCGATGAAGTCGGACCGGCACAAGAATTACACCGTCTCCAACAATGTGAACGCCAGCCACAATCTGCTCAACGCCATGGTCGAGACCGGCATCGACGCGCATCTCGTCCATCTCGGCACGATGGGCGTATATGGTTATTCGTCGGTCGGTGCGGCGATCCCCGAGGGCTATCTGCAGGTCGGCGTGGAGACGCTGGGTGGAGAGACGGTCAGTCAGGAGATTCTTTATCCGGCTAATCCGGGGTCGATCTACCACATGACCAAGTGCCTGGATCAGTTGCTGTTCCAGTTCTACGCGAAGAATGACGGGGTCAGGATCACCGATCTGCATCAGGGGATCGTGTGGGGCACGCATACGGACCAGACGAAAAAACACAGCCAACTCGTCAATCGTTTCGACTATGACGGCGATTACGGCACCGTGCTCAACCGCTTCCTGATCCAGGCGGCGATCGGCTATCCGCTGACCGTGCACGGCACCGGCGGGCAAACGCGCGCTTTCATCCACATCCAGGATTCGGTGCGCTGCATCGAACTGGCGCTGCAAAACCCGCCCGAGGCCGGCGACCGGGTGAAGATATTCAACCAGATGACCGAAACGCACAGGGTGCGCGACCTCGCCGAACTGGTGGCGAAGATTACCGGCGCCAAGGTCGCCTATCTGCCCAATCCAAGGAAGGAAGCGGCGGAGAACGATCTTGTCGTGAAGAACGACCAGTTCCTTGGACTCGGCCTTGAGCCGACGACACTGGCGGAAGGGCTGCTATCGGAGGTCGTCGATGTGGCGAAGAAATTCGCCTATCGTGTCGACCGCGGCCGCATTCCGGCGCTCTCGGCCTGGACGAAGGACATCGCGCCGGCGCTCGACCGCGATCCCGAAGGCAAGCGGCTGAAGAAGGTGGGATAGAGGCTGCGGCGATAACATGACGTTCCACGCCAAGGGGAGGAGATGACATGGCCGCGCGGGCGATCATCCCGGCCGAGATGCAACCTTATTACGACGACTGGCGCATGTCGCCGGGGATAGAGCACAACGGCGTCGTCTACTTCACCGGCATGACAGGGACGGTGAAAGGCGTCGTCTCTGACGATCCCGAAACCCAAATGCGCGAGGCGTTCCGCAAGGTCGGGCTGGTGCTTGAAGAGGCGGGGCTCGGTTTCGGCGACCTCCTTGAGATGACGACATATCACGTCGGTCTTCGCGATCATCTCCAACTTTTCAAGTCGATACGCGCCGAATTCGTCGAGGAGCCATATCCGGCCTGGACCGCCATCGAGGTATCAGGCTTCGCAACCGAAGGGGTCATCGTCGAAATCCGCGCGATCGCAAAGCGATCCTGATGGCCCGCTACGCCTATGTGACGCTGGTCACCAATGCCGATTACGCGCTTGGCGCGACGGCGCTGGTGCGCGCGCTGAAGCTGACCGGCACTACGGCCGAGATTGTGGTGATGCACACTGGCGGCGTCGCGATAGACGAACTCGTTCCCTTGGAAGTGCTCGGGGCGTCACTCATTGAGGTAGAACTTCTGCCGACTTCCTCCGCTTTCAACGAGCGCCACGCCACGGCGAAGATCCACGCCGACCATCCCTTCACAAAGGGTCAGAAGCCGGCCTTCCATACGCCGCTCGACAATTTCGCCAAGCTGCGGTTGTGGGAGCTGGACGAGTACGAGACTGTCGTTTTCATCGACGCCGATGCGATCGTGCTGCGAAATATCGACAAGCTCTTCGGCTATCCGGAATTCTCGGCCGCGCCGAACGTCTATGAATCGCTGGCTGATTTCCGCCGGCTCAATTCCGGCGTGTTCGTCGCCAGGCCGTCGCGGGCCACCTTCGCCGCCATGCTGGAACGGCTCGATGCGCCCGACGCGCTGTGGCCGCGCACCGACCAGACATTCCTGCAAGCCTTCTTTCCCGACTGGCACGGCCTGCCGGTGTTCTTCAACATGCTGCAATATGTGTGGTTCAACGTGCCCGAACTGTGGAACTGGCAGTCGATCTCGGTCGTGCACTACCAGTATGAAAAGCCGTGGCAGGCGGACAATCCGAAGGCGGAACGCCTGCGTCCCCTGATCGAGCTGTGGCAGGCCTATTTCACCGGCGAGAACATTCCCGACATCGATGCGCTCGCCAATCCGGGAACGCCGGCGAAATGAGCGCGCCGCGCACGGTGGTGTCGGGTGGCAGCGGCTATGTCGGCCGTTTCATCGTGGAGCGTCTGTTGGCTGAAGGGCACAGGGTCACCGTGACCGGGCGAACGAATCCGGCTGATGGTTTCTTCTCCGCGCCGGTCGAATTTGTCGCGGGTCATCTCGAAGTGGACGAGGATCATGCGGCGACATTCGCCGCCACGGATTTCTTCGTCCATTGCGCCTTCGACCATCTGCCGGGCAAGTTCCGGGGCGGGGAGGGCGACGATCCTGGAGGCTTCCGCCGCCGTAATCTCGATGCAACGCTGGCGCGCTTCCGACAGGCGAAGATGGGCGGGGTGAAGCGCGCCGTGTTCCTGTCATCGCGCGCCGTCTATGGCGACTGGACCGAGGGAGCCGAACTGACCGAGGAGACGAAGCCGTGCCCGAATTCGCTCTATGGCGAGGTCAAGCTCGCCGGCGAGGAGGGGCTGGCGGAACTGGCCGATGCGTCGTTTCGGGGCATCAGCCTGCGTGTCACCGGCGTTTATGGTCCACCGCCGCCCGGTCGCGAGCACAAATGGGCGGGCGTCGTCGCGGACCATATGGCTGGGCGGTCGGTCATCTCGCGCATCGGCACCGAGGTTCATGGCGAGGATGTCGCCTGGGCCGTGATGATCGCCCTGACTGCGAAAATCGCCAGTCCGCACGAAATCTTCTGCGTCTCCGACATTGTGGTCGACAATGCCGACATGATGGCGATCGTGAATGACGCGGCAGGCCTTTCGCACCCGGTTCCGGATCGCGTCGATCCCGGGCGGCATCAGGCGATGAACTCCGCGAAACTCCGATCGCTCGGCTGGAGTCCGGGCGGGTGGCCATTGTTCGAGACGTCGGTGCGGGAACTGGCCGAGGCGCTCAGGGCCTGAGGTCGGATACGGTTCCTGCTCGCTGCTCTGCGAGGAACGGCAGAAGCGCAGCCAGCACACCCATCGGCCGCTCGATGTGCGGGATGTGATTGACGCCATCGAGAACGACCAGTCGCGCATCGGGCAGCAATGCTGCGATCTCCTCACCTTGCGCGAGCGGGGTCACCGTATCCTGCCGCCCCCAGATGATGAGCGTTGGCATGTCGAGAACCGCAAGACCGGCCGGCGTCAGCGTGGCGGCCCCTTCATGCGTTCCGTACAGACCGGTTTTCATCCAGTCGCCGATCGCCTCCGACGTACCAGTTGTTGCAAGCGGCCGCCGGTACAGTTCCACGCGTTCACCGGTCACGACGCTGTCGTCGGCAACGAAGGCCCGCAAGCCGGAGGGCACGAGCAGCGGATTGGCGAAAGTCGCGGAGGCCAGCGCCGTTCGCAGTTGACCGATGCGGAATGCCGGTGCGAACCAGGGCTCCTTTCTCGCCTCTACCGACAGGCCGAGCGCGACGTCGATCAGAACCAACGCGCGGATTTCGGCGGGCCGGCTTGCTGCGGCCTCGACCGTGCCGCCGCCGCCGAAAGAGTGGCCGACGAGCACCGGCCGTTCGAGCGCCAGTGAATCGAGTAGGCCGGTCATCAGCAGCGCCTGCGCTTGGCGGGAATAGTCATGGTCGTCAGGCCGCTCGGAGAAGCCGAACGGCGGGATATCCGGCATGATCACCCGATAGCCGGCTTCGCCCAGCGGGGCGGCGATATCGCGCCAGGTTTCCCCCCATGCAAGCGTGCCATGGATGAGCACGACCGGCATACCATCATCCGGCCCGTGCCGGCGGTAGCGAATCGCGATACCGTCGACCTGGGCGAAACGGGCGTCCTTGCCGGCGAGGGCCGCTGGATCCGCTGTTTCGCGCATCATTGCGGCGATACGGAAGCCGCCAACGGCCAAGACCGCAAGAAACGCAAGGCCAAAGACCGTCCACCCGAGATATCGGATCAGCCTGCTGATCGGATCGCTCCCTCAGTAGTCATAGACGTGTTCGAGGCGCGCTCCGGTATCCGTCAGTGCTGGCAGCGCGGCATGGAGTTGGGCTACGGGCACCGCCAGCCCAACGCGCTTCGATGAAGATTCGGCCGGCAGAGTATAATCGAAAACCGGCTGTGCGCCGTCGGGAAGCGTGATTCCGCTGTCCGCCAGCACCGTCAGGAAGATCAGCCGGTTGCCGCCGATCTCGACGAAACGCACGCCCTTTTCAATGAGGCGCGGGATCATGTCGGTGAAGACCTGGTAGCGCCTGGTCACGAAGACCATGCCGTCATCGCCCAGGTCGCGCACGATTTCGGTGTCCGGCTCGCCGGAGATCGCATCCGCCACCGGGCCCTGCCCCCAGACATGGATATCGAGCAGGGCGGCATCGGAGGTCGCGTCCAGCCCTGAGTTGATCAGATCGGCATAGCCCTGCTTGATCGTGTAGGCCGCACCGAAGGCAAGCTTGCGCTCCCATGAGCGAACCGCGGCGAGGCCGCCGGCTGGTTCCACGTCCCAGAGACCGGCGCGCTTTTGAGCATAGGGATAGCGGTACCAGGGCACCTGGTCGAGAAAAGCGGCGTAGTCCGCAGCCACGTCCGCCTGGTATTCATCTTCCGGCACAGCTTCGAAGCGGGCCGAGAGCTCGGTCAGCCATCCTATTGTGTTCTCGTAGGACCATTGCACCGCGTGTTCGACCGTATGGCTGACGCCGATCACCATAAGCATCAGATGGTTCTGGAAGTTGAAGGGGTAGGCCTCCGTCGCCCGGATCATCAGCGCGTAGTCCTGCCAGAAGCGGCCTGCATAAGCCCAATAGGGGAACTGCCGCGGCGAATGGCCGTCCACGAAACCGGCATATTTGCGGGCGGCATAGACGATCGCCCATTCGGGATAGGTCAGGAAGGTGGACTCTTCTGGCCGCTTGTAGCCGTCGATCTCGTCGGCAAGCCGCGCCGCGATTGCGACAGACTCGCCAACCGGCGGTTCGGAGCGTGTGATCGCAACGGAATCCGTTGTCAGGAAACCGTAGGCAAGACCCAGGACCGGGATCGCCACCGCCACAAGAACGACAGCGATGATCGCGACGACAAGCCTGCGCAGCCATTTTCGCATGATGCGTCAGCCGGTCAGGCGAGCGCCGGCTTCTGGAGGCTTCGCGCCAGCCAGAAGCCGATGAAGACCGCGATGCCGCCTATCGCCAGATGCGGCGCATTGGCGAAGAAACGAACCGGAAGCTCGATGTCGTTGAATGAGCGGAATCCGTCGATGAAGATGCCGCCGTCGAGACAGCCGGAGCCGGTTATCAGGCCCAGCACGCCGTCAAACAGGTAGACCGAACCGAACAGTCGGAAATAGAGAACGGCTTGGCCGTGCGAGATGATCGAGGCGGCCAGCGCCCATACGCCGGAAAAGGCGTGCAGCAGGTCGTCATACCATTGCAGCGAAAACAGCCCGAACAGATAGCCGTTCGCGTCATTGAAGGCCGGTACGTAACCGATGCCGACCACGGCGAAGAACATGACGGCATAGGCGATGCCGAGTTTCTGGATAAGCGTCATCGAAGGCCCCTCGCGACCGATTTGGCGCGACAATAGCCGAACAGACAGGGTTGCACATCGGGTCTGGGCGGAATTCCACCGTTACGGTGTCGGCGTTGCGCAACCTGACACGTCCTTGGACAATGGAGACCTGAGAGGAGTTCGTGATGTCCGCAGAAGCGCCGTCCCAGTCCGGCCGCCGGATCGGCTGCAGTGCAATAGCCATCGTCGTGGCGCTGGTCGCCAATATCGTCCTGACGCTGGCGATCGACCAGTTCCTGCACATTATCGAGGTCTATCCGCCATGGGGCGCGCCGATGGAAGAGACCGGCGACAACCTGCTAGCGCTCTCTTACCGTATCGTCATCGGTATCTTGAGCGGCTACATCGCAGCCCGACTGGCGCCCCACGCGCCAATGCGCCATGCGATCATTCTCGGCGTCATTGGAACGGCGCTCAGCCTGCTCGGGCTGATCGCCGCAACGCAGGCCGATCTCGGACCAGTATGGTATCCGGCCTTGCTCGTGATCGTTGCGCTGCCCTGCGCGTGGATTGGCGGGAAGCTTTACCGGAAGGGCTGAGCGTTCCAGCGCGGCATCACGGAAACAGCGGGTCGGGCGCCATCTGGAGGTGCAGCGGTCCGCCGTTCCAGGGGTTTGCCTCGCACACCGCTTCGTCAAGCTCGACGCCGAGGCCGGGTTCCTTCGACGGGATCACCCAGCCGTCCTGCCACTCGATCTTCTTCTTCAGGAGTTCGGCATGGAAGCCGTCCCACTGCCTGATCGATTCCAGGATCAGGAAGTTCGGCAGCGTCGTGGCGAGCTGGATGTTGGCGGCGGCGACGATCGGTCCGCAATAGCAATGCGGCGCGACCTGAATGTGATGCGCCTCGGCCATCGCGGCTATCTTCTTGGTCTCCAGAATGCCGCCGGAGCGGCCGAGATCCGGCTGCAGGATCGACGCCGCCCTGAGCTCGATCACCCGGGCGAATTCCCATTTTGTCGTCAGCCGCTCGCCGGTCGCGACCGGGATCGACGTGCCGCGCGCCACCAGCGCCATTTCCTCCGGCATGTCGGGCGGCACCGGCTCCTCGAACCACAGCGGCGCAAAGCGCTCGATGGCGCGGGCCATCCGAAGCGCGCCCGACGCGGTAAACTGCCCGTGCGTGCCGAACAGGATATCGCAGGATGTACCGACAGCTTCGCGGATCGCCTTCAGCATGTTGGCCGACAGCTCGATGTCGATCAGCCGGGGCTGGTGTCCGTCAAAGGCGGTGTACGGACCGGCCGGGTCCAGCTTCACCGCGTTGAAGCCCTGTCGCACATAGTCGAGCGCGCATTCCGCGGCGAGCGCGGGATCGTTGTAGACATTGCGGCCGGCATTGTCGGCCTCGTCCGGATAGACGCTGCCGGTCTGCGGATAGAGATAGGTGTAGGAGCGAAGCCTCTCGTGCACCTGGCCGCCGAGCAGCTTGTAGACCGGCTTGTCCGCTTCCTTGCCGATAATGTCCCAGCAGGCCATCTCCAGCGCCGACACGCAGCCCATCATCGAAACATCGGGGCGTTGCGTGAAGCCCGAGGAATAGGCGCGGCGGAAAAAGGTCTCTATGTCGTGCGGGTCCTGCCCGACGAGATAGCGTTCGGCGCAATCCTCGATCATCCTGGCCGTCACAACCGGGCCGAAGGTCGCGTTGTAGGCCTCGCCATAGCCGACCACGCCGCTGTCGGTGGTCAGCTTGACGAAGATGAAATACCGTCCGCCGGTCTGAGGCGGCGGATTGGCGACAACGAAGGTCTTCACGTCGGCAATTTTCATGGCGCCCCCCGAACTGTCTGCAGCATATCACTAGCGGTTCCCGGGGCCGAATGACCAGCCGAAACCGCCGCACCTGATCGCATCTCGGACGCCGGCACGGCGAGCAGTCAAACTGTTGCCGTTTTCCTGAGCTTGAAGGATGCAGGGACAAGTGAGAGCCCGCGCGCGACACGGATGTCGCGCGACGTGGCGAAAGAATTGGCGGAATTCGGTGCTTTGGGCTTCACCGTTTGGTAACTCAAATTTTATCTAAATGAAGCAACTGGGAGTCGCGCGGCGGCTTTCGTGTCAGCCGAAACACGCGAGACAGAGGGATAATTGGCAGCCATGCGTGGATTGATTGCGATCATTTCGATCCTGGGACTGGTTCTGGTTTCGGGTACGGCCATCGCACAGACCGCGACGAAGATCGGCCAGAACCACGCCTGGGGCACCTATTCCTACCAGTCGAACTCCGGCAAGGTCTGCTATGTGCTTTCCGTCCCAACGGCGAGGCAGCCCTCCGGCCTCGACCATGGCGACATCTTTTTCTTCGTCAGCCAGAAGCCGGGCCAGAATATTGCCTACGAGCCGCAGTTCATTGCCGCCTACAATTTCCGCGAGAACTCCAAGGTGAAGCTGACCATCGACGACAAGTCGTTTTCGATGTTCACGAAGGGCAATTCGGCATGGCTGGAAAACGCCGCCGAGGAGCCGCAGCTTGTCGCACTGATGAAGGCCGGGACGAGGATGAAGATCGACGCGACGTCCGGTCGCGGCAACCCGACCTCATATGATTTCTCGCTGAGCGGCATCACAGCGGCGCTGGACTCGATCTCCAACTGCCGCTGACTGTAAGGCCAACCCATTTCGCGAGGGGCCGCTTGCGGCCCCTTTTGCGTGACGGGCCGGGCATTGCGTGCTAACAGCGCGCGAAACAACTCAAGCGCGGCCGGCAGCGCGATGCGCGCCGCCGCCTGAAGCTCAAACAGCCGATAAGATGACCCTGTCACTCGACCTTTCCAGCCCGCAGGCGCGGGATGCAGCCCGGCCCGTTGGCGCCCACGGCGAAAAGCCGTCGCTGATCGGCATGAGCCGTGAGCAACTGGGCGCGGCGCTGGCCGAGGCCGGCGTGCCCGAGCGCCAGGTTCGCATGCGCGTCCAGCAGCTCTGGCACTGGCTCTATGTGCGCGGCGTCTCCGACTTCGCCGACATGCGTAATGTCTCGAAGGATCTCCGGGGCGTCCTGTCGGAGCGCTACACCATTGCGCGGCCCGAGATCGTCGAAGAGCAGATATCGTCCGACGGGACGCGCAAATGGCTGTTCCGCTTTCCCTCACGCGGCGCCGGACGTCCGGTCGAGATCGAGACTGTCTATATTCCGGAGGAGGGCAGAGGCACGCTGTGCGTTTCCTCCCAGGTCGGCTGTACGCTCACCTGCTCGTTCTGCCACACCGGCACGCAGAAGCTGGTGCGCAATCTGACGGCGGAGGAAATCCTCGTCCAGTTGCTCTCAGCCCGAGACAGGCTTGGCGATTTCCCCGACCGCGATACGCCAGACGGCGCCATCGTGCCTGCCGAGGGGCGCAAGGTGACCAACATGGTCATGATGGGCATGGGCGAGCCGCTCTACAATTTCGATGAGGTGAAGAAGGCGCTGCTGATCGCGTCCGACGGCGACGGGCTGTCGCTGTCGAAGCGCCGCATCACGCTGTCGACATCCGGAGTGGTGCCGGAAATCCATCGCACCGGCGAGGAGATCGGCGTCATGCTCGCCATTTCGCTGCACGCGGTGCGCGACGATCTGCGCGACATGCTGGTTCCGGTCAACAAGAAATACCCGCTCAAGGAGCTGCTCGACGCCTGCCGCGCCTATCCGGGACTTTCGAACGCGCGGCGCATCACATTCGAATATGTGATGCTGCGCGACGTGAACGACTCGATCGCCGACGCCAAGGAGCTGGTGCGGCTCTTGAAGGGCATTCCGGCCAAGATCAACCTGATCCCCTTCAATCCCTGGCCCGGCTCCAACTACCAATGCTCGGATTGGGAGACGATCGAGAAATTCGCGGATTACATCAACGCGGCAGGCTACGCCTCGCCGATCCGCACGCCGCGCGGGCGCGACATCCTTGCTGCCTGCGGCCAGCTCAAGTCGGAATCGGAGCGGCTTAACAAGACCGAACGCCTGGCGCTCGAAGCGATGATGATCGCGGGGCATGGGGAGGCTTGAGCGGGTTGGCTTCGGTCTTCATCAGGCTCTGCGTCATACTGATCGGCTACGCATTCGCGATCCTCGTGGCCAGCCTGTTTCTGCATCTTATGGTCTGGCCGAGCCTCGGGCTTGAGGGTGACACACCGACATTTGCCGCGAAAAGCGCGCTGGTCGTGTCGGTCCTGCTGGTCGGCTTGTTCGTTTCCTACTACGCCTTCGTTCCTGCCGCGGTGCTGATTGCGCTTGCGGAGTTGCGGCCCTATCGGTCGTGGCTCTATTTCGCGCTGGCGGGCGGTGTGACCGCGCTGTCGGCGCTTGTGCTGCACGAAATGCTCCGCATTGCCGATCTTGCCGACGCTCGCCCGCATCCGCTGGCTCTCGATGCGGAAGCGCTCGCGGGCGCTCTGGGCGCGGGCATTGCGGCCGGCATCGCCTATTGGCTCTTGGCCGGGCGTGGCGCCGGCAATTGGCGCCGGCGTGCGGAAGCTACCGGGTCTGGGCCGTCAGTATCTTGATGGCGAAGGCGGAAAAGACACCGGCGAACAGGTAGTCCACAACACGCGTTACCGTCGGTGTCTTGCGCAGAATGCGCGAAAACCTGTCGGCGGCGATTACCATCGGTATCGTCACCGGCAGCGATAGCGGGATAAACAGCAGCCCCAGTACGAACAGCTTGCCGGGTGCATGCGGATCGCTGGCAGCCACGAACTGCGGCAGGAAGGTCATGAAGAACAGGATGATCTTCGGGTTGAGCAGGTTGACGCCGACCCCGGTCGCCCAATGCTGGAACAGGGAACGTTCCTTGCCCGCGACCTTTTCCGGCGAAAAGGCGGAGCCGTGGCGGATCGCCTGCCAGGCAAGCCACATGAGATAGCCGGCGCCGCAGACCTTCAGCACGAGAAAGGCCTCGGGCGAGGCGACAATCAGCGCCGACAGCCCCAGCGCGACCATGGCCGTGTGGATCATGACGCCCGTCATCGCGCCCATCATGCAGGCCATGCCGGCGGCGCGGCCATTGGACAGCGCGCGGCCGACGAACAGCGTCATGTCCGGGCCGGGGGTAATCGCGATGACGAATGTCGCGATCGCGAATTGCAGGATTATGGAAAAGTCGGGAACGAAAGTCATGGTTGCCGGCCAGCCTGATCGGAATCTGGACCAGATTAGCGGGTGCACACGAGGCATACCAGCAGCATGCGGGTTTTATCGATGGACCAGCGTGGTCCAACGGTCACGGACCACAGTCGGCTTGCATCGCCACGCGCATCGCCTATTGTTTCCGTGCTCGATTATCACAATGCGAGATTCAGGGAGGAAAATATGAGCGACAAGATATCGCGGCGACGTTTTCTGAGAAACGCGTCTCTTACCGGTGCGGGCGCAGCCGCAGCTACCACGCTTGCTGCTCCCGCCGTCCTGGCGCAGGCGCCTCTGACGGTCAAAATGCAGACGTCCTGACCTTCATCCGACATCTGGATGGACTTCGCGCAGCAGTACACCACCCGCGTGGAGGAAATGTCGGGCGGGCGCCTCAAGTTCGACCTGTTGCCGGCCGGCGCCGTGGTGGGCGCGTTCCAGGTGATGGACGCGGTTCACGATGGCGTGATCGACATGGCCCACACCGTGCCCGTCTATTGGTACGGCAAGAGCAAGGCCGCGTCGTTCTTCGGCACCGGCCCTGTCTGGGGCGGCAATGCAAACACGATGCTTGGCTGGTTCTATCAGGGTGGCGGCGACGAGCTCTATCGCGAGCTCACCCAGGACATTCTCAACCTGAACGTCTACGGCTTCATGGGCTTCCCGATGCCGGCACAGCCCTTCGGCTGGTTCAAGGGGGAGGTGAATGCCGCCGCCGACCTCAATGGCTTCAAGTACCGCACCGTTGGCCTCGCCGCCGACCTTCTACAGGCGATGGGAATGAGCGTTGCCCAGCTTCCTGGCGGCGAAATCGTGCCGGCGATGGAGCGTGGCGTCATCGACGCGTTCGAGTTCAACAATCCCTCATCCGACCTTCGGTTCGGTTCGCCGGACGTGGCCAAGAACTACTATCTTTCGTCCTACCACCAGGCTTCCGAAAGCTTCGAATTTCTCGTCAATCGCGACTTCTTCGACGATCTCGACGAGGACCTGCAGGCGATCATCAAGTACGGGGTGGAAGCCGCATCGACCGCCAACACGGCGCTGGCGATGGAGAACTACTCCAACGATCTCCGGCGCATCCAGGAGGAGTTCGGCGTCACCGTGCACCGCACCTCGCAGGACATCCTGCAGGGGCAGCTCGAAGCTTGGGACCAGATCATCGCCGAACTCGAGCAGGATGAGTACTCCAAGCGCGTCATGGACAGCCAGCGTGTATGGGTGGAAAAGGTCGGCTATTACGAGCTGATGAATTCGCCCGATTTGGCGCTTGCCTACGAACACTATTTCCCGGGCAAGCTGAAGCTCTGAGGTTGTGCTGAAACGAAGGGACCCGGCATCCTGAACGTCGGGTCCTTTTGCTCGTGCAGGGGAGGCGTTGTTCGTGATCCGATTTATCGCTTTCGCCGATAGCCTGTCGGCGTGGTTCGGCAAGGCTTTCGGCTGGCTCATCATCCTGATGACCCTGGGCATGAGCTATGAAGTCTTTGTGCGCTACATTCTGAACAGCCCCACGGCCTGGTCGCTCGACGTCTCATTCATCATGTACGGCACCCTGTTCATGATGGGAGGAGCCTATACGCTGTCGCGCGGCGGACACGTGCGCGGCGATTTTCTGTACCGGCTCTGGCCGGTGCGCGTCCAAGCGATGGTCGACCTGGTTCTCTACATCATCTTCTTCTTTCCCGGCGTGACGGCGCTGGTCGTGACCGGCTGGAAATATTCAGCACGCTCCTGGGGATATGCCGAGGTGAGCGTGAACAGCCCAGCGGGAATCCCGATCTTCCAGTTCAAATCCGTGCTCGTCGCGGCGGGCATATTGCTCTTCATCCAGGGGATCGCCCAAGTGTTCCGCTGTATCCTGTGCATGCGCGAAGGCTATTGGAGGCGGGCACAGGAGGATGTGGTCGAGACCGAGGAATTGCTGCTCAATCAGCAAGCGGAAAGCGAACGATAACCAGACTGTCCCGCCGCCAAGTTCTTTCAACGGAGATGCCAAAGTGTCCGACCCTCAGGTAGCCTTGACGATGCTCGGCATCTTCATTCTGCTCGTGTTCCTCGGATTCCCGATCGCCTTCACCTTGATGGCCCTGGGGGTCTTCTTCGGCTACTACGCATACTTCGACCCGAACCGCATGTGGCGCAGCTTCAACCGGCTGGGCGAGGACGCGGACAGCTGGACCTCGACGACAACCTGGCTCGACGGATTTTTCAACAACCGCATCTTCGATCTGTTCATCAACCAGACCTACACGGTGATGTCGAACGAGGTTCTGACGGCCGTGCCCCTGTTCCTGTTCATGGGCTACATCGTCGAGCGTGCCAACATCGTCGACCGGCTGTTTTCCACGCTCAACATCGCCTCCAAGAACATTCCCGGCTCGATGGGCGTGGCGGCGCTCATTACCTGCGCGCTCTTCGCGACCGCAACCGGCATCGTCGGCGCGGTGGTGACGCTGATGGGGCTGCTGGCGCTGCCGGCAATGCTGCGCGCCCGCTACGACACCAGCTTCGCCAGCGGCATCATCTGCGCGGGAGGTACGCTGGGCATCCTCATCCCGCCGTCAATCATGCTGATTGTGTACGCGGCGGCTTCCGGCGTGTCGATCGTCAGGCTTTATGCCGGCGCGCTGCTGCCCGGCCTGCTGCTCGTCGGGCTCTACCTGGTCTATGTGATCGGCCGCTCGGTCATACAGCCGAGCGTGGCGCCGAGGCCGACCAAGGACGAAGTGCCGGACGTTCCGTTCTTCCAGCTGGCGTGGATGCTGGCGACGTCATTCTTCCCGCTCGCCTTCCTGATCATGGCAGTGTTGGGTTCGATCCTGTTCGGCCTCGCCACGCCCACCGAGGCCGCCTCGATCGGTGCACTGGGCGGAATGGTCCTGGCCGTCGCCTATCGTGCAATGACCTTCCAGCGGCTGCGCGAGTCGGTCTACCTCACAGTGCGCACCACGGCGATGGTCTGCTGGCTGTTCGTGGGTTCCTATGTGTTTTCGTCGGTGTTCTCATACCTCGGCGGTGAGCAGCTGATCTCGGAATTCGTGCGTGGTCTGGACCTTACACCGCTGCAATTCCTGCTTCTGGCGCAGCTCATCATCTTCCTGCTGGGATGGCCGCTGGAGTGGTCGGAGATCATCATCATCTTCGTACCGATCTTCCTGCCGCTGCTGCCGCTGTTCGACATCGACCCGCTGTTCTTCGGCATCCTGGTTGCCTTGAACCTGCAGACGAGCTTCCTTACGCCGCCGATGGCTATGTCGGCGTATTATCTGAAGGGAATCGCTCCGCCGCAGGTGCAGCTGATGCAGATCTTCAAGGGCGTCCTGCCATTCCTCTTTATGGTGTTCGTGTCCATGGCCATGATCTACATCTTCCCGGATATCGTGTTCCACCTTCCCCAGATGTTTTATGGCCGCTAGGAAAGCCAAGGCTTCCAATTCGATCCTCGCCATGAGTGCGGTCGAACTCCGCGACCGAATGGCCAGGGGCGCTGTGCGCGCGGTCGAACTCGCGCAGGCCTATCTGGAACAGATCGAAGTGCGCGAGCCGGAAGTCCAGGCATGGGCCTGGCTCGACAGCGATCACGTGCTGGATCAGGCGCGGGCCCTCGATGCCTACCGCTCTACCGGACGCGCCATCGGACCGCTGCACGGGCTGCCGGTGGGACTCAAGGACATCATCGACACGGTGCGCATCCCGACCGCCAATGGCACCGGGCTCGATGCCGGCAGGGTACCGACCGCGGATGCCTTCGTGGTTCGGCGCCTGAAGGCGGCCGGCGCAATCATCATGGGCAAGACGGTGCCGACCGAACTCGCTTATCTGGTTCCCGGCAAGACACGCAACCCACACAATCTTGAGCATACGCCCGGCGGCTCGTCATCCGGGTCGGCGGCGGCGGTCGCGGCCGGAATGGCGCCGCTGGCGATCGGAACGCAGACGGGCGGGTCGGTGATCCGCCCGGCAGCCTATTGCGGCGTCGTCGGCTTCAAGCCGACTTTCGGTTCGATACCGCGCACTGGAATTCTGCCGCAATCGCCCAGCCTTGACACGGTGGGCGTGTTTGCACGCGGGATCGAGGACGCCGCACTGCTGGCAGAGACTCTGTTCGGCCATGATCCGGCGGACCGCGCCACAGCGGCGATGCCGCCGCCGCGGCTGCTCGACACCGCGCGCGCAGAGCCACCGGTGCCGCCGATGCTGGCCTTCGTGCGGCCGCCCGAGTGGGAGAGCGCGGATGAGCAGACCAAGCTTGCCATGCAGGAACTGACCGGGGAGCTTGGCGAGCAGTGCTTCGAGGCCCTGCTACCGAATACATTCGACGACGCGGCCGAAATTCGCGAGCGGATCAACCATGCCGAGATGGCCAAGTGCTATTTTTCCTTCGAGCGGCGCGGGCGCGACCAGTTGTCGGAGACGATGCAGGCGGCTCTCGACACCGGCAAGGCGATTCCTGCGCGTGACTATATCGCCGCGCTGGACTGGCCGGATGTGCTGTACGCAGGCCTCACGGAGATATTCGAGCGGTGCGACGCGATCGTCACACCGGCAACGCCCGGGCCCGCGCCACACGGACTGTCGAGCACGGGCAGTTCGATCTTCAACGGACTCTGGACCTTGTGCGGCACGCCCACCGTCACCGTTCCGCTGCTGACGGATGACAGCGGGCTGCCGATGGGTGTACAATTAATTGGACGACGCGGCGACGACGCGCGGCTGTTGCGAACGGCTCGCTGGCTGGCAACCCGCGTCGCGGCCGCCGAACCCCCGGAGCAGATTGCATGACTGACCGCATCATGGCCCTGGTTGCTGCTGCAACGCTCGCGGCCTTCCTCGGCATTCTCGTCTGGAAGGTTCCGAGGGTGGATCTGGCCACGGTCATCGCGATCACCCTGGCGCTGGCGATCTGGGACTTCATGACCAGCGCCGGAAGGAATTCCGGGCGGCGTTGAAAATGTGCGCAGGCTTGCCCCGCGTCTGATGGCAATACCCTACTCGCTGCCACGCAACTCGCTGCCGCGCAACTCGGCCTGAATGGTTCCTTCTACGGAGTAGCGCTGACCGGTCCAGGTCCAGAGCTTGTCGGGGAAGCCCGGCCTCAGGGGAATGGCGATCAGTTCGGGCCAGCCGTCGTTGAGCTTGTCCGGCTCGGTATAAAGATGAGCGCCTTCGGACTCTAAAACCGGCTCCCACCCCTCCAGATCGACCGTCGTGGGGTCGGCCTCCGACGAGCCGCTCGCCTTCACCCGCGCAAAGCCGACAAGGCTGCAGCCGGAAACGCCGTAATACCATGACGAGCCGCAGATCTGACTGAACAGAAGTTGCCGCCCGCCTACCAGATCCAGCATCGCAACACGCAGGTCGGGCAACTGGTTGGTCGAGACGACGAAATCGCGGATGTCGTTGGAGCGGAGCTGGCGGCCAAGCTCCAGATGCGGTGACGTGGCCAGCAGGGCTATCCTGTTTTCCGTCGGCAGTTCGCGTGGCGAGCAGCCTTGCTCCACGGCGGTAATCGCGCGGCGCGAACCGGTGAGCGGGAAACGCACCGGCCGGTTCTCTCCCGCGAATTCGATATGCAGCCGGATGCCGGCCTTCATCGGCTCCAGCGCCTCGTAGGGAATGTTCAAATCGACGCTGCCGTTGCCCTGGCTGGACGGCACGGAGAAAGGCTGGCCGCGCGCCGTCAGGGTCGTGTTCGCCTCCGCGCCCTCGATCGTCCCGTCAGGTTCCAGCGCCAGCGCCAAGGTCCATACCTGCTGATCGCACAACAGTACGCCGCCGGTCACCGCGGTGCCGGGCTCGGGCGCGGGAAGCATCGCGTAGGCCTGGCCTTCCGGCGCCGTCCAGGCCGTTTGTGCTCCGGCGGGCGCCGAGGCGGCAAGCATGGCCCCAAGGATCGATGAAAGGAGCGCTGCTCCCCGGCGCCGAAATCCCATTTGGTTCTTCTCGCTCGTTGCGTCCCCGGGCAATGAACCGCCCCTTCTTGTTGAATCGATTGCGGATTCGACGGCAAGTCTATCCGACAGGGCACGCGCGGCAAGTCCCGCAGCGCCGCTTCGCGCGATCGTGACGCAGCATGGTTACTTCCCGTGGCCCTTGTCCGGGCAGGCATTCCTGCTAATAGTGCCGCCCGAATTCGCCGGGCATCATTGTTTGCCCGCGACCGACGACCGGGATTCCCAATGACCAAGTTCAAGGACGTTAAGAAGGTGGTGCTCGCCTATTCGGGCGGTCTCGACACCTCGATCATTCTCAAATGGCTGCAGACGGAGCTCGGCGCGGAGGTTGTCACGTTCACCGCCGACCTCGGGCAGGGCGAGGAGCTGGAGCCGGCGCGGAAGAAGGCCGAGATGCTGGGCATCCGGGAAATCTACATCGAGGATCTGCGCGAAGAATTCGTCTCCAACTACGTCTTTCCGATGTTCCGCGCCAACGCCCAGTATGAGGGCGTCTATCTGCTCGGCACTTCCATCGCACGGCCTTTGATCGCCCGGCGGCTGGTCGAAATCGCCGAAGAGACGGGCGCCGACGCGATCGCGCATGGCGCGACCGGCAAGGGCAACGATCAGGTCCGTTTCGAGCTTTCGGCCTATGCCATCAATCCCGACATCAAGATCATCGCGCCATGGCGCGACTGGACCTTCAAGTCGCGCACCGACCTGGTCAATTTTGCCCGCGACCACCAGATACCCGTGCCCAAGGACAAGCAGGGCGAGGCGCCGTTTTCGGTCGACGCCAACCTTTTGCACTCATCCTCCGAGGGCAAGGTCCTCGAGGATCCGTGGGAGACGCCGCCCGAATACGTCCATATGCGCACAGTCTCGCCGATGGACGCGCCCGACGAGGCGACCGAAATCACAATCTCGTTCGCCAGGGGCGACCCGGTGGCGATCGACGGCAAGGAGCTGTCGCCCGCGACACTGTTCGCCGCGCTCAACGATCTTGGCCGCGACAACGGCATCGGCCGGCTCGATCTGGTGGAAAACCGCTTCGTCGGCATGAAATCGCGGGGAGTGTACGAAACGCCGGGCGGCACGATCCTTCTCGCGGCTCACCGCGCAATTGAATCGATCACGCTCGACCGGGGCGCCGCGCATCTCAAGGACGAATTGATGCCGCGCTATGCGGAGATGATCTACAACGGTTTCTGGTTCTCGCCCGAGCGCGAGATGCTGCAGGTGCTGATCGACAAGAGCCAGGAAGAGGTGGAGGGCGACGTGCGCCTTACGCTCTACAAGGGCAATGTCATCGTCACCGGCCGCCGCTCGCCGAAGTCGCTTTATTCCAACGAGCTCGTGACGTTCGAGGACGACCGCGGCGCCTACGACCAGAAGGACGCGGAAGGCTTCATCAGGCTCAACGCGCTACGGCTCAGGACGCTGGCGGCAAGGAAGCGGAACAGCTGACCGCCCCTCCCACCGCGAGGGGAGCCCTCAGTTCCCGTCGATCGCGTCCGCCATGATGATGATGGCCTGCTGGTAGACCGAGGCTGCGTTCCAGCCCGCAATCGCGCCACGATTGGCGCTGGCCGGTCCGCCGCGATAACCGTGGCCACGCAGGAAGTTCGCCGTCGACATAAGCGCCGTTGTGAGATCGCGAAGGTTTCGGTTGCCGACGCCGTATTTCAGGACGTTGCCGGGAAGGAACTGCGTGTGGCCTATCTCGCCATGCGCCGCGCCTCGCGAGTTGGAAGTGATCACGCCGGCATCCACCAGCTGCAGTGCAGCGATAGCATGCGGAGTGAAGAAGCCCGGTCGACGGCAGTCATAAGCCAAAGTGACGATGGCGGAGACGGTATTCTGGTTGCCCATGAACGAGCCGAAGCCGGTTTCCATGCCCCAGATCGCGAGAAGAGGACCAGCCGGTACGCCATAACGGCGTTCGATGTTAGCGAAGAGAGCAGCATTCTGCTTCTTGAGCGCCTTGCCCTTGGCGATGATCGTGGCGGCGCCTCGGCGCTTCATGAACGAATTGACATCTCCGCTGAAGGCTTTCCTGACAGCGCGGTCAACCTTGATCGTAGCAGTCGCATATTTGGCGCCGGCCAGCGCCTGGAGACCGCGTCTCTTGACACCGGCACTCGCGGCTTCCCGGGCGAATTCCTGCTTCCAGCTTTCGAAGCCGGCGGCATTGTTTCCGCATCCCGCCGCCAGCGACTTCCCCGGCGCGATCACGAGCGCGATCAAAAGCGCTACCGAGAGTGCCGCCGCCATGTTCAAGCCCATTCGTCCCGCCATGCGATCTCCCGTTGCGAATCGTCAGTTGACCAAGGGTAAAGTCTGCCAGTGAAACCCGTTCCTGTCATCTCGGGACAGGCACACGCCAGTATTGCGCGGCAGTAGTTGCCAATATCTTGCCGCACGCCGACATCGAACCACAATCCCGGCGGGAATGCGGCGACCGGGTGGCCTGCGCGCGCCCGTCACAAAAATACCTCGGAACGTTGGGAGACGGTCCTCGTTTTGGGCTCGAAGGGGCTCAATAGAAGGAAGACGACCATGAAACACAGGATGGTAATTGGCGCTGCCGTTGCAGCTCTCATGTTGACCGGCTCTGCCTATGCGCAGACCGCGGTCACCGCCACGTCGGATCTCAACATCCGCAGCGGACCCGGACCACAGTACCCTGTTGTCGGGGTCATCAACGTCGACAGCCAGGCTGGCCTCGACGGCTGCCTGGAAGGCTCCAAATGGTGCCGTGTCAGCCACAATGGCGTCGATGGATGGGCTTATTCGGACTATCTGATCGCCGACTATTCGGGCCGCGAGATTATCGTGACCGAGCGCCCGGCCGAGGCTTCTATTCCGGTCGTCACTTATGAGGGCAGCAGCGGTACCGGTGCCGGCGCCGCGGTTGGCACAGCTGGCGGCGTAGTCGCCGGCGCGCTTATCGGTGGACCGATCGGCGCCGCGGTTGGCGGCATTGCCGGTGCAACCGCCGGCGCGACTGCTGGTGCTGCCATTAACCCGTCGCCGCAGGCGCGGGCGTACATTCTCGAAAACCAGGTCGAGCCCGTCTACCTGGAAGGCGAGGTGGTTGTTGGAGCCGGCGTGCCCGACACCGTCGTGTTGCGCGAAATTCCGGACTACGAATACCGGTATGTCAACATCAACGGCCAGCCGGTGCTCGTTGAACCGAATGATCGCCGCATCGTTTATGTCGTCCGCGACCGCTGATGCGAGAACAGGGAGAACCGGCCGGCGTCAGCCGGCCGGTTTTTCATTTGGTTCAGAATATCGCCTGGCAGATGAAAAGCACGATGCCCATGGCGATGATGTAGCCGGCGTCGATCATCGCCACGCCGGGCGGGCGAAGCCGATAGAGCGCGCCCGAGGCAACAAAACCTGCCAGCGTCAGCACGATCAGAACGATCGTCAGCAGCATCTCGCGCGCGGCGGTGATGCCGAACACCCACGAATACAGAAACGTGGCGACGAGCTGGATCACCGTCGCCATGACTGGAAAGCTCTCCGGCCTTTCCGGAAGCCCGTTGCCCGACGCCCAGGCTTTCTGGAAAATAACGCCGTACCACAGAAAACCGACGGCATAAGCGGCGATGAAGCCGACTATGATGGCGGTCCAGCTTACATTTGCGGTGATTTCGTCCATGCCCGTTGCCTCCCCCTGAAGTTGAAATCAGTTGCCGGAAAGAGTTCTGGCCAGCTTGCCGAGTGACGGCTCCCAGCCGATACCGTGGTTGTCGCGATGCTCGGCGCTCGCGAAGCCCGAATGGGTCAATGTGACTTCCGTCCCGCCACCAACCTGCCGGATGTCGACCGTCACCAGCGTCGTTTCGTCCCCGATCGAGGCGGGCTGGGTTTCCCATTTCCACGAAAATGACAGCCGGTTCGGCGGCTCCAACTGGCGAAACTCGCCGCTTAGCGGATAGCGCGATCCGTCCGGAGCAATCATCGTCAGATTGTAGCGGCCACCGACCCGCACATCCATTTCGTGGATTTCGTTGTCGAAGCCTTCCGGGCCGTACCAGTCGGCGACAAGTTCCGGCCTGGTCCAGGCGTCGTAGACCGCCTGCGCGTCCACGTCGGGAAAGGTGCGCGTCAGGGTGAGAACCGTGTCGTTCATGGCTTTCTCTCGGCCAGCACCTTGCCCAGCCTGTCGAAGCTGGCGGTCCAGAAGCGCGAATGGAAGTCGAACCAGCCGGCGGCATCCTGCAGCGCGGTTGGATTGACCGAACACAGATTCTCGCGGCCCCGCCGGCGGCACAGCACGATGCCGGCATCTTCAAGTACGCCGATATGCTTCATCGCGCCGGGCAGCGAGATGCCGAACGGCTTCGCCAGTTGGCGCATGGGCTTCTCGCCCTCACGCAACAGCATCTCGGTCATGCTGCGGCGGGTGCGGTTGGACAGCGCAAAGAAGGTGCGGTCGGTTCGAGCGGCATCGGCGTGAAAGCTAACCATAGGGTTAACTTTCGACTCTTCGCCCGGTTCTGTCAACGAGCGATCGGATTCACGAGAGCGGTGAGACATCACGGCTATGCGTGGTAGGGTGGAAATCTGCGGAACGGATGGAGCGC
Organism: Rhizobiaceae bacterium; assembly: GCA_040880025.1. Taxonomy (GTDB): domain Bacteria; phylum Pseudomonadota; class Alphaproteobacteria; order Rhizobiales; family Rhizobiaceae; genus RCIO01. Next base: position 217,565 of record JBBDJD010000019.1, read on the forward strand.
AAGAGCGTTTTTCGCAATCCCGTAGAATGGCTCCCGGTGCAACGAAACTCTTTGCCTGCCCGAATTGTGGCAACCGTCTCTATTTCGAGAACGCCGCCTGCCTGGCGTGCGGAACAGATGCCGTTTATCTGCCCTTCGCCGCCGGCTTCGGTCTGCCGGGCATTGACGGCCTCGCCGCCTGCGCCAACCGAATGGAATGCGCCTGCAACTGGGCCGCGGCGGACGGCAGGCGCTTTTGCGTGGCGTGCGATCTCAACCAGACCATCCCCGACCTGTCGGTAGAGGGAAATCGTTCCCGCTGGACCCAGATCGAAGCGGCCAAGAAGCGAGCAATCTATTCCCTGATCGCGTTCGGTCTCGATATCTCACGTAAAGTTGGGCGCGGTTCGTCGAACGGACTGGCATTCGATCTGCTCGGCGACCCGATCGGGGCCGGGCCTGCGGAACGCATTCTGACGGGCCACGACAGCGGACTGATCACGCTCAATGTTGAGGAGGCCGACGAGCCTCAACGCGAGAAAATGCGGCTTGCCCTAGGTGAGCGCTACCGCACGCTGCTTGGCCATTTCCGCCACGAACTCGGACATTACTATTGGGACCGGCTTGTGCACGACAACCCGGTCTGGCTGGATCGTTTCCGCACGGTGTTCGGCGACGAAAGCGCCGACTACGCCACGGCGCTGCAACGCCACTATGCCAACGGCGCGCCGCCGGATTGGGAGGAGCGCCATATTTCTCCCTATGCCGCGAGCCACGCATGGGAAGACTGGGCCGAAAGCTGGGCGCATTACATCCACATCGCCGACACGCTGGAAATGGTTTCAGCGCTCCATATGCCGCTGGGGCGGCTCGACGCCTACGGTGCATCGACGCTGCCGCCGAACGAGGCGAATTACGCCGACAGCAACGCCGAAACCCGCAACGCGCCGCCAGCTGTGCCGGGTGGCGATTTCGATGAGATGCTGACCCGCTGGCTGGTGCTGTCGGAGGCGTCGAACGCGATCAACCGCTGCATGGGCCTGCAGGACCTCTATCCGTTCGTCATTTCGGAGATGACGGCGGAGAAGCTGCGCTTCGTCCATGAATTGCTGGCGGAGCAGGCGGGGAAAAGCGGATTGGCGTAGGATGGGGGTGCTACGGTTTGAGACTGCGCATAGTTGCCGCGCCTTGACTTTGCGCCTCAATTCCTGTCTATCGCGCCGGAAATCAGCGACGAGTGCAAACTCCGAGCAGCCGACCTGGGCGCTTTCTCAGAATGACGATCCAGGAGGTCAACACCCGGCAGCGCGCTGCGCCCCCGGGTGCTTTTTGGCTTTGGCTGTTGGGATCGCGGATCGTGGGCACTACCTCTCGGTAACGAACCGAGGGTGAGGAAACCGGATGTTTGAATCGCTTCAGGAGCGCCCAAGAGGCGTGGAGGACCACAGGTCCGACAGGGAAACAAATAGAACCAAGGCGTTCCTGCGCCGGGGCGTGAAGTATGTTTGAGTCCCTACAAGAACGCCTTGGCTCCATTCTGAACGGCCTTACCGGCCGCGGCGCGCTGTCGGAGGCCGATGTCTCTGCAGCACTCCGCGAGGTTCGCCGCGCGCTGATCGAGGCCGATGTCGCGCTCGACGTGGTGCGGTCGTTTACCGACAAGGTGCGCGAGCAGGCGGTTGGTGCTGCCGTCGTCAAGTCGATCAAGCCCGGCCAGATGGTGGTCAAGATCGTCCATGACGAGCTTGTCGCCATGCTGGGCGAAGAGGGCGAGACGATCGACCTCAACGCGCCGGCGCCGGTCGTCATCATGATGGTTGGCCTGCAGGGCTCGGGCAAGACGACGACCTCGGCCAAGATCGCCAAGCGGCTGATGGACCGCCAGGGAAAGAAGACCCTGATGGCCTCGCTCGACACGCGGCGACCGGCCGCGCAGGAGCAATTGCGACAGCTGGGCGAGCAGGGCGGCATCGCGACGCTGCCGATCGTGGAAGGCCAGACGCCGGTCGATATCGCCAGGCGCGCCGTGCAGGCGGCGAAGCTCGGCGGCCACGATGTCGTCATCCTCGACACCGCCGGGCGCACGCATATCGACGAGCCGCTGATGGTCGAGATGGCCGACATCAAGAAGGTGTCCGCGCCTCACGAAATTCTTCTGGTCGCGGATGCGCTGACCGGTCAGGACGCCGTCAATCTCGCCACCAGCTTCGATGAGCGCGTCGGCATTACCGGTCTCGTGCTCACCCGCATGGACGGTGACGGGCGCGGTGGCGCTGCCCTTTCAATGCGCGCGGTCACCGGCAAGCCGATCAAGCTGATCGGCGTCGGCGAAAAGATGGACGCGCTGGAGGAATTCCACCCCAAGCGCGTCGCCGACCGCATCCTCGGCATGGGCGACATCGTCAGCCTGGTGGAGAAGGCATCGGAGACCATCGACGCGGAAAAGGCCGCGGCGATGGCCAAGAAGATGCAGTCGGGCAAGTTCGACCTGAACGACCTCGCCGACCAGCTTCGCCAGATGGAGAAGATGGGCGGCATGGGCGGCATCATGGGCATGATGCCCGGCATGGGCAAAATGAAGGACCAGATGGCGTCGGCCGGTCTCGACGACAGCATGTTCAAGCAGCAGCTCGCCATCATTTCGTCAATGACGAAGAAAGAGCGCGCCAATCCCGATCTGCTCAAGCACAGCCGCAAGAAGCGCATCGCCGCCGGTTCGGGCACCGATGCGGCGGCGATCAACAAGCTCTTGAAGATGCATCGCCAGATGGCGGACATGATGAAGGCCATGGGCGGCAAGGGCCGGGGCGGCGGCATGATGCGCGCCGCGATGGGCGGCCTTGCCTCCAAGATGGGGCTTGGCAGAATGGGCGGCGGCATGCCTGACCTGTCGAAGATGGACCCGAAGCAACTCGAGGCGCTCCAGAAACAGGCGGGTGCTGCCGGTATGGGCGGCCTGGCGAAAGGCCTTCCCGGTCTCGGCGGAAGCGGCTTGCCTGGACTGCCGGGCGGCGGCGGGCTGCCCGGCCTGCCGAAAGGCGGCAAGAAATGAGCGAGATGGACGCTGTGAAAACGGAACTCGCCGGCTATCGCGCCTCGATCGACAATATCGACGCAGCCCTCATCCACATGCTGGCGGAGCGTTTCCGCTGCACGCAGGCGGTGGGCAAGCTGAAGGCAGCGCATGGCCTGCCGCCCGCCGATCCGGAGCGGGAAGCGCGCCAGATCGAACGGCTTCGCCAGTTGGCCAAGGACGCCAATCTCGATCCCGATTTCGCGGAGAAATTCCTCAATTTCATCATCCACGAAGTCATTCGCCATCACGAGGCGATTGCGGCCGAAGAGGCCGACAATGGCCGGTGACATTCATCAACCCAAGAGACACCAGGAACGTATTCAGGAGACTATGACATGGCATTGAAAATCAGGCTTGCCCGCGCGGGTTCCAAAAAGCGCCCCTATTATCATGTGGTGATCGCCGATGTGCGCAGCCCGCGCGACGGCCGCTTCATCGAGCAGGTCGGTTCGTGGAACCCGACGCTGCCCAAGGACGGCGAGCGCGTGAAGCTCGACGGGGATCGCATCAAGCATTGGCTCGACCATGGCGCGCTGCCAACCGACCGTGTGCTGCGCTTTCTCGACGAGGCGGGCATCGCCCAGCGCCCGGCGCGCAACAATCCGGAGAAGGCTCAGCCCGGCAAGAAGGCGCTTGAGCGCGTAGCCGCCGCCAAGCAGGCCAAGGAAGACGCCAAGGCAAAGGCTGAAGAGGAAAAGGCGGCCGCGGCCGCGGCCGCCGAGGCTCCGGCGGAGGAAGCTCCTGCAGAGGAAGCCGCCGCTGAAGCTCCGGCCGAGGAAGCCGCCGTTGAAGCCCCGGCAGAGGAAGTTGCCGCAGAAGCGCCAGCTGAAGAAGCCGCCGCCGAAGCGCCGGCTGAAGAAGCCGCTGAAGAGGCTCCGGCAGAAGAGGCTCCTGCAGAGGAAGCCGCCGCCGAGGCGCCCGCCGAAGAGGCTGCAGCCGAAGAAGCTCCGGCCGAGGAGACTCAGGAAGAAGAAAAGAAGACCGAAGCTGCCAGCGAGTAGACCTGGGCATACAGGTTCGAATCAGGACATGGCGGGCCGCGGCCCGCCATTTTTGTTTGCGGCGGCGCCGTGCCGACTTCGCCATTCCGCGAGATAGCCGGCAATGGCCGCGCACATGCGTTCCGCGAGTGCCGCTTCATCGATCCGGCCCATCTGGGCCGCCTGCAGCATCATGCCGCGCGAGATGCCGACGATGTCCTGTGCGAGGGTCTGGGCCTGCGGCGTGTCGCGCAACGACAGAAACCGGGCAATGTGGGCGACGATCTCCGCGTTGACGCGGATCGTCTCCGCATGCATCGGAAGTGCAGCGCTCGCGTAGTCGAAGGCCTGGGACAGCTCAGGCGTTCGCGCCTGGCTGCGCATCGCCGCGGCCACCAGGCGTGCGATCATCCGGTCTTCGGGGACGGTTTCCATTCCCTCCAGAGCGGCCTCGATGTCGGCAAGCACCCGCGAGCGCTTGCGCCGCAGCAGCTCCAGCAGGATTGCCGCCTTGGTCGGGAAATATTGATAGAGCGAGCCAATGCTCACGCCCGCCACACGGGCTACCGCATTGGTGTTCAGACCGGCCAGCCCGTCGGCGATCAGAACGCGAGCAGCCGCATCCAAAATGGCGTCCACAGTCGCCGCCGATCGGGCCTGACGCGGCCTTTTTCTGGGTTGCACGGCCTCCTGCGGATAGTTCATCGAATGCGAGTTTCCAATGTGAGTAATTGCTCGGATAATGCCGCCGAATTCGTGAAGGAGCAAGGGCGGCGCGGACGATGGATGTTGCAGGCCGGAAAATCCTGATCACCGGTGGTGCTCGGGGAATAGGCCGCCGGCTTGCGGTGAAGCTGGCGGCGCGGAACGCCCGGCTTGTCCTCGTCGGGCGTGACGGTGACAGGCTCCGGTGCCTCCAGGCGGAACTGGGAGAAGAGACGGAGATCGTCGCCTGCGACCTGTCCCAGTACGAAGCGACCGACAGGCTGGCGGAGCGCGTCACAGCCGATCACCCCGACCTCAGCGTTCTCGTCAACAACGCCGCCGCACAGGCGGAGATGGATTTCGTCGAGGGTTGCGGCGCCGGGCACATTGCCGAGGCGCGCGCCGAACTGTCGCTCAACCTCGCGGCGCCCATCGCGCTTGCCGCGGCGCTCATGCCGGTCATGAAGAGGCAGCCGGATGCGGCAATCATCAACGTCACCACCGCGTTGGCGCTGGCTCCGAAGAAGGCGGCCCCGGTGTATTGCGCCTCGAAGGCCGGTCTTCGCAGCTTCACGCAAGCGCTGCGCTATCAATGTCGTGACGATGCCGCGCATGTGCGGGTGCGCGAGGTCATCATGAGCTTAGTAAACACCGACATGACCCGGGGACGCGGACGCGGAAAGATTTCCGCGGACGCGGCGGCCGATGCCATCGTTTCCGCGATCGAGGGTGACCGTGACGAGGTCTGGGTCGGCAAGATCCGATTGCTGCCCCTGCTTGTCCGCCTTTCGCCGAAAACCGTTCAACGCATGCTCAGATAGGAGCCTCTATGTCGATTATACCCGTCGATCACGCGGTAATTCCGCACCGCCGCAGGCCGGACTGGATCCGTTTCCTCGCCGCATGGCTACGCGCGCCGCTCCGCACCGGCGCGATCGCGCCGAGTTCGAAGGCTCTTGCCGCCGAGATGGCGTTCTGCGCGGCGGTGCGGCCCGGCATGCGGGTGCTCGAACTGGGGTCGGGCACCGGAGCGGTCACCGAAACGCTGCTGTCGGCGGGCGTGAGCCAGTCCGACCTCACGCTCGTCGAAGCCGATCCGGGTCTCGCCGAACTGCTGAGACAGCGTTTCCCGCTTGCGCGGGTGGTGTGTGGCGACGCATTTCGCGCGGTCGAATCGCTGCTCGACGCCGGCGCCGAAATCGATGCGGTCGTCTCCAGCCTGCCGCTGCTCGTTTATCCGAAGCGGAAACGGCTGGCGCTGTGCAGCAACGCGGCAGCGCTGGTCGGGCCGTACGGGCGGGTGGTGCAGTTCACCTACGGCATCTCATCGCCCGTCGCACGCATGCCGCGAATCGCAAGAACCGCATCGCGCCGGATATGGCGCAACCTCCCGCCCGCCATGGTCTGGACCTATCGGGCGAAGTTGTCGGACGCGGCAACGCCGGCCAGGAGCCGCGACACCCGAACGAGCTTCTGATCCGGCCCGCAGGACGACCCAAAGCGTATTGCGGCGTTCACATTTTCACCGCGCGCCAGTCATACTGCCGGCCCATTCCGCGATAGTATGGGTTTCGGTTTTCAACGCTGTAGCTGCGGGCGTGTGACTCCCGCAGATCGATACAACCGGACAGCCCCGCCAATGACCAGATTTGCCGCCGCGCTTTCGATTGCGCTCGCCGCCTTTTCCACGTCATCGGCCGTCGCCGCCGAACTCGTCTATGTCGAGCTAAAGAGCTGTGCCTACTGCATGCGTTTCAACAGGCAGATGGCGCATGCGTACCAGACGAGCGAGACCGGGAGGCAAATCCCGCTCCGTCCGGTGAACCTCATGCAGCGCTGGCCCGCCGACCTGAAAAATGTAGACCGGCCGCCATACACGCCAGTCTTCATCCTGGTCGAAGACGGCAGGGAGCTCGGCCGCTTCAACGGCTATACGGGCCCGAGCCAGTTCAACAGGGAACTGAAGCGGCTGCTGAACAAGCAGGGCTGAGGCAAGGCGCTTCCGGAATTTTTGTTTCGCGCGCCGGCTTGTTGACGTAATGGAACAACAATGGGACAGATATGCTGTCCCATTTTCTTGCTATCTGGCCGCATCAGCCGAAATCGGTTGACGCGGCGGTTCCCCGCGGGAAACACTGGGCCTATGATGTCCTGCCGAATCCGCCGCAAGGCCATTTTCCGGCATCAAGGGACTGCTTGATGACGCTGCACAATGTCTCCCTCGACGACAAGTTCGATCTGTCCAAGGATCGGGTATTCGTTTCCGGCGCGCAGGCGATTGTGCGCATGCTGCTGATGCAGCGCGAGCGCGACAGGCTGGCAGGACTGAATACGGCCGGTTTCGTGTCCGGCTACCGCGGTTCGCCGCTGGGCGGCCTCGACCTGCAGCTGTGGAAGGCGCGCAAGCAGCTCGCGCAGTCCGACATCGTGTTCCAGCCGGGTCTCAACGAGGAGCTTGCCGCAACCGCCTGCTGGGGCTCGCAGCAGACCGAACTGCTCGGCGAGGGCAAGCATGACGGGGTGTTTTCCGTCTGGTACGGCAAGGGACCGGGCGTCGACCGCTCGGGCGATGTCTTTCGCCACGCCAATCTCGCCGGATCGTCGAAACATGGCGGCGTGCTGGCGCTGATGGGCGACGACCATATGGCCGAATCGTCCACCGTGGCGCATGCGACCGAGTTCCTGTTCGTCGACACGATGGTGCCGATCCTCAATCCCGCGGGGGTGCAGGAACTGATCGATTACGGCCTCTACGGCTATGCGCTTTCCCGCTTCGCCGGGACCTGGGCCGCGATCAAGTGCGTCAAGGACAACGTCGAATCGACCGCGTCGGTCGATGCCTCGCTCGAGCGCGTGAAGATCGAACTGCCCGAATTCGATATGCCGCCGGGCGGGCTGAACATCCGTCATGAGGTCGATCAGCTTGGCCAGGAAGCGCGGCTGCACGAATACAAGCGCGCCGCCGCATCCGCCTTCATTCGCGCCAACGATCTCAACCGGATCATCTATTCCGGCGGCAGCAACGCCCGCATCGGCATCATCACCGTCGGCAAGTCCTATCTCGACACCCGCCAGGCGCTGGACGATCTCGGCATCGGCGAGGAGCGCGCCAGACAGATCGGGCTGCGCCTGTTCAAGGTCGCGGCGCCCTGGCCGCTCGACTACCAGCACATAAAGGAATTCTCCGACGGGCTGGAACTCGTCATCGTGGTCGAGGAGAAGCGCTCGCTTCTCGAAGTCCAGATGCGCGAGCATCTCTACGGCACCGCCAACCAGCCAACAATCGTTGGCAAGAAGGACGAGCGCGACGACTGGCTGTTTCCGGCCAAGGGCGCTCTCGATCCCAATGAGATCGCCATCGCGCTGGGCGAGCGCATCCTGAAAACCGTTGGTCAGACCGGCGATCTCGCCGACCGCGTCAGCCGCATGCGCCAGTACCAGGCGATGCTGGCGGAAACACAGGATGTCGGTTCGCGCACGCCCTATTTCTGCTCGGGCTGCCCGCACAACTCGTCTACCAAGGTGCCGGAAGGCTCCATCGCCGGCGCCGGCATCGGCTGCCATTTCATGGCGATGTGGATGGACCGCTCGACCATCGGCTTCACCGCCATGGGCGGGGAGGGCGCTCAGTGGGTCGGCCAGGCGCCGTTCTCGACGCGCGAGCATATCTTCCAGAATCTCGGCGACGGCACCTACAACCACTCAGGCTCGCTGGCGATCCGTTTCGCGATCGCTTCGGGCACCAACATCACCTACAAGATCCTCTACAACGACGCCGTCGCCATGACCGGCGGCCAGCCGCATGAGGGCGGGCTCACGGTCGACATGATCGCCGACCAGATCCGCGCCGAGGGCGTGAAACGCATCGCCGTCGTCAGCGACGAGCCGGAGAAGTACAAGGGCAATATCACCTTTCCCGACGGCGCCACCGTCCACCATCGCGATGACATGGATGCGGTGCAGAAATCGCTGCGTCAGGAAAAAGGCGTCTCGGTCCTCCTCTACGACCAGACATGCGCGGCCGAGAAACGCCGGCGGCGCAAGCGCGGCACCTTTCCCGACCCCGACAAGCGCGTCATCATCAATGAGCTGGTGTGCGAGGGTTGCGGCGATTGCGGCGTGAAATCCAACTGCGTTTCCGTCCAGCCGGTCGAGACCGAGTTCGGCCGCAAGCGGCGCATCGACCAGTCGAGCTGCAACAAGGACTTTTCCTGCGTCAACGGATTCTGCCCGAGCTTCGTCACCGTGCACGGCGCCAAGCTCAGGAAATCGGACGGCGTTGCCGGCGGTGCCGATCCGCTTGAGGGCGTGCCCGCGCCTGCCGTGTTCGCGCTGGGCGAACAGGGTTGGGCATCCATCATCGACGGCATTGGCGGCACGGGCGTCGTCACCATCGGCGCAATCATCGGCATGGCCGCTCATCTGGAAGGCCGGGGCACGGGCATGATCGACATGGCCGGCCTCGCCCAGAAGGGCGGCGCGGTCTACACCCACATGCGCATCGCGCGCACGCCCGCCGACATCAGCGCCATTCGCGTTTCGGCGGGCAAGGCCGATCTGATCCTCGGTTGCGACCTGGTCGTGTCGGGTTCGCGCAAGGTGCTGTCGGCGGCGCGCACGGGCGAAACGCTGTTCGTGGCCAACACTGCCGAGGTGATGCCCGGCGACTTCACCCGTTCGGCCGATTTTTCGCTGCCAAGCGAGCGCATCAAGCGCGCCATCCGCAAGGCGGTTGGTGACGACAGCGCGGTCTTTTTCGACGCCACGTCGGCTGCTTCCACGCTGTTCGGCAATTCCATCGGCGCAAACATGTTCATGCTGGGCATCGCCAGCCAGCGCGGCGGCCTGCCGGTAGCGCCCGAAGCCGTCGAACAGGCGATCGAGCTCAACGGCCAGGCGGTGCAGATGAACATCACCGCCTTCCGCTGGGGTCGCCGCGCGGCGCATGATCCGGCCTATGTCCGTTCGCTCGTCGGCAGCGCGGACCATGCCGGGGCGCCGAAGGCGCAGACGCTGGACGAGATCGTCGAAAAGCGCGCCGCCTTCCTCGCCGCCTACCAGGATGTCGCCTATGCGAACCGTTACCGGTCGGGCGTTGCAGCGGTCAGAAAGGCCGAGGAGAAGGCTCTACCCGGCTCGACCGTGGTCAGCGACGCGGCTGCGCGCGGCCTGTTCAAGCTCATGGCGATCAAGGACGAATACGAGGTTGCGCGGCTCTACACCGACGGCTCGTTCGAAAAGCAGATCAAGGCTGAGTTCGCTGGCTACGACCGGCTCGAATTCCACCTCGCCCCACCGATCCTTGGCCGCAAGGATGCCGACGGACACCCGCGCAAATCGCGCTTCGGCCCGTGGATGATGACCGGTTTCCGCCTGCTGGCGCAACTGAAGGGCCTGCGTGGCACGGTGTTTGACGTTTTCGGTCATTCCGCCGAGCGGCGCATGGAGCGACGGCTCCTCGCGGATTACGAGAGCGATCTCGCCATGATCGCCGAGGAGCTTGCGCCGGAGCGGATCGAGGCCGCCGCGGCGCTTGCCTCAATCCCGCAGCTTGTTCGCGGCTACGGCCACATAAAGGCCGCCAGCGCCGCAAGGGCCGGCGAGGAGCGCGAGCGGCTCGTCGGGCGGTTCCGCGGAGCTTCCGTCGAGCCCGAACTGGAAGCCGCCGAATAGCCGCCAGCGTGCCTGAAGGGCCCGATTTTTCGTAAGTTCTTTCTTAAGCCGATTGTGACAATGCTACTGGCCGCAACCGGGTGGCCCAGCGTGAAGAACAGCAAGACCGCAATACCTGACGACGTTTACGTCGAGTTTGTCCGCTCGTTGTTCAACAGTGTGCATACGGTGCTTGCCGGCGCGCTGATTCACGCCCTGATCGCATCCCTTGCCTATTGGGACACCGGCGACCCGATCTACGGCGGACTTGCTGGCGTGCTCATGACGATCGGGCTGTGGCGCTACGCCGGAATGCTGAAATTCAAGCGTTCGGGCAACGTAACCACCCGCGCCGAGGCCGAAAGCTGGGAGCATGACTATATCCTGCGCGGCAGCATCCAGGCATTCACGCTTGGCGTCTTTTGCTTCGTGGGCATCTACTTCTACGCGGGCTCGTTCGCCGCCATCGCGGCGCTCTCGGTGACGCTCGGATCCATTCCGACGGTGGTCGGCCGCAACTACGGCTCTTCGCGGATGGTCGCGATATTCGGCATCTGCTTCGTGGCGCCGATCGGGCTCGGCTTCGTCATGCAGGGCCAGCCGCCCTACGTCATCCTCGGCATCCTGATCTTCCCTTTCTACCTGATCATCAGGGGGACGGCGGACCAGGTGCGCGAGGTGCTGTTTTCGGCGGTCATTGGCCACCGCCAGGCCCGCAAGCTGGCGCTGCGCTTCGACCGCGCGCTCAACACGATGTCGCACGGGCTGATCATGCTCAGTCCCGAGGGGCGGGTCATCGTCGCCAATTCCGAAGCAGCCAGGGTGCTCGGGGTCGAAGATCCTGACCGCCTGCTCAATCGGTCCCTGCGCGCCATATTGATGCGCGGCGTCGCCGGCGGAATGCTGTCACCCCGCGACAGCCGTTATATTGAAACCCAGCTCACGCGGGCGCTGGGCGAAGGCCGTGACCGCAAGCTGCAGATTCGCACCGGGGATGACCGTCATTTCGAACTGTCGGCGCGTTCGGGCAATGACGAGCTAGGCGTCGTTACCTTCGAGGAAATCACCGCGCGCGTCGAGGCGGAAGAGCGTATCCGCCACATGGCGCGCTACGATTCGCTGACCGACCTGCCCAATCGCGCCTATTTCCACGAACTCGTCGCCGAACATGTTGCAGGCGGCGATCCGGAGCGCCAATGCGCGCTGGCGGTGTTCGATCTGGACGACTTCAAGAACATCAATGATACGCTCGGGCATCCGGTTGGCGACGGGCTGATTCTCGCGGTAGCCGAAAAGCTGGCCGTAATCGCGTCCGACGATGTCACGGTCAGCCGTTTCGGCGGCGACGAATTCATGCTGTTTTTCAATTCGGTCGGCAGCGAGGAAGAGCTTAGCGTCCAGCTCGACAGGGTATTCAATGATCTCAGCGGCTATGTGGACGTGTCCGGCCATGCGCTGCGTGTCCAGGTAAGCGCCGGCGCGGTGATTTCAACGGTCAGCGCCACCGACGTCGACGACATGATCGTGAAGGCCGATCTGGCGCTCTACAAGGCCAAGGAAGCGGGCAAGAACGGCTGGCGGCTGTTCGAGGCGAAGATGAATGCCGCGTTCCGCAACCGCCAGATGCTGAAATCGGATCTGCGCAGCGCCGTGGAGGCGCGCGGTTTGCGCGTCGTCTACCAACCCATCGTGTCGATGGACACGATGGGTATCGCGAGCTGCGAAGCTCTGTGCCGATGGGATCATCCGGAGCTCGGCCCGGTTTCGCCCGCCGTCTTCATTCCGCTTGCGGAAGAGATGGGCATCATTTCCGACATTAGCGAGCTGGTGCTGGATCGGGCCACCAGCGAATGCGTGAAGTGGCCCGACGACATCTGCGTGTCGGTGAACCTGTCGGCCAAGGACTTCCACAGCCGTGATGTGGTCGAGATGGTGGCCGCCGCGCTGGAGCGCTCGGGGCTGGCGCCGCACCGCCTCGAAGTCGAAGTCACCGAGACGGCGCTGCTGGACGACAAGTCGTCGACCGGCAATTTCCTATCCGAGATCAAGTCGCTTGGCGTTCACATCGCGCTGGACGATTTCGGGACCGGATATTCGAGCCTGAGTTACCTGCACACGCTGCCGCTCGACAAGATCAAGATCGATCGCAGCTTCCTGCTCGACATCACCCACAACGCCCGTTCTCTGGAACTGTTGAAGGGCGTGGTCGACCTGTCGCGCGGCATCGGCCTGCTGGTGACGATGGAGGGCGTCGAAACGTTCGAGCAGCTGAATATTCTGTCGCAGGTCGTCAAGCCCGACCTCCTGCAGGGTTTCCTGTTCGGCTCGGCGCTTACGGCGTCGGGCATCGAGACAATCGCGCACCATGCCTGGCCGTCGGTGGAGGAACTCCGTAAGGGCAAGCCTGCAGCCCTTGGCGCCCCTGGGCATCTCACAGCGGTCAAGATCTAACCATACGCGAACTTGTTCCCGCGAATCGAAATTCCGCAGGAGAAGGACGCGATATCGCGCATTGCTGTTAAGGTTAACGGGAACTTAAAGAATTTTCATAGATTTTTCGTTTCTTTGTATTGTTAATCTCTCGTAAACTGTCTTTTGTAGAGGCGGTTACGAGGTGAGTTCCAATGGGTATGCGTGTGCTTCCGCATGAAAAGGCGGAGAAGCCAGCCAACAACGGCGAAATGTCGGCTTTTGCCCGTCATGTTTCCGAATTGCTTGAGCATGTCGAATACAGGCGCTGCGAAAGCGGCGAGGACCTGGAAGACATTTACCGCCTTCGCTACGATGCCTATCTGGCGGTTGGCATGATCCGGCCCAACGCGTCTCACAAGATCATCGACGAATTCGACGAGTCGCCGAGCGCCTACCGATTCGGCGTCTATTACGACGGCCATCTGGTGAGTACGCTGAGACTGCACCACGTCACCGCCGAATTCCCGGACTCACCCAGCGTCAAGGTTTTCAAGGACGTGCTCATGCCGCGCCTGCAGGCTGGCGAGACGTTCGTGGATCCAAGCCGCTTCGCAGCCAACGCGGAGTGGGCGGCGTCGCTTCGCGTGCTGCCCTACATTACGCTGCGGCTGGCCCAGGTGGCGTGCCGCTATTTCAAGCCGACGGCATGCCTGACGGCGATCAAGGAGGAACACTCGGCGTTCTACACCCGCACCCTCTACGCCGAGCCGATTACCGAGGCGCGCACCTATCCGGGCCTGACGACGCCCGTACTCCTCTATCAGTCGCCCTATCCCGACGCGCCGGACAAGGTTGCGGCGCGGTTCCCGTTCTTCGAATCCACGCCGATGGAGCAGCGGATGCTGTTCGAGCGGCGCGAGGGAGAACTGGCGCCGCTGACGATCCTGCCCACGGCCAAATATCTGAAGGCAGCTGCCTGACCCGTCGGGTGGACGGCGCCCTTCCTTGCCACACGCGATTCGCGCGTCCATAAGCGGTGCAAGCGGCATTCGGGCCGCGCCGCGAGGGTCAATCGGATCATGAAAGGCTCCAGAGACGATGTCGTTCGCGCGGCCGTCTGGGCCGCCGAACTCACCGAAGACGAGCTGGAGCGCGCCTGCCGCGGCATGGTGGAGCGCAGCTTCGACAAGGGCGGTTATATCTGCCACCGCGGCGACCGGCTGGATTACTGGACCGGCGTCGCATCAGGCCTCGTCAAGATCAGCACGATCTCGCGCACCGGCAAGGCGATGACATTCGCCGGGGTCGGCGATGGCGGCTGGTTTGGCGAGGGCTCGCTGATCAAGGACGAGGCGCGGCAATACGATCTGGTCGCCATCCGCGACACGCGGCTGGCCATGATGCCGCGTTCGGCCTTCATGTGGCTGTTCGAAAACAGCACCGGCTTCAACCGGTTCCTCGTGCGTCAGCTCAACGAACGCATGGGCCAGTTCATCGCCACGATCGAACAGGACCGCATCCTGGGTCCGAAGGAGCGCGTCGCGCGCAATCTCGGCTGGCTGTTCAACCGGGTACTCTATCCGGGAACGCGTGATGCGATCGAGATCACGCAGGAGGAGCTGGCGCTGCTTGCCGGGGTCTCGCGGCCGATGGTCAACAGAGCTCTTCAGGAGCTTGAAGCCGACGGTCTGCTGAGGCTCGATCGCGGTGTCATCACCGTTTTCGATCGCGAAAGGCTCGCACGCTACGAAGCGTGACCTGGACGCAGGGCCAAGAGGGAAGCGGCGTCGGGCCGAACGTCACCGACTGCAAGCAGCCGAGTGCACCGGCACAAACACCAACGCCCATTTAAAAGACAATCTGGCCTGCTGTCTGTCAAGCGCCGAGTTGAACAACGCCTCGTTTCGTGGAAACGTGGCGCCAACGAAACGTCCTCCGGGTAACGGGGGTAAGAAGACGGGATTTGCGGACCATGGTCCGCGGGAGGAACCAGGCATTGGCTGAGCACAAGCCGAAGCTCGATACGTTTCCGAAATATCTGCTGCTCAACGCCGAACGTTTCGGCGACCTTCCCGCCATGCGGCACAAGAGTTTCGGTATCTGGCAGAGCTGGAGCTGGAAGGATCAGCTCGAAGAGGTGCGGGCGTTTTCGATCGGGCTGGAAACGCTCGGCGTGAAGCATGGCGAGCGCGTCGCGGTTGTCGGCGCGAACAGGCCGCGGCTGTACTGGACGATCGCGGCGCTGCAATGCCTCGGCGCGGTGCCGGTCCCGGTCTACGCCGATGCCGTCGCCGAAGAACTCGCCTATGTGCTGGACCATGCGGGCGTGAAACTCGCCGTCGTGCAGGACCAGGAGCAGGTCGACAAGCTGCTGTCGTTTTCCGAGAAGATCCCCAATCTCGGCATGATCATCTATGACGAGACGCGCGGACTGGGCGACTACGACCATTCGCGGCTCGTGTCATTCACCGACGTGCAGGAGTCCGGGCGCAAGTCGATGGCGGCGGATTCCAGCGCCGCCCAACAGTGGGAAGACACGATCCTCGCCGCCAGCGGCGACGACATTTCCATCATGCTCTACACGTCGGGAACGACCGGCCGCTCCAAGGGCGTGGTCATCGGTGCCGCGGCATCGGTGGAGGCTGCTTGCGATACGGCGAATTTCGACCATCTGACCGAGCGCGACAGCGTTCTCGCCTATCTGCCGCTGGCCTGGGTCGGCGACCACTATCTCAACTACGCGCAGGGTTATGTGTCCGGGTTCTGCGTCAACTGTCCCGAAGGTCCAGAAACGGTCACCCAGGATCTCAAGGAGATCGGCCCAACATTCTATTTCGCGCCGCCACGCGTGTTCGAAGGCCTGCTCACCATGGTGACGATCCGCATGGAGGATGCGGGCAGGGTCAAGAAATGGCTGTTCGACCGCTTCATCGCGGTGGCGCGCAAGCATGGCGAGGCGATCCTGGAGGGGCGGCCCGTGCCGCTTTCGGGCCGCATCGCCTACGCGCTCGGGCGCGTTTTCGTCTATGGGCCGCTGAAGAATGTGCTCGGCCTGTCCAAGGTCCGCGTCGCCTATACGGCGGGCGAGGCGATCGGCGAGGACCTGTTCTCGTTCTTCCGTTCGCTGGGCATCAATCTGAAGCAGCTCTACGGCCAGACCGAAGCCTTCCTGTATGTCACCTGCCAGAAAGATGGGGCCGTGCGCGCCGACGCGGTCGGGCCAGCGGCGCCCAATGTCGATTTGCGCATCTCCGCCGACGGCGAGGTGCAGTTCAGGTCGCCGGGCATGTTCAAGGGCTATTACCTGGAAGACGCGAAGACCGCCGAGGCCATGACCGAGGACGGCTACGTGAAGACCGGCGACGCCGGCTTCTTCGACAAGGACGGGCAGCTTCGCATCATCGACCGGGCCAAGGATGTCGGCCGGCTCAACTCCGGGGCTCTGTTTTCACCCAAATATGTCGAGAACGTTCTGAAATTCTTCCCCAATATCAAGGAGGTCGTTGCTTTCGGCGACAACCGGGATTTCTGCGCGGTCTTCATCAATATCGACCTTCAGGCCGTCGGCAACTGGGCGGAGCGCAACAATATTTCCTACGCGTCCTATCAGGAGCTTGCCGGCCATCCGCTCGTCTACGAGATAATCGCGGGCCACGTGGACGACACCAACAGGAAGCTTTGCAAGGAACCGATGATGGCGGGCGCCCAGGTCAAGCGTTTCCTCATCCTCCACAAGGAGCTCGATGCCGACGACGGCGAACTCACCCGCACGCAGAAGGTGCGGCGCAGCTATATCGCCGAGCGTTATGGCGAATTGATCGAGGCGCTCTATGACGGCTCGACCGACAAATATGTCGAAACCGAAGTGACTTACGAGGACGGCCGCAAGGGCAAGATCCACGCAACCGTGCGGATAGCCGACGCCACCGTGTACGACGTCGCTCCAGAGGCGATGCAGGAGGCTGCCGAATGAACATGCAGCCCGACGCCAGCCAGTTCACCGGCGCCCGCGATGACGGCATCGCCAAGGGAGAGGTGCTGCTCGACGTCAGGAACGTGTCGCTCGCCTTCGGTGGCGTGAAGGCAATCACCGATGTTTCCTTTGATATTCTGAAGGGCGAAATCCGCGCCATCATCGGCCCAAACGGCGCCGGCAAGACCTCGATGCTCAACGTCATCAACGGCTTTTACACGCCGCAGGAAGGCACGATCACCTATCGCGGCGTCCCGCGCCGCGCGATGCGAACCACCGACGCCGCGCGTCAGGGGGTCGCACGCACATTCCAGAACATTGCGCTGTTCAAGGGCATGTCCACGCTCGACAACATCATGACGGGCCGGATCACGCTTCAGAAACGCAACCTGTTCTGGCAGGCGCTGTGGAAGGGCCCGGCCGAGCGGGAGGAAATCCAGCATCGGCGGGCCGTGGAGGAGATCGTCGATTTTCTGGAGATCGAGCATATCCGCAAGACGCCGGTCGGACGGCTGCCCTACGGGCTTCAGAAGCGGGTCGAACTGGGACGGGCGCTGGCGGCCGAACCGTCGCTGCTTCTGCTCGACGAGCCGATGGCGGGCATGAACCTCGAGGAGAAAGAGGACATGAGCCGCTTCATCCTCGACGTGAACCACCAGTTCGGCACCACAATCGCGCTGATCGAGCACGACATGGGCGTCGTGATGGACATTTCCGACCGCATCGTGGTGCTCGATTACGGACGCAAGATCGGTGACGGCAAGCCAGACGAAGTCGCGAAGAACCAGGACGTCATCGACGCCTATCTCGGCGTGCCGCATGACGAATAACGAGGAAGGAACTGAACATGAACCTACATCTTGAGATTTTGCCGCTCGTTGCGCTGATCGCCGGCATTATCATTCTGATCGCGCCGCGTTTTCTCAACTACATCGTGGCGATTTATCTGATCCTGGTGGGCATTACCGGATTGTTTCCTGGCCTACTGAGCGGACTGTAGGGGAACACGAACTGCGATGAGCCCGGCGTTCCTCTATTTCATCGAAACCGTCCTCAACGGTCTTATGGCGGGCGTCATGTATTCGCTCGTCGCGCTGGGCTTCGCGCTCATCTTCAAGGCGTCCGGCATATTCAATTTCGCGCAGGGCGTCATGGCGTTGTTTGCGGCATTGACACTGGTCGGCCTGCAGACCGGGCAGGTTCCGTTCGCGCATCTGATCAACGCATTGTTCGGCACCAGCATTCACCATTTCGGCTGGGAACTGCCGGCCATCGTTGCGATCATCGGAACGCTCGTGGTGATGGTCGCCTTTGCCTACCTGTTCGAAGGGCTGGTGCTGAAACACCTCGTCAATCAGGAGCCGATCATCCTGTTCATGGCGACGATCGGGCTCGCCTATTTCCTCGAAGGCTTTGGCGACCTGATGTGGGGCGCCGACATCAAGGCGATGGATGTCGGCATTCCCTCCGGCGGTTCCTTCTGGTGGGAAGACGTCACGCGCGAGTGGGCCGCGGAAGGCTCCGACTATTTCGGCATGTATATCGACAAGCTCGATGTGGTGGCGGCGATCGTGGCGGCGTTTCTCGTCACGGGGCTGGTGGCGTTCTCGCAATACACAAAGTACGGGCGGGCGCTGCGCGCGGTCGCGGACGATCACCAGGCCGCGCTTTCGGTCGGCATTTCGCTGCGGCTGATATGGGTCGTCGTCTGGTCGATCGCGGGTTTCGTCGCCCTGGTCGCGGGCATCATGTGGGGCGCGAAGTCCGGTGTGCAGTTCTCGCTGTCGCTGATCGCGCTCAAGGCGCTGCCGGTGCTGATCCTTGGCGGCTTCACCTCCATTCCGGGTGCCATTGTCGGCGGACTTATCATCGGCGTGGGCGAAAAGCTGGCCGAAATCTATATCGGTCCGTTCGTCGGCGGCGCGATCGAGAACTGGTTCGCCTATGTGGTGGCGCTGGTGTTCCTGCTGTTCAGGCCGCAGGGCCTGTTCGGCGAACGCATTATCGAGAGGGTCTGACGTCACATGTTGTACCGCGAGGCAGGCGACTTCAAGACGAGCTATATTACCGATCTGCAGACCTTCCCGATCAAGTCGGAGCGGTTCCTGTTCTGGGCATTCATGGCCTTTGCGTTCCTGGTCGTGCCGTTCTTCATCAACGACTACTGGGAAAAGTCGATCCTCGTCCCCTTCCTGGTCTGGTCGATGGTGGCGCTGGGCCTCAACATCCTCACCGGCTATTGCGGGCAGGTTTCGCTGGGAACCGGCGGTTTCATGGCGGTCGGGGCATTCGCCTGCTACAAGTTCATGACCGCATTCCCTGAGCTGAACATCCTCATTTGCATCCTGCTGTCGGGTGGGGTGACCGCCGGCGTCGGCGTTCTGTTCGGCCTGCCATCGCTGAGGATCAAGGGCTTCTATCTGGCGGTCGCGACGCTGGCGGCCCAGTTCTTTCTGGTCTGGATGTTCAACAAGTTCGCCTGGTTCTACAATTATTCGGCGTCGGGCCAGATCAGCGCGCCCGAGCGCACCATATTCGGCATAGCCGTGACAGGTCCCAACTCGCCGCCCTGGGCGACCTATCTCACCTGCCTCACGATCGTCTTCGTGTTCGCCTGGGTGGCGCGCAACCTCACGCGCGGCCGCATTGGCCGCGGCTGGATGGCGATGCGCGACATGGATATCGCTGCCGAGATCATGGGCGTCTCGCCGTTCAACGCCAAGCTTTCGGCTTTCGCGGTCAGCTCGTTCTTCATCGGCGTCGGCGGCGCAATGTTTTTCGCCATCTATCTTGGGGCGGCCGAGGTCACCGAAGCCTTCGGCATCGACAAGTCGTTCACGGCGCTGTTCATGGTCATCATCGGCGGGCTTGGGTCGATCCTTGGCTCCTTCCTTGGCGCCGCCTTCATCATCCTGTTTCCGGTGGCGCTCAAGAACCTGATGGTCGGCTACCTTGGCTGGCCGACCGATCTCGCCACCCATTTCCAGATCATGATCATCGGCGGGCTGATCATATTCTTTCTCATCGTCGAACCGCACGGGCTGGCGCAGCTGTGGCGTCTGGCGAAGGAGAAGCTAAGGCTTTGGCCATTCCCGTACTAGCGGGTATGCTGGGGCCAACCGGTGAAAAACCCGGGAGGAAAAGACTGTAACGTCTCACATGGGAGGAACTTCAATGAGACTGAAGCTACTAATCGCAACCGCGGCGGCCGCGGCGGTTATGGGCACCGCCCCGGCATTTGCCGATCTTGTGTTCCCGTCGCTGTCCTACAGGACGGGTCCGTATGGCCCCAATGGCATTCCCTTCGCCGACGGCTACGCCGACTATTTCACGCTGATCAACGAGCGCGACGGCGGCATCGAAGGCCAGAAGATCAAGCTCATCGAGTGCGAGACGGGCTACAACACCGAGAAGGGCGTCGAGTGCTACGAGTCCACCAAGGGCGAAGGCGCGCTGCTCTACCAGCCGCTGTCGACCGGCATCACCTACCAGCTGATCCCCAAGGCGACGGCCGACGGCATCCCGGTCCACTCGATGGGCTATGGCCGCACCTCGGCTGCAAACGGCAAGGTGTTTCCCTGGGTCTTCAATTATCCGGGCACGTACTGGGATGCGGCTTCGATCATCGTGAAGCATGCGCTCGACGAGGAAGGCGGCGATCTGAGCGGCAAGAAGATCGCTCTTGTCTACCACAACTCGGCCTACGGCAAGGAGCCGATCCGCACACTCGAGGAACTGGCGAAGAAGCACGGTTTCGAGCTTTCGCTCTACCCGGTCGATCATCCCGGCCAGGAGCAGAAAGCGACGTGGCTGCAGATCCGCCGCGACCGTCCCGACTACGTAACCATGTGGGGCTGGGGCGTCATGAACCAGGTGGCCATCCAGGAAGCCGCCAACATCCGCTATCCGATGGATCACTTCATCGGCGTGTGGTGGTCGGCGTCGGAAAATGACGTGCTGCCGGCCGGCGACGGCGCTGACGGCTACAAGGCCGTGGCCTTCCACGGCGTCGGCTCCGACTTCCCGCTGTTCGACGAAATCCAGAAACATGTCATCGACGCCGGCAAGGCCGCCGGCGACGGCAGCCACCTGGGCGAGGTGCTCTACAACCGTGGCGTTTACGCCGCGCTGCTGGCGGTGGAAGCCGCGCGCACCGCGATGAAGCTGCACGACACCACCGACCTCACTCCGGCGATGATGCGCGACGGCATGGAAGCGCTGGTGCTGGACAATGCTCGGATGGAAGAGCTCGGGGTTCCGGATTTCGGTCCCGAAATCAACGTGACCTGCGCCAACCATGGCGGCCCGGGCCTGGGCGCCATCTCGCAGTGGGATGCTTCGTCCAAGTCCTGGTCGCTGATTACCGACTTCGTGGGCGCCGACCGTGAAGTGGTCGATCCGCTGATCATGGAAGATTCCGCGGCTTATGCCGCGGAAGCCGGCATCGAGCCTGTCGCCTGCGGCAGCTGATGTAACCTGAACAATGGCCCCGGACCCTTCGGCCCGGGGCCTTTCCTTCGAGCAGCGGAGAACAACCGATGGCCGACGCCGCGATAGCAACCGACGCAGCCGAACCTCTGCTTGAGGTCAACAATATCGAGGTTATCTACAACCACGTCATTCTAGTGCTGAAGGGCGTATCGCTTTCCGTTCCGCGCGGCGGCATCGTGGCGCTGCTTGGTGCCAACGGCGCCGGCAAGACGACGACGCTCAAGGCGATCTCCAACCTGCTTCATGCCGAACGCGGCGAGGTCACCAAGGGCAATATCCGCTTCGAGGGCGACCGGGTGGAATCGCTTTCGCCCAACGAACTCGTGCGGCGCGGCTGCATCCAGGTCATGGAAGGCCGGCACTGCTTCGGCCATCTGACTGTGGAGGAAAACCTTCTCACCGGCGCGTTCACGCGGCGCGAGGGCGGAGCCGCGATCAAGGACGATCTCGAACTCGTCTATTCCTATTTCCCGCGGTTGAAAGAGCGCCGCAACAGCCAGGCCGGCTATACGTCGGGCGGCGAACAGCAGATGACGGCGATCGGCCGCGCACTGATGTCGAAGCCGAAGATGATCCTGCTCGACGAGCCGTCGATGGGTCTCGCGCCGCAGCTCGTGGAAGAAATCTTCGAGATCGTGAAACAGCTCAACGAGGATCAGGGCGTGTCGATCCTGCTGGCCGAGCAGAACACCAACATTGCGCTTCGCTATGCCCAGCACGGCTACATACTGGAGTCCGGCCGCGTGGTGCTCGACGGCGAAGGCAAGGCTCTGCGCGAGAACGAGGACGTCAAGGAATTCTATCTCGGTGTCGGCGGCGAGGGCCGCCGCTCCTTCCGCAACGTGAAGCATTACAAGCGCCGCAAGCGTTGGCTCTCCTGAGCCTTTCCGTGCCGGCATTCAGCTTTCCGCAACCCTGCCGCGCGGTTGTTCCGGGCACCGTTTCATTTGGCGCGTCTGCTACTTGACGCTGCGGAACTGCGCCGCCCTAATGCCTGCCCAACGATCAAGCGGGAGAAATGCAATGGCTTCGTTCGCCCTTCGCTTCGCTGCAATAGCCGGCGCGGTTGCTCTGTCTGTCATCGCATCCGTTTCGGCGAGCGCGGCCGAACGCACCATGATCGTGCTCGACGCGTCCGGCTCCATGTGGGGACAGATCGAAGGGGAAGCCAAGATCGGCATCGCGCGGCGCGTGCTTGCCGATGTGCTGGGCTCGGTTCCCGGCGAGATCGAACTCGGTCTGATGGCCTATGGTCATCGGCAGAAGGGCCAGTGCAGCGACATCGAAACGCTGGTCGCCCCGGCGCAGGGCTCGGCCTCCGCGATATCGTCCGCGGCCGAGAGCCTGTCGCCGCTCGGCAAGACCCCGCTCACGGCCGCGGTGCGCCGCGCCGCCGAGGAGCTGAAATACACCGAGGACAAGGCGACGGTGGTGCTGATCACCGACGGCGTGGAAACCTGCGAGGCCGACCCCTGCGCACTGGGCCGCGAACTGGACAGGCTGGGCGTCGATTTCACCGCCCATGTCGTCGGCTTCGGCCTGTCGGCGGACGAGGGGCGGCAGGTGGCGTGTCTCGCCGAGGAAACCGGCGGCCTATACCTGCCCGCCGACAATGCCGAAGCCCTGACCGACGCACTGACGACACCTTTCACCGAGATCGCCGAGGCAGCGCTGCCAGAACCGGAGCCGAAGCCCGCGCCACCAGCACGCCCCGACGCTTCACTTGATGCTCCTGAAAGCATCGAGATCGGCCTTACATTCACCGTCACCTGGCAAGGCCCCGGCGAGAACCGCGACGTGATCGAACTGCACGATCCGGACGCCCGGCAGGGCGAGGGCGTGCGTGTCGGCGCGAAGCGCGTGGTCAATGGCGATCTCGACGCGCGCACGGTCGATCTCATCGCGCCGGTCAGGCCTGGCAGCTACGATCTCCGCTACATGTGGCAGGGCGACCGCAAGGAAGCGCTGGCCTCCCGCGTGATTGAAGTGGTGGAAGCCCCCGTCTCGCTCGACGCGCCGGCCAATGTCGCGATCGGCCGGACCTTCACCGTCGATTGGGTGGGGCCAGGCGCTAACCGCGACACGATCCGGATTTTCGATGCGGCCGCGCGGCAGGGCGAGGGCAACGTGCTGCGCGAGAAGCGGCTGGTGAACGACGATATCGACAACCGCAGGCTGTCGCTGCAGGCGCCGGCCGAGCCCGGCTTCTACCAGTTGCAGTATTACAGCGGCGAGGGCCGGGAAGTGCTGGCCTCGCGCGAGATCGAAGTGCTGGAAGCGCCGGTCTCGCTCGATGCGCCCGACGAGGTCGGGATGGGGTCGACATTCATTGTCACGTGGGAAGGTCCGGGCGCGCGTCGGGACGCTGTCGAGATCTATGACGAGGACGCCGACGCCGGACGCGGCAAGGTCGTGTCGTCGAAGCGTATCGTCAACGGCGACATGGATGCCCAGACGGTCGACATGATCGCACCGGCCGATCCCGGCGATTACACGCTGCGCTACTACAATGGCGACAACCGCGCCGTGCTGGCGACGAAGGCTGTCACCGTGGTCGAGATGCCGGTTTCGCTCGATGCGCCCGACGATGCCGGTATCGGCGCCACCTTCACGGTCGCCTGGCAGGGGCCGGGCGCGCGGCGCGACGCGATCGAGATATTCGATCCTGCGGCGCAGGCAGGGCGCGGAAAGGTGCTGTACTCCAGGCGCATCCTCAACGGGGATATGGATGCGCAGACGGTCGATCTGATCGCGCCGACCGATACCGGGGCATACGAAGTCCGCTATTTCAACGGCGACAGCCGGGCGGTGCTTGCAACGCGTCCGATCGATATAGTGGCCATAGACGTTTCGCTCGATGCGCCCGCCGAGGCGAAAATCGGCTACACGATCGAAGTGAAGTGGCAGGGGCCGGGTGCGGTTCGCGACGCCATTGAGGTATTCGACGCCGAAGCGCAGGCCGGCCGCGGCAAGGTGCTGTTTTCGAAGCGTATCCTCAATGGCGACATGGATGCCCGGACCGTCGACATCGTCGTGCCGGCACGGCCGGGCACATATGAGTTGCGGTACTTCAGCGGCGACGGCCGCGAAGCTCTGGCGACACGGCCGATCACCGTCGTGCCCGTGCCGGTTTCGCTGGATGCGCCTTCCACCGTGGAGGCTGGCGAATTGTTCGAAGCGAGTTGGGTCGGACCCGGCGCCTATCGCGACTCGGTCGAGATATACGACCCGCAGGCGCAGGGCGGCCGCGGCAAGGTACTCGCCTCGGCGCGGCTGGTCAGCGGCGGCTATGACCAAAAGAAGGTGCGCATCAGGGCGCCGAAGGAGGCGGGCGCGTATCAGCTTCGCTATTTCAACGCCGACAGCGATATTGTGCTGTTCGAGACCGGCATCACCATCGAATAGGCGCGCCTGGCACAGGCCGGCATTGTGGCTGGCCTGCCTTCGATCCGCGATCTACTATGCCTTCGGGCAATCGGACCTGCCGACAGCGGCCGGTCGGCGGTTCGAGTTTTGTTTTGAACCTTTTTGCCCGGCACCGCGACCAATGGGGGAGTTGACGGTGAACAGGACGCAGACTTCCGGCGCCGTCGCGGATGAAACCCTGCTCGCGCGCATTGCGGGCGGCGACAAGGAAGCCATGCATGTCTTCTACCGGCGTCATCAAAAGGCGGTGTTCCGTTTCGCGCTGCGCTTCGTGCGCGACGAAGGGGCCGCCGAGGATGTCGCCAACGACGTGTTCATCGACGTCTACCGGCAGGCGGGCAGTTTCGAGGGCCGGTCGAAGCCGACCACATGGCTGCTCGGCATGGCGCGGTTCAAGGCGCTGTCGGAGCGACGAAAGCGGCGCGACCACACCGAAAGTGATGATGTGCTCGAAGCCGTCGAGGACGATGCCGATACGCCAGAGGTTGTTGCCCAGAAGCGCAGCAAGGCCGAGGCCCTGCGCGCCTGCATCGACCGGCTGTCTGTGGAGCACAGGGAGGTGATCGACCTGGTCTTCTATCACGGCAAGGCGATCAAGGAGATCGCCGAGATTGCCGGAATACCGGAGAACACCGTGAAGACGCGGGCATTCCATGCCCGCAAGCAACTGGCTCTTTTGTTGGAAGAAGAAGGAATAGATCGAGGCTGGCCATGACCCAGATTGGCGAAAAAGAGCGCGATGAGCTCGAACTGCTGATGCCGTGGTACGTCAACGGCACGCTCGACCGCGCAACGGCGGAACGCATCGATGCCGCCCTGGAAAGCGATCCGGCTCTTCAGCGCAGCCTCGAAACGCTCATGGAAGATCGTGAGGCGGCGGTCGATCTGTCCGAGGCAGTCGAGGTTCCGGCGTCCATGGAGGCGCGCTTCGTAGCGCAGCTCGACGCGGAGCCCGCTCCCGGCGCCGCGCGCCAAAGGACGGTACAGTCTCCCGGCCTCCTTTCCCGCGCGGGCATGTGGATCGGCGACCTTGTAGCCGCGATGACGCCGCCAAGACTGGCCGTTGCGGTTGCCACGGCATGCCTGCTGTTGGCCGTGCAGTCCGGCATCATCGTCTCCATGCTGGGCGGTGAAGCCGGTTTTGAAACCGCATCCGGACCTGGCGAGGAAGCCGCTGGACCGGGAATGCTGGTCCAGTTCGCACCGGGCGCCGAGATGGCGGCGATCACCGGTTTTCTGGAAGGCGAGGGTGCGCGCATCGTCGACGGGCCGCTGCCCGGCGGCATGTTCAGGCTCGAATTCGGCGCGTCGGACGACCGCGACGCCGACGAATTGTCGGCCCTTCTGCGCGGGCAGCCCGGCCTGTTCGGGCTTGTTCTGCCCGCAAACTGACGCGTGACGGCGCCTGTCATTCAAACGCCCATATTGGCGGGCACAAACTTCCCCTGGGTAAGGAGGGCATCATGGAACCATCCCGATCACACTCATCGCAATCCCGATGGGGATTGCTGTTCGCCGTCCCGCTCTGTGTCGGGTTGGCTGCCGCATCGCCGGCGCTCGCAAATCAAGGCGGCGGCGATCCTTCGCCGGTCGACTATGGCGGGCCGGTCAAGAAAACCGCACCGGTGAAAACCACAGCCTCTTCCCAGCGCACTGGGCTCGGAGCGTTTCTGAAGAGGCTGTTCAATATCGAAGACGCAGCCCCCGGACCCGCGACCGTATCCCGGCGAAGCGCCCGGCGCTTCGTTCCGCGCGAAACGGCGCCGAGCGGGATGCCGCCCGAAGGCGAAGCGCGCTTCGCGGGTGATCAGGTGATCGTGCGCTATCAGCTCAATGCACCGCGCAGCCGCATGGATGCGCTGATAAGGCGGCTAGGCAATCTGCGCCATCTCGAAGCGCGCACATTCCGGCTCGCCGGCGTCACCGTGCATCGCTACCGCATCCTCGACGGAACCCCCGTCGGAGACGTGATCGAGGATCTCGAAGCCGACCCGACGGTAGTCTATGCGCAGCCGAATTATGATTATGCAGGAACCCAAGCGGCCGCCGCGGCCGCGCCAAATCCCCAATACGCGCTGGCGCGGCTGGGGATCATCGATGCCCATGCGCTTGCGACGGGCGAGGGCGTGCCGGTCGCCGTCATCGATTCGCAGATCGACGGGGCGCATCCGGAATTCGCCGGCACACAGATCGAAATGCTCGACGCCACCGGAGAGGACGCGGGCGACGCAGATGCGCACGGCACCTCGATCGCCGGCGTCATCGCGGCACAGGGCACGCTGACGGGCATCGCGCCCAAGGTCCGGCTTGTCGGCATCCGCGCCTTCCTGCCGAATGCGGATGGGTCGGCGCGCAGCACGACATGGCGCATCGCCTCGGCGCTGGACGCGGCATGGCGGGCGCAAGCGCGCGTCGTGAATATGAGCTTTGCCGGCCCGGAGGACCCGCTGGTCGGCGATGCGATCGCCGGTGTTGCACGACGCGGCATGATCGGCATAGCGGCGGCCGGCAATGACGGACCGGGCGCCCGGCCGCTCTATCCGGCTGCCTATCCGGGCGTGATCGCGGTCACCGCGGTCGACAAGGACGACCTGGTTTACGATCACGCGAACCGCGGCGACTACATCGCGCTCGCCGCGCCGGGTGTCGACATTCTCGCCCCGGTTCCCGGCAATGGCTACAACATCACCTCCGGCACGTCGCTTGCCGCCGCCCATGTCAGCGGCCTGGCCGCCTTGCTGCTCAGCCGTGCTCCAGGGCTTACCGCCGACGATGTGGCCGGCATCCTGTCCTCCTCGGCCGCCGATCTCGGCGAGCCCGGCCTCGATGCCGTATTCGGCGCCGGCCTCCCCGACGCGGTCACCGTACTGAACGGCGGAACGAAAAAAATCTTGAACTGATTTCCGTTTGAAATCAAATAGTTGAAATGCCGGAGCCGTTGCTCCGGCATTTTTTTCGCGTCATCCGTGAACCTTTTTGTCCGAAGCCGCGACCTACGAATGTGAGCCAGAGGGGCTCAAGGACAAAGGCAAAGCTTAAAGGAAGGATGACACAATGTTCACGAAAACTCTCGCTACGGCCCTCGTTTCCGGCCTCCTGCTTACCGGCGCCATGGGCAGCCAGTCTTTCGCCAATATGGGTGGAGGCGGCAACGGAAACGGCGATGGCGGCCAGGCCGGCTGGGCTTCGTCCCGCAACCCGGATGGCACCCAGATCACCTCGCGTTCGAACGGCGACGGCACCCGCACGGTGACCACCCGCGACCGCAACGGCAAGATCATCAAGCAGAAGGTCGTCGGCAAGAAGAAGGGCAAGAAGGCAAAGAAGGTTGTCCGCCGCAAGAGCCGCCCGTGGGCCAGCGCCTACGATCCGAATACGGGGACCCGCACCACGGCGATCGGCAACGGCGACGGCAGCCGCACCGTGATCATACTCGGCCCCTTCGGCATCGGCATCGGGATCTCCCGCTAAGGCCGGCACCGACCTCCAGCATAAAAAGCCCGCCACGTTCCCGGCGGGCTTTTTCTCGTACGGGCCGGCGATTGACGATCAGGCCCTCGCTGCGGCAACCGCGCCATTGCCCTTGCTCCCGGATTTCGCTATCAGCCCCACAGGATCAATCCACGGGGTTTGACGATGGCAGACAACACGCCTGCTGGCCCGGTCGAAACCGGCGCCGCCATGGACTACGAGGAACACGAAAAGACCTTCAACCTGTTCGTTGCACTGTCGAAATACGGGTCGCTGGTCTGCGCGGCGCTGCTGGTTGCCATGGCCTTCGGCTTCTTTGGCGGCGGCGGCTTCTTTTCGGCCCTGATTCTGTTCGTCCTGATCATCGCGGCCGGAACTTACATTCTGCGCTGATGATATTCCCGTCCTTGCGGCGGGGAATACCGGGCCTCATTGAACCCGGCTGTCTTCAGCCGTCCGCACTCTAGCCCGAACGGGAGGGGAATAGGTTGGGCCAGACGATTTTCGTTCCAAGCGAGAGCGGCGCGGGCGAGCCGCGTGTCGCCGCTTCGCCCGACACGGTAAAGCGGCTTGCGGGCCTGGGCTTCGACGTGATCGTCGAGGCCGGCGCGGGCGCCGCCTCGCGCATTCCCGACGACGAGTTCACCAGGGCAGGCGCCAAGATCGGCAAGGCGGCCGACGGTGCGAAGGCCGACATCGTGCTGAAGGTCAGGCGGCCCTCCGCCGCGGAGCTGAAAACCTACAGACAGGGCGCTGCCGTTCTTGCCTCCATGGATCCCTATGGGAACGAGGGCGATGTGGCAGCGATGGGCAAGGCCGGCATTTCGGCCTTCGCGATGGAGTTCATGCCGCGCATCACCCGCGCGCAGTCGATGGACGTCCTGTCCAGCCAGGCCAATCTTGCCGGCTATCAGGCGGTGATCGACGCGGCCGAGGCATACGATCGCGCCATACCGATGATGATGACGGCTGCCGGCACCGTGCCTGCGGCCAAGGTCTTCGTGATGGGCGCCGGCGTCGCCGGTCTTCAGGCGATAGCCACCGCGCGCCGCCTCGGAGCGGTGGTAACGGCGACCGACGTGCGCGCGGCCGCTGGCGAGCAGGTCGCCTCGCTCGGCGCCAAATTCGTCATGACCGATGCGCTCAAGGACGCCTCGGGCGAGGGCGGCTATGCCCGCGAACTGACTGAGGCGGAGAAGAAGGCGCAGGGCGAACTCGTCGCCGACCACATCGCCAAGCAGGACATCGTCATCACGACGGCGCTTATCCCCGGCCGCCCGGCGCCGAAGCTCGTTTCGGCCGATAT
Source organism: Rhizobiaceae bacterium (assembly GCA_040880025.1). Classification (GTDB taxonomy): domain Bacteria; phylum Pseudomonadota; class Alphaproteobacteria; order Rhizobiales; family Rhizobiaceae; genus RCIO01. The sequence goes on from JBBDJD010000019.1 coordinate 247,036, forward strand.
GGTCAAGTCCATGCGTCCCGGTTCGGTCATCGTCGACCTCGCGGTCGAGCGCGGCGGCAATGTCGAGGGCGCGAAAGCCGGCAGCGTCGTGACCACGGCCAACGGCGTCAGGATCATCGGCCATCTCAACGTGCCCGGCCGCATCGCGGCGTCCGCCTCGCTGCTCTATGCCAAGAACCTGTTCGCCTTTCTGGAGACCATGATCGACAAGGAGACGAAAACCTTCTCGATCGATCCGGGAGAAGAGTTGGCGAAGGCCACCCTGCTGACCCATGGCGGCGCTGTCGTCCACCCGAACTTTGCCCGCAAGGATGCCGCGCCAAAGGCCGGCGCAAAGCCGGTGACCAGAAAGGCTGCTCCGAAGAAGAGCGCGGCGAAGCCGGCGCCCGCGCCGAAGAAGAACGCCGCCAAGCCGGCGTCCGCGCCGAAAGCCGCCGCGGCCGCGCAGGACACCGTGCCGGCGCCAGACGCCAAAGCGAGGGCAGAGGCGCCGCTCAAATTCGGTGCGACGTCGAAGGGTCCGGCTGTGAAAGTGAAGCCGGCGCGCAAGGCTCCGGCCCGCAAGCCGGCCGCAAAGGGAGGCAAGAGCTGATGGAAAATTCCGCCCTCGGACAGGCGCTCGACCGGCTCGACCAGGCGGTCGCGGCCATGCGCTTCGCGGTGGAGGATGCCGAAACGGCGACGGAGGCCGCGGGCGCCGCGGCCCATGCGGCCACCGGCGGCGCGGTCGATCCCTTCGTGTTCCGGCTCGCCATCTTCGTGCTGGCGATCTTCGTCGGCTATTACGTGGTCTGGTCGGTGACGCCGGCGCTGCACACGCCGCTGATGTCGGT
>JBBDJD010000020.1:0-245964 GCA_040880025.1 Rhizobiaceae bacterium
AGGACGTTTCGTTGGACGAGCCCATGGCGAACTCGTCCATGTTGAGCTTGCCCAGCATCACCGCGCCATCGGCCCACAAATTGGCCGTCACGGTGGATTCGTAGCGCGGCTTGAAGCCGTCGAGAATATGGCTTCCCGCCTGCGTGTGGACGCCCTCGGTCGCAAACAGATCCTTGATGCCGAGCGGAATGCCTTCCAGCGCCCCGCCTTCGGCGGAGCGGAGCCGCTTGTCGGAAGCCTCCGCCATAGCGCGGGCCTGGTCGTGCGTCACCGCCACATAGGCGTTGAGCGCCGGATTGGCGGCGTCGATCGCGGCCAGATAGGCTTCTGTCAGCTCGAGCGAGGAAAATTCCTTCGCTCGCAGTTTGTCGCGCGCTTCGGCAATCGTCAGGCGTGTCAGATCAGTCATGCAAAATCCGTTCAGGCCGCGACCGCGGCGCTCAGGTCCTTCGTGTAGAAAACCGACCACTGTGAATCGGGATAGTCGAGCACCGGCCCGCAGCGGGTGAATCCGGCGCGTTCGTAAACCGTCCATGCGGCCGGATGGCGGTCGCCGGTTTCCAGCACCAGCCTGTTCAAACCTTCCTCGCGGGCGAGCGCCTCGACCCGCTCCACGATCCGCGCGCCGATCTTGTGGCCGCGATGCGAAGGCCGCGTGTACATGCGCTTCACTTCGCCCACGCCACCGGCATGGCGCTTCAGCGCGCCGCAGGCGACCGCTGCGCCGTCATCCCGCACGACGAACACGGTGGTGCCGGGCTCCGCCATTTGCTCCGCCGTCATATGAAAGCAGAATTCCGGCGGCGTGAGCGCCAGCAGCGTCTCGTTGAGCTCGGCGATCAGAACGCGAATGTCATCCTGCAGCGGAGATTCGATTGCGATTGCGACGGCCATCGCGCCTACTCCACAACCTTCGGCACGAGGAAGAAATTGTCTACCGTCGCAGGCGCGTTGGCGACGATGTCATCAGCCTTGCCGCCGTCGGTGACGGCATCCTGCCGCTTCCTCATCTCCATCGGGGTGACGGAAGTCATCGGCTCCACGCCGCTGACATCGACCTCGCCGAGCTGTTCGACGAAACCGAGGATGGCGTTCAGCTCGCCGGTCATGCGCTCGGCTTCCGTCTCATCGACGGCGATGCGGGCGAGCCGCGCGACACGTTTGACTGTGGCTATGTCGACCGACATGGCGGACTCCGCAGGATAAAGGAAGGCGTCCCGCGCCTATAGAACCCGGCTGCTTTCCGCGCAACCGTCCCGCGGCCCGCACGGCCGAATTATGCGCTCACACGGTAATCGTGTCGCCGACCTTGGGCTGCAGCACCTCGGTCCCGCTGCCCTCCATGCCTTTCACGAACTTGTCCGCGCTCTGGTCGATGATCGGGAAGGAGCCGAAATGACAGGGGATCACCTTTTCGAACTTGAAGAAGCGGCGGCAGGCGAGAGCGGCCACCGCCTCGCCCATGGTGAAGCGGTCACCGATCGGCAACAGCCCGATCTGCGGCTGGTGCAGTTCGTTGGTCAGCGCCATGTCGGAATAGATGTCGGTATCGCCCAGATGGTAGACTGTCTTGTCGTCCGGAAAATGCAGGATGAGCCCGAGCGGATTGCCGAGATAGATATTGTTGCCGCCGCCCGTCTGGAATGCGGAGGAGTGGTCGGCCCGCACGAAGCTGGTGGTGAACCCGCCGCAATCGACCGTCCCGCCCGTATTGCCCGGATTGATCTTGATATCGTCGGCGCCCAGCCCGTTCAGCCACATGCAGATCTCGAAATTCGCAACCAGCATTGCGCCGGTTTTCTTCAGGATATCGAGGCTGTCGCCGATATGATCGTTGTGTCCGTGCGTCAGAAGCAGGTGAGTGATGCCCTCGGAAGGCTTCTCCCAGCCCTTGTCCCAGGAAGGATTGCCGGTCAGAAACGGATCGATCAGTATTTTGGCGTCGCCGCTCTCGATTCTGAACGTCGAGTGGCCGAACCAGGTGATCTTCATGAGGCTTCCTCCGCTCTTTGACTTGGGCGGAGGATAAAGCGTGGGAAATCGAAGTCAAAAGGCATGTCTGCGCGCATGGCGGTCGTTTCGATCGAAGATATCCGTGCACTGATTCAGCCGGGCCAAACTCTGGCCGGGCTCGACCTCGGCACGAAGACGATCGGTCTTGCGGTATCGGATCGCTCGCTGTCGATGGCGCATGCCCGCACGACGATCCGGCGCAAGAAGTTCACCGCGGACGTGGAATCACTCTTGAAGGAAATTGCCCGCGACAATGTAGGCGCGCTCGTCATCGGCCTGCCCGTCAACATGGATGGGTCGGAAGGCCCGCGCGCCCAGGCAAGCCGCGGCTTCGCGCGCAACCTGGAGCGAATGACGCCGCTTCCGGTCGTCTTCTGGGACGAACGGCTGTCGACGGTCGCTGCCGAACGATCATTGATCGAAAGGGATGTATCCAGAGCCAGGCGCGCCGAGGTGATCGACGCGGTCGCGGCCGCCTTCATCCTTCAGGGTGCGCTCGACCGGCTGAGGATACTGGGAAGCGGACGGTCGCCGAAATAGCGCGGCCAGCTTTCGCGCACCCATTCGACGATGTCGAGGCGCCGGCGTATGGCGAAAACGCCCATGATCAGCAGCGTGTCGACCACGCACGCCTTGGCGACAAGCACCGGGATTGTCGCCGCGTCGATGCCGATCAGATTGCCGTAGATCGCGAAACTGAAATCGTGAAACTGGCGGCTCAGGAACAGGAGCCCGAAATTCACGTCGTTGTAGGACAGGAAGAACCAGCCCCAGAACAGACCAAGCGGCAGCGCCCAGAAAAGCAGGATGTAGCGCATCACTGCCCCTCGCGGGCGAATTCGCCCCGCACGGGAAATGGCACAATCTCCGCGCTCTGCCGGCGCATATCGACCGAGTAGATGTGCGCCGCCTCGATGGCCCGGTCGCGAACCGAACGCGGCGCAAGGGTCTGCTCCGGCTCCAGCGCCATGCGCGACAGCATCAAGGATAGGACCATCGCCGCGACCAGCAGCCCGCTGGCCACCATCAGCAGGATCGATGAGCCGAGTATCGTGGTCAGAAAGATCACGCCGCCGATGCCGAACGCGCCGCCATGAGCCAGTTCGGCGGGATTGCCCGCGCCGCGCGAATGATCGCCTTCAACCATCAGCGCCGTCAGCATCATCCAGGCAAACAGAGCCGTCACCAGCGCCGAGCCGAGCGACAGACCGCCCATCATCGACTGGCTGGCCAGCGGCTCGATTCCGAAAAACGGGACCGCGAACGGCATCGCCGCGCGCGCCGCCGCAATACCGTCCACGGCTGCGACCAGCGTAACGACGGCCAGCGCGCCGAATACGGCGATCCAGCTCAGCGACAGTATGACCTTGACGGTTCTGTGCATGAAGTGTGGCTCCCTCATTCGGCAAACTGGCCCCCAGCCCGCTTGCCCGCAATCGAAACCAATCGTTAAGGTTAACGGAAAACCGAAAATGCGGCCGGTCCGCCTATACAGCCGGTGACCGCGCGCCTAAGCCGCGCCTTTACAACCTGCCGGTTCGCGCATGCTCCCCATCTTCGAAAGCATCCTTCCGATCTTCCTGTTGATAGTGATCGGCAACCTGCTCAGCCGCGCGCCGATTCTGGATCGACCTGTCTGGGAAGGGCTGGAGAAGATCAGCTACTGGATCCTCTACCCGACACTTTTGTTTTCGACGATTCTGAATGCCGACATGTCCGGCCTGCGGCTCGACGCAATGCTGTTGGCGCTGTTCATCACGCTGGCCGTCATGGGCGCCGCGGTTCTGGCTTTGTGGCCGGTCTTCCGCGTCACCGGAACGGCTACCCGGGCAGAATATTCGTCGATCTTTCAGACATCGATGCGCTGGAACGGGTTCATCGCCCTGGCCGTCGCGCAAAAGCTCTACCCGCCGGAAGCCAGCGCCGTGGTCGCGCTGGTAATGGCAGCGATCATCATCCCGCTCAACATTTCATCCGTGGCGGTTGTCATCCGCTTCGGAAGCGGCAGGGCCGATTGGCGGCGGACCCTGTTCGCTGTGGCGACAAACCCGCTGATTATCGGCGTGGCGATCGGCATCCTGTTTCGATTCCTCCCCGGCGGCCTCTATGCGCCGTTGGCGGAGGCGGTGAACCTGGTCGGCAGCGCCGCCATCGGCGTCGGCCTGCTTGCGATCGGCTCCGGCCTGCGTCCCGCCGAAGCGTTGAAGCCGCGCCTGGCGATCTTCGTCCCGCTGGTGATCAAGCTCGTCCTGTTTCCGGCCGTGCTCATCGCAACCGGACTGGCGCTCGGCGTCACCGGCCCTCAGCTCATCTACCTGACGCTCTGCGGCGCGGTTCCGACTGCCATGAACGGCTACGTGCTGGCGCGCCAGCTTGGCGGCGACGCCGAGTTCTACGCCGCGGAAACGACGCTGCAGACGGCGGTGGCGTTCCTCACCATGCCGGTTGCGCTGGCGCTCGCCACTCAGCTCGCCTCGGGATAAAGCGTATCGATGATGGCGCGCGCGTCGTGGCGCGCGTCCAGCATGCCGTAAGTGCCGCGCCACTGACCGGCGAGCCTGGTCTCCACGAAAGCATCCGCGATGCGGCCCGCCCCCATCCGCCTGAGCTCTGCCGCCGCGGCCGACAATGCGAGCTGCTCGGTGAGAATGCGGGCGGAGCCCTCGTCGGACGAAGCGACGTCGATCGCTGCGCGCAGTACCTCGAAGGCGCCCTTCCCCGCATTGCCGAGATCGCGCCGGATGCCCTCCAGCACCTCGTCGAACAGCGCCGGCCCGCGGGCAAGAACGCGAAGCACGTCAAGCGCCATCACGTTGCCGGACCCCTCCCAGATCGCATTGACCGGCACTTCCCGATAGTAGCGCGCCAGCGGCGCTTCCTCGACATAGCCGTTGCCGCCCAGGCATTCCATCGCCTCGTAGATGAGCGGCGGGGCGATTTTGCAGACCCAATATTTGACGACCGGCGTCATCACCCGGACGAAGGCCGCCTGCTCGCGGTCGTTGGCTGCCTCGTCGAAGGCGCGCGCCAGCCGGAACGAAAGCGCCGTCGCACCGGCCACCTCCAGCGCCATGTCGGCAAGAACACGCTGCATCAGCGGCTGGTCGATCAGTTCCCGCCCGAAGACCTTGCGGTAGCGTGTGTGGTGAACGGCCTCCGCGAGCCCTGCGCGCATGATCGCCGACGTGCCCAGCGCGCAGTCGAGCCGCGTCAGCGTAACCATGTCCATGATCGTGCGGACACCCTTGCCCGCCTCACCGACCATTTCGGCGTTAATGCCCTCGAACTCGACCTCGGACGACGCGTTCGACCGGTTTCCGAGCTTGTCCTTCAGCCGCTGGAAATGAAGCCCGTTCGGCGTGCCGTCGCTGCGCACGCGCGGAACCAGGAAACAGCTCAGCCCTTCCGCCGCCTGCGCTAGCATGAGGAAGGCGTCCGACATCGGCGCCGACATGAACCATTTGTGGCCGGTGAGGCGATACCCGCCATCGGCCGCCGGCTCCGCCGCGCTCATATTGGCGCGTACATCGGTGCCCCCCTGCTTTTCCGTCATGCCCATTCCGAGCGTCAGCCCGGCTTTGTCGAAGGGCGCCTTGTGAGCCGGATCGTATTTGCGCGACGTCACCCTGGGCGCCCATTTGCGGAACAGGTCCGGCGTGCCTATCAGCGCAGCCAGCGATGCGTTGGTCATGGTGATCGGGCACAGATGCCCGGTCTCCAGCTCCGACATGAGATAGTAGCGCACCGCGCGCGCCTGATGCCGGCGGCCCTGCTCCACATTGCTGTTTTCCCACACGCTCGAATGCAGGCCGAGCGATATCGACCGGCGCATCAGCGCATGATAGGCGGGGTGGTATTCGACCTGATCGATGCGATTGCCCCGCCGGTCGAACGCCTTCAATTGCGGCGTTTCGGTGTTGGCGATGCGGGCAAGTTCCTGCGCTTCCGCGGAGCGAACGAAGCGGCCGAGCTGTTCCAGTTCCTTGCGTACCGGCTCCTCGAATTCCTCCGACAGTTGCATCAGGAGCGGGTCGCCGCGCCAGGCATTGGTCCCGGCAAGCGGTGGCGACTGGTTGATCACGTCGTGTGTCACGCGGGGTTCCTCGCCCTGTGTATTCGTTTGGCCGAATGTGCCGCATCTCACTTAAGAAATACAGCAACGCGGCGTAACACCAGTCGCGCCGATTTCCGGGGAAAGCATGACGGTCGTGCGGCCAACGCCTTGCCGGAACTGCCGCCGGGCCGTATAGCACCGGCTTGAGATGAGCCACACCGCCACTTTTCCCCTCTTTCCGCATCGGCATCTGCTGGGGATCCAGGGGCTTTCGGCGGAAGACATCGAACTTCTGCTTGACCGCGCCGACGCCGCCGTCGCCATCTCCCGCCAGCCTGAAAAGAAGACCGGGACGCTGCGCGGCCGCACACAGATCAACCTGTTCTACGAAGCTTCCACGCGCACGCAGTCATCATTTGAACTGGCCGGCAAACGCATGGGCGCGGACGTCATGAACATGGCGGTTGGCTCCTCCTCGGTGAAAAAGGGCGAGACGCTGATCGACACGGCGATGACGCTCAACGCCATGCGGCCGGACATCCTCATCATCCGCCATGCCTCGGCCGGCGCCGCCGCCCTGCTCGCCCAGAAGGTCGGCTGCTCGGTCGTCAATGCCGGCGACGGCGCGCACGAACATCCCACCCAGGCGCTGCTCGACGCGCTCACCATCCGCCGCGCCCGCGGGCCGCTCGGCAAGCTGACGGTGGCGATCTGCGGCGACGTACTTCATTCACGGGTCGCGCGCTCCAATATCGTGCTGCTCAACGCGCTCGGCGCGCGCGTCCGCGTTGTCGGTCCCTCGACCCTGATGCCCGCCGGCATCGAACGCATGGGCGTCCAGCCGTTCACATCGATGAAGGACGGGCTGAAAGGCGCCGATGTCGTCATGATGCTGCGCCTGCAGCGCGAGCGCATGGCCGGCGCCTTTGTGCCTTCCGTGCGCGAATACTTCCGCTATTACGGCCTCGATGCCGAAAAGCTGAAGCTGGCGAAGGACGACGCGCTGGTCATGCATCCAGGCCCCATGAACCGGGGCGTGGAGATCGCCTCCGAAATCGCCGACGGGCCGCAGAGCGTCATCGAGGAACAGGTCGAAATGGGCGTCGCCGTGCGCATGGCCGTCATGGAAGCCCTGCTCGACCCACGTCGCAACGCCGAGGCGGCGCAATGACGGCTACCGTCTTCACCAACGCCCGCATCGTCGATCCCTCGCGCGATCTCGACGAAACCGGGACTGTCATAGTCGCCAATGGAAAGATCCAGGCCGCCGGCGCCGATGCGCGCAATCAGGGCGCGCCCGACGGCGCGGAGATCATCGATTGCGCCGGCAAGCTGATCGTGCCGGGCCTTGTCGACAGCCGCGTCTTCATCGGCGAACCGGGAGCCGAGCATCGCGAGACGATCGCGTCGGCCAGTCACGCGGCGGCTGCGGGCGGCGTGACCTCCATCATCATGATGCCCGACACCGATCCGGTCATCGACGATCCGGCGTTGGTGGAGTTCGTGCTGCGCGCCGCGCGCGACACGGCGGTCGTGAATGTCCATCCGGCGGCGGCCGTCACCAAGGCGCTGGCCGGTCGGGAAATGACCGAATTCGGCCTGCTGCGGCAGTCGGGCGCGGTCGCATTCACCGAAGGCCGCCGCACGATCGCCAATCCGGTCACCGTACGCCGCGCACTCACCTATGCGCGCGATTTCGGCGCCCTGATCGCATTGGAAACGCAGGATGCCGATCTGGCCGCCGGCGGCGTGATGAACGAGGGGCTCTATGCGAGCTGGCTGGGCCTTCCGGGAATTCCACGCGAAGCCGAGGTCATCCCACTCGAGCGCGACCTGCGTCTCGCGCGCCTGACCGGCGGCTCTTATCACGCAGCCAAGATTTCTACGGCGATTTCCGCCGAGGCCGTTGGCCGCGCCAAAAACGATGGGGCATCGGTCACCGCCGGCGTCTCGATCAACCATCTCGCGCTCAACGAGATCGACGTCGGCGAGTACCGCACCTTCTTTCGCCTGTCGCCGCCGCTGCGCGCGGAGGAAGACCGGCTGGCGATGGTCCAGGCACTGCGGGACGGCACGATCGACATCATCTCCTCCTCGCACGATCCGCAGGACGTGGACACCAAGCGCCTGCCCTTCGCCGACGCCGCCACGGGCGCGATCGGGCTGGAAACGCTGCTCGCCGTCTCACTCAGGCTGCATCACAATGGCGATGTGCCGCTCATGCGCCTGATCGAAGCGCTCTCCACGGCGCCGGCCCGCCTGTTCGGCCTGCCGGGCGGTACGCTGGCTCCCGGCGCGCCGGCCGATCTTGCGCTGGTCGATCCCGGATATCCCTGGATCGTGCAGGAGGCCGACATTCGCTCGCGCTCGAAAAACACCTGCTTCGAGGGTGCCCGGCTTCAAGGGAAAGTGTTGCAAACCATGGTTGCGGGCCGCACGGTGTTTCAGGCATAGCCGCGCAAACGCAACGCGGGAGGAATTATTGACAGGTCTGGTTCCGACGCTTCTGGCGGCCCTCCTGTTCGGCTATCTGCTGGGCTCGATCCCCTTCGGTCTCGTCCTCACCCGCATGGCCGGGCTGAGTGACGTGCGCAAGATCGGCTCGGGCAACATCGGCGCGACCAATGTGCTGCGCACCGGCAATAAGGGGCTGGCTGCCGCGACACTTCTGCTCGATGCGCTGAAGGGTACGGCGGCTGTGGTGATCGCAAGCGGATACGGCATCGAACTGGGCCTCATCGCCGGCCTCGGCGCGTTCCTCGGGCACTTGTTTCCGGTCTGGCTCGGCTTCAGGGGCGGCAAAGGCGTCGCGACCTATTTAGGCGTACTGTTCGGGATCGCTTGGTTGCCGCTCATCACAGCCTGGCTGCCAGCGCTTGTTTTCGCCGCCGTGTGGATATTGGTGGCCGTGGTTATGCGCTATTCGTCTCTCGCAGCACTGCTCGCCGCAATCTGCGCGCCAATTGTAACCTGGTATACCGGCCTTGGCGACGTCGCCGCGGGGCTGGCGTTCATGTCGCTGCTCCTGTTCATCAAGCACCGCGCCAACATAAGCCGTCTCATGTCCGGCTCCGAATCGAAGATCGGGGCGAAGGGGTGACGGGCTCCCCAGCGGCCGGGCAGCGCCTGACCGACCGGCAGCGGCTTGCCTGGCTGCGCCTTATTCGCACCGACAATGTCGGCCCGCAGACCTTCCGCGACTTGATCAACCGATTCGGTTCGGCCGAAGCCGCGCTCGACGCACTGCCGGAGCTGGCCCGGCGCGGCAATGCCGGCACGACCATCCGCGCCCTGTCCGTTGAAGCCGCCGAAGCCGAACTGGAGACGGCGGAACGCTTCGGCGCCCGTTTCGTGGCGCTGGGAGAGCCCTCCTATCCGCCGCTCCTGCGCAAGGTCACCGGCGCGCCGCCCATGCTGGCGGTGAAAGGCCAGGCCGCCGCCCTCGATCTGCCTTCCATATCCATGGTCGGCGCGCGCAACGCCTCGCTGTCGGGCATCAAGATGGCCCGCAAGCTCGCAGCCGAATTCGGACGACGGGGCTATGCGGTGGTGTCGGGCCTCGCCCGCGGCATCGACGCCGCCGCGCACGAGGCGAGCCTCGATACCGGCACCGTCGCAATGATGGCCGGCGGCCTCGATCGCCCTTATCCGCCCGAAAACGAAAAGCTCTGCGAGGCAATCAGCGAACGCGGCGCCATCGTGTCGGAAATGCCGTTCGGCTGGGAGCCGCGCGCCCGCGATTTTCCGCGCCGCAACCGGCTGGTGGCGGGAGTTTCGATGGCGCTGGTTGTGGTTGAAGCGGCTCTGCGCTCGGGCTCGCTGATCAGCGCCCGCTATGCCGCCGACTACGGCCGGCTTGTATTCGCAGTGCCGGGCTCGCCGCTCGATCCCCGCGCCGCGGGCGCCAATGGGCTCCTCAAGGACGGCGCCAGCCTGGTTACCGATGCAAGCGACGTGCTGGACGCTCTGGCGCCGATGTCGGGCATGCCCAACGCGCGCGATGACAGTTTTTCCGAGCCGCCGGATTTCGAGGCGGCCCCTCCGCCCGGCGACGATGACCGCGCGCGCGTTCTCGAGGCCCTTGGCCCGACGCCAGTCGCAATCGATGAGCTGATACGCCATACGGACGTGCACCCCGCGCAGTTGTTCATGATATTGCTTGAACTGGACTTGGCTGGGCGGCTGGAGCGGCATTCCGGCGGCGCGGTCTCACTGATCCTGGATATGTAGCTGATCCTGAACGCGGGTCGGGCGGTCGCCCCGAATGATGTCGCTAACCTCGACATAGGCCATCTCGACCAGATAGGCGAGCATGTCGCAGCGTTCCGCCTCCGCCATTTGCCGAAGCTGACCCAGCATGGATTGCATATAGTCCAGCGTATCGGTTCGCCGGGAGTTGTTGTTGCTGTGCTTCCGCATTGGGCCCAGGTTCTCCGCCCGGCCACGTCGTACGGCTTTTGTTGTTGTTTTGCCGCCGTGACAGGCATGAATCAGATATCAAGCCCCAATGCTGCCGAGAGAGTAGCGCCATTACCTAAAATTGCAATGACTCAACAAACTTAAACTCTGGGTTGCATATCGTCATCCCGGGAAATTTCGCGGCCGCCCTTGACCGAATGCCAAAGCGCGGCCATGTGACGAACCTGTTTTCAACCGACTTGCTACGCCAAGGCGCCTCCGAGCGTGAAGGGTAATGGTCCACGCATGGACATCGTCGTCGTCGAATCGCCGGCCAAAGCCAAGACGATCAACAAATATTTGGGCAGGGACTACAAGGTCCTTGCCTCGTTCGGCCATGTCCGCGACCTGCCTGCGAAGGACGGTTCGGTTCTGCCCGACGAAGATTTCGCCATGTCCTGGGCTGTCGACGGCGCGTCGTCGAAACGGCTTGCCGAGATCACCAAGGCGGTGAAGGATGCCGATGGCCTGATCCTCGCCACCGACCCTGACCGCGAGGGGGAGGCGATCTCCTGGCACGTGCTTGAGGTGCTGCGCCAGAAAAAGGCGCTGAAGGACAAGCCGGTCAAGCGCGTCGTCTTCAACGCCATCACCAAACAGGCCGTGCTCGAAGCGATGGCCAACCCGCGCGACATCGATGGTCCGCTGGTCGACGCCTATCTCGCCCGCCGCGCGCTCGACTATCTGGTTGGCTTCACGCTGTCGCCGGTGTTGTGGCGCAAGCTGCCCGGAGCCCGCTCGGCGGGCCGCGTTCAGTCGGTTGCGCTGCGTCTGGTCTGCGACCGCGAAGCCGAGATCGAGCGATTCATCCGGCAGGAATACTGGCTGCTGGCCGCGACGCTTCTCACCCCGCGCGGCGACAGTTTCGAGGCGCGGCTGACGGCTTTCGACGGCAAGAAGCTGCAGAAACTCGACATCGACAACAAGGATCAGGCCGACACCATCAAGGCGGTGCTGGAGGGGTCGACCTACAAGGTGCAGTCGGTTGAGGCCAAGCCGACGAAGCGCAACCCGGGCCCACCCTTCACCACATCGACATTGCAGCAGGCAGCCTCCTCCCGCCTCGGTTTTTCAGCCAGCCGCACCATGCAGGTCGCGCAGCGGCTCTATGAAGGCATCGACATCGGCGGGGAGACGGCCGGTCTCATCACCTATATGCGTACCGATGGCGTCCAGATAGCACCGGAAGCGATCGAAGGCGCCCGCAGCCAGATCAGGAACGGGTTCGGCGATCGCTATTTACCGGAAAAGCCGCGCTATTATGCGACCAAGGCCAAGAACGCCCAGGAAGCCCACGAGGCGATCCGCCCGACCGACTTCTCCCGTTCCCCCGACAAGGTGCGGGGCATGCTCGACGCGGACCAGGCGCGCCTCTACGAGATGATCTGGAAGCGGGCTATCGCCAGCCAGATGAATCCGGCCGAGATCGAGCGCACGACGGTCGAGATCGAGGCGGGCGACGGCACGAAGAAGGCGTCGCTGCGCGCGGTCGGCTCGGTCGTCCGCTTTGACGGCTTCATCGCCGCTTACACCGACCAGAAGGAAGATGACGCCGAGGACGACGAGGCCAAGCGCCTGCCCGAGATTCGCGACGGCGAGCAGCTTTCGCGCGAGAAGGTGACGGCCACGCAGCACGAGACCGAACCGCCGCCGCGCTACACGGAGGCGACGCTGATCAAGAGAATGGAGGAACTCGGCATCGGCCGTCCCTCCACCTATGCCGCGACGCTGAAGACGCTCGAAGACCGCGACTACGTCACGATCGACAAGCGGCGTTTGTTCCCGCAGGCCAAGGGACGGCTGGTCACGTCCTTCCTCGAAAGCTTCTTTGAGAAGTTCGTCGAGTACGACTTCACGGCCTCGCTGGAAGAAAAGCTCGACGAGATTTCCGACGGCCGGCTGGCATGGAAGGACGTGCTGCGCGACTTCTGGAAGGACTTTTCCGCCCACGTCGACGACATCAAGGAACTGCGCGTCTCGGAAGTTCTCGAAGCGCTGAACCAGGAACTGGCGCCGCTTGTCTTCCCCGCGCGCGAAGACGGCACCGATCCGCGCATCTGCCCGCGCTGTGGCACGGGCAATCTGTCGCTCAAGCTCGGCAAGTTCGGCGCTTTCGTCGGCTGCTCGAACTATCCCGAATGCGGCTACACGCGCCAGCTCGGCGACGCCGCCAATGGCGCGAACGGCGCCGACGGCGATTCCGGCGACAAGGTGCTGGGCGCGGACCCCTACACCAGCGAGCAGATCGTCCTGAAAAACGGCCGCTTCGGCCCCTATGTCCAGCGCGGCGAAGGCAAGGAAGCCAAGCGCGCGAGCCTGCCCAAGGGTTGGGCGCCCGACACCATCGACCACGAAAAGGCGCTGGCGCTGCTGTCGCTGCCCCGCGATGTCGGCAAGCATCCCGAATCCGGCAAGATGATTTCGGCCGGCATCGGCCGCTACGGCCCGTTCGTTCTCCATGACGGCGGCTACGCCAATCTGGAAACCGTCGAGGACGTGTTTTCGATCGGCCTCAATCGCGCCGTGACCGTTATTGCCGAGAAGAAGGCCAAGGGGCCGGGCGGGCGTGGCGCGGCCGCCACGCTCAGCGATCTTGGCGACCACCCCGACGGCGGCAAGATCACCGTGCGCGACGGCCGCTACGGACCCTATGTGAACTGGGGGAAGATCAACGCGACGCTGCCCAAGGGCAAGGACCCGGCATCGGTGACCCAGCCCGAGGCTCTGGAGCTGATTGCCGCCAAGGCGGGAAGCAAGGGCGGCAAGAAGAAGCCCGCCAGGGCGAAAGCCAAGCCCAAAACCCGCAAGAGCAAGGAATAGCCCGCTTGGCCCGGAAGGACACGGGAAAGACTCCATCCGGCTCCGGCAGCCACAGGCCGACGCCGCAGGACATTCTCGACTTTCTGGCCGCCAACCCCGACCAGTCCGGCAAGCGCGAGATCGCCCGCGCCTTCGGCCTGAAAGGCGCCGACCGCGCCTGGCTCAAGGACCTGCTGCGCCAGATGGCCGACGACGGCCAGATCGAGAAACGCGGCAAGCGTCTCATCCAGCCAGGCGGCCTGCCGCATGTCGTGGCGCTCGACATCTTCTCGCGCGACCATGACGGCCTGCTGCTGGCAAGGCCGAGCGAATGGCCGGATGACGGCGCCGCGCCGCCGTTGGTTCAGGTGAGGACGAAGCGCGGCCAGCCCTCGCCCGGCATCGGCAGCCGCGTCCTTGCGCGTGTCTTCCCGGCCAAGGATGGCGGCAAGGGACCGGCCTACACCGCGCAGGTCATCAAGAAACTCGACCGCACGAGTGATTCCGTTCTGGGCGTCCTGCGCAAGACCGCCGACGGTTTCCGCATTGAGCCGGTCAAGCGTGGCGAGCCGGAGCTTCAAATCGCCGCGGACGCACTGAATGGCGCCAAGGCGGACGACCTGGTCGAAGTCGAGCCCGATAAGGGCGGCGGACGCTATGGCCCGCCGCGCGGACGCGTGCTGACGGTCGTCGGCACTATGGACAGCGAAAGGGCGATCTCCATGATCGCCATCCACGCCCACGGCATTCCTCACACTTTCGGCGAGGCTGTGCTGAAGGAAGCCGACGGCATCAGGCCGGCGACGATGTCGGGACGCGAGGATTGGCGCAAATTGCCGCTGATCACCATCGACCCGGCCGACGCCAAGGACTTCGACGATGCCGTCCACGCCGCGCCCGATACCGACGACAAGAACCCCGGTGGCTTCATCGTCGAGGTCGCCATCGCCGATGTCGCGGCCTATGTGACCGCCGGATCGGCCATGGACCGCGAGGCGCTGAAACGCGGTAATTCGGTCTATTTCCCCGACCGCGTGGTGCCGATGCTGCCGGAGCGCATCTCCAACGACCTTTGCTCGCTGCGCGAGAAGGAAGACCGCCCCGCCCTTGCCGTGCGCATGACCTTCGATGCCAGGGGCAACAAGCTGCGCCACACCTTCCACCGGGTGATGATCCGCTCGGCGGCCCGCCTCGCCTACCAGCAGGCGCAGGCTGCGATCGACGGCAGTCCCGACGACAAGACCGGCCCGCTGCTTGATCCGGTGCTACGGCCGCTATGGGACGCCTACAAAGTTCTGAAGCGCGGCCGTGAGAAGCGCCAGCCGCTGGAACTCGACCTGCCGGAACGCAAGATCATGCTCAAGGAGGACGGCACGGTCGATCGCGTCGTCATTCCCGACCGTCTCGACGCGCACAAGCTGATCGAGGAGTTCATGATCCAGGCCAATGTGGCGGCCGCCGAAACGCTGGAAGCAAAACGCCGCGCCTTCGTCTACCGGGTCCACGACGCGCCCTCGCTGGCCAAGCAGGAGGCGCTGCGCGAATTCCTGCAGACGGTCAACATTTCGCTGGCCCGCGGCGCCCAGATGAAACCGGCCATGTTCAACAAGATCCTCGCCCAGGTCGATGGCAGCGATCACCAGGAACTGGTCAACGAGGTCGTACTGCGTTCCCAGAGCCAGGCGGTCTACACGCCTGAGAATCTTGGTCATTTCGGCTTGAACCTGCGGCGCTACGCGCATTTCACCTCGCCGATCCGCCGCTATGCCGATCTCATCGTCCACCGCGCGCTGATCGGCGCACTGGGTCTTGGGCCCGAAGGCCTGAAGAAGGATGAGGAGGAAAGGCTGGAGGAAACCGCCGCAATGATTTCCACCGCCGAGCGCCGCGCCATGGCGGCGGAGCGTGAGACAGTGGACCGGCTGGTCGCCCGTCATCTGGCAGACCGCATCGGCGCCGAATTCGCGGCCCGCATTTCCGGCGTCACGAAATCTGGATTATTCGTCCAGCTGCCACTTTTTGGCGCAGATGGCTTCATCCCGGTGTCAACGCTTGGTGACGATTACTATCTACATGACGAATCGGCGCATGCGCTGGTTGGCGAACGGTCCGGCAAGGGTTACCGGCTTGCCGACCGCGTCGAAGTAAGATTGATGGAAGTTGCACCGCTTGCCGGGTCCATGCGCTTCGAAATGCTGAGCGAGCCGGGACCGCTGCCCGCGGGCCGGAGTTCGTTCCACAAGTCGAAGCGGCGCGGCGGCGGGCGAAACGGGCGGGCGCGAAGCACGGGCCGCTCCAGGAGACGGTAATGACCGACAACGAGCCAATCGAGTTCCGGCAGACGGCGCCTCGCGCCGTGCGTCCCGCCATGGTCAACGGCTTTCTGGGCCGCTGCCCCCATTGCGGCGAAGGTCGGCTGTTTCGGGCATTCCTGAAAACCGCGGACGCCTGCCCCGTCTGCCATGAGGAACTCCACCACCAGCGGGCTGACGACTTTCCGGCCTATCTGGTGGTCCTGGTCGTCGGCCACATCGTGGTTGGCGCGTTCATGGGCTTCGAACTGATGTTCGAACTGTCGACATGGCAGCATCTCGCCATCTGGATCCCGGCCACAATCCTGCTGGCAATCGCGCTGATCCAGCCCATCAAGGGCGCCGTCGTCGGCCTCCAATGGGCGTTGAAGATGCACGGGTTCGGCGGCGTGGAAGACCGCCCCGAAGAAATCTGAGCCATGGCCGACGTTCAGCCCGAAGCCATGGCCGGCATGTCGCGCGAGGCGATCGACCGCGCCGAAAGCCGCGACTTCGCACTTGGCGACGGGCCGAAGCGGCCGCGTGACGCAGCCACCCTCATCCTGCTCGACCGCGCCGGCGGCAAGGTCCGTGTTCTGCTCGGACGCCGCAGCCGCCATCACGCCTTCATGCCCAATCGCTTCGTCTTTCCCGGCGGGCGCACCGACCCGGCCGACGCGCGCGTAGCGGTGGCGGCCGAACTGCACCCCGACGAGCAGGTCAAGCTGAAGGGTACGGGTTCGAGAGCCAGCGACGCCCGCGCCCGCGCCATCGCCCTGTCAGCCATACGCGAGACCTATGAGGAAGCCGGCCTGCTGATCGGCCGCGCCGGCGCCTTCGCGACCCGCAATCCCGGCTGGGCCGGTTTTGCCGAGCACAGCGTGGTGCCGGCGCTCGACAGCTTGCGCTATCTTGCCCGCGCCATCACGCCGCCCGGCCGCGTGCGCCGCTTCGACACCCGCTTTCTGGCGGCCTGGAAAGACGATGTCGCCGTAGAGTTGCCCGAAGGGGGCCCCACGGAGGAACTCGAGGAGCTCGCATGGTTCGATATCGCCGAGGCGAAGGAGCTTGAAGTCCCGCTGATCACCAAGAGTGTTCTTGCCGATCTCGAGACGCGGCTCGGCAGCGACCCGGACCTCAAGCCGGGCGGCCCGGTGCCGTATTATTACATGCGTCATCGCCGTTTCCGGCGCGACATTCTCTAGGAACGATAGCAGATGGGTGCGACGCGGCCGCATCACGAGCTGGACGCCCCTCCGATCCGGTGGCGTTCGATTGGCGCCGCAATTGCTGCGATCTCCGTTGTCGGCACCGCCATAGGCCTCGGCGTTCCGTTGCTCAGCGTCCTTTTGGAGGGGCGCGGCCACTCCGCCACAATGATCGGCCTCAACACGGCTGTCGCAGGCGTCGCTTCGATCGCGGCCGCGCCCATCGCCATCCCGGTGGCGATGCGCTTCGGCGTTGTGTGGACGATGCTTGTGATGATCGTCGCGAGTGGCCTGTCCTTCGCCGGTTTCTATGTTTTCGAGAACTACTGGGTCTGGTTCCCGTTGCGCGCCGTCCTGCATGTCGCGCTGACTGTCCTGTTCATCCTCTCCGAATTCTGGATCACCAGTTCTGCGCCGGAACATCGAAGAGGCTTCGTGCTCGGCCTTTACGCGACATGCCTGTCGCTCGGCTTCGCCTTCGGTCCCTGGCTTTTTTCGGAGCTCGGCAGTCAGGGCTTCGCGCCGTTTGGCGCCGTGCTGATCCTGATCGCCCTCGCCACCATTCCGATTTTCGCTGCCTGGCGCGAAAGCCCCGATATCAGCGCCGGCGAAGCCCAGTCAGGCCTCAGCTTCTGGCGCTATCTGTTCCTGGTGCCGACAGCCACTGCCGCGGTTCTGGTGTTCGGCGCGGTCGAGACCGGCGGCTTTGCATTGTTTCCCGTCTACGGCGTCCGCATCGGGCTGAGCGAAGGCGATGCCGCCCTGATCCTGACGATGATCGGCCTCGGCAATGTCTTCTTGCAAATCCCGCTGGGCATGTTGAGCGACCGCATGAAGGACCGCCGCGTCTTGCTTCTCGCCTGCGCCGTTGTCGGCCTCGCAGGCATGCTCATCCTGCCGGCCATTCATGCCAACTGGCACCTCTCGGCCGCCATGTTCTTCGTCTGGGGCGGCGTTGTGGCCGGCCTCTACACGGTCGGCCTCGCCCATCTCGGCTCACGGCTGAGAGGGCGCGACCTGGCGTCCGCCAACGCGGCCTTCGTGCTGTGCTACGGGGTCGGCATGCTGCTTGGTCCGCAAGCGATCGGCATCGCGATGGATGCCGTCGGCGTCCAGGGGTTCGCCCACGCGCTGGCAGCCTTTTTCGCCGTCTATATCCTGCTGGTGGTAGCCCGGCTCAAGCCCGCCGCTTGACATTCGCGGTCCAGCCTTTATGTGTCCCGCCAGATTTCCGCGGCCGGGCCAGTTCACCCGAAGTAGCGGCTTTCACATCTGAAATTTACGGAATCCGGACAATGGCCAAGGCTACGACCATCAAGATCAAGCTGCTCTCTACGGCAGACACCGGCTACTTCTACACCGCGAAGAAGAACAGCCGCACGATGACCGACAAGCTGACCAAGCGCAAATACGACCCGGTCGCAAAGAAGCACGTCGAATTCAAGGAAGCGAAGATCAAGTAGGCATTGCTTGATCGCGCAGTAAGAGCGCCGCCTCCGGGCGGCGTTTTTGTTGGGGAAAACCGCTCGCCAAAGCGGCGTTCTATTGGTTCTCTTTGATTGGAAAGATCGGGGGCCGACCGGCATCTGGCAGCGGTACGAGGAGGCCACTATTGCCAGCGCCGGCCGGCCGACCCCACGGACCCAGGAGATGCGGCGGACCTGAGCATCATGGGGTATTGGCAGACGGCAACCGGCTTGTAGTCCCCGATCGGTTCCCGTCCCGTCCCGCAATGACACTTGCGCAAGCAGGTGTGAAAATCAATACTTTCTTAACTAACCGGCCTAGCTCACTGAGATTAAGGTAAATATGCGCGGCGCGTTAACTAGCCGGCTAGATCAAGATGAAACCAGATTCAACCTTGCTCCGGGCGTAGTCCCGCAATCCTGTTTCCTCAGGCGGCGTTGGCGACAACCCGGTTGCGGCCGGTGTTCTTGGCCTCGTAGAGCGCGACATCCGCGCGCTTGAGAAGCGCTTCGACGCCATCCCGCGGCGGCTGCACCGACGACACCCCGACACTCACGGTTACTTTGATCGTCTTGCCCGCGGCGCCGACGGCAAACGGTGTTTCGGCAATCTGCGCCCGGATGCGTTCGGCGACCCTCTGCGCGACCGCGAACTCGGTATCGGGCATCACGATGACGAATTCCTCGCCGCCATAGCGGCAGGCAAGGTCGATGCCGCGCACATTCTGGCGCAGCCGGGCGGCGAATTCGCGCAACACATCGTCGCCGCCATCATGGCCATGCTTGTCGTTGATTGCCTTGAAGCGGTCGATATCGGTGATCATCAGCGACAACGGACGCCGCCGCGCGACGGCGCGCTCGAACAGAGTTTCGAGGTGGCTGTCCAGATAGCGCCGGTTGTGCAGACCCGTCAGTGTGTCGGTAACGGCCATTTCGATCGTCTGGGTTACGCTGGCCCGAAGCTGGTCATTGTAGCGCTTGCGCTTCACCTGCGTATTGAGCCGCGCCACGAGCTCCTGCTCGTCGAGGGGGCGGGTGAGATAATCGTTGATGCCGAGTTCAAGGCCGCGGATCACCCGCTCTTCCTCGTCCTCGCCGGCGATCAGGATGATGGGCAGGAACCGGGTCCGGTCGATCGAGCGAAGCTGCGAGCAAAGGCGCAGCGGATCGTAGTCGCTGAGCGCGGTCGAAATGATGATGCAGTCATATGACTGCTCGGCCGCCTCGAACACGCCCATTTGCGGATCGGCGACAATCGTCAGCTGTGCCTTGCCGCGTAGATAGCGCGCGATCCGGTCGGCCTGGGTCTGGCGTTCCTCGATCAGCAGCACGTTCGGCGTGCCGGCAGCCACGGTGGAACCGCGGCTGAGCAGCTCCTCGATGCCTATATTGCGCGTGGTCGAAGCCCTGAGCCGCAATTCGTCGGTGAGCATCTTGAGCCGCACCAGGCTCTTGACCCGCGTGATCAGCTGCAAGTCGTTCACCGGCTTGGTGAGAAAATCGTCGGCGCCTGCTTCCAGGCCGCGGATACGGTCGGAAACCTGATCGAGCGCGGTCACCATGACGATCGGGATATGCGCCGTCGCGGGGTCGTTCTTCAGCCGCCGGCAAACCTCGAACCCGTCCATGTCGGGCATCATCACGTCGAGGAGAACGACGTCGACCTTGCCGTTCTCGCAAGTCTCGATGGCTTCCGGCCCGCTATAGGCGCCCAGCACCTCGAAATACTCGGCCAGCAGACGCGTTTCGAGCAACTTCACATTGGCCTTTACGTCGTCGACAACCAGAATGCGTGCGGTCATCAGGCATCACCCAGATACGATTTGATGGTTTCGATGAACCGCGGCACCGAAATCGGCTTGGAGATGTAGGCCTCGCATCCGCCCTGCCGGATGCGCTCCTCGTCGCCCTTCATGGCGAAGGCGGTAACGGCGATGACGGGGATCGAATGCAGGTCGTCGTCTTCCTTGAGCCACTTGGTGACTTCCAGCCCCGACACCTCGGGAAGCTGGATGTCCATCAGGATCAGGTCGGGTGTATGCAGCCGCGCCAGATCAAGCGCCTCGAGCCCGTTGCGCGTGCGCACAGTTTCGTAGCCGCTTGCCTCTATGAGATCGCGGAAGAGCTTCATGTTGAGCTCGTTGTCTTCGACGATCATCACCTTCTTGGCCATCACCTCACCGCCGCTTTCCATGGAGCCGTTTCACGCCCGTTGCCCGGCATGCGATTCCGTTTATCCGATCGTAGCGCCGATTGATTTACGAAACGGAAACCGGCGTGATCAAATCCGGCCGCCGCAGCATTTCGCCGGCGCCTGCTCGTGCGCACCTTGCGGCTCGTCTTAACGCAGGTTATCGCCTGACGCTCAAAGGGAGAAATGGTGTCTTGAAGACAGCTTCGCAAGACAGAAACGGCGCCCGGGCGGCCGCGGAAGCGTTGGCTGTCGAAGCCCTCGCCTTCATTGCTTCCGACGACAGGCTCCTGCCCCGTTTTCTGGCCATCACGGGGATCGAGGCGGCCGATATCCGCCGCGCCGCCGCGACCCCGGGCTTTCTGGCCGGGGTGCTGCAGTTCATCGCCGCCCATGAACCGACACTGCTCCAGTTCGCCGAGGCAAGCGGCCGCGACCCGGCTTCGGTGACGAAGGCGCTGGCCGCTCTGCCGTTCGGCAACGATGGGTTCGACCGGCCGGAATGAACCTCGACCCCGAAACCGCGCGCCAGATCGATAAGCTGTCGCATGACGCCCGGCCCCTGTTGGTGCTCGACGTCGACGACGTTCTGATCGAATTCATTCGTCCCTTCCCCAACTATCTGAAATCAAAAGGCTATGAGCTGCGCCTCGAGACGTTCCGCCTGCACGGAAACATCTACGACACGGCAACGGAAACACCTGTGGAACGCGAACTGGCGTCTGAACTTATCGACGGATTCTACGCCTCGCAGGCCGAGTGGCAGACCATGACCGAGGGTGCGGCCGAGGCCCTCGGCGCTCTCGGCAGTCAGGCAGAAATCGTGCTTCTGACAGCGATGCCGCACCGTCACCGAGACATCCGCCGCCGCCATCTGCGATCACTCGGGCTCGCCTATCCGTTGCTGACCACCGAGGCGCCCAAAGGTCCGGCGATCCACGCGCTGCGCGGACATGGCATGCGCCCGGTCGCCTTCGTCGACGACATGCCCAACAACCTTGCTTCGGTCGGCACGCATGTGCCCGACGCGCACCTTTTCCACTTGATGGCCGACAATTCGCTGCGAAAGCTCATGCCTCCGCCGGAGGATGGTATTCATGTCGTGCGCGACTGGCCGGACGCCGCGCCGAAGATCGCGCGGGCGCTGGGGCTGTGACCCTATAGCTCCAGCCGCATCAGCGGCCGCCCGGCCTTGCGTTCCGTCACTACCGAAAATCCGGCCTTCTCGAACACTCGCTGCGACCCGACAAAAAGCCCGATGGAACGCGCCGTCTTGGCTTCCGTCATCGGGCAGGCTTCCAGCACGCGCGCGCCATTTGCCCGCCCATGCTCGACACCGGCAGCCACGAGCAGGTGCGACAGCCCGCCGCCGCGCGCCGCGGAGCGAATGAAGAAGCACGAAATCGCCCAAACGGTCGGATCATCCTGCGGTCCGTCGGCCATCGGCGCGGAGGCGCGGCCCTTGTTGTTCCATTCGGGAACGTCGGAACGCGGGCCTATCTGCATCCAGCCGACCGCCCTGCCGCCGTCGAAAGCCAGCAGGCCGGGCGGCGGTCCGGCTTCGATGCGGGCCTTGATATGCGCCTTGTTGCCGACATGATCGGCCGCCCGCCTCGCCGCTGGCGGCAGCCTGAAATGCGTGCACCAGCAGCCGTAGCAGGCGCCCTGCTTGCCGAACAGCGCTTCGAAGTCCGGCCAGAGTTCCGGAGTCAGCGGTTTGCAGACCTTCGCCATGAAATCCCCTTCCCGCCGCCGCGTGGCTGATCGGCGGAGCGCTTGCCGCCGCCGCGCGGCACAAGTACACTTCAAAATTGTTCCTGTTATGTTCTCAAGACCGGCGATGCTTGTCAACGATCCGATGCACGGCTTTTGCCGCGACTGTCTGTCGCTCCAGCAGTCCGGCGCGAAACGCTGCTTGTCCTGTGGCAGCCCGCGTGTCACGCGACACGCCGAACTCTACGATCTTGCCATCGCCCATGTCGATTGCGACGCATTCTATGCATCGGTGGAAAAGCGCGACAATCCCGAGCTGCGCGACAAGCCGGTCATCATCGGTGGCGGCAAGCGCGGCGTTGTCTCAACTGCCTGCTATATCGCCCGCATTCGCGGCGTCCGCTCCGCCATGCCGATGTTCAAGGCGCTCGATGCCTGCCCCGACGCCGTCGTCATCAAGCCCGACATGGAAAAATACGTCGCGGTCGGGCGCGAAGTCCGCGAGATGATGCGTGCGCTGACACCGCTGGTCGAGCCGATCTCGATCGACGAAGCCTTCATGGACCTAGCCGGCACCGAGCGGCTGCACGGCGTGCCGCCTGCCCTGGCGCTCGGCCGCTTTGCCGCGCGCGTCGAGAAGGAGATCGGCATCACCATCTCGATCGGCCTTTCCTACTGCAAGTTCCTGGCCAAGGTGGCTTCGGATTTCGAGAAGCCGCGCGGCTTCTCGGTTGTCGGTCGCGCCAAAGCGACAGACTTTCTGGCGGCCAAGCCGATCACGCTCATCTGGGGCGTCGGCAAGGCATTCGCCGCGACGCTCGAGCGCGATGGCATCAGGGTGATCGGCCAGCTGCAGCAGATGGAGCGCACGGACCTCATGCGCCGCTACGGATCGATGGGCGACCGGCTCTATCACCTGTCGCGGGGGCTGGACGACCGCAAGGTCGATCCCGGCCACGACGCCAAGAGCGTGTCGGCCGAAACCACCTTCAACACCGATATCGCCGCCCTCGATGATCTCGTACCGGTCCTGCGCCGTCTTTCGGAACGCGTGTCTTCCCGGCTGAAAAAAGCTGGTCTCGCCGGTCGCACCGTGGTGCTGAAGCTCAAGACCAGCGACTTCCGTATCCGCACACGCAACCGCCAGCTGTCGGATCCGACACGCCTCGCCGACCGCATTTTTCAGGTCGGGCTGGATCTGCTGCGCCGGGAGACGGACGGCACGCATTACCGCCTGATCGGCATCGGCGTCAGCGATTTCATGGATGTTGACCGCGCCGATCCGCCCGACCTGGTGGATGCAACAGCCCGCAAACGGGCCCTGGCCGAAGGCGCAATCGACAGTTTGCGGGACAAATTCGGGGCCACGGCGATCGAAACCGGCTACACATTCGGCACATCAAACAAACGTGCGCAAAACGGCAAGGATTCAGATAGTTAGACTGGAATTTTCACGGCAAGACCGCAGTGATCCCGACGATTGGCCTGACTATTGATTCAAAATGCTACATCGGCGGTTACCGGACCAAAATGGAACCCTGATAGATGGGAAGGCGTTATTTGACCGAATAGCAATTCGGAGAAGCGCCATGAACGCCGTCAAGGACCTGCTCGGTACCACGACCATGATCGCGCTGATCATGCTTGCGATCGTGGGCACGTTCTACGTCTCCATGGACCTGCCCGCCGGGCCCAACGTAGTCGTATCTCTGACCGACTTCCGCTAGAGCAAGTAAAAAGCGGGCCACCAGGATTGGCGGCCCGCAAGTGCCAGCGGAAGGCGCTGAGCGAAAAGTCAGTTCGTCGCGGACGAGCCGTCGATGACGCCGCCGAACAGTTCCCAGCGTTCACCGTTGAACTTCATCAGCTGCATCTGCTCGATCGGATAGAAGTCCGTCTCGCTGGTATTGATCTTGATGCCGGGCAAAGCTGTATCGGTTTCGAAATCCTTGATGCTGGCAGCTGCCTTCATCACGCCCTCGCGGGTGAGATTGTCGCACGACGATTTCAGCACGTACTCGAGCGTCTGCGTGACGCCGTAACCGTAAACGGTGAAGCTGGAGGTCTTGTCGCCGTCCGGATAGTATTTATCCATGAAGTCGCTCCACTTCTTCAGACCCGCATCGCCCTCCCACTGCGGATCCTGCGGATCCTTGCCGTAGTTGGCGCTGATGAGCCCGACAGCGTTCTCGAAGCCGGCCGGCTTCAGCACCGAACCGACCGAGTTCGACACACTGTTGACGATGTGCACCGCGTCCCAGCTGATTTCGGCGGCCTTCTTGATCGCCTGAGCGGCGAATTTCGGCGTAGCGATGTTGAGGAAAACATCGGCGCCTGAGGCCTTCAGATTGATGATCTGCGAATCCACGGTCGGATCGGCTACCTCGTAGGGCTGCTCCATGACGATCATGGAATCGGCCTTCTCCCCGAAGCCTGCCCGCAGGCCGTTGATGTAGTCCTTACCGTAGTCGTCGTTCTGGTAGAGGATGCCGATCTTGCTGTCTGGGTGGTTTTCCAGGATGTAGCGGGCGTAGATCTTTCCCTCCGCGATGTAGTTGGGCTGCCAGCCCATCGTCCACGGAAAGTTCTCTGGATCGCCGAATTTCGAAGCGCCGGTTGCGACGAACAGCTGCGGCACCTGCTTGGCATTCATGTATTTGTGGATCGCCGAATTGGTCGGCGTGCCAAGGCCGTTGAAGATCAGGAACACCCCGTCACTCTCGACCAGCTTGCGCGTCTGCTCCACCGTCTTCGGCGGGCTGTAGCCGTCATCATAGGTGATCAACTCGATCTGCCGGCCGCACACGCCGCCATTGTCGTTGATCATCTTGAAGTAGGCTTCGTTGGTGTAGGCGATCTGCGAATAGGCGGATGCCGGGCCGCTGAACGGCTGCACCAGGCCGATCTTGATTGTGTCGTCGGTCACGCCGTTTTCCTGGGCGGCGGCCGTAAACGCGATGATGGAGAAACCAACGGCGGCGCCAACGCCGCCAAGGCGCTTGATATTGTTCATCATTGCTCACTCCCTGTCGTTGTTCCCGCGGCGTTCATCGCCGCTTCAGACGATCCGTTACGGTACGGATCAGACCTCCCGCTCCGGTGGGCATCACGTAGATCAGCAGGATCAGCATGACGCCGTACATCGCCCCTGAGAGACCCTTGCTGATCTCTTCCGCGATGTTCGGAACGAATACGATGAATGCGCCGCCGATGATTGCACCGGGCAACCAGCCCACACCGCCGACCACGAGGCCGACCAGCAGCGCCACTGACAGCACGAAGGTGAAACTGTCGGGCGCGACGAACTGGATCACGATAGCGCCCAGCGCACCGGCCATGCCGGTGTAAAGCGCGCTCACGCCGAATGCGAGCGACTTGTAGAGGGCGACATTGACGCCCATCGAGCGCGCGGCCAGCGGGTTGTCGCGGATCGCCATCATGGCGCGGCCCGACCGGCTGGAGACCAGATTGCGCGCCGCCCAGTAGAGCAGCAGGCCGACCGCCAGCGTGAAGAAGTAGAGCCACTGGTCCTGGCTGAGCGGAAGTCCGAAAGGCGCGTCCGGCTTCAGGATCACGATGCCCTGCACGCCACCGGTCCAGTGCTCGAAGAGCGAGAGCTTCAGCATCTGCGGTGTCGCGACGGCGAGCGCGAAGGTGGCCAGCGCGAGGTAGACTCCTTCGAGCCTCAGGGCCGGCAGGCCGAACAGAAAGCCGGAGACGAAGCAGATGACGCCGGCCACCGGCAGCGTCCAGACATAGCTGATCTCGTACTGATCCATCAGGATCGCCGCCGTATAGGCGCCGATTGCGTAGAACGCGCCATGACCAAGCGAGAATTGTCCGTTGAAACCCGTCAGCAGGTTCAGCCCCATGATCGCGATTGCGTAGATCAGCATCAGGTTGAGCTGGAACACCGTGAAACCGCTCAGGAAGAACGGACACAGCACCAGCGCCGCAAGTACGATCAGCGACGAGATCGTCGCCGGGCTCATTGCCCTGCCTTGCGATTGCGCATCCGCGCCTTCAATCGTCACGTTCTCTTCGCGTACCGCCATTCTACACCCGCTGCACCACTCTGTGGCCGAACAGGCCGGAAGGTTTGAAAACAAGCACCGCAACGATCAGGAACAGCGCGATCGGGAGCTTCAGCTCCGCGCCGACGACCGGAATGTAGGTGCCGGCGAGATTCTCCACGACGCCGACTGTGAAGCCGCCCAGCACCGCGCCGCCGGGGCTTGTCAGTCCGCCCAGCACCGCGCCCGCGAAGCCGTAGAGCAGGATCGACAGCATCATGTTGGGTTCGAGGAACACCATCGGCGCGATCAGGATACCGGCCACGGACCCCACTGCCGCGGCCATCCCCCAGCCAAGCCCGGTCATCGTGCCGACCCGGATGCCGACCAGCCTGGCCGATTCCGGATTTGCGGCGGCGGCGCGCATCGCCAGCCCGATCCGCGTGTAGCGGAAGAAGGCGAACAAGAGCAGAAGCACAACCAGCGTGATCACGATCATGCCGGCCTGATGCGCGCCGATCAGCCCTTCGCCGAACAGCGCCGCGTTGCCGAACGGGCTCGGGAACGGCTTGATGGTGAAGTCCCAGATGAAGCCTGCCAGGCTGTTGAAGATTGCGAACAGCGCGATGAACACCACGATGTGGCTGAGCACCGGCGCGTTCTCGATCGGCTTGAAGACCGTGCGCTCCAGCACGAAGCCGCCGATCAACGAAATGACGATCGTCAGCCCGAAGGCCAGCCAGTAGGGAACGCCCCATTGCAGCAACTGCCAGGCGATGAAGGTGGAAAACATCGCCATCTCGCCCTGCGCGAAGTTCAGGTGGTGGATCGCCTGGTAGATCATGACGACGGCCAGCGCCATGCAGGCGTATATGCCGCCCGTCGCGATCCCCGCCAGCACCTGTTGTATGAAGGTTTCCATCCGTCAGTACCCCAGATAGGACGCGCGCACCGATTCGTCGTCGCGGATTTCCGCGGCGGCGCCGGAGAGGGCGATGCTGCCGGTTTCGATGAGATAAGCCTGGTCGGCGAGTTCCAGCGCCAGCGAAGCGTTCTGCTCCACCAGAAGCATGCTCACGCCCATATTCAGACGAATGTCGGCGAGTATCGAAAACACCTCGCGCACGACCAGCGGCGCCAGTCCGAATGACGGCTCGTCGAGAAGCATCAGCTTCGGCCGCAGCATAAGCGCCCGACCGATGGCCAGCATCTGCTGCTCGCCACCCGACAGCGTGCCCGCCTGCTGGCCGCGCCTTTCCCTCAGACGCGGGAAGAATTCGAAGATGCGGTCGATATCGCCCGAGACGCCGGCACCCATGCTCCGCGTCATCGCGCCGAGCTGCAGATTTTCCTCCACCGACAGCGAGGTGAAGGTGCCCCTGCCCTCCGGCACATGAGCGATGCCGAGCCGCACGATGTCCTCGGTTTTCATTCGGGTGAGCGACCGGCCCTCGAACTCGATCGTGCCCGAGCGGCGGATCATGCCGCACAGCGCCCTCAGCGTTGTTGTCTTTCCGGCGCCGTTGGCGCCGAGCAACGTGGTGACGCTGCCGTCCGCGATATCGAAATCGAGCCCGTGCAACACCTTGAACGCGCCGTAGCTTGCCTCGAGGTTGCGAACCTTCAGCGTGACGCTCATGCGCTGTCCCCGAGATAGGCGCGGATGACTTCCGGATCGGCCTGAACGACCTCCGGCGTGCCCTCCGAAATCTTTCTGCCGAAATTGAGCACCACGACGATGTCCGAAATCGCCATCACGAGGTTCATGTGATGCTCCACCAGAAGCACCGTCACCTTGCGTTCGTCGCGTATTTTCTTGATGCGCTCGCCAAGTTCGGTGATCTCGTCGTGGTTCAGACCGCCGGCCGGCTCGTCGAGCAGAAGCAGTGTGGGCTGGCTGGCGAGCGCCCGCGCAAGCTCCACCCGCTTCAGCGTACCGAAGGGCAGGCCGCCAATCGGCAGGTCCGCCACCGCGCCGATGTCGAGATAGTCGATCAGCTCATCGACGATTTCGTCGATCTTCGCCTCGTTGCGGCGCATCCAGGGAAGCCGCAACGCGTCGCTGGCCATGTCGCTGCTGCTGGACGAATGCGCCCCGATGCGGATGTTGTCGCGGACGGAGAGTCTCCCGAACGTGGCGAGGTTCTGAAACGTTCGCCCGATCCCCGCTTCCGCGATCCTGTGCGCCGGGCGGGACAACAAGGTCGAGCCCTCAAAAAGGATATCGCCCGAGCTTGGTGTGTAGAGCCGGCTGAGGCAGTTGAAGAGCGTCGTCTTGCCGGCGCCATTGGGGCCTATGAGGCCCAAAATCTGGCCCGGCTTCATGTCGAAGCTGACGCCGTCCAGCGCCTTGATGCCACCGAAGTGAACGGCGACATCACGCACGGAAAGGAGCGGATCGGCTGCTTGCGCCACAACGCTCATGCTCTGCGTGCCCAACAGACCGGCGCTCTGCACAGCGCCGCCGGTGCGTTCCCGATTTTCAAACCGATGGCGTGACGCTTCGTCGCCGCACCTGGATGCAATCGCATCGGCAAGGTCGCATTTCCTCCCAGTTCCGCACTGCGAAATTAACTTTCGCTATTGTGGATTTATTGATAGACAGCAGCCTCGCGCAAAGTCAACAGCAGGCATCGAATGGACACAAAAACCCAGCCCGAAACGGATGAATCCGAACACCAGGAACGCTTCTCCAGATGGGAAAACGACCGGAAATTCGTCGTTGCACTGGCGCGCGGACTTGAAGTTTTGCGGGCTTTTCGGGTCCGCGACGGCTTCCTTGGCAATCACGAGATCGCCGAGCGGACCGGGCTCCCGCGGCCGACCGTCACCCGCCTGACATACACGCTGTGCGAGCTGGGCTACCTCATGCAGGTGCCGCGGCTCGGCAAATATCAGCTTGCTCCGTCCGCTATCACGCTGGGCTATTCCGCGCTCGCCAATCTCGGCATCCGCCAAGTCGCGCGCCCGCTGATGGTGAAGTTCGCCGAGGCCCTTGCTGCGCCGATCGCGCTGGGCGTGCTCGACCGCAACCGCGCGCTTTATGTCGATATCGCGCGCGGCTCATCGGCCTTCACCGTCCAGCTCGACGTCGGCGCGCGCATCCCCCTTGCCAAGACGGCGATGGGTTGGGCGCTGATCGCCGTGATGGACATCGCGCAGCGCGAAGAGACCTACGCCAGCCTTGCCGAGCGCCACCCGGACGAATGGCCCGTCCTGCGCCAGCGTGTCGAGGCCGCGATTGCAGAATATCCGGCAAAAGGCTTCGTGAGTTCGCCTGGCACCTGGCGTTCCGACATTCACGCGGTCGGCGTGGCGCTCAGGACCGCCGACGATTCAGGCATCTATGCCTTCAATTGCGGTGGCCCGCCCCACCAGTTCACGCCCGAGAAGATGGACGCCGTCTTCGGACCGGCCATGGTCGAGCTGGTGCGCGACATCGAACTGGTGCTCAACGGCAACTAGAGCGCAGCTTGCCCTGCCGCCGGACCGTCCGTGGCGCTACGCCGCTCAGTGTGTCTCGCCGGCAAGTCCGTCCAGGATCGGACAATCGGGCCGCTCGTCGCCATGGCAATGCGCGACCAGATGGCTGAGCAATTCGTGCAGGCCCTTGAGTTCGGCGATCTTGGTCTCGACCTCGGTAAGCTTCGTCTGTGCGATTGCCTTGACTTCGGCGCTCTCGCGCTCCTTGTCGCTGTAGAGGGAGAGAAGCTGCCGGCACTCGTCGACGGAAAAACCGAGACTGCGCGAACGCTGGAGGAAGCGCAGCCTGTGCACGTCCTGGGCCGAATAGTCCCGATATCCGTTGCCCTGTCTGTCGGGGCGCAGCAGGCCGATATCCTCGTAATAGCGGATGGTCTTGGCGGGCAGGCCCGCCCGCTCCGCGGCAGTTCCGATGTTCATCGTCCGAACTTCCTATCCTAGCCGCAGCGTACGCAGCCTCAGCGCATTGCCGATCACCGAAACCGAGGACAGGCTCATCGCCGCCGCCGCGATCATGGGTGACAGCAATGTGCCGAAGACAGGGTACAGGATGCCTGCTGCAACAGGCACGCCCACGGCGTTGTAAACAAAAGCAAAAAACAGATTCTGCTTGATGTTACGGATGGTCGCTTGCGCCAGCGTCCTGGCCCGCACGATTCCGTTGAGATCGCCCTTCACCAGCGTGATGCCGGCACTCTCGACCGCGACATCGGCGCCGGTGCCCATGGCGATGCCGACATCGGCAGCCGCAAGCGCCGGCGCGTCATTCACGCCGTCGCCGGCCATGGCGACCTTTGCCCCGCCGGCCTGCAGTTCCTCGATCAGTTTCTGCTTGCTTTCCGGCAGCATGTCGGCGCGCACCTCGTCGATGCCGAGCTTGGAGGCGACGGCCTTCGCCGTGCGCTCGTTATCGCCCGTCGCCATGATGATCTTGAGCCCACTTTCGTGCAGCGCGCGGATCGCGCCCGTGGTTGTCTCCTTGATCGGATCGGCCACCGCGACGGTGCCGGCGGGCTTGCCGTCGACGGCAACGAACATCGCCGTCTTGCCCTCGCCGCGCAGCGCGTCGGCGATCTCCTGCAGTCTGGAAACATCCACACCCAGATCATCCATCATCGCCCGATTGCCGAGCGCAACGGCCTTGCCTGACACCTTGCCGGCAACGCCCTTGCCCGTCGTTGCCTCGAAATCGCCCGTTGACGCCAGCTCGGCTCCTCTTTCCTTCGCCCCCTCCACGATCGCCTCAGCGAGCGGATGTTCGGAGCCGCGTTCGAGCGAAGCCGCCAGCGACAATACCTCGTCCTCGTCGAAACCCTCGGCAGTCTTGACGTCGGTCAGCTTCGGCCGCCCTTCGGTCAGGGTGCCGGTCTTGTCGACGATCAGCGTGTCGACCTTGGCGAAGCGTTCAAGCGCTTCGGCGTCCTTGATCAGCACGCCCGCCTGCGCGCCGCGCCCGGTCGCCGTCATGATCGACATCGGCGTCGCGAGTCCCAGCGCGCAGGGGCACGCGATGATCAGAACCGACACCGCCGAGACGATGGCAAACGCAAACGATGGAGACGGCCCGAATGCTGCCCACACAATGAAAGCGACAATAGCGACCAGCACGACCGCAGGCACGAACCAGGCCGCAACCCGGTCGGCCAATCCCTGGATCGGCGCCCGCGAGCGCTGGGCCTTCGCAACCATTTCCACGATCTGCGACAGAACCGTCTCGGAGCCGACTCTTTCTGCCCGCATGACCAGCGATCCGTTCTTGTTCAGCGTCCCGCCGGTGAGCGCATCGCCTTCTGTTTTCTCGACCGGAACCGCCTCGCCGGTGATCATGCTTTCGTCCACCGACGAGCGGCCTTCAACGACCGCGCCATCGACCGGCACGCTGTCGCCAGGTCTGATGCGCAGCCGGTCGCCGGTGTGCACCTCATCCAGCGGCACATCGGATTCTGAACCGTCCTCGGCGATCCGCCGCGCGGTCTTGGGCGCGAGATCCAGCAGCGCCCGGATGGCCGAGCCCGTGCGTTCCCGCGCCCTGAGCTCGAGCACCTGCCCCAGGAAGACCAGCGCCACGATGACGGCGGCCGCCTCGAAATAGACCGGCACCGTCCCGCCATGGCCGCGGAACTGATGCGGGAATATACCGGGGAACAGGGTTGCGACCACGCTGTAGCCATAGGCGGCGCCGACGCCGATCGCGATCAGCGTCCACATGTTGGGGCTGCGGTTGACCATCGACTCATAGCCGCGATGGAAGAACGGGATCGCCGCCCACAGCACCACCGGCGTCGCCAGAGCGAGTTCGAGCCACGCCGCCACGCTTTCCCCGATCCACTCGCGCACCGGCAGGCCGAGCATCGGCCCCATGGCGATCACGAGCAGCGGGAGCGAAAGCACCGCGCTCACCCAGGAGCGCCGCGTGAAATCGATCAGTTCGGGATTGGGGCCTTCGTCGCCGGTGGGCACGCCCATCGGCTCCAGCGCCATGCCGCATTTCGGGCATGAGCCCGGCTTGTCGCGGACAATTTCGGGATGCATCGGGCAGGTGTATTGTGTGCCGGCGGGCATCGGCTCCGGAGCGGCCTTCTCGCCGAGATACTTCACCGGATCGGCCTCGAACTTCGTCTTGCAGCCCGGCGAGCAGAAATAGAACCCCTGCCCTTCGTGGCGCGCGAAATGCTTTGCCGTCGCCCGATCGACCTTCATGCCGCACACGGGATCAGTCGCCGTCAGGTAATCTTCCGGAGCCTTGACGAATTTGGTCCGGCACGATTCGGAACAGAAGTGGAAGGTGTGTCCGTCATGCCCGGCCGTCGGCTTGCCGGCGCCTGGATCCACCGTCATCCCGCAGACAGGATCGCGGATGACCGCCTCCCCTCCGGAGCCAGAGTGGCCGTCCGCGGCTGCGTGTTCGTGCTGGTGATCGTGTGCCATTGTCATATCCCGTGCATGTAAGGCAGGTCACATAGGGCTTCCAGTCACTGGAAGGTCAAGGGCGTTCTTCAAATGAGTTCGACGCCGCCCGCGCCCATTGCATGGATCGCCAGCAATCGGGGTGCGTCGTTCGCAGCGAACCCTGGACTGCCTCATTGCTGGCACCGATCCGCTACGACCAACATTCTTGGACCTACAAATAGCGGCCATCGGTTCAAGATCGTCACAATCCGCTCGCGCTCGGTCGTCGGCCCACACTGTATGTATGGTAAGAGTTTGCGGCGCACATCGCTGGAAAATCCGGGGTTATGCGCAAGACGCAGCCCTTCTTGTTGACACGTCCACGCGGCGACATTACCAGTCTTGGTCCAACAAATAGACCTGTTTCGGTGGACCGAGGTAAGTTTCGGCAGATGGCGTCGGGCGTGGATGAGAACGGACTGCAACCGGATTTGACGCCGGTACAGGGCTCGGCCGTCGATGCGGTTGTGCGCCAGATACGCCAGATTATTGCAGACGAAGGACTGAAGGTCGGCGACAACCTGCCTACCGAGCGCGAGCTTTGCGCCCAGTTCGGCGCAAGCCGAAACACGGTGCGCGAAGCAATGCGGATATTGAAGGCCTATGGAATGGTCGACGTGCGCCCGAAGATCGGCGCGACCATCACCGACAACCGCATGTCCCGCGCCTTCGACCTGTTTTCATTCAATACCAACGCAATTTCCCGCAAGACCTACGTCGATATCCAGAGCTTTCGCTCCATGGTCGAAGTGGATTCTGTCGAGCGCATCTTCGACAATGTCGGCCGGTCCGACATTAACGACCTGCGCGAGCTTAACCGGTCGATACGCGAAGCGACCGCCACGCCCGCCGCCGCCGAGCTCGATTTCGCATTTCATCTCAGACTGGTGAGCATTCTCGGCAATGCCGCCGTCACCGAGATTTACCGGATCATGAAGCCGGTGATCATCCGCATCATGGCCTTGCGCAAGCCCTTCGAGGCATTCGCCACAGCGGTCTTTGACGAGCACTCCGACATCATAGATGCACTCGAGGCTCGCAGACGGATCAACTATCAGTACGCCCTCCAGTCTCATCTCGACCAGGGGTTGAAGAGCTTCAAACGGACAACGGAGGCGTCTGCCTGAGGAATTCACTGGCGCGACAGCGCCCAATGAATGCGGATCGGGGAGGAGCCAGCCCCTCGAGCAATCCGCACACTGGCAAAAAACACGGGAGGAAGTGCAATGAAAACGTTTCTGAAATATTCGACCGCGGCCGCCGCGCTGGCGCTCAGCGCGGGCTTCGCCATGGCCGGGCCCGAGACCGTATCTGGCCCGGGAGCCGATCCGGCATGCTACGCGCCGGGATCGAGCGACACGGCCTACTTCAAATGGGGAGCCAAGGAAGGCCCGTACAAGGTCGCGCTCGTCAACGGCTTTATCGCCAATGACTGGCGTGTGCAGATGATCGCGGTGGCCAAGGCCTATGCAGAGCAGCCCGATGTTGCGGCCGATCTCGAGGAGTTCAAGGTCATTTCGGTCGGTGAAGACATTGCCGCCCAGATTGCGGCCGCCAACAACTTCATCGATCAGGGCTTCGACGCCATCATCATCAACGCCAACAACACGGCCGCCTTCGGCTCGGTGGTCCGCAAGGCTAACGACGCCAATGTCGTGGTGCTGTCCTTCGACAACGTGATCGACGACCCCAACCAGATCGCCATCAATGTCGACCAGAAGGGCCTCGGCCGCTCAGCCGGCGAGTTCCTGCTGTCCAAGACCGACGCCGACCCGGCGAAGTTCCTGCATGTGCGCGGTCCGGCCGGCCAGCCGGTGGACATAGCGCGCAATGACGGCTTCCATGAAGCCATCAAGGCGTCCGGCCGCACGGTCGAAGTAACGGATGTTGTCGGCAACTGGGCTCCGGGTGACGCGCAGAAGGTTACCGCCGATGCCGTCGCGGCCGGCGGCGTCTTCGACGGCGTCTACGTCCAGGGCGGGTCGCAGGGTGCAACCACTGCCCTGCTCGACGCCGGCCATCCGATGGTGCCGATCACCGGCGAGACGGAAAATGCCTTCCGCCAGCTGTGCAACGAAAAGGGCCTGGACTGCCAGTCCGGCGGCACCGGACCGGCACAGTCCTCGGTAACGGTCAAGACGGCCATTGCCGCGCTGAAGGGAGAGGTCATTCCGCAGCAGATCGCGCTGCCGACCTCGATCTCCTACGCGCCGTTCAAGGAAGGCGTCGACGTCTTCCCCGAACTTCCGGGCAGCTTTTTTGCGGGCAACAATTTCGATGCCTGCAATATCGGCTTCACCGCCGAGGAGATCGCCGGGCAGACCGGGGAAAACAACTAGCATTTCGCCCCTTCGCGCACCGCCGGTGACTGGCTCACCGGCGGTGCCCAATTCCATGGGAATTCTGTAATGGCGGATTCCGGTGCGACACCGCTGCTGCGCATGTCGGGCATCACCAAGCACTACGGCGGCGTGCGCGCGCTGCAGGACGTGCATTTCGAGGCTAATCGGGGAACCATTCACGCCTTGCTCGGCGAGAACGGCGCCGGCAAGTCGACACTGATCAAGGTTCTGTCGGGCGTCGTCCAGCCCGATTCCGGCACGATCGAGCTCGACGGCGTTCCGGTTCAGTTCGCCAATCCGACCGAAGCGAACGATGCTGGCATCGCATGCATCTTTCAGGAGCTTTCACTGCTGCCGGATCTGTCCGTCGCGGACAATATCGGCATCACCCGCCCGCCCAAGCGCTTCGGGCTGATCGACAATCGCGCCCAGCGCCGCGTCGCCGAAGAAGCCCTCGCCCGCGTCGGCGGCGAAGCCATCCATCCCTCCACCACCGTTCGCGAACTGCCTTTGTCGCGCCGCCAGATGGTCGAGATCGCCAAGGCGCTCGCCCGCAACCCCAAGATTCTCATTCTCGACGAGGCCACGTCGGCCCTGACTGCCGCGGACGTCGAGAAGGTGTTCATCATGCTGCACAAGCTGCGTGAGGAAGGCATGGCCATCATCTACATCTCGCACCGGATGAACGAGATCGCCGAACTCGCCGATGTCTGCACCGTCTACCGCAACGGGCAGAAGGTCGAGACCTTCGAGGCCGGAACCAGGTCCGACAATGCCATCGTCGAGATGATGATCGGGCGTGAATATGAAAGCGTGTTTCCGCCCAAGGCGGACAACAAGCCGGACGTCGCACCCGTCCTCAAGGTTCGCGACTTTTCGTGGCAAGGCGAGCTCAACGGCATCGACCTCGATATCCGCCCCGGCGAGATCGTCGGCCTGGGCGGGCTGGACGGACAGGGTCAGCGGCAACTGCTGCTTGGACTCTTCGGTACGCTTATCGGCGCCACGGGAACGGTCGAAATCTCAGGCAGGCCGGTCAAGCTGTCGAGCCCCAAGCACGCCAAGTCCGACGAAATCGGCATGGCTCTGATCCCCGAAGACCGCAAGGGCGAAGGGCTGATGCTGCCGATGACCGTTCGCGAGAACCTTTCATTCGCCGCAGTCGAAAAGGTCAGCCGCGCCGGCATCGTTGATCTCAAGGCTGAAGAGAAGGCGATCGACGAGATGGTCAGCCTTCTCAAGATCAAGTCCGACGGTATCGACGGTCCGGTCGCCTCGCTGTCCGGCGGCAACCAGCAAAAGGTGGTCATCGGCAAATGGCTGATGACAAAGCCGCGCATCATCCTGCTCAACGATCCGACCCGCGGCATCGATGTCGGCACCAAGCAGGAAATTTATCAGCTGCTGCAAAACCTGGCCGCC
Source organism: Rhizobiaceae bacterium (assembly GCA_040880025.1). GTDB lineage: Bacteria > Pseudomonadota > Alphaproteobacteria > Rhizobiales > Rhizobiaceae > RCIO01. Next base: position 36,403 of record JBBDJD010000020.1, read on the forward strand.
GAAGGCGCAGCGATCCTGTTCTACTCCACCGACTACGACGAGCTGATCGGTTGCTGCGACCGCGTTCTGGTCATGTATGGCGGGGCGGTGGTGCGCACACTCGCCGGCAGGGAACTCACTGAGACCAATCTCGTTTCGGCCGCCCTCAATCTGCCGGCCGGCACCGACGAGGCGGCCTTGGCCGCGCATGCGAAGGAAGCTGCACAATGAGCGCGCCAGTCGAAGCGGCAGGGGTGGAACGCGGCGGCCGGCGCCCCCGGTTCAAATTTCGCCTGTCGGCCGCCCAGCGCGGCATCCTGATCGCGATCGCGATATTCGCCGTGATGTTCGCGGTCTATGGTTGGAAGCAGCCAGTGGGTCTGACAGCCAACGTGATCAACACGGCCTCCAACAAGGGCGCGTTGCTGGCGCTCGTCGCCATGGCGCAGACGCTGCCGGTGCTGACCGGCGGTCTCGATCTTTCGGTCGGCGCCATTTTCGTGCTGGCGAATTGCCTGGCTTCCACCATCGTCGTCGGCGATCCCGTTTCCACCACGCTCGGCATCATTGCCGTGCTGTTTGTCGGCCTCCTGTGTGGCGCCACCAACGGCATCATCATCGTCTACGGGAGGCTGCAACCGCTGATCGTCACCCTGGCCATGGGCGCGGTCTATTTCGGCATCGCGCTTGCGTTGCGCCCGCAACCCGGCGGGTCGGTCAATTTCGAGCTGGCCGATTTCATGACACGCTCGACCTTCGCAATACCGCACTCCGCGATCCTGCTGCTCCTGGTTGTGGTGTTCATCTGGATACCCTACCGGCGCTCCGTGCTTGGCCGTGCCGCCTTTGCCATCGGCTCCGCCGAGCAGGCGGCCTACATGTCCGGCGTACCGGTCGACCGGGCCAAGGTTCTCGCCTTCGCGCTCTCCGGCCTGCTGGCCGCGATAGGCGGGCTGCTGCTGACCGCTATCACCTATTCGGGTGCTGCAAAAATATCGATCGCCAACGACTACACGCTCAATTCGATCGGCGCCGTGGTGATCGGCGGCACCTCGCTGTTCGGCGGCGTAGGCAGCGCGATCGGCTCGATATTCGGCGCCTTCGTCATGCGCACTGTCGGCGACCTCCTGATTGTCTTCGACATCAACCCCGTTCTCCAGCCGCTGTTCGTGGGCATCGTGCTGCTGGTCGCGGTCTGCATTGGTTCGCTGCGCGTGCTGCGGGTCAAGAACAAGCTTGATCTTTATCGGTAGGGCGGCGATGGGAGCATTGGACACACTATTCAGGCAATTCGACCGGGCGACGGTCATCGCCTTCGGCTGCATCGTCGTGCTTTTGCTGATTGGCGCACTGGCCGAACCGGCCTTCCTGTCGCCGAAATACCTTCTGCAGCAGCTTCACGTCGCCTCATTCCTTGGCGTTGTCGCAACCGGCGTGATGCTGGTCATCCTGCTCGGACACATCGACCTTTCAATCCCATGGACCATCGGCGTCGGCGGCATGATGGCGACCGGCGCTGTCGGCATTCTTGGACCCGGGCTTGGCGTTACGTTCGCGATTCCGTTCGGCATCCTCTGCGGTGCCGGCATCGGCCTCATCAACGGACTTGGCGTCGCCTATCTGCGTGCCCCGGCGATGATCTTCACACTCGGCATGAACGCCGTCGCTCAGGGCCTGATGGTCTATCACACCGGCGGATTCGCGCCGCAGGACCGGGCGACCGAATTCATGCGCGAACTCACTGTAGGCCAATTGATCCCCGGCGTTCCCAACCCGCTGCTGATCTGGATCGTTCTGGGCGCGGCGACCATGTTCGTGCTCAATCGCACAACGCTGGGCCGGCAAATCTACGCCATCGGCAACCAGGAGCGCGCGGTGTTCCTGAGCGGTGTCGACACACGCCGGGTGATCCTGATCTGCTTCGTGTTTTCGGGCGCATGCGCGGCGGCCACCGGCGTCTTGCTGGCCGGGTGGGCGAACCGGTCCTACCAGGCCATGGGTGATCCGTATCTGCTGCCGACGATCGCCGCGATCATTCTGGGCGGCACAAATGTTCTCGGCGGCCGCGGCAAATATGTCGGCACCGTCGCCGGGGTGATCCTGATCACCATCCTGCAATCGATGCTCTCGGTCGTGCAGCCGCAGCGCTATTTCGCCCAGCTCGGCCTCGACATGCCCGCCGACACCTTCCGGCAGGTGGTCTTCGGCGTCGTCATCATCGCCATGCTGCTGCTCTATGGCCGCCAGAAACTGCTGCGCTGACCATCGCCCGAATCAAATTCGGCGTGGATTTAACAAGGAGAAGTAAAATGCTGAAGAAACTGTTGGGAACTGCCACCATCGCCTTGTCGGCGCTGGTCTTGTCCGGGGCGGCCTTCGCTGCGGACTACAACTGGACGTTCCAGACGTCCGAGACGGCCGGCGAGCCGGGCTTCGTCAACAAGCAGAAATGGGCCGAAAGCGTCAAGGAAATGTCCGGCGGGCGGATCGAGATCGAGATCCTGCCGATCGGTTCGGTGGTGCCGCACACCGATACGCTGGACGCGGTTGGTTCTGGCATCCTGCAGGGGCACCTGACCGACCCGAGCTACTTCGCCGGCAAGGACCCGGCCTTCGCTATGATGGGCAACCTCGTCGGCGCCTGGTCCGATCCCTTCGAACTGCTCGGCTTCATGCAGTCCGGCGGTGGCCATGAACTCTATTCCGAACTGGTAGAGCCTTATGGTGTGCATTTCATCGGCGCCGCCGCGACCGAGCCGGAGGCCTTCGTCTCCAAGGTGCCGATCCGGACGGTCGAAGATCTGAAGGGCGTCAAGTTGCGCGCGCCGGAAGGCATGGTCTACGAGATCTTCTCCAAGGCCGGGGCCGCGCCTGTGGCTCTGCCGGGCTCGGAAATCTTCACCGCGCTGGACAAGGGCGTGGTGGATGCCGCTGACAACACCGTGTTTGCCACCAACCAGGCATTGGGCATGAACGATATTGCGCATTACCCGCTGTATCCGGGCTTCCATTCGCTGCCGCTGATCGACATTTCCATGACCAAGTCGATCTGGGATGGCTTGCCGGACGATCTCAAGGCCGTTCTCAACGCATCGGTCGACAAGTTCATCTTCCAGCACATCTATTCAGTGCGCAAACTCGATGCGGAAGCCGTTGCCAAGGCAAAGGCCAACCCGGAAATCGAGATCATCAACTGGTCGGGAGACGAGCGGGCGAAATTCCGCCGGATTGCCCAGGAAGAATGGCAGACTTGGGCCGCCAAGACGGACATGACCCAGCGCTACTTCGATGCGGTTATCGCCTATCTCAAAGGCCGTAACCTGATCTAGGGTCAGCGGATCTAGCTGAACCCCGAACTGCGCCCGGCCGAGCATTCGGCCGGGCGCAGGCGTGTGACCTGGGAGGAGAGAACATGTCAGAAGCCCCGAACTCGGACATCGCTTCAGTCGATGGGGAGGCAGAGGCTCCCAGCCGGCTCGACCGATATGTCGGCGGATCGGCCAAGCTCCTGAGCTGGGCGATCTTCATTGCCTTTGGGGTCAGCGTCATCGAGGTGATTTCCAGATATGTCTTCGACAGTCCGACCTTCTGGGCCCATGAAACCACGACATTCCTGATCGCCGCCATGTTCCTGGTTGGCGGCCCGATCGCGCTTGCGCGCGACAAACACATCCGCGTGCGCATGATTTACGATACCGTCTCGCCGCCCGTGCGCCGCTGGCTCGACATCTTCAATTCACTTGTCGCGATGATTTTCTTCGCCGGGCTGGGCTATGCCGGATATATCATGGCCTGGAAGGCAACCCACACGCCGACCGGCGCCATTCACTTCGAAGGCACCGGAACGGCCTGGAACCCGCCGACGCCCGCGCTGTTGAAAATCACCATCCTGATCTGCGTCTGCCTGATGTTCGTGCAGACCCTGTTGCATCTGATCAAGGCCATCCGCCGCGACGTCTCGCAAGAAACGCCGGGGGGCCGGTAGCGTGGGCCTGAGCGCAATCGGCATCGAATACGGCACCTATCTGCTCGTCGGCATGATCTTCGTCCTGCTGGTCACCGGCCAGCCGCTCGCCTGGGTCACCGGGCTGGTCGCCCTGATCTTCACCTTCGGCTGGTTCGGCGGCAACGCCTTGCCGCTGGTGACGTCGCGCATATTCGGCTTCATCACCGAATACTCGCTTGTCGCCATCCCCATGTTCATCCTGATGGCCGCGCTACTGGAAAGATCCGGCATCGCCAAGGATCTGTTCAACGGTATGCGTGTGCTGGCCGGGCGATTGCCCGGCGGCGTCGCCGTGCAGACACTGATCGTCGCTATCCTGATGGCCGCAATGTCCGGCGTGATTGGCGGGGAAATCGTTCTTCTCGGCATTCTGGCGCTGCCACAAATGCTTCGCCTCGGTTATGACCGTGCCCTCTCGATAGGCGTGGTTTGCGCGGGAGGATCGCTCGGCACCATGATGCCGCCTTCCATAGTGCTGATCATCTATGGACTGGTCGCTGGCGTCTCGATCGCCGACCTGTTCGTCGCCGCTGTCACGCCAGCCTTGATGCTGCTCGGCTGCTACATCGCCTACGTGCTGATCCGCTGCCTGCGCGATCCCCAACTCGGCCCGCCGATGTCGGCCGAGGAGCATGCGGGGGAATCCCTCAGCAGCGCGCTGAAAGCGCTGATAGCGCCGATGTTCATCGTCATTGCCGTTCTGGGCTCCATTTATGGCGGCGTCGCCTCGATCACCGAAGCGGCCTCGCTCGGCGTTTCCTCGGTGCTGGTCATTGCGCTGCTGCGACGCGAGTTGAACGTGAAAATGTTGCAGGACAGCCTGGTTCATACGCTGGAGACCTGCGGCATGATCATCTGGATCGGCATCGCCGCCGCGGTCCTGGTCGGGGTCTACAACCTGATGGGCGGCAACCGCTTCGTCTCCGGGGCGATCCTCGGTCTCGACGCCTCGCCGGTTGTCATCATCATGGTGATGATGCTGATCCTGCTGGTGCTCGGCATGTTCCTTGACTGGATCGGCATCGCGCTGCTCACCCTGCCGATATTCGTGCCGATCATCACACAGCTGGGCTTCGACCCTATCTGGTTCGGCATCCTGTTCGCGGTCAACATGCAGGTTTCGTATCTGACGCCGCCTTTCGGCCCCGCCGCCTTCTATCTCAAAAGCGTTGCGCCGCCAGACATCACGCTGAATCACATCTATACGGCACTGCTGCCGTTCATCGTGCTCCAGCTTCTGGTTCTGGCGCTTCTGCTGTTCTTTCCATCGATTGTCACGTGGGTGCTGTAGCGCTCATGACCCATCCGCTCGCCGAAAGCGGCGCAAACAGTTCGTTTTTCGTGGAGGTGGAATTGATGAAGCGGCCCGATCCTGGCGATTTCCACGGAGCCGTTTCCCGAATTGCGGCGGGAGTGTAGATGGTTGGCTCCCGGGACCTGCGCTGACCGGCGCCTAACTGTTCGCTGCCGCGGGCGAGTTTCTCGTCTATGGTCGCAGCTAGATCATAACGTCTGAGGGGGAAGCAGCACATGGCCGGCAAACATTACGAAATCCGCGACGATCGCTTCGCCAACCTGATCCGGGGCAATGCGAACGTCGACGTCCTGTGGACAGGCGGGCGCTGGGCCGAGGGTCCGGCCTATCTCGCCGCCGGACGCTATCTGATCTGGTCGGACATCCCAAATGACCGCATCATGCGCTTCGATGAAATGAATGGCGAAGTCGCCACATTCGAACAGCCCTGCCAAAATCAGAACGGACATGCGGTCGACCGCGAGGGACGCCTGGTCGCCTGCGAGCATCGCGGCCGCTGCATCAGCCGCTACGAGATTGACGGATCGAGAACCGTGCTTGCCGATCGCTACCAGGGCAAGCGCTTCAACTCGCCCAACGATTTGATCGTCAAGTCGGACGGATCGGTCTGGTTCACCGACCCCTCCTACGGCATCGACAGCGACTACGAGGGCGACGCCTCGCCGATGGAGCAGGACGGGCGCCATGTCTATCGCATCGATCCATCAGGCAAGGTCACGCGCGTCGTCGACGATATGAAGCAGCCCAACGGCCTGGCCTTCTCCGCCGACGAAACGGTGCTCTATGTCGCCGATACCGGCCGCACGCATTTTCCCGACTGCGAGCCGAAAATCCGCAAATATCCTGTCGCTGCCGATGGCGCGTCGGTGGGAAAGGGAGAGGATTTCATCATCAGCGAAGCTGGCCTGTTCGACGGCTTCCGCCTCGACACCAACGGCAACATCTGGTCGTCGGCCGGCGACGGCATTCACTGCTTCGCACCGGACGGCACGCTGCTTGGCAAGATCCTGATCGACGAAGTGGTGGCCAATCTCTGCTTCGGCGGACCGAAGCGCAACCGGCTCTTCATCTGCGCCACCACCACGCTTCGCGCCATCTATGTCAACGCGCGCGGCCTCACCTGAGCCGGCCCTATTTACCCCAGCGCAAGGCCACCAGATCAAGTTCGCCCGCCAGTTGTAGCAATCTCGCCTTGGTCCGCTCCGACATCGGCTTGAGCGGATGGCGGACATGGTCACTTCCGATCACGCCACCCTCCTTGAACACCGTCTTGCAGGCGCGCAGCCCGCACTGCCGGTTTTCATGGTTGATCAGCGGCAGGCACGTCTTCCAGTTCTCCAGGGCGGCGTCATGATTGCCGGCCAGATAGTCGACGACAATCGGACGGATTTTCTCCGGCTGCAGGGCCGAGGTCATCGTGCCGGTGGCCCCGGCGTCGAGATCGGCAAGCAGCGTCACCGCCTCCTCGCCATCGAAAGGACCGGCAATATCCGCGCCGCCGGCATCGATCAGGGCGGCCAGCTTGTCCGCCGCGAACGGTGTCTCGATCTTGAAATAGCTGACGTTTTCGATCTCCCGCGCCATGCGCGCCAGCAACGGCACCGAAAGCGAAACACCCGACAGCGGCGCGTCCTGCACCATGATGGGGATCGAAATCGCGTCGCTCACCGCCTGAAAATGCTCGACAATACCCGCCTCTGCGGGCACAAGGCCGACGCCGTGATAGGGCGGCATCATCATCACCATTGAAGCGCCCTGCGCATGCGCCGCCTTGGCGCGCGCGACCGCGATCGCCGTGCTGAAATGGCTGATCGTCACGATCACCGGCTTGCGCCCGGCCACATGTTCCAGGCTGAGGCGCATCAGAGCCGCGCGCTCTTCGTCCGAAACCAGGAACTGCTCGGAATAGTTGGCCAGAATACAGATCGCGTCGACGCCCTGGTCAATCATGCAATCGAGCACGCGCCGCATCCCCTCCTCATCGACACGGCCGTCGTCGTGGAATGGCGTCGGCGCGACCGGCAGTATGCCTGACAATGGCTGGTTCATGGATACCTCCCCGGAGAGCAGATCAGAATTCAAAGGGCTCGACGGTCAGCCGCCGGCCAAGCATGAAGGCGTCGGCGACATGGATCAGCGGCCGCAGATCGACATCCGACTGGCCGGCGCGCAGCAGTTCGTCGAAGCGCGCGTAAAGGCCGGCATATTCGCGGTTGGGTCCGGCCAGAACTTCCTGGCCGTCGATGGCGAGTTTTTCTCCGCCGGCGCTCAATACCGCACTCCCCTCCCTGCAGCCTGTCCGCACGTCCCAGATCTGTTCGCCCTCCTGCCGCCAGTCGAACGCGGCGGTCACCGCCGCGCCTCCCGCATCGTAAAAATCCAGATCGGCGGCGATCGGCGTGTCTCGATTGGCCGGAAACGACAGCTCGGCCTTCTCAAGATGCAGAGGTCGGGGAAAGATCGCGGTCAGCACGGATAGAGCGTTGATGCCCGGATCGAACACGCCGAGCCCGCCCGCCTGCCAGACCCACTCCTGCCCCGGATGCCACCGGCGGACATCTTCCTTCCAGATGATGTCGACGCGCTCGATCGTCTTGCCGGCCAGCCAGTCGCGCATCGCCGCCACGCAGTGGGCATGGCGCGAATGCCAGGTCGCAAACAGCGTGACGCCCTGCGAACTGGCGATATCGACAAGCGCTTCCACTTCGCTCAGCGTCGCGCCGGGCGGTTTCTCAAGCATCACATGGCGGCCGGCAAGCAGCGCCCGCCGCGCATCGTCGAAGCGCACCTGCGGCGGCGTGCACAGCGAAATGCAGGGGATGTCCGGCCGCGCTTCCAGAAGGCTCGCGAGATCGGTGAAGGCTTCGACGCCGTCGACCTTTGCGTTGCGGCTCGCCGTCGCGGCCAGTTCGAACGCGCCGTTCCCCGCTATTGCCGGAATATGCTGGTCCCGCGCGATCTTGCCGATGCCGACAAGGGCGACTTTATTCATGTTCTACCGCTCCCCGGAGGCGAATACTGCCGCACGTCATGGCTGTCTGGACACACCTCTTACAGCATCCGTCGAGCGCCTCAAGCCTCCGCTCCGGCCAGATCGAGTACTATGATCGTCGCCTCCCCTGCTCCAGCCTGCGGCATCTCGCGCAAGGGGACCTGAGCGGCCCGCGACCGCTCGAAAACAGGATGCGCTCTAGAATGTCTGGGGCTGGTCGCCCAGCGGCTGCGCCTTCCCGCTCTCGATCCTGTAGATGCGGTGCCGCCGCTCAGCGTTGCCGTTGGCGTCGAAGCGGAAAATGCCGGTTGTGCCGCGAAAGCCCGCCTTCGAGCCAAGCGCTGCCTTGGTGATCGCATCATTGCCGGCCGAGCGGACAAGCCCCGCGGCCAGCGCCACCGCGTCGTAAGCATAGGCGGCTTCCAGCGAAAGCGGCCGGCCGGTTGCCGCGCTGTAGCGGTCCCCGAGTTCCTTGAGGCTTTGCTGGTCGATCATCGCGATCAGCACCCCGTCGAAAACCGGGTCGGTGAACAGTTCGGGCGGCCATGACGAATTCCCGATCAGCGTCGTGATGTTGTTGCCGTATCCGCCTGCCGCGACCGCGCGGGCGACAACCACAGGCGCTTTGCCCGAGCCGAACAGCACCATGGTTTGCGCCTTTTCGAACGCGGCGCGGCTTCTGGCCAGCGCCGCCGCGATTGCGCTTTCGGCCGGTGGGTAGCTGACCACGCCGGTCAGCGTCCCGCCATGCGCGGCGATGCCGCGCTTGAGGCGGTCGATGTCGGCGGCCGCCATGTTCTCCGGCGCCGCGACGACGACGCGCGACTGCTTTGCGCCGATAGCCGTGCGTACGCCCTCCAGCGCGCTTGAGATTGCATCGCTGGCGAACGCATATGTTCCCTTTCCGGCCGGCGGCGCGGAGGCGAGGTCAATGACCACCGGCCTGTTCGCCGAGGCGATGCCCGCCACCGCCGGTGTCGACGCACCGTCCAGCCCGGTCAGTATCAGCTTGGTCCCGGTTGCGATGGCCTGTTCAGCCTGGCTGCGCGCGGTGTCGGCCTTGCCGGTGGTGTCGAAGGTGACGAGCCGGACCGCCCCGGCGCCGAGCTCATTCACCGCCAGGCGGGCGCCGTCATGGACGTCCCGCGCCACAAGGGCCGCGCCGCGGTCGCCCGTCCGCGGCAGGAGCAGCGTTATCGAAACCGGCCCGGTGCCCGTCGTTTCCTGTGTCGGAATGGGCGTGTTGGGGTCGAGACCCAGCACATCCTCCGGCCCCGCCGACTGGCAGGCGGCGACAAGCATGGCGAGCAAGGCGAGCGCCAATCCGCGAAACAAGAATCTGTTCAAACGTTCAGCCCCCGGCGTCCCACGTCGCCCATTCCGGCTCCGGGTCGGTCCTGCGCTTTGGTGTCGGCCCTCTATGGCCAAAGAAAAGCCTGGCGGCAACAGCTTGCGCCCGCATTCCGGTCTCGTCACTGGCCGCGTCAGATCACCTCGGTCTCGGTGCCGTTGTCGTAGAGGATGTTGATCGCCGTATGCACGCCGGAAAGCTGCGCCACCACGACCTCCCCGGCTGCGGTATCGACCACGATATCGGTATCGCCGCCATTGGCCTTGAGGTTCACCGCCGCGTCCGCCGCCGCGGCATCACCCGGCGCGCCCGCGCCGAATGCCGCGTCGAGCAGATTGCCGAGATCGACCGCGTCGCCTTCCGCCTTGCTGTAGTCGGTGATGACGTCGACCAGACCAACTTCGGTCAGCGCCGAGGGGTCGATGACGAACACGTCAGCGCCGTCTCCGCCAATGAAGCTGTTTTTACCCGCGCCGCCGATCAGCACGTCGTCGCCGTCGCTGCCGACAATCGTCCGCGTGTCGCTGGCGGCCGGCGGCGCGCCAAGGTCGAGCCCGAAGAAGTTGCCGGTGCTGCCATCGGTCATTTCGAACGTGCCTTGGGCAAACACATGCTGCCCGTCGACGTTGTAATCCGCTGCATCGGCGCCAAGGTTGATCGCCGCGATGCCCGCATCGCCGAGCCCGATCAGTTCGCCGGCGTCGCTGATGCCGTCGCCATTGGCGTCGATCCACAGCTTGATGTCAGCGAACTGCGCATCATTGCCGTCGATCCTGCCGTCGCCATTGCTGTCGAGCGAGGCCAGCGCCTCCAGCGAGTTGGCGAAATCGCCGCCGTTGAAGCCCGGCGAGAACACTTCCGAGCCGTTCTCAATCGCGCCCGACCCGTCGAGATCGGCCACCAGCAACCCGTCGCCGCCGCTCGGCCAGCCGATGCTATCCGGCGTGCCATCATTGTCGAGGTCGAAGCTGGCGGCGGTGAAGTGCAAGCCGTCGCCGTCGAGATCGACGACGATAGGGTCGACAGTGGCCGAATACGCCACGAAGTCCAAGACCGTGATGGCAGCAACCTGTGCGGCGGTCGTGAAGTTTTCGAGCGTCGCAACCTTTACTCTTCCGGCGGTGTCGTTCCAGTTTGCGTCGAACCAGATTTCGCCGCGTCCGGTGTCAGAGTTGAACACGACGACATAGATATTCTCACGCACTGCCGCCCCCGACCCGGAGAACGTCTGTGCCGTTATCTGGCTTTCCGTCGCCGCCGATTCGATGACGACAACCTTGTTGTCGTCGTTCGGGTTGAGATCGCTGATCTCGCTGCGGATCTGGAAATCCCCGGCCGCCAGTTGTGTTCCATTCGCATTGCCGGTTACGCTGAAGTTCACGCTGCCGCTGGCGTCCGTTCCGTTGTCGAGCAACCCGATCTTGTCGGTGCCGCTGACGAAATCGACGATGCTGTCGGAGCCGGCATTCCATTTCAGAAAGAAACTGTCCGCTCCGGCGCCGCCGGTCAGGGTGTCGTTGCCGGCGCCGCCGACAAGCCTGTCGTTGCCGGCGCCGCCGTCGAGTATGTCGTCGCCCGCATTGCCATACAGTTCGTCGTGGCCAGCTCCGCCGATCAGCGTATCGTTTCCATTGCCGCCGAACATATCATCGTCGCCGAGGCCGCCGTCCAGATAGTCGTCCCCGTCGCCGCCCAACAGATCGTCGAGTCCCTGTCCGCCGTAGATGAAATCGTCGCCTCCTCCTCCCCAGAGAGAATCCCAGTCCACACCGCCGAACAGGAAGTCGCCCAAGTTCCCGCCAACTATATAGTCACTGCTTCCGAAACTGTAGGCAATGACCGGCAGGCTGGCGTCCCAGGGAATGCTACCCCAGTCCTGCTGCGTAGCGTCGCCGAAGGCGAAATTAGCGAAGTAAGTGACGAATTCGCCGTCAGTGACACCCAGAAGTCCGTAGCTCGCAGTTCCAGGCGCTGCGGCCAAAGTGAAGGTCGTGGTTCCGGGTGCAAAGCCCGTCGTATTGAACATGCCGTTCAGGAAGGCGCTGCTGAAGAACAGCATCGCCGAATCATCCTCCACGGTGATCGTGAACAACGTTTCGGTGGCGGAAAAAGCCAGCACGACGGGGGCGACGTTGGGGGCCGGAATCTCCAGCTCGAACGTCTGACCCACGCCACCGTCCACCGCGTAGCGCACGGTGGTCGCATCCTCGTGCCCCTGCAGCGTCACGACATCGACGAAATCTCCCAAGCCGTCTGTATCGACGCTGACGATGGTACCACCGGCGCCATCGGATCGCGCGCTGACGCGGTCTTGAGCCTGCACAAGCGTCGCATCGGCGCCCAGCAGGTCCTTGAGCAGGTCGGCCAGGTCAAGCACATCGGAACCGTCGCCGAAATCGGTGATGATATCGACCGCTCCGGTCTCCTGCACCGCGCCCGGATCGATGACGAAGCTATCGTCTCCACTGCCGCCGGTCATGGTGTTGAGGCCTGCACCGCCAGCAAGCGTGTCGTTTCCGGCACCACCGTTGAGTATGTCGTTGCCGATCTCGCCAAGCAGGAGGTCGTCGCCGTCATCGCCATTCAGCATGTCGTCGCCGTTGTAGCCGAAGATGATGTCGTTGCCGCCGCCGCCGCTGATCGTGTCGCCATCGGGGTCGCCGGTCAGGATGTCATTTCCGGCGGTCACCGCCCCCCGGTAGCTGAGGGTGTAGGCCGAGGTTCCGAGATCATAACCCAGATAGCTGCCGCCGCCGACGAACTGGACATATTCCAGCGCAGTATGAGGGAAGTCGTGATGCCACTGAATATTTCCCGTGCTCGCCGAATCGAACTGAAAGGTGACGGTTCCGCCGAAGCCTGTACTTCCGTCCCACATCCGGAAAGTGGCGAGCGCGGTGCCACCGGACAGGACGTACAGCGTGTCGATGCCGCCATCCGCCGTGTATGCGGCGTTGTCGGTGATGAAGATCGTGCCGTGACCGAGCGGGACGACATAGGCGTCGTCGCCCGTATTGCCCCGCAGCGAGTCGGAGTCCGCCAGCATCTCCGCGACCAGCATGTCGGGTTCCGCATCGCCGATATGGTTATTGGTGGTATTGCCCGGGGTACCGGACAGGATGCCCCAGCCCGAATGGAGGATAAACTCCGAGTTCGTACCGACGTCGTCGACCGTCAACGCGAAGGAGTCGTCACCGATTTCGAAACCGACGATGTCGAGCCCGGCGCCGTTGGAATCCTGCAGGATGTAGGCTGTCGTCCAGCCGGAGCCTTCGGGATTGACCTGCACCAGGAGGTCGGAGCCGGAATTGACCAGCCGGACCTTGGCAGCGAGTTCAGCCGACGAATCGACTGTGACCAGACCGGCGAGGTCGATGCGTTCACCGCCGGCAAAATCATAGTCGACGATCGTGATCGGCACGACGTTGACGGCGAGCGCAAAGGTCTGCGCCACCGGCGCCGAGCCGTCCTCGTTGCCGTCCTCGACCGATACGTCGAACGACGCGGCGGTGGTCTGTGACGCATCGTGCAGGAACGAGACCAGTCCGTCCGCCAATTGTTCGCCGGTGAATTCCGTCGCCTGGACGCCATTCACCAGGATCGAGCCATTGACCGGGTTCGTCACCGTGAAGGTGACCTCGTCTTGACCGTCATCGGGATCGGTGAAGCCGAGATCGCCCGCCGTGAGGACATAGGCATCGCCCGCATCTACCGACGCCGCGAGGTCGCCGGTCAGCACCGGCGCGTCGTTCACAGGAACGACCACCAGCGATATGGTGCTAGTGGTGGTGCCGCCCGTTGTGCCGTCGTTCAGGGTGATGGTGACGGCGCGAGTACTTCCGGTCGGGTTGTGACTGGTGTTCACATAGTGAAGCGCGCCGATCAGCGCTTCGGTGGCGTCGTGCGTGGCGTTGCCGTTGAGGCTGATGACCAGCCGGTCGCCCTCAAGGCCAAAATCATTGCCCGAAATCGTGCCGATCACCGTGCCGTTCCACGACACAACTGTTCCCGAAAGGGTGATGGCGCCGCCGGCCTCGACCGATAGCCTGTCATCAATGGTCGAACCCACGATCTCGACGATCAGCGAGCCACCGCCAAAATGCTGGCTGTCGACGTCGGTGATGGTGACATTGTTGCCAGCATCGAGACGCACCGGGGACGTCGGGTCCTCGAAATAGATGACCTCATCGCCATGGAGATTGCCGACGACCGGCGCGCCCGCCGCGCCGCGGAGGATCACATCGACATCGAGCGAGCCCGTCGCCGAAAGATCGTCGGTTACGTGTAGCCTGTATGTGACGGTGACCGACTGGCCCTCGTTCAGATAGTCCAGGGCGGCGTTTGCTATGCTGTAACTCCAGAAGACGCTGTAGCCGATACTTGGGTTGCCAACGAGGCTGCCGACAGGATTCGTAGCAGGCAGCGCCGCGCCGAGCTCGGGCGAGATGCCGACCCCGAAGCTGCCACTAGCGCTGACAAAGTCGAAGGACACCACGTAGGGCGACGGATCGTCGTAGGGGCCGTCGTCAGAAATGGTGACGTTCCCGCCAGTCTGGGAGATGAAGCCACCGATGACATTCTGGTCTTCGACCAGTGACGGCAGGTGCAATGCAGCGGTGAGCACCGGCGTGTCGTTGACGGAAAGGATGTCGAAGGTCACTGTCGCGGTGTCGGTGGCACTGCCGTCGCTCAAGGTGTAGGTGAAGCTGGCGGGGCCGAAATAGTTGCCGAACGGCGTGAAGGTGACTGCTTCGGTGTTCATGTTGAGCGTGACGGTGCCACCGACGCCATTGGCAACCCCAATGATGTACAAGGGGCTGCTGTCGACATCGTAGTCGTTGTCCTTCAGTTGCGCCCCGGTGAAGACAGTAACCGTGTCCTCGTTGATGGCTGCGAAGTTGTCGTCGACAGCCAGCGGCGCGTCGTTGACCGGGGTCACGTTGACCGTCGCCGAACCAACATTGCTCAGCGCGTCGCCGTCGGTGACCGAGTAGCTGACCGTGCGCGCCAGCCCTGACGGATTGTCCGACGTGTTGAAGTAGGTGACGCTTACGAGCGCTGCTTCATACTGCGCCTTGGTGGCGCTGCCGGTCAGCGTCAGCACGCCGGTCGCTGCATTGTAGCTGCCGGTGATGCCGTTCTGGTTGACGAAGCCAAGCACGTCCTGCCCGGTCGCGAAATTGCCGGAGATCGTGACAGTCGCGCCGTCCAGGTCGGTGTCGTCCACGTCGGTGAGCGTGATCGTGCCGTCGATCGCGGTCGCGGCCTGGTTTTCGGTGTAGGCCAGCACCGCGTTGACGTCGGCGATCACCGGCGCGTCGTTGACCGGGGTGATCGACACCGGCACGAGCACGGTCGTAGTCGCCTCGTCATTGTTGGCCGTTTCGCGGCTGGTGGCGCTGATCGTCAAGTCGAAATCGCCATTGTAGTGTTCCGGAGGAACGGCCTCCAACTGCGCGCCGGCGGCGATATCGGCGAGGGTGGCCTCATCCGCGACGCCGCCGATCACCCAATCACTATCGGGACCGCCTTCGCGGCCGCCAACCTCGACGCCGTTGACCCGGATGACAAAACCTTCGGGCAGGCTCTCGATGCGGACGTTGTCGAGTACTTCCGACAAGTCGGTGTCGCTGAGTGCGATGTTGACGGGAATCTCGAACGGGCCGTCGTCCTCCGACCGATAGACTGCCAGCGGCGGCACATCGACCAGTTGCGAAAACACGTCGTCACCGGAAATCCAGCTCACGACGATACGCCCGTCTTCCAGCGTCGACACCGTCGGCTGTTGCTCGGAGACGCCGCTACCCGTGTTGGTGACCAGCGAACTGCTGTTCGAATCGGCCGTGCCGCTCGACGAGAACGTCTTGACGAACACATCGGAGGTGCCGTTGAAAAGGTTTGGCCCCGTCCAGGTGATGGCGAAGCGCCCCCCGGCGATTGCAGCGATGTCGAACTGCGCCACCCCCAGCAGATTGTTGAACGACAGGGATGCGCCCGGCGTACCGTCGGCGGCGAAGACCTGAATATTGGCGGCGTTGCCCGCATGCCAGCCCAGTACGAACTCGCCCGTGTCCAGCGTCACGATCTTCGGATCGGAACCGGCCGTATCTACGGGCGAACCGAGCACATCAACCACGCCTGCATCCGACACGGTCGCCGCGCGGACGAAGCCGTCATTGTTATAGGCTACGGCGAATGCACCATTTTCGAGTGCGGTCACCTCATGCGGCAGTGGCAGCGGCGTGCCGTCCACGTCGATCGCGCCGACAATGGTGAACCTCCCGCCGTCGGTCGTACCGTCGGAGGCGTAGCGCTGCGCAACGAGGTCGAAGTCGCCGCCATTCGCATTGGCCCACACGACCACGAAACCGCCGCCGGAGAGCGTCGTCACTGTTGCATTGCGTTCGTCGCCGGTGAAGGCGGGCGAAATATCGGAACCGACATCGCCATTGGCCTCGACGATCTTCACGAGTACGTCGGAGCCCAGATGGCTGTAGGCCACCACGAATTTTCCGCCATCGAGCGCGGCGACATCTGCCTTTCTGATGAAGGTGTGGGCATCGATGGGGATCGTGTTCTGAAGCGCGCCTTCGGCGTCGTAGACCTTGGCGAACACACCGCTCTGTGTCCCGTCGTTATTGTTTTGGAGCGCCGCCCAGACGACCACGTGGCCACCGCCCGGCAGGGGCGCGGAACTCGGCCCGGATTCATTTGCGGTGACCGTATTAGTGACTTGGATCGCCGCCCCATCCGGCGAGGGCGCGCCGCCGAGCGACGAGGTCATCAGAGGCGCATCCGCCACCGGCGCGACGTCAATCGCCACGGTGACGGTATTGCCGTCCACGGTGCCGTCATTGACGGTGTAGGTGAAGCTGTCGCTGCCCGAATAGTTGGCGTCGGGCGCATAGGTGAACGTGCCGTCATCGTTGAGCGTCACTGCGCCATGACCTGCGGGCGAGGCAAGGATGGCATGCAGCGTGTCCCCATCACCGTCGGTATCGTTGGCAAGCACACCGAAGGCCAGCGGAACCGCGAACGGCGTGTCTTCGTCGGTCGAATAAGAATCCGCTACCGCAACTGGAGCGACGTTCTCCACCACATCGGTGACGGTAACCGCGATGTCCTGCGTGTCCACGCCGCCATTGCCGTCCGCGACCTGCACCTGCACGTCGTAGACATTGTTGGCGCCAGCATCGGTCGGCGTCTCGAAATCGGGCGCCGCGAGGAAGGTCAGTGCGCCGGTGTTGGCGTGAATCTGGAACTTCGCCGCATCCGCGCCGCCCGAGATGGAGTACTGCGCCGCGCCGCCATCGACGTCGGTGGAGTTAACTATGGTTATCGCAGTGGTGTTCTCGTCGACAGTGACCGCAGCATTGTCGCCGCCACCATTCGAGGAGATCACCGGCGCGTCGTTGGTGCCGGTGATTGACACCGTGGCTGTTGCCGTTGCCTGTCCGCCCTGCCCGTCCTCGACCGTGTAGGTGAACGTGTCGATATCCGTTGCGCTGTCTGCCAGCGCCTCGAACGCACCATTAGGATTGTAGGCATAGGAGCCATCGGCATTGACCGTGAGCAGAGCGCCCGATGCCAACGCCATCGCCACCCCGAAGGTGACCGGATTGCCGTCGATTTCGGTAATCTCCAGCGCGCCGCCGTCGAGATCGATATCGTTGCCCAGCAGGCCGTTCGCGGCGTTGACGTTGACACCGGTGTCCTCGTCGGTCGCAGCCTCGTCGTCTTCCACCACCGGCGGCAGATTGACCGTCGTCTGGCCAGGCGTGTCGGCGTTTTCCACAAAGGTCGCGGAACCGTCGAATGTAACCGTGTCGCCGTTTTCGAGCGTGATGCGATAGCCGCCGCCGGGAACGCTTTCGATCCCTGTGATCGTGTGGCCGGTAATGTCGATGAGGTCCTGCGCGCGGTCGCCATGAACCGTATCGTCGCCGCCATTGGGGCGGAACACGATGCGGTGCGGCGAGGAAAGCGCCGTGATGTCTACGTCGTCATTGCCGGTCGAGCCATCGATGGTGATGGTGCTAGGGTCGAGGTCGGTTCCGACAAAACCGCCGGAAACGACGTAATTGTCGATACCGCCAACGCCGTCGACGACGATCTCGTCGATATTCGCCAGTTCGGCGACGATTGCCGACACGCCGGCGTCGACGGCGCGCGAAACCACGATCTCCGTTGCGGCGTTCAGCGTCCCGCCAAGCCCGGTGCGCGTGTGGTAGTCCGCGACGGTTTCGATGAAGAATGTTTCGTTGTCGCCCGATCCGGTGATCTGGAACGTGTCGGTATCCGCCACGTCGCCGCCGTCGATGATGTCTTGCCCGTCGCCGACCGACCACAGGAACGTGTCATCGCCGCCCGCGCCGCTGATCGTGTCGTTGCCGGCAAAGCCGGTGATCTGGTCGTTGGCATTGGTGCCGGTGATAGCGTCGTCTTGCGTCGTGCCGTCCAGTTCGGAGAATTGCGCACCGTTCTGAGCAACGGTCAGCCCCGACAGGTCATAGGAGCCGTTGGCTGCGCTCTCATCGAAGAACGAACCGCCATTTGGCGCCGTGTTCGGGGTGCCGCTGGGCAACTGGTCGGCCATCGGATCCACAATGACCGGCTTGCCCCAGGCCGTGGACACCGTGTCAACGGATGAGTTCACCACCGTGAGCCCCGACATGTCGGTGTAGCCCTGGATGTAGAAGCTCGCCTTTCGCGTTACGCCTTCAACGACCAGGTCGTCGATGGCCACCGTGCCCATCGCAGTCAGCACATCATAGGAACCGACCGACGACCCGGGAGCGGGCGAAAGCTGATCGTAGAGCGGACCGTCAAAGCCAGCGATCTGAATGCCGAATGCAGCGCTGTTTGGACCCCCGACATTATTGATCGCATTCACATTGGTAATTGTTGCGTCGCCATCGAACTCGAACAGCATGATGTTGGCTGAATTGCCGCTCGACTGTGCGTTGTCGATGAAGAACGAGTTGGTAATCTCGACATTCTGCACACCTGCCTGCGCATAGGCCCCGCTCGCCTGGCGACCAGAAGCAATGATGCCGCTTCCGCCAGCATCTTCGACGCGCACCCCGTCGATATGCAGGGTTCCAAGAACCTGCTGATCCTGCGAGCTGATACCTGCGCCCGGCGCATTGATGACCGCCAGATTCTGGAATGAAACCATTCCGCCAACCGCATCCGCGGTCAGATCGACAATGAAGCCCCCGCCATCGATGATCGTGTCGACCGCCGGATCGTGACCGCTGCCCGTCCCGATGAATGTCAGTGCCTTGTCGACAGTCACATTTCCGGCGTAGGTGCCCGGTGCGATCAGGATGATGTCGCCGTCGGCGGCAGCGTCGACAGCTGCCTGGATGTTGTCATAGCCACCTGCGCCGACAACACGCACCGTCTGCGGCGAACCACCATTGTCGAACACCAGCACTTCGATCTGGCCCACCAGGTCGGTGCCGTCCGGACCGCCAATGGTGAAGCCCGGAATGCTGCCGAAGCCAATGTCGAAATCGCCGAAGCTGACGGTGTAGTCCGCAAAGGCGCCTGAGAATTCGGCCGTGTCGACATCGCTGTCGGCGGCACCGGTCCGGTCGTTGCCGAGCAGCACATCGTTGCCGCCATTGCCTCGCAACGTGTCGTCGCCGCCAAAGGCGCGGATGAATTCCGCCTCGTCATTGCCGGTGAGTGACTGCCCGGCATCGTCGCCCTGCAGCGACACCGGATCATTTGCGAGCGGCGCTGTCGCGGTACCCGGAACCTGGACATTGTTGAACTTCGCGGCATCGGAAAAATCGATGTCGCCGGTGATGCCGTCGAAATTGATCGCCGTTCCAAAAGCAACGCTGTCCGCATTGACCGTCACATCGGCCATCGTCAGGCCGTCGACACTGTCATAGTTGAAGATGCCGATCGGCTGGTTGCGGTAGGCGCCGTCAATGGTCACGTCGTCGAACGACACCGTTCCCATCGCACCCGTATCGCTGCGGAACTGAATGCCGGTGTTCGGTCCGTCGACGCCATTCCAGTCGCCGGTCAGTTGAAGGCCGGTCAGGCTTGCGTCGCCATTGTACTGGAAGAACATGATGTCGCCGGCGCCGCCGCCCGCAGCGAGGCGATTGCCATTGCCGGCAAAGTCGGAGTCGGTGATTTCGGTGTTGCCGATCGCCGCGCCGTTGATCTCCACGCCATTGTAGGCGGCGCCGGAGATGTCGGTGTTCTCTATTTTCAGGGTGCCCAGTGTGACGTCACCCAGCGCCTCGATGCCCGAGCGCGAAGGATCGGTGATGGTGAAGCCATCGATCAGTACGGTCGAGCCAACGCCGAAATCGCCCGAAAGCTTGAAGGCCGAACCGGTCGCGGGCGCGATTTCCGGCTTGCCTGCACCGACATCGACACCGATGAAGCTGAGTGCCTTGTCGACATTGACGCTGTCGGTGTAGTCAGCGCGGCCGATCACCATGATCACGTCATTGGCCGATGCAGCATCAACTGCCGCCTGGATCGAGGTGAAGGCTCCGAATTGTCCGTTGAGATCGACGATGTGGACAACCGCGTCCTTGAAGACCAGCGTCTCGACGTCGGTCAGCGAATCGGTTCCGTCATTGCCGTCGGTGACCGCATCATTGTCCGTCACCGTGATGGTGCCGGCGACCGTATCGAAGCCGACTGCATGGCTGTCGAATGTGCCATTGAACCCGGCGGCGTCCGCGCCGGAGCCGCCGTCGATCGTGTCATCGCCGCCGAAGCCCGTGATGAAATCGCTGTTGCCGGTGGCGGTGATGCTGTCGGCTTTCGAGGTCCCGTCGACAAACACATTGATGCCGCCATCGGCATCGGTGACCGATACGAATGTCAGGTCGACCGACCCGTCGGCGTTGGCCTCGTTGAAGAACGAGCCGGCATTGCCCGGCGTTCCGGCCGTGCCGCTCGGGAACTGATCGGCCATCGGGTCGATGCCCAGCCCGGCGCCCCAGCCGGCGTTCACATTGATCACGGTCCCGGGCTGACCCGGATTTGTCGTGCTTTCGCGGAATTCGAGTCCCGTAGTGTCCGTAAAGCCCTGTATATAAAGGCCCAGCTTGCTGTAGCCGCCGGTAATCGAGACGTTCTCGAAAATCACCGTTCCCATCGGGGTCAGCACATCGTAGCTGTAGGTCGGAGCGCCCTCGAGCGTCGATTGGAAGCCAGAGGCATCAAAGCCGGAGATCTGGATCGCCGTGTTCGACGCGCCGCCGGTCGAGCCGGTGATCGTCACGCCGCTGAACGTCGCATCGCCGTCAAACTCGAACAGCACGATGTCGCCGGACCCGTTGGTGCCCCCTGCGCCATTGCCGTCAAAGCTCGAATTGGTGACCACCAGGGCCTGAACGCCCGCCTGGTTGAAGCCGCCGCCCGCATTGCCGCTGGTGTCGGTGCGTCCGGACACATACAGACCGAACGCGGCGTTGCCATTGAGCTCGACATTGTCGAGTTCAAGCGTGCCTAGAATGGTCCCGTCGGACGCCTTGATGCCGGCGCTTGCCGCATTGACGACCGTCAGGTTTTCGAAGCGGACCGTTCCGGAGACGGAATCCGAGTCCAGGTTGACATCAAAGCCGTAGGCCGAGCCCGCCGCATCGATCGTGACTGCGCCGGCACCGATAAGGGTGATAGCCTTGTCGACGATGACGTTCTCGTTGCCCGCGCCGGACCATGTGCCTTCCGCGATTATCACGGTGTCGCCATCAACAGCGGCATCCACGGCCGCCTGAATGGTAGCGAAGCCGCCATTGCCGACCAGCAGGAACTTGCCCGCCTCGGTTCCGTCCACGATCTCCATATTGGTAATCGTGTCGGTGCCTTCCGACGTTCCGGTGGTCACCGTCCAGTTGCCGGCGCCGTCCGAAACGATGTCGCCCGCGGTGAGAGACGCGGTGTAGTGGGCGGTATCGATACCGGTCCCGCCATCCAGCGTGTCGTCGCCGTCAAAGCCGGTGATGGCATCATTCCCGCCGCCGCCGCGCAGGACATCACTGAGGTCGGCGCCCGATGGCTCGTTGTTTCCTTCCGCGCCGGTCCAGTCGAAGGTGCCGTCCACCTGTTGGGTTCCCGTCGCGGTCGCGTTGCCGACCACCACGACGCCGGTGCCGACGCCATTGGTGAAGTCGTTACCCGCGCCGAACGTCACATCCGACTCATCGGGAACGCCCGACGGGCCGATGCCCGGATAACCGATGGCAATGCCCTCGTAGCTGTTCTCGACCGTATTGCCGGTGAAGGTCACAACGGTGCCAAGACCGAAATAGGTGGTGACCAGGAAGCCCGCCGCGGTGTCGTTGGCGTTCACCTGACCGAGATTGCCGGTGACGAAATTGTCGACGAAATCGACCTCGGCGCCGCTGCTGGCTTCCGCGGCGTATTCGAGGTGATTACCGGCGCCCTTGCCGGTGTAGTGATTGTCCTCGAACCTTCCCACCACGTCGGCGTCGCGGAAATGCGCGCCGATTCGGCCGATATTGGTGAAGACCGAATTGAGCACGTCCACATTGGCGTCGCCGCGCACGGAAATGCCCGTGCCGGCCGAGGCGCCGTATATGATGTTCGCGAAATGCACCTCGTCGACCGCGCCATTGCCGAGATGGCGTATGGCCATCATGACCTGGTGGCCGGTGCCGTCAAAGTCGAACCCGGAGAAGTTGCCGGTGTAGCCGTCGGCGACCACGATCAGCGCGCCGCTGTCGTCATTGTGGTTGCTGCTGGTGTCGAAATCGGCATTCAGTGTCGTCTGCCCGATCCCCTCGCCGGTGATGGAGATGTTCTTCTCGATGACGACCTGCCCGCCCAGCGCAATGTCGCCGGACGCCATGTGGATGTTGAAATCCGTGCCAGCATCGGCATTCGCGAAATCCACAGCCGCCTTAAGCGTGCTGAACGACGCGATCAGATTGTCGGACGCATCGCGCAATTCGACCGGCAGCGTGATGGCGAATGTCTCGGAATAGGTGCCGCCGTCGCCGTCATCGGCAGTGATGGTGATGCCGGCTGGCAACGTAGTAACAAAACCGGTGGTCTGTAGCTCGTAGCTGCCCGGAGCAACCTCGACGACTGCCAGGTCGGCGTTCGGCGAACCGTCGGGATTCGTCACCTCGAACGAGAAGGAATTGCTGTCAACGTCGCTGACGGTCACGGCGCCAACGACGAAGCCTGCCCCCGCGCTGGCAGGGATAGCGTCGCCCGAAAGCTCAATGTCGTGCGGCGCGTCGTTGGTGCCGTTGATGGTGATGGTGACGTCGATTGTGGCGGATCCGCCGAGTCCGTCCGCGACCGTGACTGTAAAGGTTTCGACCGGATTGTCGCCCTCGCCGAGGCTGTCGGCTGCCGCCTGGTTCAGCACATAGGTCCACTCGCCCGTCACCGGATCGATGGTGAAGCTGCCATAGGCGGTCACCGCGTTGCCCGTGAAGGTCAGATTGTCGCCCAGATCGACGTCGCTGGCGTCGATCGTGCCGGTCGCCTTGGCCACGATGCCGTTGTTGGCATCATAGGTCGCGCCGGTATTGTAGGTCCCGCTCGTGCCGATCTCGTTGCCGCTGAAGGCGGTGCGTTCCAGCAGCGCGTCGCTGGCCGGATCGATGACGCCGTCGATGCCGTCGACCAGGGTCTTGAGCTCGGTCTCAAGCGTGTCGAACCGGCCGTCGATGACGGTTCCCTTGAGATTGCCAAGCAAATTGTCGTGCAGCGACTGCAGCCGGTCCGGTGCGCCGCTGCCGTTGTTGTCGGCCGTGTATTTGGCGACCACCTCGGTCAGCGGGCCGATCTGGCCGCTGGCCAGCAGGCCGGCATAGTGCGCGCCAAGCCGCACGAAGGCCTCGTTGATGGGATGGTCCAGATGGCCCGTGGTTGTCGGGTACTGGCTGTCGAGATACTGCCACAGCACTGCGATCGCCGCCGCATCGTCGCCGCCCACGTCAGCCAGCACATCCGCATAGACATCGGCAAAGGCAGCCGCATCCGCATCGATGCCGAGCGAAGCAAGGTCCGCCGTGATGGTGAAGCCATGCGAGAGGCCGCCAGTCGGGCCGGCCTCCTGGACCCCCGCAATGTCGCCAGCCTCGATCACCGAGCCCGTAACGTCGGACGACGCCTCGATCACCGGCGCGTCGTTGGTGCCGGTGATGGTGACGGTGACGTCAACCGTGTCGATGGCGCCGTGCTCGTCCTCCACCGTAACGGTGAAGGTTTCGACCGGATTGTCGCCCTCGCCGAGGCTGTCGGCTGCCGCCTGGTTCAGCACATAGGTCCACTCGCCCGTCACCGGATCGATGGTGAAGCTGCCATAGGCGGTCACCGCGTTGCCCGTGAAGGTCAGATTGTCGCCCAGATCGACGTCGCTGGCGTCGATCGTGCCGGTCGCCTTGGCCACGATGCCGTTGTTGGCATCATAGGTCGCGCCGGTATTGTAGGTCCCGCTCGTGCCGATCTCGTTGCCGCTGAAGGCGGTGCGTTCCAGCAGCGCGTCGCTGGCCGGATCGATGACGCCGTCGATGCCGTCGACCAGGGTCTTGAGCTCGGTCTCAAGCGTGTCGAACCGGCCGTCGATGACGGTTCCCTTGAGATTGCCAAGCAAATTGTCGTGCAGCGACTGCAGCCGGTCCGGTGCGCCGCTGCCGTTGTTGTCGGCCGTGTATTTGGCGACCACCTCGGTCAGCGGGCCGATCTGGCCGCTGGCCAGCAGGCCGGCATAGTGCGCGCCAAGCCGCACGAAGGCCTCGTTGATGGGATGGTCCAGATGGCCCGTGGTTGTCGGGTACTGGCTGTCGAGATACTGCCACAGCACTGCGATCGCCGCCGCATCGTCGCCGCCCACGTCAGCCAGCACATCCGCATAGACATCGGCAAAGGCAGCCGCATCCGCATCGATGCCGAGCGAAGCAAGGTCCGCCGTGATGGTGAAGCCATGCGAGAGGCCGCCAGTCGGGCCGGCCTCCTGGACCCCCGCAATGTCGCCAGCCTCGATCACCGAGCCCGTAACGTCGGACGACGCCTCGATCACCGGCGCGTCGTTGGTGCCGGTGATGGTGATCGTCACCGTCGCATTGGCGGTGCCGCCATTGCCATCCGACACCTCGACCGTGAACACCTCGGTCTCGAAGTCGCCGACCCCCAGCGCGTCCACCGCGCCGGGCGTCAGCACGTAGCTCCACTCGCCCGTCGCCGCGTCGATCGTGAAGGTGCCGAATGCGCCGGACGCGCCCGTCGCGTCGGACCATGTAAGCGTGTCGCTCGCATCCACATCGTCCGCCGTCATCTGGCCTGTCGCCGCCGGAACCAGCCCGTGGGCGATGTCGAAGTCGCGCGTGTCCGAAACGTCCTCGCCCTGGCTGCCCTCGTAGTAGGGCCGGCCAAGCAGACCGGCATCGACCAGTTCCACTGCGTCGGTCAGATCATCATGCAGGCCGGAGTCGGGCGTTGCGCCCGTGGGGCCAAAGCGCTGGTTCAGCGCAGAACTCGTGACATTGCCCAGTAGATTGTCGTGCAGGCTTTGCACCCGCTGCGGAAGGTCGTCCGCGTCGCCGTTGTCGGGCGTGTACTTCGCGACAACGTCGAGCAGGCTCTCCACCGTGCCGTTCTGCAGCGCATCGGCATAGGCAAGGCCGAGACGCACGAACGCATGGTTCACTTCCTTCTGCGCCGAGCCGGCCGACACGTAGATGTCGTCCAGATAGTCCCACACGACGGCGATCGCCTGGCCGAGAGTGCCGCCAAGTTCGGCATGCACATTGGCAAGCACAGTATCGAGCGTCTCCGGCACCGTAAGAACCAAGCTCAGCTGAGACGTTACTGCCGCGGGAAGCGTGATGAACGGCTCGAGACCGGGCGCGCCGGACGGCACGCTCGGGTTTGTCAGCCCCGCCTCGTTGATGCCGGCGATGTCGCCGGGCTCCGCGATGGTCGCGGCCGCATTGCCCGAGGTGATCACAGGCGCATCGTTGGTGCCGGTGACGGTGATGGTCAGCACGCCGCTCGACGTGTCGCCGTCGGCGTCGGTGATCGTGAAGGGAACGAGGACTGTCGCCGTCTGGCCCACCGCCAGCGGGTCGAAAATCGCCCCCGACGTGAACTGGACATCGGTGCCCACCAGTTCGACGATCAATGGATCGAAGGCAATCGGGACGTCCGATGAGTCCAGCGTAGCCGTGCCCAGCATGATCGTGCCCGGCCCGTCGGCGCCGAAGCCGCCCGGCGGCACGAGCGAGAAGGAGGGTGAATCGTTCTCCTCCATCGACTGGCCGATGTCGACGGCCACGGGCACGCTGTCGTTGACTGTGACCAGCAGCCGGCCTTCGAGCTCCAGCTCGTCGCCATCATTATCGCGCACCGTGACCGCCGACGACAGATCGAGCGTCAGTTCCTCGTCGCCGTCGATCTCGACGATGGTGTCGCCGTGGCCCGGATTGACGTTCGTATTGCCGCCGGGTGCGCTGTCGCCCGTATTGCCTGGGCCATCCTCAAGCCGGAACTGGCCGTTGAGGGCGCCCACATTGACGAAAACGGTCGTGTGGGCGGGAATGGTGAGCGTCTGCACCGGCGTGAACGTGCCGCCCGGACCGCCCGGCGTCCATGTGCCCAATACCCACTCAACTTCGTCGTTGCCGTCGTTGGTGACGCGGATGATCGCGTCGTCGTCGCTCAGGCGCCCGACAAAAGCCAAGTCGTTGCCGTCGACCTCCGTCACTTCATGCGTGTCGCCAGGGGCGTCCAGGCTGTCGGCCGGAACGATCGGCACGACGCCGATGACCAGCTTGTCGAAATGATCGATGGGTCCCTGCAGCAGGAAGCTGTACGCGCCAGTATTGGGGTTCACCGTGAAGGTGAAGACCGGCTGGCCGTTGGCCGTCGCCACCAGCGAGTTCCCCGACAGCGTGTAGTCGACCTGATGGCCGCCCGACGTCAACGACAGCAGCGCCGGGTCGAGATCGTCCATCTCGATGTTGAAGCGGACATTGTCGTCGGCGCCGCCGACGATCTGGTCGGCGAGCGTGCCGTTCAGCGGCGCCGCTGTGCCTTCGTTGATGCTGCGTTCGATCGGATCGGCATCCGAAAGTTGCGGCACGTCGTCCTTGATGGCGATCAGGAGCTTGCCGTCGAGCGTGATGGCGTCGCCGTCGCCGTCGGTGGCTTCGATGACCGCGCCGAAGTCGATGGCGGCCAGCCCGTTGGCCAGTTCGCTGCTCTCGTCGTTGTTGCCGTCATCGAGGTGGTCGAGCTGGTCGTAGAGCCGGAAGGTGAAGGAGCCGTCGTCATTGAGTTGCAGCGACATCACCGGACGGTCGATCACCGGCTGAAAGCCCGGCGTCGGGAAGCCGAAGAAGGTGCCGTCGACATAGCCGATCAGCGCGTCGCCGACCTGGGCGAACACGACGTCTCCGCCCTTGGATGTCAAATCCAGCCCGTCGAGCGTGCTGACAGCATTGCTGGCGAAGCCGAAGCCGCCGCCGCTGGCCGCGCCGTCGGCGCCGAAGTCGACCGTGCCGGCTACCGTGCCCGACATGGTCGAGGCAAAGCCGCCGCCCAGAAGTTCGAGCGCAGAGAAGCCAGCCTCGGACGTGCTGTCGACGCCCGCCTCCTGCGAGCCGGGGCTCGACCCCTGCGACCTGAAGTTGAAGATGTCGTTCTCCGCCGCAACAAGCTCCACCGCCGGGCCGCCTGCGACAGGCGCGTCGTCGACGAAGCGGATGTTCGCGCCGATATCGACGCTGTCGGTGGCGGTGTCGCCGTCATGGTCGGTGACGGTGACGACCGCCTCCACGAAGCCGTCGAGATCGGCGATGTCGTTGGGGTCGTTTGCGTCCGGATGCTCGATCGCCTTGTACTGGGCGATCGAGACCCGGCCCTGACTGTCGATATGGAGTGCGAACACCAGGTCGCCGGCCGCGTCGCGGCCGACCATCAGGTTACCCTCCATCAAAAGGACGATCGCGCCGTCGGCCGTCGACAGGTCCGTCGTCCCGTCGCCGATGATGCGCAGGCTCATCACTCCGCTCAGGTTGTCGTCCGCGCCCTCGGTAACCGAGGTGTTCACTAGGTCGGCGCGCGCGTAACCAATCGCCGCTCCATAGGCGTTGAACAGGTTCGCAACCTGCGAGGAGTTCGTCTCCCCAGGATTGGGACCGGCCGTTTCGTCGTGGGTGACGGTATTGGCCGTCAGATTGATCGAGGCCGAGGGCACGTCGTCCTTGATGGCGATCAGGAGCTTGCCGTCGAGCGTGATGGCGTCGCCGTCGCCGTCGGTGGCTTCGATGACCGCGCCGAAGTCGATGGCGGCCAGCCCGTTGGCCAGTTCGCTGCTCTCGTCGTTGTTGCCGTCATCGAGGTGGTCGAGCTGGTCGTAGAGCCGGAAGGTGAAGGAGCCGTCGTCATTGAGTTGCAGCGACATCACCGGACGGTCGATCACCGGCTGAAAGCCCGGCGTCGGGAAGCCGAAGAAGGTGCCGTCGACATAGCCGATCAGCGCGTCGCCGACCTGGGCGAACACGACGTCTCCGCCCTTGGATGTCAAATCCAGCCCGTCGAGCGTGCTGACAGCATTGCTGGCGAAGCCGAAGCCGCCGCCGCTGGCCGCGCCGTCGGCGCCGAAGTCGACCGTGCCGGCTACCGTGCCCGACATGGTCGAGGCAAAGCCGCCGCCCAGAAGTTCGAGCGCAGAGAAGCCAGCCTCGGACGTGCTGTCGACGCCCGCCTCCTGCGAGCCGGGGCTCGACCCCTGCGACCTGAAGTTGAAGATGTCGTTCTCGGCTGCCGTCAGTTCCACCATCGAACCGTTCAGCTCCGGCGCGTCGTCATTGATTGTGACGGTGAAGCTGTGGGCCTGCGAGAATGCATTTGAGTCGGTGACGTTGAGGCCGAAGGTGAGCGAGACGCTGTCTTCGGCGTTCTCACCCGGATGGTCGAGAACGTCCAGAAGCTCGAACGTGTAGGCGCCGTTGCCCTGCTCATCGACGGTGGCAATAAACACGGTACGCCCGCCGGCGGTGCCGGTGATGGTGGCGCCACCGTCAGACACAGTCGTGGTGATGTCCTCGCCGCGCGAGGTGAGCGGCGTGCCGTTCGACCAGCTGACGATGTTGGTGAAGGTGACGTCGCCGTTGACGACGGTCTGCGCATTGTCGGAATAGTCGTCGGGACCCCAAGTGATGTTGAGCGAGCCCTCGAAGGGTGGCAGCGGATTCGGATCGACGTCCTCACCGCCCGGGCCATAGCTGTCGCCGTCATTGCCGTCGGCCAGCACCGCCTCTTCGTCGATGACGGTCGCGTCGGCAGCCGTGAACACCGGGATGTCGTTGGTGCCCACAACGGTGATCTGGACCGTCGTGGCGACCGTATTGATGCCGTCGGAGATCGTCACCACGAAGTCGAGCACGACGGTCTCGCCGGCAGCGAGGAAATCGATGAGCGCGTTGGCGACCGTGTAGGTCCAATCGATCGTGCCGTTGCCGGCCGCCGACGGCTCGGTGGTGACGCCACCCGTGGCGGCCGAATCGAGGGTGAAGCCGGCCAGCAGCGCGTCGATCTGCGCTGCTGTCAGCGTTGGACCGTGAAAGATGTTGCTTGCAACGACCGTGCGACCGCTGATTTCGGCCGTCCGGGTCTCGCCGAAATCGGGATCGAAGAAGGTGAGTGTGCCGGTGGCCGGAACTGGCTCGGCGTCAACGCCGTTGGGAACGTCATCGGATTCGACAAGGATGCCGGTGTCGCCGCCGGCCGAAATGGTCGGCGCGATGCCGCTTCCGTCAGTGACCTGTTCTTCGGTGTTTTCGCCGCCGCCCAGCTCGGTTCCCTGCAGCAGACCGAGCACGCCGGGCCCGCCGTCGCCGTCGCCGTCGCCGTCGCCGTCGTTGAAATTCGCGCCCGATCCCTGCGGCCCGGGACCAACGACTGATAGTTGCCCTTCCGGACCGGCGGCGACGTTGATGCCGTTTTCGCCCAGCACCGCAACCAGCACTTCCTGTGGCACCTCGATGCCGTCGATTACAAAGGTGGGGATGTTGAGCGCCGCGTTGACGATGCGGATTTCGGTGCCGTCGGGCTGCACCAGCACGATGTCGGCGCCATCGAGGCGCAACTCCTCGATCGACACGCCGGCCGGCAATTGCACGGTGTTGGACTCGTCGGGCGTTATCTCGGTCGGGAAAGAGGCCTGGGCGCCGTCGCTTGCGCCGGAGGTATCCGGCAGCGGAACCGGGTCGGCCTGGGCGACTACGATCTCGTCGGTCTGGTTTTCAACACCGCCATCAAAGGAATTCGCTACATCCTCGGCAACGTCGGGTGCAACTATACCCCGGTCTTCAACTGTCATTACCCAATCCCCAGCCCGATAAACTGTCGGGCACTAAACCGATCATGGGAGCCGAACACAACCTTTCATCAACCCAAAGATATAGGGGAGTATACAATAGTTGAACATGTTTACGGTTGGTTAACAGTATGCATAATATAATATGCCATTTGTTGTCGCATTGGCAGACCCTTTCAGCGAAGTTAGACGCATCCCTCAAATTTTAGTCGAAAACACTGCTATGTATTCTCAAAGTATTTCCTATCTCTTTTCCCGGTTTATTTATGCCTTCCATGTACGATCCTTCCCAACAAGCGGGGACGGGTCATGTTTTCAGAGCCGAAATCAAATACAGCGCGGAAGTATATCCGAATTGGCTTTGCGGCTTTAGCTTTCGCGATGTCTTCAAATGCTATCGCATCGCCACTCGCGGCGCGCTTGACGCCGACTGGCTCGCAATCGACCGAAGTATTCGACGCGCGGAATCTCGGCAGCCATGGCCGCAGCGCCGGCCTTGCGGAACGCGCGCTTGTCTCGCCAATCCTGGGGCTGTTCCCACCCTATGGCGATTTCGCCGGAGAATCGGCCCCCGGTGCCGCCATTTTTGGTCGGGACGGGCTGCGCGACAGCCAAATCGTCATGCGCCTGCGCAGCTACGAACAGGCGCCGGAATCGCCACGCAAGTCGCGCCGCGACAACGCTCTCTTTCAGTCTGTCGGCATTGCTTATGGAAAACTGCCGGCGATGGCGCGCATGGCGCCGGTGGAGAAGGATATAGAGGACGGCATCTTCCGCAATTGCGCCACGACCGGATGCGAGCGGTCGGCCGCGCAATTGACCGCTCTCGTGCGAAAAGAAAAGCCTCGTGGGTTCACCCGGTTGATGACGGCCGTCAATGAAGGGGTCAATCGCCTCGTCAAGTATCAGCCGGATCGGGCGAGCTATGGTCAGATGGATTTCTGGGCCAATCCCAGCACAACGCTGAACCGCGGCGCCGGCGACTGCGAGGACTATGCGATCCTGAAAATGGCGCTGCTCGCGAAGGCCGGTGTTCCACGGTCGTCCATGTCGATCGTCGTCCTGCGCGACCAGCGACGCAACGTGTATCATGCGGTCCTGTCGATCCGCACCACGCAGGGCAATTTCATCCTCGACAACGTTCGCGAACAGGTGTTGGCGGACACCGAATTGCCCGATTATCTGCCGCTCTATTCCCTGAGCGAAGGGCGCGGGCACATCTATGGCCGGCCGGTTGGCGCAAGCCGCATGGTCGCGTCGTTTGACAGTCTGGACGGCATAGCACCGGGTGAAGGTCAGGATGCCGAGTATCCGGCAATCGGCAACATCGATCCGTCCGAAACGCCGCTGTCTGTCGGCCCCCGGTAGCGGTGCTCAGGTGCGCATCACAAAGGCAATGACCATCGGCTGATCGGGCGTCGGCGAAAGTATTGCTTTCAGTTCGCCGCGCACCCGCCGTCCGACAACGCCCAGCGCGAAACCGGTGGCAACCGGGTTCAACGGATCCTCGCGCAATTGGGTAAGGATCGCCTCCAGCTGCGTGTCCAGCGACAGCCGCAATCCGCGCATCGCTTCGGATTGCTCGACGCCGATGAAACTCGCCTGGACGAAATTCAGGAAGGCGAGATTGTAATGAACGATGCGCTTGTCCTCCGACAGCGCGAAGGCTGGCGCGGGACATGCCTGCAGGATCGCATAAATGTTCGCGGGTACGGTGGCGCGCTCAAACAGCCGCAAGCGGTCCCGCATCCACCGGGCGCCGACCACACGCAGCGCCGAGGCAAGATTGCCACCTTGCGGAATTCCGTCGTGGACGATCCCCACCTTTTCGCTGACCGACCTGCCGTCGGCCGAGGCGGCCGCGGCCAGCGCATCCCAGAAAATCCGCTCCAGCCGGATGCCGCGCCTTTTTCCGCGCGCCGTGATCGCCCGAAACTGAAGTTCGGTACCGCTGTCTTGCACTGCAGGGTCTATGTTGGTGTCAGATCGCCTCATGTCAGCTGCCGTGCGGCGGACCGCCGCCTATCTTTCCGTCAGGGCTTCATTTTTGGCTTTATTGATCGGTTTCAACAAATAATCCAAAACCGTCTTTTGCCCCGTCATTATTTCCACCGTCGCGACCATGCCTGGCATTATTATGTGATTCCTGCCGTCTTTGACGATTCCATTCTCATCAGTCTTTACATAGACTTGATAGAATGTCTCTCCAGTCTCCGTATCGACAAGGCTGTCGGCTGAAATATTGTTTACAATCCCGTCCAGACCACCGAATATTGAAAAGTCATAGGCGGTAACTTTCACCAGGGCCTGTTGCCCCGAACGCACGAAAGCGACGTCGCGCGGTGAAATCCGCGCCTCCACCAGGAGAACGTCCGACGTCGGAACCACACCGCCGATAACGGTTCCAGGCTGTACGAACGCTCCGATCGTGTTGATATCAAGCGTGTTCACAATTCCATCGACCGGGGAACGAATGTCAGTGCGGCGCACGCGATCGCTGGCGCCGCGAATGGTTTCCCTCAAGACGTTCAGTTCGGAGAGAAGCTCCGACCGTTCGGTGCGGGCTTCCTGCCGCAACTGGAGCATCAGCTCCGTCTGTTGCAGTTCGGCTTCTTCAACTGCGGCCCGCAGCCTGCCGAGGCTCTTCTTCGCAACCGACAGCTGGCCGCTCTTCTCGGCGAGTTCCCGTTCGAGCCGCAGCAGGTCAGTTTCCGCATGGAGTCGCTTTTTCACCAGCGGCGCGATCATGCTGATTTCGCGGTTCATGGCCTCTATCACCGCGCCAAGCTGCCGGATGTTGGTCTCGGCCTCCTGCAACTCCAGTTCCCGCTGGTCGGCCCGCGCCGTTAGCACAGCGGCCTTGTTGCGGAAATTCTCCCGACGCGCTTCAAAGACCGCCGCCTCGTTTGCGCATATCGTTTCAGCGACGGCCAGAAGGTCCCGATTGCATTCGAATACCGAGTCGAGCCCGCCTGCGATCTCCGCATCGTGCCGGGCAACGCGCGCTTCCAGCGCGTTCTGGCGCGCCTGCGATTCTCCCAGTGATGATGTCGTGGTTGTGTCGTCGAGGCGCAGCAACAGATCGCCCTTGCGCACAATCTGCCCCACGCGCACCGCGATCTCCTGAACGACACCGGCCTCGCTCGTCTGGATTATCTGGGTCTTGGAGAGCGGGATGACCTTGCCGTCTCCGCGAGCGATCTCGTCGACCCGCGCGATCGCCGCCCACGCGACAAAAGTCCCGATCAGCAGGACAACGAACCAGACCACGAGCCTTGCCGCCAGCGGCGGGCGATCCACGATACGCGCGTTCATTTCACTTCACCCTGGGAGTTGCGCTGCAAGGCTTCGATCACCTTCTGTTTTGGGCCGTCGGCAATCACCCGGCCTCTATCGATGACGATCAGGCGATCGACCAACTCCAGCATGCTGTGCCGGTGGGTCGCAATGATAACCGTCGTCGACCGGTCGAACGCTTTGGACAGATTTTCGATGAGAAGCCGTTCGCTCGCAAGGTCCATCGCTCCCGAAGGCTCGTCGAGAAACACGATCTTGGGCCGGGCAAGCAGCAGCCGTGCTATCGCCAGCGCCTGCTTCTGCCCGCCCGAAAGCGCGCTGCCGCGCTCGCCCACCGGCATGTCGAAGCCCCTGGGGTGCTGCGCGACGAACTGGTCAACGCCGGTCTGCCTGGCCACGTCGAGCAGGTCCTCGTCGGAAGCACCTGGACGTCCAATAAGAAGGTTTTCCTTCACCGTCCCCGAGAACAGATCGGCCGACTGTCCCGCCAGTCCCACACAGGAGCGGATCTCGGCGGGATGGTACTGGCGGATATCAATGCCATCGACCAGCAACCTGCCGGAATCGGGCGGGTAGAGACTGCCGATCAGCCGGCCGATCGTCGATTTGCCCGACCCGATTCGGCCGATGATGCCAACGCGCTCGCCCGCGCGAACGTTGAAAGACAGCTCGTTCAGCACCGTCAGGTCGGAGCCGGGATAGGCAAAGCTGACCGCTTGAAAATCAAGGCTTGGCGACGAAATTGTCCTGTTGACGAAACCGACGGTTTCGGGTCGGTCCTCCGGCAGATCCATGATCGTATTGAGGATGCGCAATGACAGCATTGCCTGTCTGAGACGGGCCAGTGTCATCGCAACCTGGCTGAGCGGCGCCACTGCCCTGCCCGAAAGCATCACCGTGGCGATGATCGCTCCTGTCGAAATATTGCCTTCAGCGAAAGCATAGGCGCCGGCCAGAATGATCGCCACCGTGACGAGTTGCTGCACAAATTGCGTCGCGTTGGCCGCGGCAGACGATATCTGCTTGATCTTGTCGCTCGTATGAGCGGCGTGTTTGCTGAGTTCCTGCCACTTGCGCAGCAGGCCTCCTTCCGCTCGAAGGCTTTTGACGGTTTCGATTGTGGCGATGGACTCGACCAGCAGCGCCTGCCGCTGCGCCGCCTCGTTGGCTGCCGCCGCCACTCGCTTGCCAATGCGGTTTTGCGCTATCAGGCCGATCGTCACCGCCAGGACGAAAGCAATCGCCGGTATGATCGCGAGCCAGCCCGAGATGCTGTAGATGACCGCCAGGAAGATGAAAACGAACGCCGAGTCGATCAGCGTGCTGATCGTGTTCGAGGTGAAGAACTCGCGCACGAACTCATATTGCGTGACGCGGCTGGCATATTCGCCGGTCGACATCGGGCGCGATGCCAGTGTGGCATTGAGCACCTTGTCGAAAATGAGTGACGAGAGACGCAAATCCGCCCTGCGGCCGGCATAGTCGATCAGCGCCGCCCGCGCCGTCTTCAGCATCAGGTCAAAGACCAGCGCCAGGGAAACGCCCAACGCAAGCACCCACAGCGTCGCGATCGCCTCATTGGGCAAAACCCGGTCGTAGACGTTCATGACGAACAGCGGTGAAACAAGCGCGATGAAATTGATGAACAGCGCCGCCAGGGCGACACGCAGATAGGTTTGCCAGAATTGTGACAGCGTAGACGTAAGCCAGTGCGGGCGCTCGATCGTGGCCGCATGCCCGACGCCAGCTTCCTCAGCCTGGTTGCCGTACGATGCGGAAAAGCCGATCAGGCCGATCGGTCGCAACCTTGCCAGCTCCTCGCGGGAGACGGTCTTCGCCTCTCCGGCCTGCCCAAACAGTCCCGAAACGATGCCGCCATTGTCGGTTGCTTCCAGCAACGACAGTGCGGACCCGTCCTCGAACAGGGCAATGGCGGGCAGGTCGACATTGCCGGTTCGCAGTTCCGATGGCGGGATCGAAATTGTTTCCAGCCCGATCCGGCGCGCCAGACGATCGATCGAGTCATCGTCTGGCTGATCGAGATCATTCTCCGGTACTCCGGAGAAAAGCACGGTATGAGAAGCGGGCCGGCCTAAAAATGCGGCAACCGAGGCAAACGCGGATCGAAAATCCTCTGTCGAAACGGACTTGGCCGCGCCTTGCGCGGCCAATGTCACGGCATCGGTACCATGCACCGCGATATCATTCCTTCCGAATGGGAGCCAAGAGGTCTAGTGGCATGAAGGAGTGTTGGCGGGAAGGAAGTCTGTTGTAGTCCGGCGCCTCGACGCTGATGACGTTGAATTCCTCACGCGCATAGGCTTCACCTTGTTCAACAGGTGCCGAACCAAACGTTGCGGCCAATGATCCCGTGGCCGCCAGCAGCCTGTATTCGGCGAACAGCGCCGCGTAGACCGCGGTCTGGGAGAGCACGGCAGCGTTGAAGCGCGTATTCTGGGCGCCAAGAACATCGAGCAGCGAACGTTCGCCGACCCGAAACTGCTCCCTGTAGGACGACACCAGTCTCGAATTCACGCCTGCCTGGTCACGCAGCAAGCCGGCCAGTTCAGCGCGCTGGTTGCGCTGGTTCCAGGCTGTTCGAATTGCTTCTTCCACCTCTCGATGAACAAGCCGCAATGACTGCCGCTGTTCGCCGGCGCGCCGGATGCTTTCCTGCTTTGCCGCGAGATCACTCCCGCCGCGATAAAGATTCCATCTGGCGACGACCTTCGCCTCCAGATCCGCGGTCCTGCCGAGCGATCCGTCTATGTCTTGCCCGATACGTGCGCGGCCTTCCAGGGTCACCTTCGGAAAGAATGGCGCATTCGCCCCGCGCACCTGTGCATCGGCCGCGTCGACGTCGGCGCCGGTGGCTTTGATGCGCGGATTGTTCCGGCGCGCCATCTCGATCGCACCCTCAAGCGTCCGCGGTATGTACTTGGACACCGACCCGGGGCTCCGCGCATTTGTCAGCGGACGTCCGACAAGCCGATGAAAGCGGATTTTGGCGGCCTGCAGATCCTCTTCCACTTCCGTCAGGCGAGCTCTCGCCGAGATAAGCCGCTCCTGTCCCTGTATGCTGTCAGCCTCCGTCAGCGCGCCGCCGCTTACGCTTTGCGCGATGTCGCCGAGTATCTGCTGATGGAACCCAACGTTCTGCTGCGCCGCGGCAACAATCTCCGCCTGCACCAGAATTTCGAGATACTCCTGGGTGACGGCGAGCGCCACGGCTTCCGAACGCTCAAGCACCCGGAACGATGCGCCATCCACGCGTGCGGCCTGGCGCGCGACTTCAGACCGTCGCCCACCGCCGTCGAAAATCGTCTGCGTCAGTGAGAGGCCCACATCGCGCGGATAGAGTTCCTGCCCGGCCACGCCCAGCCTGCGATTGCCGGGACTGTCCAGAGAGCGCACGCCGGCCGATGCTTCGAGGTCGAGGCTGGGATGATAGAGCCCCCTTGCCTGCCGCAACTCGAATTCCGTCGCTTCGCGGTTCTCCGCCGCCTGAAGTATTTCCGGATTGGTGGTAAGCGCCTCAGTGACAGCCTCTTTGAGAGTAAGAGCCTGCGCGTTGCCTCCAATGCAAATCGTGGCTAGTGCGACCGGCACGGCACAAAACGATACAAGTTTCCGAATGGTCATTCCGACACCCAATTTCCCCAATGCGAGCACTAATAAAACAGGAGAAGCGCGAAGTCATCAGATGCCTTTGGATTCCAAGCGTAAGCTCTCAGTTCGCATATGACCGTAACCCATGCGCAACTATATATAGCCGCTTATGGGGTAGTCGGTAGATAGTCGACGATCAGCATATTCCATTATGCGAATTTGGGATAGCCCATGCCAACCCCGGCGGATTTCAGCGTCCTGCCTTCATGCAACTCAGAACACAAATCGCAGATCGCCAGTAAACATTTGTCGCCTCGCCCTCCGGTCTCTGTATTTCGACCGGGACCCGTGGATGTCGCTCAGCGTACCGGCAGGGTCTATCCGTCCACCGACATTCCTTCAAATACCGTCCAATTTGGAAACCAGGCTTGAACGGCGCGCGGATAGACAGGCTGGACACCGAGGAGACCGGCATTGTCAAACCCTGACGTGATGAACTTGCCAAGGAGTCGGCGCCGAATAGTATTGATGATCGCCGGGGGAACCGCCGCATGCCTCGCTGCGTCGCTCGCCGTCAATTATCTGCTGTTGTTTAGCCCGACCCTGACGCCCTTCGGGCGCAGCGTCGTCAGCGCTGTCGCCGTACCGCTTCTGATCGGCATGCCGGTGTTCCTGTACGTCGGAACCATGCGGGAAGAACTGAGGCGCTACAGGCGCGCGCTCACCCGTGCGGCAAGCCACGATCTGGTGACCGATTGTTTCAACGGATCCGCATTCAGTTCGCTTATCGAACGGCGCGCCACGCAGCCGCAGCTTGCGGGGCAAAGGCACGGTGCGTTCCTCATCGTCGAAGTGGGTAAGATGCGCGAAATCAACATGCGCTTCGGGTTTGCCTGGAGCGACGAGGCACTGAAGCTGGTTGCCGCAACGATCCGCGCCTCCGTACGCGGCGGCGATATTGTCGGTCGCATCAGCGCCGACGAGTTCGGTATTTTCCTGCCGGGCGCCGGAGAAGAACAGGCGGCCGCGGTGGGCGAGCGAATCCGGGCCGGCGTGAAGGCCGCATATTTCACTCCCGCCAACGAAGCCGGCATGCTGGAGGTTGGCGTCGGCGGGGTGGTGTTCGAGAAAGACCTCAGCTTCGACGACATGTTCCGCGCCACCGAGCGGCTTATGGCCGAAGCCGGGCCGGCGGAACGGATGCGGCTGTCATTCATCGATCGCGGGGAACGCCCGGCGACGCTCTGATCAGGTTGGAAACCAGTGGCCGCTGCGGCTGTCGCGTTGGCGAAATAGCCGCGGCAATGATGCCGACGGATGGATCCGTTAACAACTGAGCCCTGCCGGAGTAGCGAAACGAGAGAGAGAGAGAGAGAGAGAGAGAGAGAGAGAGAGAGAGAGATCTCCAGGCGCGGTTCCTGGAGCCGGCAATTGATCGGCTATTCGGAGTCTACCCACCGCTCGATAATGCGACACGGCTTGGCGACGGCACGCTGCCCGACAACATCAAGGTGCAGGAATTCTTCTTTCAGGCGGGCGACTGGCTGGGGAAAGCCGCCGCGCAGCTTGCCTATATCGCGGCGAACTATACCCATGCGCTGCACTTTCTCATGACCCG
The DNA here is from genome assembly GCA_040880025.1 of Rhizobiaceae bacterium. Taxonomy (GTDB): domain Bacteria; phylum Pseudomonadota; class Alphaproteobacteria; order Rhizobiales; family Rhizobiaceae; genus RCIO01. The sequence continues at coordinate 74,911 of JBBDJD010000020.1, forward strand.
CCGCCCCAACGTGATTGCCCAGCTTCTCGCCCGGGACGGCGAGCGCCTGATCCTGTCGTGCAATACCGATGTCGGATTGCCTCTGCGGCGACGGGGTAGTTGCGCGAAGCCACCCGTGCGGCCCTTGGATAGCGCCAAACACGCTGCCGGAAGGCAGCGCACCCGCCAAAATGACCCCGTGCGAATCACGGTTCGCAGCTCAGATGCCTGGCTGTCGCGGCAGGCCTGCGTGGGATGATTGCAATTTATTTCAGTTAGTGAATTTCTCGTCGAAACAGTTGACTCTCCTCGCGGGCAATGCTTTGAAATGCCGGTCTGCGAGAAAACTCGTGGAGTGAAATTTCTTGCAGAGAGGGCCGATTTCTGAAAGATCGGGCCGGGCAGGAAACCAAGCGGAGGATCAAATGAACAGAGTTGGATTGGCCGGGCTCCTTGCCGCGGCAACGGTGTCTTTCGGCCTCGCATCGTCGAGCGGCGCGGCCGCCGAAAGCAAATTCCAGTGCGAGCCGGGCGAGACATTCGTCATGAACGTCATGGTGTCGGCCCACCCCTATTGGGTGCCCGTCTACCAGGGCTTCAAGCAGGCCGCCGCCGCCATGGGCTGCGAAACCGCGTTTTCGGGTACCCCCGATTACGACATTACCAAGCAGATCGCCTCGTTCGAGCAGGATCTGATCAAGAAGCCTTCGGGCATCCTGCTGCATCCCATGCAGTCCGACCCGTTCATCGAACCGATCGACCGGGCAATCGCCGACGGCGTTCAGGTGGTCACGTTCGCGGCGGATTCGCCGAACTCGAAGCGCACTGGCTACATCACTTCCGACAACCTCGCCGAAGCCAAGTTCGCGGCTGAGGAAATCGTCAAGCAGGTCGGCGACAGCGCCGAATACGCCGTGCTGGAGAACCCCGGGCAGAGCAACCACGATTTGCGTGTCACCGCGCTAATCGACTACTTCGAGCAGAACTACCCGAACATGAAGCTGGTCGGCCGCCAGGCGACCAACCAGGACAGCAACGCCGCCTATCGCGCAACCGCGTCCATCCTGCAGGCCAATCCGAACCTGAAGGCCATGTGGATTCCCGAGGCTGGCTCTGCCGAAGGCGCGGTCGCGGCCGTGCTTGAAGCCGACGCCGACGTGCTCATCATGCACGCCGACGTGACGCCGACCACGCTGGAGCACATCAAGGCCGGCAACATCCACATGTCGCTCAACCCCAACCAGGGCGTGCAGGGCTTCATGGGCTTCATCGCCACCTTCCTGGCGACGCGTCCGGATCTGTTCGATCCGTTCAACGACTACAAGGTGTCGGGCTACAATCCCATGCAGATACCCTTCGTCGACAACGGGTTTGCTGTCATCACCAAGGAAAACGCCGACTCCTTCGACCTCAACGCGTACATGGAAGGCCGCGATCCGAACTGAGCGGCGGACCGCACGAGCGATACCCGCGCCGCACGATTTGCGGCGCGGGAATCCAAACCACTCACCCATTCAAGGCCACGGCATGAATTCCGCAACGAGCGACACGATCCTGTCGATCACCGATCTCAGCAAGGCGTTCGGACCCATCCACGCACTGCGAAACGTCAGCTTCGAGCTTCGCCGCGGCGAGATTCACGCGCTGGCCGGGGAGAACGGCGCGGGCAAATCGACGCTGATGAATGTCATAGACGGGATATTGCAGCCGGACTCCGGCCAGATGTTCCTCGACGGCAAGGAGGTACGCGTCACCTCGCCGGCAATGGCCCAGAGCCTGGGCATAGGCTTCGTGCACCAGGAGATCGCGCTCTGCCCGGACGTCACCGTCGCAGAGAATATCTTCATGGGCGTGACCAGCACCAGCCGCGCCAAGCTTATGGACTATCGCGCCATCGAGCGCCGCGCCACGGAGATCCTGCGCCGGCTGGGCGACATCGATCCCGCCGCGCTGGTGCGCACCCTGTCCATTTCCCAGCAGCAGTTGGTCGAGATCGCCAAGGCGCTGACGCTCGACTGCCGGGTGCTGATCCTCGATGAGCCGACCGCCGCGCTGACCGAACGCGAGGCGCAGACCCTGTTCGGCATCATGCGCGATCTTGCGGCGCGCGGCATATCGATCATCTACATCACCCACCGCATGGTCGAGATTTTCGACAATTGCGACCGCGTCACAGTCTTCCGCGACGGTCAGTTCATCACCACGATGAACGTTTCGGAAACGACGCCCCGCGCAGTGGTCAGCGCGATGGTAGGTCGCGTCATCGACAATCTGTACCCTCCCAAGCTGGGCGACGAGCCGCCCGGCGAGATTATTCTCGAGGTTCGCAGCCTGACCGAGCGGCGACGCTTCGCCGACATCTCCTTCCAGCTCCGCGGTGGCGAGATTCTGGGGCTTGCGGGCTTGATCGGCGCGGGCCGCAGCGAGATTGCGCGCGGCATCTGCCGGCTGGAGGGCGAGGTAACAGGGGAGCTGCTGTTGCACGGTAAGCCGTTGCGCCTGGCGAACTACGGCGAAAGCATCGACAACGGCATCGTCTACCTGTCGGAGGACCGCAAGGGCGACGGCCTGTTCCTTGAAATGTCCATCGCCGCCAACGTGTCGGCGCTGCGTGTCGAGCAGGTGGCGTCGCGCGGCTTCATCATCGACGAGCACCGGGAAGCGGCGCTTGGAGAACGCCTGGGCGGCCAGCTTAACCTCAAATACGGCCATATCGGCCAGCCGGTGTCGGCGCTGTCGGGCGGCAACCAGCAGAAGGTCGCCATCGCCAAGATGCTGTCGGTGAACCCCCGTGTGATCTTCCTCGACGAGCCGACGCGCGGTGTCGATGTCGGCGCCAAGGCCGAGATTCACCGCATCCTGCGCGACCTCGTGCGCAACGGCGTCGGCATCATCGTCATCTCCTCGGAGCTGCCGGAGCTGATCGGCGTATGCGACCGCGTGCTTGTCGTTCGCGAGGGGCGTATCACCGGCGAGGTTTCGGGCGCGGACATGACCGAGGACCGCATCATGTATCTCGCCTCGATCGGCGAAGAGCAGCGTCTGGCATCGTGAACGGCGGAGCAGATCAGGTGACAGTGACAACCGCGACCCCCGACAACGACCAAGGTGAGCGGCGGACCGTCGGCGGCCTCCGGCGCCTGCTTCGCATGCGCGAGACCGGGCTTGTACTTATCATCCTGGCGCTGTTCATCGCTATGTCCTTCGCGTCGGAATATTTCCTGACCTGGGCCAACATGCGCGCCATGGCGATGGCCTTCGCGGTCGAGGGCATCGTCGTCGTCGGTATGACGATACTGCTCATCTCCGGCGGCATCGACCTGTCTGTGGGATCGGTTACAGCGCTCGCGATGGTGATTGCCGGCCTGCTGTTCCTGAACGGCATGGACCCATGGACCGCCTCGATCATCGCCATCGCGGCCTGTACGGCCATCGGCGCCGGCATGGGTTTCTTCGTCACCCGCGTCGGGCTGCATCATTTCATTGTGTCGCTGGCGGTCATGGTCATCGCTCGCGGGCTTTGCCTGCTTGGCACCGGCGGGCGACCGCTCGGCCTGTTCACCCTGCCGCCGGAGTTCAAGTTCATCGGCCAGGGATCGATCGGGATGGTCCCCGTCGTGATCATCATTTTCGTCGCCGTGGTCGTTGCCTTCGACTTCATGCTTCGCCGCACGACGATGTTTCGCAAGGTGTTCTACACCGGAAGCAACGAGAAGGCGGCGGCCTATTCCGGCATCCGCACCAAGAAGGTCGTGTTCCTGACGACAACCCTGTGTTCGGCACTCTGTGGCGTTGCCGGCGTTATCTACATGGCGCGTTTCGGCTCGGCGCAGCCAACATTCGGCATCGGCATGGAACTGAATGTCATCGCGGCCGCTGTGATCGGCGGCGCCAGCCTGTCTGGCGGCACCGGCACTATCCTCGGCGCGATCCTCGGCACCATCCTGCTTTCCGTGGTTTCCAGCTCGCTCGCCCTTCTCGACGTTTCGGTATACTGGCAGGACATCATTCGCGGCTCGATCCTGCTCGCTGCGGTGACGATCGACCATTACCTCAACAAGCGGCGCGGCTGAACGGCGCGGCGGCGGGAAACACCATGGCTGAAAAGAAACCGGATTTCGAAGCGATCAGGCAGATCCACACCGTTTTGATGCTGCACTTCGTCGATGGCCTCAAGCAGTCGCAGATTGCCGAAGCGCTCAACCTGTCGACCTCCAAGGTCAACCGGCTCATTGCCCAGGGCAGAAAACTCGGCATGGTCAGGGTCGCCATCGAAAGCCCGTTCCAGCGTCTCGTCGACCTCGAACAGAGGCTGACCAGCATTGCCCGACTGGCGACGAGCGTGGTGACGCCCACGGTCTCGGGAAGCTCGGAATCGACGCTCCAGCAGGTCGGCAAGGCAGCAGCCAACCAGGTCCTCGAGACTTTGCGCAATGGTGACGTCATCGCCATCACCGGCGGCAAGGCGATCAGCGCTGTGGTCGAGAACATGCAGGCCGAGCGTAGCTTCGACGTCACCGTCGTGCCGCTCACCGGCGGTGTACAGGGCAAATACTACACCGACGTCAACCACCTCGCTACCCAGTTGGCCGAACGGCTCGGCGGCAAGACGATGCTCGTTCACGCGCCACTGTTCGCCGAGACCAAGGCCCAGCGCAACATGCTGCTTGGCATGGCCTCGATCAAGGAGGTTTTCGATCTCGCACGCCAGGCGGCGATCGCCCTCGTCGGCATCGGATCGATCGATACGCCAGGCTCCAGCTATTACGACCTGCACCCAATGCCCAATCCGGACCGCGAGAATATCGTGCGCAGCGGCGTGCGCGGCGAGTTTCTTGCCCACCTGATTCGTGAGGACGGCACGCTTGCCGATTACCCCCTCAATTCGCGCCTGGTGGCGCTCGACCCGGCTGAACTGTCGCAGATTCCGCGTCGAATTGGTGTGGTCACGGGCGCCGAGAAAGTGCTGCCGATCCAGGCAGCGCTTAACGGACGCTTCCTGGATTCCCTCGTCACCGACGAGGTCACCGCCGGCGCTGTCCTCGGAAGAATGGAGAACTTGCAGAATGTCGCATGAGATTCTCGTCCGCGAAATAGGATCGTCCGGTATCCGCGCCTCGGCGGTAGGCCTCGGCACCTGGGCAATCGGCGGATGGATGTGGGGTGGCACCGACGAGGCGAAGTCGATCGCCGCAATCCAGGCCTCGATCGACGAGGGCATCAGCTTGATCGATACCGCGCCCGCCTACGGACGGGGCTTGTCGGAGGAGATCGTCGGCAAGGCGATCGCCGGCCGCCGCGACAAGGTGGTGCTTTCAACCAAATGCGGCCTCGTCTGGCACACGCAGAAGGGCAACCATTTCTTCGATTATGATGGGGCGCCCGTCCATCGCTACCTCGGTGCCGACTCCATAGCCTACGAAGTCGAACAGAGCCTGAAGCGGCTCGGCACCGACTGCATCGACCACTACATTACGCACTGGCAGGATCCGACGACGCCGCTCGAGGAAACGGTCGCGGCGCTCGAAAAACTCCGGCAGCAGGGCAAGATTCGCTCGATTGGTGCGAGCAATGTCTCAGCCGATGATCTCGCCGCGTACCTGGCGACCGGCAAGCTCGATGCGATCCAGGAAGAATTCAACATGATCAAGCCGGATATCCAGGAAACGCTGGTGCCGCTCTGCAAGGGGAACAACGTCTCGGTGCTGAGTTACTCCTCGCTGGCACTGGGCCTGCTTTCGGGAAAGATCGGCCCCGACCGGGTCTTCGAGGGAGACGATCAGCGCAAGGACAATCCACGCTTTTCGATCGCCAATCGCCAGAAGGTCGCTCGGTTGATGGAGACCATCGCTCCCGTCGCCGAGGCGCATGGGGCGACGTCGGCGCAGATTGTCATCGCCTGGACGCTGCAGCAGCCCGGCATCACCTTCTCGCTGTGCGGCGCGCGAAATGCCGGACAGGCGCGAGAGAATGCGGCAGCGGCGCGTATCCGCCTTTCAGCCGAAGAACTCCAGACCATAAGCGAGGCCGCAACGCGAAACCTGACCGAACTCGACGCCTGATCCGATTTCCCGAACGATGGAGCCAAGCCGCCGCCATTGCGCGGCGAACGGCGAAGCCATGCCTGAACAACGAGACAGCAAACTTGACCTGATACGCCGTGATGGCCGCTTCGACGCGATCGTCGTTGGCGGCGGCATCAATGGCATCGGCGTCTATCGGGAGCTCGCCGCACAGGGCCTTCGCGTGCTACTCGTCGAGCGCAACGATTTCTGTTCGGGCTGCAGCGCAGCACCGTCGCGCATGATCCACGGCGGGCTGCGCTACCTTGAAAATGGAGAGTTTGAACTTGTGCGCGAGTCGTTGCGCGAGCGCGACGCGCTGCTGTCCAACGCGCCCCATATGGTCAGGCCGTTGCCGACGACGATCCCCGTCAACTCGATCTTTTCGGGCCTGCTCAACGGCACCGCGAGCTTCCTGGGTCTTTCAAGACCCCCGTCAAGCCGCGGTGCGATTCCGGTGAAGATCGGGCTGGCGATGTATGACTGGATCACCCGCGGGCGCCGGGCGATTCCCAAGCACACCTTCCGCGGCCGCGACAAGACGCTGCAATTGTGGCCCAAACTGAATCCGAGCCTGCGTTATTCCGCCACCTACTATGACGCCTGGATCAGCTACCCTGAAAGGATGGGGGTGGAACTGGTCCTCGACACGGAAAGGCTCTCGCCGCAAAGCGTTGCGCTGAACCATGCCGAGATCACCTGTCTTGAAGATGGCTTCCAGTTCGAGGATCTGGTTACCGGCGAAAAACTCGCCGTCGAAGCTCGCGCCATCGTCAACGCGACCGGGGCATGGCTCGACGACTCGCTTGAGAAGCTCGCCGGATGCAATACCCATTCGAGGCCCCTCGTAGCGGGCACCAAGGGGTCCCATCTCGTCATAGAGAACTTCGAACTCTACGACGCCCTCAATGGGCACATGATCTTTTTCGAAAACACCGACGGCAGGGTTTGCATCGTCTTTCCCTATCTCGGCAAGGTGCTCGCGGGCGCGACCGACATCCGGGTCGACAAGGCGAGTCGCGTTCGCTGCGAACCGGCGGAGCGCGACTATATCATCGACGCATTGACTGCGGTGTTTCCGTCTGTAGCCATTGGCGGCGACGATGTCGTCTACAGCTACAGCGGGATCCGGCCTCTCCCGCTGAGCAACCAGGAATTCACTGGCCGGATATCGCGCAGTCACTTCGTGCACCGCCTTGACGGCGCGGTCCCGCATTTCTGCCTCGTCGGCGGCAAGTGGACCACGTTCCGCGCCTTTGCCGAGCAGACAGCCGATGCGGTGCTGGCCGAACTCAAGATGACGCGATCTACCGGCACTCTGGACATGGCCATCGGCGGCGGCGCAGGCTTTTCCGCCGACTATGCCGGCGAATTGGCCGGCCGGCACGGCATCTCAGCTGAACGCGCATCATATTTGGTCGATCTTTATGGTACGCGCGCGGACGAGGTGCAGACTTATTGCGCCGGCCGTGACGACAATGCGCCGCTGGACAGCCTTTGCCAGACCACGGCTGCGGAAATCGCCTTCCTCGTCCAGCATGAATTCGTTTGTCGGCTCGGCGATATACTGCTGCGGCGCACGCCTTTGGCGATCCGCGGCGAGGTTTCCGGCGCCCTTATCGACCGTGTCGCCGCCATCCTGGCGGCCGAGGCTGGCTGGGACGATGCGAAAACGCGCCGCGAGGTCGATGATTTCCGCAGCGAACTGGAAGAATTCCACGGCGTCTCCCGCCAGACGCTCGAACGCAGAACCCGCGACAGGAGCAACGCATGCGCATAAGCACCAAAGCCCGGATGAACCGTATGTTCACCAATGGCGGCTGTCTCGACGTGGCCGTCGATCACGGCGTCTGCAACGAGCCGGGCTTCCTGGTCGGGCTGGAGGACATGGCGGGCGTCGTCAAAACTCTGGTCAAAGCGAAGCCCGACGCGATCCAGATGGCCTATGGCCAGGCCGACCTGTTGCAGTCGCGGCCGGAAAAGGACAAGCCGGCGCTCGTCATGCGGATCGACATGGGCAATCCCTACAATGCCGAACGCCACCGGGTCATGTGGTCGATGCTTCAAAACCACGACGAACCCATCGTCGGAGCGCTTGAAATGGACGCCGCCTGCGTCGTCGTGAACCTGTTCATGCTGCCCGACGAGCCGGAGCTCTTCCGCCAGTGCATCGAGAACATCAGTAAAGTCCGCACCGCCTGCCACAGATACGGGATGCCGCTGATGATCGAACCTTTGGTGATGCTGCCGAACGAAATTCGTGGCGGCTATCAGGTCGATGGCGACGCAGACAAGATCGTCACGCTTGTTCGGCTGGCGTCCGAAATGGGAGCCGACATCATCAAGGCCGATCCGACGGACAATCCCGAAGATTTCCATCGCGTGGTCGAGGCCGCGCGCGTGCCGGTTCTGGTGCGCGGCGGCGGCAAGGAAGAACTGAAGAACGTACTGGCGAAATCCGCCGCCCTCATGCAGCAGGGCGCGAAGGGAATGGTCTACGGCCGCAACATCTACCAGCACGACAATCCGAAGGCCGTGGTCAATGCGCTCATGGCGATGATCCACAATGGCGCGGATGGCGACGAAGCCTGGGATATCTACAATCGAGGTTCGGGGCGTGGCTGAAAAAGGCCCATTCCTGCTCGGGCTCGACGCCGGCAACACTGTCATCAAGGCGGTGCTTTTCGACGCCCATGGCCGTCAGGTCGCCATGCACGGCCTCGACGGTCACTCGCGGACGCCGCAGCCCTGCCACGTCGAACGCGATGTGGACGAGTTGTGGGCCAATGCACGGGAGGCAATCCGCGCCTGCATCGCAAAGGCCGCGATCGAGCCCGCGCAGATAGCCGCGATCGGCACGGCCGGCCACGGCAACGGGCTCTATCTTCTCGACCGTACAGGCGAGGCCCTGATCGGCATCCAGTCGCTCGACACCCGGGCGGCGGCGTTGGCTGGAGAACTCGATGCTGAAAACGGCGCGGCGATGCATGCCATCAGCCTGCAGCGACCCTGGCCGTCGCAGACCCCGGTATTGCTCGCTTGGCTGAAACGCCACCAGCCGGAACTCTATGCGCGTGCGGGAACGATCCTCTTCGCCAAGGATGTCGTCACGTTCCGGCTGGCCGGCGAGCGCGTCAGCGAGATTTCCGACATGTCGGGCGCCGGCCTGCTGCGGCTGCCGGAAGCCGCCTATGACACAGAGTTGCTGGCGCTCTACGGCCTGCAGGATGCGCGGGCCATGTTGCCGTCGCTGCACCAGCCGACCGGCATCGTCGGCCGCGTCACCGCATCGGCTGCCGAAGCGACCGGGCTTTGCGAGGGCACGCCCGTCGTCGGTGGCTATTTCGACGTGGTGGCCTCGGCGCTCGGTTCCGGCGCGGTCGGCGCGGGCGATGCCTCGATTGTCGTCGGAAGCTGGTCGATCAACCAGGTGTTCTCCGAAGCGCCGGTGCGCGACGAACGGGTCTTCATGGTCTCGGCCTATGGAGACGGGCGCTACGCCAACATGGAAAACAGCGCGACCTCGGCCGCCAATCTGGAGTGGTATGTGCGCACGCTGGTGGAGCGTGGCGGTCATCATGACGATCCGTTCGCCCTCGTGAACGACCTGGTGGAGGCCGTGACGCCTGCGCCGAGCGACCCTCTGTTTCACCCGTTTCTCTACGGCGGCCGGATGGGCGCGCACCAGCGCGGCGGCTTCTACGGCCTCGGCGGCTGGCATGGGGAGGGCCACATGCTGCGGGCGCTGTTCGAGGGAGTGATGTTTGAGCATCGCCGTCATATCGAGGTGCTTGGCCAGGCAGGCGTCCGCTTCGACAAGGCGGCATTGTCGGGCGGCGGTTCGCGTTCGCGATGCTGGCCGCAGATTTTCGCCGACGGGCTGGGCGTTCCCGTCACGGTGGCCGAGGCACGCGAGACCGGTGCACTCGGCGCTGCGATCGCCGCGGCGGTCGGAGCCGGCATCCATGCTGACGAGGCGGCGGGCGTGCGGGCGATGGCGCGCCCCGAGCGGACCTGCCGGCCGAACGCCGACATGCGCGCCCATTATGACCGCCGCTACGACATCTGGACCCGATTGACGACAGCCATGGAGCCGATCTGGAAGGACCTGGAACGCCAGCCATGATGTCGTCGAGGCTCGAAGGGCGCTATGATTACATCATCGTCGGGGCAGGCACGGCCGGATGCGTTCTGGCGAACCGGCTGACGGAGGACCCGGCGACGCGGGTGCTGCTGGTCGAGGCCGGCGGAAGCGACAACTACCATTGGGTGCACATCCCGGTGGGTTATCTCTATTGTATCGGCAATCCGCGCACCGACTGGATGATGAAAACCGCCGCCGAGCCCGGCCTGAACGGGCGCTCGATTGCCTATCCGCGCGGCAGGATCCTTGGCGGCTGCTCCTCTATCAACGGCATGATCTACATGCGCGGTCAGGCCAGCGACTACGATCACTGGCGTCAGCTGGGCAATGCCGGCTGGGGTTGGGATGACGTGCTGCCCTATTTTCTGAAATCGGAAGACCATCATGGCGGCGGCGGCCCGATGCATGGTTCCGGCGGCGAATGGAGGGTGTCGCGACAGCGCTTGAAATGGGATGTGCTGCGAGCGTTCCAGGAAGGGGCGAAGGAATTCGGCATCCTGCCCCGCGCCGATTTCAACGATGGCGACAATGAAGGCTCGGGGTTCTTCGAGGTCAATCAGCGCCGCGGCCTGCGCTGGAACGCATCGAAGGCCTTCCTGCGTCCCGCACTGAAGCGGCCCAATCTCAGGCTGGTCACGCACGCGCACGTTGAGGCCATCATCCTGGAAGGTCGTAGCGCAAAGGGCATCCGGTTCGTTCACGATGGCGCAGGGCACGAAGCGTTCGCCGAGCGTGAAGTGTTGCTCGCTGCCGGCGCCATCCATTCTCCGAAGCTGATGGAGCACTCCGGTATCGGCAGCCCGGCGATGCTACGCGATGCGGGCATCGACGTTGCGCATGAAAGTCCGGGTGTCGGCGAGAACCTGCAGGACCATCTCCAGATACGCACCGCATTCAAGGTAGCGGGCGCGAAGACGCTGAACACCATGCTCGGCAGTCGGCTGGGAAAAGTGCGCGTCGCGCTCCAGTATGCGCTGACGCAGAGCGGTCCGATGTCCATGGCGCCGAGCCAGTTTGGCATGTTCACGAAGTCGGATCCCGCGAAGGCGACGCCTAACCTGGAATATCACGTGCAGCCCTTGTCGACCGACAAGCTGGGCGATCCGCTGCACCCGTTTCCGGCGATCACCGTTTCTGTCTGCAATCTGAGGCCCGAAAGCGTCGGCAGCGTGCATGTGAAGAGTTCCGATACCCTCGAGCAGCCTGAGATACGGCCGAACTATCTCTCGACGGCCGGTGACCGCGATATCGCGGTCAAGTCGATACGCCAGGCCCGCCGGATGATGACGTCGCGGGCCATGGAACGCTATCGGCCCGAGGAATTCCTGCCCGGCATTGAGCATCAGACGGATGAGGCGATCCTCGAACAGGTGGGCAACATTGCCACGACGATCTTTCACCCGGTCGGCAGCTGCAAGATGGGCAATGACGACGGGGCGGTGGTCGGCACTGATCTCAGGGTGCGCGGCATCGACGGGCTGCGGGTGATCGACGCTTCGATAATGCCCCGCATCGTCTCGGGGAACACGGCTTCGCCCGTCGTGATGATCGCGGAAAAGGCGGCGGCCATGATTCGCGCCGGAGCGGGTTCCCACTCTGCTCGCTCGATCTGAGACAGAGCTGAACGAACGGCCTGTTTTGTGGGCGGCGATCCCGGGATTTGGCGAGCCATTTTGGGCGAGCAGCGGAACGGCAGCTTCCTGACCTTGCATCCCGAAAGCCGCCTACCCGCTTCCGGCCCCAATCGAGGCGTTCCACATATTGGCGCCAATCGCCTACTTCCGTGCGACACGCGGCATCAGCCTGCCGGCCGGTCGATCCTGAGCTCGACACGGTCGGCGGCGAAATGAGTCCGCGAATACTGGATCGGATCGCCGGCCATGCCCGCGTTGACGGCCTCGGTGACCAGCACAACGGCGCCCGGTGAGAGCCGCAACGTTGCCAGATCTTCACGATCTGCCAACCGTGCTGTGACCGTCGTGGTCTGACGCACATAGTCCTCAATGCCGAATGCCTTCAGCGTGGCTGTGATTGAGCCCGTGGCGGCGAAGCGGTTCTCTATACCGGCGAACCGGTCAGCGTCGAACCAGCTCTGGGCGCGCGACACCGGCCTGCCGTCGGCCTCGCTGCGCGTGTTAAGCCTGATCAGCTTCGTACCCTCCACGACGCCGAGGGCGCTCGCGGCAGCGGGGCCAGCCGGCTCGATCGCATGGGAAATGAGAATGCCCCGGCGCTCTTGCGCCTGTCCTGCCAGACCTTCGGAAAAGCGGGTGCGTGCGCCAATCGGATAGGTCAGCCGGGGGAGCGTTTCAATGAATGTACCCCGCCCCTGCTCGGCGCGCAGCACGCCCTCCTGAACGAGGAGGGCGATCGCGCTTCGCACCGTGTGGCGGTTCACGCCAAACTGATCGGCCAGCGCCATTTCGGGCGGCAGGCGGCCGGAGCCATCGAATTCCCCCGACGATGCAAGCAGGCGGATGCGGTCGGCGATCTGTCGCCACAGCGCAACGCCGCTCCTGCGTTCGATGATGTCCGGCGCTGTCTGATCCAATCTGCTCTCCGTGTCATGCCAGCGTCACAGGCGGGATTTACATGCTCCGAATGACTTGTATATTTATCTATATAACTAGACACATCGCCAATCAAGCAGGAGACGAACTTGCACCGAGACAAAGAACGCCAGGCCCGGCGGCAAGCCAACATGGCCGTCCTGGCGCGCGCTCCGGGCGATCGGTTGAAGGTGCTGTGGGTCGAGGCCGGAATCGCCGTCGAGCACGAGATGGTGCGCGGCCCGGAAACCGGGCTGGTGACGGTTCGCGGACGGATCGGCGGCGGCGGCTCGCCCTTCAATGTCGGCGAAGCGACGGTGACGCGCTCGACCGTCCGTCTTGCTGGCGGCGCGGTGGGTCACGCATATGCGCTCGGCCGCGACAAGGAGAAGGCGCGCATCTCGGCTCTCATCGATGCGCTCTGGCAGGACGAGGCGCTGCAGCCGGCGCTCACCGAGCGCATCTTCGATCCGCTGGCGCAGGAACTCGGTGCGCAAGATACGACCCGGCAGGCCCAGACGGCGGCGACCCGGGTCGATTTCTTCACCATGGTTCGCGGAGAGGACTGATGACGGCTGATCTCGATGGCGTCGGCGGCGATTTCACGGAGCCTGTTTTCGGGGCGCAAAGCACATTTCGGCGCGTCATGGATGCTATGGCGCGGCCGGGTTCAATCCAAAAGCTTTCAGACCTGCCGAAGCCGCCCGCACCGCTTTCCGCGGTCGCAGGCGCGGTGGCGTCCACGCTTTGCGATCACGACACGCCGGTCTGGCTGGATTCCGCGCTGACCGTCGCGCAACCGCTCGCGTCATGGCTCGGCTTCCATACGGGCGCGCTGGTGGCGCGCAATCCGGCAGAAGCGCACTTCGCCTTCTGTTCAAGCCCGATGGAACTGATCGCACTGGAGAACTTCGCGCAGGGCTCGCAGGAGTATCCGGACCGGTCGGCGACAATCGTGCTGCAGGTGACGAGTTTCGAGACCGGCAAGCCTCTCGCGTTGCGCGGGCCAGGCATCAAGGACGGGATCGAGATCGCGCCGCATCCGCTACCGCGACATTTCGTCGAGCAATGGCGGCAGAACCGTGCGCGCTTCCCGCGCGGTGTGGACATCATCCTGGCGGGACCCAATGCCGTCGCCGGACTTCCGCGCAGCGTGCGCATCGAACACGGAGATTGAGAAATGTATGTCGCTGTGAAAGGCGGAGAAGCGGCAATCCGAAATGCGCACACGCTGCTCGCCGACCGGCGGCGCGGCGACCGCTCGGTGCCGGCGCTCAGGCTCGACCAGATCGTCGAACAGCTTGCGCTTGGCGTCGATCGCGTGATGGCAGAAGGCTCGCTCTACGACAGGGAACTGGCGGCGCTGGCAATCACCCAGGCGCGCGGCGATATGATCGAAGCGGTGTTTCTGGTGCGCGCCTTCCGCACCACACTGCCGCGCTTTGGCTACACGCGCGCGGCCGATACGGCGGCGATGCAGGTCGAGCGCCGGATTTCGGCAACCTACAAGGATCTGCCGGGTGGCCAGCTTCTCGGCCCAACCTTCGATTACACCCACCGGTTGCTCGAACCGGAAATCGCCGCCGGGGTCGATCCCGAAAGTCCCGAGACGCGGGACAGCGGCGAGGAAGCAATGCCGCGGGTCACCGATATTCTCGCGCATGAGGACCTGATCGAAAGCGACGGCGACGTGCCGCAGGGCAGGCCGGTTGCCGACATCTCGCGCGAGCCGCTGGAGTTTCCGTTGCAGCGCGATGCGAGGCTGCAGGCGCTGGCGCGCGGTGATGAGGGCTTCCTGCTGGCGCTCGCTTATTCGACTCAGCGCGGCTATGCACGCAGCCATCCCTTCGTCGGCGAGATCCGGATCGGTGAGATCGATCTCGAACTAGAGGTGCCGGAACTGCCCTTCCCGGTGCCGCTCGGTCGCGTCCGCGTGACCGAATGCCAGATGGTCAATCAGTTCAAGGGATCGGCCAAGGCGCCGCCGCAATTCACCCGCGGCTACGGGCTGGTGTTCGGCCAGTCGGAGCGCAAGGCAATGGCCATGTCGCTGTGCGATCGCGCGCTGAGGGCTTCCGAACTGGGCGAAGACATCGTGGCGGCCGCACAGGACGAGGAATTCGTCATCTCGCATTCCGACAACGTGCAGGCAACCGGCTTCGTGGAGCATCTGAAGCTGCCGCATTATGTCGACTTCCAGGCCGAACTCGATCTGGTGCGCCGTATGCGGGCCGAGGCGGAAGTCCGCTCCACAGACGACGGGCACAGGGAGGCGGCGGAATGACAGTTTCAAGTTTCCTGGTCGGGCGTCCTTCGGCCGCGGGCCCGCGCGGCATAGCCGCGATAGATGAGCCATGCGACCAGCAGCAGCGCGGCGATTACCGGAATGATCAGCAGATCCATTGTCATCTCCATTTCTCGGGAGACAACGCATGATGAGCGCCAATGGTGCCGCCGCGCCCGATATCGCGACTTACAACTTCGCCTATCTGGACGAGCAGACGAAACGCATGATCCGCCGTGCGATCCTGAAGGGGATCGCGATCCCCGGCTACCAGGTGCCGTTCGCAAGCCGGGAAATGCCGATGCCTTATGGCTGGGGCACCGGCGGCGTTCAGGTTACGGCGTCGATCATAGGCCCGGACGACGTGCTCAAGGTCATCGATCAGGGCGCCGACGACACGACCAATGCGGTGTCCATCCGCGCCTTTTTCCAGAAGGTCACCAATGTTTCCGTCACGACCGCCACGGCCGACGCCACGATTATCCAGACACGTCACCGCATCCCCGAACATCCGCTGACAGAAGGCCAGGTGCTGGTCTATCAGGTGCCCATCCCCGAGCCGCTGCGCTTCCTCGAACCGCGCGAGACCGAGACGCGCAAGATGCACGCGCTCGAGGAATACGGACTCATGCATGTGAAACTCTACGAGGATATCGCCCGCCACGGCCACATCGCCACGACCTACGCGTACCCGGTCAAGGTCGAGGGGCGATATGTGATGGACCCTTCGCCGACGCCGAAATTCGACAATCCGAAAATGCACATGTCGCCGGCTCTGCAATTGTTCGGCGCCGGCCGCGAAAAGCGCATTTACGCGATCCCGCCCTACACCGATGTCGTCAGCCTCGATTTCGAGGACCATCCGTTCGAAGTGCAGAGGTTCGACAAGCCCTGTGCGCTGTGCGGGGCGGAAAATATCTATCTCGACGAGGTGATCCTCGACGATCAAGGCGGCCGGATGTTCGTGTGTTCGGATACGGATCATTGCGAGGGAAGGCGCGCCGACGGGCACGAGGGCTCGATGGCGGAGGCCGTCCAATGACCGACGATCCACTTCTGCGCGTCACCTCGCTTTCCAAATCCTACGGATCGCGCATCGGCTGCCAGGACGTGACGTTCGACCTGTGGCCGGGCGAGGTTCTGGCCGTCGTCGGCGAATCCGGCTCCGGCAAGACGACACTGCTCAATTGCGTATCCACACGGCTTTTGCCATCCGCGGGCACGGTCTCCTACCGGATGCGCGACGGCCAGTGGCGCGATCTCTACCGGATGAGCGAGGCCGAGCGCCGCTTCCTGATGCGCACCGACTGGGGTTTCGTCCACCAGAACCCCGCCGATGGCCTGCGCATGACCGTATCGGCCGGCGCCAACGTCGGCGAGCGGCTGATGGCGATTGGCGACCGGCATTACGGCCGCATCCGGGGAACCGCGATCGACTGGCTGGAGCGCGTCGAGATCGCCGAGGACCGGGTTGACGACCAGCCCCGCGCATTCTCCGGCGGTATGCGCCAGAGGCTGCAGATCGCCCGCAATCTGGTCACCAGCCCGCGGCTGGTCTTCATGGACGAACCGACAGGTGGGTTGGACGTCTCGGTGCAGGCGCGGCTGCTCGATCTGCTGCGAGGCCTGGTTTCGGAGCTCGGGCTTGCGGCCATCGTGGTGACGCACGACCTCGCCGTTGCGCGGCTCCTGTCGCACCGCATGATGGTGATGAAAGACGGGCGCGTGGTTGAGACCGGCCTCACCGACCGGGTGCTCGACGACCCGCGCCAGCCCTACACCCAGCTTCTCGTGTCATCCATTCTTCAGGTGTGATCATGCCGACTCCGCTCGTCGTTTCCGAAGTCGCCAAGAGCTTCACCATGCATCTGCGCGATGGTGTCAGGCTCGCGGTGGTTGAGAACGTCTCCTTTTCCCTCAAGGCGGGCGAAAGCGCGGTGCTGGGCGGTCCGTCGGGCGCCGGCAAGAGCTCAATCGTCAAGATGCTCTACGGCAACTACGCGGTCGATGCGGGCCAGATCATCGTCAGCCACCGTGGCGATCTGGTCGATCTCGCGGCAGCAGACCCGCGCGCAGTCATCGCGATGCGCCGTGACACGATTGGCTATGTCAGCCAGTTCCTGCGCACCATCCCGCGCGTCCCGGCGGTGGACGTGGTGGCGGAGCCGCTGGTTGCGCGCGGCATCGAACGCGAGACTGCCCTGGAGCGGGCGCGCCACATGCTTGCCCGCCTCAACCTGCCGGAACGGTTGTGGCAGCTTCCGCCCGCCACCTTCTCGGGTGGCGAGCAGCAGCGCGTGAACATTGCGCGCGGCTTCATCACTGACCACCCGATCCTTCTGCTCGACGAGCCCACGGCCTCGCTCGATGCGGCGAACCGGCGGGTGGTGATCGACATGATCAACGAAAAGAAGACGGCAGGGGTGGCGATGCTCGGCATCTTTCATGACCTCGACGTGCGCGAAGCAATCGCCGACCAGATCATCGACGTGATGGATTTCGCGCCGGGGGAAATAGCCGCGTGACGAAGCTCACGGAAAAACCTCTGGTCCACCCCACGGCGGAGGTCTCTGAGTCCACGCTGGGGCGCTACACACAGATCGCGGAGCGCTGCCGTGTGCATGAAACCGTACTGGGCGACTATTCCTACATGATGCAGGATTGCAGTTCCTGGTGCGCCGAAATCGGCAAGTTCTCCAACATCGCGTCCGGCGTGCGCTTCAACGCCACAAACCACCCGACCTGGCGGCCAACGCTGCACCACTTCACCTACCGTGCGTCCGACTACTGGGACGACGCGGAGCACGAGACGGAATTCTTCGAATGGCGGCGCGGCAACATGGTGCGCGTCGGTCATGACACATGGTTCGGTCATGGCTCGACCGTGCTGCCCGGTGTGACGGTGGGCGACGGAGCGGTGGTCGGATCGGGCGCGGTGGTGACAAAGGACGTCGCGCCATACACGATCGTCGGCGGCGTACCGGCCAGGCCGATCCGCGACCGCTTCGACCGCAATACCGCTGAGCGTTTTCGGGCGCTTGCCTGGTGGGACTGGGACCACCGGCAACTGCGGGATGCGCTCGATGATTTCCGCACGCTTTCGACCGAACAATTCCTCGAAAAATTCGGCGCCTGATCCACAGTCCCGAGCCGGCACTGTGTATCGTCACGGAAGCGTCATGCAAGTGACATTGCACATTCACGTCCGTCCGCTAGCCCAGTTCGCAGATGCGAAGAAACCCCAGCGGACAGGAGCGCTTCATGCTCAGACTCGTGGATGTCACCCGCCGATTCGGCAGGACGACCGCTGTCGATGACGTCACGATCGAAATCCCTCAGGGTCAGATGGTTGGCGTTATCGGCCGCTCCGGCGCCGGCAAGTCCACCCTGCTTCGCATGATCAATCGCCTTGTCGATCCCTCCGCGGGGTCGATTTTCTTTGAGGACGCGGAAGTCTCGGCCCTGAGGGGCACTGCACTGCGCGCGTGGCAGCGCGACTGCGCGATGATCTTTCAGCAGTTCAATCTCGTGCCGCGGCTGGATGTCGTGTCCAACGTGCTGCACGGCACGCTCAACCGCCGCTCAACGCTTTCCGCGATGTTCAGCCTGTTTCCGCGCGAAGACATCGAGCAGGCAATCGACATACTCGACCGCCTCGGCATTGCCGACCATGCGCCCAAACGCGTGGAGACTTTGTCGGGCGGGCAGCAGCAGCGCGTCGCGATCGCCCGGGCGCTCATGCAGGATCCGCGCGTGATCCTCGCCGACGAGCCGATCGCGTCCCTTGACCCGATGAACGCCCAGGTCGTCATGGACACGCTGCGCCGTATCCACGACGAGGACGGGCGCATGATCGTGTGCAACCTGCACACGCTCGATACCGCCCGCCGCTACTGCGACCGGGTCATCGGCATGCACGCCGGCGTGGTCGTGTTCGACGGCGCACCGGAGGAACTGACTACCCGCGCCGCGCGCGACATCTACGGCGCCGACGAGAGCTTTTCGGAAAGCTCCACCTCAACCTCGATCGAGACACTGGAACCCGCCTATGCCTTCGTGCGCGAGGCCGAGGCGGCGATCTGACTTTCCCAAAAACCGGACGGAGTTCCGGCTAATCGCAACAGGAGAGCGACCATGAAGAAACTGCTTGCTGCACTCGCGGTCACGACCGCCCTGGCCTTTCCGGCCGCCGCCCAGGATATCTCGGAATTCCGTATCGGCGTTCTCGGCGGTGAGAACGCCCAGGACCGTATGACCTCGAACGAGTGCGTGCGCGCCTATGTGCAAGACCTGCTCGGCGTGGAGACAAAGATTTTCACTCCGGCCGACTATGACGGCGTCATCCAGGGTCTCCTCGGCGGCACGATCGACATGGCGTGGCTGGGCGCGTCCGCCTACGCCAAGGCGTATCTCACCAACCCGGAGGCAGTTGACGTCGTTCTGGTCAAGACCAATCTCGACGGTTCCTTCTCCTACCATTCGGTCGGGTTTGCGCGGAAGGATTCCGGCATCACCTCGTTGGATGACATGAAGGGCAAGGTGTTCGCGTTCGGCGACCCGAATTCGACCTCCGGCTACCTCATCCCGTCGATTGAAATCCCCCAAGCTATTGGCGCGACGATGGAGAACGGCGATTATTTCGGCGAGGTCAAGTTCGTCGGCGGCCACGAGCAGACCATCGTCGCTGTCGCCAATGGCGATGTCGACGCCGGGGTGACCTGGGCCGACGGCCAGGGCGCCTGGGAAGACGGATACAATTCCGGTGCGCTGCGCAAGGCCGTCGATTCCGGCATTGTCGACATGAACGATCTGGTAGAAATCTGGAAGTCCAAGCCGATCCCGGAAGGTCCGATCGTGCTCCGCCGTTCACTGCCGGAAAACGTGAAGACCGAGGTCGTCGCGTTCCTCAACAGTCTTCACGAGAAGGATCCGCAGTGCGCCTACAACATGGCCGCGGGCGAAACGGCGGGTTTCTTCCCCATCACCCACGAGGCGTACGAGACGATCATCGCCGTACGCGAGGCGCAGAACGCAAAGACCAACTGATCGTCACATCGAAACAGACGGGCTTCCGGTCGGAAGCCCGTCCCTTGTTTTGCGCGGAATTTCCGAATGACTGATGGTTTGCTAAGCGGCGCCGGCGGCTCCGTTGCTATAAAGACGGACTACCTCGCCGATCTGCGCCGCAAGCGCATGTATTCGGGCATTCTGCTCGTGCTTTTCGTCATGCTGCTGGCCGCCGGGTTCGGGCTGGCCGACAGCCGCAACGCCGGCGGTTTCTGGGACGGCCTCTCGCGCATCTTCGACTTTCCGGCGGAGCTTGTCCGCGAGGCGGTCGAGAAGATCGACGCGCTTCCGTCCAATCTCGCATTGTATTTCCCTGCGATGATCGAGACGATCAACATCGCGGCGGTGTCGACGCTTCTGGGCGCGATCCTCGCGACGGTCCTCTCGCTGCTCTCGACGCGCGGATTCGCCCGCTGGCCGCGGCTGATTGGCCTGTTCCGGCGCATGATGGACGTGATGCGCGCGCTGCCCGAGATCGTCATCGCGCTGGTGCTGATCTTCGTGATGGGTGGCGGTCCGGTGCCGGCAATGATCGCCATCGCCTTTCACACCGCCGGCGCGCTCGGCAAGCAGTTTTCCGAGGTAAACGAAAATGCCGACTTGAAGCCGGTCGAAGGCCTTAGCTCAGTCGGCGCCACCTGGCTCCAGCGCATGTGGCTCGGTGTCATCCCGCAGGTCGCGCCGAACTATCTCTCCTATGCGCTGATGCGCTTCGAGATCAATGTGCGCGCCTCCGCCATCCTCGGATTCGTAGGTGCCGGCGGCATCGGAGCGGAACTGCGCGTGGCGATAAGCTGGGGCCTCGGCCGCTACGACGCGGCAGCCGCCATCTTCATCCTGTTGTTCATCACCATCGTGGCGATCGATCAGTTCTCAAGCCACTTCCGCAATCGACTGGTCGGAGCACGCTGATGGCCGCCGCTGATACCACGACAGGCCTCAGCCTCCCCGATACGCGCAAGGCCGCCGTCGACCTGTTCGCCCGCAAGCGCCTGTGGGCCTTCGCAGTTCCCGCCGCCATCCTGCTCTATCTGGTCTATATCGCCTTCGCCTTCGACCTGCCCGGCCTGATGCAGCGCGCGCGACTGGACAATGCCCAGATTCTGCTCGCCGACACCGTCAGCCACAAGGTCCACGTAGCCCTCGACAATCGTTCCGGCGAATTCAGCGTTGCGGTCGAGGGCGAGAACAAAGGCACCTATCCCGCTGAAAGCTGGCCTTCATGGGTCGGTCGCGACGGCGATACCATGATCGTCGATCTCGGCAGTGGACATGGCGTGCGCTTTGGCGGCGAAGCCATGCTCTACGATGTGCCCGACATCGGAACGATCGAGATCGTGCGCGGCGCCCGCGGCATCGAGCTGACCGTGCCCGAAGGCATTCCGGAAAGCTGGATCAACGCCTCGAACACCCGCGTCGCCATAACAAGCCCGGTCGGCCGCATGAGCGTCACGCGCAATCGCTCCGAGGTGTTCCGCTATTTCGGCGGCTGGGAGCTGTTCTTCTTCACGCTCGACAGCCCGTTCCACCGCATGAGTTGGGCGGAACTGGCGGCATCGGCTGTATCAGGCGAGCGTGTGCGGCCGGACCAGTCGAACGTCGCCGCTATGTTTTCCGATTTCTGGAACAACGCCATGTGGCGGCATTCCGACGTGGCCTGGGCGATTTTCGAGACAATTCTCATGGCGTTTCTGGGCACGGCCGGAGCGGCCATTTTTGCGCTGCCGCTGGCCTTTCTCGCGGCGCGCAACTTCTCATTTTCGCTGTTCGCCCGCTTCGGCGTGCGCCGCCTGTTCGACTTCCTGCGCGGCGTCGACGGATTGATCTGGACCATCATCCTGTCGCGCGCTTTCGGACCCGGCCCGCTGACCGGCTCGCTGGCCATGCTCATCACCGACACGGGCACGTTCGGAAAGCTGTTTTCCGAAGCGTTGGAGAATGTCGACGAGAAGCAGGTCGAAGGCGTACGCTCCACCGGCGCCAATTGGCTGCAGCAGAGCCGGTTCGGGGTCTTGCCGCAGGTCTCGCCGGTCATACTCAGCCAGGTGCTCTACTATCTGGAGTCGAATACGCGCTCCGCGACGATCATCGGGGCGCTTGTCGGAGGCGGCATCGGCCTGCTGCTCACACAGGCGATCCAGACCCAGAAGGATTGGGAGGAAGTGACGTATTATGTCGTTCTGGTCTTGATCATGGTGTCATCGATGGACTTGTTCTCAGGCTGGCTGCGCGGCAAGCTGATTGGCGGCAACAAGCAATCGGCGAAGCCATAGCGCACGGCGCGCGTCGACCCGGTCCGGCCTTCGTAAGACTGTCACAATGATGGCCTAATGGCGCCGGTCAGATGGATCGCGCCGGCACAGTCGAATCGGCTTATCATGCAGCGTCTCCCCAGCAGCTTCCAAGGAATCCGCCCCGAATGACCGCCGAGACCGTGTTCCGCAACGCCAGGATCGTGCTGGGAGACGAAGTCGTCACCGGTTCGCTGAAGATCAGCGATGGACACATCGCGAGTTTCGATGCCGGTGCCGGCGAAACCGGCGAGGATTTCGAGGGCGACTATCTGATCCCCGGCCTGGTGGAACTGCACACCGATCATCTGGAAGGCCACTACTCGCCACGTCCCGGGGTGCGCTGGAACGCGGTGGCGGCGATCCAGGCGCATGACGGCCAGATCGCAACCTCCGGCATCACGACAGTGTTCGACTGCCTGCGCATGGGGTCCGACGAAGATGGCGGCTTCGGCCCGGGCGAGATGCGCACGCTGGCCGACGCGCTGGAGGTGGCGCAAGACGATGGCCGGCTGCGCGCCGAGCATTTCATCCACCTGCGCTGCGAAGTGTCGGCGCCCGACGTGCTGAGCGAGTTCGACGCGTTCCGGGCCGACCGCCGGGTGCGCCTCGCCTCGCTGATGGACCATGCGCCGGGCCAACGCCAGTTCCAGACGATGGGGCAGTACACGCTCTACTACAAGACCAAGCGCGGCATGTCCGACGAGGCGTTCGATGCCTATGTCGCCAAGCGCAAGGAGCAGTCGCAGCGCTATTCCGCGCCGCACCGCAAGGTGATCGCCGAGCACTGCCAGTCTGCGGGCGTGACGCTGGCAAGCCATGACGACGCAACGCTCGACCATGTCGGCGAGGCGGTCGGCGACGGTGTGCGGCTGGCAGAATTCCCGACCTCCATCGAGGCCGCGCGCGCTTCGCACGAGGCCGGCATGAGCGTACTGATGGGGGCGCCCAACCTGGTGCGCGGCGGTTCGCATTCGGGAAACATCGCCGCGCGGGATCTCGCCCAGGCTGGCATCCTCGACGTGCTGTCGTCGGACTACATCCCCTTCAGCCTTCTGCATGCCGCGTTCACGCTTGCGGATCAGGTGGAAGCGATCAGCCTGCCCGCCGCGATCGCCATGGTGACGTCGACACCCGCCCGGACGGTGGGGCTCGACGATCGCGGCAAGATCGAAATAGGGCGCCGCGCCGATCTTGTCCGCGTCCGTCCCGGCGATGGCATTCCAGTCATTCGCGCGGTGTGGCGGGCGGGACGGCGGGTAGCGTAGCGGCGGCCGCCCCACTGCTCTCGATGACGGGCCGCAGCGTCAACAGCGCGGCTTAGTCCGCCGTGCCATGCTGCAGGTCGACCGTGATCGAGTCCCATCCGGCAGCCGCGAGCGCCTCGGCCGACAGGAGCGATGGGCAGGCAATCCAGCCGTTGGCCGCGCAGTGCCCCCAGACCATAGACGGCGGAGTGGATTTACCAGCCCGCTCATCGCCTATGCCGCCATGAAATGGGTGAGCTTGACATTCGTGTAGTCGAGAATCGCCTGTCGCCCGCCCTCGCGCCCCATGCCGGAATGATTGATACCGCCGAACGGCGCTTCGGCATGGGCGATCATGAAGGTGTTGATGCCGACCATGCCCGACTGGAGTCCTCTGCTCAGCGCCTCCGCCTTCTTCTGGCTGCTCGTGAATGCGTAGGCCGCCAGCCCGTACGGCGTCGAGTTCGCCCGCTCCATTGCGTCGTCCAGGTCGCGGAACGTGGCGATCGGCGCCAGTGGCCCGAATGGCTCCTCGCGCATGATCCGCGAGCCGCCCGGCACCTCGGCCAGCACCGTCGGCTCGAAGAAGAAGCCCTTGTTGCGGCTGGCCGGTCGCCGTCCGCCGGTAAGGCACCGCGCACCGTCTGAAACGGTCTCGTCGCACAGAGCCTCGACCCTGTCGCGCTGCGAGGCAAGCGTCAGCGGTCCCATCGTAGAAGCCGGATCCTGACTGTCGCCCAGAACCAGAGCCTTCGCCGCCTCAACCATGACCTCGGCAAACCGCTGCGCCACGGACTCGTGAACGTAGAAGCGGTTTGGCGCGATACACACCTGCCCCGCATTGCGGAACTTGAACATCGCACACTGCGCGGCGGCTGTGTCCACATCCGTATCATCGCAGACGACGACCGGCGCATGGCCGCCGAGTTCCATCGAGGCTCGCTTCACAGTCTTGGACGCCTCGGCGAGAAGCATCCTGCCGACCCGAGTGGAGCCGGTGAGCGAGATCTTGCGGATCTCCTCGGCCTCCATCAGGAGCGGCGTCACGACATCGGCGCGGCCGTGCAGCATCTGCACCACGCCTGCCGGAGCGCCGCCTTCGACGCAGGAGAGCGCGATCAGCGTCGAGGTCAGCGGCGTCTGCTCGGACGGGCGGCAGATGATCGGGCAACCAGCCGCGAGCGCCGGCGCGATCTTGCGAGCGAGCAGGTTGACCGGAAAGTTCCAGGCGGTGAAGGCGGCGACGATGCCCACGGGCTCCGGCACGGCCTGCAACCGCCCGCCCTGTCGCGAAGGAATCGTCTCGCCGAACAGGCGCTCGGCCTCGCCCGCGAACCAGTCGAACTGCTCGATGGCAATCAACACTTCGCCTTCTGACTGCGTGATTGGCCGACCTATCTCCAGCGACAGCGCGCGGGCGATCTCCACCTTGCGCCGCTCCATCGCCCTGGCGATGCCGCGCAGCACCTTGGCACGCTCCCAGCCATGCACGGCCGACCAGGTTTTCAGAGCCGCGCGGGCGTGCGTCAAAGCCTCCGCCACATCGCCCGCGCTGGCCGAAGGCGCGGACCAGAGCACATCTTCCGTACAGGGGTTCACCACGTCTGCACGCCGGCCAGCGCTCGTTGCCCTGAACTCGCCGCCGATCAAAAGGCTGGCTTCCATGCCGTTCATGTGCGGTTCTCCGTGTCGCTAGAGGATGGCCGGTTCGCCGGGCGGCGGGCCGAAACCGGTTTCGAGGAAATCGAAGTCGCAGCCTTTGTTTGCTTGGCCGATGTGCCGCGAGAACATCCAGCCATAGCCTCGGCCGAAGCGCGGTTCAGGCGGCCCAAGCGCGGCGCGGCGGATCGCGAGCTCGTCCTTGCTGACCTCCATGTCGATACGGCGAGCGGCGACGTCCACCCTGACGATATCGCCTGTCCGGACCAGCGCCAGCGGTCCGCCGACATGCGCCTCGGGCGCGACATGCAGCACGCAGGCGCCGTAGCTGGTGCCACTCATCCGCGCGTCAGAGATGCGCAGCATGTCGCGCACGCCGGCGCGCAAGAGCTTCCTCGGGATTGGCAACATGCCCCATTCGGGCATGCCCGGACCGCCCTGCGGCCCGGCCCCGCGCATGATCAGGACCGTATCGGCTGTCACGTCGAGCGCTTCGTCGTCGATACGAGCCTTGAGCTCGGCATAGCTGTCGAACACCAGCGCCGGGCCGGTATGGTCGAGCAGCCGCGGTTCGGCCGCGGATGGCTTCATCACGCAGCCATCGGGCGCGAGGTTGCCATAGAGGACCGCCATTGCCGGCTCCGAAGACACGGGCCGGTCGAGCGGGCGGATGACGTCGTCGTTCCAGCATGGCGCGTCGGCGAAAGTCTGCCCGATCGGTCGGCCAGAGACTGTCAGAGGCTCGCCGTCGAGCAGGCCGGAGAGGCGCTCCATGAGCGCGAGGATCCCGCCGGCATAGAAAAAATCTTCCATCAGGTAGCGCTCTCCGGTCGGACGCACGTTGGCGGTGACCGGCACTTTGCGGCTCGCGGCCTCGAAGTCGCAGAGACCGACATCGTGGCCGGCGCGGCGCGCCATGGCGATCAGATGGATGACCGCATTGGTCGAGCAGCCCATCGCCATGGCCACCACGATCGCGTTGTCGAAAGCGGCGCGGGACAGGATCGCCGACGGCTTCAGGTCCTCGCCGACCATGTCGACGATGCGCCGCCCGCAGGCCGACGCCATGCGGATGTGACCCGCGTCAGGCGCGGGGATGGAGGACGCGCCAGGCAGCGTCATGCCCATCGCCTCGGCGATCGCCGTCATGGTGCTTGCGGTGCCCATGGTCATGCAATGGCCATGGGAGCGGGCGATGCCGGCCTCCACCGCCTGCCACTCGGCCCCGTCGATCTTGCCGGCCCGTCGGTCGTCCCAGTATTTCCAGGCGTCGGAACCGGAGCCAAGCGTCTCGCCGCGCAGATTGCCGCGCAGCATCGGCCCCGCCGGCATGAAGATCGCCGGAATGTCCATGCTGATGGCGCCGAGCAGCAGGCCCGGCGTGGTCTTGTCGCAGCCGCCCATCAGCACGGCGCCATCGACGGGGTGAGAACGCAGCAGTTCCTCCGTCTCCATAGCCAACAGGTTGCGGTAGAGCATCGTCGTCGGCTTGACGAAGTTTTCCGACAGCGAGATCGCCGGCAGCTCCAGCGGAAATCCACCAGCCTGCAGGATGCCGCGCTTCACGTCCTCGACGCGCTGCTTGAAATGCGCGTGGCAGGGGTTGATGTCCGACCACGTGTTGACGATGGCAATGACCGGCCGTCCGTGCCAGTCCTCCAGCCCATAGCCCATCTGCATCAGGCGCGAGCGGTGGCCGAAGCCGCGCAGGTCGTCGGCGTCGAACCAGCGCGCGCTGCGCAGAGCCTTGCGCTGTGGGTCCCCGGTCATTGGCTCGCCGTCACGCCGCCGTCGATATAGACAATCTGGCCGGTCATGTAGCTGCCGGCCGGCGCGGCGAAGGCGATGATCTGGCCCACCACCTCCAGCGGGTCGCCGATGCGCCCGAGCGGATTACGCTCGAGGATGAAGTCGCGAAAACCGTCGCGCTCGAGATGATGACGGATCCGCTCGGAGCGGATGAAGGTAGGCGCCACGCCGTTCACCGTGATGTTGTGCGGGGCAAGCTCCATGGCGTGCTGTTTGACCAGCATGGCCAGCCCCCCCTTTGTGGCGCAATAGGCGGAGTAGCCGCGGCCGCGCAGCGCCAGTTGCGAGCGAACCGACAGCAGATGGATCTGCCGCCCGCCCTTGCCTTGCGCGATCTGCTGGCGGGCAACGGCCTGTGCGAGAAACATGGCCGACTTCAGGTTGGTCTCGTAGACCTCGTCGAACGTCTCTTCCGTCACGTCGAGCAGCGCCTGTTCGCGCTGGATACCGACGCAATTGACCAGCACGTCGATACCGCCGAACGCGTCCACGACCTTCCCGGTGACCTCGGCGATCTGCCCGGTCTGCCGCGCGTCGACCCCGAAGCCGATAGCGCGTCCTCCGGCCGCCTCGATACGTTCGGCCAGGGCCTCTGCGCGCGTTCGACTGCGACCGGCTATTGCCACCATCGCGCCACGCCGAGCCATCGCCATGGCCGTCGCCTCGCCAATCGCTCCATAGCCGCCCGGAACGAAGACGCGCAGCCCGGTGATGTCGAACATCCGATCCATGGCGACAAGATCGATCTCGGGCGTCAGGTCGGGCTCAGGGCGGTTCATGCGGCGATCTCCACGCCGGCGGCCCGGTATACGGATTCCATGAGTCGCAATGTCTCCAGATTGTCGAGACGGTCTGTTTCGAAGGGTGTGCCGTTGCGCAGACCGACAACGAACGCAGTCATGACGGCGTCAAAACATTCCTGGTAGCGGCCGAGAAGGTCGATGCGCTCGGCCTCGCTTTCAGCGCCGACCAGAAAGACGCGGTCGTAGTCCATGACGATTGTGCCGCGTGTGCCTATGAGTTCGAGGCGGTCGCTGTGCAGCGGCGAATAGCCCGGTGCGCAGATCGAACCGTCGGCGGTCGCGATGAAGCCACCCTCGCCCTCAAGGAGTATCGCGGCGGTGTCCTCGCCCGGCAACCCGTCGGCCAGGCGGTTGAGCCGTGCGGCCACCACCTTCAGCGGCCCGCACAGGCAGCGCAGCACGTCGAGATGGTGGATCATCGTCTCGAAGACGAGGTTGCGCGGGAAGCCCGTGAGATACGGCTGGCGTTCTATCAGGAAGGGCACCGTGCCCTCGCGTGGACACAGCCCCGAACCACGGCAGGATATCGCCGCGTGACGCGGCGTGCCGATGCGCCCTTCGGCGATCCAGCGGCGAACGGTCATGTAGTGCGGGCGGAATCGGTAGTTCTCGTGCACCATGAAGCGCACGCGGTCACCCACATGTTCGACCAGCTTCTCGGCCTCTGCGACCGTTTCCGTCATCGGCTTCTGCAGCATGACGTGCACGCCGCGGTCCGCGGCAAGCCGCGTGACCGGCGCATGGGCTGTGATGGATGCGGCATTGTCCACGATCTCGAAGCCACCGTCTGCAAACATCACCTGTGGGTCGTCATAGACCTTGTCGATGCCGAACTCCGCGGCGCGCGCCACGGCCTTGTCGCGGTCGATATCGCAGACGGCAACCACCGGCACACCGGCGTTCATCCATGCCCGCAGGTGGTAGAGGCTGATCATGCCGGCGCCGACGACTGCGACGCGGGGCTGCGCGTCCCTGCTCATGCGGCGCGCTCCGTTATGAGGTCGCCGAGATAGGCGCGGCACGGCTGGTGCGCGACCAGGCCGGCGAAGTCGGCAATCGGGGTCACCGTGCCGTTCTGGACGAAGATGAAGCGCTCGCAGATCTCGTCTAGGATTTCGAGATGGAAGCGTTCGTTGGGGTGTACGCACAGGAACACCAGCCGCCTCTCGTCGCGCAGGCGGCGGAAGAAGTCGAGCATGAAGCCGATATAGCCGTCCTGCGTGTTGAACTGCGGCTCGTCGAACAGGTGGACCATCGGGTAAGCGCTGCCGGCGCGTTCCAGCAGGGCGTTCGGGGTGAGCGAGCGGAAATGCCGAACTTGGTAGGATTGGTGATAGTGGATCGCGAGGCGGTCGCGCTCGTCGGTGCGCACGCGATGAATGTCGCGACCCTGGACCAGGACGCTGCCTGAGGTCGGCGTGTTTGAACCCGTGATGAGCTCGAACAGCGTCGTCTTGCCGGAGCCGTTGGGACCCATCATGCCGACGATGCCGGGCTCGTCGATGCGGAAGTCGGCTTCGAGGCGGAATGTCTCCTTCGCCCTCGGCCAGCCTCGGCTGTAGACCTTCGTGAGACCCTTGACTTCGAGCATAGACGCCACGGTCATACCCCCACCAGTTGACGGCGGCGGACGGGGTTGTCGAGCAGTTCCCGCGCCGGTCCTTCATGGACGATGCGGCCATGGTCCATGACGTAGACGCGGTCGGAAATCTCCAGTGCGGCGAGTGCGTTCTGTTCGACGACGAGCGAGGAGATACCCTCGGCCTTCAGGAGGCGTACGGTCTTCATTACGTCCTGCACGATGCGCGGAGCCAGCCCCTGGCTCGGCTCATCGAAAAGCACAAGGCCGGGCGAGGCGAGCAGCGCCCTCGAAATCGCGACCATCTGCATCTCGCCGCCCGAGAGGTTCTCGCATTCGCGCGGCATCAGGTGCTCCAGCGCGGAGAAGATGCCGAACATCTCGGACACCTTCCATTCGCGGAATTTCGTGCGGCGGCGGCCGATCTGGAGGTTGCGGGCGACCGTCAATGTGGGAAACACTCGGCGGTCGTCCGGCACCCAGCTGATCCCCATGCCCGAGATGCGGTGGGTCGGTGCCGCGGTTATGTCGACGCCGTCGAAACGGATCGTCCCGCCGCGAGCGCGCGTCAGGCCGAGGATGGAGCGGATCGTCGTCGTCTTGCCGGCGCCATTGGGTCCGAGCAGCGCCACCACTTCGGCCTTGCCGATCGATAGCGACGCGCCGAACAGAGCCTGGGTCTCACCGTAGAAGGCTTCGGTGTTGCGCAGTTCAAGCATGGGCGTTCTCCGCCAGCGACGAGCGCCGCACCCACTTGTTGCGCTGGAGTTCGTCCGGCGTTCCCTCGGCGATGACCTGTCCCCAGTGGATGACCGAGATGCGGTCGGCCAGTTCGAACAGGAACCGCATGTCGTGCTCGATCATCACGATGGTGTACTGCTCGCGCAGACGGCGCACGAGCGCGGCAAGCTTGCGCGTCGCTTCGGACCCCAGACCTGAGGTGGGCTCGTCGAGGAAGAGGATCTTCGGCTTCGCAGCCAGCGCGACGCCGATCTCCAGCGCGCGCCGGTCGCCATAGCTGAGCGACGTCGCCTTTTCCCAGGCGCGGGTAGCCAGGCTGACCTGCTCGAGGATTTCCATGGCACCCTCGACGAGCGCCTTGTCGTCGAAGGCGCCGCCAAGGACATTGAGCCGCCGGGCGTGGAACTCCGGCAGCGCCAGCATCACGTTCTCGATGACGACGCTGTCGTCGAACAGGTTCATGATCTGGAACGAGCGCGACACGCCGAGCCGAGCTATGCGCTGCGGCGAAAGGCCGGCTATGGAATTGCCTTCCAGCAGGATCTCGCCGCGGTCGGGTCTGTGCAATCCGGTCAGCACGTGGAAGCACGTGGTCTTGCCCGCGCCGTTCGGTCCCATGATGCCGCTCACCTGGCCTTTTTCGAAGGCGAGCGAGATGTTTTCCAGCACCACGCGGGCACCGAAGCGCTTGTGCAGATTGCGGGCTTCGAAGATGGCCATCAGGCTTTCTCCGCCGCCAGCGCCGAAGCATGGTCGCGCGTGCCGCGAAGCCGCTTCCAGCCAAGGTGGAACATGCCCGCCAGTCCTTCAGGCCGCAGCATGACCATGGCCATGAACATCAGCCCGTACCAGAGCAGCCACGTCTCGGTGAAGCCGCCGAGAACGTCCCGGGCGACGAAGTAAAGGATGACCCCGAGCACCGGCCCCCAGAAGCTGACGAGCCCGCCGCCGACCAGTACCATCATCACGATCAGGCCGGACTGATGCAGGCTCATGACGTCGGGATAGGCGCTCTGCTGCGCCATCGAGAACAGTCCGCCCGCCAATCCGGCGAACATGGCCGAGATCACGAAGGCGGCGAGCTTGAAGCGCCATACCTCGTAGCCCGCGAAGCGCGCTCGGGTCTCGTTCTGGCGGATCGCCTGCAGCACGCGGCCGAAGGGCGAGTTGGCGAGCCGCCACAGCACGAGAACGCTCGCGACCAGCAGGATCGCGACGAGATAGAACAGCGCCACGTTGGGCCGCAGGTCGAATTCGATGCCAGGCAAACTCAAGGGCGGACGCGGAATGCCGAGCAGCCCGTCCTCGCCGCCCGTGATGCCATAGAGCTTCATCGATGTGAACCAGAAGACCTGGCCGAAGGCGATGGTCAAAAGCGCGTAGTAGATGCCGCGCCGATGTGAGATGAACGCACCGACCACCGCCCCGGCCACGCCTGCGGCAAGGATGCCGGCTGCGAGACCGCCCCAGAGGCTGAGCGCGACATTCTGCTGGAACAGGCCGAACGCATAGGCGCCGATGCCGAGATAGGCGCCGTGCCCGAATGAATGCAGGCCGGCATAGCCGAACAGCAGGTTGAAGCCGAGCGCGAAGATCATCCAGATGGCGATCTCGATGCCGAGATACTGGTAGAGACCGACCATCGGCAGCCACCACGGTGCGGTGGCGAGCGCCAGCGCCAGCAGGACGATGGCGCCATAGGCCTGCGCCGGCGAGCGGGATGGAATATCGGAAAGCGAAATCACGGTCAGTTCTCCAGCGCGCTCTTGCGGCCGAAGAGCCCGCGGCTTCGGAGCCCGACCACAAGGATCAGGAGAATGTACATCGACATCGTCGCCCAGGCGCCGGCATAGGCGCCGGTGATGCCGACCGCCAGCCCGACCATCAGCGCGGCGATCACTGCGCCCCAGAAACTGCCGATGCCACCGATCACGATGATGAGGAAGGCGGGTATCACGACATCGATCCCTACATGCGGGCGCAGTCCCCAGATCGGAACCATGATGATGCCTGCGAGGCCGGCAAGGGCGGCTCCGAAGCCGAAGACCAGAAGACGCAGCTTCGAGAGGTCATAGCCCAGTGCGCGCACCATCTCGCTGTCATGCGCGCCGGCCTTGATGATCGTTCCATAGGGCGTCTTTTCGAGGAACAGCCAGACGGCGAAGATGGCGACGAGGCTGAAGCCTGCCGCGAAGAACTTGTATTTCGAGTAGATGAAGCCGGCGACGAGGATCGGGCCGTTGATCGCGACCGGAACCGCCAGGTTCTGCTCGCCGGTCCCCCAGCCGAGCCGGATGATCTCCTCGATCACCAGCGCCGCTCCGAACGTCAGCAGCAGTCCGTAGAGCGGCGCCTTGCCGTAGGTCGGTCGCAGGCAAAGTTCGAGGATCATGCCGGCGACGGCGGCCAGCACCGGGCCGAGCAGCAGCGCAGCGACGTAGCGTGTCTCGATGGCGAGGCTCAGCCACCACGCGGCGAAGGCGGTGTCCCCGAACCAGGTGCCGCCAATGAGGCTCAGCGCGAAATAGGCGCCGAGCGCGAACAGCGAGCCATGGGCGAGGTTGATCACCTCCATCACGCCGACGATCAGCGTGAAACCGAGCGCGATCAGCGCGAACAGCAGGCCGAGCGTCAGACCGTTGAGGATATGGGGCAGGAGGTCAAGCATGAGCGGGGCGAGAATTGTCCGATGGCGACCGCGGCCGGAAACGGCCGGCCACGGTCGTGGATGATAGACGCGAAAGTATCAGGCGTCGAAGGTCGGCGTGTCGGCGTAGCTCTCCAACTTGCAGGCCGCGGCCGAGCCGGCGTCGAGCACGGCGTCAGGCGCCGCATTGGCGACTATCTCGAACATGTCGTCCGTGTCGTCTGCGGCTGCCTTGGTGTTGGCAGTCGCAAGATAGATCGTCTGCTGCACCTGGTGGGTGTTAACATCGATCCACGCGTCATGATGTTGCATGCGGTCGACGGCAGACATTTTGTGGCCTTCGAGCGCCTTGATCACGGCAATGTTGTTGGCCCCGCCGGCGCGCTCGATGGCCGCCAGTAACTCGCGGGTCGCCATGTAGCCGTTGTAGAAGACATTGCCCGGCACCTTCATCTGAGTGTCCGGATAGCGTTCCTGGTACTTCTTGACGAAGTCCGCCACGCCGGGAAGGTCGAGCTTGTAGTACCAGGTGGTGCCGAACACGCCGAACAGATTGTCGAGCGGGAGGCCGTAGACGTCCGGCCAGTCCTGCTGGCTGTTGATCCAGGCCGGGCTGGCGCCCATGCCGAGTTGGGCGACCTGCTGGCGCAGCGCCTTCTGGTCGTCGCCGCCGATGGCAGCCGACACGACGCCCGGCTTCTGCTGCTGGATGCGAAGAAGAGCCGAAGAGAAGTCGCGCGTACCCTGCGGGATCAGGATTTCCTCCATCATCTCACCGCCATACTGCGCGAGCAGTTCCTTGGTCGCCTTTGCCGTGTCGTGCCCCCAGACATAGTCATTGGTCAGCAGCATCCACTTCGGACCGAAGGTGTCGATCGCGTTCTTCACTGCCGCCTTGGCGAAATTGGTGCCGTTGCCGTCCCACACGAACTTGGTGCGGTGGCAGTTCTGGCCGGCCTCGGTCGGCGAGGACGAATTGGTGTTCAGATAAATCACGCCGTATTTCTGGGCGACCTGGCTGATGGCGTTGGCAACGCCGGAATGCACGGCGCCGACCAGGAATCCGCACTCCTCGCGGGTGATCATGCGCTCGGCCACGCGACTGCCCGTCGCCGGGACCGTCTCCGTGTCGATATGCACCCATTCGATCTTGCGGCCGAGCACGCCCCCGCGCTCATTGGCCTCGTCGATAGCCATCATCATGCCGCGTCGGTCGCTGGCGCCCGAATTGGCGTACTGGCCGCTGGCATCGGATGTCAGGCCGATCTTGATCGGCTTGTCGGACCCTTGCGCCCAGACGCGGTTGTGCCGCCACGGGCCGGCGAAGGTAGTAACTGCGGTGCCTGCCGCGGCGACCCCCAGCAGACTGCGACGCGTAATCTTGTTCTGCGACATGTCATTCCTCCCTATTTGCGATTGGTTCGCCCCGCGAGGATCCTCCTGTCGCGGAGTGAATGAATATTCACACAGAATGAATTTTCGTTCTATCCTTGTCAACGTTCTTTATTTGAGCGAAGCCTGAGCGGCAGGCAACGATTAGGAAGGCGGCGACAAGGCGTGAGCGAACGTTCGACAATGGATCCGGAGCGACTGCCGGCAATCGACGGGCAAGAGACGTTCGAAGCCCTGCGTTCGCGCATCCGCGGCCGGTTCGAGACACTGAGCCCCCACCTGCAGCGCATCGCCCGCGCCGCGCTCGAGCAGCCCAATGTATTCGCGCTCTCGACCATCGCGTCGATCGCCGGCGAGCTCGATGTGCAGCCGTCGACGCTGATCCGGTTCGCCAAGGAGTTCGGCTTCACCGGCTTCTCGGAGGTCCAGCGCATCTTTCGCCACCGCCTGATCGAGGGCGCGGCTGATATGCGCGAGCAGGTCTACGAGAAGCAGACGACCCGTCCTCCTGCCAATATCGGTGCCATTCTCGAAGGCTCGATTGCCGCGCTTGCCGCCTCGCTCGAAGAGTTGAAGGGCTCCGTCTCCACCGACGACCTCCAGCAGGCTGTCGCGGCGCTGCACAAAGCCGGTCACGTCTACATCGCCGGCCTCAGGCGTTCGCGGGCGATTGCCACCTACATGGCCTACGGGCTGACGCGTTCGGAACGGCCTTGCAGCCTGCTCGACTTCGGCGGCGGAATGGCGGCGCAGCAAGTCGCGAACATGGCACCCAACGACGTGCTGGTGGCGATCGCCTTCCCGCCCTACTCCGAACCGGTGGTGGACGTCGTGGTCGACGCCCATCTGAGCGGCAAGCAGGTGCTTGCGATCACAGATGCGCCGCAGAGCCCGCTGGCGCGCCACGCGAAGCTGGCCTTCTTCGTCGACAACGCCGCGACCGGGCAGTTTCGCCCGATCTCCGGCGCCATCGCACTGGTGCAAACGCTCGTCGCGGGACTTGGCCACGAACTGCGGAACTGAGCCGGCCGCCGCGAAGGCCGACCCGACGGGCCCCGAAACTTCGACCGCTACCCTGACGTCTCGTTGATCTCGAGGGTATGACCCGCGACGCGAATGCCTGCGCCGCGCTCGAGCCCGTGGCGACCCGATCGCTGTCGGTCAGATATGAACCTTCAGAAACCGCCATTAAACCATTGAAAACATTGGTGAGTGATGTAGGGATCGAACCTACGACCCGCTGGTCAGATGGGGGTTCACGGTTACGCTAGGTACATACATTCTGACCTTGGGTTTCTGCTCCCGGCGAAAGTTATGCATCAGCCGACTGACCGAAATAGGCATCATGCAACAACTCCGGGTGGGACTTGAGTTCCGCTGCCTTACCATTGAACGTTTCCTTGCCAAGCCGCATGACGATTGCGCAGTCAGCCAGCGCCAGCGCGACTTCGGTAAATTGCTCGACGATCACAATGCCCATGCCATTTTCCTTCAACTGGACAATCGTGGACATCAGCCGCTTGACGATCAGCGGCGCCAGGCCGAGCGACATTTCGTCAATCAGCAGATAAGCGGGGCGCGACATGAGGGCATGCCCAATGGCCAGCATCTGCTGCTGTCCGCCAGACATAGTGCCGGCGAGTTGGGCCTTTCGTTCTCCCAGCTCAGGAAACAAATCATAGGTTTCGGCAAGCGCGGCGGCTACGTCACCTGCCGGCAGGATGCTGGCCGCGGCACGCAGATTATCATCGACGCTGAGCCGGGTCAGAACGCGATGGCCTTCGGGAACAGCGGCCACGCCGGCCTTTCGGATAGCATCCGGCGCAAGTCCGAATATGGAATTGCCATTGACGCTGATTTCACCGGCGCCCGGTTTCATCATTCCGGCGATGGCCAATACCAGTTCCGATTTTCCCGCGCCGTTGGCACCAAGTATCGCCAGAACCTTGCCGCGCTCGATAGTGAAATTGATATCCGAGACCACAGACTTGCCGCCGCGCGCTACATGCAGACCAGCTATTTCCAGCATCACCCGACCTCTTCCGCGAGACCGAGATAGGCTGATCGAACTTTCGCGTCCTGCAACACGGTCTTTGTCTCGCCAAAGGCGATCTGGCGGCCGAAATCCAGAACCAGCGTTTGCGCGCAAATCCGCTTGATGAGATCAACATCATGGTCGATGACAAGCGTCAGCGCGCCCGTCAGTTCGCTGATGCGCAGAATGAGATCGCCAAGCCTGTCCGTTTCTTCGGCTCCCAGCCCGCCAGCAGGTTCGTCAAACATAACAAGGCGGGGACTGCCAATCAGGCACCGGGCGACATCCGTTAGCCGGCGTTCATAGGTGTTCAGATCGGTCGCCAGCGTGTCGGCGCGGCCGGTCAAACCGGTGATTTCCAATACCCGGTCAAGATCATTTTGTTTCTCGGCCCGCGCGCCGGGCAGACTGTCGAGCAGCACTTTAAGATTGTCGACGACACTCAGATCATCAGCCAATTGTTCCCTCTGGAAAGACCGACGCAGACCCCAGCGCGCACGTCCGTGGGGCGACAACCGGGTCAAATCCTCACCGTCGAACAACAGCTGTCCGGACGATTGCAAAAATCCCGAGATGACATTCATCATGGTCGTCTTGCCAGCGCCATTCGGACCGATAATTCCACTGATAGGTTTCTCAAATCGCGCCGAAACAGTGTCGAGTGCTATGACCCCGCCGAACTTCACCGAGATGTTTTCAAGCTCGATCATTGGCGCCTCCACTTCAAAGTGGACATGATCTGCCCGGCCAATCCGTCGGGTGCGGTGATGATCGCGTGAAGAAGTGCTGCGCCAAAGATGATGAGAACAAGATCGGGATCAATTCCCCAATCGTTGAAGAGCGCCGGCAGTACCCTGTACAGCACAGCCGCGATTACAGCGCCCAGCCAGTAGCGTGCGCCGCCGACGACGGCGAGCGCAAACAGCATGATGGATTCCGACGCCCGGAACGTCGCTGCGTCGAGCAAGCCGATCGAGCCTGCAAGCAGCCCGCCGGCAAGGCCGGCCAACAGGCCCGAAAGGGCAAACGCCCATGCCTTGTAAAGCGTGGCATTGACGCCGGACGCCATCGCGGCCGCTTCCGAACGCCTGATCATTGCCCACGCTCTCCCAGGCGCGGTACGTCGGTGCGCTTCGATGATCAACATGCAAAAGACAGCGACAATGAGCGCGTAGCGCAGATAGGCCGGATCACTCTCGGCAAGTACGGGCCGGCGGAAAGGAGCGGCAACCGAGGGCATGACGCCCCAGAACCCTTCGCCGCCATTTGGGAACCGAAAGGTCGATAGAACGATTTCAATCCCGCCTGCGGCCATTAGCGTGATGAGTGCGAGATAGAGCCCCCGCATTCGTAGTGCAGGCAACGCCAGCACCATGCCAAAAATGGCGGTGACGAGTGCAGCAACTGCCAGATTTGCCTCAAAAGGCAATGCCAGCCCGTGGTTCATCCGTAACAATACCCAGCCGCCGACACCCATCAGCCCGACCTGAGCCAACGACACCATGTTGAGCCGCGCATACATGAGGCCGACCCCGGCGGCGGCCACCGCAAAGCAGGTTGTCGAGGTGAAAATCCGAACCCACTGGCTGCCGACCGTCATTGGGAGAAACGCAATCGCCAATGCCGCCAAAGCCAGTCCCACTGCCCCTGATTGCGTCATGCGCATCTACTGGTCTCCCCCAAACAGAGGAAGACGTCCGCGCTGCATCCACAACAGCACCAGTGCGGCAACAATGAAGGGCGCAACTGGCCGCACAGACTTGAAGACAGAAGACAAGGTCAGCAGCGACTCGATCGTACCGATGGACATGCCGCCAAGCAGGACCAACCACAGGCTTTCAAGCCGTCCACAAATCGCCGCAGCGATACACGGAATAACGAGGAAGGTGATGATCGTCGGTTCAAGGCGAACGAGGTCACCAAACATTAGACCGGTAAACCCCGCGATCAGCCCGGCCAATCCCCATGCAAGCGTTTCCACCCGCAGGATAGGCACGCCGAGCGGGGCCGAAAGATCACGATCATCGGCCAGCGAGCGCATCTGCAGCCCGGCCCGTGTCGACCGCAAATACAGGCTGATACCCGCGACGATGACGATGGCAGCAGCTACAACTATTATTCGCGTGCCTGTTACGCGCAAGCCCAACAAGCTGATGGCGACTGAATCGCTGGGCAGCGAGTCAGGCGTTTAGAGCCTCTTTGCCGGTTATGAATCGCGAGCCGCGTTCGGCTATCATCATGGTCGGTGCATTGGTGTTGCCCGATGGCAGGCGTGGCATTACCGACGCATCGCAGACACGCAATCCGCGCGTTCCGCGCACCCTCAACTCATTGTCAACGACAGCCATCTTGTCGGTAATGGGCCCCATCTTCGCCGTGCCGACCGGATGAACGACGGTCTTGGCTGTCTGGCGTATGAAGTCGCGCAGGCGCTCCGGGTTCTTCTCGATACCCGGCTCCGGTAATGCGCGGCGCTTGATGAGTTTTGCCAGCGACGGTGCTTCGAGAATTTCAATGCCCTTCAGCACGCCACGCACCAGCACCTCCAGATCGTCGGGATCGCTGAACGTGCCGGCATCAAAAAGTGCTGGATCTTTCGGATTGGATGATCGCAGCTTGACGCAGCCGCGTGATTTTGGCCGCAGGAAGCAGGGTCCAATGGCGATGCCATGCTGCTCGACAGGCTCGCGATCAGCCCACCCGACCATGAACGGCAAAACGTGAAACTGCAGATCGGGAATGCCGGCATCCGACACGTCGATGAAGCCGCCGCATTCCACGACGTTGGATGTCAGCAGTCCGGTGCGGGTCGTCATATATTGCAGCATGTGCCTGACGGCAGGCAGGCCTTTATCCTGACGAAAGATCGAGATCGGGTCGATCGTTTCGCCCTGTACCGTGCTTTCAAGGTGGTCCTGATAGTTTTCGCCAACACCGGGAACATCTGCCACGACGGTAATTCCGTGCTCCGTCAGATGTTCGGCATTGCCGACACCTGAAAGCTGCAGTAGGCGCGGCGTTTCAATAGCGCCGGCGCACAGAACGACTTCTCCGGCAGCCGCATACCTAGTCCCGTTTTCCAACTCGACGCCGGTTGTCCGGTTGCCTTCAAAGATGACACGTGCAACGCGTGTCTCGGTCAAGATTTTGAGGTTTTTGCGCTTTTCGGCTTCGCGGAGAAAGGCTTCGGCGGCGCTCCATCTTTTACCGTCATGCGTCGTCGTCTGGTAAAAGCCCACGCCCTCCTGGTTGGCGCCGTTGAAATCCGGGTTGTACGGAATGCCGATTTCCTGCGCGGCGCGAATGAAGGCGCGTGACAGCGGGTGATGGAAGCCAGTCTCGGAGACCCGCAGCTCTCCGGACGTGCCGTGAAACTCTCCGGCCAGTTCCATGTTGTTTTCAAGGTCGCGGAACACCGGGAGCACATCGGAATAGCTCCAGCCGCGATTTCCGTCCTGCGCCCAGCCATCATAGTCCTGGCTTTGCCCGCGCACGTAAAGCATCGCATTGACCGACGAGCCGCCGCCAATCACATGGCCCTGGATGACAATCGAAGGCCGACCGTTCAGCCGGTCCGACGGCTCACCGACATAGGCAACAATATCACGACCCTTTTCGATGATCTTGAAGAAGGTCGCCGGTATGCCGATCCAGCGGTCGTCATCGCGCCTGCCGCTCTCGATCAGCAGAACCCTGACACCCGGGTCCTCCGACAACCGGTTCGCCATGACGCAGCCGGAAGAGCCGCCGCCCACTATGATGTAATCAAACTTTTCCATCACCAGCGCCTCAACTGAACACCACCTGTATGTCCGTATATTCGGCTAGGCCTTCTTCGCCGAACTCGACGCCAAGGCCGGATTTCTTCACACCGCCAAAGGGCGCATTGGGCTGGATTGCGCCGTGCTTATTGATCCACACCGAACCGCACTGCATACGCCGCGCTACGGCGCGAGCCTTGTCGATATCCTTCGACCAGACCGATCCACCCAACCCGTTGGGGCTGTCATTGGCTGCTGCGATTGCCTCTTCAAGGTCGGAATATTTGATGATCGGCAGCGCTGGCCCAAACTGTTCTTCGGCGACCAGCGGGTCATCATTGGTCAGATCGGCAATGATCGTCGGCGGAAAGAACAGACCATCTCCCGGTTCGCCACCCAGCAATACGCGCCCTGTATTTCTTGCCGACGCTACCAGATTTGAGACCTTGTCGAACTGCATCTGGTTGTTGATTGGTCCGAGCGCTGAACCTTCATCCATACCGTCACCGACTGGAATGTTTCTGGCGTAGTCGACCAGCGCCTCGCACACTGCGTCATAAACATCCTCATGGATGTAGAGACGTTTCATGGCAGCGCATGTCTGGCCATTATTGATAAACCCACCCCAGAACAGGCCTTCGGCGATTGCCTTGGGATCAACATCAGGCAACACGATGCCCGCGTCATTGCCGCCCATTTCAAGGGTCAGGCGCTTCATGGTTTCTGCCGACGACATCATCACCTTCTGGCCGGTCGAACATGAACCGGTAAAGACGATCTTGCGGATGCCGGGATGCGCTGCCATTGCGGCGCCGATATTGTGCAATTTGTCGTCTGAAGTGACGACGTTCAACACACCAGCAGGCAGCACCTCGTTGAGCAGTTCTACCAGTCGCAGCGTTGAAAGAGGCGTGTAGGGTGATGGCTTGATCACCACCGTGTTGCCGGTGCGCAGAGCCGGCAAAATGTGCCAGATCGCGATCATCACCGGAAAATTCCACGGCGTGATCGAACCCACGACGCCAAGCGGATTGCGGTGCATCTCGACGCGGCCTTCATTATTGTCTTGAAGCACCTTCATCGGCAACGACAGGCCTGATGTGTAGCCGGACCAGGCCTGTGCCCCGCCAAGTTCCCAGCGTGAGCCAAGACCGCCAAGCGGCTTGCCCTGCTCTTTGGTAAGGAGCGTTGCGAGCTCTTCGGCGTGCTCGCCGATCTTTGCTGTGACGGCTTCGCACGCCGCCTGCAATTCACTATCCGATTTTTTCGACCATGTTTCGAACGCTGCAGTGGCAGCCGCCACCGCAGCGTCGAGGTCCGCCGCAGATGCATTTGGTGCGCGGCCTGCTTCTTCACCCGTAGATGGATTGATGACGCTAAAATTGGCGTCGCTCTGCACGCGCAAACCGCCAATCGTCATGCCGAAATCGGGCATGAATTTCCTCCCAGAAATTGTTCCTCGATGCCAAGATTAGTCGCATTTGCAACCAAGTCTTGAATAGACGCGACGTGCGAATTGGATTCCGGCGACAAAGCGGTCGATTTCCGCGATTGCACAAAAACGCGTTTTACTGCATCATTTTTTGGTCCATGTTGACGCAAGTTTCAGCAGCAAAACTGCCATTGGAGCAGTTCAGAGGCGACCTGCTCCGCGTTTGCGGGCAGTTCGAGGCGCGCCCTGTCGACACGCGAGGCGAGTTGCGCGGGGCGGTACAACTGGATTGCCGGGCAGGGCTGGAAATGGCCCATGTGGCGCAGGACATCCAGCAGATTATCCGCACCAAACAGAACATCCGCCGCGACGACGGCGAGAACTATTTCCTCATTGTTCAGGAGGAAGGCCGCGCGCTGATGTCCCAGAACGGCGAAGTCAGAATGATCTCGCCGGGTG
The DNA here is from genome assembly GCA_040880025.1 of Rhizobiaceae bacterium. Lineage (GTDB taxonomy): Bacteria > Pseudomonadota > Alphaproteobacteria > Rhizobiales > Rhizobiaceae > RCIO01. The sequence goes on from JBBDJD010000020.1 coordinate 116,851, forward strand.
ACATGATGCTGGTTGATAGTGCGCAGCCGTCAGATTTCACATTCTTCAGCACCTTTAGCCGGCAGCTATCGTTGCACCTGCCGCGCGTGGAAATGTGGGCGCGGTTTGGTGAGCTCATCAAGGGCGGGCTGTTTTTGCCGCGCTCTGACCAGACCGCACTTGCCATTTGCGCGGTTATTTCCAAGGCATTCTCATCAACGGGAAACGTTGCACAGAGCGGGTTTCTGAATGAAGCGCTTTTTGGCCTTATAGGCGCGATGCTGCATGAACGGTCAGACGGGCAAAACATGTCTGGCGTCGAAGCCGATATTGCCGGAGCCCAGATGCTTCAGCGCGGCATTGCGCATATCGACAATCGCTTTGCTGATCCCGAGCTTTCAATACCCGGCATCGCTGACGATATTGGCATATCGGTGCGCCAGCTGCAGCGCGGCTTCGCACTGATCGGCACGACGCCGACGTCTTATCTGCTGCAAAAGCGCATGGAACACGCCTGCGCTCTTCTATCAGCGCGTCGCGTTGGCAGTACGGACGCGCTGATTTCGACAATCGCATTGGATTGCGGGTTCAGCGACATCTCCTACTTTAACCGACTGTTCCGCAAATCATTCGGCTGCGCACCGGGGCGTTACGGTAGCGCCGGTCACGCCTGACGACACTACGATTGCTGGGGGCTCACTCGCGGCGGGCCAGACTAAAGCTTCTGGCATCGCAATTAAAGCGTCAGCTATTACGTTCCATTTTTTCGAAAGCGGACCGACCCGCTTCCGGCCCCATCACTCCCCTTCGCGCACTATTCCGACGGCCAATGGCGGCCGAAGGAGAACTCAAATGGGTATCGCACAATACGATCCTGCTGCGCTGGGTCGACCGGCATGGAACTCCGCGGAAGGTCGGCTTAAAGAAACCACTGAAGCAGCGCCAGATTTGGGCAATTCATTTCTTCCTCGATAGAGAGGGGCGCATGCGAGACCGGGCGCTGTTCGATCTCGCAATCGACAGTAAGCTACGAGGCTGCGATGACAATGTACGGCCCCGCCGGGTGCGGGGCCGTGCGGCTCGGCGCAGACGGTCCCGTTTGAGAAAGTCTACCGAGTGGCTATGCGCCCCCATTCTGGTTGTTGAAAAGCGATCTCTGCATACGAAAAAATCAGACAACACCGGCGGTCGGACTGTTCGTGGGCCGACCGTGCGTGAATGCCAAGCAGGATGTTCACAGGGCCGTCGCACCTAGTATTGCAACGTCGGATTTTTCCGCGCCGGGAGCATTGTCGCTCGCCATCAGGTTCTGCCTCATCTCCAAGGGCGTCAGTCCATAGGCAGACCTGAAATGGGCGTAGAACTGGCTGAGCGAGGAGAAGCCGGATCTGAAGGCGACATTGGCGATGGAAAGCTTGCTCTCGAACAAGAGGGCGCGCGCATGGATGAGACGCATTCGGATGATGAAGCGACGTATGGGAATGCGCATCACACGCGTAAACAGGTTGAGCGCGTAATTTGGATGCAGGCCGACGACCCTGGCGACATCCCTGGCATTCATCGGCTCGGAGAGGTTCTCCAGGATGTGCCGTACCATCGCGACCACATAGTGGAGCGGCGAAGCCGTTCGCGCGACCGGGCCCGGGGTTTCGATCCAGGGCGGCAACAGTTCCTCCCAGCCCATCAATGCCGTACGCCGCAGCATGTTGGCGATTTCCGACTTTAGGATGTCGGCACGCTCGGCATCGCCGCTGCGGTAGTCGCGATACCATCGCTCCAACAAGGCATCGTCGACCGCATCCTTCGGCAACACGACCACGCCGCCCCCGATCATCGTCTCGGTAAGCGTCCCGTGGTTCGGCATGTACAGGAAGGTGTCGAGCGGCAGGTAGACGTTGCACTGGCGCGCCGCGCCGCTACTTCCGCGGTCGATGCTTACCGTGCGGTGGGGAATGCCGGCCCAGAACATCACCAGCCGCCGCGCGGGGATTTCGACCGGCCGCCGGTCGAACATATAGGACATGGAGCCGTCAGTCAGCCAGTTGAACTCAATGTGCCCGTGCCAGTGCTCGGCCAGCATCAACTGCGGGTCGAACCAGCGGATGCCGAAGCGGCCGAAGGCTTTCGTCGTTGCATAAAAGCGACGATCCGGCCGCGGCACAGGCCTCGGCGCCTCGGGATTCCGGGCCCGGCCTTCGCGATCGATCACATCCAGCATGGCTCCCCCTGATATTTAAAAGCCGGAATAACTGCTTAGAAAACCGGATTGCACGGCTCGTTGCAAGCGATACCGTCGCGGGGCTTGCGCATAGTGTCCTGGATGGGAGGTCCGGGTATGCGTGGAAGTGATGAAAGGGAGGAACGATGTACAGGAAGCTAAGTATCCTCGGCGGTGCCGGCCTTCTGCTCGGCGCATCGGCGCTGGCTGCACAGGCCCAGATGGTGGAACCCACCACCCCGCCCGATCCGCCGGAATTTCCGGCCCAGAGCGAACCGGTCTTTGTCGGCATTTCCGACATCCTGGAGTATCGCGCGCTGGACGAGTATCACGAGCCCGAATGGGTCACGAAGAATTTCGTCGAGACCGGCAAACTGCCACCAGTCGAAGAGCGACTGCCCACCGAACCGATGGTCTACAAGGCGGCCAACATGCCCGACGGCATCGGCGCCTATGGCGACACGCTGCGCCATGTCATTGGCGGACGGCCGGAAGGCTGGAACTACATCGCCGGCCAGAGCCAGGGCTGGGGCGGCATCGACATCGGCATGTCGGAGTGCTTGACGCGCACGGGACCGCTTTTCACGATCACGGCGGAGGAGCTGCAGCCGATGCCCAACCTCGCCCGAAGTTGGGAGTGGTCCGAAGACGGGCATGAACTCACCATGCGCCTGATCGAGGGCGCCAAGTGGTCCGACGGCGATCCGTTCGACGCCGACGACGTGATGTTCTACTGGGAGGACCATGTCCTCGACCCGAACGTGACCCCGCTCAACGGCGCCAGCAGAGGCAATTTCGGCGGCGAGGGCACCACACTTGAAAAGGTCAACGACCATACCATCAAGTGGACATTCGCAACGGCCTTCCCTACCGAATATCTCTACCAGATGGCGTACGGCAATTTCTGTCCCGGGCCGTCGCACATCCTCAAGCCCGAGCATCCGAAATATTCGGACAACACCTACGAGGAGTACAAGAACGCCTTCCCGCCGGATTTCTTGAACTGGCCGGTCATGGGCGCCTGGGCGCCGGTCACGTACCGGCCGGACGACATCGTCGTGCTTCGCCGCAATCCCTATTACTGGAAGGTCGATGAGGAGGGAAATCAGCTCCCCTATCTCGATGAGCTGCATTATCGCCTCTCGACATGGGCCGACCGCGACGTGCAGGCGGTAGCCGGATCGGGCGACTTCTCCAACCTCGAGCAACCCGAAAGCTACGTGGAGGCGCTGCGCCGCAGCGCGGACGACAACGCACCGGCGCGGCTGCAGTTCGGACCGCGCACAATCGGCTATGCGTTGCAGATGAACCTGTCGGCCAATGGCTGGGGCGAACCAGACGAGCGAGGACAGGCCGTGCGCGAACTGAGCCGAGAGCTCGACTTCCGCAAGGCGGTCACCTCGGCGATCGATCGGCAGCGACTGGGCGAATCCCTCGTGCGAGGGCCGTTCACCGCGATCTACCCGGGCGGGTTCTATGCCGGCACCACCTATTTCGACGAGGAGTCGACGGTCTACTATCCGTACAATATCGAGGCTGCCAACGCCCTGCTTGACGGACTTGGACTGGAGGATACCGATGGCAACGGCATCCGCAATTTCCCCGAAGGCACGGCCGGTGGGCAGGACATCGAGATCACACTGCTGGCCAACGCGGACTACAACACCGACCGCAACCTTGCCGAAGGCATTGTCAACATGATGCAGCCTCTGGGCCTGCGCATCATCATCAATCTTCAGCAGGTTTCCGCTCGCAACGATCTCAACTATTCGGGACGCTTCGACTGGCAGATACTCCGTCAGGAGTCGGAAATGGTGACGGTGGTCCAGAACACGGCGATGCTGGCTCCGACTGGCCCGCAGGTGCACTGGTTCCACCGCGCAGGCACGGACGGTACACTCGATCTCTTGCCCTTCGAGAAGGAGCTGGTTGATCTCGTCAACGGGTTTGTGCGCACGCAGGACCTGGACGAGCGCAGCGAACTGATGAAGCAATATCAGCGCGTGTTCACCGAGAACGTCTTTTCAGTCGGTCTCACCCAGTATCCGGGCGCGCTGATCATCAACAAGCGCTTCGCCAACATTCCGGACGGCGCGCCGATCTACATGTACAACTGGGCCGAGGACAACATCATCCGCGAGCGGGTGTATGTGCCTCAGGACAGCCAGCAGGACCACGAGCTACATCCGGAGACGTTGCCGGGCGAGCCCGGCGCGGACGGTCCCGCCACCTGATCCGATGCCATGCGGTCAGGGGGAGCCTTCTTCCCCCTGACCGCCCAACGATCGGCTCTGCGCTATGTTGAGATTTCTTGCCCTGCGGATTCTGGGAGCGATCCCGATCCTGTTCGCCCTGAGCATCGTCACCTTCGCCATCATCGAGGCGAAGCCGGGCGACTACTCCGACTACATTCGCTCCATGCTGATCCACCAGGGCGGCGCGACGATCGAGCAAGCCGAGGCGCAGGCCCAAGCCTACCGCATAACCCACGGGCTCGACGATCCGCTGATCGCCCGATACACGCGCTGGATCACCGGCATCGTCACGCGCTTCGATTTCGGCCACAGCTTCTACTACAACAGGCCCGTGGGGGACGTCGTCGCCAGCAGATTGCCGGCAACCCTGGCGCTCGCGCTCACGTGCCACCTTCTGGCCTCGCTCCTCGGCATATCGCTCGGCATCATAGCCGCCACCCGCCAGTACAGCTGGGTGGACACATTGCTCAGCTTCATCGCGTTTCTCGGGCTGACGATCCCGCGCTTCCTGCTGGCGATCATCATCCTCTACGTTCTGGTCTTCCGGCTGAACGTCTCCGAAATAGGCATGTTCTTTTCCTCTCGCTACGGGGGGGCGCCCTGGAGCTGGGACAAGTTCGTCAACCTGCTTCAGCATGTCTGGCCAGTCATCTTCATCGCGACGCTCGGCGGGCTCGCCTACAATATGCGGGTGATGCGCGGCAATCTGCTCGACGTTCTCAACGCCCAATATATAGAGACGGCGCGGGCCAAGGGGTTGTCGGAGGGCGCCGTCATCATGCGCCACGCGGTGCCCAACGCCCTGCATCCGCTGGTCGCCTACCAGGGCGTCGTGCTGCCCTATATGCTTACCGGCGAGATCGAGGTGGCCATCGTCTTCGGGCTCGCCACAGTCGGGCCGGCGATCGTCGGCTCCATGGCGGTGGGTGACGTCTGGGTGACGGCCACCTTCATGCTCGTACTCGCCGTCACGCTCATTATCGGCAATATCATCGCCGACCTGCTTCTCGCCGCGCTCGATCCGCGCGTGCGCCTGGGCGGGGAGAGATCGGCATGACCGACTTCGACCAGCGCTCGCCCGCGGCGCAGCCCTCTTCCTCCGCAGAGCCGCTCGAGGCGCCGGAGACCACCACGGTGGAGGAAGCAGCCGGTACATCACTCCCCGAGCGGCACGAGAGCTACTACACGCTGGTCTGGAGGCGCTTCCGGCGCTCCGTCAGCGGCATGATCGGACTTGTCCTGGTGAGCCTCCTCGTCATCGTGACCGTGTTCGCCGACTTCTTCGCGCCCATGAACCCACGGGCGACCGAGATACCTTTTTCACCGCCCGATGTGATCTCGTTCACGGCGCCGGACGGATCCTTCAGCATAATCCCCTTCGTCTATCCCGTCGGGGACACCGGCGAGTTCGATCCTGTCACCTTCCAGCCATTGAGCGGTCCGATCCTCGACGATCCAACGCCGGTGGGTCTTTTTGTGAAAGGGTTTGAATACCGGCTCTTCGGCCTGGTCCCGCTCGACAGGCATTTCTTCGGCTCGACCAACGGGCGGTCGATCCATCTGCTCGGCACCGACAAGTTCGGCCGCGACATCCTCTCGCGCGGCATCTACGGCTCGCGCATCTCGCTGATCATCGCCTTTGCCGTCGTGACGCTCACCACAACCATCGGCACGCTGGTGGGTATCGCCTCCGGCTACCTCGGCGGCAATGTCGACTACGTGGTGCAGCGTTTCGTCGACTTCGTGCTCGCGTTCCCGCAATTGCCGCTCTATCTGGCGCTGACGTCGCTGGTGCCTCTGACCGCGCCGTCCAACGTGTTCATCGCCTTCGTCATCGCGGTGCTCGCGGCGCTCATGTGGGCACCGCTTTCGCGTGAAGTGCGCTCCAAAACGCTGGCGCTGGCCCGCGTCGACTATGTTCGCGCTGCGATCGCCGTCGGCTCCAGCGACATCCGCATCATCACGCGGCACATCCTGCCCAACGTGCTGTCCCACATCATCGTGGCGGTGACGCTGCAGATTCCCACCGTCATACTTCTGGAAAGCTTCCTGGGCTTCCTTGGCTTCGCTGTGAAGCCGCCGCTCATTTCCTGGGGTCTGATGCTTCAGGACACCAACACCTTCTCCGTGATCGGATCGTATCCATGGATCCTGTCGCCGGTGATCTTCGTGCTGATAGCCGTCTTTGCATTCAACGCGCTGGGCGACGGCCTGCGCGATGCGGTCGACCCTTATTGAGGAGCCTGAGGATGGCGGATCAGAACAATACTCTCGCCCCGCCCGAGCGGCACGACCTCGGCGCGCATGGCCGTGAGCTGATCCTGGACGCCCGCAATATCGAGATCGAATTCAAGGTCGAGGGCGGCATCGTCAAGGCCGTGCGCGACGTTTCCTTCCAGCTCCACAAGGGCGAAACCATCGCCCTTGTTGGCGAGAGCGGCTCGGGCAAATCGGTGACGGCACGCACGGTCATGCGCCTGCTCTCCCGGCGCGCGACCATCAAGCCTGGTACGAAGATCACGCTTTCGGGAATGGACATCGTCGCCAAGAGCGAGAGCGAGATGCGCAAGTTGCGTGGCAGGAACGTCTCCATGATCTTTCAGGAGCCGATGTCATCGCTCAATCCCGTCTACACGATCGGCCAGCAGATCTGCGAGATTCTGCGCCTCCACAATCGCATCTCCCGCAAAGACGCCATGGAACGGGCCGGCCAGCTTCTGGAGGAGGTGCAGATTTCGGAGCCCGCCGCGCGCCTGAGGCAATACCCGCATCAACTCTCCGGGGGTCAGCGCCAGCGCGTGATGATAGCGATGGCGCTTGCCAACCGACCGGACATCCTGATCGCCGACGAACCGACGACCGCGCTCGACGTGACGGTGCAAGCGCAGATCCTGCATCTCATCAAGGACCTGAAGGACAAGTACGGCATGGCGGTGATCCTGATCACCCATGACCTTACGATCGTCCGCCAGTTTTCCGAATACGTCTACGTGATGCAGGACGGCGTGGTGCGCGAGCACAATGAGACGGAGGCGGTGTTCTCGGACCCGCGGCATGCCTACACGAAGAAGCTGCTCTCCGCGGAGCCGAAGGGGTCGGCCAAGCCTATCTCCGACACGAGCCCCATCGTCCTTGAGGGCCGCAACGTGAACGTCACCTTCAAGCTGAGGCGCGGCGGCATGTTCAGGCCCGACTACTTCGACCTCGTGGCCGTGAACAATCTCAACATGAACCTGAAGCGACATGAGACGCTGGGGCTGGTGGGGGAGAGCGGATCGGGAAAAACCACCCTTGGCCAGGCACTCATCCGCCTGATCGAAAACCAGGGCGGCGAGATATACTTCGACGGCGAAGCGATCCATGGGCACGAGCGCGGCGACATGCGCCCGTTGCGCTCGCGCATGCAGGTGGTTTTCCAGGACCCCTTCGCCTCGCTCAACCCGCGCATGTCGGTTCGCCAGATCATCGAGGAGGGGCTGATCGTCAACGGCATCGGCGCCAACACGCGCGAGCGGGTCGATCGCGTGCGCCAGGCGCTCCGGGATGCCGGCCTGCCGGGCAATATTCTCAGCCGCTTCCCACACGAATTTTCCGGCGGACAGCGCCAGCGCATCGCCATTGCCCGGGCAATCGCGCTGGAGCCGGAATTCATCCTGCTCGACGAGCCTACCTCGGCTCTTGATCTGTCGGTGCAGGCCCAGATCATCGATCTGCTGCGCAAGCTGCAGGATGAGAAAGGCCTCTCCTACCTCTTCATCTCGCACGACCTGAAGGTCGTACGCGCATTGTGTCACCGGGTGATGGTGATGCAGTTCGGCAATATCGTCGAGGAAGGGCCGGTGGAGGAAGTGCTGTCCAATCCCAAGACAGACTATACGGCCCGGCTCGTCCGCGCCGCGTTCGAAATTGCCGCATGAACTTCGGAGAACGCAGAATGAAATACCCGAAAATCGCCTTTGTCGGCGCCGGATCGTCAGTGTTCATGAAGAACGTCATCGGCGACGTCCTTCAGCAGCCGGCACTCGCGGGCTCCACCGTCGCCCTGATGGACACCAATCCAGAACGGTTGGAGGAAAGCGCCCTCATCGCCGCGAAGCTCGTGGCGACGCTGGACGTGCCTGCCAAGGTGGAGACCCACTCCGACCAGCGGGCCGCGCTCGAAGGCGCCGATTTCGTCATCGTCGCCTTCCAGATCGGCGGCTACGAGCCCTCGACGGTCATCGACTTCGAAGTACCGAAGAAATACGGCCTGCGCCAGACCATCGCCGACACGCTGGGCATCGGCGGCATCATGCGCGGACTGCGCACCGTGCCGCATCTGTGGGCGCTGTGCGAGGACATGCAGGCCGTCTGCCCCGAAGCGATCTTGCTGCAATATGTGAACCCGATGGCGATCAACACCTGGGCAATCGCTGAGAAATACCCGCGGATCCGCCAGGTGGGCCTGTGTCATTCCGTGCAGGGCACTGCCTTCGAGCTGGCGCGCGACCTCGAGATTCCTCTGGACGAGATCCGATTCCGCGCCGCCGGCATCAACCACATGGCCTTCTACCTCAATTTCGAGCACAGGCAGGCCGACGGCAACTACCGCGACCTCTACCCGGACCTCGTGCGCGGCTATCGCGAAGGCCGCTTTCCCAAGCCCAGCCACTGGAACCCGCGCTGCCCCAACAAGGTGCGCTACGAGATGCTCACCAGACTCGGCTATTTCGTCACCGAAAGCTCGGAACACTTTGCCGAGTATGTGCCCTGGTTCATCAAGCACGACCGGCCGGACCTGATCGAGAAATTCGGTATTCCGCTGGATGAATACCCCACGCGTTGCGTCGAACAGATCGAGCGCTGGAAGACCCAAGCCGAGCAGTACCGCAAAGCCGAGCGCATCGAGGTCACGGAAAGCCATGAATACGCCTCCTCGATCATGAACTCGGTATGGACCGGCGAACCCTCGGTGATCTACGGCAACGTCGCCAACAAGGGCTACATCACTTCGCTGCCCGCAGGCTGCGCGGTCGAGGTGCCCTGCGTGGTGGACGCCAACGGCATCCAGCCCACGGTCATCGGCGAATTGCCGCCGCAGCTTATTGCTCTCATCCGCACCAATCTCAACGTGCAGGAACTGACCGTCGCAGCCCTGACCGAAGAGAACCGCGAGCACATCTACCATGCGGCGATGATGGACCCGCATACCGGCGCCGAACTCGACCTCGACCAAATCTGGAGCCTGGTCGACGATCTGATTGCCGCTCATGGCGACATGCTGCCCGCATGGGCGCGCGGAAAGGCGAGACGGCAGGTGGCGTGAGCCGCCAAGTCTCCGTGAAGCCTCCAGGTGTTTCCTCCCGCCAAGCGACTTGCCCGGCCTCGCGCCGGGCTTTTTTGACCCCTACCCTGTCTCGCGTACGCGCCTCAGGAATTCGCCGTGGCCCAGGGCCCTGAGGGAAGCGTGCTGGTACTCCCGCACGAGACCCTCATAGGTCTTGCGCGCAAAGGCCCGCAGAGCCGGCGTTCCTGCCATCTCCCGCTTTGCCGCGGCCCGGTCGAGCAGCCCCAGCCCGTCGAGGACAGGATAATAGAGCTGGGTCTCGATGTGCGGCAGGCCGTCGAGATAGTCGGCGAAGTGCTCGCGGCGCGGCATTTCCCGCCGCCAGTGGGCGATCCGTTCCTTCGTTTCGCCGTGGACGCGGTTGGCGCGTACGTCGCGCCAAAAGGGAGTATCGTCGCGCTCGACCATGTAGTGCATGTTGACGAAGGTGCGGAAGTCGTCGACCTGGCGGCCGACGCGGCGATTATAATCATCGCGGTCGGCCTGAGTCATTTGCGACGGCTGCTTCAGGAACCGGCCGGCAAACAGCATCATCTGCACGATGGTGCCGTGGATGGAGGTGGATTCGAGCGGCTCCAGAAAGCTTGAACTGAGCCCGACCGCAAGGCAGTTGCCGATCCATGGAGTCTCCAGCCGGCCGATCGAAAAGCGGATGTCGCCCCGCGCCTCGATTTTGCGGCCCAGCGCGGCCTCCACCTCGGCGTGCGCCTGGTCGGGTGACAAGAAGGCATCCGAATAGACGTAGCCGCAGCCTAGCCGCGTCTGGGTCGGAATCTGCCACATCCAGCCGGCGCTTCGCGCCCAGGCACGCGTATAGTTGGGAATGTCGTCGCCGTGCCCATGGTCGAGCCAGAACGGCAGCGCGCGGTTGACCGGCAGTTCCCCGGCGTAGGATTTCCAGGCGGCGCCAAACTCCTTGACGATGATCTGCTTGCGGAAGCCGGTGGCGTCGATGAAGAAATCGCCTTCGAGCCGGCCGCCGTCGTCGAGCACCAGTGCCTCGATCCGGCCGCTCTCGCCGTTCCGTTCGATGCCGGAGACGAGCGCGTCGGCGATCTCGACACCCTTTGATTTGCGGGCAAGGAATTTTCCGACCAGAGCCTGGTCGAAATGGAAGGCATAGTGGAACGGGCCGAGGGGCACGAGCGAACCGTCGGGTTTCCCCGCGTAGGGCGCCTTTCGCTTCTCCAGAAGCGGCTGGAACAGGTGCATGTCCTGCACCGGCTTGCCCGCCGCAACCGCATAGACGTTGAGATAGTCGCCCGGGGCGTCGGCAGGTGCGGCCACCACCTGATGCGGATCATCGATAGGGCCGTAATAGGTGAAGCCCTTCCGCCGCCAATCCTCATGCCGGATTCCGAGCTTCAGGCTCGCCTCGGTCTCGCGCAGGAACTCGAACTCGTCGATGTTGAAATATTTGAGCAGCACGCGGAAGGCGGCGGTGGTCGCCTCGCCGACGCCGACGGTCGGAACCTTCGAGGATTCGACCACCGTTACCTTGGCGTCGAGCCCCTTGCGCCGTGCGCTGTCCTGGATGACGAAGGCGGCAATCCACCCCGCCGTGCCGCCGCCGACGATGACGAAACGGGCCTGTTCGTTCATGGCTGCCGTTCCCGGTCCTCGGGGAAGATCGTACACCCGACGCTACCTGTCTGAACGTTCGTCACAAAGCCAACCGGAACAGAGAGCGACCTAACCGTCCGCCTCCGCCTTCTGGCGCAACTCCTCGACCGAACGCGCTTCCCTGCGGGCGGTGCCCCGCCAGACGCGCGTTGCGACCTTCGATGCAACGGCTCTTTCCCTGGCGGCCGGTACGGCAGCGGCATATTGCGGCAGCCATTCGGCCTGAGCGACCACCATCTCGTCCACCATGGCCCACACCTCGTCGGGCGTGCAGACCGCGCCGACCAGCGGGTCATGCAGCACCGCAAGCTTCAGCAGTTCGATGTCTCCGGCGACCGCCGCTTCGACCGCCATGCGCTGCACGGAGACGGATGCCGCGCAGGTTGCCGCGCAGGCGAGCGGCAGCGTGACGCCCTCCACCATGTTGATGCCGAAGCGATCGACAAAGCCGGGGCTTTCGACGATGGCGTCGTCCGGCAGGTTGGTGATGATGCCACCGTTCCTCACATTGAAATGGCCGCGATAGGTGCGCCCCGTTTCCCTGGCCTCGATGATCCAAGAGGCGTGCTCGGTGGTGCGGCGGTATTCGACGAGCGGCTGTTTCGCCTTGGCGAGGAATTCGGGGAAGTCGGTCTCAAACCAGTTGCGCTGCTCCGTGCAGTGGCGCAGATAACCGCCGGTCTCGCCGTGGATCCACTCGGTTGTGTCGATCCATTTTTCGATCTCTTCCGGCCGCTTGCGATACCACGGCAGGTATTCGGACAAGTGGCCGTTGCTTTCGGTCGAATAGACCCCAAAACGCTTCAAAACGTCGATGCGAAGCTTCTCCTGGCGAGAGTAGACCGGATGGCGCTCGAAGGCCGCGACGAGCTCGTCCTTTTCAACCTTCCGGCCTCTGGCGCGGATATCGACATACCAGGTCTGGTGATTGATGCCGCTGCAGACGTAGTCGAGTTCTTCGTCCTGTATCCCCAACACCTTGGCGATCTGCTGCGCGCCGTGCTGCACGCCATGGCAGAGCCCCACTGTGTTGACGCCGCCATATTCGAGCGCGGCCCAGACGTTCATAGCCATCGGATTGGCATAGTTGAGGAACAGCGCGTCGGGTTCGGCCACCTCGCGGATGTCCTTGCAGAAGTCGAGGATCACCGGGATGTTGCGCTGACCGTACATGATGCCGCCCGCACAGAGCGTGTCGCCGACACACTGGTCGACGCCATATTTGAGCGGAATATCCACGTCGGTAGCGAAGGCTTGCAGCCCTCCGACGCGCACGCAGCTCATAATGTAGCGGGCCCCTTTCAGCGCCACCCGACGGTCGGTGGTGGCCGTAACCCTGGCTGGCAGTCCATTGACTGCGACGATCGTCTCGATGATCTGACGGATCATATCGAGATTGTGCCCGTTCACATCCGTCAGCGCGATCTCGATGCCGGCGAATTCGGGAACCTTGAGCAGGTCCGAGACAAGAGTCTTGGTAAATCCGACCGATCCGGCGCCGATGATCGCGACCTTGAAAGACATGCGCTGAACCTCCTGCAGGAACGCAACCTGGGAATGTTGCAAACTAGTAGCCCCTGAGGGCGCTGCGGTGTAGAGAAAGCTTGTGCTGACGAGAGTAATTTTGTGCTATCGAAGCTGATAGAGCATGGTCATGGCATGCGCCGGCTTGCGGCGCCGAAGGGCGACGTCGGCCTCTTCTGCATGGCAAGCGGCGTCGGCTATGAACTGCGCGTCAACGAGGTCTATTCCTGGGACGGACTCCAGCGCGGAGACACACCTTTCGTCCTGATCCAGCACACGATCGATGGCGAGGGGCGACTCGACTATGCGGGTGCGGGGCATAAGCTTCGCGCGGGCGACACCATGCTTCTCACCTTCCCCCACGCCAACCGTTATTGGCTGGAGCGGGGCAAGAGCTGGGAGTATTTCTGGATCATCCTCACCGGCCGCGAGGCGCTGCGCCTGGCTGGTGCGATCCTCGCAGCGCGCGGGCCGATCCTGCGGCCGGGCGAAGCCGCCGTCGGCGAGTTGGCCGGCGCCTGCCTAGCCCTACTACAGGGCCGATCGGATATGGCTGGCGCGGTCTCCTCGGCCGCCTATACCGCCCTGATGGCGCTGCGCGATCACGTTTTCGGAAACGCTGCCGAGGCTGCGGTCTCCCCAGCACCGGTGCTACGCGCCGAGGCTTTCATCGAGAACAATCTGGCCGGGACTCTCGATGTCGGTACGCTCGCCCGAGCCGCGGGCCTGAGCCGCGCTCATTTCGTGCGCCTGTTCACTTCAGCGACCGGTCAGCCGCCATCTGGGTACGTGTTCGAAAAGCGGATGGACCGCGCGACGCGCATGCTGGTCGCCACCGACACGCCCATCAGTGCCGTCGCCGCGGCGTGCGGCTTCACCGACGCCAACTATTTTTCAAAAGTCTTTCGGCGCGCCAGGGGAACTTCACCTGGCGTGTTTCGCACTCGCGTCCGCGAGGGCCTGTCGATCGCCGAGTTCGGACCGGCTGCCAGCGAGGGGGCCGAACTACATGAAGGCTCTATTCAATACGGCGTCATTCGCCGCAGGCGAGGAAAGTCATCAATCCCGCATCTGAGTTAGTCGCGCAGGAGATCTAAGGACGTCATGACAAGCGGCAGCTATCGCCATGCTGATGTCGCGAAGCTGACCGCTAACGGCCCCGATGCTGCCAGTCGTTGGCCTACCTTGGTGGTATTACCGGGGCCTGCCCTCCGCCGCTCAACCGTGAGTGTATAATCCTCATCGCCGTCCACGACCAGAATGGGGCGCGACAGTTCAGTCGCACTTGACGACGCGGTGTCTGAACTCACCTACACCCAAATTCAATCCAACCAGCATGTTCGCGTCACTCGCCCGAGATAGTTTACGCATCGAAGTAGGACGCCGAGATGCGCGACTTCCTCGTCGGCGTATTGGACGCCTACGCGGCTCGCAGCGAGAGCGTATTGTCGCTAACCAAGCTCGGCAACTACCTCACCGCCAGATACGGGACCATCGCCGACGCCAAGGCGAAGCTGGGCGACGTTGCCGGGATCAGGAAAGCGTTCGTGGACCTGCAGCGCGAGCTTTACGCGAATTGAGAGGGCGGCGGCAAATCCACAGCCCGTGGCGACCCGGTGGCGAGCCGATCGCTGTCGGTCAGATATGAACCGTCAGAAATCGCTATAACTCATTGAAAAGATTGGTGGGTGATGTAGGGATCGAACCTACGACCCGCTGATTAAGAGTCAGCTGCTCTACCAACTGAGCTAATCACCCATCGCGTTTCGTGCGGGTGATGCCGGCACGAAAGTGGGCGGTCTATAACCGCTGCCGCCACCGCTGTCCAGTGCCGCATGCGCACGCTGGATCAATTCGGGCAGCGGTCGCTATTGGCCCTCTTTCCGCCATGCCGGACCGCCATATATGTACCCGTTCCGGCGTGTTCCAGCGGCCGTCCGGGCCGCGGCCGGAAAAGGAGGAATTCATGCTTCGCACGATCATCGTTGCAATTTTTCTGGCAGCCGCGCCGGCGACTGCCTTCGCCAATTCCTGTCCGTTGCTGATGGGCGAGATCGACGCCGCGCTGGAGACGGCTTCCTTGTCGGAGGCCGACAAGACCAGGGTGGAGGAACTGCGCGCTGAGGGCGAGCAGTTGCATCAGGCCGGCGACCATGCCGGCTCCGAGAGCGCCCTTGGGGAGGCCAAGGCGATCCTCGGAATCTGACGCCGGGCTCAGGCCCGCAATATACCCTCGGCGGTCATGACCGCATGGCCGCCGATCCGCGCGCCCGTCGCCGCGCCGCCTTTCAGGTCTATTTCGAGCCTGAGCCGCGAGGGCCGCCCCATCTCCAGCCCCTGCTCCACCCAGCCCTGCCAGGCCCCGTCCGTCGGCTGGTCGAAGGTCAGGATGGCGCCCGAAAACGCCGCCAGTGCCGAACCCGTCGCCGGGTCCTCATAGCCCGCGCCGCCGCTGAACATGCGGGCATGGAAGGCGCAATCATGGCCGATGACATCGCGGCAATAGACATAGGCCGACGCCGGCACGCCATTGCCGCGGTCGAGCGAGATTTCGTTCCAGGCCGCTGAGTTGAAACGCACCTTCGCCGCCGCTTCCAGCCCGTGCACGGGAATGGTGACATAGGGCACCCCGGCTGAAAACGCCGCCACGCGATGGTTCTCGAATCCGATCTCGTGCGGGCCAAGGCCAAGCGCCGCGCCGATCGCTTCCGGCGTCGCGCTCACCGCCAGCGGCTTTGCCAGCTGCGGCAGGTCGAACTCCGCGAAGATCCCGGCGCCGTTCGTCGTCACCACGCAGCGCACATCGCCGATCTTCTCCTCCAGGACGAGGATCATCGTGTCGCGGCCGCCCTGCCCCAGCCCGCGCCCGAGCGCCAGCGAAACAGCCGTTCCCACGGTCGGATGACCGGCGAACGGCATCTCGAAATTGGGCGTGAAGATGCGGATTTTCGCGGTGTGGCTGGCATTCTCGGCCGGCATGACGAAAACCGTCTCCGACAGGTTGAACTCACGCGCGATCGCCTGCATCGCCTCGCCGTCCAGCCCGTCGCAGTCGTGCACGATCGCCAGCGGATTGCCAGCCAGAGGTTTCGTGGTGAAAACGTCGAGGATTTCGTAGCGTCTGTCGCTCATTGCGCCTTCCTGGAGAACGGCTCGCCCAACATGGCCAAGAATTAATTTGTAATCGGCCGGAAAGGGCACGATTTTCAGGTCGAAGGGATCCGGGAAAGGAGCCATAGGCGTCCCATGGATCAAATTGTCAAGCGGCGCGAAGGCGGCGCGCCTGCTGATGTCGGCAGGGCTCTTGGGATCGATCCCGACAGCCCGGCTTCGGCGCGGCGCGCGCGCTGGCCGTGGCTTCTCCTTGCGATCGTCATCGTGGCGGCGGCGGGCGCCTGGTATCTTTACGGCCGGACCGACACCGCGATCGCCTATGAGACCACACCGGTGGAACGCGGTGACATCACGGTCGAGGTTTCGGCCACCGGCACGGTCGAACCCCTCACCCAGGTAGAGATTTCGTCGGAGCTTTCCGGCGTCATGCGCGATGTGATGGTCGAGGAAAACCAGCGCGTCGCGAGGGACGATATGCTGGCGCGTCTCGACACCACGCGCATCGCTGCGCAGGTCGAGCGCGCCGAAGGCAACGTGCAGGCCGCGCGGGCCAGGGTCGACGATGCCCGTGTCACGCTGAAGGAAACCGAAACCGCCCTTGCCCGCACCGAGCAGCTTGCGGGGCGCGGCATGGTCGCCAACCAGTCACTCGACACCAACACGGCCGCCCGCGACCGCGCGGCTATCGCGCTGGAAACGGCGCAAGCCAATCTCGCCGTTGCCCGCGCCGACCTGAAGCTGCAGCAGGCCGATCTCGAAAGGGCCGCCATCTACTCCCCGATTGACGGCATCGTGCTCACCCGGTCGATCAATCCCGGCCAGACGGTCGCTGCGTCGATGTCCGCGCCCGTGCTTTTCGTCATCGCCGAAAACCTCGAGCGCATGGAGGTCAAGGCGGCCATTGACGAGGCCGACATCGGCGCGGTGGCGAAAGGCCAGCCGGCTCGTTTCACTGTCGACGCCTTCCCCGACCGGCGCTTTTCCGCCGAGATCAGCGACATCGCCTATGCCTCCGTCACCACCGAGGGCGTGGTCACCTACCAGGCGCGTCTGGCGGTCGACAATTCCGAACTGCTGCTCCGGCCAGGCATGACCGCCACGGTCAATATCGTCACTCGCCAAGCGAACGGCGTGCTGCAGGTTCCTTCCGCCGCGTTCCGTTTCAGCCCGGACGACAGCGTCGGGCAGCGTCCCTTCTCGCTCCGCGATCTGTTCTCGCCACCAAACCGGCGGCGCGGCTTCGGCGCCCGCGACGGCGGCGAACGCGGTTCGGGCGGCCAGGCGCTGTACGTGATCGAAAACGGCCAACCAGCCCGGCGGCGCGTCGAAATCGGCGCCACGGACGGCGACGTGACCGAAATCGTCAGCGGGTTGAACGAGGGCGATCAGGTCATCACCGGCACGGCGCGATCGGGCTCCTGATGGCTGGCCGCGAAACGCTGCTGACCTTCGACAAGGTGTGGAAGACCTATGGTGAAGGCGAGGCGCAGGTTCACGCGCTGGCAGGTGTCGATCTCGCCGTGAATGCGGGCGAATTCATCGCCATCATGGGCCCGTCGGGCTCGGGCAAGTCGACCGCCATGAACATCATCGGCTGCCTCGATACGCCGACCTCTGGACGGTACGGTTTCGGCGATGTGAACGCCGGGCATCTCGACCGCGGCCACCGTGCGATGCTGCGCAACCGCTTCATCGGCTTCGTCTTCCAGGGCTACAATCTGTTGGCCCGCACCACCGCGGCGGAAAATGTCGAGCTGCCGCTGATCTATCGCGGCGTTCCCGCGCGGGAACGCAGGCAGCTGGCGCTTGAGGCGCTCGAACAGGTCGGGCTCGAAAGCCGCGCCAACCACACGCCCGCCGAGCTGTCAGGCGGCCAGCAGCAGCGCGTCGCGATTGCCCGCGCCATCGTCAGCCGCCCTTCGCTGCTCCTCGCCGACGAGCCGACGGGAAACCTGGACACCGCACGCAGCCACGAGATCATGCAGTTGCTCACCGGTCTCAACGAAGACGATGGTCTGACCGTCCTGCTCGTCACGCACGAGGCCGACATTGCGGGCTATGCCCGGCGCGTCATCTCCTTCCTCGACGGCGCGATCGTGTCCGACACCGCGCGGCGCGAGGCCGCCTGATGTTCTGGGAAACGGTCCGGCTGGCGTTGCGCTCGGTCACCCGAAACGCGCTGCGTTCATTCCTCACCCTGCTCGGCATCGTCATCGGCGTCGCCGCGGTGATCGCCATGATCACGATCGGCAGCGGCACCACCGCCAAGGTGAAGCAGGACATCGGCAAGCTGGGCTCAAACCTGCTGGTCGTCCGCGCCGCCCGGCCGTCGCGCGGCGGTGGCACGGAATTCACCGCGCGTGCGCTCGACGACAAGGATCTTTCCAGCCTGCGCCGCGAGATCGACACCGCTACAGCCATCTCCGCCGCCTCGCAGCAGGGTTCGCGCGTCGTGTTCGGCCCGCGCAACCTGCTGACCCAGGTGACCGGCACCGACACCGACTATTTCACCGCGCGCGACTGGACAGTCGCGCTTGGCCGCGTCTTCACTGAATCCGAGACACGGTCCGGCGCGCCTGTCTGCATCCTCGGCCAGACCGTCCGCACCGAGTTGTTCGGCGCGGGCGGCCCCGAAGGACAATCGGTGCGGGTCGGTCAGATGAGCTGCCGCGTCATCGGCGTGCTGGAGCAGAAAGGATTTTCCGGCTTCGGCCAGGATCAGGACAATGCCGTTTTGATGCCGCTGGCGACGTTTCAGCGCCGCATCGCCGGCGACCGCGACATCGAGACGATCTTCGTCGCCGCCCGCGACGGCGTCCCGACCGCGCAGGTGGTCGCGGAAGTCGAAACCGCCCTGCGCCGCACCCGCCAACTGACGCCGGGCCAGGAGGACAATTTCGACGTCCGCGACATGACCCAGATCGCCGACGCGCTTGCCAGCACCACGGCGGTCATGACCGGCATGCTTGGCGCGCTGGCTGGTGTCAGCCTGCTGGTCGGCGGCATCGGCATCATGAACATCATGCTGGTGTCGGTAACAGAGCGCACGCGCGAGATCGGCATCCGGCTTGCCATCGGCGCCCATGAGCGTCACATCCTCGTGCAGTTTCTGGTCGAGGCGACAGTGCTGTCGCTTCTGGGCGGGTTGATCGGCATCATAATCGGCCTGTCGCTTGCCGGCTTCGCCACCTGGTCGCTGTCGATCCCCTTCGTCCCCAGCATCTGGGTCATCCTGCTAGCCGTGGGATTTTCCGCACTGATCGGCATCGTCTTCGGCTTTTTCCCGGCCATGCGTGGCGCTCGCCTGGACCCGATCGATGCGCTCAGGCACGAATAGACGCACCACCATCACAGCAGGTCGGAAAGTGGGCATGGGACGCTGGATCGAAGTCGACGACCGCATGCAACAGGGCTACCGCTACGAGCTGACGGTCGCGCAAGGCCGCGAGTTCGACCAGGCGTTTCAGCCCGAGCTGACACCGGCGGAAATGCTGGCGCTGGGCGTGTTCGGCGGCAAATACATGACCGACTGCCTCGACGAGTTCCCCAATGACTGGTTCGGGAGCGCCAAGCTTTCGCCGGGCCGGCGCGATCCGTCGCTGAACTATTTCGGCGTCGATGCCAGTCAGCCGCTTTCGGTCTGGCGTGAGAAGGGATGGATATATCCCGACGATCCGCGCGGCTGGTTCCAGTGGTATTGCCGGTACTATTTCGGCCGCCGCATGCCGGACGAGGATCGGCGTCAGATCGGTCGCTGGCGCGCTATGCGCCGCCACATCGCGCAGGTGCGCAACAATTGCGACCCCGGAAATCTCCTATGCCGCCCGCGCCAGCGCCAGGCGCTGCTGCAATGGGCTTATGACAGCCGGAAGCTCTGAAATTGCCGGACGCCGGTCACAACGCGAAGTGCCGGCCGATATGATAGGGCCACACGATCAGCGCCCACAGGCCCGACCAGAAGCCGAGCTTCAGATAGCCGATCGTGAACAGCCAGCCGATGAACCAGACGATGCCCACCGACGAATGCTGGGTTATGTTGATCTTGTTGCGTTCCATGAGAATCCCGCTCCTGCAAACGGCTTTTGTCTAACGCAACCGGAAGTCAAGGCGTTGACGCGGATCAAGAACCAGGGCGCCCGGCGCCGAAATGCCAGTCCACGATGGCCCGCATATGCGGCAACAGCCCGTCCGGAAGGTCGTGCGCGTTCCGGATGATGACCGGTTCCGTAATTTCCGGATCGGCCTCCGCTGCGACGAAAGCCCGGATGCGCTCCGCGATGTCGTCCGCGTTCTCCGGCAGATCGTAGCGGCGAAAGATCGCCGTGCCCGTTTGGGCCGAATAGGCCACGTAGGACGGCGCGCAATCGGCTGCGGAAATGTCCAGACCGGTTTCCTCCGCCACCTCGCGCCTCATGTTGTAATGAAGATCGACCTGCCCGTCGCTGAAATCCCCGGGTTCGAAGGAGCCTGCCGCGAAATAGACGCGTCCCGCATTGACCGTATGCGATCCCATCCTGACCGCGATCAGCGCGCCGTCGGCCGACACCAGCATGGCGTGGGCAAAGCAATGTTCGGAAGACGAGAAGGCGCGATTGCGCCGCCAGAACAGAAATGTCGAATAACGCACGGCGTGGCAGCGCCCGACCAGCCGCCCGTCGGTGTAGGCAAGCGCCGACAGAAGCACGACTTCGCCGTCGAACAGCGCCGGATTGGCGGCGGTTTCGGCTTCCCAGTTGCGCGCGATCGCGTCCTTGTTCACATGCTCGAAGGGCGACGGCTCGTCGAGCAGCCGCACATCGACATCGCTGACGGAAAAGACGCGCTCGCGGGGCAGATCGAAAGCCATTGCGGTCAGGCCAGATTGACCGTGACGGCCACCGGACAATGGTCGGAAGCCTTGGGCCGGTCCCATCCCGTGCGCGGGAAGCGATCCACTTCCTGGCCAGGTGGGAAAATGGTCCTGTACGGCTGCCCGTTGCGGATGATATCGGGCAGCACGGCGCCGTTGTGCTGCGCCAGCCGCCGCGACAGGAGCAGATAGTCCAGCTGGCACAGGTGTCGCTCTTGCGGTCCGCGCGTATGATAGAGCGTCCACCGCTGTTCGGGCGGCAGCCGTTCGGCCACGTTCTCGCAGAAATCGCCTTCGGTAAGCGCGTTGAGCGACGACACCGTTTCCTGCACCGGCTCGAACCGGTAGCCGTTCAACTCGTCCCCCTCGATGACGATGCGCTCGCGGTAGTCGTTCAGGTCGCCGCAGATCAGCCAGTTCTTGTTGGACGCTTTCTCGCCGCCGAATCTGCTTTGGATAATGTGGCGTACGGCCTTCGCTTCCGCCATGCGGATCGGCATTGTCGCCTCGCGGCCGGTAAGCCCGTTGCGCGGGCTCCCCATCGACTTGAAGTGCACGACGTAGAGCGTCAGCGGCCTGCCTCCGACGCGGAAATCGATCTCGAGACAGTCGCGCCTGAAAATGCGCTCATTGGCGCCGTTGCCCGTTTCGTCCAACGCGGGCGAATGCAGGCCAAGCTCCTCATAGGTTAGATGCGCATGGCTGGTCATGCGAACGAACTCGATCGGTTCGCCGTGCGCGGTTTCCTCCCGCACCATCACGGCAACGTCGATGCCGCGGCTGTCATTGCCGTGCGAGACGTATTTCTGGCGAAAGCCGGATCCGACCATCTTGTAGAGATAGCCATATTCGAACGCGTTCAGGGAATCGGCGTTGTCGATTTCCTGCAGGCACAAGATATCGGCCCGTGCAGCGGCAATCGCCAGCGCGGTGAGCTGGCGCGTATCGTCGGTGTGCGCGATCGCCCTCGCCCGTTCAAGCTGGCGGTACTGCTCCTCGTCCTTGATCTCGTAGAGCGCCAGGACCCGGTCCTGGTAAAGCTGGTTGTGAAAACCGGTGAAGTCGAACCTGTTCATCAGGTTCTCGACATTGAAGGTGGCAATGCGAACGGACATGCCCGAGCTTTGCCCCGCCGAACGGCGGAAGACAAGCAGCGCGAAGAACATTCCCGCATCGCGCGCGTTCATCCGTGGTTCAGGTTGGGCGGGCCATGGTTAATCATCCATCGCGCCGCCCAGGCTAAATCCGGCGCACAGAGTCACCTCACCCCCCCAAGGAGGAAGACATGAAACAGCACATTCTCAGATTCGCATGCACCACCTTTCTCGGCGCGGCGATTGCCGGTTCGGCATTGACCGGAACCGCGCAGGCGCAAACCGCCGGCTCGCTCGCGCCGCCCATCGCGTCGCCAAACACCGAAGCCTCGGTCCTCGCCGAAAGGGTCAATCACCGCCGGAGCCATCATCGCCGGCATTACCGCCCTCGGGGCGGCGGGGTCTATTTCGATTTCGGCAATGGCAGCTTCTCGCTCACGGTGCCTCAGAAGCGCTACCAGCGGCACAATCGCCCGCGCTACGGATATCCGCGCGTGAGGGGCTCCGGGCATGTCCAATGGTGCTACGCGCGCTACAGGTCGTACCGGCACTGGGACAACACGTTCCAGCCCTATCACGGCCATCGCAAGCAGTGCGTTTCGCCCTACTACTGACCGATCGACATCCAGTCGGAGATACGGCGCGGCCCCCTGCCGCGCCGTTTTCTTTCCGTCGCTTAATGATTCTGCAACCTTGGTGGCAGTCACTGTTTGAAACCGGAACTACGCCACGGTTCGGCTCGTTTCTGACGGTAGTGATATCTGATGAGCGCCCTCGACCAACACGACGATGGAACGCACGCCAGCCAGGCTGAACGCGAGCGGCGTCATCGTGTCCTGAAGGGCGGTTCGATCCTCGATGGCATCGACAAGTCCGAAGTCGCTTGCACGATCCGAAACATGCATGAGCATGGTGCCGAACTGTGTGTTGCGCCCGAGGCCGCAGTGCCCGCTGAATTTCTGCTCTATGTGCATCTCGACCGCACCGCCTATCGATGCGAGCTTCGCTGGCGCGTCGGCAAGCGCGTGGGCGTGAAGTTCAACGGAACAGCGCCCAAGCCGCATTGGCACTACGGCTGATTTGTGTTGCGATCCCGTCGCTTATCGATCAAAGCTCACGCCCACTTCGTCACCGCGCCGCCATCTCACCGTGACATTGCGCCACTCGCGTTCCGTGTCGAGCTTGAGCTGAAACCTCGGCGGCACGCTCGCCGCGCCGGAGACGACCAGCCGTGCCCCGCGCGCGGAAATATTGCGCGCGACACATTGCGTGGTTTCGCTTCCCGAATTGAACCGCACCAGAGCGTTCGTCGCGCTCCGCTCGCGTTCCGCTCTGCGTCTTTCATTGAATATCCGGGCCGTCGCGCCGGCCTTGTTCTGTATTGACATGATTCCCTGTCTCCGCCGGATTCGCCGACGATACCGCACAAACTAGGCCCGAATGCGTGCTTGTGGGGCGCCGGGACGCAGCTGAGTTCCGGAATGGTGAACGAATGGTTGCGATCAGTCGCTGATAGGCGAGGAGCGGTGCGGACCGCAAAGTAACGGGCGGCGCCGCCACGCCGCCCGCCCCCCAGCCCGGGACCGGCAAAGCCGGCCCCAGCGGAGAGCGCGCGCCACTTACGCAGCACAAGTCGTGGAGCGCTCTCCGGGAGATGCGCCGCGCCGCTGTGTCCGGCCCCCGCCCGGACACATCCAGCGCGGCTATTCAGTGCATGAACTCGATGCCGACATCCTCGACCCCGCGCCACCGCACCACGGCCGGCGTCGGCGCTTCAGCCCCTGTCAGCCAGAAATCGAACCTGGATGGGACAGCCGCGATGTCGCCGAAGGCTAGCCGCGCGCCATTGTCGGAAAGATTGCGCACAATGCACTCCAGCGCGCCGTAGCCGCGGTTGAAGCGCAGCGTTGCGCCTTTGAGAACCTTGTGACGCCGCACAGCGCGGCGTTCGACGAAAACCGTTCCGTCAAGCCCGATGGAATTGTGAGTGATCGGCCCCATGGCCAGCCTCCATTCCGTTCATGGAGACTGCGATGCGAGATACGTGCCAGCGCGATCTGTGCCGGAACGGGACAGCCCGCCGGCTCATGGCTTGAACGCTATCCCGACCTCAGCGACGTGGAGCGGGCAATGAAAAGCGCTGGCGATCTGGGTCCTCCGGCGCGCAAATACGCAGATGAATAAAACGTGGATCGCCCCTAATTCTTCGCCTTGTCCACCAGCTTGTTCTTGGCGATCACCCGCGCGCCCGCAGGGCAAGGCCCGAGGACGCGCAGATGAAAGAACCTTGAATCGCCCGAAGTCCGGTGGCAATTCGCCCTGCCGGATAAGATGACGTGGCTCTCCGAGAACCGGAGCGGAGCGTACCTTCGGTACGTGAGCACCGGAAGCACAGGCGAGCCGCGTCAGATTGCCGGCAGGGTAGAATTGAGACGGGCTTCCTAGTTCTTCGCCTTGTCCACCAGCTTGTTCTTGGCAATCCAAGGCATCATGCCGCGCAGTTTCTCGCCCACTTCCTCGATCTGGTGGTGGTCGTTGAGACGGCGCGTCGCCTTGAAGCGGGCAGCGCCCGAATGCCATTCCTGCATCCATTCGGAGGTGAACCGGCCGGACTGGATGTCCTTGAGCACGCGCTTCATCTCCGCCTTGGTCTCGGCCGTGATGATGCGCGGACCCGAAACATACTCGCCCCACTCGGCGGTGTTGGAGATCGAGTAGTTCATGTTGGCGATGCCGCCCTCATAGATCAGGTCGACGATCAGCTTCACCTCGTGCAGGCATTCGAAATAGGCCATTTCGGGCGCGTATCCGCCCTCCACTAGCGTCTCGAAGCCGGCGCGGATGAGTTCCACCAACCC
Organism: Rhizobiaceae bacterium; assembly: GCA_040880025.1. Taxonomy (GTDB): domain Bacteria; phylum Pseudomonadota; class Alphaproteobacteria; order Rhizobiales; family Rhizobiaceae; genus RCIO01. The sequence continues at coordinate 141,691 of JBBDJD010000020.1, forward strand.
GCCGCACAGCACCACCTGCTCGCCGAACAGGTCGGTCTCGCACTCTTCCTGGAAGGTCGTCTCGATGATGCCTGAGCGTCCGCCGCCGACGCCGCAAGCATAGGACAGGCCGAGATCGAGCGCGTTGCCCGACGGGTCCTGGTGTACCGCGACGAGACAGGGCACGCCGCCGCCCTTCTGGTATTCGCCGCGCACGGTGTGGCCGGGCCCCTTCGGCGCGATCATCAGAACGTCCACCGTGTCCTTCGCCTCGATCAGGCCGAAATGCACGTTGAGGCCGTGGGCGAAGGCGATCGCCGCCCCGTCACGGATGTTCGGCGCGATTTCGGAGCTGTAGATGCCGGCCTGCAACTCGTCCGGCGCGGCCATCATCATCAGGTCGGCCCACTTGGCGGCTTCCGCCACGCTCATCACCTTGAGCCCGTCGGCCTCCACCTTCTTGGCGGTGGGCGATCCGGTCCGCAGGCCGACCGCGACTTCCTTGACGCCGGACTCCTTCAGGTTGAGCGCATGCGCCCTGCCCTGGCTTCCGTAACCGATGATGGCGACCTTCTTGCCCTTGATGAGATTGAGATCGGCGTCACGATCATAATAGACCCGCATGGTATTTCTCTCCTGGTTCATGTTGTCTTGAATGTTTTCATGTTCCCGCCTCAACCCGTCGGGGCCTCGGCCAATACTCGCGCCCCGAACAGCGCGAAAAACTGCTCCACCGCCTCGTCGGCCATGGCGTCGAATTGATCCGGCCGCCGCACGCCGCCCTCACCGAGCAGCATGCGCACATGCAGGTCGCGCACGATCAGCCCGTAGAGCGTGTGATAGGCCGCCTCACGATTGTCATAGTGGATGTGGCCGCGCCGCTTGCCCGCCTCCAGCAGCGCCATGGCGCGCTGGTCGATGCGTCGCCGCCCCCGCTCGATCAGCAGTTCTCCGAGCCGGCTGTCTGCATGGCTCGCCTGGCCGATCGCCAGCCGGTTGAGCGCCAGCGAAACATCACCGGAAAGAACTTCCAGCAGGTCATGCGCAAATGCGGTGAGATACCGGCGGAACTGGGCGGCATCCATCGCATGCCCGTTCTCGGCGCCGGCCCGCACCTTGCTCGCCTGATGCGCGATCATCGCCGCCAGCAGGCCGTCGCGGTCGCCGAACCATTTGTAGATGCTTTCCTTGGAACAGTTGGCCGCCCGCGCCAGTCCCGCCGTCGTCAACCCCTTCTCGCCGCCGCTGACCAGCAATTGCAGCGCGCAGTCGAGCACCGCCTGCTGACGGAGCGTAAATTCATCGTGAGGGATGACCGCCTGGTCCAAAACGCTGTCCTGTTCAAGATCGTACCGTACCGTTCGGTACGGTTATAGAACTGCATTCGCTTCCAATGCAAGCCGGATTTTTCTCAGCCGCGCGGTGCCGGCTCGAAGAGTTCGATCGGATTGCCGGACGGATCGTCGACGAGGATCTGCTTGCCGCCATTGCCGGCGATGATTTCGCTGCGGAAACGGCAACCTTTCTCCCGCAGCGTCTCCACGGTCTCTTCAAGGTTGGAGACCTCCACCTGGAAACGGTTCCAGCCGCCGGGCGCAGGCGCCGTTCCATCGCCCATGACTTGCCCCGCCCCACCGGCACCTGGACGGTTGAGGAGCAGACGAAGAGCGCCCTGAGAGAGCGCTGCGAAACCGGGCGCCGGATGGAAATCCAGCTTGAAGCCCAGCATATCCCGATAGAATGGGATCGCGGCATCGACATCGTCGACAATGTAGCGAACGGAAATTGGCATGATGCGGCCTCCTGATGCAGCCCCACAGCCTATCAGCTAGAGGCGCCCGGTTGAATTGCCAGCTCGCCAGTTCGGTTCCACAAGGCCCGCCGGCGTGAAAGGGTCGAACAACGTGCCCGACACCATCGCCGCCAGCAGCGCCGGCATAGGCGGCACTCGCGCAACCGTTGCCACCAGCGTGTCGCGCAGGAACGGAATGATGCGCGAATCCGACTGGTAGAACGGCGTCAGCGCGTAGGAAAGCCACTGGAAGGTGCGCACATGCGTCCGCCGCGCTCGCGCATAGGCGGCAAGCGCGGCGTCGATCTCCGAATGGGTGGCGAGCGCATGCGCAAGCGCTGCGGCATCGAGCAGCGCCATGTTGGCCCCCTGCCCCAGTTGCGGGCTGGTCGAGTGCGCTGCGTCGCCGATCACCGCCATCCTGTCACCAGTTGGCGGGCGCAGCGTGTGGTGGCCGTAGCGGGCCAGTGTGAGCTGGTCGAAATCATTGATCTGGTCGAGATAGGCTTGGCATTCGGGCCAGTAGTTGGCCACCCGCGCCTTCCAGGCGTCCAACCCATCGCCATAAAGCCGCTCCGCATCCGCCAGTCGCACGCTCCAGAAAAACGCCGCCATGCGCTCGCTTTCCGGCGCAATGCTGCCGATCGGCAGAACGCCGATCATCACGCTGGCCTTGTCGTAGCGCTGCTGCAACGCGTTGGGATCGAATCCTTCGCCGTGCCATTTCAGAGACGCCCACAGCGCCCCGTAGGCGAGCGGCTTCACCTCGCGGCCACGCGACGTTGCCGGTTTCAGCAGCGAGCGCGCACCGCTGGCATCGACGGCAAGGTCGGCGTTCCCGACTGCCCTGCCGTTCGCATCGAGAAGCTCAACCTGATCGCCCTTATGCTTCAGCCCGCCGATTTCGGTGCCCGTAACGATCCGGACACCTGCATCAGCCACGGCGTCATGCAGGACCCCGAACAAGGCCGCCCGGTGCACCGCCAGCCCGGAACGGCCATTGCCCCGTCCGCCATAGCTGACGTCGAGCACGGTGCGCCCGCTCGTTGCATCCGCGCCGAACAGCCGGTCGATACGGTTTCCGCGCACCACAATGTCGGAAAGCAGGCCAATCGCATGAAGCGCCGCAAGTCCCGTCGGTTGCAGGATCAGCCCCGAACCGACCGGCTTTGGCTCGTCGAAACGTTCATAGATGACCGGTTCGAATCCGACCCGCTTCAGAAACAGCGCCGCGGCGAGCCCCGCCGGTCCGGCGCCGATGATCGCGACATCCCGCCCCTGCAAAACGGTGGCCGTCAACCTTCGGCGGCGTCGAAGCGCGCGCGCGCCGTGCGCACCTTTTCGAAATTCGCGTCGGCCCATCCAAGCAGATGCTGCAGGGAATCGAACATCGAGCGGCCCATATCCGTCAGGCTGTATTCCACGCTGGGCGGCTTGGTGGGAAACACCTCGCGGTGGACATAGCCGTCCCGCTGCAGATCGCGCAGCGTCTGCGTGAGCATACGTTGCGAAATATCGGGAACCAGCCGCCTCAACTCTCCGAACCGGTATGGCCGCTCCGCCAGCGCCATCAGGAGCAGCGAAGCCCACTTGCTGAATATGTTCTGCACCACATTGCGGACTGGACAGTTTGCCAGGTCGCCCGCCTCGCCGCCGCCCTTCGAGCGGTAGACCTCCAGCTGGGTCCGAAAATTGCTGACACGCCCGTCCATGGTGGTTCCTTACACGTAACCTGGTTCCGCGAAACTGCCTTCTTTACGCAGGCTGGTCAATTCCTATTTTAGCCCTGCTCTCATTTTGAGACTAACATTACGCCCGAATTCGGGCCAGACAGGAATGAACCGATGACTGACACCATTCTCGTAACCGGCGCTTCCGGCCAACTCGGCGGGCGCGTCATCCATCATCTGCTGGAAACGCAGAAGGTAGATCCGGCCCGGCTGATCGCCACCACCCGCGATCCGGCCAAGCTCGCCGATCTCGCGGCAAAGGGCGTCACCGTGCGCGCCGGCGACTTCAAGGACCCTGCCTCGCTCCCGAAAGCATTCGAGGGTGCGCAAAAGCTGCTCATCATCTCCGGCAGCGACATCGGAGAGCGTCTCACCCAACACAAGGCGGCCGTCGGCGCTGCGGTAATTGCCGGCGTCAAACGCCTCTCCTACACATCGATGCCCAATCCGGAGCCCGGCAACAGCGTGGTTTTCGCACCCGAGCATTACGGGACCGAACAGGCGATCCGGGAAACCGGCCTGCCCTACACGATCTATCGTAATGGCTGGTATCAGGAGAATCTCCTGATGGCCCTGCCGCAAGCTCTTGCCTCGGGTCAGTGGTACACGTCCGCCGGCGGCGGTCGCGTGGCGCATGCGGCGCGTGACGATATCGCCGCGGCGATCGCCGCCGTTCTGGCGTCGGATGAAGGCGACAGCATTACCTACACACTGACCGGTCCGGAGGCGCTGACCACGGACGAGATCGCGGCGCGCGCATCGAAGGCGATCGGCAAGCCGCTCCAGGTCGTCCACGTCACCGACGAACAACTCGCCGGGGGCATGAAAGCGGCGGGCGTGCCAGAAGCCTATGTTCCGATGCTGGTCTCCTTCGACACCAACACGCGTGAAGGCGGCATCGATATTGTCACCGACGACATGAAGAAATTGTCCGGCCGTGCGCCCGCGCCGATCGAGACCTTCTTCGAGGCCAACAAGGCCGCATTGTTGGGCTGACCGCCGGCACAACGGGGACGCGCCCTTTCCGGCAGTCGGCGCGTCCCCGTCGATTGAGACCCGGCTGATCCCGATCCGCACTGGCACAACGGCGGCGGATTGGTGACTTGGCCGCGACGGGTTAAACCTGTCGCCGCATTTCAACACAAGCCCGGATCAATCCCGTGACCAGCACCGCCGCCGAGCGCTTCCTGCGCTATGTCGCCATCGACACCCAGTCCGACCCGCGATCACCGACGCAGCCGTCCACCGAAAAACAGAAGAACCTCGGCCGGCTTGTGGTCGAGGAACTGCTCACAATCGGGCTGGGCGACGCCCATCTGGACGAGCACGGCAATGTCTACGCAACAATTCCGGCCAACACGGACAAGCAGGTCCCTGTCATCTGCTTCTGCGCCCATATGGACACCGCGCCGGACTATTCCGGCGCCGGCGTCAAGCCGCAGATCGTGACGGACTATCAGGGCGGCGACATAGTCCTGCCGGGCGACGCCGGGCAAATCATCCGCGTCAGCGAACATCCCGAACTCGCCAACCAGATCGGCAACGACCTCATCACCACCGACGGCACCACGCTGCTTGGCGCAGATGACAAGGCCGGCGTTGCCGAAATCATGGCCGCCGCACAGATCCTGATCGACAATCCCGACATCCGGCACGGCACGGTCATGCTGCTGTTCACCACCGACGAGGAGATCGGCCGCGGCGTCGACAAGGTGGGTTTCGACAAGCTCGGCGCCGAATTCGCCTACACCATGGACGGCAGCACGGCCGGGTCGATCGAGGCGGAAACCTTCTCCGCCGACCGCGTCGACATCACGATCACCGGCGTCGCCATCCATCCGGGCTTCGCCACCGGCAAGATGGAAAACGCCATCAAGATCGCCGCCGCCATCGTCGACCGGTTGCCGAAGAACGCTTCGCCCGAAACCACGCAAGACCGGGCGGGTTTCCTGCACCCCACCGACCTCTCCGGCTCAATGGAGAAGGCGACGATCAGCCTGATTATCCGCGATTTCGAGGAATCCGGCCTGAATGACAAGGAAACGATGCTGGAAGGCATCGTCCGCGACGTATTGAAGAATTATCCCGGCTCATCCTACACCTTCACGGTGGTCGAACAGTACCGCAACATGAAGGTCGTACTCGACCGCACTCCCGAGATCGTGGAATACGCTGTTGACGCCGTGCGCCGCGCCGGCATGGAGCCGGTGCTGGGCAGTGTGCGGGGCGGCACCGACGGTTCGCGCCTGTCACATATGGGCCTGCCCTGCCCCAACATCTTCGCCGGCGGCCATGCCTTCCACTCGCCGCTCGAATGGGTAAGCAAGCAGGACATGGAAAAGGCGGTGACGACGATCGTCGAACTGGTGAAGATCTGGGAAGAGCGGGCCTAGTGTCCCAAAGCCTTGAGAAATCGCCCGACCGCGCCGGCCATGCCGTATTCCAGCGCATCCGCCGTCAGGCCGTGGCCGATTGAGACTTCCGCCAGCGCCGGAATGCGTTTGCGCAACCCCGGGAGATTGCCGGCCGTCAGATCATGCCCGGCATTGACGCCGAGCCCAGCCGCGATCGCCGCATCCGCCGTTTTTCCCAGCTTTTCCAGTTCGCTGGCGGCCTTTGCGGAATCATCGTGGCAAGCGCCATAGGGCCCCGTGTAGAGCTCGACGCGCTCGGCGCCGGTCGCCTTTGCCGCTGCGATCTGTTCTTCCGCCGCATCGGGATCGCAAAACAGCGAAATCCGCGCGCCGGTCTTCTTCAACCGCGCCACGATCGCCTTCAACATGTCCCGGTTGGAAACGAAGTCCCAGCCGTGGTCGGAGGTCGGCTGCTCCGGATCGTCCGGCACCAAGGTTATCTGTTCGGGTTCCGCCGCCTCGACGAGCGCCAGGAAATCGCCCGTCGGATAACCCTCGATATTGAACTCGGCCTGCGGAAATTCGTCGTCGATCAGCGCCCGTAGTTCCGGCAGGTCGGTGAAGCGGATATGCCGCTGGTCCGGCCGCGGATGAACGGTCAGTCCATGCGCCCCGGCCCCCAGCGCGATACGCCCCATCCCGGTCACGCTCGGCCAGGGCAGATCGCGCCGGTTGCGCAGCATCGCGATGGCATTCAAATTGACTGACAGGCAGGCTGGCATATGCGGTCCCGTGAAACCGAATCCGGTTTTGATTGTTGTATAGTTGCGCAGTCAATTTTGCACAGGGCCATCGCCAGCGCAGTGAAAGGCCAGTCCGTCCACGGCTTCGGAGCACCATTATGAGCGTTCTCAACGACCCACCCAACATCCGCCGCCTTGATTCCACGCGTCCGGAGCTTTTCGCCGTCGAGATAACTGGCCACCTCACAGCGTCGGACGTGGAAAACCTCTACGGTCTGTTGGAAGGATTCTATGTGCTGCACGATCGCGTCGACCTTCTGATGCGGATCGTCGAATTCGAAGGCGTGGAGTGGCGCGACGTTTCGCCTGAGACGATTGAGGCGGCAAGCCAGCACGCCGAGCATCACATCGCCCGTTGCGCGACCGTAGGCGAACATGGCGCCGGGCAGCGCATCGCCGACATTTTCTGCCCGCCCGCCGCCGAAACGCGGCATTTTTCCACACAGGAAGAAGACCAGGCGTGGGAGTGGCTCGGCGAGGCCGGATAGCGGATTCAGCCTCTATCGCACCACCGTCAGCCGTTCTGCCGCCCGCGTGACCGCCGTGTAAAGCCAGCGCTGGCGCGTGTCGCGGAAGGCGAAGCTCTCGTCGAACAGCACCACATTGTTCCACTGCGAGCCCTGCGCCTTGTGCACGGTCAGCGCATAGCCATAGTCGAAATCGTCGAAGCGCTTCTTCTGCTGCCAGGGAATGTCGGCGTCGGGGTCCTCGAACGCGGCCTTCAACAGCTTGATCTTGGCTACCCCCCGGTCGGGATCGTCCTCCTCGGGCGACACCAGCAGATTGATGCCGGGCTTCACCGTCTCCTTGGACGACGTCATCACCTTCCACAACGAGCCGTTGAGCAGCCCCTTGTTGGGGTCGTTCCTCAGGCACACCAGCTTGTCGCCGGCCTGCGGATACTGCGCCTCGAAGCCCTTCAGCGAACGCAGGCGCTGGTTGTAGCGTCGCCGCGTGCGGTTGATCCCGACCAGCACCTGGTCGGCGTCGAGCACGAGTTCCTGGTTCACCTCGTCACGGCCGATCACCTGCGCCGCTCCGTAGTCGCCATGCATGAACTCGCGGCCTTCGCGCACATCCATGGCAAGCCGGATGATCGGATTGTCGCGCGCCTGGCGATGAATTTCGGTCAGCAGATGATCGGGCTCGTGCTCGGTGAAGAACCCGCCGCCCGAGATCGGCGGCAGCTGCGCCGGGTCGCCCAGGACCAGGATCGGCGTGCCGAAACTCATCAGATCGCGGCCCAGCGCCTCGTCCACCATCGAGCACTCGTCCACGATCACCAGCGCAGCCTTGGCGATCGGGCTTTGCCGGTTGAGCGAGAAGGTCGGCGACATGGTCTTCTTGCCGGTCGCCTCGTCCTCGATCTGCTCCTCTCCGCGCGGCCTGTAGATCAGCGAGTGGATGGTGCGCGCGTTCACCGCGCCGCGCGCGCGCAGCACCTGCGCCGCCTTGCCGGTGAACGCCGCGAACTGCACCTGCCCGTCGACATGCTCGGCGAAATAGCGCGCCAGCGTCGTCTTGCCGGTGCCGGCATAGCCGAACAGCCGGAAGATCTGAGGCCGGCCTTCCTTCAGCCACCGCGACACCGCCTTAAGCGCTTCATCCTGCTGGGGTGAGAATTTCATGGAATGGTGAGACAGGATTCGCCGAGCCGGGGCAAGGCTGTCGATGCAAGAACGGTATGTGCAAAGTGTCGCCTTTATCGAGCATACCGACGCGATCGCGCGGTCATGGCGCGCTTTGTTTACACACCTACCATAACACCTGGAGACGGAGAACACAAAGTGAACATTATTAGTTCCGATTCTCAGGGTTCTGATGATATCCCGGCCCGACCGTCAGTGCCTTGTCGGGCGTCTTGGCATCGCTGATCTGGCTTGAATAGCTGCGTGTCGTCGACCAGATTTCGCGCGTCTCCTCGCGGTCGAGTACCCGGATCGTCACCTGATAGGGCTTGTGCGCCTCCACGCCATGCAGAGGCGGCGTACGCAGCGCATAGCGGTCGGTCATCGGGCTGACGCGCTCGCGCACGACCAGCGGCTCGCCGCCTGCCGGATTGTCGAATTCGGCCTCGATGATCGATCCCGATTCCAGCGGCCGCTTCACCACAGCGGTGAAACCGTAGAAATTGTCGGCGATGCGGTAGTTGAAGACGAAGCCGCCGCCGAGGATTTCAAGGAATGGCTTGTTCGCGGGATCCTCGCGCGTCAGCCATCCGGCGGCAAACAGGATAGCCAGCAGCGCGACCCCGGCTGCCGCCAGCCTCAACGGAGTGATCAGACCCGTCACCGCGGTTCCTGCGTAACGTCCCCACGCCCCTCCGGGTCGTTGTCGAGCACGACCGGCTTTCCGTGCGGCGTGGCATGCGCGGCTCGTGTCCACGCGTCCGCCAACTCGCTTATCGCTTCTTTCGAAGCCAGGTGCTTGGCCGCAATCACTTCTTCCAGGGCAGCCACGACGGAATCGTAGTAGTCGCCGCCGTCGTCGCGCAGCCCGTCGCCATTGCGCTTGCTGCCGAGCGCCTCAGCCCATTCGCCTGCCGATATCACTCCGGCGTCCTGCAGCGCGACCGCCATCGCCAGGGCCTGCGCCTGCCACGGTTGGTCGAAAGCGCGCTCCGCGTTCATGCCGCCACCGGCTCCAGATAGCTCTCCGATGCGTCGATGCTCACCGTCAGGCCCGGGTCGCAATCCGCGCCCCACAGCGTCCTGCCGTCGAACACGACGGTGTAGACGTGTTGCGGCGCCTCGCCCGCGCCATGGGCGTTGGAATCGGGAAACACGTAGCCGCCATGCGCGGCTTCGATCCGTCCGATCTTGTCGCGCGCATAGCGCGGAAGGCGCGTATGGCCGGCGGGATGGCCGTTCAATGTGCGTACCCTGTCGCCGGGCTTGAAGCGCGGTCCCGTTTTGACGGGACGGTCGCACGGCCCGCCCCTGGCAAGTACGATAGGAACGTCACCGGCCTTCAGGACCCGCTTCGGCTTGGTGCCGCGCCCTGCGGCTTGACCTTTTTCCAGTTCGCCGCGCGTCACGAAGCCATGCAGATCAAGCAGCGTCTCCAGCGCCTTGATCCAGATTTCATAGTAGCTCGATGCATAATAATCGGCCGGGTGCAGGCGTTCGCGGGCGTGCCGGCTTTCATCGATGTTCCAATGGCCCATCGCGCCCGCCGCCAGGGTCAGGCCCAGCGCGCGCTTTTCCCATTCGGCATGGAAATAGGGCTCGTCGGCTTCGGGCGCGACCAACCCGAACCCCATCTGTCCGCCAAGGTCCTGCGGGCCGTCCATCAGTCCGCTCCCGGCGACGAAGCCTGCCCGGTGCCGATCATGGAATCGCGCGTCACCAGCGCCGCCAGCGCATCCTCGCCCATGCCCTCCGCCCCCGCAGGTCGCATCGGCACGACGAGATAGCGGAGTTCGGCGGTCGAATCCCACACGCGAACCCGCGTTTCGGCGTTCAGTTCCAGCCCGAACTCGGCCAGAACCCCGCGCGGATCGACCACGGCGCGGCTGCGGTATGGCGGCGACTTGTACCAGACCGGCGGCAGCCCCAGCACCGACCATGGATAGCAGGAGCACAGGGTGCAGACGACGAGGTTGTGCGTGTCAGCCGTGTTGAAGACCGCCCGCATATGCTCGCCCTGCCGCCCGCCATAGCCGAGCGAGGCGATGGCCGCCGTGGCGTCCGTCCTGAGCCATTCGGCATAGCCGGAATCGCTCCATGCCTTCGCCACCACATGCGCGCCGTTGCGCGGTCCGACCTTGCGTTCATAGGTCTCAACGATCGCGTCGATCGCGGCGGGATCGACCAGACCCTTTTCGGTCAGGATGGTCTCAAGCGCCTTCACCCGCGCCGCCATCGGATCGAGATCGTTGTCGTGTTGATGATCGTGGCCCATGCGCCGAGACTAGGACCGCCCCCGAGGTCAGACAAGCCGGGACATGCTGGGCCAACGAACGCCGTCGCATCGGGGGATCATCTGGCCGGATTTGTATTCCAATAGTCCAGCTTGTCTTTTAGATCGATTTAACTATCATTTTCTCGAGGTTCCGGCACGAGAACCATCCGCCATCGCGGCCACACGGGAGGAGAATTCATCATGACAGACGGTGTCATTCGGCGCCGGGCTTTGTGCTCGGCGGCTTTTGTTTCGCTTTGCATGGTCCACACCGCACACGCGGCCGAACTCGCGGTCAATGGCGATTTCGCCGCCGGCCAGGATTCCTGGTGGGCGACGGACAACCTGTCTCCCCGCATGGTGGACGGCAGGCTGTGCGCGGATGTTCCCGGCGGCACCACGAACCCGTGGGATGCCATCCTGGGCCAGAACGACATTTCGGTCTCGCAGGGCAGCGCCTACCAGTTTTCCTTCACGGCCTCCGGCGATCCGGGCGGTCCGGTGCGCGGCGTCGTCCAGATGCCGAGCGATCCCTACACCGCCTATATCGACCTGAGGCTGCAATCCGCGCCCGAAGGCGGGACTCAGGGCGGCGGCTTCACCGCGCCGGAATCGCGCGACGACGCGCAGATCGTGCTGCAGGTCGGCGGCCGCGCCGAGCCATGGACCGTCTGCTTCAGCCGCATCTCGCTGGAAAGCGACGCCGATGTGAAGGCCTATGAGCCGGACACCGGTCCGATCGTGCGGGTCAATCAGCTGGGCTATCTCCCCGATGGGCCGAAGATGGCGACGCTCGTCAGCGACAGCGAAACGGCCCTCCCCTGGCGGCTGCTCGACGGCTCCGGCTCCGGCTCCGAGATCGTATCCGGCGACACAGCACCACGCGGCGTCGATCCCTCGGCCGGTATCAGCGTGCATGTGATCGACTTCTCTTCGGCCGCCGCGAGCGGCGACGGCTTCGTGCTGGAAGCCGGCGGCGAAAAGAGCCATCCCTTCGCCATCTCGGACAACGTCTATGCCGGCCTCGCGCGTGATGCGATGAGCTATTTCTACCCCGTCCGCTCCGGCATCGAAATCGACGGCGCGGTCGCCGGCGAAGCCTATGCCCGGCCGGCGGGGCATGTGTCCTCACCTTCGGATATGTCGAGCCCCAACATGGGCGACAACGCCGTGCCCTGCCAGGCGCCGGAAAGCTCTGAGAAGGCCTATGGCGAGCCCTGGACCTGCGGCTACACGTTGGATGTCACCGGCGGCTGGTACGACGCCGGCGACCACGGCAAATATGTCGTCAATGGCGGTATATCGGTTGCCCAGCTGATGAGTGCCTATGAGCGCGCGCTGCATGTCGATGGCGCATCCGACGCGCCATTCGTCGACGGCGCGCTGCCGGTTCCGGAAGCCGGCAACGGTGTGCCCGATGTGCTTGACGAGGCGCGCTGGGAACTGGAATTCATGCTCAGGATGATGGTGCCGGACGGCGAAGACCATGCCGGCATGGTCCACCACAAGATACATGACAATGAATGGACGGGCATCCCCCTGATGCCGCATCTCGACCCCAAGGTGCGCGAATTGCACCGCCCCTCCACCGCCGCGACGCTCAACCTCGCCGCGACTGCCGCACAAGGCTCGCGCCTCTTCGAGCCGCATGACGCGGATTTCGCGGCCACGCTGCTCGCGGCCGCTGAAAAAGCCTATGCCGCGGCCAAGGCCACGCCCGATCTCTATGCCACGCTGGAGGACGGCGCATCGGGCGGCGGACCCTACGACGATGACGACGTGTCGGACGAGTTCTACTGGGCTGCCGCCGAACTGTTCATCACCACCGGCAACGCCGCCTACCGCGCCGATCTCGAAGCTTCACCCTACTGGTCGGGCAATGCCTTCCCCGAAACCGGCTTCGACTGGAAGCACGTAGCAGCACTTGGCCGCATGTCGCTGGCGACCGTGCCCAACGACCTGCCATCCGGCGAGGTCGAAGCCGCACGCCAGTCGGTGATTACGGCGGCTGACGGCTTGGTGGACGCGCAGGACGGCGAGCCCTTCGGCCAGATCTACGCGCCGCCGGAGCACAGATACGACTGGGGTTCGACCCATTTGTTCGTGCAGAACGCCGTCGTTGTGTCGCGCGCTTACGATTTCACCGGCGAGAGGAAATACCGCGACGCGGCGCTTGAGGCCGCGGACTACGTCTTCGGCCGCAACGCGCTGAACATCTCCTACGTGACCGGCTATGGCGACCACTATGCGCAGAACCAGCACTCGCGCTGGTTCGCCAACCAGGCCAACGCCGATCTGCCGCACCCGCCGAAAGGGTCGCTCGCCGGCGGTCCGAACTCCTCGATCCAGGACCCGGTCGCCCAGCGCCTGCTCAAGGGCTGCGCGGCGCAGTTCTGCTATGTGGACGAGATCGAGAGCTGGTCAACCAACGAGATCACGATCAACTGGAATGCGGCGCTGAGCCAATACGCGGCCTGGCTTGAAGAGCAATAGGCGTCACCGGAGCATGGGCCACAGCGAAGCGACCAGCAGCAGGCCCATCGCGATGTTGAACCATTTCAGCCGCGCGGGATCCGACAGGAACCCGCGCAGCGCCGTTCCGAACGCCGCCCAGCTTGAAACGCAGGGCAGGTTGACGATGCCGAACGCGACCGCGACCAGAATGACGGTCAGGAACGGCGCCTCCGGGCTGGTGTAGATTGCCATCGCCGTGACCGCCATCACCCAGGCCTTAGGGTTCACCCATTGAAAGGCTGTGGCCTCCATGAAAGTCATCGGCCGCGCCGCATCCCCTTCCCTGGCGCTCATCGAGCGCGACATGGCGATGCGCCAGGCGAGAAAGAGCAGATAGGCGCCGCCTGCGATCTTCAGCGCCAGGTGAAGCTGCGGATAGGCCGTCAACAGCGCGCCGAGCCCGAAGCCGACCGCCAGCAGCAGCGCGACGAAGCCCGCGCCGATGCCTAGCATATGCGGCACCGACCGGCGGAACCCGAAATTGACCCCGGATGCCAGAAGCATGAAATTGTTCGGCCCCGGCGTGATCGACGAGACGAACGCGAATGCCAGCAATGCGAAAAATATGTCGGCGGACATTCGGCGATCCGGAGTGTTGTCAGCCGCGAAATATGGCAGCCTTATTGGCCCAAATTACGCTTTCGGGGTCCCGCGGTCGATCATCCATGCGAAACCTGCTGCTTGGACCAGCGCGAAAGAACGCTGTCGAGGCGTTTCAGGCGAGTTCGGGTGACGCGCCTTTCGCCTGCGAGAACAGATATGTCACGTCGGCGAAGGAATTGGTCGGGAAGACGTAGAGAAAGCGAAGCACGCCCACTTCGAGATTGCGAACGCCGTGTTCGGCCATCGGCGGGATGAACACGCAGTCTCCCGGTTTCACCAGATAGTCGACGCCGTCAAGCGTCACGATGCCAGTGCCTTCCAGGATGAAATAGAGTTCGGCCGGTTCGTGCCGGTGCGGCGCCAGAAATCCGCCTGGCTCGAACATCGCGATACCGGCGGTCAGCGCCTCGGTGGGCGTCATGTCGCCGGAAAACAGCGTCTGCCAGCCGACCACGCCGCGCCCGTCGGGTTCGGCCCAACCGTCCGACGCGGCACCTGCATCATGCGCAACGAAAGGCGCCGACATGACTGCCAAGCTCCAGCTGATCTGCCGCGATCCTAGATCGCCCAATGCCGCCCGCTGCACCAAAAACGCCCGCCGATGTCGGGAAATCGAAAGCTTGGACGCCTACATCCCTTCCGCGCCGCGCGTCACTGCCGCCACGCCTGTACGGCAGACCTCGACCAGCCCCAGCGGCTTCATGATGGCGATGAACTGCTCGATCTTCGACACCCGCCCGGTGATCTCGAAGATGAAATGCTCGGTATTGGCGTCGATCACGCTGGCCCGGAAAGCGTCGGCCAGGCGCAGCGCCTCCACCCTGTTGTCGCCGGTTCCCTTCACCTTCACCAGCGCAAGCTCGCGCTCCAGCGGCCGGTCATGCCCGCGCTCACGCGCAACGACGGTCAGGTCGACCACGCGATGCACCGGCACGATGCGTTCGAGCTGGTTGCGGATCTGCTCGAGCACATGCGGCGTACCGCGCGTCGCGATCGTGATGCGCGACAGGTGGTTTTCGTGTTCGGTCTCCGAAACGGTCAGGCTGTCGATGTTGTAGCCGCGTCCCGAAAACAGCCCGATCACCCGCGCCAGGACGCCCGGCTCGTTGTCGACGAGGATCGACAGCGTGTGGTTTTCGGGATTCTGTGTCTCCTTGGCGATGAAATAGGCGGAGCCTGTTGGTTGAAGATGCTGGGCGTTCATATTGTTTTTCCTGAGTTTCTGTCACCTAGCGGCCGAGCCGCCTAGACCAGCTCCCGGCCCTTGGCGTCGATCGCATTCGCCACGACTTCGTCAGTCGCTTCGTCGGGCAGCAGCATCTCGTTATGGGCCTTGCCGGACGGGATCATCGGGAAGCAATTGGCGAGATTGGCGACGCGGCAATCGAAGATCACCGGTTTCTTCACCTCGATCATCTCGTCGATGGCATCATCCAGCTCGCCCGGCTTCTCGCAGCGTATGCCATGCCCGCCATAGGCTTCGGCCAGCTTGACGAAATCGGGCAGCGCTTCGGTGTAGGAGTGCGACAGCCGGTTGCCATGCAGCAATTGCTGCCACTGGCGCACCATGCCCATATACTGGTTGTTGAGGATGAATATCTTGATCGGCGCATTGTGCTGCACCGCGCTCGACATTTCCTGCATCGTCATCAACACCGAGGCATCGCCGGCGATATCGATCACCAGAGCGTCGGGATGCGCAATCTGGACGCCAAGTGCGGCCGGCAGGCCGTAGCCCATCGTGCCGAGGCCGCCCGATGTCATCCAGCGGTTCGGCTGCTCGAAGCGGTAATGCTGGGCGGCCCACATCTGATGCTGGCCGACCTCGGTGGTGATATAGGTGTCGCGGTCCTTGGTCGCCTCGTAGAGCCGTTGCACGGCGTATTGCGGCATGATGACATCGTCGGAGGGCCGGTATGCGAAGGAATCGCGGGCCTGCCACGCCTCGATCTGCTTCCACCACGGTTTGATTGCCGCCTTGTCCGCCTTGGCGCTCGCCCGCCACAGCCTGACCATGTCCTCCAGCACGCGCCCGACATCGCCGATGATCGGAACGTCGGCGCGCACGTTCTTGTTGATCGACGAGGGGTCGATATCGATGTGGATCTTGCGCGAGTTAGGCGAGAAGGCGTCGAGACGGCCCGTGATGCGGTCGTCGAACCTGGCCCCGACGCACACCATCACGTCGCAGTCATGCATCGCCATATTGGCTTCGTAGCTGCCATGCATTCCCAGCATCCCGAGCCAGTTCTTGCCGGACGCCGGATAGGCGCCGAGCCCCATCAGCGTCGAGGTGATCGGGAAGCCGGTCAGGTCGACCAGCTCGCGCAGCAGATGCGCCGCCTCGGGACCTGAATTCACGACGCCGCCGCCGGTATAGAAGACCGGGCGCTTTGCCTCCGCCATCATCGCAACCGCTTCCTTGATGCGCTCGAGATCGCCCTGCATCCGCGGCTGGTAGCTCGTGCGCGGCGCGGTCTGCGGCGGCACATAAGTCCCGGTCGCGAACTGCACGTCCTTGGGAATGTCGACCACGACCGGCCCCGGCCGCCCCGTCGAGGCCACGTGGAAAGCTTCGTGGATGGTCGCGGCAACGTCGTTGACGTCCTTCACCAGCCAGTTGTGCTTGGTGCAGGGCCGCGTGATGCCGACCGTGTCGCATTCCTGGAACGCATCGGAGCCGATCAGCGATGTCGGCACCTGGCCGGTAATGCAGACCAGCGGAATGGAGTCCATCAGCGCATCCTGCAGCGGCGTCACCGCGTTGGTGGCGCCAGGACCAGACGTCACCAGCATGACGCCGGGCTTGCCGGTCGAGCGGGCATAGCCTTCCGCGGCATGCCCCGCCCCCTGTTCGTGTCGAACGAGGATGTGCTGAACATCTTCCTGCTGGAAAAGCTCGTCGTAGATCGGCAGCACGGCGCCGCCTGGATAGCCGAATATGTGCTTCACGCCGTTGTCGCGCAGCGCGCGCACAACCATCTCGGCGCCCGTCATCTCGTTGTCGCCGCCGTCTGCCTTGCCGTTACTCATCGGTCCGTCCTGCCTGTCGTCATACGCGACTGTCCTTTAGTCCGCGCGCAGCCAATAAAAAAGGCCCCCGAAGGAGCCTGCTTTTCGCGCATGGTGCTTTCGCCCGGCGGTTACACCGCCTTGCCCATACGCGTTCCTACTACGAGAATGATCGTGTTTGTCATAGCGTTCGGACCATAGAAGCGGTTTTTCGCAACGTCAACGCCATTATGCGGCAGCGCTCGCCCGGCGCCTCCTCCGCCGCTTCGCCATGATCTCCGCAATCCGCTCCGCGTCGTCTTCGCTCAGATGCCGCCCGCGCTCCAGGATTTCGAGCGTGTATTCCTCGAAGGTGAGACCGAGCCGTTCCGCCCGCTCAAGCCGCATCAGCGCGATCGCCGGAGGAATGTTCTTCCACGCCTCGTCATGCGCCCGCTTCCAGCAAAGGAAGATGTGCGGATCGCCCTTGCCCCACGGCGGCCCCGCATAATCGCCCAGCGGTGGCCCGCCATTGTCCCCGATATGCACTTGCCGCCGTCGCATGTCAGTTCCGCCGGTTCACCAGCGTGACGAGATAGAAGGCCGGCTCGGGTCCGGGCGCGTGATAGCGGCGTGCCGCGGGTGCGGCGCCCATCAGGTAGGAGTCGCCTGCGAGCATGTCGATCGTTGTATCGCCATCGGTGAACTTGAGCTTTCCCGACAGCAGCCAGATGAGTTCATGTGACAAGCCGTAGACCTCGGCGGGAAAGCTCACCGTTTCGCCCGGCGGCAGGCGCACATGAATCAGTTCCAGACCCTCCGGCGATGGCGGCGAGATGTGCCGGCGCACATAACCCGTGGCCGGGTCGGTCCAGCGCCGCTGGTCCTCCGCGCGCAGGTGCCGGCCGCCGGCCGGCATCTCCGCCAGCGCGATCAGCGAGGACAGCGTCATCCCGAACGCGGACGCGATCCGTACGAGCAATTCAGCGGTTGGACTGGCCTCGTCGCGCTCAACCTTGCTCAGCATCGCCCGCGAAACACCGGACCGGTCGGCAAGGTCCGCCAGCGACCATTGGCGCTGCGTGCGCTCCGAGCGGATGCGCTCACCCAGGCAAAGCTCGCTATCTTCTATAAGAGACACAATTCCACTATAGTAGAAATCCACATGCCGGACAAGGGGCTCGCCGCGCCCGCAATATCGTCGAAAGCGACGAATTAACGCCTCCTAAACCATCCCGCCACACACGCCCTTAACCTCGACACTGCACACTGTCTGTACGGGGTGACAGGGACAGATCGATATGTTTGTGGAAAGGGGCTCGGTTAATCCCGAGGCCACCAATCAGGAACGACGCGCGGATGTGCAACCAATGGAGCGCGTCCTTGGTCATGTCGTGCATTGCGACGGCGCCCGTGCGACCATAGCCGCCTTCGCCAGCGACGCGAACGGCATCGCCTCCGAGTTGTGGTCGGTCGGACGGATGATCTCCATCAATCTCGGCGACGCCCGCACCGTCGGCCTCGTCTACGCAATCAACCGTCCGGGCCACGCCTGGAGCGAAACCGGCGAAAACGCGATCGAGGTCGCTGTCGAACTGATCGGCGAAGTGCGCGACGTGAATGCCCGGCCGGTATTCGATCGGGGTATCACTCTGTATCCGCAGATCGGCGCCCAGGCCCACCGCATCCGCGGCCAGGATTTGCAGGCAATCTACGAACTGGGCGGCAAGCGTTCGACCCAGATCGGAACCCTGTCGCAGGACGACACCATCGCCGCCTGCGTGTCGATCGACGACACGCTCAGCCGCCATTTCGCGGTGGTTGGCACAACCGGCGTCGGCAAGTCGACCGCGGTCTCCCTGCTTCTGCGCAAGGCGATCGCCTCGCGGCCGGACCTGCGCGTGCTGATCCTCGATCCGCACAACGAATTTTCGACCACGTTCCCGGACCAGTCGATCCGCATCGATTCAGACACGCTGGATTTGCCGTTCTGGCTGTTCCGTCTGGAGGAATTCGTCGAGGTTCTCTATCGCGGGCGCACGCCCGTGCCGGAGGAAGTCGATCTTCTGCGCAACATCATTCCGCAGGCCAAGGAGATGTTTCGCGGCGGCGGCCAGCCGGTTCAGCTCAAGCGCAACAGCGACGCGGGATCGATCACGGCCGACACGCCGGTGCCTTACCGCATGACCGACCTGATCCACCTGATTTCGGACCGTATGGGCCTTCTGGACAGCAAGAACGATAGGCCGGCCTACAGGGCGCTTCGCAACCGGCTTGAAGCCGCGATGAACGACCCGCGCTACAGGTTCATGTTCAGCTCGCGTCTCTACGAGGACACGATCCAGGAGACGATCGGCAATATCTTCCGCGTCCCGCACAATGGCCGGCCCGTCACCTGCCTGGAGATGGCGGGCATGCCGGGCGAGGTGGTCAATTCGGTCTGTTCCGTCATCGCCCGCCTCGCCTTCGAGCTGGCGCTGTGGAGCAACGGAAAGCTCAAGCTCCTGGTGCTGTGCGAGGAAGCCCACCGCTACATGCCGGCCGATACGAGGCTCGGCTTTGCGCCTACCCGCCATGCGCTCTCCCGCATTGCCAAGGAAGGCCGCAAATATGGCTGCTATCTCGGCGTCGTGACACAGCGTCCCGGCGAGCTCGACCCCACCATCCTGTCGCAGTGCTCCACCGTGTTCGCCATGCGGCTCGCCAACGAGCGCGATCAGGACATCATCCGCTCGGCGATAGCCGATTCATCCGCCTCCACTCTTTCCTTCCTGTCCTCCATGGGCCAGCGCGAGGCGATTGCCTTCGGTGAAGGCGTTGCGACCACAATGCGCATGAAGTTCGAGAAACTGACTGGCGCCATGATCCCCGGTTCGGCGAACAAGTCGGGTTCCATGGGCGAGCCGACCGATCGCGACGGCGACATCGACCTCGGCGAGTTGGTGGACCGGCTGCGCAATCTTCCAAAGCAGAAAGAAGACGAAGAATTGTTTGGCGCTTCGTCCCTGCTGCGCCGCCAGCGCAACCAGGGCTACCGCACTGGCGGCTTCGAAGACGATGATGATGGCGGCTACAGCGAAGACAGCGTCTACGGCCGCCGCTCCTACGACAGTATTCCCCGCGGCCGTCCGCGTTAGGCCTGCCCGGGGCTGATCGCTTCCAGCCGATCCTGCTTGCATTGAGGGCCGCCTCTCCTATCCTCTGGCCATTCCGTGATTCCTGCCCCCGCCGGGCATGGCGCGAAAGGGTTGGCTTGTGGAAGGAAATCCTGCCCATCATCGGGGCGGTCCGCCCGAGGCGCCGGATGATGAACTAGCCACGCCACAACCTCCATCGCGGCCTGGTCGCGGAGCCGGTCTGCTCGCGCTTGTTGCTGTAGCGTTCGGGGTGGCTGTCGCGTTCGCGGCGGTTGTCCGTGCAGGTGTTCTGTCTGGCGCATCGGCCGACCGGGCTAGCGCTTGGCCGGTTTCGGCGGTCGTGATCGCGGTGATTGCCGCCCTGTGGCTCGCCGGCATTGTCCGCCTTGCGGCGTTGTTCCTGCCGCGCGGCAGGGAGGCGGCTTCGCCGCCGCACTCGGGGTGGCCGGCATCGCTCGCCGCCTTCGCGGCTGGACCGTTTCTGGTCGCCCTCTTCTTTTTCGGCACCCAGTTCGTCCGGTTTCCGGCCTCCGGGTTCGTGGCCTATCCGCTTGCAGCCATCATCGTCCTGTTGCTGCTGTTTGCGCGCGCAAATGTCCGCCTGCTCGCCGAGCGGCTGCTGATTTCCTTCTTTCTGTGGGTGGCCATTCTGATCGCGCCGACATTCTGGCGCGATCCGGTCAACGACCAGATGTCGTCGTTTCTGTTCGGATTGCTGGAAGCGGCGGGCCTGCAGTCCTGACGCATTCAGCCCCGAAGGCTCAGGCGCAGACCCGGTTCCGGCCCTGCCGCTTGGCCTGATAGAGCTGCTTGTCGGCGCGCCGGAAGAAATCGTCCGCCGTTTCCTTGCCGTCCCAGACCGCCAGACCGACGCTGGTCGTCACCTTCAGCCTGACATTGGAGGACGTGGTGACGTTGAGCATCGAAACCGCCCTGCGGATCCGCTCCGCAAGCTTGATCAGCGGCTCATCAGCCATGTTGGGTGCCACGATCGCGAATTCCTCGCCGCCCAGTCGCGCAACCACGTCGTGGAAACGTGTCATGTCGCGCAGGCAGTTCGCCACCTCCCGCAACACCCGGTCGCCAACGTCATGGCCATGGGTATCATTGACCAGCTTGAAGTGGTCGAGGTCGAGGATCATCAGCCCGACCGGCTTGTCGACCCGGCGGAACTCGTCGAGATATTCGCGCAGCGCATCGTCGAAGTAGCGCCGGTTTTGCATACCGGTCAGCCCATCCGTCAGGGCGGCATGCTCGAGCGTCTCGGATCTGGCGCTCAGCGATTCCGTCATTTCGCGCAGCTTGTGCTCTTCGCGCGCCTGGGTGCGAATCAGCGGATAGATCAGGAACAGGCCAAAAAAAAGTGCGGTTGCCAGAAGCACGCCGCTGCCGAACATCAGCTTCGCCGCATAGGCGAAGGTCTCGAACCCGTCGGGAATGTAGAAGAAGTGGCCGGGCGCGAGAATGATCCCATAGGCATAAACAGTCAGAAGGCCCGCACCGAGGATGAGGGCCATAAAGACGAAAAACGCTGACTCTGACTTATGAAACCGCATGAGTCCCCGCGACGGAAATCCCGCTCGAAGCAATGACACGGACTCGCCTTACGTGAGGTTAATTCCGATGGGAAATTCGCAAATTTACGCAGCGTAATGTCCATCGGTAACCGACGCTCCGGGCGAGCTTGCGTCACTGGCTCAAAAAGTGGCTGGAATCCTTGATTTTTTGCCAATCCGGTCCGGTCTGGTTGCGAAACCAGGTGGACTGGCGCTTCGCATATTGGCGCGTGGCGACCCGCACGCTCTCCACGGTTTCGGCCGGCGTGGCCTCGCCATTGATTAACGCCGCGATTTCGCGCACGCCGATTGCCTTCATCGCCGGTTTCGCTGGATCGAGATCGAGCGCCAACAGGGCCTTCACTTCATCGATTGCGCCTTTCTCCAGCATCGCCGAAATCCGCTCCTCGATCCGCTGGTCGAGCTCGCTCCGGTCCGGCTCGATGACGATCATCGTCGCACTGGCGCCATCCACGACGGGTGATCCGCGCTCGGCCTGCCAGGCAAGGATCGACCGGCCCGACGCATCGAGCACTTCAAGCGCCCTCACGATGCGCTGCCCGTCTGCGGGCTTTACCCGCATCGCCGCCGCGGCGTCCTCGCGCATCAACAGGTCGTACAGCCTGCTCGCGCCCTCTTCCTTGAGTCTGTCGCGCCAGCGGTCACGGATCGTTTGCGGAATGTCCGGCATTTCCGACAAGCCCTCGAGCAACCCCTTGAAATAGAGGCCCGTCCCGCCGCAGAAGATCGGCTGCCGCTCTTCGAATTCACCGCCTGCCGCCAGGGCGCGCACCTCGCGCAGCCATTGCCCGGTCGAATAGTCGGCGGACGGATGAACATGGCCGTAGAGCCGGTGCGGCGCGGCGGCGAGATCGGTGGCGTCGGGCCGCGCGGTCAGCCTGTGGAGCACCGAATAGACCTGCATGGAATCGGTATTGACGATGGTCCCGCCGGTATCGCGGGCAAGGCGCAGGGCCAGCGCCGACTTGCCGCTGGCGGTCGGCCCGGCTATCAGGATCGCGTTCTTCAGCACGCCGCTTTTCGCTCCGTCTTCCGGCAGGCCCATGCCACTCGTCGCCACGCTCATTTCCAATCCGGCCGCCGCCGCCCTCACGCCCGCGCTTGCGGGTGAAGCGGTCAGGGCGCTCGACGCCCAGCATATAGGCTGGCTGGCGCCCGATGTCGCCTGCGACCTCGCTCTGCCGGACAGTCTCGCCGCGTCCGACGCGGTGAGCCGGCTGGAACAGCTGCTTGCCGGCAAGCCGGTCGACTTTGCCGTTCAGGACACTGCCGGCCGCCGCAAGATGCTGCTGATCGCCGACATGGATTCCACCATGATCGACCAGGAGTGCATTGACGAACTGGGCGACGAGGTTGGCCTCAAATCGCGTATCGCCGCGATAACCGCGCGGGCGATGAACGGCGAAATCGAATTCGAGCCGGCCCTGCGCGAACGGGTCGGCCTGCTTGCCGGCCTTGACGAGGCCGTCATCGACCGCGTCGTGGAAAGCCGCGTCACACTGGCTGCGGGCGGGCGCGAACTCGTCGCCACGATGAACCGCGCGGGCGCGTGGACCGCGCTCGTTTCCGGCGGCTTCGATGCCTTCACCGGCCGCATCGCCGCCCAGCTCGGATTTCGCGAGCACCGCGCAAACCGGCTACTGGTCGACAGCGGAAAGCTGACGGGCGAGGTGGCTGAACCGATTCTGGGCAGTGAAGCGAAAGTCTCCGCATTGCGCGAAATCTGCGCGCGGCTGGACATTGCACTGGCCGATGCGATCGCTGTCGGCGACGGCGCCAACGATCTGGCCATGCTGAAACTGGCGGGCACGGGAGTTGCGCTGCATGCCAAGCCTTCGGTGGCTGCCGCCGCGAAAGTCCGCATCGACCATGGCGACCTGACCGCCCTGCTCTATTTGCAGGGCTATCGCCGCGACGAGTTCGCGGCATGATCCCGCTTCACACCGAGCGCCTGACCATCCGCAATTGGGAGGATCGCGACCGCGACCTCTTCCATATGATCAATTCCGACGAGCGCGTAATGGAGTTCTATCCGTTCCGCCGCACACGGCAGGAAGCCGACGAGTGGTTCGACATCTGGCGCCGCGAGATCGCGGACACCGGCATCGGGGGCTTCGCTATCGAATTGCGTGCCCGTGGAGAATGCATCGGCTATTGCGGCCTCAAGCATCCCCGCGTCGAACCATTCCTGCCCAGTGAGACCGTGGAGATCGGCTGGCGGCTGGCGCCTCGGTATTGGGGCAATGGTTACGTGACTGAGGCAGCCGAACGATCAATCGGATACGGGTTCGAATCCATCGGTCTGCCGGAGATCGTGTCCTTCGCCGTCGCGACCAACCGCCGCTCGACAGCCGTCATGGACAGGCTCGGCATGCGCCGCGACGAGGCCGGCGATTTCGATCATCCGCGCGTACCCGACACCCACAAGCATCTGAAACGCCATGCACTCTACCGGCTGTCGGCCGGAGACTGGCGAGAACGAAAAAAGGCGATCTGAAACCGTCTTTCTCTTCAAATTCAGATGCTTGGTCCGGAATTCGGAATCAATTCATCCGAATGGTCTCGAACCGCAACTCCCCGGTCCGCGACGACAGCATGAGAAGCGCGTTCTTTCGGCCCTGCCCCTTGAGCGCGCTGATGCGGTCCATCGCCTGCTGCGGGCTGGAGACCGATTCCTGCGCGATCTCGGTGATCACGTCGCCCGCCATGATGCCCTTGTCGGCCGCGGCGGAATTGGGATCGACCTCGGTAACGACGACGCCGTTCACCGCGTCCGAAATCTCGAACTGCGCCCGCGTTTCGTCGTTGAGCTCAGCGATGGTCATGCCGAGCATGGATGCCGTGGCGACCGCGCCTTCGTCCGGCGTCTCATCGGACGAATCCTCCAGAGCCGCCGCCTCGCTGTCCTCGAGCCTGCCGAGCGTGACCTTCACGGTCTGCTCCTCGCCCTTGCGCACGATGACGACGTCGACCTCCGTGCCGACGGCCGTATCGGCAACGATGCGTGGCAGGTCGCGCATTTCCCTGATTTCCTTGCCATCGAAACTGGTGACGACATCGCCCGCCTGCAGCGTGCCGTCATCCACCGGCCCGTCCTTGATGATGCCGGCAATCAGAGCGCCCACGGCGCGGTCCATTCCGAGACTTTCGGCGATATCGTCCGTTACCGGCTGAATGCGCACGCCAAGCCAGCCGCGCCGCGTTTCGCCGAACTCGCGCAACTGGCCGATGACGCCGACTGCCAGGTCAGACGGGATCGCGAAGCCGATGCCGATTGAGCCACCCGAGGGAGAAATGATCGCCGTGTTGATGCCGATGACATCGCCGTCCATGTTGAACAGCGGACCGCCCGAATTGCCGCGGTTGATCGCCGCGTCAGTCTGGATGAAGTCGTCATAGGGCCCGGAATTGATGTTGCGATCGCGGGCCGAAACGATGCCCACCGTAACGGTTCCGCCAAGTCCGAACGGATTGCCGATCGCCATCACCCAGTCGCCGATGCGAATGGAGTCGGAAT
This sequence comes from Rhizobiaceae bacterium, assembly GCA_040880025.1. Classification (GTDB taxonomy): domain Bacteria; phylum Pseudomonadota; class Alphaproteobacteria; order Rhizobiales; family Rhizobiaceae; genus RCIO01. Next base: position 166,591 of record JBBDJD010000020.1, read on the forward strand.
CGCCGAACGAAACGGCGGTCAGTTTGCGGACGCCCGGGTCCACCTTCAGCACGGCGATATCGGTCTTGGCGTCGATGCCCACCAGTTCGGCTTTCAACTTCGAACCGTCGGAGAAATTGACCTCGATCTCGTCGGCGTCGGCGATCACATGGTTGTTGGTGATGACGATGCCTTCTTCGGCATCGATCACGAAGCCCGACCCGAGCGAGTTGACGCGGCGCGGCCCCCGGTTGGCGCCGCCGCGATCGCTGAAGAAGTCGTCGAAGAAATCCTGGAAGGGCGACCCTTCGGGAATCTGCGGCGGCGGCACGTTCGGCTGCCCGCCCGCCACGTTCTGTGACGTCGAGATGTTGACCACCGCGCCGAGCAGGCCTTCCGCGAGGTCCGCTACGGAGGCCGGTCCGTAGGGGCGCGGCGCTTCCTGCGCCAGCGCGGGCTGAAACATGCTCGCGATGACGATGGCCGCCGCGGCGGCAAACAGCCTGCGGCCCGGGGCCGACATGACGCTGGACAACATTGGATGAGCTCCCGAAATCCCCAGTGAACCGAACGCCATGATCGCAAGAATTAGGGCTTGTTTGCGGCCTTGCACATCGCAAAGCGATAAATCATGCGTTATCCGCGCACCAGCCACACAATTCCGACACCGGCGGCGATCGCGATCAGCCCGCCGGCCCTCAATGTGCTCTCCGGAATCTTGATCACATCCTCCGCCAGCCTTTTGGCCAGCGACGGCATGCCGCCATAGACGAGCCCTTCGAGCACGAGCACCAGCCCCAGCGCTGCGAAAAAATCGCTCACGCTGACACTGGTCTACTCGGTCGCCGCGCCGGCAGCGGCGCCGCTCTGGCCGCCCTGATTCACGCCTGAATCGACGTTTCGTCCGGACTGCGAACCGAAAAACCGGAAGAAATCCGAATTCGGCGACAGCAGCATCGTTGTGCCTTCGGCATCGAGCGCACGCGTATATGCCGACATGGACCGGTAGAAATCGAAGAACTCCGGATCGCGCGAGAAGGCTTCCGCGAAAGTCGCGTTGCGTTCCGCCTCGCCCTCGCCTCGCAGGATTTCCGATTCGCGCTGCGCGGCGGCGGTGATCTCCACCACCTCGCGGTCGGCGCGGGCGCGGATGCGCTGCGCCGCCTCTCGGCCACGCGCCCGCAGGCGCTCTGCCTCTGCGAGACGTTCGGCCGACATGCGGTCATAGGTCTGCTGCGACACTTCCTGCGTCAGGTCCGTGCGGCGGATACGAACGTCGGTGATCTCCAGGCCAAGCGAATTGGCGTCGGGGCGGAGCTGATCGCGCACCTCGCGCATCATCTCCCCGCGTTCTTCCGACAGCGCGGCCTCGAAGCCGCGCAAACCGTAAACCCCGCGAAGGGCGGCATCGAATCGTGTCCGCAGGCGCTGTTCGGCAAGCAGCACGCTGCCTGAAACCGCCTGGCGGAAACGCCGCGCATCCGAAATACGATAGGCGACGAAGGCGTCCACCTCGTAGAACTTGCCGCCGGAAACCTGAACGCGGATGTCGTCGAGGTCGAAGCGCAGAACCCGATCCTCGATTATCTGCACATTGTCGGCCTCAAGGAAGCCGAACGGCGCCTTGAAATAGAGGCCGGGCTCTGTCTCCACCTTCACGATCTCGCCGAAACGCAGCACGATTGCCTGTTCGCGCTCGTTGACGACGAAGATCGACGAATAGCCGAGGAAGAGGAGGATCGCGGCAATGACCGCTATGATCGGAAGCCGGTTGCCCATCAGTTATTTCCTCCCTGCGATGCGCCGGCGGCGCCGCTTTGCCTTCGCTGATTAAGCTCCGGCAGGGGCAGATAGGGAACCACTCCCGATCCGCCATTCTCGTCCACGATCACCTTGTTGGAGCCTCTCAGCACGTTTTCCATCGTTTCCAGGAAGAGGCGGCGACGCGTCACGTCGGGCGCCTTGGCATATTCGTCGTAGACGGAGATGAAGCGCTGCGCCTCACCTTCAGCTTCCTGGACCACTCGGTTCTTATAAGCTGCGGCTTCCTCGCGGATCTGCGCGGCTGCGCCGCGCGCTTGGCCAAGCTGCTGGTTGGAATATTGGTTGGACTCTTCGACGAAGCGGTCTTCGTCCTGCTCGGCGCGCTGCACCTCGTCGAACGCGTCGGCCACCTCGCGCGGCGGCGCGGCGTCCTCGATCGAGACCGCGTTGACGGCGAGCCCGGCGCCATACTCGCCGAGCGTGCCCTCCACGATCCCCCGCACCTCATCCGCGATGCCTTGACGGTCGTCGCGGAAGATGTCCTGCGCGGGCCGCCGGCCGACCACCTCGCGCACGGCGCTTTCGGCGACCTGGCGCACCATCTCGTCGGGATTGGCCACATTGAACAGATAAGCGCCCGGATCGGCCACCTGATAGGCGACCGAGAATTTCACGTCGACGATGTTCTGGTCGCCCGAAAGCATGAGACCGGAGGACGTTGCTCCGCGCACCTCGCCGATATCGATCAGCTTCTCGGCCACACTGGCCGTTTCCACGGTCTCGACCGGCCACCAATGGAAATGCAAGCCGGGTTCGGAAATCTCGTCCTTCGGCTTGCCGAAGCGTAGCTCCACCGCCAGTTCGTCGGGCTGTACCGTATAGATCGACTGGAACAGCCAGACCGCGACCAGCGCGATCGCGATCAGGACGAACAGCGCCGGGCTTGCCCGCCCGCCGCCGGGCAGCGCCTGCCTCAACCGGTCCTGACCCCGACGGATGATGTCTTCGAGATCGGGCGGGGTTCCTTGCGGACCGCGGCCGCCTGGCTTTTGTCCCCACGGGCCGCCGCCGCCGCCATTGCCATTATTCCCGCCTCCGCCGCCCCATGGGCCGCCGCCGGTCTGATTGCTCCAGGGCATGAATTTCCTCTTCGTTTGTCCGGCGCCGCAACCGCAGGCCGGAACCGCCCGATTTTGTTCGTTATAGGTATCTGCCGCATCGCTTTCAACGCAGCGGCTGCGCTCCCGGCCAATTGATGGCAATCCGGGCTACCCTTGATACGCCCTCATCGCACGGACCGGCGGCGCTCGTAAACCGTGTAGCGTGTGGCGAATTGGTCCCTTTCGCCTGCTGGCACGCGTTCTTCGCTCACATTTTTCCAGACACCTCGGTCGATTTCGGGAAAAACCGTGTCGCCCTCGGCCGCCGTTTCCACGTGCGTCACATGCAGCTGGTCCGCATGGGCGAGGCCCTGGGCGTATATCTCCCCGCCGCCGATAATGCAGGCATCGCCGCCTGCTGCTTCGAGCGCTTCTTGAAGCGACCCGAAGACATCCGCGCCGTCGGCCTCATACGCCGCGTTGCGCGTCACCACCATGTTACGCCGTCCGGGCAGCGGCCTTTTCGGCATGCTCTCCCATGTCTTGCGGCCCATCACGATAGGTTTACCCATCGTCAGCGCCTTGAAACGCTTCATATCGGTGGAAAGCCGCCATGGCAGGCCGTTGTCCAGGCCGATGACGCCGTTTTCCGCGATTGCCACGACAATGCTGACGGTCATTCGGTTATCCGGCCACCTACACCGCCACGTCGGCATGTATCGCCGCATGCGGCTCGTAGCCGGTGACCTCGAAATCCTCAATTCTGTAATCGTCGATGCCGGCCGCATGCCGTGTCAGCCGCATCGTCGGCAAAGGCAGCGGCTTGCGCGAAAGTTGCTCCCGCGCCTGCTCGAGATGGTTGAGATAGAGGTGGACGTCGCCGCCCATCCACACGAAATTGCCTGGCTCCAGCCCCGCCTGCTGCGCCAGCATCATCTGCAGCGCCACCGCTCCGGCAAAATTGAACGGAACGCCCAGAAGGATATCCGCCGACCGCTGGAACATCAGGCACGACAGCCGCCCGTCCGCGACGTGGAACTGATAGACCATATGACAGGGCGGTAGCGCCATCTGGTCGATTTCGGCCACGTTCCAGGCATGGAAGATCAGCCGCCGGCTGGTCGGGTTCGTCTGCAGCATGTCGATCAGCCCGGCGATCTGGTCGTGCTCTTGTCCGTCGGGACCGACCCAGCGCCGCCACTGCCTGCCGTAAACGGGGCCAAGCTCGCCCCACCGCGCCGCAAATTCCGCATCGTCGACGACACGCTGCTCGAATTCCTTCTGGCTGATCTCTTCGCCCGTCGCCTTGCGGTATTTGTCGAGCGGCCAGTCGGTCCAGATGCGCACATTGTTCTCAAGCAGCGGCCTGATATTGGTTCCGCCGCTCACGAACCACAGCATCTCCTTCACCGCCGTCTTCCAATAGACGCGCTTGGTAGTCAGGATCGGCACGCGCCCGCCGCTCAGATCGAAGCGCGCCATCGCGCCGAACAGCGACAGCGTGCCCACCCCGGTACGATCCACGCGCCGGTCGCCGCTTTCCATGATGTCCTGCATCAGGTCGAGATATTGCTGCTCGGGATGTCGCATCGTTCCGGTCGATTCGTTAGCAGAGCCAACATAACCCAGCCGGCCGCTCGACGCATCAGCTGGCGCGCCCCGGTCGTGGATAAGCCCTATTCGAGCACGCCCGGCCAGTGGGCTTCGCCCTTGGCGATGTTGCCGGGGGCATCGCGAACCCATCGAGACCGGACGCCCTTGGAATAGTTCAGATACAGCCGGTCATCGACCACGCTCCATGCCTCCGGATCGCCATGCGCCGTATATCCCTGCGACACCGCCCAGGCGCAATAGCCGCCATATTGCGGCAGATAGCGCACAGGATCGGCCTCGAACATCTCCCGATTGGCCTCGTTGGCGAAACGGTAGGTGATGCCCTCATGCTCGGCAGCGATGGCCTCGTCGCCAGGCAAGGCAGCATGCTGAGACTGGTAGGCCACGACGTCATAGCCGGCCGCGCCCACGCCATCGATGACGCCGGTGTAAACGGCGGGCTGCTTGGCCACCGCCGGTCCAGCCGCGCCAAGAAGGCTGCCCGCGGCAGCCAGCGCGATCAGAAAATCCCTGCGTTCCATTCAGGCCTCCGGCTGTTTCGTCAATCGGCGTCGAAATAGCATCGCCAGCATCCGCGCGCCCGACACGCTTGCACACGCTGCGGTCACATCGCCGCGAGCGGAAATCTAGATCGCTTGCAGCTTGTTCAGGTGTTTGGCGACCAGATAGTAGAAGGTCGCGCGGCTTTTCGAATTGTCGCGCGCCATGGTCTCGCAGACCAGCTCGATGATCGTATCGGCCTTCGCCGCGTCCGCGAAGTCGAGCTTCTTCTCGCACCAGCGCTCGCGCACCCGGTCACGCTCGCTCTTGTCGGAACACGCCACCAGCGAGGAATCCCTGTTGTGCAGGGCGACACCAAGATATTTGACTATCCTGTCCACCACTTCGGCATCCGCCAGGGCGTCATATTTGCGCACATCCGCCAGATAGTCCGTCATCGGAGTTCCCCCGCCGGCCGTCCTGCGGACAGGTTCTCCGAACGGCGCGGGCCAGTCAATCGCCACGACCGTGGCAAACCCCTTCCAATGTCGGGCTTCAGACCCTATATTCTTCTCCGTCGGCTTCGGTCGACTATGGTGATAAACGGCCGATGTAATAAGCCATTCGGACCCGGGGGCGGTACCCGGCGCCTCCACCAGGAACAGCCTTCGCGGCTGCTGCTGATGGGGGCGAAATAGGATCGACGAGGGTGTAAAGATCGGACTTTTGCCCGGCATTGTACCACCGTTATCGGGCTACTTTGTAGTTGCAAACGACAACTATGCTGAGGCACGTCTCGCTGCTTAATGCAGTGCGATAGTCTCGAATTAAGCCCTGTGGGTTAGCACCTTCAGGCGGGGTTCGGAGGCACCTGGCAACAGAAGCCTCCACTTCATCTTCCCCAATTCCCGGCAAATGCCGATCAAAGCAGTGGAAAAGGCCGGCAGCGCTTCCGCCGGCCGTTCCCGGCGCTATATCCGGTTTACGCGGACAGCAACCGGCACTAAACCTGAAGCTGCGACTCGAACAACCAACTGGCACCGATGGCAGACGATCACATCCGTTACGACATTCTGGCCCAGGAAGCGCTGCGCGGCGTGATGCGCAAGGTGCTGGCCGAGGTCGCGCGCACCGGCCTGCCCGGCAACCACCATTTCTTCATCACCTTCGTCACTGATGCCCCGGGCGTGAGAATTTCCTCGCGCCTGCGCGAGCGCTACCCCGATCAGATGACCATCGTGGTCCAGTATCAGTACTGGGACATGAAGGTCACCGACACCGGCTTCGAGATCGGCCTGTCCTTCTCCGACGTGCCCGAAAAGCTGGAAATTCCGTTCTCGGCAGTGCGCGGGTTCTACGATCCATCCGTCAGTTTCGAGCTCGAATTCGACGTCAAGCCTGAGTCGGAGGAGCCTGAACAGCCGATTGCGGCGCTCCCCAACGCGGAACCGCACGCCGCGTCCGACGACCCGCCGGCCAGGAAGAGCCCGGCCAAGGGCAAGAAGGCGCAGTCGAAGGAAAAGGCGACCGCGCAAGATGGCGAACCGGACGCCAAGGGCGCCGAAGTCGTGTCGCTCGATTCCTTCCGCAAGAAGTGAGGGCTGGAGGCCGTCTTGGGCGACGTTGTAAATCTCCGCCACTTCCGTAAACGCAAAACGCGCGAGGACCGGGCCAGGCTCGCCGGCGAAAACCGCACCCTCCATGGCGAGACGAAGGCCGCGCGCCAGCTTCGCCAGGCCGAAGCGGACAATGCCGTGCGGCTGCTCGACGCCCACCGCCGCGATGAAACGGCCGGCAAGACGGACGACGCCGATTGAGCGTGGTCCGCAAGCGCTCGGTGACGATTGGCGGCCACCGCACCAGCTATTCGATCGAGGACCCCTTCCACGAGGAACTGGTGAGGATCGCGGCTGAACGGGGCATGCCTGTCGCAGCCCTGATCGCCGAAATCGACGCCGCCCGCCCGCCGGAGACCAATCTCTCGTCGGCCATCAGGCAACACGTTCTCGAATGGTTGAAAGGCAGACGCACAGGCTAGCCTCCACCGTGTCGGGCGGGGAATCTCTCCACGCCGACAGCCTCACCCAGCCCGCCGCCAGATTAGCTGTTTCAATTCAAACGCTTGACGCGCGCCGGTGAATCACATCGGGAGGCAGTTGAATCAATACATGAAGCCACGGCGTCGACGCCGCTACTGGTCGATCGCCTTGAGCAACCCTTCAATCGTCATGTTGGAGCCCTCGGCCGAGCCACTGTTCGTGGGAGGAGGCAGCGTCTCGCGCTGGATGTCCGCATCGATGTCCTGTGCGGGAGGTGGTTGCGTTTCCGGGTTGGTCTCGGACTGCCGACGCGCCTGTTCCTCGGCCTTCAGCCTCGCCTCCTCCTCGGCCTTGCGTCGGGCTTCGTCGGCGGCCCGCCTCGCCTCCTCGGCCGCGCGCGCTGCTTCCTCCCGCTGCCGCAGTTCCTCGGCAAGCCGCTCCCGTTCGCCCTGCAGCGACGCATAGTAGCGAACCTCGCGCCGCAGCCGCTGGCGTTCCAGCAATTGCGACTGCATGGCCTCCACCCTCGCCTGCTCGCGCTCCAGCGCGCGCTGCGTGAGGAATTGTCCTAACGGCGCGGTGTCGAGATTGACCGTGACGTCGCCGGGCGGCCCCGAAACCTCGAACCGCACCGCCGGCTCCGCCCCAACCACCGCTTCCAGGCCCGGATCATATGTCAGTACACCGGACGCGCCGACGATCCCCGTGCCGAGGTCGATCCGAGAGTCGACCGTAAGGGACGCTTCCGGGCGCTCCAGAACGATCGGCGGCGCGCGCAGCACTCCCCCGGCGACCGTGATGGCAAACTCGGTGGCTTCGGTCTGGAATTGTCCGCCCTGTATGAATTCGGGCGCGAACGCGGCGGTCTTGTCGTTGTCGATGTCGGTTCCCGCTTCTTCCGCGGCGGCGAGTATCGGCTCGAGCGCATCCGGTGAGAGACCGGGAATGACGAGGTCGCGCACCGAGGCCGTGCCTGAACCAGAGAGCGAGGCCATCATGCCTTCGATCGATTTGCCGCTCGCCGTCAGGCTTGCCGAAAAGGCTGCCTTGCCGGTGAGCCCGATGTCGGGGATCAGTGCCGCTATCGGGGCATCCGCCGCCTTGATCTGGCCGGAGAAAATGCCGGTCCCGCCATTGTTGCTGAGTTCGATCAGCCCGCCGATCGCCCCGCCGTGGTAGTAGGCAGTCGCGTCGGCGATGCGTGCGCCTTCGCGGTTCATGCGGGCCGACATGCGGGCATTGCCTGCCACGCGCTGGCCGTTGAACAGCAGACTGGCGGCGGACACGTCGAGTTCGGCGGTGAATGGTGGCCGCGCCGAGGGTTCAAACGGAATGCGCGGCCAAACGCCGCCGGCTTCCATGTCCATCGAGGCTTCCCCGAGCACCGCCGCGACCACCAGCCCCAGATCGAGCGAATTGAGGTTCACTGCGCCGCTGAAATGCGGCAGCCCGTCGCGCACGCTGGCATTGATGTCGCCGTTGATCGCATTATCCGCGAATGTTCCCTGCAATCCAGACGCGATCAGGACGCCGTCGGCGAGATCGAGATTGGCCGACAGCGCCACCGGCACGCCCAGCCCCATGCCTGGAAGGGTGACGCCCGCCGTCATCAGATAGGGCTCGAAATCGCTTGCCTCGATGCTTCCGTCGCCACTGGCGGCGAACTTGCCGGCGTCGGCGCTCACCGTCCCCTTGAACCCGGCGATGATCCCGTCGCCCGCCGCGCGGAAACGGGTGGTGGCGCCATCTTTCGGCACACCGGTAATTTCAAATTCTGTCCCGAGCGCCCCGGCGAAACCGAACGGCAGCGCCGGAATACCGTAGAGCGCGTAGAGCGCGCCCGGTTCCTCGTTGCTGGCGGTCAGCCTCAGATCGATCTCCGCGCCGTATGGATCGTCGAGCGAACCGGTCGCCGTCAGCCCGAAATTGATCGCGCTGCCGCCCGCCTCGCCATTTGCGTCGAAGCTCAGCCGGCGCGCGTCGGCGCGCGCTTCCTGCAGCTTGAGGGCGAGGTTGAGTTCCGCTTCGCCAAAGATGCCCGGAAACGCTTGCGACCGGTCGTCGAGCGTAGCCAGCGCCGGATTGTCGGGAAACCGCTCGGCTGCCAACGCGATCAGCGGCGCGAGGTCGCCGGAAATTACCGATGCGTCGAGCGAACCTGTCGGCGCCCCGCCGATATCGGTGACGGAGCCGGTCGCGCTGACCGAGGCGCCCTCGACGCCGGCCAGCGCCAGCCGGTCGATCTCCAGCCGGCCGTCGCGCAGCCGAAGCGCGGTGTCGGCGCTCTCGGCGGTGATGCCGGCCACCGTCACCGGCCCCGCCTTGATCTTGAAGTCCAGATCGTGCTCGCCAAGCCGTGTCGCGCCGCTGTCGCTGACAAACAGCGACGCGAACGCCGCCAGCCCTTCCAGGTCGAGCTTGCCGCCATTGAGTTCCAGAACCATCGATGGCCGGCGGTCGGCGGGCTGCTCGTTGATGATGCGGCCGCTGAAGGCGGCGTTGCCGAGGCGCAGTTCAAGTTCCTCGAACACCTGCCGCTCCTCGCTCAGTTCCACCCTCGCCTCGAATCCGGCCGCGGGCAGGCGCCTGATCGCCTCGTCGACATCCCTTGAAAGCCAGGCCGCGAAGCCGGAAGGCTGGCCGATCGCCAGAAGCAGTTGCCCGTCGAACCCGAACGCCCCGAAGGTCGTGTTGAGCCGTCCGCTGCCCTCGAGCGTCGCGCGGCCGGGCAGCGTGGCCGAAACATTGCCGATCGCCCAGCCGCCCTCCACGGGCTCGGCCGACAGGCCGACATTGCGGATTGTCGTGTCGCCGGCCACGATCGCCGGCAGGTTGACCTCGATCCGGCCCGGAATTTCCGGCGTCGGCAGGTCGAACATGACCTCCTTGAACGCGGCGAGCCGTGCGGCGAGCGCCAGCGACCCGTCTTCGCTTTCGGTCACATCCTCGAAGCGAAGCTGCGCGCCGTCGGCTGAAATGTCGAAGCGCGGCTCCTCGCCCAACGCGATCGAGGCTTTGCCGTTGGCCACATAGGGGTCGATCAGCGGCCCTGTCTCGAACCGGAATTCGCCGATATCGATCAATTCATGGTCGAGTCGGAAGTCGCCGCTGACGCGGTAGGCAGGCACATCGGCGCCGGCCTGCCTCGTCTCCTCGCCCTCGTCGAGTTCGAACGTCTCGCCGTCCGCGCCGCGCAGCTTCTCGGCATTGCGCGCCGCGACCCTGAACGTTCCGTCATAACCAAACACCCCGTCGCGCAGTCCGGCGCGGCCGTCTGTTTCCAGGTTGAAGCCGTAGCGCTCCGGCTGGGCCCGCACGCGCAGGCGCATCGTGCCGTCGTCCTCGATCGGGCCGGTCGAGACCGACAGCGTCGTCAGGGCGCCGTCAAGCCGCATGGAGCCGCTCATGCGCCACGGTCCGGCCAGCGTGCGCGCCGCAATCGTCGTGTTCACTTCCGTCAGCTCGTGAGTGCGGCCGCTCGCCGAGTGATCGATGTCGATCCGTCCCTCGATGATGGTGAGGTTCTCCAGGGTCACCTGGTGCGGGTCGAAAGGCGTCGAAGGCCGCAAGGCCCAATCGACCGTGCCGTCCTCGGCGATTTCGATGCGCGCCCTGGGCCGCACGATCCGCATGTCGAAGATCAGCAGCTCGCCGCGCAGGAACGGCGCCAGTTCGGCGTCCATCGAAAACGTCTCGACCGTCATTGCCGGGTCGCCCGGTTCGGCGCCCGAAACCTCCACGTCTGAGAATGTCACCGAAGGCAGCGGCAGCAGCCTCGCCCGCGCCTCGCCGCGCACAACGACCTCGCGCCCTAGAACGCGGCTCGCCTCACGCTCGAACTCGGCCTTGTAGGTCGTCCAGTCGATGAAATAGGGCACCACCAGCACGGCGGTCAGCGCGATGACGATCAGGCCGCCGATGATGACGAAAAGCCGGGCCAGCTGATTTCTCCCGCATTCACTCCGCCGGACCGGCGGTCCACAAACCCCTGAAATTCACATTACCCGCATCAGTCTGTCGATAAAGTGGCAATCGCGTGCGCCGGGCATCCCACTCGGTCGTCTTCCTCGGACATGACCGAGGATCCTGCCTGACCGGTCCAACCCGCGATATCGCAGACCGCGCTCACCCGTTTCGCGGGAAGATCTTGCCAGGATTCATGATGTTCTTCGGGTCGAGCGCCTGCTTGACCGCGCGCATATAGTCCACCGCCGGCCCAAGCTCATGGCTCAGGAACTGCATCTTGCCCTGCCCGATACCATGCTCGCCGGTGCAGGTGCCATCCATAGCGATGGCGCGCATGTTGAGCCGCGCAACGAACTCTTCCGTCCGCGCGATCTCTCCGGCGTCGTCCATGTCCATCAGCACTAGCACGTGGAAGTTACCGTCACCGGCGTGGCCGACAATTGGTGCTATCAGCCCCATTTCGGCGATATCGGCCTCGGTCTCCATGATGCAGTCCGCCAGCCGCGAGATCGGCACGCACACATCCGTCGACAGCCCTTTCGCGCCCGGCCTCAACGCAAGCCCGGCCCAGTAGGCGTCATGGCGGGCCTTCCACAACTTGGCGCGTTCCTCCGCCACTGTTGTCCAGGCAAACGGCCCGCCGCCATATTCGTTCGCCACCTCGCCGAACATTTCCGCCTGTTCGGCCACGCCGGCCTCGGAGCCATGAAACTCCACGAACAGGCACGCGCCTTCTTCCGGGTAGTCGAGCTTCGAATAGGCGTTCATCGATTTCACGCTGAGCGCGTTGGCAATCTCGATGCGCGCCACCGGAATGCCCATCTGGATCGTGCCTATCACCGTGTTGCAGGCCGCCTCCACGCTGGGAAACGGGCACACCCCGCCCGAAATCGCCTGCGGAATACCGTGCAGCTTCAGGGTCAGCGAGGTGATGATGCCGAGCGTGCCTTCCGAACCGACCAGAAGCCGCGTCAGGTCGTAGCCGGCGGACGATTTGCGCGCCCGCTTGGCGGTCGTGATCAGCCGCCCGTCGGCCATCACCGCCGAGACCGACATCACGTTTTCCCGCATGGTGCCGTAGCGCACCGCATTGGTGCCGGACGCGCGCGTCGAGGCCATGCCGCCCAGGCTGGCGTCGGCGCCGGGATCGATCGGAAAGAACAGGCCGGTGTCGCGCAGGTATTCGTTGAGCTGCGTGCGCGTCACCCCCGCCTCCACCGTACAGTCCAGATCCTCGGCATGGACTTCCAGCACCCGGTTCATCTTCGACAGATCGATCGAGATGCCGCCGCCCGGCGCGTTCACATGACCCTCCAGCGACGAGCCGGTGCCGAATGGGATCACCGGCACGGAATGGTCGGCGCAGATGCGCACAACCTCCTGCACATCCTCCGCCGCCTCGGCGAAAAACACGCCGTCCGGCGCCTGACCGGGAATATAGGTGGTGGTGTGGCCGTGCTGGTCGCGGATCGCCTGCCCGGTCTGGAAGCGGTCGCCGTAGCGCTGCCGCAATATGCCGAGCACCGCCTCGATGCCCGCCTCGTTGCGCGCGACCTTCTCGATCCCGGCCAGTGCCATGAATTATCCTCCCGCGGCGGCGTTTTTGGAACGCCGCTCCAAACTTGTCAGCGGAATCTCGTAGCGGCTTGCCTGCCCGCCGTCAAAACGCGATCTTTGCGCGCCAGGAAAAAGGGACACCCGCCGCATGAAACTCACCGACGCCCCCCTCGTCACCTCCGAAATGGGCATCGAGCCCGGCTGGATCGACTATAACGGCCATCTCAACATGGCCTATTACAGCGTGCTGTTCGACCGCTCGGCCGACGACGCCTATGCGCTGCTCGGCATGGGGCCGGACTATGCGAAAGAGCGCCGGCTCACCACCTACACCGCCGAATTCCACATCTGCTATCTGCGCGAGCTGCATCTCGACCACCGCGTGCGCTGCCGCTTCCAGATCATCGATTTCGACGAGAAGCGCTTCCACACCTATCAGGAACTGTTCCATGTCGACGGCTGGGTGGCCGCCACAGCCGAGACGCTGGCGCTCCACATCGACATGGCGGGACCGAAGGTCGCTCCGATGCCGGCGGACGTGCATGCGCGCATGAAGGAAATGCATGCGGCCCATGCCGCCCTGCCGCGCCCCGAGCGCGTCGGCCGCTCCATCGCCATCAGGCACAAGACAGGGTAATCCGGACGTTACCGGATTCACTCAAACTTTAGACATTAACTCCGTGTTAATATTAAGAAAAAACAAACCGGGGGCTTCTTCCCACTGCGGTTGATGCCGTCGCGCCGAAGGCCAACGCTGGCGCTCCGACGAATCGCTTACGAAGAAACGACATGCTCAAGTGGCCGGAGAACCCCGGGGCGCTGAACACCCGGATTTTGTCCACCTCGCTGGCGCGCGACGCGAGCATCAGCGAATACGACCTGTGGCGCGCCCAGCGCGGCATCGAAGACGAACTCTATCGCTGCAGGCGGCTGGGCAGGCCCGTTCCGATCGAGCTTGTCTATGCCAGGCGCATCATCGACGCTGCCTGGACGCAGCGCTACGGTCCCCGCGACTGAGGCGGGCCGCGACCGGATCGCCGGCTCAGCCGGCCAGCTTGTCCTTGAAAAAGCCGATCGTCCGGCCCCAGGCGAGGTCCGCCGCCGCCTTGTCATAGCGCGCTTCGGACGTGTCGTTGTTGAAGGCGTGGTTCAAGCCCTCATAGATCTCGATCGTGAATTCCTTGCCGCTGGCCTCCAGCGCCTGCCGGTAGGCGCCGATGCCGGCATTGATGCGCTCGTCCAGCCCCGCATAGTGCAGAAGCAGCGGCGCTTCGATGCGCGCCACATCCTCCACCGCCGGCTGGCGGCCGTAATAGGCAACCCCCGCGTCAAGCGCGGGTGCGTTCACCGCCAGATCGTTGACCGCGCCGCCGCCCCAACAGAAACCGACGGCCCCGACATTGCCGTTTGTCGCCTCATGGTCTTCCAGGAATGCCACGGCGGCGACGGAATTGGCGATGCGCCGCGGGCCGTCGAGCTGGCCGATCATCTCGCGCGCCTTGTCCTCGTCGTCCGGCGTGCCACCGAGCGGCGACAGGAAATCGGGCGCCAGCGCCACGAAGCCTTCGAGCGCCATGCGCCGCGCGACATCCTTGATGTGCGGGTTCAGGCCACGGTTTTCGTGGATGACAATGACCGCCGGCAGCGGCCCTGACTGCTCGGCCGGCGCTACGAAATAGCCTGCCATGTCGCCATCGACGCCCGGATAAGTCACATCCTGCGCGGCTATGCGCAAGTCGCCCTCGTCCACCATGGCGGCGCTGGCCTGGTTCGCCGCCAGCAGCGGAGCGATCGCCGCCGCCGCCGCGCCCGAACCCGCCAGCTTGGTCAGCCTGGACATGAAGCCACGCCGGTCCAGTGTCAGATGCGTGTATTCGTCATAGGCGTCGATCATCGCCTGCGTGATCTTCGGCTGCGTCATGTCCTGCATCGGTCAATCCTCCGCTCGGGGTCCGCCCCTTGAGACAATAGTTGGAGAGCAATGCGCGGCGGTCCAGTCAAAGCGGCGTGAACGTCAGCCGTGACGCTGCCCGTGGCCTTGCGTCTGGTCTGAACCCTCCCCTGTTCGCCATTCCCGTGCCGACTGGCTGAGAATCTGCACCGAGGACCACACGAACAGCCCCGACATCACGCCCGCGACGATCAGATCCGGCCAGGCCGTCGCGGTCAGCCACACGCCGGCTGCCGCGAACATCACCGCCACATTGCCGATCGCGTCGTTGCGCGAGCACAGCCAGACCGAGCGCACATTGGCGTCGCCGTCCTTGTAGCGCATGAGGATGAGCACGCTGGCGACATTGGCTGCCAGCGCCATGAAGCCGATCGCGCCCATCACATGCGGCGCCGGCACGCCGAGAACCAGCACCTGGTAGATGGTCGATCCCGCCACCCACAGCCCCATGGCCAGCAGGCTCAGCCCCTTGGCTATCGCCGCGCCGGTGCGCACCCGCACAGCGGCGCCGATCACCATCAGCGATATGAAATAGGTCGCGGCATCCGCGAAGAAGTCGAGCGCGTCGGCCTTCAGCGCCTGCGAGCCGGCAAGCTGGCCCGCCGTCATCTCGACCCCGAACATCGCGGCGTTGATCGCGATCACCGCCCACAGGCGGCGCTTGTAGTCGGCCGAAAGACCTTCGAATTGATGATCGTGTCCGCAGGATGCGCTCATGTCATGCCTCTTGAATTGCCTTCGCTTGCTATCTAGTTCCTCTAGCGGCTAGAGGTTCAAGAGGTATTTTTTCATGCTCACAATCGGAGAGTTGTCGCGCCGCACCGGCGTGAAGGTCCCCACCATACGCTGGTACGAGCAGGCGGGCCTGATCGAGGAACCCGGGCGCACGGCGGGAAATCAGCGCCGCTATGGCGACACCGATCTCGAGCGCCTCGCCTTCATCCGCCACGCCCGCGATCTGGGCTTCGGCCTCGATTCGATCCGCGAGCTGATCGAGCTCGGCGGCCATCCCGAGCGCCCCTGCGCGGATGCCGACCGCATCGCATCGGCGCATCTGGACGATGTGCGCCAGCGCATTGCCCGGCTGCAGCGGCTGGCGGACGAACTGGAACGCATCGCCGATTGCGGCGGCCATTCGGTCGGCGAATGCCATGTACTGAATGCGCTCGGCGATCACCACCAGTGCGCCGCCGAGCATTGAGCAGGTCTGCTAGCCCTGTTCCATGAAGCGTATGCGGTTTCCGAAAGGGTCAATAACCTCGCATTCAAGCCCCCAGTCCTGATGCTGAAGTCCGGGCCGGTTATATTTGTAATCCTTGGCGATAAGGCTTTTCTGAAAAGCTTCGACGCCTTTCATGTTGACCACCATTGTGCCGCCCGGGCTGGCGTCGCCCGAATGCTCGCTGAGGTGGATCTTCAGCGCACCGCTCGATACCTGGCAATAAATCGGCGCACCGGGGTGAAACCGGTGTTGCCAGTCCATGTTGAAACCGAGAAATCCCTCATAGAATTCCCGCGCCTTCGCTTCATCGAATATGCGCAATATTGGTATTGGCGGCAAGAATTCAGGCCCCCCGGAACCGGAAACGGCGTCCTTTTCCAGCTTGGCCGACAGGATATTCCAGGTGACGAAACCAAATTGCCGGGCGACGATTTCCAGTGCCTGCGTATGGGAAATGTCGATCTGTTTTTCGTCCAGTGCCTCGCGGATGGCCTTGGCCATCCGCTTCGCATCACGGGCATTGCGCATGGTCGGCTTCCTTCTTCGACGGCGACGGGATCATCAGTGTCCGCATTGCTGAAGCCTTCGCCGGGAAAGGAAACCGGATGGGAAGGATCGCGGAGGCGTTTGCCATCTCCCTTTCGGGATGCGGACTGCGGGCCGCCTCCAGCCTGAACGAAACACTATTATCGGCTATCGGGAGGGTCAACGCATCACGCGGCGATGCGACACAAATCACCGTGCCATACTTCAGCCGTCAGTTGCGCCGTTCGTCCAAGAGCTTGCGCACCTGCTCCAGCAGCGGCAGCGACGCCTCGACGTCGTCCATGCGGATGCGCGCCGCCAACCAGCCGAGTTCCGGCGCCATCGCGGCGATCGCCTGGTCGCGCGCTACGCGGCCGCTATCGGTGATATCCACACGCTTGGACCGTCCGTCCCGCTCGTCGGGTCGGACGGCAATATGCCCCGCGCGCTCCAGATGCCCCAGCGTGTTGGTCATGGTGCCCTTGGTCACCTGCATCGCCCGCGCGATCTGGAGCGGCGTCCTGTTGCCGCCCAGCCGCACGAGATGGTTGAGCACGGAAAATTGCGGCAGCGTCATGCCGCCGATCATCACCTTTTCGAAGGCATTGCCGGAAAGCTGGGCGATGATCCCGATCTCGTTGAAGAACCGGAACATTGTCTCGCCCAATTTTCCGTCAGCTTCGTTCATGCATTCGCGATCCGGGTCTCGTAGGGCCAGCGCGGGCTGGCGGGCACTTGCGGACCATAGCCGAGCCGGGTCAACATTTGCAGCGTCTCGCCGTTGCCGATCCCCAACTCGTCCCGCATGCCGTCATAATGCGGTTGCATCTCCGTATATTCCTGCAGCGCCTGGCTTATGGGATGCATCGCCACGCCCAGCGCGGTCGCGGCCAGATTGAGCCTGACATGGTCGCGGCCGGCGTTGATCTGGTCCGCCCGGCTGTTGCCCGACGTTGTCAGCCACATGAAAGCCATCGCCGTATCGAACGGCGCCCTCAGCACCGGTATCTGCTGTTTGAATACGGTCGATTGCATATCGAGCATTGCGTCGCGGTTCAGTATGCCCGTCAGTGCAAGGGCTTCCATCATCGGACCGCCGAGATCGATACCGTCCGGGCTCGCCTCTATCTCGGCCTTGCCGATGCGCATCAGGTCGACGCTTTCCTTCAGCGTCCGGTGTGTGGTGATCTCGGTCTCCAAAGCCGCCCATCCCCGCTCGCGCAACGCCTCGACCCGGTCAGGCTGGTTCGTGAAGCCACCCGTTGCGCCGCTTTTGGCGACAGCGGCGATCCGGTCGAGCGCGCCGGCATCCACGCTCCGTGCGGTGTCGAACGGCTCTTTGCAGGAACGCCGATCGAGCACCTGACTGAACAGCGGATCGCGCGCGATCCCCTCCTGGCCGACAAAGCGGATCACCGCCAAGGGCCTGCCGTCGAGCCGCGGCTGGGGCTCGCCATCGGGAAACAGCGTCACATCCGCCCACCAGTCGTCCTCGGCCGCCGCCTGCACCAGCAATTCCAGAAAACAGCCGAGCCCGATCGTGATCTGCCGGTCGAACGGATCGGTCTCGGGCAGCCGCCGGTCCAGGTCGCAATAGAGCGCTATCTCGCCATCCGTCCCGAGATCGGCAAGCCATGGCTGCCGGTTGTGCGGATTGGGGGCCAGAATGGCGTAGGACAGCGCCCGGCGACGCGGTTCGGTTTCGGTGGTCCCCGCCACAGCCCAGGGAATGCGCGCCCGCGCGGGATCCCGCGTCATCGCCCATGCGCCGCCACCGGCGGCTGCCAGGACGACCCCTCCTCCGACAAGTGCGAGAAATTTCCGTCTGTTCGTCATGATCCACTCCTATAGTTTGACTTCAAACTACATAGTTCGATATCAAACCATATGCAATGCCCCTGCAGCCCGTTGTCGGCAATGCCGCCGCCAGTTCTGGTCTTTCGATCCCGAATCGCTACATTCAGGCCAATGTCCAGCGTTCCAGACCAGCCGCCCTTCCCCAATGGGGATGGCCATACGCCCGCGCCTCAGGGTGGCGGGCTGGCCGCGCGCGCCATGGCCGCGAGGCAAGGCCAGCGCCCGTCCTATCTCGACGGGCTGAACCCCGAGCAGCGGCTGGCTGTGGAAACCACCGAAGGCCCGGTTCTGGTGCTGGCCGGTGCCGGCACCGGCAAGACCCGCGTGCTGACCACCCGCATTGCCCACATCCTGGCGACCGGCCTCGCCTGGCCCTCGCAAATTCTCGCCGTCACCTTCACCAACAAAGCTGCGCGCGAGATGAAATCGCGTATCGGCGTACTGGTGGGAGAAGCGGTCGAGGGCATGCCCTGGCTCGGCACCTTCCACTCGATCGGCGTGAAGATCTTGCGCCGCCACGCCGAGCTGGCGGGTCTCAAGTCAGGCTTCACCATCCTCGACACCGACGACCAGATCAGGCTCATCAAACAGCTTATCCAGGCCGAGGGGCTGGACGACAAGCGCTGGCCCGCGCGCCAGTTCGCTCAGATCATCGACGGCTGGAAGAACAAGGGGCTCGGTCCGAAGGACATTCCCGAGGGCGACGCCCGCGCCGCGATGAACGGCAAGGGCCGCGAGCTCTACCAGTCCTATCAGGACCGGCTCGCCACGCTCAACGCGACCGATTTCGGCGATCTGCTGCTGCACCCGATCCGCATCTTCCGCGAGCACCACGACGTGCTGGCCGAATACCACCGCCGCTTCAAATACATCCTCGTCGACGAGTATCAGGACACCAACACCGCCCAATATATGTGGCTGCGCCTGATCGCGCAGCGGCCGCAGACGGGTTCGACGGCGGTTCGGACCGCAGGTCCGCAAGGCCAAGCGGCCGTCGCGCCTCATGGCGCGCCCTCGCGGAGCGAGCCGCGCAGCGGCGACAGCGTGAGCGAAAACAAAAAGCAGCAAATAAATATTTGCTGCGTCGGCGACGACGACCAGTCCATCTATGGCTGGCGCGGGGCCGAGGTCGACAACATCCTGCGGTTCGAGAAGGACTTTCCCGGCGCCACAGTCATCAGGCTGGAGCGCAACTACCGCTCCACCGCGCATATCCTGGGAGCCGCCTCGCACCTCATCGCCAACAATGAGGGCCGGCTCGGCAAGACGCTGTTCACCGACGCCGCCGACCCCGACGACGCGATGGTCAAGGTCCACAACTCGTGGGATTCGGAGGAAGAGGCCCGCGCCGTCGGCGAGGAGATCGAAGCCCAGCATCGCAAGGGCGAAAGCCTCAACGACATGGCCATTCTCGTCCGCGCTTCTTTCCAGATGCGCGAATTCGAGGACCGCTTCGTCACGCTGGGGCTGAACTACCGCGTCATCGGCGGCCCGCGCTTTTACGAACGCCTCGAGATACGAGACGCGATGGCCTATTTCCGCGTGGTCGCTCAAGGAGCGGACGACCTCGCCTTCGAGCGCATCGTCAACACGCCCAAGCGCGGGCTGGGCGAGGCCACCATCCGCCAGGTCCACGATGCCTCACGCGCGCTCGGCGTGCCGATGCTGGAAGCCGCCGCGCGTCTGGCCGAGAGCGACGAACTGAAGCCGAAACCGCGCGCCGCGCTGCGCGAAGTCGCGGCCAATTTCGCCCGCTGGCAGGGCCTCATCGACACCACCCCGCACACCGAACTGGCCGAGATCATCCTTGAGGAAAGCGGCTACACCGACATGTGGAAGAACGACCGCTCGGCCGAGGCGCCGGGCCGGCTCGACAACCTCAAGGAGCTGATCCGCTCCATGGAGGAGTATGAATCCCTGCGCGGCTTCCTCGAGCATGTCGCGCTGGTCATGACGGTCGACCAGAACGAGGAGCTCGACGCCGTCTCCATCATGACGCTGCATTCGGCCAAGGGGCTGG
This sequence comes from Rhizobiaceae bacterium, assembly GCA_040880025.1. Lineage (GTDB taxonomy): Bacteria > Pseudomonadota > Alphaproteobacteria > Rhizobiales > Rhizobiaceae > RCIO01. The sequence continues at coordinate 186,665 of JBBDJD010000020.1, forward strand.
AGTTCGGCACCGTCTTCCTGCCCGGCTGGGAGGAAGGCCTGTTCCCGCATCAGCGCGCGCTCGACGAGGGCGGCCGTTCGGGCCTGGAGGAGGAGCGCCGCCTCGCCTATGTCGGGCTGACCCGCGCCAAGCGCCATCTCCACATCTGGTTCGCCTCCAACCGACGCATCCACGGCCTGTGGCAGTCGACCATCCCCTCGCGCTTCGTCGACGAACTGCCCGAGGCCCATGTCGAGGTGGCCGACGACGGCTCGTCCTATGGCGGCTATTCGACCGGCGGCGGGCGCGGCGATTTCGGCCGCCGCAACCCCTACGGCGCCTCGCGCTTCGACGAGCAGCCGGCCGCCTTCTCCAACACCTACGCCACTCCCGGCTGGCAGCGCGCCCAACAAAACCGCACCGAGGCGACCGACCGCAACTGGGGCACCCGCTCCGGCCACGCGGTCGAGCGCATCGGCTATGGCGAGGTGGATTCCGGCTACGGCGCGGGCGCCGGCTCGGTCAAGGGCCGCACCATCGAGGGCGAGCTGGTGGCCAAATCCGTCTCCGACACCCCCTCTGCCTTTGCCGTCGGCGACCGCGTCTTCCACCAGAAATTCGGCAACGGCAATATCGCAACAATCGACGGCAACAAGCTGACCATCGACTTCGACAAGGCCGGCCAGAAGAAGGTTCTCGACGGCTTTGTCCGCGCCGTGTGATCAGTCCCTCGCCTGTCGGACGTGGGCGCGACGGCGGTGCCGCCTTCTCAGTGCACGGTCACAAGTTCAGGGAAGTGCGCGGCCAGTCCGTCCATCATGAACTCGAAGGCGATTGCCGCAACGAGCAGCCCCATCACCTTGTTGAAGATGAGCTGCACGTTCTTGGTGAAGAGTTGCTCGGCATAGGCAGCCGCCCGCAGCATCACGTAGACCAGCAGCGCCACTCCGGCGAGCACGATCGAAACCAGAATCCGGTGCGTCAGCCCGTCATGTTCGGAGGCGAACAGCACCACCGCGCTGATCGCGCCGGGTCCGGCCAGAGAGGGTATGGTGATCGGGACGATGCCAACGGCCACCGCGCTGCCGCCGCGGCTTTCGCCCGATGCGTCAATATGCGGGTCGCTGCGCAGCATGTCGATGGCGATCATCAGGAGCAGGAAGCCGCCGGCCAGCCGGAAGGCGCCGAGCGTGATGCCGAATACGCCGAGGATCGCCTCGCCGAGAAAGGTGAAGGCGACCGTCGTGATGAGAAATCCCAGCCCGCCGACGAGGGCCGCGGCGTTTTTCTCCTTCATCGAGCGCCCGGCCATCACGCCGAGATAAAGCGGCACGATGATCGGCGGCGGCACCAGCGCCAGCACGCCGACAAACACTTTCACATATTCCGGCCAGTTCGAAAGCTCGTCGAAGTCCAGCATGCCCCATCCCCATTGCCGGCCTCACCGTCAACCTGACAGTCATGGCGCTTGAAGGTCAAGCTGTTCCGGCCATCCTCCCCACCCGCCTTCCGGTGAAGGTGCTTGACTTGGCTTCCATCGCTGCGGCTATTGCGGGAAGGCAAGGGGGAGACGACATGGCGAACTTCAGTTTCAAACTCGGCGCAATCTTTTATGTTCTGTGGGGCCTGCTGCACCTCTACGCGGCCTGGCTCGGCTTCGAACTGGCCGCCGGCGAAGGCGTCGGTATGGCGCAAGCCAAGCTCTACCAGAACGCCTGGAATCTCGGTTACATCGCGCTGTTCTCCATAGCCATCGGCGCGGCCTTCAACTGGCGCAACAGCACGATCGGCTACTGGCTCAACATCGTCACGGTCAGCGCCACCGATATCGGCTTCATTATCTTCGTGCTTCTGCCCGGCCACAGCACCGACCTTCTCGGGCCGATCCTGTGGCTGATCGCCGCCGCGTTGACGACCTGGGGATATGTGGCCCGCCCGCGAACCCCGTGACCGGAGGGCGGCCTTACAGCTTCGCCCGAACAGCGGCGCGGCGAGGCAGACTTGTCGTGCCTGCCTCGCCTGATGTTACTTGGCCGCCATCGCCTTGATGTCGTCGGCGCTCGGCGTGTTGCCGCCTATGCCCCACTGGCCGCTGCGCACTTCCTTGACCCGCACCCAGGTGACGCCGCGCATCGCCTCGCCTTCCACTTCCACCATGGCGTTGGTGACCTTTTCGATCATCTGCGCCTTCTGCGAGGCGTCGAACACCCCTTCGATCACTTCGATATCCACCAGAGGCATATCGGTCTCCTTCCGTTTCTGAGACCCCGAGCCTGCGGGATGCGCCGCCCGCCGCGCCAGTTCAGAAACTGCAGCATTACCGCTACAGTTTCTGAACTGGACCGCACCCGCCGCCCGTGTGACCTTGCGACAGGAGGCACGACCTTGCCCAAATCCGCATATCCGCTGTTTTGCCCTGTCGCCATGGCGTCGGACATGATCGAGCCGCGCTGGACGATGCTCGTTCTGTGCGAAATGTGGTCGGGTTCGACGCGCTTCAACCAGATCCAGCGCGGCGTGCCTGGCATGTCGCCGGGCCTGCTCTCGAAACGTCTGAAGGACATGGAGGCCAAGGGGCTGATTTACAGGTCGGCTGCGCATGCAGGCGGGCCGGCTGAATATTTCACCACCCCGCGGGCCGACGAGTTGGAGCCGATTATCCAACAGCTGGGCGAATGGGCGCACCGCAACGTGAAAAGCAACGTTTCGCTCCAGCACCTCGACGCACGAATGCTGATGTGGAGCATCCGCCGCAAGATAAACAGGCTAGAGCTTCCCCTCCACAAATGCGTCATCCAGTTCACCTTGAACGATCCGCCGCACAATCCGGTCAACTACTGGCTGGTCATCAAGCCGGGCATCGAGCCGGACCTCTGCTATACCAACCAGGGCTTCAACGTTGATCTGTTCATTGTCAGCCAGCTGCGCGCGCTCACCTCGGCATGGATGGGCCACAGCAGCTTCGAGGACGAAATGGAGGCGGAAACCATCACCGTGATCGGCCACGACGTGATGGCGCGAAACCTCACGAAATGGTTGGTCAGGAGCAGCTACGCTCCGGCTTGACTATCCGCCCGCCGATTGCGCAGTTCCTGTGGCGGTGCGATCTCGGAGGGACCCTTGCCGGACGGTTTCAGGAAGACGTTGCGCGATCTCTTTGACGCCCGGCTGGGCGCGGCCAGCACCACGGTGGTGTGCACCGCCGTCTACGCGCTGGCGCTTGCCGCGGCCGCAGGGGCGACCAGCCTTGCCGGACACCCCATGCTCGCCGTGCTGGCCGGCATGGTCGCGGCGACGCTGGTCGTCTTCGCCTTCGCCACGCTGCTCGGCAATGCATCGCTCTACGATCCCTTCTGGAGCGTCGCGCCCCCATTCGTGCTGCTGTGGCTGCTCGCCGCCGAAGGCGCGGCGGGATGGCGCGACTGGATCGTTTTTGCATCGATCCTCTTCTGGGCCGTGCGCCTCACCACGAACTGCCTTGTCCGCTGGCCGCGATTGTCGGACGAGGATTTCCGCTACCGCGACCTGCGCGGCAAGACCGGCCGCTGGTTTCCGCTGGTCAACCTGACCGGCATCGAGCTGTTCCCCACTTTGCTGGTCTTTCTCGGCTGCCTGCCCCTCTTCGCGGCCGCCTCCTCCGCCCGCCCGATGGGCCTGCTCGACCTGATCGCAACGATCCTGATTGCCGCCGCTATCGCCATCGAAACCGTCGCCGACCGGCAGTTGCGCGCGCACCGTCTCGCCGGCTCCCGCGAAATCCTCACCAGTGGCGTGTGGGGCTGGTCGCAGCACCCCAACTATCTCGGCGAGATCACCTTCTGGTGGGCGCTGTTCCTGTTCGGCCTCGCAGCCGGCGCGCCGGTCTGGACCGGCATCGGCGCGCTCGCCATGACGGCCTTGTTCTGGTTCGTCTCGATCCCGATGATGCTTGCCCGCAAACGCGCCCGCCATCCCGGCTATGACGAGGCGGTCAAGGGGATTGCGGTGCTGGTGCCGGGGGTGGGGCGGAAGAAGTAAATCAGCGCAACGCCGCAGTTCCTGACCGATGCGAGCTTTCGATCAAGATGGTGGCGCGCGGCGCGAAGTTGAAGCCGTATGAGCTTGAGATGTTGAACTCGTCGCGGCGCTCGATGCGCTGGCGCTCGGTTGTTTTCTAACGCCACGTTCATAGTCGGCACGTGGCGGCGGCGGGTAGGCCTGGTTGACGCTGGTTCGCTTGGCTGTCGCGTAAACTGATCCACGGACCAAGGACTTTACCTTCATCTTAAACTCAACCTCAAACGCTCTGCGCGAGGCATCGTCGGCATCACGGAGTGTCTCGAAGTCAGCATCGCCGAAATAGCGTTTTCCAACGGCTTCAAGGGAATACAGCGCGTGCGGCAGTGAATACGCATACACTTTTCCGTGGCTCGTCACCTGCCGCTCTGCGGCAAGCATGATGGATGCACAAAAAAAGCAGCATGGTTTGTTGGTGCCATAATCGATGTCGTCAAAGTCAAAAACGTTCAGCCATTGCTGAATTTCGGCATGAAGGTATTTCTGGTCACGTCGGCCGTAGCGAGCGCCGTTGTTGTAACAGAGGGTAAGCTCGGAAGCCACGTGTAGCGTGACATTGCTCCAACCCTCTTTCAGCCGATCCGCCTTGTAGGCGTCAAACGCTTCTTGCGTGCATCCGATGGTGCCATTCACCGTTATTTGCAGTGCGGACCCGGCGACGGCGATGGAAGCGCAATTGAAGCTTGAACCGGAGCAGACCGTCTCGATGAAATGCTGGGCATAGGCTTCATGAGGTTCCGGATCGTAGTCCATGACGTCGACGACCCTTGGGGTCACGGTCCCAAATGCGCGCCGGCTTACACGATCCGCTATCCTTTCGATGTCTGCGGCCGTAAGCGACCGACGCGTTCCATGGCGCATGTCGCGTTCGTCGTCGATGGACGACGCCGCGGTTACGTCGCTGTCTTCCGAGTTCGTGCTGCTCGACGACTCGTCCTCGGTGCTTGATTCGCGCGAGGACGCATCTTCGTCGGAAGTTTCTTCGTGGTCCCATGTTATTTTGGCGCGCTTTTGCGGCTGCTTGGTCACCGGGCGCCCTTGCGTTCGATCTTGATCGGCTCGACGGTGCTGGCCAAGAGGTCCATCAGCCTCGCCATCCCCTCTGTGGGTCGCTGCTGTGCGGCGTGGACGCGAATGTCGTATTTCGCCGTCTTGTCCGTCGATCGTGTATTCTCGCGCTGCGTCGAGACCTTGCCGGTTGCCGTGACGCTGCCGCCATAGAACAGGCCGTTGACATGGCCCTCCGCAGTTACCTCGCCCGATGCCGCATCGGTGCCCTTCGTGGTCTCCACCGTGTGGATTTCCATCGAGAAGTTCACGTCCATCGTCTCGATCAGCAGCGACGGGATCGGCACAAGGCCGAGGATAGGCGGCTGCACCGTGATCTCGTTCGTCGTCACATTGCCGTCGGCGTCGATGACCGGCCGTTCGAGCTTCATCGGCAGTGTCTTGACCGCTTCAGCCGATGTGCTCGGCGTCACCGCCACACCCTCCTTGCCGTAGGCGAGCAGGTTGACGAACTCGATCATCGCCTTGCCGAGCTGAATCTGCGCCTTCGTGGCCGCCGCGAATGGCGCCCCGATCAGATATTCCAGCGGCAGGCCCTGCAGTTCGTTGCCGATCTCGGTGCCGCCGTTTCCGCCACTGCCGCCTTTGCCGCCGGCGGGAGTCGTGTCCTTAGCCATGTCGGGTTCCCCTGTGTTCGATTGGTGCTGTCTGCACTGTTCACGTCCTCAGATAGTCCAGCAACTGCTCCTGGATGAGCGCCACGCCTTCCGGCGGCGGCTGTATCTTGAATGTGATCTTGACCTTGACTGGCGATGCGGAGGACTCCATGGAGTCGCCCTTCATCATGATCTCGACCTCCCCCGCCACCTCGCGGAGCTGATCGAATGTGCGCTTCAGGATACCGGGATCTTCGGCCTCGCCCGCTTCGGATTCATCGCCCTTGGTCTCGGCCAGCGCCTCGAAATTCGCGATCTTGGCTTCGAACTCCATCTCCAGGGTTTCGATAGCCAGCGTCGACATGGGGATCAGCGCCGCTTGCGGTGCCTCATAGACGTCGAATTTTTCCTCGCCGTTCTCGATTTTCGAATAGGCCATCGCGATCAGCCGCGGCACATAAACCTCGGTTTCGCCGAGCACCTCGTCGGTGATCCGCTTGCGCTCGAAATACGACTCGAACATCTTGAAATGTTGCGCGGTAACGAAGTTTCCAGCTTCGATCACCGAGGAATAAATACCCTCCAAGAGAGTCTGAAGGGTCAACGCCATTGATCGTCATTCTCTCTGGACTTGCAGATCTGGAATTACTGGCAGTCGATCGACAATAGACCAGCAATTTCATTTCAGTCAAACAGCTTTCCCAAATATTATGGCCGGCTCACAACAAGCGGCGCTCTCCGCTGTTGCGGTAATCGAGGCGCGCTTATAAGATTCGGCAATATCGACTGTCTGGAAATTCTGCTCGCCGCAATTCGCGACGGAGCGGCGTGGTCGAACGTCTGCGAATGATATCTGGTCTTGGCGCCTCGCACCTTCCTCAGCAGGAACAGCGCATGCAGCTCATCACCGCCGTACAGGCTGAGATGAAGGCTCTTATGCCGGTGTCGAACCCCTTCAGAATATGCACGGAACCGAAGAGAAGCGACGCTAATCCGCGCACTCCACCCGTCGCGCATGCGGCCGGCGTTCGCCGAAATTGGGGTAATAATAGCCCCTTGTCTCGAACAGCACGCGCAGCTGGTCCGGCGCGGCGCCATGGTCGAGCGCCAGTTCGATAATGGCGGGCGAGCGGTAGTAGATCGCGTAGTTGAGAGCGCCGTCGCCTTACGCGTTGAGCGCGTTGACGTCCACCCCGCGCGCAATCAGATGCGCGGCGAGCTCGTACCGCTCCTCCTGGATGGCCACCAGCAGCGGCGTCAGGCCCGCGCCGGAGCGGTTTTCGAGGTCAGCGCCCGCGTCGATCAGAAGGTCGATGATTTCACGCGTGCCGTAGCAGCTTCGGGCGGCAGCCGAGATCGGCGTCGCGCCGCGGAAATCAGCCGCCTCGACATCGGCCCCCGCCGCAATCAGCTGGCGCACCATCCCCGTCTCGCCCCTGACGGCTGCGAGCGCCAGCGGCGACATACCCGACGGGGTGACCGGTGCGTCGAGATCGTCCGCGCGCTTGATCAGGCTCGCCACCTCGGCTTCGGAGCCGCTGCGTATCGCCTGGTCGAGATCGGTCTGCATCTGCGTCCATGCCTGGACCTGCGAAATACCCGCGACAAGCATCGCCGCGCTGGCGGCGGCCACGCAAAGGCGGCGCAGTTTCCAATGAAGGCGTATCGTCGGCATCGCGTCCTCCCTCGGATTGGAAGCCGCGAGTGTGGCACACCCTTCCCTTGCGTCAAATCACGCTTGAACGCGGCGTGGGGTTCAGCTGACATTCTCCGGCAGCGTCGTCTCGCCCTTTTTGGCCTTGCGGGCGGAGTAGCGAAACAGGCTGAGGTCGCCCGACGGCTCCAGCCAGGCGCGCTCGACCTCGCCGGTGTCGCGCACGCCCGCCTGCCGCAGCAGCGTGAACAGTTCGCGCCGCGTCACCGAGCCGGAGCCGAGGGCCTCGTCGCGCACCCTGCCGTCCTCCATCACCAGCAGCGGCCGGCCCTCGACCGCCTCTTTTCCAGGCGCCGGTTGCGCTCCAGCACGTAGCCGGTCGCCCGGTGCAGCATGATGACGATAGTGATGACGAGAATGCCCTGCAGCAATCCCACTTCCGGGTAGAACATGGGGTCGCCTGCGGCCGAACCCACCGCGATGACCAGAACGAACTCGAACGGGCCGATCTGGCCGATGCCGCCCTGCCCCACCATGCGGGCGAGGAAGATGGTGTAGAGATACATCACCACCGTGCGCAGTACGACCTCGAGATAAAACGCGACTTTGGCCGTGTCGGCCTCACCCAGGAAGATGCGGTAGAGATCGGACCAGTTTTCCATCGCGGCGGCTCTCCATGCTGCCGCAGGAAAACGCTCTGCGCGTTGCCGGGTTCCCTGCAACCCGCCTCTACCTGGCGGCGAGATGCGGCGCAGGACTTTGTTCGGATTGCTCTGCCAAACCTTGGCGCGCCGGCTTCACCAACCCGCTACTCTCGGCTTTGGCCGGCACGCCTCCAGTCCCTTCCGGCAACCGCCCCAGCCCGGAAGGGGCTATTCGCCCGGCGGCGCGGCCCTGTCTTCCCAACGCTCGAGAAACGCCTGCGCCGAAAGCGCCTGCATGTCCGGCAGGGCTTCAAACAGCATGTCAGGCCCCCAGTCCCACCAGCAAAGCGCCTCGAGCCGCTCCGCGATCGCCGGTTCGAACCGCGGCCTGAGTTCCCTTGCGGGCGCGCCCGCGACGATCCGGTAGGCCGGCACGTCGTCGTTCACCACCGCGTTGGCGCCAACCACGGCGCCATTGCCTATTCGAACGCCCGGCAGCACCACAGCGCCATGGCCGATCCAGACATCGTGACCGATCCGGACGCGCTTTGCCCGCCGCCGTTCAAGGAACTCCCCGTCGACGCCCAGATAGCGGAAATATTCGTTGGGCCGGTAGCTCACCTTGTGCTGCGTCACCCGCTCGATCGGATGTTCCAGTGCGTTGATGCGCGTATTGGCCGCGATCGAACAGAACTTGCCGATTGTCGTGTAGATCGCTTCGGCGTGCCGCTCGAAATAGGAGTAGTCGCCGAGTTCCACCTCGCGCAGGATCACCCGCTCGCCAACCGAGGCATAGCGCCCAAGCTTGCACGATTTGAGCTCGGCGGTCGGGTGAATGCGCGGTTCTGGGTCGGTGAAACGAAGGTCGGTCATGAAGTCGGATCCCGGACTGCCGCAAGGCAATATTCCGCCTTTCCCCCCGCGTCAAAGCCGCGCCTTTCAGCTCCGGGATCGAATCGCTATATTGACTAAATGAGGATAGCGCAGCCAAACAGGGCGTTGACGGTAACCGGTATCGTGCTCGGCGCGCTCGCGCTGGCCGCCATGACCGGCCTTGCCTTTTCGGCGTGGATCGAAAACGGCGCGGCGATTTTCATGACCTATGCCGAAGCCGGCCTCGCCTGGTGCTTCTGAGCTTCCCGATCCGGAATTGATCCAGACATGATGCGCTCCATACTGATCGGCATTCTCGTGCTCATGGCCGCGGGCGTCGGCTACATCACCTTCGACTGGTATCGCTGGCAACATGCCGGCAAGGCCTTTGGCGGCCCGTTCACGCTTGTCGACCACACTGGCAGGGAGATCACCGAACAGGCGTTCAGGGGCCAGCCGACGGCGGTGTTTTTCGGTTTCACGCACTGCCCGGAGGTCTGCCCGACCACGCTGTTCGAACTCGACGGCTGGCTGCGCACGATGGGCGACGAAGGCAACGACATCGGCGCCTATTTCGTCTCCATCGATCCCGAGCGCGACACGCCGCAGGTGCTTGGCGACTACGTTTCCAACGTTTCGGACCGCATAATCGGCATCACCGGCGAATCTGACGAGGTGGCAGAAATGGCCAAGTCCTTCGGCATCTATGTGCGCAAGGTCGAATTGGACGGCGGCGACTACACGATGGATCACACCGCTTCGGTCCTGCTGCTCGACGATTCGGGCGACTTCTGGGGCACGATCGCCTATGGCGAGAACCCGGACACCGCGATCGCCAAGCTGAAGCGGCTGGCGGGCGGCTCGTGAGAGGAGCCTCTTCCGCCGGCACGGCAGGCCAGGTCCGCTATTTCTTCGTCGCCCCGCTGGTGGAAGCGAATGCGCTCTACGCGCGCCTCGAAGCCGCGTTCGAGGATGACGGCTTTCCGCTCGCGATCTTCGAGATCGACGAGGAAAAGGCGCTGCACGAGATCTCCGTCTATGCGCCGGCCGATATGGACGATGTCAGGCCCCGCATTCGCGCCATCATGGCCGATGCCGGCATCCAGGCGGAGATAGGCCGGGAAATTCTTCCCGACATCGACTGGGTCGCCCACACGCTGGCGGGTTTGAAACCGGTCGAGGCGGGTCCATTCCTCGTCCACGGATCGCATGATCGCGTGAAACGCAAACCGGGACGCATTGCGATCGAGATCGAAGCCGGACTTGCCTTCGGCACCGGTCATCACGGAACCACGGCTGGTTGCCTGGAAACAATCGCCAAGGTCGCGCGCCGTGAAATGCCCCAGCGTATTCTCGATCTCGGGACCGGCAGCGGCGTTCTGGCGATCGGCATCGCCAAGCTGCTGCGCAAGGCCGTGCTGGCCACCGACAACGACCCGGTCGCCACGCGCGTCGCCGCGGCCAATGCAAGACTGAATGGGGTATCGAACCTCGTACGCACCGCCACGGCGTCCGGGCTGCGGTCACAAGAAATCGCCACGGCCGCGCCGTTCGATCTCATCGTCGCCAACATATTGGCGCGTCCGCTGATTGGACTTGCCCCGTCTGTCGCGCGCGCTCTCGCGCCCGGCGGCTCGCTCATTCTGTCGGGCATTCTCGCCGGCCAGCGCCGTGCGGTGATCGCAGCCTATGCCGGCCAGCGCGTGCGCCATGTCGCCACGATCTGGCGTGATGGCTGGGTGACGATGCACTTCAAGCGATAGCCCAACAAAAAGGGCGGCCGAAGCCGCCCCAATCGTTCTGATCTGACTGGAGTGATCAGATAATGCTGGTGAAGTGGCGGGCGCCACGAAGCTGTTCGCGGGTGACGCCGTTTGCCCGGAGCGTCTCGTCGTCGAGCGTAAGTATCGCGCTGTTGACGTAGCGCTGAACCTGCTTTTCGCGTGCGGCGATCATTGCGTCGAATGCTGTACGGAAGAAACCGCGACGTGCGTTTGTTGCCATGTCCGTTCTCCTGAATCCCTTGGAAGACCTGTCCTCCACGTCACTGAAGATAGGTTCGGCCGGGCTCGCCCACCAGCGCCATTTGTGCATGGCACCTATTCGATATTGCGGTGCAACATGGGCATCCAGCTCCGCCGGAGTGCATCTGCACAGCGAAGGCCCAGCATTCGCCCGCAATTGCATCAGCGCTCCGCCGGCTGTACCGTTCGCACCTCTCCAACCGGCGGCAATTCAGCTTTCCATGTTTCAGAATTTCGAATCGGCGGCCAATCCGGCGCAGGGCCGCAAGCGGGTCGACCGGCTGCGCGAAAAGCTGGCGGAGATGGAGCTCGACGGGTTTCTTGTTCCCCGCGCGGACGAGCATCAGGGCGAGTATGTGGCCCTGCGCTCCGAGCGGTTGCAATGGCTGACTGGGTTTACTGGATCGGCCGGCGCAGCGCTGATCTTGCGAGACGGCGCGATCGCCTTTGTGGACGGGCGCTACACGGTGCAGGTGCGCCAGCAGGTCGATCTGGAAATCTTCGCTATCGACAGCCTGGTCGATAATCCGCCGCCCAAATGGCTCGGCGAGAATGCCAAGCCGGGCTGGCGGATCGGTTTCGACCCCTGGCTGCACACGATTTCCGATGCGCGCTCGCTGCGCAAATCGCTCGAAAAGAACGCCGGCGCGCTCGTTCCGGTCGAACGCAATCTCGTGGATGCTGTTTGGGGCGACCAGCCGGCCGCTCCCGTTGGCGCGGTCAGTGTTCACCCGGAGACATTTGCCGGCGAAGGCGCGGCCGACAAGCTCGACCGTCTGGCCGCGGCGGTCAAGGAAGCGGGCGCCTCCATTACCGTGCTCACCGACCCGTCATCGCTCGCCTGGGCGTTCAACATTCGCGGATCGGACGTGCCGCACACGCCGGTGCCCCTTGGCTTCGCCATCCTCGACGCCGCCGGCAAACATGCCGTTTATCTCGACGGGCGAAAACTGGACGGCGAAGCGCGGAGGCACCTCGAGGCGCACGCACTCCTGCGCCAGCCGGAACAACTGGAACTCGACCTGGAAAAGAGGGCTGCGGACGGAGCGAAGGTCGCGCTCGATCCGGCTCTTGCGGCGGAGCGCCTGCGTCTGCTGGTCAAAGACGCGGGCGGTACCGTTGTCGAAGCTCCCGACCCCGCGCGTATCCCGCGAGCTACGAAGAACCGCGCCGAGCTGGACGGATCCCGCGCCGCACATCGCCGCGACGGCGCGGCCATCACGCGATTCCTTTGCTGGCTCGATAGCCAGCAGCCCGGCTCGGTCGACGAGATCGCGGCCGCGATACGGCTTGAGGAACTCCGCCGCATCACCGGCGAAGAAACCCAGAGGCCGCTTCGCGATATCTCGTTCGACACCATTTCCGGAGCCGGGCCCAATGGCGCGGTCATACACTACCGGGTCACGCACCAGACCAATCGCAAGCTGCAGGCCGGCGAACTGTATCTGGTCGATTCCGGCGGCCAGTATCAGGACGGCACCACCGACATCACCCGGACGGTCGCGATCGGCGCCACGACGGACGAAATGCGAACGCGCTACACATTGGTCCTGAAGGGCATGGTCAGCCTGTCGATGACGCGTTTTCCCGTCGGCACGCGCGGCCGCGAAATCGACGCGATTGCCCGCCTCGCTTTGTGGAAAGCCGGGCTGGACTATGCCCACGGCACTGGCCACGGCGTCGGCTCCTTCCTGTCCGTGCATGAAGGCCCGCAGCGCATCTCGAAGGCCGGCGACGCCAGGCTGCAGGCCGGCATGATCCTTTCCAATGAGCCCGGTTACTACAAGGAAGGCGCATATGGCATCCGGCTCGAAAACCTCATCGCCGTCACGCCCGCCGAGCAGGTGCCGGGCGGAGAGATCGCCATGCATGGCTTCGAGACGCTCACCCTTGCGCCCTTTGACCGGCGTCTCATCGACCCGGCGCTGATGACAGCGGAAGAACGCGACTGGTTCGACGCCTACCAAGCCCGCGTATTGGCCGAAATCGGCCCGATGGTTGATGGCGAGGTGCTCGGCTGGCTGGAGACGGCGACCTCTCCGCTCGGAGCATAGCGCCCGTCAGCCGAGCAGGTTTCGAAGCGCGATCAGGATCGCCGCGCCAGCCACAAAGCCTGTCATCAGACCGGCGCCGCGAAGGAAGAATGCGCCGGAAACCGCCAGCGCCGCCCATTCGGGTATCCCACCGGTGGTCGCGGCAGGCACAAACAGGGTCGTCAGCACTGCCGCCGGAACCGCATCGAGCGCGGCTTCCACGCGCGGATGCACGCGGTCAAAGCGCGACAGGACGAGATCCCCGCCGATTCGCGTGAGCCAGGTTGCAAATCCGGCAGCCAGAATGATCCAGACCGTCACACTCATTCTGCGCCCTCTGTTTGAGCTCGCGGCCGGGCTGGCGGCATGAGCACCGCGAGCGCGATGCCGGCGGCGGCGCCGATCGAGACATGCCATGGCGAGCCAATCGTGTGGAAAGCCAGCGTCGAGGCAACGGCGCTGGCCGCCACCACCGGCAGCCAGGACGCGCGACCGCGAAACTCCATCACCAGCCCGAAAAAGTAGATCGGGGCCAGAAAATCGAGCCCCCAAACATAGGGGTTCGGTATCAGCTGACCGAACACGGCGCCCAGAAACGCCATCCCGATCCACGACACATAGACGACCGAGGCTATGCCGAAATACCAAGCGAGCGTCAGCCTGCGGCCGTTCGAGACACGCCGCTCCGCTTCCGCGAATTGCGGGTCGGTGAGGAAGAAGAAAGCGAAGTAGCGCCAGGCGACCGGCCAATGCCCGGTCGAGCGGCCGGTCACCGCGGAATACAGAACATGACGGAAATTGACGGCGAAAACCGAAAGCACGACCAGCCACGGCGCGATATCCTGGCCGAACAGCTCGATGCCCACGAGCTGGCTTGCGCCGGCGAAAATCGCCCCGCTCATCAGCACCGTCTCGCCGACCGTCAGCCCGTTGGCGACGGACAATGTGCCGAACAGCAGCCCGAACGGCGCGGTCGCGAACACGATTGGCCATGCCCGGTTCGTGCCGCGCCGGAACTCGGCCCGCTTATCGGTGAAGTCGATGGTCTCGGCCATTGGGATTGACTAGGTCAGCATGGCTGCCCTGTCATGCAAATTCTATTGAACCAGTCATTGCTTTGGCTGATCGGTTTCTATCCCTGCCCAACCAGCGTGAACCATGCGTCTTCGTCGATCACCTCGACGCCCAGTTCGGCGGCCTTCTTCAGCTTGGAGCCGGCGCCGGGACCGGCAACGACCAGATCGGTCTTTGCCGAAACCGAGCCTGACGTCCTTGCGCCATAGCGCTCGGCCATCGCCTTGGCCTCATCGCGCGACATGCGTTCAAGCGACCCTGTGAATACGATTGTCTTGCCCGACACCGGCGAATCCGTCTCGCCGGCCTTCTCTTCTTCCAGCGGCGTGACTTCCTTCAACAGCGCGTCCACGGCCTCGCGGTTGTGATCCTCCTGAAAGAACTCCACCAGCGCCTCGGCAACGACCGTTCCGATGCCATTGACGCCGACGATCTCCTGCCATTCGCCATTGCCGGGATCGCCCTTGCCTTCGGGCATTTTTGCGCCCTCCGCCGCCTCGCGCAGCGGCGCGAATTGAAGGAAATGGCGCGCCAGCCGCTTGGCGTTTGTTTCGCCGATATGGCGAATGCCGAGCGCATAGAGGAACCGGGAGAGCGGTACCTCGCGCCGGTCGTCGATGGCGGCATAGATCTTACGCACCGAGACCTCGCCGAAGCCTTCTATGTTTTCCAGCTTCGTCAGCGAATTCGCCTGCCGTGCCTGCAGCGTGAATATGTCGGCGGGCGAGCGGATGCGCAGCGCCTCGTCGTCCTGTTCGAAGAAGAACGCGATCTGCTTCTCGCCCAGCCCCTCGATATCCATCGCCCCGCGCGACACGAAATGCCGGACGCGCTCGACCGCCTGTGCCGGACAGATCAGCCCGCCGGTGCAGCGCCTCACCGCCTCGCCCTCCTCGCGCACCGCATGGCTGCCGCAGACCGGGCACTTGTCGGGGAACGCGTAGGGCTTCGAAACTTTCGGCCGCTGTTCGGGCACGATGTCGAGTATCTGCGGTATGACATCGCCGGCGCGCTGAACGATGACGGTGTCGCCGACACGAATGTCCCGCCCGTCCCGGATCGGTTGGCCGTTATTGCCGATGCCCTTGATGTAGTCCTCATTGTGCAGCGTGGCGTTGGTCACCACCACGCCGCCGACGGTCACCGGCTCCAGCCGCGCGACAGGGGTCAAGGCGCCGGTGCGGCCGACCTGTATGTCGATGCCGTTGAGAACCGTCGTCGCCTTCTCGGCGGGGAATTTGTGCGCCGTGGCCCAGCGCGGGCTGCGCGAGCGAAAGCCGAGCCGCTCCTGCAGGTCGAGCCGGTCGACCTTGTAGACCACGCCGTCGATGTCATAGGGCAGCGAAGCCCGCTCCGCCTCGATCGCGCGGTAACAGGCAAGCATGTCCTCAATCGAGGCGCATCGCGTCATCCGGTCATTGACCGGAAATCCCCAGGCGGCCAGCCGCTGCACGGCGTCATATTGCGTTTCCGCCAGCGCCTCCGCCGTCTCGCCCCACGCATAGGCAAAGAATTTGAGCGGCCGCGACTTCGTCACTTCCGGGTTCTTCTGGCGCAGGCTGCCGGCGGCCGAGTTGCGCGGGTTGGCGAAGGTCTGGCCGCTTTCGGCCATGCGCTTTTGCAGGTCGAGGAAATCGTCGCGGCGCATATAGACCTCGCCGCGCACCTCCACCACGTCGGGCGCGTCCCTCGGCAATTCGTCGGGTATCTCGTCGATCGTGCGGACGTTGGCGGTGACGTTTTCGCCGGTCGTGCCGTCGCCGCGGGTCGCCGCCGTCGTCAACCGGCGGTTCTCGTAGCGTAGCGACATCGATAGCCCGTCGATCTTGGGCTCCGCCGTAAACACCAGTTCCGCATCCGTCGGCAACGCCAGAAAGCGCCGCACTGATGCCACGAAATCCGTCACGTCCTCGTCGGCGAATACGTTGTCGAGCGACAGCATGGCTATGGCATGCTCGACCGTGCTGAATGTGGCGGAAGGGGTTGCACCGACCGCGCGAGACGGGGAATCTTCCCGCACGAGTTCCGGAAACCGCGCCTCGATCCCCGCGTTGCGCTGGCGCAGCGCGTCGTATTCGGCATCCGAGATTGTCGGCGCGTCTTCGCGATGATAGCGCTTGTCGTGCTCGGCGATTTCCCTGGCAAGCCGCGCGAGTTCCTCCGCCGCCTGTTCGGCGGTCAGTTTGTCCACTTCGATTTCGGAACTTGTCATGGCTGGAATCCGGGCATGTCTCGCAGCCGGACCTTAGCGCGATGATGCGGGGATTTGGATAGGCCAGCGAAGCCGGAAATCGATATTCCTGTCAGCCGGCGACCGCCGCGTTTTCCTTCAGCAGTCGGTCGGCGGCCGCCCGCGCTTCCGATGTGATCGTGGCGCCGGCGAGCATGCGCGCCAGTTCCTCCTGCCGCCCTTCCCGGTCCATCTCGACAATGCCTGTCGAGACACGGTCCGCGCCTCCGGTCTTGGAGATGAGGAAGTGCGACTTGGCCCGGGCCGCGACCTGCGGCGCATGGGTGACCGACAGCACCTGGATTCGCTCTGAAAGCCGCGCCAGCCGCTGTCCGATCGCGTCCGCCACAGCACCGCCGACCCCGGTGTCGATCTCGTCGAATACCAGCGTCGGGGCCGAGCCGCGGTCGGCCAGCGCTACCTTGAGCGCGAGCAGAAAGCGCGACAGTTCGCCACCCGACGCCACCTTCATCATCGGCCCGGCGCGCGTGCCCGGATTGGTCCTGACCCAGAATTCGACCGCATCTATGCCGCTCTCGCCCCGGTCGTCGGCCTCGCTCGACATCTCGACGATGAATTCGGCCCGCTCGAGCTTGAGCGCCGGAAGCTCGACCGCAACCGCCTTTTCCAGATTGGCGGCGGCGTCGCGGCGCAGCTCCGAAAGCCGCGCGGCTGCCTCATCGTAATGCGTTCGCGCCTCAACGGCTTCGCTTTCCAGCTCAGCCAGCCGCTCCGCGCCTGCGTCGAGATCGGCCAGCTTGGCCGTCATCTCTTCGCGCAGTGCGGCCAGATCATCGACCTGCACATTGTGCTTTCTGGCCAGCGCGCGCAGCGCAAACAGCCGTTCTTCGGCTTTCTCCAGTGCCTGCGGGTCGAATTCCGCCGCACGCATTGCCGCTTCGGTCGCCGCCTGCGCGCCGTCGAGCGAAACCAGCGCGTCGTCCAGCGCCTTGACGATCGGCTCCAGCAGCGCCGGCGCGTCGGCGGCCTTGCGCTGCAGGCGGCGCATCAGGCTGGACAGCGCCGGGATGGGAGAATTCGCGCCGGAGAGCGTTTCCTGCGCCTCGGCGATGTCGCTCGCCGATTTTTCCGCCCGCATCATGTCGGCGCGCCGTTCCGCCAGCGTGCTCTCTTCGCCCGGCTGCGGATCGGCCTCGGTCAATTCGGCAACGGCGGAGCGCAGATAATCGGCTTCTCGCGCGGCGGCTTCCACGGACGCCTTGTGCCTGCCGAGCCGCTGTTCGGCCTCCCGCCATTCGCGCCAGAGCTTGCCGACACGCGCCACCTCGCCGAGATGGCTGCCGAATGCGTCCAGCAATGTGCGATGGATGGCGGTGTCGATGAGCGCACGCTCGTCATGCTGGCCATGGATTTCAACGAGCGCCCTGCCCGTCTGGCGCATCAACGTCACACTCGAAGGCTGGTCATTGATGAAGACGCGCGTACGCCCGTCCGCCGTCTGCACGCGGCGCAGGATGATGTCGCCCTCGTCGTCGATCGCGTTTTCCCTGAGCAATTCGCGAACGGCGTGATTGGCCGGAACATCGAAAACCGCCGTTACCTGTCCCTGGCCCGCGCCGGCGCGCACCAGCGCGGTGTCGCCACGCGCGCCGAGCGTCAGCGAAAGGGCATCGAGAAGGATGGACTTGCCGGCGCCGGTCTCGCCGGTCAGAACCGAAAGGCCGGACGCGAAATCGATATCCAGCCGTTCGATCAGTACGATGTCGCGGATCGACAGATGCGCCAGCATCAGGCCGCCGTCAGGTGCGGCGGCCGAACAGACTCAGGCCGGAGAGCCAGGAATTGCCGCTTTCCCGGGGTTCAAGCCCGCCCGACTGCAGAAGCGTGTAGGAATCCTTGTACCACTCGCTTTCCGGATAATTGTGGCCGAGAACGGCGGCCGCCGTCTGTGCCTCCGATGCGAGCCCCATCGCGAAATAGGCTTCCACAAGGCGCGCCAGCGCCTCTTCCACGTGGCGGGTGTTGGAGTAGTTTTCGATCACGTAGCGGAAGCGCTTGATGGAAGACAGGTATTCGCGACGCTCGAGGTAATACCGGCCAACCTGCATTTCCTTGCCGGCAAGCTGATCGCGCGCGAAGCGGATCTTCGTCTGCGCATCCTCCACATATTCGGAGTCAGGCCAGCGATCGACCACCTCCTGCATCGATTCGATCACCTTCTGGGATTCGCTCTGGTCCTGCGTCACGTCGCGAATCTGGCGAAAATAGCTCAGTCCGACCAGATACTGCGCGTAGGCGGCGTCATCGGTCGACGGGTAGAGCTGAACGTAGCGGCGCCCGCTGTTGACCGCCTCGGAGTAATTGCCCTGCCGGTAGTTGGTGAAGGTGCTCATCAGCATCGATTTGCGGGCGAATTCCGAATAGGGATGCTGGCGGTCGACCGCTTCGAATTTCTTCGTCGCTTCCGAGACCTTGCCTTCGTTCAGATTTGCAAGCGCCTGATTGTAGAGCACGTCGGCCGGCTCGACATTGTCGACATAGGTCGACAGATCGATATCCTTCTCGCCACAAGCTGTCAGAACCAGCGGCGCAAATGCCAGCAACAGCGCTGTATTTCGCAGCCGCCGCCAGGCAGTTCGATCCCCTGATACGATGTTCGACATGCTTGCTTCCGCCCCTCCGGTGGCGTCAGGCCGCGCGATCTGGTCGCGATAGACGGTGCCATAAATCATAAATGCCCCTCAATGGCCAATGCTATGACCTGTCATTGGCGCATTTTTGTGGCACGGCCTGATGGCCGCGCAAGTCGATTTTCCAAAGTTGGTAAAACCGTTAGCCGGGCCTCAAATGGCCCAGGGAGCATAGACCGGCGCGCTGACCTGAACCATTTCGGCGGAACGGCCGCGCTCGCGGCGAACCGTCTCGACGATCTCGAATGCCGACGAATCCGACAATAGCTGCCGCAGCGCGGCGGCATTGAGCTTGTGCCCGCCCCGGTACGAGCGGAACAGGCCGATGAACCGCGCGCCCGCGAGCGCAAGGTCGCCCATCGCGTCCAGCGTCTTGTGACGCACGAACTCGTCGCGGAAGCGCAGGCCTTCAATGTTGATGATCCGGTGATCTTCGCCGATCACTACGGTGTTTTCCAGCGACGATCCGAGCGCATAGCCGGCAGCCCACAGCCGCTCCACGTCCTTCAGGAAACCGAAGGTGCGCGCACGAGCAATGTCGCGCCGGAACACCTGCACGTCGATATCGCGTTCAAACGTCTGGCGACCGATGGCCGGGCTTTCGAAGTCGATCTCGATCTCGAATCGCGTGCCGTCATAGGGACGGAATTCGGCCCATGAGGCGCCGTGTTCGATCCGGATCGGTTTGAGCACGCGAATATAGCGCCTGCGAACCGCCTGCGCCTCGACCCCGGCCTGGTCGAAGGCGTCCATGAACATCGCCGCGCTGCCGTCCAGGATCGGCATCTCGTTGCCATCGATCTCGATGTGGACATTGTCGATGCCGAGCGCCAGCAAGGTCGCCATCAGGTGCTCGACGGTGCCGACATGAAATCCGGACGGGTCGCCCAGAACCGTGCAAAGATCGGTGCCGCCGATCGCGGCCGCGTTTGCGCGAATTTCGCGATACTCGTCGCCGTCGGCCGGACCGTGAAACACAACGCCGGTGTCAGGGTCCGCCGGACTGAAATGTACCGAAACAGGCTTTCCCCTGTGGACACCGACGCCCGAGACCGACACGGGTGTCCTCAAAGTGGTTTGACAATCAAACAATTCGTTCCCCATAGGCCCGCCCCACTCACGACATCCACGCACGCAAAACACCACCGCATGAGCCGCAGAGCGCGGAGCCCAACCCCTCAGGTTCCGCAATAAAACTCCGCCGCGAAGATAGTGGGCGGGAAATAATGTTCCAAATCACGGATTCTTACCCAATGTTACGCCACCGTCCCCGGATGTAACATTGTGCAAAACCCCGTTCGGACCCTTCAAACGCAAATGCGGGCGCTTCCGCGCCCGCATCCGGCCGTCCCCGGGATATGGCTGGTTAGTTGGCCTGGCGGCGCAGGAATGCCGGAATCTCCAGTTGATCCTCCTCCTGCATCTGCCTTGTCTGGGGTGCCTGGCGCCCCTGCTCATCGAGCTGGCCACGGCGCGGAGCGTAAACATCGGGATCCTGACCGCCTGCCCTGCGTGCTTCAGGCGCGGGCTGGCGCAGGCGCGGTTCGCGCGGTTGCGCGGGCGTCAGCCGCGGTTCTTCTTCGCGACGCGACAGGCCGGTTGCAAGCCGTCTCAGCAGACCAATCGGGCCACGGTCGTCGTGATCGCCTTCTTCATGATCGCCTGATTCCATCTCGGCGCGCACCACGGCCGGGAAATCCTCCACGCGCGGCATGCGGGGCGCTTCGTCCGCGTGCGGCTGTGTCGGGGTGGCAGGCCGGGCTTCCGCTGGCGGCGACTGGAAGAGCCTGGAATTGGGTTTGAACTCACCGGCATCCTTGCGGACCTGTTCGGCCGACGTCTCGGCGGCCTGAATGGCCTCGGCGACCGGATCGGCGGCTTCCACCGGCGCAGGGGTCGACTGCGCAGGCGTTTGTGCCGCCTTGACCGGTTGCTGCTGCGTAGCCTGAGCCGTCGTTTGACGGGTTTCCGCCGCCTGGCTGGGCTGGGTCAGCTTCGGTGCCGGGCGATGGATAGCCGCCGGCGCACCGACCTCGCTTGCCGCCTTGTCTATGCCCGTGGCAACGACGGAGACGCGGATGATGCCTTCAAGTTCCTCGTCGAATGTCGCGCCGAGGATGATGTTGGCGTCCTGATCGACTTCCTCGCGGATGCGGGTCGCCGCTTCGTCCACCTCAAACAGCGTCATGTCGCGGCCGCCGGTGATCGAGATCAGCAGGCCCCTGGCGCCCCTCATCGAGCTTTCGTCGAGCAGCGGATTGGCGATCGCTGCTTCGGCCGCCGCCATGGCGCGGCCTTCGCCGGACGATTCGCCGGTGCCCATCATCGCCTTGCCCATCTCGCGCATGACGGAGCGGACGTCGGCGAAATCGAGGTTGATGAGACCTTCCTTGACCATCAGGTCGGTAATGCAGGCAACGCCCGAATACAGCACCTGGTCGGCCATCGCGAAGGCGTCGGCGAAAGTGGTCTTGTCATTGGCGATCCGGAACAGGTTCTGGTTCGGAATGACGATCAGCGTGTCGACGCATTTCTGCAGTTCCTCGATTCCCTGATCCGCGGTGCTCATGCGGCGCTGGCCTTCGAAATGGAAAGGCTTGGTGACGACGCCGACGGTCAGAATGCCCTTCTCGCGCGCGGCGCGGGCAACAATGGGGGCAGCGCCCGTGCCGGTGCCGCCACCCATGCCGGCGGTGACGAAGCACATATGCGTGGTCGACAGATGATCGACGATTTCGTCGATGCACTCCTCGGCCGCCGCGCGCCCGACCTCCGGCTGGGAGCCGGCTCCAAGCCCCTCGGTGACATGCGCGCCGAGCTGTATCAGCCGCTCGGCCTTCGACATGGTCAGCGCCTGGGCATCGGTGTTCGCCACCACGAAATCGACGCCCTTGAGCCCCGCCGTGATCATGTTGTTGACGGCGTTGCCGCCCCCTCCGCCAACACCGAATACGGTGATGTGCGGCTTCAGCTCGGTAATGTCCGGCTTATGCAGATTGATAGTCATTGTCCTCGTCCTTTCCGCCATTCCCGCCGCATCGCCGCCGCGGCTGTTAATTCCGGGTACCCGTCAAACTAGAAACTGTCCCTGAGCCATTGGCCCATGCGTTGGAACCGTCCTCCGGTCCCCGTTGCCTGAAGCGGCGCGGATCGCCCGCGCCGCATGCTCTCGAAACCCGCCACCTGCGGGTAAATCATCAGTCCGACCACCGTTGCGAAGGCCGGGCCCTTGGCTGCCTCGGGTAAACCCGAAACGCCAAGCGGGCGTCCGATCCGCACGTTGCGGCCAAGGATCCGTCGCGCCGTCTCGGGCAGTCCGGCCAGTTGGCTGGCCCCGCCCGTCAGCACGACCCGCTTGCCGATCGTGCCGGCTAAGCCGGAATGGTTGATTCTGTCGCGCACCAGTTCGAAGGTCTCTTCCACGCGGGCGCGGATGATCCGGTTCATCGTCGCGCGTGGGATTTGAAGCTGCTGGTCGGGATCGTCGCCGGCGATCGGCTGGACCGTGACCATATCGCGTTCGTCTCCGCCTCCCGGCAGCGCCGAACCGTGCATGACCTTCAGCCGCTCCGCATAGTCGTTTCTTGTGGACAAGCCGCGCGCCAGATCGCCCGTCACGTGATTGCCGCCAATCGGCAGTGCGGCGGCGTGCATGAACTTGCCGTTGGCGAAGATGGAAATGGTGGTCGACCCACCGCCGAGATCGATGCAGGCGGCGCCCATGTCCGCCTCGTCGTCGACCAGCGCGGCCAGACCACTGGCATAGGGAGTGGCCACCATGCGCTCGACGGAAAGGTGCGCCCGATTGACGCAAAGCTCGAGGTTGCGCAGCGGCGCCGCATCCGCGGTCAAGACGTGCATGTCGACGCCCAGCGTCTCGCCGATCATGCCGCGCGGATCGCGAATGCCGCGTTCTCCGTCGAGTGCAAATCCGACCGGCAACGAGTGCACAACCTGGCGCTCGGCGCGCATGGCCTGGCGTGAACCCGCGCCCAGAACCTGCGAGATGTCGGAATTGTCGGCCTCATGACCGCCCAGCCTGATGGTGGCGGATAGCGGTTCGCTCTTCATGCGCCCGGCCGTCACGCTGACCAGCAGCGACTCCACCGTGAGATTGGCCATGCGCTCAGCCGCATCGACGGCCAGCCGCACCGCCTGTTCGGCGCGGTCGAGGTCGACGATCACGCCGGACTTCACGCCGCGCGACTTCTGATGGCCGATGCCGAGAACCTGAATCTGATGCGTCCGTCCGGGCAGCAGCCTGCTGTCCTGGCACGGCTGCAGCCGTGCGATCACGCAACAGATCTTGCTGGAACCGATATCCAGAACGGTGATGACGCCCGAGCGGCGTCCCGTGCCTTCATTGCGTGCGCCGAGCCAGCTCATGTGCTGCGCCCCGGCTTTTTCGGCAGGCCCAGCCTGTCTCTCATCGAGGCGCGGAACACGGAGGCTTCATCCTCCGCCAGTTGCACGCCGATACGGTCGGGAAGGCGCATGTCCACGGCCACGACCCCGCGCGAAAGGAGCGCCTGTTCGCGATCCAGAGCCACGATTTCAGAGAGCGCGGCGGAGGTTCCGGTTTCAGGCAGCTTGATCGTCACGCCATTGTCGAGCCTGATGTCCCAGCGGCGCTTGGCCACCAGAATGTAGGCGCTCACATGCGACGAGAGCGACGGGAACTGGGCAACAACCTCGATGAACGCCGCCGCGCGCTCCGGCGCACCGGAACCGATAACCAGTGGCAACGACGCGTTGCGACCGTTCCTCAGCGGCGCGATCGAACGTCCGTCGGCCTGCACGACCGACAGAGCCTCGCCGTGCTGCCAGATGGCGAAGGGTTCCCGCTCCACGATGTTGATATCGAGCGCATCCGGATAGACCTTGCGCACGCGCGCGCTCTGGACCCAGGGCAGCATCTCGACATCGCCACGCACCTGGTCGACATCGAGCCCCATCAGCGAGGTAAAGCCGGAAAGGTCGAGCTGACCGAGAACATCGATCTCGGAGGTCTCGCGATTGCCCGAAACGCGGATGTCGCTGAGCGCAAAGCCGGTCCGCGCCGTAATGGCCGAGACAACGGCCGATGTATGGCCACCCAGCGCCATCCCGTAGAGACCGGTGGCGACGAAAAAGGCGGCGAGAAGTGTCACGCCGGCAAACCGCGGCGGCTGGTACTCGCCGGCAAACAGGCGCGCCAGTGTCCTCGCCGGGCGGCGCATCATGCGTGGGAAGACGACGCCTGAATTCAACGGACGGTGACCGCTCCTGCGGAAATTCCTGACCGGTCCCACCCTCAACGCGAACACGAAGCGTCCTCCACCATCCAGCGCAACAGCTCACCAAAGGAACGCCCCGAATGAAGCGCAAGCTCGGGGACGAGCGATGTCGGCGTCATGCCCGGCTGGGTGTTGACTTCGAGCCAGATGAGTTCGCCCTCGGGAGATGCGCTCTCGTCGAAACGGAAGTCGGACCGGGACACGCCCCGGCAGCCGATTGCTTGATGAGCCTTAAGGGACAGTGTCTCTATTTTTTGGTAAATATTCGGTGAAATTTTTGCCGGGCATTCGTGTTTTGAGCCCCCCACGACATATTTTGAGTCATAGTCGTAGAAGTTATGCCCGACCGGGATGATTTCGGTTACGCCGAGCGATTCCGCGCCCATGATCGCGCATGTCAGCTCGCGGCCTGGAATGAAGCGCTCCACCATGACCTCGTCGCCATAGCGCCATTCCGAAGAGGATATCATCTGGGGCGGATGCGACTGATCCTCGCGCACGATCACGACGCCGAAACTGGAGCCTTCGGTCACCGGCTTGACGACATAGGGCGGCTCCATCGGATGCTCGCGGACAATGTCGTGACGATCCATGATGCGGGCGGGCGCGACCGGGATGCCGACGGACACGGCGATGGTCTTGGCCAATTCCTTGTGCATGGCGAGCGCCGAGGCCAGCACGCCTGAATGCGTGTAGGGGATTTCGAGATATTCCAGCACGCCCTGGATTGTGCCGTCTTCCCCGTAGGGGCCGTGCAGGGCGTTGAAGGCGACATCCGGGGCCAGCCGCTTCAGGACTTCCGCCACATCGTGTCCGACATCAACCCGCGTGACCCTGAACCCCTCCGCCTCCAGCGCATCGGCGCAGGCGTTTCCCGACGAAAGGCTGACCGGGCGCTCTGCCGAGAACCCCCCGTAAAGTACAGCCACATGCTTGGTCGTCATGCCCCAATAATCCCCTTCCGGACGGGCCCGAACTGCAAGCGTTGCCGAGACAGAATCCGAGTCCCCTCCGAATCGCACAGTTGCCCGGAGGCCGACGCGATACGCGCTCAGTACCGACTCAAATCAGGAAACGCCGCTGACCCAAAGAATCAGAGAGTTGATTCCGTGGCAAGACCTTGATTGGAAATGCTTGTGTTTCCGGGCGCGAGTGTTTGGCGTGGTGTCGATGAGAAACGCCCTGTACGCGCTTCGATCGGACTACGCATCGCGTTCGGCGATCGAACCAAGCGCACGCTCGCAGCCGGTCAGAAGCGAAGGAAGGTCGCGCTGCAGGATAGTCCAGACCTGTCCAAGCGCCAGACTGTCGTATTCATGCCGAAGCGCGTTACCAAACGCCCGTATCTGCCGCCATGGCTGGCCAGGCGCGAGTTCTTCCGCTGTCCTGCCAAGCTTCGTGGCAGCTTCACTGATCCGCAACAGACGAAAGAAAACCGCGTCTTGAACCATGCGGCTCTCCCTGAAATCCGCCTCGGACAAATCTTGGATATCCTCGAAAATCCATTGGATGTTGTCGATGATATCCTGAAACCGCCGCCGCGGCTTACTGGAAGGCAATGAGGCGATCCTGATCGATTGCCGCCTGAATGCGTTCGGCCCTCACCGGTTCCTCGATGAGGTCGACCGGTTGCCCGAGCAGGCCGGCCAGTTCCTCGCGCAACGCCTCCAGTTTCGCGAAATAGTCAAACCCGCCTGCCGAGAATCGATCATCCAGACGCACAGCCAGATCGATATCCGACTGCGCGTCGTTTTCGCCCCGTGCGGTCGAACCAAACAGCGACAAAGTCACGACACCCTTCGCCAGCAGGCGCTGTCGGTGTGCCTGAAGTTTTGCGATTATCTCGTTGCGATCCATAGCCGATATTGCCACAGCCTTACCCCATCTCCAAGCTCCGCTCAGAGCAACCGTCCGAGAACCTCATCGATCTCGTGGCCGGGCCGAAACTGGCCGACGCGCTTGATTTCCCATTCGAGCCGCGTGCCCGAATGCTCCAGAACGCGCGCCCGCACCGTCTCGCCGAGATATTCGAGATCGTAGCCAGTCGCGGTTCCCGTATTGATCATGAAGTTGCAGTGCACGGGCGACATCTGCGCGCCGCCGATCATCATGCCGCGGCAGCCGGCCTCATCGATCACCTTCCATGCCGATTTGCCGGGCGGATTCTTGAATGTCGACCCGCCGGTCTTTTCCCGGATCGGCTGCACCGTTTCACGGTGATGCTGGACTTCGTCCATCGCGGCCTTGATCTCGTCGCGGGGCGTCTGCGGGCCTTCCAGTACCGCGCTGGTGAAAATCAGATCGGCCGCGGCCGACGAATGGCGATATGCGTAACCCATGTCTGCGAGCGAGAGAACGTGGCGCTCTCCCTTTCGGTCAAGGGCGTGAACCTCGACGACATGGTTTGCCGTCTCTTCGCCGTTGGCGCCCGCATTCATCCGCATCGCGCCGCCGATTGCGCCGGGAATGCCGTGATAGAAATGCAACCCGCCAATCCCCGCTTCGAGCGCAGCCGCGGCGGCCCGCTTGTCGGGCACCGCCCCTCCGACGCGCAGTCTGGTGTCGGATATCTGTTCCACCTCGCCGAATCCCTTGGCGGAAAGGCGCACCACGAACCCCGGAATTCCGCCCTCGCGAACGAGAAGATTCGAGCCGATCCCCACCGCCATCACCGGCACGTCCGCCGGCACCGCCTTGAGAAAGGCCGAAAGATCGTCCGCGTCAGCCGGCTGGAACATCACCTGCGCCGGTCCGCCGGCACGGAACCATGTGACCTTGTCCATGCCCGCATCGGGTGTCATCCGCCCGCGTATCGCGGCGAGCGGGCCACTCAACCTGTCGAGAAGCGCCTGGCCGTTCATCATGCGGCTTTCTCGGCGGATGCCAGTTCACCGGGCAGCGCGTTTGCCCACTGGGTGATATTGCCGGCGCCCAGATAGATGACGAAATCGCCCTGTTTCGCCTGCGCCCGGATAATCGGGCCGACCGCCTCCGGCGCTTCGATGAAGCGCGCGTCGCGGTGGCCGCCGGCGCGGATACGCGTCACCAGCGCCTCCGATGTCACACCTTCAATCGGCTCTTCGCCGGCCGTGTAGACCGGTGCGATCATGATCGTGTCGGCATCGTTGAAACAGGAGCCGAAATCATCGAACAGGTCGCGAAGCCGCGTGAAGCGATGCGGCTGCGCGATGGCGAAAACGCGGCCTGAACAGGATTCGCGTGCCGCCTTCAGCACCGCCTTGATCTCGACCGGGTGGTGCCCGTAATCGTCGAAAATCTTGACGCCGTTCCAACTCCCGGTGAGCGTGAATCGCCGCTTGACGCCGGCGAAGTTCGCAAGTCCCTTGGCGATCTTTTCCGCCGGAATACCGAGTTCGTGGGCGACCGTGATCGCCGCTGTGGCGTTGGCGATGTTGTGGTTCCCGGGCATCGGCAACGACAATCCGTCAATCTCCAGCGTCTCGCCGGTCTTGCGGTCGTGGATCGTCACATCGAAGGTCGAGTTGCCGTCGGCCATGCTGACATTGGAATAACGCACATCGGCCTGGGGATTCTCGCCATAGGTGATGATGCGGCGGTCCTCGATGCGCGAAACCAGCGCCTGCACTTCCGGATGATCGATGCACATGACGCCGAACCCGTAGAACGGCACGTTCTCGACGAATTGCGCGAAGGCCTCGCGCACCTTCTCGAAGGAACCATAATGGTCGAGATGCTCGGGGTCGATATTGGTCACCACCGCGATTTCTGCCGGCAGTTTCAGAAAGGTCCCGTCGCTTTCGTCTGCCTCGACGACCATCCAATCGCCCTCGCCCATTCGGGCGTTGGTGCCATATGCGTTGATGATGCCGCCATTGATGACGGTCGGATCGAGCCCGCCGGCCTCGAGCAGTGTCGCGACCATCGAGGTCGTGGTCGTCTTGCCGTGGGTGCCGCCAATCGCGACGGCCTGACCGAAACGCATCAGTTCGGCCAGCATCTCCGCCCTCCGCACGATCGGAAGCAGTTTTTCCCGCGCGGCAGTCAGTTCCGGATTGCTCTTCTTGATCGCTGTCGACACGACGACAACCTCGGCCGCGCCCAGATTCTCGGCCTTGTGGCCGATATGGCAGGTGATGCCCTTGTCGCGCAGGCGCTGCACGTTTGCGTTTTCGGCCTGGTCGGAGCCCTGAACGGTGTAACCGAGATTGTGCAGCACTTCGGCAATGCCGCTCATGCCGATGCCCCCGATGCCGACAAAATGCACGACGCCGATGGTCTCAGGCATTTTCATTTGCGGTTTCCCTCCTGAATTCGGCCACCGATTTGCCGCCCGCAATAGCTTCTACCATGTCGGCAAGCAACCGCGCCGCATCGGGCTTGCCGGCGCTTTTTGCCGCCCCGGCACGAGCGGAAAGTCCCTTCGGATCGCTCATCGCCAAGCTTATCAGTTCAGCGAGGCGCTGTGGCGACAGTGTGGACTGCTCCGTCACCTCCGCCCCCCCGGAAGCGGCAAGAGCCGCGGCGTTGGCCGCCTGGTCATGGTCGAGCGCATAGGGATAGGGCACCAGGATGGCCGGACGGCCGATCACGGAGATTTCCGAGACGGTCGAGGCACCCGAGCGTGAAATCACCAGATGCGCGCCAGCCATGCGTTCCGCCAGATCGCCGAAGAAGGGTGATACCTCGGCATCCATGCCAAGATCGCCATATGCCTGCCGTACCGCCTCTTCGTCTTCCGGCCGCGCCTGCTGTGTCACACGAAGCCGCGCCCTCTCCTCGGGCGGAAGAAGCCCGACTGCGTGCGGCAGCACCTGCGAGAAGAACTGTGCCCCCTGACTGCCTCCGAAAACCAGAAGGTTGAACGGCTTCCCCTTGGTAGGGGCTTTGAACGGCACATTGCGAGCCGCAATGACCGCCTGGCGAACCGGATTGCCGGTCGTGACGATCTTGTCCCGATACGGGCCCTCTGCTTTCAGAAACCCGCCGGCAATGGCGGTCACACGTCCGGCGAGCGCCTTGTTGGCGCGTCCCATGACAGCATTCTGCTCATGCAGAATGGCCGGCACGCCGCGTCTGGACGCTGCGTAAAGCGGCGGCAGCGTCGGATAGCCGCCGAAGCCGACAATCGCCTTGGGCTTCACCTTCTCGATCAGCGCCGAGGATTGCCGCACCCCGGTCCAGATCGTCCACAGCGCCTTCACCAGCGCGATCGGATTCCGCGATCCAAAGGTGGCTGAGGCGACCGTATGAACCGCCGCGGCCGGAAACCTTCCCGCATATCGTTCCGCACGGTGATCGGTCACGAGTTCGACCCGCCAGCCGCGCGCGGCAAGCTCATGCGCCAGCGCTTCGGCCGGGAACAGGTGGCCGCCGGTACCGCCGGCTGCCAGGAATATCGTGCCTTTGTCCATGTCAGCGGGCGGCAGCGCCCTGCCAGGCCTGTCTCGTTCCGCGCTGCATGCGCGTTTCGGGGCGGCGGCGGGTCAGCGCCAGCACCATGCCCATGGATATCGCCATCGCGATCAGCGACGACCCGCCATAGGATATGAAAGGCAGCGTCATGCCCTTGGCCGGCAATATCTGGACGTTCACGCCCATATTGATGATCGACTGGAAGCCGAACACCGTGACCAGTCCGGCGATCGCGAACCGCGGGAAATCCTCGCTTTCACGCATGGAGATCATGAGCCCGCGCAGCACCACGAAGGCGAACAACGCGGCGATCGCGATGCACAGCAAAAGCCCGAACTCCTCGGCCGCCACCGAGAAGATGAAGTCGGTGTGGCTGTCTGGCAGGATACGCTTGACCGTGCCTTCGCCCGGTCCCTGTCCGAGCCATCCGCCGCGCATCATGGCCTCGCGGCCGATATCGACCTGAAACGTATCGCCCTCGCCGGTCAGGAACCGGTCGATGCGCTCGGCAACGTGGGGAAACGCGCCATAGGCAAGCACGGCGCCGCCCGCCGCGACCGCCCCGAGCATGGCGATCCATATCCACGACAGCCCGGCCATGAAAAACATCACGCCCCAGGTCGCCAGCACGAGCAGCGACTGGCCGAGGTCGGGCTGCGATACCAGCAGCGCCAGCACGAGACCGAGAAGGATCATCGCGAACAGATTGCCCGGAACCTCGGGATGGCGGGTGTTCTCCGAAAACAGCCAGGCGCAGATAATGACGAAGGCGGGTTTGAGGTATTCGGACGGCTGAACGGATACGCCGGCGATGTAGATCCAGCGCCGTGATCCTTTCACCTCGATCCCCAGATACAGCGCCGCCAGCATGAGAATCAGCGAGCCGACCAGCATCAGCAGCGCGAGGCGTCTGATATAGCGCGGACTGAAGAAAGACACGCCGATCATGATCGCCAGCGCGGGCACCATGAAGATGATCTGACGCGTGACGAAGTGATAAGTGTCCAGCCCGATCCGTTCCGCAACCGGCGGGCTCGCCGCGAATGACAACACGATGCCCAGCACCATGAGCGCCAGGAATGCGGCAAGCAGCCAGCGGTCGACGGTCCACCACCAGTTCGCCACCGGCCCGCTATCAACACGGCTCACCATCAGACATTCCCTCCGATCGGTTCAACGCCTTCCAGCGCCAGCACGGCGGCGCGAAAAGCGTCTCCGCGCACCTCGAAATTCCTGAACTGGTCGAAACTCGCACAGGCCGGCGAAAGCAGCACAACGCTTTCGGGGCTCTCGTCTGCCGACGAATCAGCTGCTGCATGGTCTACCGCAGCTTGCAGCGTACCGGAAATCTCGAAAGGGGCCGCCTCGCCCAAAGTCGCGGCGAAAGCGGGCGCGGCCTCGCCGATCAGATAGGCCCGCGCGACGCGCGGAAAATATTGGCGCAGCGCCTCGATCCCGCCTTCCTTGGCGAGGCCCCCGGCGATCCAGTAGACGTTGCCGAAGCTGGAAAGCGCCGGGGCGGCGGCATCGGAATTGGTCGCCTTGGAATCGTTGACGAACAGCACCTTTCCGCGTCGGGCGACCGGCTCCATGCGGTGCACGAGGCCCGGAAAGCTTGCCAGCCCGGCGCGGATCTCCTCCAGGCTCAGCCCGACGGCCAGACACGACGCGATCGCGCCCAGCGCGTTCTGCGCGTTATGGTGCCCGCGCAAGGTGCCGATGCCCTCCAGCGAAGCGATGTGTTCGCGTTTGCCGCCGCTGGCGCGATAGAGCTCGGGCCCATCAGCGAACAGCCCGTCATTCAACGCGGTTTGCTTGGAAATGCGGATGACTTTCCTGCCAGCTCGCTCCAGCCGGTCGGCAATTTCGACACAGTGCTTGTCATCCACGCCGATGATCGCATTCTCGCACTGTTCCACCAGCCGCGCCTTCACCTCGGCGTAGTGCCGCATGGTTCCGTGCCGGTCGAGATGGTCGGGCGCGATGTTGAGCAGAATCCCCGCGGTGGCGTCCAGCGATGGCGCCAAGTCGATCTGATAGGACGAGCACTCGACGGTGTAGAACCTGTCGCGCACGGGCGGGTCCAGCGTCAGCACCGCCCGGCCTATGTTGCCGCCCATCTGGCTGTCGCGTCCGCTGGCCGCGATGATATGCGCAACCAGCGCGGTCGTGGTGGACTTGCCGTTTGTTCCAGTGATCGCGATGAGCGGCGCGTCGGGACACGTCGACCGCCGCGCGCGCGCGAACAGCTCGACGTCGCCGATGATCTCGACACCCGCTGCGCGGGCCAGATCGACAGTCCAGTGCGGCTTGGGATGGGTCAGCGGAACGCCCGGTGCGAGCACCAGCGCGGCCATGTCGGCCCAGGAGATTGTCCTCAGGTCCGCGACCGGAATGCCTTCGCTGCGTGCGTTCTCCACGCTTTCAGGATTGTCGTCCCATGCAAGCACCGCCGCATCCCCGGCGACCAGAGCCCGAGCCGTTGCGAGCCCGGACCCGCCGAGCCCGAACAGGGCGACCTGCTTTCCGGCAAGACTGCGCGCCGCGATCATGTGTGTTAGCGCAGCTTCAGGGTTGAGAGGCCGATCAGCGCCAGGATCACGGCGATGATCCAGAAGCGGATGACGATCTGGCTTTCGGTCCAGCCGAGCCGCTCGAAATGGTGATGGATGGGCGCCATCAGGAACACCCGCCGCCCCGTCATCTTGAACACGAACACCTGAATGATGACCGACGCCGCCTCCATCACGAACAGGCCGCCTATAATGGCGAGCACGATTTCATGCTTGGTCGCAACGGCGATCGTCCCGGTCAGCCCGCCCAATGCGAGCGAGCCGGTGTCGCCCATGAAGATGGCGGCCGGCGGTGCGTTGAACCAGAGGAATCCAAGCCCAGCGCCGATCACCGCCCCCAGTATGACGGCCAACTCGCCGGTGCCCGGCACGAAGTGTATTTGAAGATAGTCGGCAAAAACGGCGTTTCCCGACAAGTATGCGATGACGCCAAATGCCGCCGCGGCCACCATGATCGGCACGATCGCCAACCCGTCCAGGCCGTCGGTGAGGTTCACGGCGTTGCCGGCGCCGGCGATCACGAAGGCGCCAACGGGAATGAAGAACCAGCCGAGATTGAGCAGCCAATCCTTGAAGAAGGGAAAGGTGAGCGACGACGAGAACGGCGGCTGGCCGGCGCGCATGATGACCCAGGCGGCGATCGCCGCGATCAGGAATTCCGCTCCCAGCCGGAACTTGCCGGAAACCCCGAGATGGGTCTGTTTCGTGACCTTGAGATAATCGTCGTAGAAACCGATCACGCCGAAGCTGACCGTCACCAGAAGCACCGTCCAGACATAGACGCTGGACAGATTGCACCACAAGAACGCCGACCCGAGGATGCCCGAAAGCATCATCAGCCCGCCCATGGTTGGCGTGCCCGCTTTCTTGAAGTGGGTCTGCGGACCGTCGGCGCGGATCGGCTGGCCCTTGCCCTGGCGTATGCGCAAGGCGGAGATGATCATCGGCCCGAACAGAAAGACGATGACCGCCGAGGTAATCAGCGCGCCGCCGGTTCGGAAGGTGATGTAGCGGAAGACGTTGAACACCGACACCTGGTCGGCGAATTCAACCAGTATTACGAGCATTTGTGCCGTCTCCCCGCTCCTCGACCGCCACGGCTTTCTCATGCCCCGCCGCCGCCGGGTATTTCTTGAGCAAAGCCTGAACGATGCGGGCGAAGCCAATACCGTTCGACGATTTTATCATCAAGACATCACCCGGCCGCACTGCGGACAGAACGGCGGGCTCCAGTTCACTGACAGTCGGCAGATATTCCACTTTCACCGTTTCGCGGAGCTTGCCTTCCAGCGCCGCCATTTCGGGTCCGCCCAGAAAAACCTTGTCGATCCCCGCCACGATCAGTGGTCCGGCCAGGTCTTCGTGCTGCTTCGAAGCATGTTCGCCCAGTTCCAGCATGTCGCCGAGAACAGCGATGCGCCGCCCGTTCCCGCCGGTTGGCATCGCCGCCAGCAGCGCGATTGCGGCCCGCATCGACGCCGGATTGGCGTTGTAGCTTTCGTCGATGAGCGTGAACTTGCCCTTCGGATGCTTCAGCCGATGAATGCGCCCGCGTCCTGCCTCGGCGGCGAGATTGGCCAGCGCCGTTGCCGCCTTCACCGTGTCGGCGCCCGCCAGGTGCGCGGCGCCCAGCACGGCGATTGCGTTCTGCGCCATGTGGCGGCCAGGCGCGCCGAGCGTCACGGCAAGGTCCTTGCCCGCCATCCGCGCGGTGAAGGTCGACCCGGTCGCGGTCGGCGTGAAATCGACCAGTTTGAACTGCGCGCGCGAATGCTCGCCGAAACCCCAGACATGTTCGAGGCCCGCCGCCTTCGCCTTCTTCTCCAGCAGCTTCCAGCGTTCGTCGTCGCGGTTGATCAGCGCGTGGCCATCCGGCTCCAGGCCTTCGAATATCTCCGCCTTGGCCCCCGCGATTTCGTTGACGTTCCTGAAATGGCCAAGATGGGCGCCCGCGATCAGGGTCACGATGGCGATGTGCGGCCGCACCAGCTTCACCAGCGGCCGGATTTCTCCGGCATGGTTCATTCCGATCTCGAAGACCGCGTAGTCGGCATCATCCGGCAGCCGCGCCAGCGACAGCGGCACGCCCCAGTGATTGTTGAACGAGCGGTCGGAGGCATGGACTTTGCCCGAGGGCGATAGCGCCAGCCGCAGTGCTTCCTTCGTCGTCGTCTTGCCCGCCGACCCGGTGACGGCGATGATCTTGGCTTTCGAGCGCGCCCGCGCCGCGATGCCGACGGCGGCAAGCGCTTCCAGTACGTCGGACACCACGATCATCGGCACGGCGATCCGGCCGAGCGCCGGCAGCTTCGCCTCCGCCACGACAAGCAGCCCGGCTCCGGCGGCCATCGCCGCCGAAGCGAAATCGTGACCGTCCACGCGGTCGCCCTTGATGGCGAAAAATGCGTCACCGGGCGTCAGTGACCGGCTGTCGATCGATATGCCGGAAATCTGTTCAGGCAGATGGCCGAGCGGCCGCCCGTGAGTGGCGGCAAGCAGATCGTCGGTTGCCCAGAGCGCACTCACGCAGCCAAGCCTTCCAGCGCCCGCCGCGCTTCCTCGTGATCGGAGAAATGCAACGTCTTGTCGCCGATCGTCTGGCCCTCTTCATGGCCCTTGCCGGCAACGATCAGCGTGTCGCCCGACCGAAGCATATCGACCGCCTCCGCGATGGCCTGCCGCCGATCGCCGATTTCGCGCGCTCCGGGAGCGGCGTCCATGATTGCGGCGCGTATGTCGGCCGGTTTCTCGGAACGCGGATTGTCGTCGGTCACGATCACGATGTCGGCCAGCCGCGCGGCGATTTCGCCCATGATCGGGCGCTTGCCGCGATCCCGGTCCCCGCCGCATCCAAACACCACCACGACACGGCCCGTCGTGAACGGCCGCACGGCCGACAGCACGTTTTCCAGCGCTTCGGGCTTGTGGGCATAGTCCACATAGACCGGGGCGCCATTATCTTTGGTTCCGACCAGTTCGAGCCGCCCCGACGCGCCTGTGAGGTGTTCGAGCGCGCCGAGCGATGCATCGATCGGCATGCCGGTGGCGACCGCCAGTCCGGCGGCAACCAGCGCGTTCGAAATCTGGAACTCGCCGGCCAGCGGAAGCACGATTTCGTAGATGCGCCCGTCGGCCTCGATCTCGGCGCGCTGGCGCGAACGCTCGTGCTCGACACGCTTCAGGGTCAGCAGCTGGCCCTTGCGCCCGACGGTCAGCACGACCCTGCCGGCTGCGCTGGCCGCCTTCGTCGTCGCGTCCGACCAGGCGTCATCGGCGAAGATCACAGCCGGCGCGGATTTGGGCAGCAGGGTGTCGAACAGCCTCATCTTGGCGCGGTGATAGTCTTCCACGGTCGGATGATAGTCGAGATGGTCGCGGCCGAGATTGGTGAACCCGCCGGCCGCAAGCCTCACCCCGTCGAGACGGCGCTGGTCCAGCCCGTGGCTCGACGCTTCCATCGAGGCGTGCGTGACACCGGAATCCGTCAGCTCTTTCAACAGCTTGTGGAGCGCTACGGGATCAGGGGTGGTCAGCGAACCGTATTCGGTACGACCAGGTGCGACGACGCCGGTCGTGCCGATGCTTGCGGCGGTGTGCCCGCCCCGTTCCCATATCTGGCGCAGGAAGGACACGACGGAGGTCTTGCCGCTCGTGCCGGTGACGGCGGCCATCGTTGCCGGTTGTCCGCCGAAAAACTGCGCCGCGCATAGCGCCAGCGCCCGCCTCGGATCGTCTACTTCGATCACCGGAACGCCAAGCGTCTCGGCAATCGCTCCGCGACCTGCGATGACGGCAACCGCGCCTTTCGTCACGGCGTCGCGAACATAAGCCGCGCCGTCCGCCTTGCTGCCGGCCAGAGCGGCAAAAAGATCGCCAGGCACAACCTGGCGCGAATCCGAAGCGATCCCGGCAATCGCAATCCCCCCCGGACGGTCCTCGCCGCTTACCGGCAATATCTCCGAAAATTCGCTGAGCTTCATCGTGTCAGTACCGTCCGCAGGCGCCAATCGTCCCCTCGCGCGGTGGAGGAATCACTGAGTGGATACAAGCAGGGCTGCACTTTCATGGCCAAATTCCGGCATCACGCCAAGAAGCGGGGCGGAACGGCGTACGATATTGGAGACCGTCGGCGCGGCATTCAAGCCCGAAGTCGCACCCATCCCCGGCTGTTCCGGCTTCGGTTCGTCGAGGATGACAAGTACCACATATTGGGGATCATCCGCCGGAAAGACCGACAGGAAGGCGTTGAACCGCTTGTCGGTCGAGTAGCGGCCATTGACCACTTTTTCCGCCGTGCCGGTCTTGCCACCGACAAAATAGCCCGGAACCTCGGCCCTGCGGCCGGACCCCTTCTCGACATTCAGCCGGAAGAGATAGCGCATCGCGGCGCTCGTCTTGGGATCGAGCACCGCGGTCGCATGGTCGACCGCATCCGATTGGCTTCGCGGCAGGAAGGTCGGGTCGAAAAGAACCCCGCCATTGACCAGAGCCGCAGTCGACACTGCGGTCTGAAGCGGCGTGGTGGCCACGCCATGGCCGAACGAAATGGTGATGCGGTTGATGCGCTTCCATTCCGCCGGCCCGGTCGGTGTCGCGACCTCGGGGAGCTCAGTCGACATGCGGTCGAGAAGCCCTATGCGCCGGAAGAACGCCTTGTGCTGCTCGATCGGCACCGTCTCGGCCATGCGCGCCGTACCGATGTTCGACGAGAAGATGAAGATTTCCGGCACGCTGAGCACCCGGCCTTTGCCGTGGAAATCGCGTATCGTGTGCTTGCCGACCGTCAGCGGCCGGCGCGCGTCGAAACTGTCGTTCAGCGACACTTCACCGGAATCGAGAGCCATCGCCATGGTGAAGCCCTTGAAGGTGGAACCCATCTCGAACACGCCGCCGGACATGCGGTTGAGCCTGTCAATCTTGTGCGCATCGACCGGATTGTTGGGGTCGTAGTCGGGCAGCGACACCATGGCGACAACCTCGCCGGTGCGCGCATCGAGCACCACGCCTCCGGACGCGATGGTGCGGAAGCGGTTCGTTGCCCGCACGAGTTCGTCGCGGAGAATGTGCTGGACGCGGATATCGATCGACAGCTGGAAGGGTTTCAGCGCTTCCCGCTCCGCCAGCCCGATCGCGCGCAAATCCGCCAGACCCTGGGAATCGATGTATTTTTCGATGCCGGCAATGCCCTTGTTGTCGATATCGACAAGCCCCAGCACGTGTGAGGCGGTCGCCCCGCCGGGATAAAAGCGGCGGTTCTCGGAACGGAATCCGATGCCGGGCACCCCGAGCCCCATGATGGCGGTCTGTTGGCGCGGCGACAATTGACGCCTCAGCCAGACGAAACCCGCATCGGTGCGCAGCCGGTGATAGGTCTGCTCGTAATCGAGATCAGGCAGGACAGTGAGCAGCTTCTCGATCGCCTCGTCGGCGTCGACGATGCGCCGGGGCTCCGCAAACAGCGAGAATGTCTTGATGTCGGTGGCGAGCAGTTCGCCGTTGCGGTCGATGATGTCGGGCCGTGACGCCGTGTTGCGGTAGGCCGGGCCGCCATTCTCGGCAATGTCCTGAAATCCCAGATAGACAAGCCGCCCGGCGATGACGCCATACATGGCAAGGAACACCGCCATCGTCATGACGAGCCGGTTGCGCGCCCGCCCGCTGCCCGTTCGCGCGCCGTCGACCACGATCGTTCCGTCGGAGGCAGCTGGTGCGGAGCGGCCTTTCAGCCATTTGAAATAGTGATTGATCACTCCGATACCGCCCCTGTCTGGACGCCATCCGTGACAGCTTCGGCTTCTTGCGTCCGCGCGGCGGCGATTTCACCGACTGCTCGCAGCGTTTCGGCAATCCGGTTCATCGAACTCACCTGGTCCGGTTCGACGGGTTCGAGTTGCAGTTCGCCGTTGTAGGCATCGACCAGCTTCTGAAGCCTGCCCGCCTGTGTCAGAACGCTGAGATCGGCCCTTAGCACGTCAATTGTATCCGCCTCTGTCTGGATTTCCGCTTGAAGGCGGCGGATTTCCTCCAGCTTGAGTTCGGCGTCGTACTTGACCTTGAAGGTCAGTCCGGCCGCGGCGACCATCACGCCGATCAGGATGACGTCCGTTGTCCGAAACATCGCTCAGCCCCTTCCCGCTTGATCGGCTATTGGCAAGCCCGCGATGCGAACCGCCTCGAGTTCGGCATCGTCGCGGGTGGCCGCGGCATCGGTGCGCACGGCCGAGCGCAGCTTGGCCGAACGCGCGCGCGGATTTATCGCAATCTCTGCTTCGGAGGCTTCGACAACCTTGGCGATGCTCTCGAAACGCGCCGCCGCCGCCGTAACCGCCGGCTGGTGCCGCGACCCGGACGCCTTGCCCGCCCGCTCCGCCAGAAAGCGCTTCACGATCCGGTCTTCCAGCGAATGAAATGTCACCACGGCGAGCCGGCCGCCGGGCTTCAGCGCACGCTCCGCCGCCTGCAGCCCCATCACAAGCTGACCAAGCTCGTCATTCACGAAAATGCGCAGCGCCTGGAAGGTTCGTGTCGCGGGGTCGATCCGGTCCTTCGGATTACGGCCTATCGTCGCCTCGATGGCATCGGCGAGTTGCGCGGTCCGCGTGAACGGCCGCTCATCCCGCCGGCGCTCGATCATCCTTGCGATGCGGCCGGCATGCCGCTCCTCGCCGTAGATGCCGATGATCCGCGCCAGGTCCGCAACCTTGAACGTGTTGACCACATCGGCCGCGCTCAGCCCCTTGCCGCTCATGCGCATGTCGAGCGGCCCGTCGGCGCGGAACGAAAAGCCCCGCCCCGCCTCGTCGAGCTGCATGGAGGACACGCCGATATCGAGCACGACGCCATCCACTTTGTCGCAGGCAATATCGTCCAGTTCCGAAAACGCACCCTGGACGATGCGCAGAGTACCGCCTGCGTCGGCGGCAAGCGTTGCTCCTGCCGCGACGGCTTCCGGGTCGCGGTCGATCGCCACGACCCTGGCGCCGGCCGCCAGAAGCGCGCGTGTGTAACCGCCCGCACCGAAGGTGCCGTCAACAATCGTTACGCCGGGTTCGGGAATCAACGCGGACAGGACTTCGTCGAGAAGGACCGGAATGTGGCGGGCCAGTCCGCCACCGGCGTGGAAATCCGCGCCGGGGCCCGCCATCATTCCGTTTCCCCCGCCTGCACCGCCCCCGATTGCCGCTGCTTGAGCTTCTTGAGCCGCTCGCGCACCTGCGCGGAATATTCGGCCCGTTGTTTCGGCTCCCAAATCTGGAAGAAGTGGCCGCGTCCGACGAACGACACCTCGTTGGTGATGCCCGTGTGCTCGCGGATGAAATCCGTCATCGTGATGCGGCCATCCTGGTCGAGCTTCAGAAACGCCCCATCCCCGTAATAGAGGAACGACATGTCGTCCGCCGTCTGCAGGAACGGATCCTCCTCCGCGATGCGCTTTTCGAACGCATCCAGCAGGTCCGGCCCGCCGACATCCATGGAAGCCGTATCGAGAGAGCGGAGAACGTAGAGTTCCGCGTAGCCGCGCGCCTGAACGATCGAGCGGAAGCCGGCCGGAACCGAGACGCGGCCCTTCGCGTCGATCCTGTTCGTTGCACTCGACAGAAACCGGTCCATGGCTGATCTTGGCGCAGTGGTTCGCCGTTCCCCTCGTCATGTCCTCGCCCGCGTCCCCGCGGCGAACCATCCGGCCCCATCGGGACATGTATCGGCCGCTCCGACAGCGGCTTTCGCCGCCGGATGGAAACCGAATCCACCGGATATTGGATCGTCGCTCTGACTGAGTTTTAGGGATACCATGGGCTGATATGGGCGTCAACGGGACACAGCCCCACAAACCGGCCCGCAACGGGCCTTGAGAACCGAGACGCTGTTTATGTCCCGTTAACCCTAACAAACCGTTAGCGGGACCTGCCCCGCTGGCCGTATGAGCCATCGCCTCAGGCACTTGTGGCGCGTCGCGGCGCTGGCTAGCGTCAGCCCAGATAATGCCAGATCCGGGAGAGCCCATTGTCCGACGATATCGCGCACCGCGCCGCGCAACTGCTGCATTTGAGGCGGGCGGGCCTTGCAAAGGGCGACCCGGTCTCGCTGCCTCTCGACATGACCTCGGTCTACCACCTGCCGGGCGATCCGGCTGGATACCGTCAGTATGGGCGCTTCGACAACGCAACCTGGGAAGCCGCGGAACACCTGCTCGGCCATCTGGAAGACGCGCGCTGCGTGGCGTTTCCATCGGGAATGGCGGCAATCACCGCTGCCCTGCTCGCCTTTCTGAAAAGCGGCGACCGTGTTCTCCTTCCCTCCGACGGCTATTACACGCCGCGTGTCCTTGCCGACCGGTTCCTGCACAATCTCGGCATCGGTTTCGACCTGCGGCCGACAGCTTCTTTTCTAGATGGCGGATTTGACGGCTACCGCATCGTCTTCGTGGAAACGCCGTCCAATCCCGGCCTCGACATCTGCGATATCGCCGCCGTTTCGCAAGCCGCCAAGGCTGCCGGCGCGATCGTGGTGGCAGACAACACCACCATGACGCCATACGGTCAGCGCCCGCTCGACCTGGGCGCGGATATTGTCGTCGCGGCCGACACCAAGGCTCCCAACGGCCATTCGGATGTGCTGTTCGGACATGTCACGACGCGTGATGAGGCCACGCACGCGGCGATCGCGGAATGGCGCAAGCTGTCCGGCTCCATCCCCGGCCCTTTCGAGGCCTGGCAGGTCCATCGCGGTCTCGAGACGCTGGAATTGCGGTTTTCGCGCATGTGCGACAACGCAGAAATGCTGGCGCCGCGCCTGCGCCAGCACAGCGCCGTCAGCGCCCTTCGCTATCCCGGCCTTACCGATGATCCCTCGCACAATCTGGCGCGCATGCAGATGGACCGTTTCGGCTTCCTGATCGGGCTGACATTGAAGGACGCTGAAGCCGCCGAGACTTTCATCAACGGCTGCCAGCTCATTCAGCCGGCCACGTCCTTCGGCGGGCTTCACACATCCGCGGAACGCCGTGCCCGCTGGGGCGACGATGTTGCTCCGGGCTTCGTACGGCTTTCCGTCGGCTGCGAACCGCCCGAGCCTCTGTGGCAGGCGATCGAGCAATCGCTCGACGCCGTGATCTGATGCAAGCGGAAAAAGTGCCAGCCGGCCTGTAAGCCGGGTTCTGTATGGCCCCGCCCGCCTTGCGGCAAACGGAACGTGGCGGCCATTCATCTGGGACGGATGTTGCCACCCGCCTCCTGCAACCAACCCGGACGGCTCGGCCGGAAATGCCTGAAGGTCGCCCTTCGCGCCGCCCCTATTCGGTCTTGCTCCCGGTGGGGTTTGCCATGCCGCGAACGTTGCCGTCCGCGCGGTGGGCTCTTACCCCACCCTTTCACCCTTACCCCGCCGGCAAATCGGTCGTTGGCCGCGGTCCGCTGACGCCGTTGGACCGATTTGCAGGCGGGGCGGTTTCCTTTCTGTGGCACTTTCCCTGAGGTTGCCCTCGCCGGATCTTGTCCGGCACCGTCTTTCCGTGGAGCCCGGACTTTCCTCCCCGCCATCCTTGCGAATGACGGAGCGGCCGCCCGGCCGACTGGCAATCCGTATAAAGGGATTTATGCGCCCAAACGCAATGGCGGGAGCACGCAAACGAACGATCTCAGCTGACGCCGAGGCGCTTCTCGACCTTCCGGCAGTAGGCAGCCGAGATCGGGTTCATCCGCTTGGCGCCATGGCCGGCATTATATTTCAGGATCGTGCCGCAGATCGTCCCGTCGCCGCGCTTGCGCGCGCCGCCGAGATATTTCATCCCGTATTTGATGTTGGTTTCCGGATGAAACAGATCCTTGATCGAACCGCGATAACCCATCAGGTCCGCGGTTGCGGGCATGATCTGCATCAGGCCCACCTCGCCGGCCGCGCCGCGCACATTGGTGCGATAGGTGCTCTCGGCCCAGACGATTGCATGCGCCAGTTCGAGCGGCACACCGTTGGCGCGGGCGTGACGGCCGATGATCTCGCCAATGTTCACCGCACGCGGATTGCGTTTCAGGTTTTCTTCGGCAATGGCGTCTCGCGCCCTCGCATCGATCGAGCCCGTGGAGATCGGATCAAGACGGTTGCCCTCACCGTCGAAGCAGCCGAGCAGCCGGCATTCGACTTTGTTATCGGCGGTGGCGGCATGCGCGCTGAGCAGGGCCTGCTGGCCCATCTGACTCGACGCGACAATAAACAGCATCATGGACGCGACGAAAATCGCCGGCCGGAGGTAGGTCATGAACATGGTCGTTCGAAATCACTTTCGGAACCGGCAGAGCTTTTCTTCAGCCTGCCGCGTACGGGTCAACGAATTGCTAAGGAGGCACTCGCGTCTTGGGAGACGCGGCGAACTACACCGCCAATCCAGGCACAAGAAGGGCTGGATTGAACACAATTTGTATCAAATTGTATCGAAATGTAACAGTCGCACGCATTCGGGTGGCCCGGCTGGAATTTCCCGAATGCTGACTTCAAGGGGCGTGCGCGGCCGGACGGCGCCCGTTTGAAGGGCGTACGCAAGAACACAATGCCGGCCGCGCGGCTGGAGTCTTCCTAGCTGGTTCCGAGTTGTCTCTTCACCTTGCTGCAATAGGCGGAGGAAATGCGGTTCATGCGCTTGGCGCCGTGGCCGGCATTGTATTTCAACACCGTACCGCAGACCGATCCGCCGCCGAGCTTCTGCGCCAGGCCGAGATACTTCATCCCGTATTTGATGTTGGTCTCGGGATCGTAGAGGCCCTTGATCGATCCGCCGTAACCCATC
Source organism: Rhizobiaceae bacterium (assembly GCA_040880025.1). GTDB lineage: Bacteria > Pseudomonadota > Alphaproteobacteria > Rhizobiales > Rhizobiaceae > RCIO01. The sequence continues at coordinate 229,570 of JBBDJD010000020.1, forward strand.
GCCCGAGCGGTGGCGGGTTTGATCTGCATCAGCCCGACTTCACCCGCACGCCCACGCGCATTCGCGCGGAAATTGCTCTCTATGCGGACTATCGCCCGCGCCAGATTGACCGGCACGCCGTTGGCTGTGGCGTGCTTCATGATGATTGTCCCATAGCGCTGGTTCGCCGCCGCCTTGCCTGGCTTGGCAGCCTTCTCCGCCTTCGACGCAGTCGCGCCCGTGGTTTCGCGATCCACCGGATTGCCCTTCTCGTCATAACAGCCGAGCAGGTAGCACCGAACCCCTTCCGCCTTCTCTGTGCCGGCGACGGCGTTCTGTCCTGCCGCCCCTTCCGATGCGTTTGCGGCAAAGCTCGTCAGGCCGGCGGCAAGCACCGCCGTCGCAAATGTCAGTTTGTTCATGATTGTCTTTGTTTTCGCTGGATTGGCCTCTGGGAGCGAGGCGATTGAACGGAACCGGATGTCCGCCGCGGCGGTGTCCGGAAACGGAAGTGCGCTCCTTGTCGGGCGAATTGGCGCCAAAAAGGGCACTTCCAGTCAATTTTCGTGACGAAATATTACGCGGGCGCTCGAAACGGCGCGGCTTCCGCTGCAATGAAACGGATCGGAACAGTCAGCCTGGCAATGCCGCGAGCAGGTTCTGGAGAGTGTCGATTGTCGAGCGGTCCGCAGCGCCATCGACGCGCCCCGGCCTGAAATGGCGCTGGAACGCCTCCACGACGATCCGCGTACGATCGTCATATCGGCCGGCGACTTCTATCCCGTACCCATAGGATAAAAGCCCGAATTGCAGTGACTTGACGGCATCGCCTGAATCATTTTCGCAAAGCCCGGCATCGGCTCCGGCCGGTTCCGGCGAAACCCAGTGCCCGATGCCCGCATTGGCAAGCGCTGCCCAAGGGAACTTCTCGCCGGGATCGATCTTGCGTCCAGGTGCGATATCGGAATGGGCGAGAACACGTTCGGGCCGGATTGCGTGCCGCGCTACAATGCCGCGGCACAGTTCAATCACCGCTTCGACCTGCGCCGGCAGGAAATCGGGGTACCCCAATTCGTGGCCCGGATTGACGATCTCGATTCCGACCGAGCGCGAGTTCATGTCGGTCACGCCGGCCCATATGCTTTGCCCTGCGTGCCAGGCGCGCAAGCTCTCCGGCACCATCTGGACCACGCGACCATCCTCATGGACAAGATAGTGCGAGGAAACACGGCTTTGCGGATTGGACAGCCATGCAGCGGCGTCCTCACCGCTTTCCATGCCGGTATAGTGCAGGATGATCGCATCCACATGAGCCCCGCCGCGCCGTTCGCCATGGTTCGGCGATACGCGTAGCTCGGCGCCCGCATGATCGGGAGCGAAGCCGCTCATGGAAACTGCCAGTCCGCCTGGATTGCCGCATAGGCGGCGTTGATCGTGGCCATGCGGTCATTGGCGATGCGGATGAATTCGGCAGGGAATCCCCTCCCCATCAGCCGGTCGGGATGATTGTCGGCGACAAGCCGCCGGTAACGGCTGGTCACCACCTCGCGTGTCGAATCCCGCGGCACGCCAAGCACGAGGAAGGGATCGCCTTCGCCGCCGATCGCATGGCGGGCCATGATTTGATCGAAATACACCTCGTCGATCTCGAAGATTTCGGCCACCCGCCTGAGGAAGCCGAGTTCCCTTTCGTGGATCAGCCCGTCCGCCTTTGCGATATGAAAAAGCCCGTCCACAATGTCTTCGAGCATCATGCAGTTGCGCTCGCCCGAGCCGCACAGGCGCGCCATCTGGTCCGCGTAGGCTTCGAAGCCGGCCACGTCCTGCTGGGCGAGATTGTAGAGCCGCAAGACGTTTCGCTCTTCTTCCGGGGGCACATGGAAGATTTCACGAAACGCCCCCACCTCGGCCTGCGTGACAACGCCGTCGGCCTTGGCCATTTTCGCCGCAAGCGCGATAATCGCCACGGAAAAGGCGACCTGTCGGCGCAATTCGGGATCGGCAACGAAAACGCTTCGCAGCGTTTCGACGATTGCCGTCAGCGACGGTACGGTAACGCGCGAGGCGAGCGCGGCGAGATTCGTCCAGATAGACATGGGGCCTAAATAGAACCTAACGCGCCGGCGCGCGAGGGGTTACGCGCCGGCGCGGAGGACAATCACCCCAGCATGACCGGAGGAAGCGTCTGGGAGAGCCTGCTCCTCCGGAGGACTGCGTTACTGGCTCGGGGTTTCGTCCACCTCTGCGGGCGGCGCAGCCATCGGATCGTCCTGCTGCAACTGCTGCTCTTCCATCGACGGTTCATCGATGCTCCGGGTTTGCGTATCGTCGGTGTCGCTGCAGGCGGCGAGCGCCAGAAACGCCAGCGAAGACGCTGATGCGATAAGAACCTTCTTCATCGTTTCTCTCCTTCTGCGAATTGACGAAGTGTCGGTTCGAAACGCGGCGGCCCACGGGCCGGTTTCGTAACAAACGGTTTCGGCTTATGACAAAACCGGAGAGTCGCCGGGCCAGCCGCGCCGTGATGTTGCCGCCGGGCCGCTTCATCCCTAACAGTGCGGCGAACCGAATGAGAGAGTGCGAATGACGACCGCGAAGTGGGATTTCTGGATTGACCGCGGCGGCACGTTCACCGATGTCATCGGCCGCGACCCCGATGGCGCTCTGCATGCCCGCAAGCTGCTTTCCGAAAACCCCGAGGCCTACAGGGACGCGGCTATCCAGGGCATCCGCGACCATCTGGGAATCGCTTCGGGCGATCCCGTCCCGCCCGGCGCCGTCGGCGAGGTCAAGATGGGCACGACAGTCGCCACCAACGCGCTGCTGGAGCGCAAGGGCGACCGCGTTCTGCTCTTGATCACAAAAGGCTTCCGTGACGCGCTGAAGATCGCCTACCAGGCCCGCCCCGACATCTTCGCCAAGGAGATCATCCTCCCCGAACTGCTCTACGAGCGGGTCGTCGAGGTGGACGAGCGCGTGCGCGCCGACGGCACGGTCGAGCGCGAACTGGACCCCGCCTCCCTGTCTTCGCACCTGGAGGCGGCGCGCAGGGATGGCATCGACGCCGTCGCCGTCGTTTTCATGCATGCATGGAGCCATCCCGCCCACGAGCTTGCCGCGGAAGAAGCCTGCCAGGCGGCCGGGTTCGGCCAGATCTCGGTGAGCCACAAGGTCTCGCCGCTGGTCAAGCTGGTCGGCCGCGGCGACACCACCGTCGTCGATGCATACCTTTCGCCGATCCTTAGCCGATATGTTGAACGCGTAGCGGGCGAATTGGGCGCGGCGGAGACCTCGGCCGAAGGCCGCAAGCCCGACCGGGCGTCGGCCGGTCAGGCCGCCCATGCGGAGGCCAGCGACCCCGGACGTGAACCGGGGGAGCGCACGGCCGTGAGCCCAAGATTGATGTTCATGATGTCTTCGGGCGGGCTGACGGCAGCCGACCTGTTTCAGGGCAAGGACGCGATCCTGTCCGGCCCCGCCGGCGGCGTCGTCGGCATGGCCGAGACCGCGCGCATCGCCGGCTTCGACCACGTCATCGGCTTCGACATGGGCGGCACGTCCACCGACGTCACCCATTATGACGGCGATTACGAGCGCGCATTCGACACCGAGGTTGCCGGTGTGCGCATCCGCGCGCCGATGATGCGCATTCACACCGTGGCGGCCGGCGGCGGTTCGGTCCTGCATTATCAGGACGGGCGCTTTCAGGTCGGCCCGGATTCGGCCGGCGCCAATCCCGGCCCCGCCTGCTACCGGCGCGGCGGACCGCTGGCCGTGACCGACGCCAACGTCATGCTCGGCAAATTGCAGCCGGATTTCTTCCCGGCCATCTTCGGCCCCGGCCAGGACCAGCCGATCGACGCCGGGGTGGTGAGAAAAAAGTTTGCCGAGCTTGCGCGGGGAACCGGCGAAGGCCGCGGCGCGGAGGAAGTGGCGGAAGGCTTCGTCACCATCGCCGTTGAGAACATGGCCAACGCCATCAAGAAGATATCCGTCCAGCGCGGCCATGACGTGACCGGTTATCTCCTGAACTGCTTCGGCGGCGCGGGCGGCCAGCACGCCTGTCTGGTGGCCGACGCGCTCGGCATGGAATCGGTGCTGATCCACCCCTTCTCCGGCCTGCTCTCGGCCTACGGCATCGGGCTTTCCACCGTCTTCGCCTCGCGCCAGCAGGGGCTGATGGAGCCGCTGGCCGACCACACACTGCCGGCGATCGGCAAGGTGCGGGAGGCTCTCAGCGCCGAGATAGCCGCGGAACTCGCTGCGCAGGGCATAGCCGACACCGACATCGCATGGCGGCCGATGCTGCACATCCGCTATGGCGGCACCGACACCAGCCTGCCGGTCGATTTCCGCTCCGGCTCCCTGTCAAAGGCGAAGAAGGCATTCGAAGCGGCCCACAAGGCGCAATTCGGTTTCATCTACGATGACAAGGCAATGATCGTGGAGGCTGTCGCGGTCGAAGGCAGCGATGCCCGCTCGCATGGCCGCGACGAGGCCGACCACCGGCTGACGCAAGGCGAACCCGCGCCCGGAGAGACGCGCCGCTTCTTCGCCGAGGGCGCGTGGCGCGACGCCTCGGTCTATCGCCGCGAAAACCTGGCGCCCGGTCTGCGCCTATCCGGTCCCGCTCTGATCATCGAGCAGCATCAGACCATCGTGGTCGAACCCGGCTGGCAGGCCGAGATCACGGTCAAGGATCACGTGCTGCTGCGCCGGGTCGAAAGAAAGTCGCGGCAGGCAGCCCTCGGCACAGCGGCCGATCCGGTCATGCTCGAAGTCTTCAACAACCTGTTCATGTCGATCGCCGAGCAGATGGGCGTGACGCTGCAAAACACCGCCTATTCGGTGAACATCAAGGAGCGGCTCGATTTTTCCTGCGCGGTATTCGACCGCGACGGCGCGCTGGTCGCCAACGCCCCGCACATGCCGGTGCATCTGGGTTCCATGGACCGCTCCGTCGAGACGATCATCCGGCTGAACGAGGGCGACATCCATCCGGGCGACGTGTTTGCGCTCAACGCGCCCTACAATGGCGGCACCCACCTGCCCGACATCACCGTCGTCACGCCGGTCTTCAGCGACGATGAAAAGACTATCCTCTTCTGGTCCGCCTCGCGCGGCCATCACGCCGATGTCGGCGGCACCGCGCCTGGCTCCATGACTCCCCTCGCCACGACGGTGGATGAGGAAGGCGTGCTGTTCGACAATTTCCGCATCGTCGAACGCGGCCGCTTCCGCGAGGACGCGTTGCGCCGGCTCTTGACCGACCACCCCTACCCGGCCCGCAATCCGGACCAGAACATCGCCGATCTGAAGGCGCAGATCGCCGCCAACGAGAAGGGCGTGGCGGAATTGAGAAAGATGGTCGCCCAGTTCGGGCTCGACGTGGTCGAGGCCTATATGGGCCACGTCCAGGACAATGCGGCCGAAAGCGTGCGCCGCGTGCTGGAGCGGCTGCCCGACAGCTCCGAATACGAATATCCGACCGACACCGGCCAGGCGATCCGGGTGAAGATCACCGTCGACCGCGACAAGCGCGAGGCGACGGTAGACTTCACCGGCACCTCGCCGGTGATGAAGAACAACTTCAACGCGCCGGAGCCGGTGGCCCGCGCGGCGGTGCTTTATGCCTTCCGCGTCATGGTCGAGGGCTCGATCCCGATGAATGCCGGCTGCCTCAGGCCAATCCGCATTATCATCCCCGACGGCTGCATGCTGAAGCCCGCCTACCCGGCCGCTGTCGTCGCCGGCAATGTCGAGACCTCGCAGCACGTCACCAATGCGTTGTTCGGGGCCATGGGCGCGCTGGCCAACGCCCAGGGCACGATGAACAATCTCACCTTCGGCAATGACGAGTATCAGTATTACGAGACGATCTGTTCGGGTTCGCCGGCAGGCCGCATGAATGACGGTCGCGGCTTCGGCGGCACCTCGGGCGTCCACACCCACATGACCAATTCGCGCCTCACCGACCCTGAAATTCTGGAGCTGCGCTTCCCCGTGCTGCTCGAGGATTTCCACATCCGCGAGGGGTCCGGCGGCAATGGCAAATGGTCGGGCGGCAACGGCACCAGGCGCACCATCCGCTTTCTGGAGCAAATGGACTGCGCCATCCTGTCGTCCCACCGGGCCAGCCCGCCGCGCGGCATCGACGGCGGCGGCGACGGCCAGGTCGGCAAGACCGAGATCCGCCGCAAGACCGGCACCGTCGAGACGCTGAAGTCCTGCGACCAGACCGTGCTGGAAGCCGGCGATGCCGTCATCGTGACGACACCGACGCCCGGCGGTTTCGGGCGCGGCTGATGCCGATCACGCCAATCGCTGATCCCGAGATCATACCCCTGCGCGTTGGCGCCGGCGGTCAGGTGCCGAACAATCCCAAATACCCGGCAGTCCTGGCCCGCAAGGCGCTCGGCGGTCCGAACGACGATGGTGCCGTCCGCGCCCTGATGGCGCGCAATGGCTGGGGCGCCACCTGGACCTGGCGCGTCTTCGACTACCACCACTTCCACCCCGACGCCTTCGAGGCTCTGGCTGTCGCACAGGGTTCCGCCACGCTCATGCTTGGCGGGCCGCAAGGCCAGACGATCGAGGTGGAGGCGGGAGACGTGATGATCCTGCCGCCCGGCTTCGGACACTGCCAGATCGCGATGCGCGACGGCTTCCAGATCTGCGGCGCCTATCCGCCCGGCCAGGAGAACTACACGGTGGTTCGCGGTTCCGACGGCTATGACGACCGCATGCTTGCGCAGATCGCGGCCGTCCCGCCGCCGTCGACGGACCCGATCTGGGGAGCTCGAGGCCAGCTCCTGCGCGCCCTGCTTGGGGCTGAGCCTTGCCCGCCTCGCGACCTGCACCTGAAGCGGGCTGCGTTAAGGCGTGCTGAGATTCAGGTCAGGGCGAGGCGAAAATGGTGATTATCGAGAACCGGAGCGGAGTGTACGTTCAGGTACATGAGCACCGGAAGCGCAGAAAATCGCCATTTGCAGCTCGTCCTGGCGTGAATATCAGCACACCCTATTCCAGGTCGGTCTGAATCCATCTTGGCGACATGTGGATGTCGACAGTTTGCAGCCGCCCGGGGCCGAGATTCTCGAACCTGTGCGGCAGGCCTGCCGGCCCGAGCACGGTTTCGCCGGCCTCGGCATCGATCACCTGGTCGCCGACGAAGAAGCGTGCCCGGCCCTGCTGAATGACAAACACCTCGTCATAGGGGTGGACGTGCAGCCGCGGACCGACCCCGGGCTCGTCATTGCCGTAGGTCAACACGGTGACCTGCGCCCCCAGGGTTTCGCCGTTGACCGAGCCGCGATGCGGGCCTGGATGCGCCCCGTCGAAGAGCCGCGCCTTGGCTGGCGGGCGGCCATCGGGCGTCACGGTTGCGGGATCGAAATCGTGGCGGGCCATGATGGTCTCCAAATGCCGGGGTCGGTAGATGATCACAGGATAGGAGCGATGTGGCCGGCGTGAGATGGGCCAGTGTTCGGGAGGCTGCCATGGCAGACAGGTTCGGATGCTGAGGCCGAACCTGAAATCCTGCCTGGCTGCTTGCTCAGATCGTCAGTTCGCCCTTCGCCATCATCTCCTCCATCCGCGCGTAGCTCGCTTCCATGCCGTCCTCCATGCCGGTCGCCAGCATGGCCGAGCGTGTCTCGGCGTCCGGCAGCGTCATGCGAAGCGTCAGCAGCGTGCCGTCGCCATCGGCTTCAAACAGCGTTTCGACATGATTGTCGGGCGTCGGGTCCGGCAGATGCATGCGCTCGACATGGACGGTGCGCGAATAGGGCTCGACGGCGATGTACTCGCCCGTCAAGTGGAAGCCGCCGCCCTTGCCGTCGCTCCACTCGCAGCGAATCCGCCCACCCGGTCTCGCCTCGCTGAGGCACACGGGCATCGTCCAGCCTTCGGGCCCGAGCAGCCATTTCTGCATCAGATCCGGCTCCGTATGTGCGCGGAACACGCTCTCCGGCTTCGCCGCGAACCGGCGCGTAACGACGACATGGGTGTCGCCTTCCAACTCGAGTGCAAGCTTGTTCATGGTTGTTGGTCTCCCGTTGGTTTTTCGATTTCCGCCAGCACACGGTCGAGCCGGTCGTAATTGCGGGCCATCGCCTCTCTCAGCCGGTTCAGCCATTGATCGATTTCGCCAACCGCCTCGGGCGCCAGCCGGCAGGGACGTTTGGTCCCGTCCACCCGGCGGATGATCAGCCCCGCCCCTTCCAGCACCTTGAGATGCCGCGAGACCGCCGGCTGGCTCATCTCGAACGGTTCCGCCAGTTCCATGACCGTCGCCTCGCCCAGCGCGAGGCGCGCGAGAATCGCGCGCCGTGTGGGGTCGGCCAGGGCCGAAAATGCAGTGTCGAGATTCTTCATAGCCATGCCTTTATATAACCATCTTGCTATATAAAGATCATGCTCCGGTCAAGCGCCCTTCGCGCCAGGCCCGGCGGGGGCGGCGTCACGCCGCTGTCATTGGCGCGTCACCCGCCTGTCACGGCCCGGCGCTAGCTGCCTTTCATCTCGTCGAAAGGGCAGCGAATCATGACCGACCTATCCGTCGATATCGGCCTTGGCAGGAACCCGCGCCTCGGCGAAGCGCTCTACCAGCACCGCGCATTGTCGAAGTCCGGCCTGTCGGAGCGACTGTTCGCGCTTCTGTTCTCAGGCCTTGTCTATCCGCAGATATGGGAAGACCCGGATGTCGACATGGAAGCGATGCGGCTCGACCAGGACCATCGCGTCGTCACCATCGCCTCGGGCGGCTGCAACATACTCGCCTATCTGACCCGCTCGCCGGCGAGCATCGACGCTGTCGACCTCAACCCCCACCACATCGCGCTCAACCGGCTGAAGCTGACCGCGCTGACGCGGATGCCCGCCTTCGAGGATTTCGAAAAGCTGTTCGGAGGGGACGGCGGACCCGAAGGCGTCGCTCTCTACGACCGCTACGTCGCGCCGCATCTCGATGCCGCCACACGCAGCTACTGGGACAAGCGCCGCTGGACTGGCCGAAGGCGCATTGCAGTCTTCAAGGGCAACTTCTGTCAGACCGGCCTGCTCGGCATGTGCATTCGCATGGGCCATCTGGTCGCACGGCTGCACGGCGTCGATCCTGCCCTAATCATGGAAGCCAAGACCTTGCGCGACCAGCGCCACTTCTTCGCGGATCGGCTTCGCCCGCTTTTCGACCGGCCATTCATTCGCTGGGCGACCGGCCGCAAGGCCTCGCTGTTCGGCCTGGGCATTCCGCCTCAGCAGTATGATGCGCTGATCGGTTCGGACGGCCTCAGCATGGCGCAAATTGTAGCGGCACGGCTTGAAAAACTCGCCTGCGAATTCCCGCTCAGGACAAATTACTTCGCCTGGCAGGCGTTCGCGCGCCGCTATCCAAAGCCGGAAGAAGGCGCCCGCCCGGCCTGTCTTGTGGCCGGGAACTTCGAGACGATCCGCGCCGCCGCGCCGCGCGTTGCGATCCATCATGCAGGCTACGTCGAACTGCTGCGCTCCAAACCGGCCGGAAGCGTGGACCGCTTCGTGCTGCTCGACGCGCAGGACTGGATGAGCGACCAGCAGCTCAACGAATTGTGGGGCGAGATCACGCGCACCGCCGCGCCCGGCGCCCGCGTCATCTTCCGCACCGCCGACGAACCGTCGCCGCTGCCCGGCCGGGTATCGCCCTCCATTCTCGACCGCTGGCGCTACGAAGCGGAACAATCGAAATGCCATCTCGCCAACGACCGTTCAGCGATCTATGGCGGTTTCCACCTTTATGTGAGGCGCGACGAAGCATGGCGCTGACCGATACGCCCTCCCCCCACGCCGCGCTCATGGACGGCGTCTATCGCCGGCAGCGCCACATCTACGACCTCACCCGCAAATTCTATCTGCTCGGCCGCGACCGCATGATCGCCGGGCTCGACGTTCCGCCGCGCGGCGCGGTCCTCGAGATCGGCTGCGGCACCGGCCGCAACCTGCTCAAGGCGATGAATCACTTTCCCAACGCCGTCTATTACGGGCTTGATATCTCGGAGGAAATGCTGGCGACCGCGCGCGTTTCGCTGGCTTGCGGGGCCGACCGGCACCGCGCAAGGCTGGCCGCTGGCGGCGCCGCCGGTTTCGACGCCGATCGGCTCTTCGGCCGCCCGAAATTCGACCGCGTCTACATTTCCTACGCGCTATCGATGATCCCCGACTGGCAGCGCGCGCTCACGATAGCCGCCGATTGCGTCGCCGATGGCGGCTCGTTGCACATTGTCGATTTCGGCCAGCAGGAGCGGCTGCCCGCCTGGTTCGGGTCGGCCCTCAATGCCTGGCTGGCGAAGTTCCATGTCGAACCGCGTGTCGCGCTGTTCGACGCCCTGTCGCTCGAAGCCGCCCGCATCGGCGGCCATGTCGAAGGCGCTGCCTTGCATCGCGGCTACGCCTGGCACGCGATCCTCCATCGCCCGGCCCGCTGACGGCCCGGGGCGTGAATATCAGCACGCCCTAGTTCAGCGCGGCGATCACCGCCTGAACCAGGCCCTGCGGCTTGTAGCCGAGCTTGGACGGCGTCAGTCCCAGCCGGACGACGACGAGATTCTCCGACGGAATGACGGTCGTGGTCTGTCCGTCATGGCCCAGCAGCCAATAGGCATCATCCGGCAGGTCGAAGCCGGTGTCGGAATGCTGGTCGTCAGGCGTCGCGGCGCGCGGGCCGTGCAGCCACAACTGCCCGCGCCCGTAGCCGCCATTCGACGCCGGCGCCGGGTCGCGCATCCATGCGACATAGCCCGTGGGCAGGATTGCCTCGCCGTTCCAGACGCCGTCCTGCAGCAGGAATTGGCCGAAACGCGCCCAGTCGCGCGCCGTGGCGTAGAGATAGGACGAGCCGGCATAATTGCCGCGCGCGTCTGTTTCCAGCACCGCGCCTTCCATCCCCAGCGGGCCGAACAACGCCTCGTGCGGCCACGCCAGTGCCGCCCGCGGATCATCGAAAATGTTCTGCCAGATACGCGACAGCATCACCGCCGTGCCCGAAGAATAGTAGAAATTTTCGCCGATCGCCGCCACGAGCGGCTTGTCGGCCGCGAATGCCGCCATGTCCGGTTCCAGATAGAGCATGCGCGTCACGTCGGTGACATCGCCGTAGTCCTCGTTGAAGGCCAGCCCGCTCGACATCGCCATCAGATCGGCCAGCGTGATTTCGTCGCGGTCGTCCGCCGTCCACGCTTCGAACAGTCCCGTGTTCGCCAGCTCAAGCCGGCCCTCGCGGATGAGCGTGCCGATGATCGCCGCGTTGACCGTCTTGGTCATCGACCAGCCGAGCAGCGGCGTCTCGGGCGTGAACCCTTCGGCGTAGCGTTCGCCGATGATGCGGCCGTTATGGACCACCACGATCGCCCGCATGCCCGTACCCTGCATTTCCGGATCGTCGAGTACCGCCTCGATGGCCGTGTTCTGTGACGGCGCGACGCGATTGCCCCCCGGCCAGAGCGCGTCGCTTTCGTTTGCCGCCGGCAGCGCCAGCGACTGGGACTGCGCCGCTGCGATGTCGCCGTCCGGCACGGCCGCGCAGCCAAGCCCTTCGCGATAGGCTGACCGGCTCGTGCCGAAAATGCCGAACAGAGATGCTGCAACGGTCCCCGCCCCGCGTTCGACATCGATATCGACCAGACGAAGAATTGGGTGCCCGGGCGCCTGCACATCGTCGATCAGGACGGCGTCCGGATCGCGGCCCGCGATGAACACGTTGGAGCAGACGATCTTCGCGGCATAGCCGGTGCCGACCCTGATCATCGCCGGCGGCGCGGCATAGAGCCAGACGCCGATACCCACGACAGCGACCACGACCAGCGCGATCAGCCATTTCAGGATTGTCGCGACAACGTGCATGCACCCGCCTCCCCCTCAGTCGGCATCGCCCTGTCATGGAATCGCCGACAATGGCTGGCCGTATGGCTCAAGCTTTGGGCCGTGGGAGCAAAAAATCAATGACAATCAGGCCGACCGGCGGCAATGCGGGCCTTCCCCGAGGTGACACTCCGCGCTCCCTGTCCTATCCAGTTGGATGCTGGCGCGTCGCTGATTCGCGCCGGAAATCGGTTTCTGCGGGCGGGAGAAACGGATGAGGCTGGGCAGGTTTGCGACCATCGGGCTCGTGCTGTTCGCCGCCGCCTGCACGTCGACCAGCTACGACCTCAAGGATCTCGCGCCACAGTCCGGCGGGCAGACCTCGCCTCCGGCGAGCGGGCCCCGTTTCGGCGACAGCGATCCGCATGAATGGGAGGGCCGCGCGCCCTGGACCTATGCGGTCCACGGCGCCGATGTGGCGAAATACCAGAGCGATATCGACTGGCGCGCGCTGCGCAATGGCGGCATCTCGTTCGCCTTCATCAAGGCGACCGAAGGCGGCGACCGCCTCGACGACTACTTCCACCGCAACTGGGCCACCGCGAAGGCAGCCGGCATCCCGCGCGGCGCCTATCATTTCTATTATTTCTGCCGCCCCGCGCACGAACAGGCCGCCTGGTTCATCCGCAACGTTCCCCGCGATCCGCATTCCCTGCCGCCGGTGCTCGACATGGAGTGGAACCCGTTCTCGCCGACCTGCAAGCTGCGCCCGCCGGCCGAGACCGTGCAGGCCGAGATGCGCGTTTTCCTGCAGATGATCGAACAGCACTACGGCAAGAAGCCGATCATCTACACCTCGATCGACTTCTACGAAGACAACGACCTGCACGATTTCCACGGCTATCCATGGTGGCTGCGCTCGGTCGCCGCGCACCCGATCAAGCGTTACGCCGGCCGCCCGTTCCTGTTCTGGCAATACACCGGCACCGGCGTATTGCCGGGCATCGAGGGCGACGCCGACATCAATGTCTTCCACGGCACCGCCGCCCAATGGCGCGACTGGTTGAAAGCCAACACCGGCTGACAGTCTGTATCAATCGAAATGTCATGCTAGGTTCCGACACCAACGCCGAACAGCAAAGCTTCGAGGAGAGCAACGTGAGAACAGCAGCCGCACTTGTCCTGACCGCCGCGCTTGGATTTTCAGGCCCCGCCCTCGCCCAGCAATGCGGTGGCGATTTCGGCGCATGGAAAGCCCAGATCGCGCAGGAGGCCCGGCAGGCTGGCGTCGGACCCGCGGGCATGGCCGCGCTCGAAGGCGCGCGCGTCGACCAGAAGGTGCTTTCGGCCGACCGCGCCCAGGGCGTCTTCAACCAGACCTTCGTCGAGTTCGCCGGCCGGATGATCAACTCCTACCGGCTCCAGCACGGCGCCAACAATCTGAAGAAATACGCCTCGATCTTCGAAAAGGCCGAGCGCGATTATGGCGTGCCGGGCCCGGTCATCGCCGCCTTCTGGGCGCTGGAAACCGATTTCGGCGCCGTGCAGGGCGATTTCAATACGCTCAACGCGCTCGTCACCCTGGGGCATGACTGCCGCCGCCCGCACATCTTCCGCCCCCAGATCGTCCCGCTGCTCACGCTGATCGACACCGGCGCCTATCCGGCCAATGTCACCGGCGCCTGGGCCGGCGAAATCGGCCAGACCCAGATGCTTCCGTCCGACATCCTCACCAAGGGCGTCGACGGCGACGGCGACGGCAGGGTCGACGTGAAGAATTCCGTGCCGGACGTGATCCTCACCACCGCCGCCAAGATCAAGTCGCGCGGCTGGATCCCCGGCGTCCCGTGGATGGAGGAAGTGCGCGTCCCCGCGAACCTGCCGTGGGAACAGACCGGCATCGTCAACCGCCTGCCCGTGTCGCAATGGGCCGCATGGGGGGTGACAGCGCGTGACGGCGGTCCTCTGACCCGTACAGATCTCGAGGCCGGGCTGGCGCTGCCCATGGGGCACAAGGGTCCGGCCTTCCTCGTCTACCCGAACTACAACCTCTATCTGGAGTGGAACCAGTCCTTCATCTACACGCTGACCGCCGCCAATCTCGCGACCCGGCTTGCCGGCGCGCCGAAATTCGACCCGCGCAACGCTGACGAAGGTCTCGCCGGCCCGACCATGAAACTCTTGCAGGAAAAACTGCAGGCCAAGGGCTACGACGTCGGCGGCATCGACGGCATTCTGGGCGAGAGAACCCGCGCCGCGGTGCGCGAGGAACAACTCCGCCTCGGCCTGCCCGCCGACGGCTGGCCGACCCCCGCGCTGCTGTCAAGTTTGTAGGGGCGCGGGGTTCTGACCCGGAATCGCCAGTTCAATCTCCTCCAGGATCGCATGATTGAATAAGCCCACCTGACGTCTGCGTCGCGCAAATTGCGCGATGAGAAGAGCAGAGCAGGCTCTTAACTTGTTAGAATGCATGGCAAAAAGGATCTCTTTTCCTCAACGGTAAGTTGTGTGTAAGTTCAGAGCTGCGGCAACACCAGTCACCCCTTTATTTAGGTTCGCACTGGGTGGGCCATAAGATTGTTTCGGATATTAGCTTGGTTTTTCGGAAGACGTAGCTCGCCACGGAGAAGCCGCGATCAACTTGTAGTCGTAACCCGTTCAACCCCGCCGCCTCAAATTGAAACAGTTCTGCAGGGACGGTGCTGGGTAATGGACGGGGACACCATTGTAATTGATAAAATTCGGATTCGGCTTGCTGGGATTGATGCGCCCGAACTCGATCATCCTTGGGGTATGAAGTCTAAATGGGCTTTGGTCCAACTGTGCAAGGGTCAAATCGTGACGGCTCGAATCCGGCCGGAATTATCCTACGATCGCGTCGTGGCTGAATGTTACTTGCCTGATGGACGCGATTTGGCGGCAGTACTGGTTAGCTGTGGCCTGGCTCTAGACTGGCCCAAATTTTCGGGCGGCAAATACCGGCATCTTGAGCCGCCTGATGCGAGACGCAAGCTTTGGCGTGCCGACGCACGCCAACGCGGCAGGCTTCGTCCGCAGAGTTAGCCATTCAATCGAGCCTAGCCCCGCGCCGGCAGCCAGCCGGCTCCGTCATCCTCGGGCTTGTCCCGAGGATCCACCCACTTGACCGACCGGTCCTTGCGCTTCGGCTGCGCGGCCGTCCTGCGAGTGTTGCAGGCGCTCGACCTCACCTCTGCCAGCGTCGGTGAACCGTTCAGCCTGAGTCGCATTGACAAGGACGGTGCCCATCACCTCAGCGACAAAGACATCGAGCAGGTGAGCAAGGACGTGCGCCGATGGGAGGAGGCCGAACAGGCCGTCATCGCCGACATCTTCGATTGAGCAGCCTCGCCAGCGCTGGTTTGAACGGCCGAGATGAGGGCGCGTTTGGGTCGAAGTGCGACGGCCATCTGACTGCCCGCTTTCCAGGCTCCGCCGCCCAGAAGCAGTCGGGCAGGAATCCACCCAATTTCTGATATTAGACTTGAAGCGTTTCAAAAGCCCACCCCCGCCGGACGGCGCGATCTGCGGGATAGTTTGGCGGTGCTTTTCGTACAACGCGCTGATTCTGCTCGATTCTTTCTGCAACTTGCCCGTTTTCTATCCACCACCACCGGCACCGCCCCGACAATGCCCGCAGGTCAATGATGAGGCGGGACATGATGGACTGGGAGCTGGCGATCAGACGCAACCGCGAGGCGCTCTCGCGCATCCTCGCGGCGCTGTTCGCACTCGTCGGGCTGCCCGAGGACGACCCGGCGAGCGGCCAGGAAGCCGCCACCCTGCCGCGCCATCTGCACGCCCATGTTCTGCGCATATTGCGCGCCGCCGAATCCGCAATCCGCCGTCTCGTCGTCATCGCCGCGCGGGACGTCACCGTCCAGCCGCGTCCGACTGGCGAAGGGTTGCGGCCGGACCTGGCCTTTCTCCGCAAGGGGAAAAGCGCGCAGCCAGCGGGGGTGGACTCCCCGGCCGCCATGCGCATCCCCGCATTCGCGCTGCTCGATCCGCTGAGGAAATATCCCTTCGATCCGCCACGTCGCGTCTCGAAATTCATGCCGCGCATCTGCGTCGTGGGGTTTTCGGAACCCACGCCGATACCGGAAAAACGGGAGCTGCTCCCCGACGATTCGATCGATGCGACCGGCCTTTGTCGCCGGCTGCTTGCCTCGCGGCGCGCGCTGGAGAACTTGCCCGCGCTGGCCCGCCGCCTCGCCCGCTGGCAAGCGCGGAACAAGCTCCGGAGCGGCCCCGGCCGTGTCGTGCCGCTTCGGTTCGGCCGTCCGCCCGGCGGCAGGACCTGTCCACCGAAGCCCGGAGGGCGAAGGTGGAAGCGACCGCTCCACGCGGTGGACGACGTGCTGAAGGAGTGCCACGCGCTGGCGCTGGACGTCCTGTCGCTCCCCAACACGTCGTGAGCGGCACGGGACGTCATTTCACAATCAGTTCGCGAGCGTTGCCCCGGGTCGTGCAGGTCCGCGCGGTCGTTTGCTGCGTCTGCCGGCCGTGCTCTAGGGCGTGTGGACACTTATCTGATCCATAGGACGGTAGCAGCGATTGTGACGA
>JBBDJD010000021.1:0-241315 GCA_040880025.1 Rhizobiaceae bacterium
CCTGTGACCTCTGCCTTCGGAGGGCAGCGCTCTATCCAGCTGAGCTACGGGTGCCCGAAGCGGCGATGACATGTTGCATCGTCCGGTGCGCTACATAGACGATGCATGTGCGGTCATCAATGCGCAATCAGCCACGCTGTCGACGGGATTCGGCGCCGCGCCGGTATCCTCGCCGCACCCCGTTCAGCATAAATTGATCGGGTCCGCACTGTCCGATGGACTTTTCCACGCCAGCCTTCAATATTTTGCCTTGAGCGGCGGATAGCAGAGGTTGGCGGGCGGGGTGTCTTTCCGGGCTGCCTGCATGTCAGCGTGTCACATGGGCCGGCGGGAGGCTGCGATGGTGTCAGCATTTGGTGGATTGGGCGCCTGGTTCCGCCGTGCGGCGATGGCCGCCCTTGTGGCGCAGGCATGCATGATGGCGCCGGCTGCCGCGCAGGCCGTCGACCCGATGCTCGAAATCCGCATCGCCGAAGCGCTCGATGCCGGCGATACCGGCCGGGCGATCGGGCTGATCGATGCCGCGCTGGCGGTTTCCGGCGATTTCCGCTTCACCGAGGACCTGCTGGCCCGCAAGGCCGATATTCTCCACGCCGCCGGCCGTCATGTCGAAGCGGCGGCGGTTCTCGAAAATCTCGCCGCCTCGATCATCGAACGCGAGGGCGAGACCGCGCCGGAACTCGTTCCGCTTCTGGGGCGCATGGCGGACGCATATGAAGCCGCCGATGCGCCGGGCGATGCGGTTGCGGCGCTCTCGCGCCTGCTCGAAATTCTGGATGCGCTCGATCTCGACGCGCGCGCGCCGCCGGTTCTCACGCGCCTTCAGGCGCTTGCCGATTCCAGGCCCGAGGTAGCGGGAGAGGCGCGGGCCGCGATCGGCGCATATGAGCTGTCCAGCGAAGAAACCCGCGGCGGGCCGTTCGGGGCAGACCCCGAAACCGGCTTCACGACGGTCAAGATCTATTATGCCACCGACCGCGCGCGCACCGGCGACACCGACCCGTCCGGTTTCTACGGCGGCGATCGCGGCGCGCTGGAGCTTGGTACGGCCACAGTCTCGATCCCGCCGCGCCATTTTCCCGGAAGGATCGAGAGGCCCAAATTCTGGCTGCTCGAATTCCGCGAGGACCCGGCGAAACACCTCATCCTGAAATCGGTAACGCCCGGCGACGCCGACGCGGTGTTTGGCGAGATGCGCGACCAGCTGGCCGGCTCCGAAAGCGATTCCGCCTTCGTCTTCGTGCACGGCTTCAACGTGCCCTTCAACAAGGCCGCGCAGCGCACCGCGCAGATGGCGTACGACATGAATTTCCAGGGCCTGCCGATCCTCTATTCATGGCCCTCGCGCGGCTCTCTCCTGAGCTATATCGCCGACAGTGCGGTGGTGAACTTGAGCGGCCGGCGCCTCACATTGTTCCTGGAGGACGTGGTCCGGAAATCGGGCGCCAAGCGCATCCATCTCATCGCCCATTCGATGGGCAACCGCGCGCTCACCGACGCGCTGGAACTTTATGCGCTGCGTCACGAGGGCGAGCCGCCGGCCTTCGATCAGGTGCTGTTCACGGCGCCCGATCTCGACGCCGGTCTTTTCGCGGAAATGGCGAAGACGATGCGGACTGCCGCGCAGCGCCTGACGCTCTATGCGTCCAACAAGGACTGGGCGCTGGCCGTTTCGCGCCAGCTGCATGGCGATGCGGCGCGCGCCGGGCAGGGCGGCGACAGGATCATCCAGGCCGACATCTTCGATTCCGTCGACATGACCTCGCTCGGCGACGACATGCTGGCGCATTCCTATTACGCCAACAATCCCTCGGCGCTGACCGACATCCTGTCGCTGTTCTGGCGCGACGCGCCGCCGGAGGACCGCTGCGGCATGGTCGCGGCGGAGGGCGAATACGGCAATTACTGGCAGTATTCGCCGGACGCCTGCGGCGACACGAACGCGCTTTTGTCGACGTTGTCGGCGCTCAGCCGGGCCTCCATCGTCAGCCTTCCCGAGGCGCGGGCCTTCCTCAACCGTTTCATGGTGTCGGCGACCGCGGACCCCGAAGACCGCAGCCGCCTGCAGGGCGCGCTCGAACGGCTGTTCAGCAATTAGGATCTATGACGGCCGCGCCGGAATGGTCAGCCCGCGCTGGCTGGCCGGTCGCGCGACGCAGCGCTCCAGCCAGGCGTTGAGGCTCTCCATTTCGTCCATGCCGACGATGTCGCTCGCTTCGTAGAACACCTTCACCGTGCGCACCCACGGGAAAATCGCGATGTCGGCGATCGTGTAGTCGTCGCCCATGATCCACTCGCGGTCCTTCACCCGCCCGTCGATCACGCCGAGCAGGCGCCTGCTTTCGTCGCGGTAGCGCTCCAGCGGCCGCTTGTCCTCGATTGCCTTGCCGGCGAACTTGTAGAAGAAGCCGAGCTGTCCGAGCATCGGGCCGACGTGACCCACCTGGAAGAATGTCCACTGCAGCGTCTGGTGCCGCAGCGCCGGGTCCGCGGGCATCAGCTTGCCGGTCTTTTCGGCCAGATAGTTGAGGATGGCGCCGGATTCGAACAGTCCGAGCGGCTTTCCGCCCGGACCGTCGGGATCGATGATCGCCGGTATCTTGCCGTTGGAATTGAGCGACAGGAAATCCGGCGTCCAGGTTTCATTGTCGAGGATGTTCACCAGATGCGCCTCGTAGGGCAGCCCGGTTTCCTCCAGCATGATCGAAGCCTTGACGCCGTTTGGAGTCGGAAAAGAGTAGAGCTGCAGCCGGTCCGGATGTTCGGCCGGCCAGCGGGCGGCGATCGGAAAGTCGTTCAGTGCGGTCATGGAGGTCCCTCCTGGTGGAAAACGGCGGTCGCCGCCGCGCCGCATGAGCCCGGCTCCGGCGGCGGTGAAAAAGAAGCCCTGCGCAGTTAGCAACAATGGCCGCCGTCGCAAGCCGGATAACTCAACTGTGACTGGAAACCGAGGCGCTTGGCGCGCGGGCATGAAGCTTGCATTCCACGCTGGTGAAGTGGAACCTGCTGACATGACGACCCAGCGTCCGGCGATCGACAGTCTTCAATCCCAGCGCGTGGCGGCGCTCGGCGCTTTGTCTGTTGCCGAAACCGGCGGCAGGACCCGCATCGCCCGGCTCTACCAGGAGGGCGCGGCCAAGATACGCCTGCCGCATGACGCCGGTGACGCGCTGCAGGCGGTGCTGATCAACACGGCGGGCGGGCTGACGGGCGGCGACCGCCTGCGCTGGGAGATCGAGGTCGGAGCGGGCGCGGCCCTGACCACGACCACCCAGGCATGCGAGCGCGCCTATCGCTCCGCCGGCGGCCATGCCGAGGTCGGCGCGCGCATCGCCGTGCGCGAAGGCGCGTTGCTTTCGTGGCTGCCGCAGGAGACGATCCTGTTCGATCGTTCCGCCTTGCAGCGCCGTCTTGAGATCGACGTTGAGCCAGGGGCGCGAGCGCTCGTGCTTGAGGCGGTCATCCTTGGCAGGCAGGCATATGGCGAAACGGTGAAGCTCGCGCATTTCCGCGATCGCTGGCGCGTGCGTGTGGCCGGCCGGCTGGTCCACGCCGAGGAATTCGCGATCGGACCGGCTGTTTCCCGCCAGATGGAGCGCGCGGTCTTTGCCGGCGGCTCCCGCGCCTTCGCCACGATTCTTCTGATCGGCGACGATGCGGAGCAACTGGTCGATCCGGTGAGGGATATTCTGGGAGAGGATGGCGGCGTCAGCTTCTGGCGCGCCGGCAAAACTGGCAAGCTTCTTGCCAGACTTGTGGCGCAGGACGGTTATGCGCTCCGCCGCCGGCTCGTTCCGGCGCTCACACTGCTTAATGGGCAGGCACAATTGCCCAAATTGTGGTCACTTTGACGGAGCCATGCAGACATGAACCTCACACCCCGTGAAAAGGACAAGCTGCTGGTTTCGATGGCGGCCATGGTCGCCCGCCGCCGGTTGGAGCGTGGCGTCAAGCTGAACCATCCCGAGGCCATCGCGCTGATCACCGACTATGTCGTGGAGGGTGCGCGCGACGGCCGCTCGGTTGCCGATCTGATGGAGGCCGGCGCGCATGTCGTAGCACGCAATCAGGTCATGGAAGGCGTCGCGGAGATGATCCACGACGTGCAGGTGGAAGCGACATTTCCGGACGGGACCAAGCTGGTAACCGTGCATGAGCCGATCCGGTGAGCCCGGACGCACTCTCAAAGAGGGGTATTCACGTGAAGATTACAACAACAGCGGCGCTCGCGACGATCGGCTTCGCGGCAATGGTCTCGCCGGCGTTCGCGCATCTCGATCCCGGCCAACACGGTTCCCTTGCCGCGGGCTTTTCGCATCCGCTGATCGGCGCCGATCACATTCTGGCGATGGTGGCGGTCGGCCTTTGGGCTGCGCTATTGGGCGCGCGTTCGCTCGTGCTCGTACCGCTGGCATTTGTCGGCGCGATGCTGGCCGGGTTTCTCGCAGCGATGGCTGGCGTTCCGCTTCCGTTCATCGAGCCGGCGATCCTCGCTTCGGTCGTCATTATCGGCCTTTTCGCCGCCGTTGCGCTGAAGGTGCCGCCCACGGCGGCTATGGCGCTCGTCGGATTTTTTGCCGTGTTCCACGGCCATGCTCATGGCGGCGAGATCGGTCAGGCGGGCGCATATGAATACGCCGCCGGCTTCGCGCTTGCCACGGCCCTGCTTCACGCCGCCGGTGTTACGGGCGGGATTTTTCTCGGCAGGCTGTTCGGCAGCGATGCCGGCCGCTACGTCGTCCGCGTGGCTGGCGCGGCAACGGCGATCGGCGGGCTTGCCCTCGCTTTCGCCAGCTGAGGAGGGCCGCATGATCCCAGGCGAAGTCATCACTGCCGCCGGCGACATCGAACTCAACGCGGGCGCTGAAACCGTCACGCTCCGTGTCGCCAATACCGGCGACCGGCCCATCCAGGTCGGCAGCCACTATCATTTCTTCGAGACCAATGAGGGGTTGGATTTCGACCGCGGGAAGGCGCGCGGCATGCGGCTCGATATAGCGTCGGGTACGGCGGTGCGTTTCGAGCCGGGACAGGAGCGCGATGTGACGCTCGTTGCGCTCGGCGGCAAGCGGACGGTTTACGGTTTCCAGCAGAAGGTCATGGGGGCGCTGTGAGATGAGGCGGGCAAGCGCGCCGCGCCGCGGCCATTCGCACTGCTCACCCGTTGGGATCCTCGCCGGCGACGAAAATCGTGGCGTCGCCATCGTCGCCGAATTCGAGCGCGAAGATGTCGCGCAGCATTATGCCGCGCGAATTGATGGCATGAAAGAACAACGCGCTGCTCTCGATGGATTGTCGAAGCGTCTCGATCGCTTCCTGGTTTTCCTCGATGGCGGCGTCGAGTTCGCTCGACGCTTCACCGATATCGGGCAGGAACACGATCTTGAGGTCGCTCATGTTGAACGCCTTGCGCACCCGTTCGGCGCTGTCCTGGGCGTTTTCGATGGCGGAAACGACGCGCTCCGAAGCGTCCCCCGCGCCTTGCTGTTCGGTCTCCACGTTGGAGCCGACGATGGACTCGATCGTGTCTTCGTCGTTGAGGCCCTGCGCCATCAGCGGCATGGCCGGATTTACGGCAACGAGAAATGCCGCCAGCGCGGCGGTGTGAAGCAGGAACAGCGGCTCCCGATCGGAGCAAGTGCGGGTTCGATAGGTCATCATGTCGAGCCAAACATAGGGGGACGGGGACGCGATCTCAACCTTAGACAGCGCGAGCCGAAGCTCGCGCCGTTGAACAGTGGGAGAAAGCCGCTCTTAGCGGACGTAGACGATGACCCCGCCATCAGCCGCCACGTCGGCTGCGAGCACGTCGGTGGTTGCAACCGACTGCGCTTCCAGCTGGGACTTGACCGCGGCGTTGCCATCGATCGCCGCGTGAAGCTCCTGCATCTGGGCTTCGCTCTCGGCCATCGCCTGCTCAACACGGACCTCGTCGGAATTTTCGAGCGTGCTCACGTGAATGACGCGGATCTCGCCGATGTCGGTCATCGTATTGATGGCCGCCGCAGCGCTACTGTCGGCCATCAGGCCGAGCGCGCTGTCAAAATCGGTGCCGACCGCGGCAGTCGTACCGGTGTCGATCGAGGTCTCGCCGGTCTCGGGGACCTGCACCTCCACGTCGCCGCTGGCCGTCTGCGCGAGGGCCGGCGTTGCAAGCATCGTGGCGCCGAAAAGGGCGGCTGTCGTAAGACGCATCATGCGTTTCATCTGAGTTCTCCATTTGCTGTCTTGAAAAGCCCGCCTCGGCGGGCACGTCGCAAATTTGCGACTGGTGGGGAAATGCATTGGACGAAGGCGTGTTCCCCGGCAGCGGGGGCCATTTCTGGGCATTTCTCTGTCAAAACCGTGTTCTCCGGTGAGACCCGCGAGTGGCGCCCTTTCGGGGCCGGTCTCATGCAACGCTTTGCTCCATTCATGATCAGGATCGACTGATGCCAGCGACAATTTCCCGCTCCGCCTACGCCCAGATGTTCGGCCCCACCACCGGCGACAAGGTCCGCCTGGCGGACACCGAACTCTTCATCGAGGTGGAGAAGGATTTCACCACCTATGGCGAGGAGGTGAAATTCGGCGGCGGCAAGGTCATCCGCGACGGCATGGGCCAGAGCCAGACGAGCCGGGCCGATGGCGCTGTCGATACCGTCATCACCAACGCGCTGGTGCTGGATGTGACCGGCATCTACAAGGCCGATATCGGCATCAGAGACGGGCGCATCTCAGGCATAGGCAAGGCCGGCAATCCCGATACGCAGCCGGGCGTTACGATAATTGTGGGCCCCGGCACCGAGGCGATCGCCGGCGAGGGCAAGATCCTGACTGCCGGCGGCTTCGACGCGCATATCCATTTCATCTGCCCGCAGCAGATCGAGGAAGCGCTGATGTCGGGCCTCACCACGATGCTCGGCGGCGGCACGGGACCCGCTCACGGCACGCTTGCCACGACCTGCACGCCCGGTTCGTGGCATCTGGGACGGATGATCCAGTCATTCGATGCGTTCCCGATGAATATCGGCCTTGCGGGCAAGGGCAACGCCTCGCTGCCGGCCGCGCTTGAGGAAATGGTGTTGGGCGGCGCCTGCGCGCTCAAGATGCACGAGGACTGGGGCTCGACCCCGGCGGTGATCGACAATTGCCTGTCCGTTGCCGACGCCTATGACGTCCAGGCGATGATCCACACCGACACGCTCAACGAGTCAGGCTTCGTTGAAGACACGGTTGCCGCCTTCAAGGGCCGCACCATCCACGCCTATCACACGGAAGGCGCGGGCGGCGGGCATGCGCCGGACATCATCAAGGCCTGCGGTTTCGCCAACGTCATCCCGTCCTCCACCAATCCGACGCGGCCATACACGGTCAACACGCTGGCCGAGCATCTCGACATGCTGATGGTGTGCCATCATCTGTCGCCGTCGATTCCCGAAGACATCGCATTCGCCGAGAGCCGGATCCGCAAGGAGACCATCGCGGCGGAGGACATCCTTCACGACATGGGCGCCTTCTCCATCATCGCCTCCGACAGCCAGGCCATGGGCCGCGTCGGCGAAGTGATCATCCGCACCTGGCAGACCGCCGACAAGATGAAACGCCAGCGTGGGCGTCTGCCCGAGGAGTCCGGCGAAAACGACAATTTCCGCGTCCGCCGCTACATTGCCAAATACACGATCAACCCGGCCATCGCGCATGGCATGTCGAAGGAGATCGGCTCCATCGAGGTCGGCAAGCGCGCCGACCTTGTGCTGTGGGACACGGCGTTCTTCGGCGTGAAACCGAACATGATCATCATCGGCGGCTCGATCACCGCTTCGCCGATGGGCGACCCCAATGGTTCGATTCCCGCGCAACCATACCACTACCGCTACATGTTCGGCGGCTTCGGCAAGGCGATCACCGCCTCCTCGGTTACGTTCGTTTCAAAGGCGGCGCTCGCCGACGGGCTGAAAGGCAAGCTCGGCGTCGACAAGCAGATGGTCGCGGTGGAAAACACGCGCGGCGGCATCTCCAAGGCGTCGATGCTGCTCAACGACGCGACACCGGAAGTGGAGGTCGATCCCGAAACCTACGAGGTGCGCGCCAACGGCGAACTGCTCACCTGCGAGCCCGCGACGGTGCTGCCGATGGCGCAGCGCTATTTTCTGTTTTAGCCTGCCGGTCCATTCGGGAGGCCATTCATGATCTATGTCGTCGCCACGCTCAACATCAAACCCGGCGCGAAGGAACAACTGCTTGAACCGGCGCGCGCGTGCATTGCCGAGACACGCAAGGAAAAGGGCTGCATTTCCTACGATCTGCTTGAAAGCTTGACCGAGCCGGAGACCATGGTTTTCGTCGAGCGCTGGGAGACCCGGGACGATCTGACGGCCCATTCCAAACAGCCGCACCTCGCAGTCTGGCGCGATGCCAGCAATCCGCATCTGGTTTCGCGCACGATCGAGATCGTGCATCCCGAAAAGGTGGAGACTTTCTGATGTATCAGGCGGTCGGATCACCGGGGTCGCGTCTCACCCGGGTCACCTGGATGCTGGAGGAGCTCGGCGAGCCTTATGAGATCGTCAAGGCCAAGCAGCATTCGGATGTGATGTACCGCTACAATCCCTCAGGCAAGATCCCGGCGCTGGTCGACGGCGATCTGGTGCTGACCGATTCCGCCGCGATCTGCTTCTATCTCGGCGACAAACACGCCGACAAAGGCCTCGGGCCGACGTCCGCCCGCGAGCGCGGTCTGATGAATTCCTGGCTGTTCTTCGCGCAGTCGGAGCTCGAAGCGCCGCTGTGGAACAAGCTCAAGCACCGCCTTTTGCTGCCCGATGAACTGCGCGCCGAAATCGGCCCTTGGACAAAGATGGAATTCGACCGCGAGATCGCCACACTGGAAAAACGGCTGGGCGACAATCTTTACGCCATGGGCGACCGCTTCACCGCCGCCGACATCATCATCGGCCATTGCGGCCAGTGGGCGCGGGGCGCGAAATTCGAGATCGGCTCCGACAGGGTGAATGCCTATTTCGACCGGGTACTCGGCCGCCCGGCGCTGGCCAGGGCCAGGGCGCGCGAAGAGGAAGCGAAGGCCGCATGAAGCTGTCCATCAACACCGACTTCACCAAGATGCCTCGCGCCGGCGGCGTCGTGCGCGCGGCGGAGGCCGGCAGGGCGGGCGAACCGGAGCCCTTCGACGTCGCCATACTGCCCCATGACGAGCGGCATCTCAGGCGCCGCGCCATCACGCTGGCGCACGGCGACCGGATTCTGGTCGACCTGCCGGAGCCTGTGCATCTCGAACACGGCGACCGGCTGATCCTGGTCGATGGCCGGCAGGTGGCGATCGTGGCGGGCGAGGAGGAGGTCTACGACATCCGCGCCCGCTCGCCCGTGCATCTGGCGCAGCTGTGCTGGCACATCGGCAATCGCCACCTCGCCGCGCAGATCGAGGAGAACCGGGTCGTCATTCTGCGCGACCACGTCATCAAGGCGATGCTCGAGGGCCTCGGGGCGACAGTGGCGGATGCCGTCGAGCCGTTCACGCCCGTGCACGGCGCCTATTCCGGCCATGGCCACGGCCACCAGCACGATCATGACCACGGAGAGCTCGACCGCCACGGACGCCGGCCGGGTGACCCGCATTACGGGCACAACCATGCCTGACGCGGAGTGCGATTTCCCCGGCGCGAAACCTAAACGCGTTGGGCACGTTGGGACGGCGGTTCCGACAAACGTGGAGTATTCGCGATGACCTATTTCAACCCCGAGAATCGAAACCGCACGCCACGCAACCGCCGTCTCTATGCCGCCTATGAGATCGGCTACACGGCGGTGGACACTATCGCGGCGCTGAGCTTCCTTAGCGGGTCTTTACTGTTTCTTTCCGAGTCGACCAGGTCCGCGGGAACCTGGCTGTTCGTTGTCGGGTCGTTCTTCTTCGCAATGAAGCCGACGCTCCGGCTCGTACGCGAGATGCACTATGCAGCGATCGGACGCACCGACGATCTGGCCAGGAGGGCCGAATGGTGAGCACAAATTTGCTCCGCCTGATGGCTTGGCTGTCGCCGGCCTTTCCGGTCGGTTCGTTCAGCTACAGCCATGGTCTGGAGTTCGCCGCGCATGATCGCCTGGTCACCGACCGCGCCGGTCTGGAGGACTGGCTGTCGGGGCTCGTCGAAACTGGGTCGCTGTGGAACGACGCGGTGCTGGCCGCGCATGCCGTCCGCGCGTCGGGCAACCACGGCGAGCTTGCATCGCTGGCCGAACTCGCCGAAGCGCTCGCAGGCTCCGCCGAACGCCACATGGAAACTATGAACCAGGGCAGGGCATTCAGCGAGGCGGCCCGCACATGGCGGGGAAGCGCCATCGCGGGTCTGCCCGAAAATGCCGCCTATCCGGTTGCGTTCGGCGCGGTGGCGGGCCAGGCCGGCATTCCGGCCGAGCAGGCCGTCGCCGGGCTGTTGCAAGCCATGGTCTCGAACCTTGTTCAGGCTGCGATCAGGCTGAGCATCATCGGCCAGACCGATGGCGTGCGGGCCGTCGCGGCTGTGGAGCCCCTGGTCGCCGCGACGGCGGACCGGGCAGCGCGCGCATCGCTGGACGATCTGGGCGCAGGCACCATCCGTTCCGAAATTGTCGCCATGCGCCACGAGACCCAGCATTCGAGGCTGTTCCGGTCATGATTGCGGTTGCGGTCCTGATATCGCTCGTTCTCGCAGCGCTTGCGATACTGCATGCCTATTGGGGCGCGGGCGGCGTCTGGCCGGGTACGGACGAGAAATCCTGTTCCCGCACCATTGCCGGGTTCCGGGGTATTCAACGAATGCCCGGCCCGCCGCAGAGCTTCGCGGTGGCGGCTGCCTTGCTGGTTGCAGCGTATCTGGCGCTTGCGGCGGCTGGCTACGGCTCGGGCCTTCTTCCCGCCGGTCTCATGCTGTCGGGTGTCGCAATCGCCGCGCTGGTTTTCACCATGCGCGGTGTGATGGGCTATCTGCCCGCGTGGCGCCGCATTACGCCCGAAATGCCATTTGCGCGCTACGACCGGCGCTACTATTCACCGCTGTGCCTGGCGCTCGGCGCAGGTTTCGCCTTACTGACCTTGCAAGGATTGTCCGCATGACTTCATCCAACGGCCCGCTTCGCGTCGGCATTGGCGGCCCGGTCGGGTCCGGCAAGACGACGCTGACGGAGAAACTGTGCAAGGCGTTGGGCGTCGACTACTCCATCGCCGTCGTCACCAACGACATTTACACGAAGGAAGACGCGCTGATGCTGGCGCGCCTGCAGGCCTTGCCGGAAGAGCGCATCCTCGGTGTCGAAACCGGCGGCTGCCCGCACACCGCGATCCGCGAGGACGCCTCGATCAATCTCGCCGCGATTGCCGATCTCAATCGCAAATTCCCTGATCTCGACATCGTCTTCATCGAATCCGGCGGCGACAACCTGGCCGCCACCTTCTCGCCCGATCTCGCCGACCTGACGCTCTACGTGATCTCGGTCTGTCAGGGCGGTGACATTCCGCGCAAAGGTGGGCCGGGCATCACCCGCTCCGACTTCCTGGTCATCAACAAGGCCGACCTCGCACCTTATGTGAATGTTGATCTGGAGCAGATGGCGTCCGATGCCGGAAAGGCGCGGGGCGAGCGGCCCTTCGCCTTCACCGATCTGTCGCGGGGCAAGGGCGTCGACGAGATCGTCCGCTATCTGGTCGAATATGGCGGGCTGGACGCAGGCCGACAGCGAATTTTGGCCTGACGGGACTTGCCGGCATCGGCCGGCGCGGCCATGCTTCGCAAACATCACATGAGGTCAGCCATGAATGTCGCCCCCATTGCCCAGACGCGCAGTTCCAACCTGCCGCATTATTCCGAACGCGTCGATCTCGCGGCAGCGCTGCGCTGGACGGCGCGGCTCAACATGCACGAAGCCGTGGCCAACCACTTCTCGCTCGCGGTCAACGATGACGGTACGCAGTTCCTGGTCAATCCCAACCTGATGCATTTCTCGCGCGTCAAGGCGAGCGACCTGCTGCTGCTCGACGCCAACGATCTTGAGACGATGAAGCGCCCCGACGCGCCCGATCCGACCGCGTGGGGGCTGCATGGCGCCATGCACCGCAACTGCGCCCATGCGCGCTGCGTGATGCACGTCCACTCGGTTCACGCGACCGTGCTTGCCTCGCTGGCGGATTCGGTGCTGCCGCCGATCGACCAGAATTCAGCCGCCTTTCACGGCCGCCACATCGTCGACGACGGCTATGGCGGGCTGGCGCTCGAGGATGAGGGCGAGCGCTGCTCCAGACTGTTTTCCGACCCGAAGGTCAAGGTCATGGTGATGGGCAATCACGGCGTGCTGGTGATTGGCGGCACGGTGGCCGAGGCGTTCGACCGGCTGTACTATTTCGAGCGCGCCTGCGAGACCTATATCAAGGCGCTATGGACCGGAAAGGAATTGCGCGTGCTGTCTGACGAGGTCGCGAACACCGTGGCCAGCCAGATGGACGAGTATCCGGACGCCGCCACCCGCCACCTGGGCGAACTCAAGGCGATTTTGGACGAAGAAGGCTCAAACTACGCCGGCTGATATGACCGTATCCGGCTGACGCCGCGCGCCGCCGACCCGCCGCGCATTCTCCATGTCATTCGAGAGTGCGCGTTGCCGCGCCGCTTCCAGCGTCATGCCGTGATCGACCCATCGCTGCACCAACCGGCGCTCAAGCTCGTCCGCCGCGACTTCAAGATAGACCGAATGATCGAAAAGCGGGCCAAGCCCGTACCAGGGGCTTTGGTCGAGGAGCAGGTAGTTGCCTTCGACCAGAACGAACCTGGCATCGGCCGGGATAACAAGCGCCCCGGCGCGCGCCATGTCGGCCTTGCGGTCGAAAAGCGGCACGGCGACTTCTGCGCCACCCGCGCGTAGCCGCTCCAGAATATGCCTCAGCCCGTCGAAATCGAATGTTTCCGGCGCGCCCTTGTGCTGAAGCAGGCCTTTTTGCTCCAGCACCGCATTGTCGAAATGAAACCCGTCCATCGGCACGATTGCCGCCGCGCCTTCCGGCAGCAGCGGCTTCAGCGCCTCGGCAAAGGTGGATTTCCCGGCGCCGGGCGGGCCGGCAATCGCCACGATCAGGCGTTTCCTGCCTGTCGCCTTGCGAAACAGCGTCGCCGCGAGATGCGCAATATCCGACATTTCGCCGGTCTCCGGTATGCCTCGTTGGTCAGCTTAACCAGTTTTCATAGTCCGAGACCAGCAGCCGAAACGGCTCCTCGTCCTCCTCGGTCCCGGAAAACCGGGCGATCGGATCCTCGAACACATTGTCGGTCAGGTCGTCATTGACGGTCGAGACCTCGCCGATCAGCACATCCGCCTTTTCGCCCCAGAAGGCGTGCCAGACGCCCGGCGGTAGCGTCACGCTCTCGCCAGCGCCGAGCCTGAGCACGTCGCCGGCATCCAACCGCCGCTCCATGCCGTCGGTCATCACCGAAACCGGGGCGGAGCGGTCGATCGAACCGTCGTCGGCGGACATGTAGAGCCTGAGCGCCAGCGACCCGCCGCCGCGATTGATGATGTCCTCCGCCTTCACGATGTGGCGGTGCATCGGAGAAAGCTGGTCGCGCCGCGAAATCATGATCTTTTCGGCATAGAGCATGCCGCGCCCGGACTTCAGATCCTCTGCATTGCCGTTGCGCGCGGTGAACAGGAACAGGCCGAGTTCGTCGAAGCGGCCCTCGCCATAGTCGGTGATGTCCCAACCGAGCCGTGCCGAAATGACGCCGTCGAGCGCGTCGCGCCGGTGCTTGATTTCAAAGGGCGTCAGATGGGCGAATGGCGGCAGGCGGTAGCCGAACGAGCGGATGAATGCGTCGCCTTCGCGGATGATTTCGTTGATCCTCGACCGCCTCACCGACCGCCTCCCGTGGCGTGAACGTGAGGGACTGATCTATCGAAGCGGCGACCACATGCCAAGCGGGCTGACGCCGAGCAAAGCGGGCGCAAAGAAAAACCGGCCGCGAATTTCGCGGCCGGCCTCGTCTGCTTGAATGTCAGGCGGAGATCACATGCCGCCGGTATGTTTGTCGATGAGCGCCCGGGCTTCTTCCACCAGCGCATCGCCGTCCTTGCCTGCGCCGTCCATATCGGCGACCCAGCCAGCCGTGATTTCCGAAGCGAGGTCCTTCCAGCGCTGCGTCTCGGCCTCATCGAGCGTGATGATGTTGTTGCCGTGATCCTGCGCGATCTTGAGACCGACTTCGTCACCGCCATCCATGGTACGGCCGAACATTGCGGCTGTCTCGATGCCCGAATTGTCGTCGATCACCTTCTTCAGGTCGTCCGGCAGCTTGTCGTAGGATGCCTTGTTCATGGCGACCACGAAGGTGAGCGTATAAAGACCGCCCTTGCCCGAGAAGCCGGTATGGTTGTTCACAAGCTCGGCAACCTTGAGCGAAGGCGTCACTTCCCACGGTATGGTGGTCGCGTCGATGACGCCTTTCGACAGCGCTTCCGGCACCGCCGGAACCGGCATGCCGACAGGCTCGGCGCCCAGCTTCTCGAGAAGCTGGTTGACGAGACGCGAACCGCCGCGAACCTTGAGGCCATTCATGTCCTCAAGCTTGTTGACTGCCTTCGACGAGTGGATCAGGCCCGGGCCGTGTGCGTGCCAGGCGATGACCTTCACGTCGGAGAATTCGTCCGTGCAGTGCTTTTCGCAATATTCGTGGAAGGCCTTGGACGTGGCCTCGCCATTGGTCATCATGAACGGCAGTTCGAACACTTCCGTGGACGGGAAGCGTCCCGGCGTGTAGCCGATCACCGTCCATGTCAGATCGATGACGCCGTCGGTGACCTGGTCGATAAGCTGCGGCGGCGTACCGCCGAGCGACATCGCGTCGAACTTCTCCACCTTGATGCGTCCGCCGGATTCGGCTTCAACCTTTTCCGCCCACGGCACGATGGCCTTGGCCGGAATGGTCGCCTGAGGCGGCAGCATCTGGTGGAAGCGGAGCGTCACTTCCTGCGCGAGTGACGTTGCCGTCATCGCACAGAGCGCCGCGGATGCAATCAGCACGGATTTGAACTTGAACATCATTGTTCCTCCCTGGTTCCGGTGCAATTGTTATACGATAGAACTGTTTGCCACAATAGGACGATTGGGTGCGGCTCCACTGCCCTCGCCCAATATGATGGCATCGTTAACGGCTAGGATGGCAAATGCAATTGGCGACAATGTGCCATGCCGAGAGAAACCGGGCGGGGCCGCCCTGTCACGCTCAAAGCGCGTCTTGGGCACGGTCATTCGCACCACGGCACCTTCCACCAGCGACCACATGAAGCGCAGTCCGTCGTCCTCGACCGATCCGACGGTAACACGGATGCGCCCGTTTGGCGCGGGAATGCAGTCGAATGCGCGGATCGCGGGCACACCGCAGATCGCGACGGCGAAATCCGTGATCGATCGAGGAGCCATTCTGGGAAGCGGACCGTCCATCGCCAGGTCGATCATCCGCATGCCGCTGGCGATCGTCTGAGCCCGGGTAACACAGGCGTAGCGCCAGTTCGTGCTTCCGGCCATGCCCCTGCCCCGTTATCCCGACACCAGCTTCAACCCTGGAACGCGTTCCATCAGGGCGCTGTCCTTCATGACGAAATCGAGATTGAGCCGTGCCAGGCGGGCGTGCTCGCGGGCGACCGACTCCGCCCGCGCCCCTTCGCGCATCTCGATGGCATTGACGATCGCCCTGTGCTGCGCCTGACCGCAAACCAGAGAGGTGCGGAATTCCGGCGTATCGGTCTGCGCATCCAGAAATGCGCTGGGACCGGCAAAGGGCAAATGCAGCACGCGCTCGATTTCGCGCCGGATCACGTCGCTGGCCGAGAGCACCGTCAACGTGGCATGAAACTCCGCGTTGAGGTTCTCGTAGGCGGAGAAATCCATCTCTTCCCGCGGAACGCCGACGATCGTATCCAGCTGAACCAGAAGTGCCTTCAGCGAGGCCATCTTCGCCGGAGATACGCCGCGTTCGGCCGCCAGCCGGGCCGCCGTGCCTTCCAGCACGCCACGCAGTTCGATCGCGTCGTGGACGTCGGCCACGGTGAAGGTGCGAACCGAATAGCCGCCCGACGGGATGGCTTCGAGTATGCCTTCCTGCTCCAGCCGCGCCAATGCGGCGCGCACCGGTGTCCGCGACAGGCCGAGACGCTCGCTCACCGTGATTTCCGACAACCGCCCGCCGGGTTCAACAGCACCGGAGAAGACAAGATCGCGGACGCCGAGCACCGCTTTCAGCGATTGCGAAGCGCCTTTTTCGGGTTTGTCGCGCGGTGCCATCGTCTCCTCCATCCGCCTTGCGGTGGTTGCCGTGGCTGCGGCAATCCTCGCCTGTAGCAGGCATGGACATGACAAATACAGTTTGTATACAAGGCATTGTCAAGTGGCCGCTGCGCCCGCCTCGGCTTGCGGCGCGACCGGCCACCTGCGTAATTCTGTATCGAGGAGGAAACTTCATGAACGCCACGGCACCAGCCAGACCCCCATACCGCGCCGACCATGTAGGCAGCCTCCTGCGCCCGGATTCGGTGAAGGCGGCCCGCAAGAAGTTCTACGAGGACAAGTCGATTGGCGCCGAGGACCTGAAGGAAGTCGAGGACGCCGCGATCCGCGAGGTCGTCAAGCTGCAGGAAGATGCCGGCCTGCCCGTGGTGACGGATGGCGAAATCCGCCGTTCCTTCTGGCACTACGACTTCATGGGCGGACTGACCGGGCTCGACCTGGAGGAGCGCGACGAGGGCGTCCAGTTCCATGGCGTCAAGCTCAGGCCGATCTTCCCGACGATTACGGAAAAGCTCGATTTTCCCGACGACCACCCGATGCTCGAGCACTACCAATTCCTCGCGGGCGTGACCAAGGTCATGCCGAAGATCTCGATCCCAGGTCCGAGCTGCAGCCATTTCCGCACCGCGCCGGCTGACATTCATCCGAAACAGTACAAGGACGATCCCGAGGCGCTCTTCGCCGACCTCGCCAAGGCCTACGCCAAGGCGGTGAAGGCCTTTCATGCCGCCGGCTGCCGCTATCTACAGATGGACGACATCTTCTTCGCCTATCTGTGCGACCCCAAACACCGCGAGGCGAAGAAGAAAGAAGGCCTGGACCCGGATTGGCTGATCGACCGCTACGCCTGGATGATGCACGAGGCGATCAAGGACCGTCCGGACGACATGGTGATCGGCATGCACATGTGCCGCGGCAATTTCGTTTCCACCTATGCCGCAGAGGGCGCCTACGACCTGGCGGCGGATGCCATCTTCAACAAGACCGGCGTCGACATCTATTTCATGGAATATGACAGCGAGCGCGCCGGCGGCCTGGAACCGTTGCGCCTTCTGCCCAAGGGCAAGAAGCGCGTCATGCCGGGGTTCATCACCACCAAGACGGGTGAGCTGGAGAAGCTGGACGATCTCAAGCGCAAATTCGACGAAGCATCGAAATATGCCGATCTCGATCAGCTCGGCATAGCGCCGCAATGCGGCTTCGCCTCGACCGAGGAAGGCAACAAGATCACCCTCGACGACGAGAAGCGGAAGCTGGAGCTGGTCGTCAAGACAGCCGAGGCCATCTGGGGCGGTGTCGCGGCCTGACGGCATTGGGCGGAAGGCCCGCCTGGCGCCGCCGGCGGTTGGCCGCTTCAAGTTTCCCTGATTTGACAGAGATCAAAACCGCGGGCGACAACGCCGGATAAGGATATTTTATTCGCCGGTTCGCAGCCCGAGGGGCAATCGGACGCACCTGGAAACAGCCTTTCGCCTTGCGCGCATGGCATATTTTGCCGATATGGAATGTTAGAAACGCTCTAATTCGGCGCATATGAGACTGGTATGGACTTCGAAGCCTTTTTCGCCACGAAGCTGAACGACCTCCATGAGGAGGGCCGTTACCGGATATTCGCCGAACTCGAGCGGCAGCGCGGATGCTTTCCGCGGGCGACACGCCATGCGGGCGGCGGCACCGGCGACGTCACGGTCTGGTGCTCCAACGACTATCTCGGCATGGGCCAGAACCCGGCGGTAATCGCGGCCATGCACGAGGCGCTGGACAAATGCGGCGCCGGCGCGGGCGGCACGCGCAACATCTCCGGCACCAATCATTATCACGTGCTGCTGGAGCGCGAACTCGCCGATCTTCACGGCAAGGAAGCCGCACTCATCTTCACCTCCGGTTATGTGTCCAACTGGGCGACGCTGTCGACGCTGGGCGCCAGCATTCCGGGCGTGGTGATCTTCTCCGACGCCGGCAACCATGCCTCCATGATCGAGGGCATCCGCCATTCAAAGGCCGAAAAGCGCGTCTGGAAGCACAACGACGTCGCCGATCTCGACCGGCAGCTGTCGGAATACGGCCCGGACGTGCCCAAGATCGTCGCCTTCGAAAGCGTCTATTCGATGGACGGCGATATCGCCCCGGTCAGGGACATTCTCGACATTGCCGAAAAGCATGGCGCGATGACCTATCTCGACGAGGTCCACGCGGTCGGCATGTACGGCCCGCGCGGCGGCGGCATCGCCGAGCGCGAGGGGCTGATGGACCGCGTCACCGTGATCGAGGGCACGCTGGGCAAGGCGTTCGGCGTGATCGGCGGCTATATCACCGCCTCCGCCCAACTGGTCGATTTCATCCGCTCATATGCATCGGGCTTCATCTTCACCACCGCGCTGCCGCCGGCGGTCGCGGCCGGCGCAATCGCCTCCATCCGGCACCTGAAGACATCGGACATCGAGCGCATGCGCCATCGCGACCGCGTCGCCAAGGTCCGCGCCCGGCTCGACGCCATCGGCATTCCCTATTTGCCAAATCCCAGCCACATCGTGCCGGTGATGGTTGGCGATGCCGCCAAGTGCAAATGGATTTCCGACATCCTGCTCGACGAGCACGGCATCTATGTGCAGCCGATCAACTACCCGACCGTGCCGCGCAAGACCGAGCGGCTCAGGATCACGCCGACGCCGCTGCATTCCGATGCCGACATCGACAGGCTGGTCGGCGCGCTGTCGGAACTGTGGTCGCAATGCGCGCTGGCAAGGGCGGTCGCCTGACAAGCCACATACCGAATTGAGAAGGGCTGCCCGCGGGCGGCCTTTTTCGTTGCAGCGGCTGAAATGTTGTCACACCAACGCCACGCCAGCTTCCTTCATTTTCTCCGTCATTGCCGCCAGCGAGCCGCCGAGGTCGATCGCGCGGCAGCCTTCCATCACGACGGTGACGGAGAAGCCGAGCTTGGCCGCGTCGAGCGCCGAATAGGCGACGCAGAAATCCGTCGCCAGACCGGCCATCGTGAGTTTTGCGATCCCGCGTTCCTTGAGATAGCCGCCAAGCCCGGTCGGCGTTGTATGGTCGTTCTCAAAGAACGCGGAATAGCTGTCGACCGCCTTGCGGAACCCCTTGCGTACGACAAGCTCGGCCTTGGTCCAACGAAGCTCCGGATGAAACTCCGCGCCCGGCGAGCCCTGGATGCAGTGATCCGGCCACAAGGTCTGCTCGCCATAGGGCATCGCCACCGTGCCGAACGGCTCCTTGCCCGGATGTTCGGACGCGAAGCTCGAATGCCCCGCGGGATGCCAGTCTTGGGTCAGCAGGACGTGGTCGAACCGCTCGATCAGACTGTTGATGACGGGCACCACCTGATCGCCGTTTTCCACGGCCAGCGCGCCGCCGGGGCAAAAATCCTTCTGCACGTCGATCACGATCAGCGCTTCATCCGCCATGGTTCGGTCCCCTTGTTTGTCCACGCCGAAGGGAAACCGGAATTCTTGTCTTTGACAAGTGGCGGGCCGCTGATATCATTTGCATACGAATGAATTCGGCCCGTCCATATGATGGCGAGAAGCCGGAGTGGGAACCTTGGTCCGCTACGCAAAACCGCGATCGGTTGACGAAGCGCTGAGCCTCTTGGCCGACGGCGAATGGTGGATTCTGGCCGGCGGCACGGATTTTTACCCCGCGCTCGGCGCTCGGCCGCCAATGCGCGATGTTCTCGACATCAACGGTCTGGGCGAGCTCGATCAAATCACCGAAACCGGCGATGCGTTCGTCATCGGCGCGCGCGCCAGCTGGACGAGCCTGATCCGCCGCGAATTGCCGCGCGCATTCGACGCGTTGAAACTGGCGGCGCGCGAGGTCGGCTCCGTCCAGATCCAGAACCGCGCCACGGTCGCCGGCAATCTCTGCAACGCCTCGCCGGCGGCCGACGGCGTGCCGCCGTTGCTGGCGCTGGATGCCAGCGTCGAGCTGCGCTCTGCGCGGGGCAGCCGGGTGCTGCCGCTCGCCGATTTCATCCTTGGCAATCGCAAGACGGCGCTGGCGCCGGACGAACTGCTGACCGCGATCCGCATTCCCAGGGCGGCGGCAGGCGGCCGGTCCGGTTTCGTCAAGCTCGGCGCCCGCCGCTACCTGGTGATCTCCATCGCCATGGCTGCGGCCAATGTCGAGATCGATGACGATGGGCTGGTTTCGGCGGCCAGGTTGGCCATCGGTTCCTGCTCGCCGGTCGCGAAGCGGCTTCCGGAGCTGGAGAATACTCTGTCGGGGCGGCTGGCGGATGCCGGATTGCTGGCGGCGTTGGACGACGCTCACTTCGCAGGCCTGTCGCCGATCGACGACGTGCGCGGCACGTCGGAATACCGCATCGCGGCTGCCCGCGAGATTGTCGGCCGGGCGTTGCTTATGGCGGTGGAGCCACGCGACTCGGAGGCCGTCGCGGCATGATGATCGAAAAGACCCCGCTGACCTTTACGGTCAATGACAGGCCGGTCGCGGTCGAGGCCGCGCCAACTGCGCGCCTTTCGGCCGTGCTGCGCGACCATCTCGGTCTCATCGGCACCAAGGTCGGCTGCGACGCGGGTGATTGCGGCGCCTGCACCGTTTCAATCGACGGCGAGCTCGCCTGCGCCTGCCTCGTGCCCGCCGCGAGCGCCGAAGGCGCGAAGGTCCGCACGGTGGAAGGTCTCGCCAATGGCGCGATTTCGGCGCTGCAGGCCTCATTCCTGCGCCACGGCGCGGCTCAATGCGGCATCTGCACGCCGGGCTTTCTGATGGCGGCCGCAAGGCTGCTGGAAGACAATCCGCGCCCTGACGAACAGCAGGTGAAGGACGCGCTGGGCGGCGTTTTGTGCCGCTGCACCGGTTACCGCAAGATCATCGCGGCGGTGATGGATGTCGGCTCCAATGCGCCGGTCGCGCCTGAATTGCCGCCCATTGCCGGCAGAGCGGTGGGGTCGTCGCCCGCGCGCCTTGACGGGCTGCCGAAGGTGCTCGGAACCGACCGGTTCGGCGCCGATTCGTTTCCGGTAGACGCGCTCTCGCTGGCCGTCATCCGCTCGCCGCACTGGCACGCCGGCTTTGCCTTCGGCGATCTCGACGCTTTCGTGGCGGAGCGGACCGGGTTGGTCGCCGTGTATACGGCCGCCGATATCCCGGGCATCAACAGTTTCGGCGTCATTCCTCCCTTCGCCGACCAGCCCGCGCTGGCCGAAGGCTTTGTCCGCTTCCGCGGCGAAGCGGTGGCGATCGTCGTCGGCGAGAAGGACACGATCGCGGCCCTCGACCCCGCCGAATTCCCGGTCGAATGGCAGGTGCGTGACCACGCGCTGACAATTGCGGAAGGCAGGGCCGCGCAGCCGCTGCACGCCACCCGCGCAGGCAATCTGATGACCGAGGGCAAGGTGCGGCGCGGCGACGCCGACGCGGCACTTGCTTCATCGCATGTCACCGTCAGCGGGTGCATCGAGACAGTCTATGTCGAGCATGCCTATATCGAGCCGGAGGCTGGCTGCGCCTGGATGGATGGCGACACGCTCGTCATTCAGGCCTGCACGCAGGCGCCGGTGATGGACCGCGACGACACCGCCCGCTTGCTGGGCGTGCCGCCGGAAAAGGTGCGCATCCTGCCGACGTCGACCGGCGGCGGCTTCGGCTCCAAGCTCGATCTGTCGCTGCAGCCGCTGATCGGACTGGCGGCAATGAAGACCGGACGCCCGGTGGCGCTGGCCTACACGCGGTCCGAATCCATGATGTCGACAACCAAGCGCCATCCGGCCGAGATGCAGGCAACCATCGGCGCCGACGCCGAGGGCCGCGTCACCGGCATGGTGTTCGACGGCGACTTCAACACCGGCGCCTATGCGAGCTGGGGCCCGACCGTGGCGACCCGCGTGCCGGTTCACGCCTCCGGCCCCTATTTCACTCCCAACTACCGGGCCTCCGGCCGCGCCATCCACACCAATGGCCCCGTGTCGGGCGCTTTCCGCGGCTTCGGCGTACCGCAGGCGGCCATCATGCAGGAGACGCTGTATGATGAACTGGCCGGCAAGCTCGGCATCGACCGGCTCGAATTCCGCCTGAACAACGCGCTGCGCAACGGTCAGTCGACCGTGTGCGGCCATGTGATGGAAAGCGGCGTCGGCATCGTCGAATGCCTGGAAGCGATCGAACCCCATTGGCGGCGCGCGCTGGCCGAAGCGGAAGCGTACAATGAAAAAGGCGGCCACATCCGCCGCGGCGTCGGCATCGCCTCATGCTGGTATGGCTGCGGCAATACAGGCATTCCGAACCCCTCGACCATGAAGCTCGGCATAACCGGCGACGGCCGGCTGGTCCTCCATCAGGGCGCGGTCGATATCGGCCAGGGCTCCAACACGGTGATCCCGCAGATCTGCGCCGATGCGCTGGGCATGCCGCTGTCTGCCTTCACCTTTGTCGATGCGGACACGGCGGTCACGCCCGACGCCGGCAAGACCTCCGGTTCGCGCCAGACCTATATTTCCGGCAAGGCGGCGCAGATGTCCGGCCGGGCGCTGCGCGAGACGATCCTGCGCTTCGCCAATGTTTCAGGCGACGCGGAGATCACGCTGGAAGACGGCGCGCTGCTCATTCGCGAAGGGGCGGCGAGCCGCTCCATCGATCTGTCCGAATTGCCCGCCGATGCCGACGGCTTCGTCTTCCGGGCCGACGAGAGCTACGATCCGCCGACCGTTCCGCTCGACGAGAACGGCCAGGGCAAGCCCTATGCCGTCTATGGCTGGGGCGCGCAGATTGTCGAGCTTGCGGTCGACGCAAGGCTGGGCACGGTGGAACTGATCAAGATCACCGCGGCCCATGATGTCGGCCGCGCCATCAATCCCGCGCTTGCGGAGGGCCAGGTCGAGGGCGGCATCGCGCAGGGCATCGGCATGGCGCTGATGGAGGAATATGTGCCGGGCCGCACCGAGAACCTGCACGATTACCTGATACCCACGATCGGCGACGTGCCGCCGATCGAGACGATCCTTGTCGAGGTGCCGGACCCTGAAGGCCCATTCGGCGCAAAGGGGCTGGGCGAGCATGTGCTGATCCCCACCGCCCCGGCGATCCTCAACGCCATCCGCCACGCCACCGGCGCGCTGGTCACGCGGCTGCCCGCCACCCCGCCGCGTGTGTTGGCGGCAATAAAGGCCGTGAGGGTTGAGCCGTGAGCGAGCTCTCCGAGCGCTTCGACACCCACGACCCCGGCGCCAAGGCGCAGGGTGAGAAGCTGCGCTGCGATGCCTGCCCGGTCATGTGCTACATCGCCGAAGGCCGCACCGGCGCGTGCGACCGCTACGGCAATTTCGATGGGCGCATCGTTCGCTGCGATCCGCTGGTCATTCTGGAAAATTTGGAAGAGGCCGGCGGCGAGGTGGTTCCCTTCGTTGAGGGCGCCGAGGAGAGCTGGGACGGCAATCCGGTCAACACCGCGCCGCGCTTCGTCACCGCGATCGGGGCGGGCACCACCTATCCCGATTACAAGCCGGCCCCCTTCATCGTCAGCCAGGAAGTCGAGGGCGTCGATCTGGTCACCGTGGTGACCGAGGGGATTTTCTCCTATTGCGGCGTCAAGGTGAAGATCGACACCGACCGGCATCTCGGACCCGAGGCCGCCACGGTGCGGGCGCAGGGCGAGCCGGTGGGGCATGTGACCACGGCGGAATACGGTTCGCAGATGCTGTCGCTGGGCGGCGTGCGCCACCTCACCGGCGGGTCGAAGGCCGAAGGGCGGATTACCTGCGACACCATGCTGGCGCTCTGCAACCGCCAGCCGGTGGAACTGACCATCGACGGTGGCTCCACGGTGATCGTGCAGGCGGGTGTGGCGCCAATTATCGACGGCAATATCGAACACCGCATGCGCGTCGGCTGCGGCTCGGCCACCATCGGCATGTTCGCCACCCAGTGGAAGGGGCTGGTGGACGAAGTCGTTGTCGTCGATGACCACATCACCGGCGTCGTCTCCGAACACCAAGCCGGCAAGGTGCTTGGCTGGGAAGACACCGGCATCCGCGTCAACGGCCGGCGATCCACGCCCGGCCGCTACTTCAAGGTCGCCGAACCCGGTCTCGGCTGGGGCGGCACCACGTTGTCCAATCCGCTCGAAATCCTCGGCGACTGGAACCCGAAGAAGGGCGCGCGGCCCGGGCTCTCGATGCTGATGGTTTCCACGACCGGCGAGCAGTTCGCCTACTACGAACTCGACGAGAACCTGAAGCCGGTCGCCAGGCCCTTCCCCGACCGGCTGCGCAAATCGGTCGACCTGATCGAGGACAATTGCGAGCCGGCCCTGTGCACGGTGATGTTCATGGGCGGTGCGGGCGGTTCGTTGCGCGCCGGCGTCACCGAGAATCCGGTCAACCTGACCCGTTCGGTGCACGGCCTGCAGACCTACGTCACCTGCGGCGGCGCGCCGGTCTATATCTGGCCAGGCGGCGGCATCACGCTGATGGTCGATGTCACGCGGCTGCCCGACAACGCATTCGGCTACGTGCCGACGCCGGCGCTGGTGGCGCCGATCGAGTTCACCCTGCGCCGCGAGGATTATGTCGCTTTGGGCGGCTACGAGGCCGAAATCTGCTCCATCCCCGATGTGCTGGAAAAGGGCGGCGAATATTACAACGACCGCCGCGTCTCGCCGGCGACCAGCGGACAAATCATGCCGCGGCTGCTCTCCGCCAAGGCGACGGGCCGATGATCGGGCCGCAGATCGCCATGCTTCCGGACGCCCGGCGGCTGCACCTGAACCATGGGCCGATCGACCTGGTCGTGGAAGCTTTCGGGAGTGAGGGAGAACGCGCGGCGGCGTATGGGAAGGCGGCGGAGCGGTTTCGCACCATCCTTGAAGAACTGGTCGCAGAACTGCCGGCGCTGAGAAGTCCGCTGGCGCCCGGCGGGAGCGAATTCAGCGGAAGCACCGCGCGGCGCATGGCCAAGGCGGTGCGGCCGTTCGGGGCCATATTCGTGACGCCTATGGCGGCGGTGGCAGGCAGCGTCGCCGACGAGATTCTCGCCGCGCTTGTGGCGGGCCGCAAACTTGAGCGCGCCTATGTCAACAATGGCGGCGACAGCGCGATATTCCTCGCACCCGGGGCGGCGATGAAACTTGCAATTGCCGGGACCGGAAACGGATTTCGCGATCAAATCAGGATCGACGCCGCATCGCCGGTGCGCGGCGTCGCCACATCCGGCTGGCGCGGACGTTCCCTTTCGCTGGGCATCGCCGACGCGGTGACGGTGCTGGCGCGCTCGGGTGCAGAGGCCGACGTCGCCGCGACGCTGATCGCCAACGCCGTCGACTTGTCCGGTCACCCGGCGATCCGCCGCGAGAAGGCCAGCGATCTTCAGCCGGACACCGATCTCGGCGAGAGGCTGGTGACGGTGGAAGTGGGACATCTGACGGCGGCCGAGGCCCGGCAGGCGCTGAAAAACGGGCTGACCGTTGCCGACGATTTCAGGCGATGCGGCCTGATCGAGGCGGCGGCGCTCATATTGAACGGCGAGGCTGCGCTCTGCGGCGCGCTGCAGGGCGAGCGGAAAAGGGTGGAGGAACATGCCTGAATTTACGATCCGCAGGATCACGGTTGTGACCGAGGAGATGTTTCACGACGGCGGCAAGCCCGCCGACCCGCCGCGCCGCCGCGCCGCCGCCATGGCGCTAGTGAGTAATCCCTTCGCCGGCCGCCACGAGCCGGACCTTCAGCCGGCGATGGACGATCTGAAGCCGCTG
Source organism: Rhizobiaceae bacterium (assembly GCA_040880025.1). Lineage (GTDB taxonomy): Bacteria > Pseudomonadota > Alphaproteobacteria > Rhizobiales > Rhizobiaceae > RCIO01. The sequence continues at coordinate 26,040 of JBBDJD010000021.1, forward strand.
GGCACGGACCTGACCGACCGCCTGATCGCGGCGCTCGGCGGCGACGTCAGCTTGATTGACGGCTACGGCAAGGGGGCGATCGTCGGCACCGCCGGCGAAATGGAGCATGGCGCGCTGTGGCATGTGCCGGGCGGCTACGCCATGCGCGAGAAGCTCGGCGCGTCGAAGGCGATCGTGCCCTCCGCGATGAAGGTCGGCGCATTCGGCGCAGCGCTCGACGTGCCGCTTGGCCACACGAATGCGGCCTATGTCCGCTCGCATTTCGACGCCATCACCGTGTGCATGCCCGACGGACCGCGCCCCGACGAGATCGTTTTTTGCCTCGCCATGGCCTGCGGCCCGCGCATCCACTCGCGCATGGGCGGCCTAGAAGCATGGCAGGTCAAAGGTGAGGACGGATTGCGATGAGCGGAACTGTGGTCAAGCCGGCGCCTGCGGCGCAGGAAGCAGCCGCTGCCGGCGAATACCGGCTGGATGAGCAGGTCGGCTTCCTGTTGCGCAAGGCCAATCAACGTCATCTGGCGATCTTCGCCAGGCACATTCCCGACCTCACGCCGCCGCAATTCGCGGCTCTGGCCAAGCTCTGGGAGGTCGGCGAAACCTCGCAGAACCAGCTCGGTCAGCTGGTGGCGATGGATGCCGCCACGGTGAAGGGCGTCATCGACCGGCTGCGCGCGCGCTCTCTGGTGGAAATCGCCGAACACGAATCGGACAGGCGCCGCGTCGTTGTCAGCCTGTCGGCGAAAGGCCGCGCCATGATCGGCGGGCTGGTCGAGGAGGCCGCCAGGATCACCGCGGAAACCATCGAACCGCTCACCCAACGCGAAACCGCGACGCTTGCGCGGCTGCTGGCCAAGCTGTCCTGACGCCACGGCTGATTTTCTTTGCAATTTTTTCCAACCATAAACCTTTGTTTTCGCTCATCTTTGTGAGTGTGAACGAAATCTGAACGGCCAATTCAGCTTCGGTTCCGTGCGCTGATTCTACCTCTCGCCCTGTCAACGCGGTCCAAACCGCAAACCACCAGAGGAGAGAGTAAAATGACCCGCAAGTTCATCATCGCCACCGCCATCGCAGCAGTCATGGGCGCTTCCGTGCCCGCCATGGCCAACGACGTCTTCATCGAGCAGTACGGCTTCGGCAACGGCGCCGGCGGCGAACAGGTTGGTATCGCCAACACGATCGGCGTCTACCAGGACGGCGTCTGGAACACGACGATCAGCAAGCAGTACGGCAACGGCAACACCGCCGCGACCGGCCAGGTCGGCTTCAACAACCATTCCGACACCTGGCAGCAGGGCAACGGCAACGCGGCCGGCGTCGGCCAGTTTGGCACCAACCACACGTCCATCCTGACCCAGGACGGCAACGGCAACATCGCCGCGGGCGTACAGGTCGGCGACGGCTGCAGCGCCAACGTCACCCAGGGTGGCAGCGGCAACGTCGCGGCGTTCGTCCAGGCCTGCCCGTAAGCAGACCGAACGCAACACGGACCATCCATTTGGTTCAACCGGTCAAGGGGGCCCGGCCCTCTTGGCCGGTTCCCGCGACCAGACAGGAGATCGATGACATGTTCAACAACAGCAAGCTTCTCACCCGAGTCGCACCCGTCATGATCGGCGTTGCCGCTGCCGGAGCAGCCTATGCCGCCAGCAGCGGTGACGACGATCAGACGCCCACCCGCTGCGAAATCAGGTCCAGCCAGCAGGGTTCCATGATTTCGCTCGACGGCGTTTTCTTCGCCGACGCTGCTGCCAGCGGCAGCTATCGCTTCCAGGTAGCCAGCGTCGGCGGCTCGGGCAACACCAACATCCGCCAGGGCGGCGGCTTTTCGGCCGGCGCCGGCGAGGTGGTTTCGCTCGGCAAGGTTATGCTCGGCGGCTACGGCGCCTCTTACGACGCCAGCCTCGAAGTCACGCTTGGCGGCGAGACCTTCAAGTGCAGCGAGCGCGTCGGCGCGATCTGATCGCCGGCATTCGCGAAATGAAAAGGGCTCCGGTTCTCCGGGGCCCTTTTTCGTTGCGGGAGACCCGGCGGTTTCGATGAACGAAGACTGAATGACCGGTTCCAAATGGGTTCAGCGAGCCGCTGGCAAATTGCGTTCATCGGCTGAAACAAACCTTGGCCGCTTCAGAGAGAGCAAGATCCAGAGGAGAGAACAATGACCCGCAAGACCCTTACCGCAGCCCTCGCCGCCATGATGATCAGCACGGCTTCCCTCACTGTCCCGGCCATGGCCGGCCAGGTTTCCATCAACCTCACACCCGCCGACGCCGACCAGGAAAAGGCGATGCGCGTGGGCCTCGGCATGTACGCCCTGTTCAACGGCATCAAGAATGGCGGCATCACCCAGAACGGCACCGGCAACTCGGCCGGCCTCGCCCAGAACGGCTCCGGCAATCTCGGCGTAGTCCATCAGGAAGGCGAAGGCCATAACGGCACGCTTCAGCAGAACGGCAACAACAACGCCTGCGGCCTGTTTCAGTTCGGCAAGAACACCAACGGCCATGTCGAACAGAATGGCGATGGCGGCACCTGCGCCACGGTGCAGATCGGCTGGTAAGGCCTAGGCGGTCGGGCGGCGTCGCCATCTGGCGGCGCCCTTCCAGATCAACAGAACCAGCAATGCAGTGTAGGCGACGGTCGAGGCCGTCGCCTTCGCTATTGACCAGCCGTTGGCGGTCCGAACCATCTCTTCGGTGAGGCCATCGGCGCCCGCGGTGAGCATCCCGGCGACCGTCAGGTTCTCAGACCAGTCGAAGATCGCCGTCAGGATGACGGGCGCGGCGACGACATAACGCCACCGTCCGAGCCGTCTCGGCAACAGTGCCGCAATGGCGAAGAACAGGGTTGCCGCCATCAGTCCGGGAAAGAACAGGTCGAGCCGGTGCTGCACGGTTTGATAGAATGCAGCGCCTTCGTCGCTCAACGCGGCGAGGAATGTCCGGGCGTCGTCGAACGAATAGCCCATGGGACGCATGTCGAACGGCGCCAGCCCGCCGGATTCCGCCGAGATATATGGCAGGCTCCACAGCACCATCGTCAGATAGATCGCGAGCGTTGCAGCCGCGAGCAGCCAGAAAAGACCGCGCTTCATCAACGTGCCCTAGCCTATTTGCCCTGCACCGCGCCGCGCTAGCGTCGACGGTTTGTCCACGGACCCGTCCTTCTCCAGCACGACGCCGAAAAGCCGTTCCGCTTCTTCCTCACTGTAATATCCGAGCGCCACGTCTTGCGCCACGGCATTCGCATCGCGGGTGAACGGGTCGCCATAGCCGCCGCCGCCCGGCGTGCCGACTTCCACCCGGTCGCCGGCCGCAAGCTGGATGTCCTGTTCCTTGGAGAGGTGTTCGGGGACATGCGCCACGCCGCCGCGCCACACCTTGACCGTGTTGACGCCGCCGTCGGCGCCGCCAAGCACGCCCTGCGGGCCGACGCGGCCGTGATCCATGACGAAGGACGCGCGGGCTTCCCCCCTGAGGAGCTCCACCTCATAGGCGAGCCCGAACCCGCCGCGGTGTTTTCCCGCGCCGCCCGATCCCTCGCGCAGCGCGTAGCGTCGGTAAAGCACCGGGTAATTCTGCTCCATGATTTCCACCGGCGGCGATTTGGAAATGCCGATGGTCGAGCAGCCGTTTGTCAGCCCGTCATGATCGGAATTGCCGCCATAGCCGCCGCCCGAGATCTGGTAGAGGACGAAGTCGCGGCCGCGTTCGGGGTCGTGCCCGCCGAGGCCGAAATTGCCGCTGGAGCCGGCGGGTGCGGCTGTCACCTGGTCCGGAACGGCCTTCACCATCGCCGAGAACACCGCCTCGGCGATACGTTGCGAGACCTCCGCCGCGCAGCCGGATACCGGGCGCGGATATTTGGCGTACAGGAACGTGCCCTCGGGATCTTTCACGATCAGCGGCTCGAATGCGCCGGCTGATAGCGGCACGTCGGGAAAGATGTGGCGTATCGCGAGGTAGACCGACGACAGCGTGGTCGCCAGCACCGAATTCATCGGCCCCGCGCAGGGCGGGCTGGAGCCGGTGAAATCGAAGGTGAGCGTGTCGCCCTTCTTTTCGATGGCGAGCGCAATCCTGAGCGGCTCGTTCACCACACCGTCGGAATCGACGAAGGCCTCGCCCTCATAGACGCCGTCCGCGATCGCCGCGATCCGCGCCCGCATCTGCGTGGCGGCGCGGGTCCGCAGTTCGGCGATTGCAGCGCGCACGGTCTCGTCGCCATAGCGGTCGAGCAGGGCGGCCAGCCGGTCAGCGCCGACGTGCAGCGCGGCGGCTTGCGCCTTGATGTCGCCGATGCGCTGGTCGGCGACGCGGATATTGGACGTGATGATCGAATAGATTTCGGGGTCGAGCTCGCCCTTCTTGAACAGCTTCACCGGCGGCAGGCGCAGCCCTTCCTGCTCCACCGCGGTGGCTGAAGCGGAAAATCCGCCGGGGACCGCACCGCCGATATCGGGCCAATGGCCGGTATTCGACAGCCAGCACCAGATATTGCCATCGCGCCAGAAGGGCATGGCGAAGCGCACATCCATCAGATGCGTTCCGCCCAGATAGGGGTCATTGACGATGTAGATGTCGCCCGGCTCGGGCGGCAGGCAGCGGCCGTCGGCGATCATCTCGATCAGGGTGCGGGTCGAATATTGCATGACGCCGACGAACACCGGCAGCCCGCCCAGCCCCTGCGCGATCAGCGAGCCGTCCTCGGCCGAATAGATGCCGTCGGAGCGGTCGTTGGCCTCGGCGATGACCGGCGAGAAGGCGGCTCTGCTGAATGCCAGGTCCATCTCGTCGCAGACCTGGGCGAGCCCGGCCTCGATGACGGACAGGGTAATGGCGTCCATGGCGCTCATGTCGCCCGGCTCCCGACTTCGATGAGAAGGTTGCCATCGGCGTCAGACGTCGCGCGGTCGCCCGGCTCCAACACGGTCGTTGCGTCGCGTTGTTCAAGAATGGCCGGGCCTTCGATTGTAACATCAAGCGGCAGCTTCTCGCGCGCATAGACCGGCGTGTCGAACCATTCGCCGCCGAACCAGACGGACCGTGTCTCGTTCAGGGCGCTGTCCAGCGTCGCGGCGCGCCCCGCGGCGTCGATGAGCATCGCCAGATCGATTGCGTCGCGCTCTCCGATCACCGACGTGTTGAGATTGACCAGATTGGCGCGGATCTCGGGCAGCGCCACGCGGAACCGGGCGAAATAGGCCTCCTCGAACAGCGCCTGAAGGGAAGCGATGTCGATGTCGGCCGAGGGCAGCGGCACGTTGATGATGTGAGTCTGGCCGATGAACTGCATGTCGGCCGAATGCGCGAAACGCACCGTCTTCGGCTTCACCGCCTCCATGCCGATCAGCGACAGGCCTTCGACTCTCTGCTCCTCCAATATCTGTTTCACCGTCGCCTGTTCGACCGATGCGAGCGGGCGGTTGAGGGTGCGCACGAAATCGTGCCTGAGATCGGCCACGACGCATCCGAGCGCATTGGTGATGCCGGGCCGCGCCGGCACAAGAACCTTCGGGATGCCGAGTTCACGCGCCAGAGCCGACGCGTGCAGGGGGCCGGCGCCGCCAAAGGCGAACAAGGCGAAATCACGTGGGTCGAGCCCCCGCGCCAGCGAGACCATGCGCACCGCGCCGGCCATCTTGAGGTTCGCCATCCGCAGCACGGCGCCGGCGGCCTCGATGCCGTCCTTGCCGATGCGCGAGCCGATACGTTCGGCGAAAACAGCCTCCACGCTGTCGCGCGTGACCGGATTGTCGACGCTGAGCAGTTTGGTCGGCGACAGCCGCCCGAGCACCAGGTTTGCGTCCGTGATCGTCGGCTCGGCGCCGCCGCGTCCGTAGCAGATCGGTCCGGGCATCGCCCCCGCGCTTTCCGGCCCGACCCGCACCAGCCCGGCCTCGTCGATGCGTGCGATCGAGCCGCCACCGGCGCCGACCGTGTGCACGTCGACCATCGGCACATGGATCGGCATCGCGTATTCGATCTCGGTCTCGTTGGAGACCGCCGGCTTGGCATCGCGGATCAGCGCGACGTCGGTCGAGGTGCCGCCCATGTCGTAGCTGATCAGGTTGACGTGGCCGGCGCGCATGCCCGTATGCGCCGCTGCCATCACGCCGGAGGCCGGGCCGGACATCACCGTCTTGGCGGCCTCGCGGCTGACAAGCGCGGATGAGATCATGCCGCCATTGCCGTTCATCATCAGGAAGTCTCTGGCGTAGCCGCGCCCGGCAAGTTCGCCGCGCAGCCGCTCGACATAGCGTTTGAGGATCGGCTGAACCGCGGCGTTGACGGCGGCCGTCACGCCGCGCTCGAACTCGCGCGCCTCCGACAACAGCGAATGACCGGTGGTGATGTGCTCGTTCGGCCAGAGCCCGGCTGCAATCTCGGCCGCGCGCAGCTCATGCGCCGGGTTGGCATAGGCATGCAGGAAATGGATGACCAGCGTTTCGCAGCCGGAATCGAGCAGCGCGCTTACCGCGTTTCGCATCGCCGCCTCGTCGAGCGGCGTCAGCACGCGGCCGCGCGCATCCATGCGCTCCGGCACCTCGAGCCTCAGATTACGCGGGATCAGCGGTGTGAACCTACCGGTCATGCCGTAGGGCTGCGGACGGGTGCGCCGGCCGAGCTCGATCACATCGCGAAACCCTGCGGTGGTGATCATGCCGGTCTTCGCCAGCCGCCGTTCCAGCACGGCGTTGGTCGTGGTGGTTGTGCCGTGGACGATGAGGTCGATCTCGCCCACCGGCAGCCCGGCCTCGGTCAGCGCGGCGATCACGCCCGAGGCCTGGTTGTCGATCGTTGTGGGGGTCTTGGCGATCCTGACCGTGCCGGAGCGCGCGTCGACGAGTATCAGGTCGGTGAATGTCCCGCCGACATCGATGCCGGCAACGACATATTCCTCACCCGGCTCCGTATGCTCTCTCATCTCCGAAATCCGGAATTTCCGTCCTGATCCAAAGCCGAATTTGGAACGCTGCTCCACGCGTTCGCCTTGACGCAATATTCATTTGTATACTAATAAATTTGACTGACAAGCCGCGCCGCCGGACGGGCGCAAGCCGCGTCGAAACGATCCCAGGCCGAGCCGATCCGCCTCCCAAAACCATCGGGGTTCGAGACATGAATACGGTTGCATCCGGCAATCTGGAAAATGCCAAACCTGTCGAATTTCCGATTCCGTCGGGCGTGTTCGCCGAGAAGGTCGTGTCGGTCGTGCATTATACCGACCGGCTGTTTTCGTTCCGCATCACGCGGCCGCAGAGTTTCCGATTCCGCTCCGGCGAATTCGTGATGATCGGCTTGCCGAATGCGGAGAAGCCGGTCTATCGAGCCTATTCGATCGCCAGCCCCGCCTGGGACGAGGAGATCGAGTTCTATTCGATCAAGGTGCCCGACGGCCCGCTCACCCAACACCTGCAGAAGATCCAGCCCGGCGACACGATCCTGATGCGGCAAAAACCGACCGGCACGCTGATCGTCGATGCGCTGACGCCTGCCAGGCGCGTCTACATGTTCGCCACCGGCACCGGCATCGCGCCGTTCGCCAGCCTGATCCGCGATCCCGAAACCTACGAGAAGTTCGACGAGATCATTCTCACCAACACCTGCCGCGACGTGGCCGAACTGCAATATGGCGACAATCTCGTGCGCGACATCGTCAACGACCCGTTGATCGGCGAGTTCACCGAGGGCCGGCTTCGCTATGTCGCGGCGTGCACCCGCGAGGACTACCCGGTGAGAGGCCGCGTGACGAGCCGCATCGAGGATGGCTCGCTGTTTCGCGATCTCGGCGCGGAGCCGCTCAACCGCGAAACCGACAGGGCCATGATCTGCGGTTCGATGGACATGCTCCGCGACGTCAAGGCGCTGGTGGAAAAGGCCGGCCTCAAGGAAGGCTCGGTATCCGCGCCGGGCGACTTCGTCGTCGAGCGCGCCTTCGTCGGCTGATTGGCGTTTCCGCCGGTCTGCGCTATCTTCGATCCATGCAAAAACAGGAATTGATCGAGCGTCTCAAGGCCTTGCACCCGCAGCTTGCCGCTGAGGGTGTCGAGCATTTGTATCTGTACGGGTCCCGTGCGCGGCAGGACAATCGACCGGACAGCGACGTTGATCTGCTGGTCGATTTTGCGCCCACGTTGCAGCCATCGATCCTAAATCTTATCGGTATCGAACACATAGTCGGTGACAATATTGGCCTGATGACACACGCGGCTGCTCGCAATGGGCTGAAGGACAAGTTTTACGCCCGCATAGCTGCTGATATCGTCGAAGTCTTCTGATGGACTTCCGCGCCTCCGATCGGCTTGATCACATTTTGGACTCCATCACGCAGATCGAGGCGATGCTCGAGGGCAAGACCTTTGAAGACGTCAGATCGGACCGTGTGCTGCGCGCTGCCTACGAAAGGTTCATCGAAATTATCAGTGAAGCTTCGCGCCATGTGCCCGATGCAATGAAGGCGGCCGCACCGGAGATTCCTTGGCGCAGGGTAGCCGATATCGGTAACCATCTCCGCCATGGCTACGATGATTTGAGTTTCGAGTATCTGTGGAATCTGTTTGCTGGGGGCTCGCTGAAAGAGCTGCGGACCGCAGCTGAGCGTCTTACGGGTAAAGACGGGGAGGCCTCTAAAACGCCTTGAAGGTCAGTGTGGTCAGCGACCGCACGATGCCGGGAACGTTGACGACATTGTCGTTGATGAACTTGCCGATGTCCTGGCCGTCGTCGACATAGATTTTCATCAGCAGGTCAAAATCCCCGCTCGTCGAATAGAGTTCGGAAGCGATCTCGCGCTCGAACAGCGTGTCGGCGACCTCGTAGGTCTTGCCCGGCTGGCACTGTAGCTGGACGAAAACGGCTCTCATCATTCCTCCGGATTTGCGTCCGCACCTTTGCCGCAGGCTGGCAGCCTGTCAACTGCGCGAACTGGCACTTGGCCGCCGCGGAGGCCGCCGGTCAGCCCTGGCCTACAAGCCGCGCTTTGCGCTTGTTCTCGGGTGCCCGTCCCACCGAACCACGCACGATCAGGTCGACCGGCCAGACCTCGGCGACTGGGCCCGTTTCCCTCTCGGCAATCCGTGCGGCCAGGCGTTCCGCGATCCGAGCGCCCGCTGCCCGGATCGGCGAGCAGGTGGTGGTCAGCGGCGTCGCGAAACCCTCCGGGCGCAGAAACGGAAACACGTCGTCATGCGAAATCAGCGACACGTCGTCGGGAACCGACAGACCCAAATCGCCAAGGGCCCGCAGCACGCCAAGCGTCTGCATCAGGCTCGAACAGATCAGCGCCGTCGGCCGCTCATTATCGTCCAGCAGCCGCTTTGCCGCCCGGTATCCGTTTTCCTCCGTCATCGTGGTCGAGCTCCTGAACCGGTCCTGAAGGTGCAGACCCTGATCCCCCAGGGCTCGCCGCACGCCGCGTTCGCGATGAACGGCGAAGGTCTTGCCAGGGTCTCCGTTCAAAAGTGCGATGCGCTGATGGCCAAGTTGCAGCAGCAGCCGTGTCGCGTCGTGAAACGCGCCCTCATTGTCGATGTCGAGAAACGGAAACGCGAAATCGAGATCATCCGCGCGCCCGTGCACGATGTAGGGAAGGCCGAGCTCTTCGAGCAGGCGGATGCGGGCGTCGCCCGATTTGGGCGACGAGACGTAGACGGCGTCGACCTGGTGATTGGCGGCAACCCGTCTGTAGGTCATCTCCTCGTCGTCGGGACTTGTCGGGCTGAGCACCAGATCGAAATCGTGGGCGCGGGCATAGTCGCCGACGCCCGACAGGAACTCGACGAAATGCGTGTCGATATCGACGCTCTCGCCGGTCGGCATGACGTAGCCGATCATGCCGGCCTTGCCCGTAGCCAGCCGCCTGGCGCTGGGATTGGGCCGGTAGCCGTAACGCTTGGCCGCTTCGACCACGCGCCGCCGCGTTTCCTCCGCCACTTCCGGATAGCCGTTGAGCGCGCGGCTGACCGTCGTCTGCGACAGCGAGAGTTTTTGCGAAAGCTGCTTGAGGTTCACTGAATGCTCCAAATGGCCCAAAGCGCTTTCAAACAGGTATCCAATGGATGCCCGGGCGCGAGCCTGTCACAATCATTTCATAGAGCGTGGCATCAGCCGATAGAAGCCCGAATTGTGCTGCAATGCGGAAAAATCGACGCTGCACCGCGTCAAAAATGCGAATTTAAACCGATTAAACTACACGGTCTCTTGACACTGGCGAACAAGGCTGACGAGAATGCCCGTAGCCAAAGCGCTTTGGTCAGCTTTGTGCGATGAATGAATTGAGGGCGTCAGAGCTCAATTGAATTCGATCCTGGGAGGAATATTTATGAAGAAGACTTTGATGGCGGGTGTTGCCGCCCTGGTCTTGTCGGCTGCCGGAGCGCAGGCGCAGGATCTCATGTTCCCTGTTGGCGAAGGCGCCTTCAATTGGGGCAGTTACGAGGACTTCAAGTCCAGCCATGATCTGAGTGGGCAGCAGGTCACCGTTTTCGGGCCGTGGCTTGGCCCGGACCAGGTGGCTGTGGAGTCGGTCCTGGCCTATTTCGCCGACGCAACCGGAGCGGATGTCCGCTACACCGGTTCTGACAGTTTCGAACAGCAGATATTCGTCGATGCCGAGGCGGGTTCCGCGCCGAACGTCGCCGTGTTCCCGCAGCCGGGTCTGGCGGCCGACATGGCCAAGCGCGGTTTCCTGACGCCGCTGGGCGAGGACGCCGCGTCATGGATGGCGGAAAACTATGCCGCCGGCCAGTCCTGGGTCGATCTCGGCAGCTATGCCGGGCGGGACGGAAGCGATGCTTTCTACGCATTCCCTTACAAGGCCGACGTGAAGTCGCTGGTCTGGTACGTGCCCGAAAACTTCGAGGACGCGGGCTACGAAGTGCCGGCGACCATGGAAGACCTGAAGGCGCTGACCGAGAAGATCGTCGCCGATGGCGGCACTCCCTGGTGCATCGGGCTTGGTTCGGGCGGCGCGACCGGCTGGCCGGCGACCGACTGGGTCGAGGACATGATGCTGCGCACCCAGTCGCCGGAAGTCTACGATCAGTGGGTGACGAACGAGATTCCCTTCAATGACGAGCGCGTCGTGGCCGCGATCGAGGAATTCGGCTGGTTCGCGCGCAACGACGACTTCGTTGCCGGCGGCGCGGGCGCCGTGGCTTCCACCGACTTCCGCGACAGCCCGAAGGGCCTCTTTGCTTCGCCGCCGCAATGCTACATGCACCGCCAGGCGTCGTTCATTCCAGCGTTCTTTCCTGAGGGCGCGGAAGTGGGCGTCGATGCGGACTTCTTCTACTTCCCGGCCTATGCGGGCAAGGATCTCGGCAGCCCGGTTCTCGGCGCGGGCACGTTGTTCGCCATCACCAATGACAGCCCCGGCGCTCACGCTCTGATCGAGTTCCTGCAGACCCCGATCGCGCATGAGGTCTGGATGGCGCAGGAAGGCGGCGGGTTCCTGACGCCAAATACCGGTGTCAACACAGACGTCTACGTTACCGACGTGCGCAGGGCGCTTGGCGATATTCTGCTGAACGCCACGACCTTCCGCTTCGACGGTTCCGACCTGATGCCGGGCGGCGTCGGTGCCGGCTCGTTCTGGACCGGCATGGTCGATTACACCGGCGGCAAGCCCGCCGAGCAGGTCGGTTCCGAAATCCAGGCTTCCTGGGATGCGCTGAAATAAGCGCGGGGCGGTAAGCCTCAACAACAGGCCATCCGGAGCATTGTTGCTTCGGATGGCGCATCGGGTCGCTGCGGTTTAGGGGAGGACGCCATGAATCCGGCATTGCAAGGACTGCTCACGATCGTCATCGGCGTCGGCGGCTGTCTCGGCTATTTCTACTTTTCCAATCAGTTTCTGGATAAGGTCGTGTTTCCGGGCAAGGGGCCGAATGCGGGGCGCAACATCAATCGCGCGAACCAGATACGGCCATGGCTTTTCCTGTTCCCGGCCATCTTCGCCCTCGGCCTTTATCTCGCCTACCCGGTTTTCGAGACGCTGCGGCTTTCCTTCACCGATCGCAGCGCCGGCGGCGCTTTTGTCGGCTTCGACAACTATACGCAGATGGCCTCGGAGCCGAAATTCTGGGAAGCCATGAAGAACAACATGCTGTGGCTGATCGTGGTTCCGGCCGCTTCCACCGCCTTCGGACTGGTGGTCGCCCAGCTCACCGACCGCATCAAATGGGGCAACATAGCGAAGTCCCTGATCTTCATGCCGATGGCGATTTCGTTTGTCGGCGCTTCGGTCATCTTCAAGCTGGTCTACGACACGCGCCCCGCCGGCCAGGATCAGATCGGCGTGCTCAACGCGGTATGGCTCTCCTTTGACGGAGGCGCGCTCGCAATCCTCTTCCTGAGGCTGTTGCCCGCCGCCATCCTGCTCGCCTTCGCCGCGTTCATGCTCTACGGCATCTACCTTTCGCTGCGGCCGCTGATCTGGGGCGAGAACGAACGCGGCGGCGCCTCGTGGTGGGCGGTTCCGCTGCGTGTGGTTGTTGCCGTCGGCGCGGGCTGGCTGCTGTGGCTGTCGCTGAGGTCGATCTTTTCACTCTTCACGGTCACCATCCCCTACGGCGAGCCGCAAACTTGGCTGACAATTCCGTTCTGGAACAGTTTCTTCCTCATGGTCGTGCTGATCTGGATTCAGACCGGCTTCGCCATGGTTATCCTTTCGGCCGCGCTGCGCGGCATTCCGGAGGAGACGATCGAGGCGGCGATCATCGACGGGGCCAACCCGTTCGACATCTTCTTCAAGATCAAGATTCCGCAGATCATGTCCACGATCGTTGTCGTGTGGACCACGATCACGCTGGTCGTGCTGAAGATCTTCGACATCGTCTTCGCCATGACCAATGGTCAGTGGGAGACGCAGGTGCTCGCCAACTACATGTACGACAAGCTGTTTCGCGCCAATGATTGGGGCGTCGGCTCGGCCAGCGCCATCGTTATCATGCTCCTGGTCACGCCGATCCTGATCTGGAATGTCTACAACGCCCGCAAGGAAATGCGGTGAGGGGGCCGGTACCATGTCATCAATAGCAGGCAGCAAATCCAGCCTCACCTGGGCGGTTCATCTCTCGGTCGTCCTGCTTGTTCTTCTGTGGCTGTTTCCCACGGTGGGCTTGCTCATCTCCTCTTTCCGCACCGCGGATCAGATTTCCACCAGCGGCTGGTGGAAGGCGCTCTTCACGCAGGAGCAGAATCTGGTCCTCAGAACGGCGGACCCGTCCGCTCAGGCGCAGGAGGGCGATCTCTTCGTCATTCAGGGCAACATCTTCGCCGACAATAATGAAGGCGCCGCCACCATCTCGGCCTGGGGAACGACATCGCTCCGCGTTTCCGAATATGAGCCGGGCGATACCGCCGATATGGGTGACGGCGGCCGCATCACGGTCGAAGCAGATGGCGACTACCGGATGGAGAATGACGTCGAATTCGAGGGCCGCCGTGGCGGGCGCGTTTTCGTCACAGCCGAGACGCCGCCCGAATTCACGATGGCGAACTACCAGCACATCCTGCTGAGCGGCTCGACCACGGATTCTATGGCCAAGGCCTTCTTCAACACGCTGACGGTGACGATACCAGCCACCATCATCCCGATCGTGGTGGCGGCCTTCGCGGCTTACGCGCTGGCCTGGATGCGGTTTCCGGGTCGTGCGCTTCTGATTGCGATCGTCGTGGGTCTTCTGGTCGTACCGCTTCAGCTTGCGCTCATTCCGCTATTGCGCCTGCATCTGGGTATCGGCATCGGCAAGGGCTATCTCGGAGTCTGGCTGGCGCATACGGGTTTCGGTCTGCCGCTGGCCATCTACCTGTTGCGCAACTACATGGTAGGGCTTCCGCGCGACATCATCGAGAACGCCAAGGTCGACGGTGCGACGGACTTCCAGATATTCACGCGCATCATTCTGCCGCTGTCGTTTCCGGCGCTTGCGTCATTCGCGATTTTCCAGTTCCTGTGGACCTGGAACGACCTGCTCGTAGCCAAGGTGTTCCTGATCGATGCGACGGGCGAGACGACAGTTATGACCAACCAGATCGTCGAGTTGCTCGGTACCAGGGGCGGCAATTGGGAGATCCTCGCGACAGCCGCATTCGTATCCATAGCGGTTCCGCTCGTCGTGTTCTTCGCGATGCAGCGCTATCTGGTTCGTGGCCTGCTGGCCGGCTCGGTGAAATAGGGATTTGAACTCCATGAGCGTGTTCGCGTCCGTCGAACAGCGCCCCCAGCAGCTTGTCCAGCCGGATCCGGACTGGTGGCGCGGGGCGGTCATCTACCAGATTTATCCGCGTTCCTTTCAGGATTCGAACGGGGACGGGATCGGCGATCTGCGTGGCATCCTCATGCGGCTGTCGCATGTGGCGGCACTGGGCGCCAACGCGGTCTGGATATCGCCGTTCTTCAAGTCGCCGATGCTCGACTACGGCTATGATGTATCCGACTACCGGGACGTCGATCCGATGTTCGGCACGCTGGAGGATTTCGACGCCGTGATCGTCGAGGCGCACCGGCTGGGCCTCAAGGTGATGATCGACCTGGTGCTGTCGCACACCTCGATCGATCATCCCTGGTTCAAGGAAAGCCGCGCCGCACGCGACAATCCGAAAGCCGACTGGTACGTGTGGGCCGATCCCAGGCCTGACGGAACCCCGCCCAACAACTGGCTTTCGATCTTCGGCGGATCGGCCTGGGAGTGGGACACCCGCCGCGAGCAGTATTACCTGCACAATTTCCTCGCCGAGCAGCCTGACCTCAACTTCCACAACACGGATGTCCAGGACTCGCTGTTGGACGTGACCCGATTCTGGCTCGACCGCGGCGTGGACGGCTTTCGCCTCGACACGATCAACTTCTATTTCCACTCGCAGGGGCTGGAGAATAACCCTCCGCTCGCCGTGGATGCGCGCGACAACTCGATTGCCCCCTCGGTCAATCCCTACAACTACCAGGACCACCTCTACGACAAGAGCCGTCCCGAGAACCTCGAATTCCTGCGCCGCTTTCGCGCGCTCCTGGACGAATATCCGGCCATCGCCGCAGTCGGCGAGGTTGGCGATGCGCAGCGCGGCCTGAAGATCGTCGCCGACTACACGTCGGGCGATGACGGCGTCCACATGTGCTATTCCTTTGATTTTCTTTCACCTCACAAGATCACCGCACAGCGAGTGCGCACGGTGCTCGAATCATTCAGCGAAACCGCCTCGGATGGATGGTCATGCTGGGCATTTTCCAACCACGACGTGATGCGCCACGCCTCGCGCTGGACGGCTGGCGAGGGTGACCCGGTCGCCTATCTCAAGATCGTGTCAGCCCTGATGGTCGCCCTGCGCGGATCGCTCTGCATCTATCAGGGCGAGGAAGTCGGGCTGACCGAAGCCGACCTTGCCTTCGAGGATTTGCACGATCCCTACGGCATCCGCTTCTGGCCGGAATACAAGGGACGCGACGGCTGCCGCACGCCGATGGTGTGGGATTCCGGCGAGCCGAATGCCGGCTTTTCGACGGGCAAGCCCTGGCTGCCTGTGCCGGCCGAACACATCACCCATGCGGTGAACACGCAGACCGGCGTCGAGGATTCGATGCTCGAACACTATCGTCGCATTCTGGCGTTCCGAGCCGCGCATCCGTCGCTCGTGAAGGGCTCGATCGAATTTCTTGCCGCCAGCGACGACGCGATCGCCTTTACCCGGCGTCAGGGCAGCGAGCAATTGTTATGCGCATTCAACCTGGGCAGCGAACCGGCCGAAATTCTGCTTGAGCATAATCTGTCGCCGGTCGCCATACCGGGTCACGGCCTTTCCGGGCATCACGCCAATGGAAGGATCGTACTGGAACCCTATGGCGGCTGGTTCGGCCGCCTTGCCTGAGCAGCGGGCGCAATATTCTTTGGGAGGAAGAACATGGCCAATCTCAAGCTTAAGGATGTCAGGAAGGCCTATGGCGACCTTGAAATCCTGCACGGCATCGATCTCGACATAAAGTCGGGCGAGTTCATCGTTTTCGTCGGCCCTTCGGGCTGCGGCAAGTCCACCTTGCTGCGTACGATAGCCGGCCTGGAGCAGATCTCCGGCGGCACGCTGGAGATTGACGGCACGGTGGTCAACGACATGCCGCCATCGGAACGCGGCATCGCCATGGTGTTCCAGTCCTATGCGCTTTATCCGCACATGACAGTTTACGACAACATGGCTTTCGGCCTGCGGCTGGCCAAGAAGTCCAAGCAGGAAATCGACCAGCGCGTGAAGAACGCCGCCGATATTCTGCAGCTGGGCCCCTATCTGGACCGCCTGCCGAAGGCGCTGTCAGGCGGCCAGCGCCAGCGCGTCGCGATTGGCCGCGCCATCTGCCGCGACCCCAAAGTCTTCCTGTTCGACGAACCGCTGTCGAATCTCGACGCGGCGCTCCGCGTTGCGACCCGTATCGAGATCGCCAAGCTCTCCGAGAGCATGCCCGAAACAACCATGATCTACGTCACGCACGACCAGGTTGAGGCGATGACGCTGGCGGACCGCATCGTGGTTCTGAAGGACGGCTATATCGAGCAGGTCGGTTCTCCGATGGATCTCTATCTCCGTCCTGGCAACCTGTTCGTTGCCCAGTTCATCGGCTCGCCCGCGATGAACATTCTTTCGGCGAAAATCACCAAGGCGGGAAAGACGACCGAGGTGGAATATTCCGACGGCCGCAAGGCATCCGTGCCGATTGAAACCCCGGCCGATGCCGCCGGCCAGTCGACCAGCTTCGGTGTCCGGCCCGAGGACCTCACGGTGGTGCAAGGCGACAAGGCGCTGTTCGAAGGTACCGTCGACTATGTTGAACAGCTGGGCGAAGTCCAGCTCGTCTATCTCGACATCGGGCGTGAAGGTGAGCCGCTGGTCGCCAAACTGTCGGGCGGCGCCGAGATCAAGCGCGGTTCGACGATGAAGTTCGCCGCCGAGGCCGGTGCGTTGCATATATTCGACGGGGACGGCCGTACCTTCGCCCGTGAACGGCTCGCGGTGGCGGCGGAATAGTCATTCGGCGAAAACCGCCGTTCGGCATACATCCATATGGAAGTGCGGCCTGATGTGCCCTAGCTTTCAATCAGGGTCCGCCTGTTTCGGACCTTGGCGAAAGCGCAGGATTTCATGGCCGAAAAACCGCCCCTCAGTCTGCACGTGCCCGAACCGGCGGTCCGGCCGGGCGATACGCCCGACTTCTCCAATGTCGAGATCGCCAAGGCCGGATCGGTGGAGCGTCCGCCGGTCGACGCCGACCCTGAATCGATCCGAAACCTGGCCTATTCGATCATCCGCGTGCTCAACCGCAGGGGCGAAGCGATCGGTCCATGGGCCGGGTCGCTCACCCCTGACGAGTTGCTCGAAGGGTTGAGGCACATGATGACGCTGCGCGCCTTCGACGCGCGCATGCAGATGGCGCAGCGCCAGGGCAAGACGTCGTTCTACATGCAGCATATGGGCGAGGAGGCGGTGAGCTGCGCCTTCCGCAAGGCGCTGGAGCCAGGCGACATGAACTTCCCGACCTACCGGCAGGCCGGCCTGCTGATCGCCGGCGGCTACCCGATGGTCGAGATGATGAACCAGATCTATTCCAACGAAGCTGACCCGCTGAAGGGCCGCCAGCTGCCGATCATGTACTCCTCCAAGGAGCACGGCTTCTTCTCGATTTCCGGCAATCTCGGTACGCAGTTCGTGCAGGCCGTCGGCTGGGCGATGGCTTCGGCGATCAGCAGCGACACCAGGATCGCCGCCGGCTGGATCGGCGACGGCTCGACCGCCGAAAGCGACTTCCATGCAGCCCTCGTTTTCGCCTCGACCTACCGCGCGCCGGTGGTGCTCAATATCGTCAACAACCAGTGGGCGATCTCGACCTATCAGGGCATCGCCCGCGGCGGCTCCGGCACCTTTGCGGCACGCGGTCTGGGTTTCGGCATTCCCTCGCTGCGCGTCGACGGAAACGACTATCTGGCGGTGCATGCGGTGGCGAAATGGGCGGCGGAGCGCGCGCGACGCAATCTCGGCCCGACCCTGATCGAATATGTCACCTACCGCGTCGGCGCCCATTCGACCTCGGATGACCCGTCGGCCTACCGCCCCAAGGCGGAATCCGATGCCTGGCCGCTGGGCGATCCCGTCCTGAGGCTGAAGAACCATCTGGCCGGCGTCGGCGCCTGGAGCGACGAGCGCCACAAGCAGGCCGAAGCGGAAATCCAGGACAGCGTGATATCGGCGCAGAAAGAGGCGGAGAAACACGGCACGCTGCATTCGGGCGGCAAGCCTTCGGTGCGCGACATGTTCGAAGGCGTCTATGCCGAGATGCCGCCGCATCTTCGGCGCCAGCGCCAACAGGCGGGGGTGTAGGAACACGCCATGCCGCGGATGACAATGATCGAGGCGATCCGCGACGCGCTCGACGTGTCGATGGGCAGGGATGAGCAGGTTGTCGTGTTCGGCGAGGATGTCGGCTATTTCGGCGGCGTATTCCGCTGCACGGCCGGTCTGCAGCAGAAATACGGCAGGACGCGCTGCTTCGACACGCCGATCAGCGAACTCGGTATTGTCGGCACCGCGATCGGCATGGCCGCCTATGGGTTGAAGCCCTGCGTCGAGATTCAGTTTGCCGACTATGTATATCCGGCCTACGACCAGATCGTCTCCGAGGCTGCCCGCATCCGCTACCGTTCCAATGGCGAATTCACCTGCCCGATCGTCGTCCGCATGCCCACCGGCGGCGGCATTTTCGGCGGCCAGACGCACAGCCAGAGTCCCGAAGCGCTGTTCACGCATGTGTCGGGCCTGAAAGTGGTTGTTCCCTCCAACCCGAGGGACGCGAAGGGACTGTTGATCTCGGCGATCGAGGATCCCGACCCGGTCATCTTCCTGGAACCCAAGCGCCTCTATAACGGCCCGTTCGACGGCCACCACGACCGCCCGGTGGCGCCGTGGTCGAAGCATCCGCTGGGCGAGGCCGGCGAGGGGCACTATGCGGTTCCGCTCGGCAAGGGCGCGATCCGCCGCGAGGGCAGCGAACTGACCGTTCTCGCCTATGGCACCATGGTCTATGTCGCCGAAGCCGCCGCAGAGGAAACGGGCATCGACGCCGAGATCATCGACTTACGCACCCTGCTGCCGCTCGATCTCGATCTTGTCACGGAATCAGTAAGGAAAACAGGCCGTTGCGTGGTGGTGCATGAAGCGACCCTGACATCCGGCTTTGGCGCCGAACTGGCGGCATTGGTGCAAGAGCACTGCTTCTTCCATCTCGAAGCGCCGGTGGCGCGCGTGGCCGGCTGGGACACGCCATATCCGCATGCGCAGGAGTGGGAGTATTTCCCCGGCCCTGCGCGCGTTGGTGAGGCGATGCGCGGGACGATGGAGGCATAGCACAATGGCTGAGCACACCATCAAGCTGCCCGATGTCGGCGAAGGCGTCGCCGAGGCCGAACTCGTCGAGTGGCACGTGAAGGTCGGCGATCCGGTGCGCGAGGATGATGTGCTGGCCGCCGTAATGACCGACAAGGCAACGGTCGAGATTCCCTCGCCGGTCGAGGGCGAGATTGCGTGGCTTGGCGCGGAGATCGGCGACACCGTCTCCGTCGGCTCGCCCATCGTGCGGATCAGGACGACCGGCGGTGACGACGAGATCGAGGAGGCGCAAGCCCAGTCGGATCAAACGGAGACCGAGTCCGCCGGTAAACCGCAAACAGCGAATAACGATTTGGGAAGAAAACAGCCAGCTAAGAAACAAAAAGCAAAGCCGGCTAAAGACGAGCGGAAACCGGTGGGGTCCGAAGATGCGGAAGATGCGGAACCGGAGCACCGGGAACCGTCCACCGTCCGGGCGGCAGTCCGCCGCCCGCGTGCCGCCGGCGAAAAACCCCTTGCCTCGCCAGCCGTCCGCCTGCGCGCCCGCGACGCAGGTATCGATCTGCGGCGGGTGCCCGGCTCCGGGCCTGCCGGCCGCATCCGCCATGAGGATCTCGACGCCTATCTTCGCGGCGAAGGGGAGGCGCGGCCGGTTGAAGCGCGTCGGCCCGACACATCGGTCGAGGAGATCAAGGTCGTCGGCCTGCGCCGCCGCATTGCCGAAAAGATGGCGCTGGCGAAGTCGCGCATTCCGCACATCACCTATGTCGAGGAAATCGACGTAACGGCGCTGGAGGAGCTGCGCGCCGCGCTCAACGCCGCCGGCAAGTCCGATCGTCCGAAGCTGACTATCCTGCCCTTTCTGATCCAGGCGATGGTCGTGGCGATCGGGGAGCAGCCCGAACTCAACGCGCATTTCGATGACGATGCCGGGGTCGTGCATCGGTTCGGCGGGGTTCATGTCGGCATCGCCACGCAGACGGATGCGGGTCTTGTCGTGCCGGTGGTCCGCCATGCCGAGGCGCGCGGCCTGCGGGACAACGCGGCGGAAATTGTCAGGCTGGCCCAGGCCGCCCGCGCCAGCACCGCGTCGCGCGAGGAACTGAGCGGATCGACCATCACCATCACCTCGCTCGGAGCCATGGGCGGCGTGGTCACCACGCCGGTGATCAACCATCCCGAGGTGGCGATTATCGGCGTCAACAAGATCATGGTCCGACCGGTATGGGACGGCTCGGTATTTCAGCCGCGCAGGATGATGAACCTGTCGTCCAGCTTCGACCACCGCGTCGTCGACGGCTGGGACGCCGCCCGCTTCATCCAGCGCATCAAGGCGCTGCTGGAAGCGCCGGCGATGATGTTCATTGGAGATTGAGCGGATGAAGGAGATTTCCTGCAAGCTGCTCGTCATCGGCGCCGGACCCGGCGGCTACGTCTGCGCCATCCGCGCCGGCCAGCTCGGCATCGATACGGTCATCGTCGAGGCGGCGAGGCCTGGCGGCACCTGCCTCAATGTCGGCTGCATACCGTCCAAGGCGCTCATCCACGCGGCCGAGGAATTCGAGAAGGCGATGCACTGGGCCGGGCCGAAATCGCCGCTCGGAATCTCGGTCTCGAAGCCCGCGATCGACTTCGGCAGAACGATTGGCTGGAAGGACGGGATCGTTGGCCGCCTGACCGCCGGCGTCTCCGGCCTGCTCAAGAAGGCCGGCGTGAAGTCGGTGGGAGGCTGGGCTCGTTTTCGCGACGGCAAGACCGTTGAGGTCGAGACAGAGACGGGCACACAGGTGATCCGCGCCGAGGCTATTGTCATCGCGACCGGTTCGGCCTCGATCGAGCTTCCCGACCTGCCCTTCGGCGACAACGTGATCTCCTCCACCGGTGCGCTGGCGCTGACTGACGTGCCGAAGGCGCTGGCAGTGGTCGGCGGCGGCTATATCGGGCTGGAACTTGGCACCGCCTACGCCAAGCTGGGTGCGAAAGTCACGGTCGTCGAGGCGGAGGACCGCGTCCTGCCGCTCTACGATGCCGAACTCGTGCGGCCCGTCGAAAAGCGCCTCGCAGCTCTGGGTGTCGCGGTGATGACCGCCGCGAGGGCCAAGGGCCTTTCGAAGAAGGGCGACGCGCTCCTGGTGGAAACCGGCTTGGGCGAGAAGAAGATCGTGGCCGAGAAGGTGCTCGTCACGGTCGGGCGCAAACCGCTGACTGGGGGCTGGGGGCTGGAGGAGATCGACCTCGATATGGCCGGCGGCGCGATCCGCATCGACGATCATTGCCGCGCCTCAATGCGCGGCGTGTACGCGATCGGCGATGTCACCGGCGAGCCGATGCTAGCGCATCGCGCCATGGCGCAGGGCGAGATGGTGGCCGAGATTGTCGCGGGGAAGAACCGCGCCTGGGACAAACGCTGCATTCCCGCCATCTGCTTCACCGACCCGGAGATCGTCTCGGCCGGCCTGTCGCCCGACGAAGCGCGCGCCGACGGGCGCGAGGTCCGGGTCGCCCAGTTCCCGTTCTCGGCCAATGGCCGCGCGATGTCGCGTCTGGCTGAAGATGGCTTCGTGCGCATTGTCGCCCGGGCCGACAATCATCTGGTGCTGGGCATTCAGGCCGTCGGTCAGGGCGTGTCGGAATTGTCGGCTGCCTTTGGCCTGGCGATCGAGATGGGCGCGACGCTGGAGGACGTGGCGGGAACCATCCACGCCCATCCGACTCAGGGTGAGGCCTTCCAGGAAGCGGCGCTGCGCGCCCTTGGCCACGCGCTGCACATCTGACGCGGTCAGTCCGAACGGCTCAGACCAGAACCGGCTTCTTCACCCGTTCCTCGCTGCCGAAAAGCTTGATGTAGCGCTCGATCTCTTTCGGGTCGCCGGTCGCCTTGTTGGGATTGTCGGACAGCTTGATGGCCGGCCGGCCGTCGGCCTCGCTGACCTTGCAGACCAGCGAGATCGCCTTCAGCCCGTCATTGGGCTGTGGAGAGCATCCTTCGAAATCGTTTGTCAAATTGGTGCCCCAGCCGAACGCCATGCGCACTCTGCCTTCGAAGTGCTGGTAGGTTTCGAGGATCGTGTCGACATCGAGCCCGTCGGAAAAGATGAGCAGCTTGTCGCGCGGGTCGCGGCCATGCGCCTTCCACCAATCGATGATGCGTTCCCCACCCTCGATCGGCGGTGCGCTGTCGGGCCGGAAGCCGGTCCAGTCCGCCACCCAGTCGGGCGCATCGCGCAGGAAAGCGGCCGTGCCGAACGCGTCGGGCAGGACGATCAGCAGATTGCCGCCATAGAGCGTGTTCCAGTCCTGCAACACCTTGTAGGGCGCTGCGAGCACCTCCTCGTCGGTGTCGGCGAGCGCGGCCGCCACCATAGGCAGCTCATGCGCGTTGGTGCCCAGCGCTTCCAGATCCGTATCCATGGCGAGCAGCACGTTGGACGTGCCGGTGAAGGCGTCGCCGATGCCTTCCTTCAGCGCTTCCACACACCAACGCTGCCACAAGAACGAATGCCGGCGCCTCGTCCCGAAATCGGAGATGCGGATGTCGGGAAAGGCTTTCAGCCGCTCCACCTTGTCCCACATCTTGGCCTTGGCGCGCGCATAGGTGACGTCGAGAGCAAACGGGCCGAGCTCGCGGAGCGCCGCGCGCGAACGCAGCTCGTTGATCGTAGCCAGCGCCGGGATCTCCCACATGGTCGTGTGCGTCCACGGACCGTGGAAATCGAGTTGATATTGCCCGTCGCGCCTGTGCAGCTCGTATTCCGGCAGCTGGAACTCGGCCAGCCACGCCAGGAATTCCGGCATGAATATCTGCTTCTTTCCGTAGAAGGTGTTACCCGCCAGCCAGATCATTTCCTTCTTGGAGAAGCGCAGCGAGCGCGCATAGTCGAGCTGAGCCCGCAATTCGCCTTCATCCAGCTCGTCGGCGAGCCGCACCGATTTGGTGCGGTTGATCAGCGAGAAGGTCGCATTGATGTTCGGATAACGGCTCCAGATCATCTGCAGCATCAGCAATTTGTAGAAGTCCGTGTCGAGCAGACTGCGCACGATCGGGTCGAGCTTCCACGTGTGATCGTAGACCCGGCGTGCAATGTCTGTGGTCGTCGCCATGCGGCCTCTCCTCTGGCGTTTCCGCGCCAGTGCATAAGCCGCCTGCCGTCAAATTGCCAGCAAAGCGGTTTGTGCCAGCGGTGCGATGGTGGAACGCATTTGCGCCGGCCACGCGCTGGCATATGGTCGGCCTTCCGCCGGCCATCTCAGCGAACGCGTCGATGAAAAGCTCTGCCATATCCCGTTTCACCGTACTTGCCGTCCCGTTCCTGCTGGGTGGCACATCCGGGGCCTTTGCCCACGCCGCCGACCGCGGCTTCGTGATGCTGCTTCCCACCGGCTACTATCTGTTCGGCGGCGCAGCTGCGGTTGCGCTCAGCTTCACCGTTCTGGCCTTCATGCCGCCGGAGCCGTTGGCGCGGCTGCTGCGCGGCAGGTTGCGGCTGATGCGCCTGCCGTTCGATGGCCGGTTGGCGACCAGCCTGATCAGTTTCGCGATCGTCGTGGCGCTCTGGCTCGCCGGGCTGTTCGGCAGCCGCGACCCGCTGTCAAATCCGCTGCCGCTGGTCTTCTGGACAGTGTTCTGGGTCGGCTTCACCCTGGCTGTCGGCCTGTGCGGCAATCTCTGGCGCTGGGTGGAGCCCTGGTACGGGCCATCGAGGCTGGCATGTCTGGCGGTTAGGCGGTCCGGCGGTCCGCCGCCGCTCGTTCTGCCGGACAGGCTGGGCTATTTCGGCGCGATCCTGTTTCTGTTCGCGTTCGGCTGGTTCGAACTGATCTTTCCGTCGCCGGACGACCCGGAACTGCTGGCATGGGTGCTGATCGGCTACTGGCTGATCAATTTCGCCGGCATCCTGGCCTTCGGGCACCAATCCTGGACGGCGCGCGTCGAACTGCTCTCTGTCTTTTTCAGCCTGATCGCACGGCTTGCGCCATTTCAGCGAACGGAAGGACCGAATGGACAGGACCGGCTGTCCCTGCGTTTTCCGGGCGGCAAGCTGGAAGACGCCGGCCCCCTGCCGCGCGGCGCCATGCTCTTCCTGCTGCTGGCGTTGGCGACGGTCTCATTCGACGGGCTGATGCGGACCTTCTTCTGGCTCGGCCTCACCGGCGTCAATCCGCTCGAATATCCGGGGCGTTCGGCGGTGATGTGGCCGAACACGCTTGGCCTGCTGGCGATGTTCGCGGTGCTCGCCGGCGTATTCCTGTCCGCCGTCCGGCTGGGTGAACGGATCGGTTCCATCCGGCAACCGTTTTCCAAGGTTGCCGGTCTGCTGGTCTGGTCGATCGTGCCAATCGCGCTCGCCTATCACTTCGCGCACTATCTCGGTTCTTTGGTTCTCAATGGCCAGTATGCGCTGGCGGCGATCTCCGACCCTCTGGCCAATGGCTGGAACCTGTTCGGCACCGCCGGCTACCACGTACTTGCTGGCGCAACGGCCGGCTACGAATCCGCCTGGATCATCTGGAACCTGCAATCGGCCGCGATCATCGGCGGGCACCTGCTCGCCGTCATCCTGGCGCACGCGCTGGCATACCGGCTGTCGGGCAGCGCCCGCTCCGCGGCGCTGAGCCAGATTCCGCTCGCGCTCCTGATGATTGGCTACACGGTTTTCGGCCTCTGGCTGCTGTCGTCGCCCACCGGCAGCTAGGCCTGAATCGGGCTTCCGCAACCTGTTCTATTGCCACGCAGAATGATTGGTGATTTTATTTGCATACAAGTGAATTTTTCGGCGCGCCCGAAGCTGCAATTCGGCCCCGCGCTGACGTGAGTTTGGTCTCAACTGCCACAAAAAAGGGGAACCGGCATGGCTGACAAACGCACTTCCCTCCTGCTTCCGAAGAAGAAGGGTCTCACCCGGCGCACGGCGCTGCAAGGCATCGGCGCTGCGGCCGGCCTTATGGCCGCGCCCGGTTTCGTGCGCTATTCGCAGGCGCAGTCTTCCGAGCCGATCAGGATCGGCTTTCAGGCCCACCGCACCGGCATCGGCGCCGCCTATGGCCGCTGGTACGAGCGGGTGACGACGGCGGCGGCGCAGGCGATCAACGATGCCGGCGGCATCAATGGACGTCCGCTCGAGATCGTCACTGAAGATGACGGAACCGACCCCAAGCGCGGCGCAGAGGTGGTCGAGAAATTCGCCAGTCAGCACAAGACGGACGTGGTGTTCGGCACGCTGTTCAGCCATGTGGTTGTCGGCTCCGCGCCGGCCGCCGGCGAGCTGAAGATACCGTATTACGTGGTGTCTGAAGGCTACCACGTAGCCTCAGGCAGTCTGAACCGATACGTCTTCCAGCCGGGCATTACCGATGTGAAGGCGCAGGTGCGGGCCGTCGGTCCGTGGATCGCCAACAATGTCGGCAAGAAGATCACGCTGGTGTTCCCCGACTATGCGTTCGGGCACGACCACCGCGACAAGTTCCCGGAGAAGTTCGAGGCTGCGGGCGGCCAGGTCGTCGGCATGGTGCCGATCCCGCCGACGGAAACCTCCTTTACCCGCTACTTCCCGCAAATCCCGTCCGAAACCGAGGTGATCTACCACGTCATGGTGGGGCCCGGCGTGCTCACTTTCGTCAAGGAGCTCGGGGAGTTCTACGGCTCCAGCGGTCCGAAGCTGTTCGGCTTCATCGATTCGCTCGAGGCCGTCGACATCAACAGCCCCGGACTGGAGTTCCTGGACGGCACCTATTTCTGGGAGGGCATGCCGCGCTATCTGCAGCCCGACGCTTCCGATGCCGTCAAGGCCTACCGCGACGCCGTCGGTATCGACGCCAACGGCGCCAGCGTCAACGATCCGAAGGACATCTCGACCGCCGCGCACATGTTCGGCTGCTGGGAAACGCTTTACATCATCAAGCAGGCGATGGAGGCGGCCGACTATCAGGGGCCGGCCGATCGCGCCAAGCTGGTGGAAGCCACCGAGGCAATCACCGACATTCCGGAAGGGCCGGAGCATCCGCAGGGCGCCAAGATATTCAACCCGAAGATCCACCAGTCCTTCGGCCACCAGAACATCTCGCAGGTCGCCGACGGCAAGCTCAATGTCGTGCACACCACCTCGATCGAGGACGGCATGTACGAGCCGGAGGCCGACTACACCACCATGCCGCTCTAGGCAGCGCCGGGGCGCGGATTCTGATCCGCGCCCCGACTTCCAGACGCCGGCCGCGCCGCGGCCACCCTCCCACAGCGGAGGGCGGGAGCTCTGAATGGCATTCGGACCTTACCTCTTCCTCGCGACGCTTGAAGGCCTTGTGATGGCGGCGGTGCTGGCGCTGACCGCGCTGGGCCTGTCGCTGGTCTTTGGCGTCATGCGCGTGGTCAATGTTGCCCATGGCGAGTTCTTCATGCTGGGCGCGGTGCTTGCCTGGGCTGTCGCGACCTCGGTGTCCGGCCATCCCGCGCTGGGCTTCATGGCCGCGCTGGTCATCAGCCCGCTGATCGTCGGCGCGGTGGCGCTTGCCTCCGAGCGGCTTGTTTTGCGCCGGCTGAACTACAATCCCGAAGCCACCATCGTGGCCACCATCGGCATACTCTACATCATCCAGCAGCTGGCGCTCACCTTCTACGGGCCCAACGCCCGGCCGGTCGTGGCGCCGTTCGACTTCCGCATCCAGCTGCCTTGGTTCGGATATTCCGCCTACAAACTTTCAATTATTGCCGCCTCGGCACTGGTCCTTGCCGCCGTATGGTTCCTACTGGCGCGCACCCGCATCGGCCTCGTCATGCGCGCCACGCAGTATGACGCCGAGACCGCGACGGCCTTCGGCATCCCCGTCGACCGGGTCTATGCCGGCGTCTTCGCGCTTGGCGCCATGCTGGCGGCGGTCGCCGCGGTGCTGATCGTGCCCGTTCAGCAGGCGCATTACCTGATGGGCCACGACCCGCTGTTGCTGTCCTTCATCGTTGTCATCATCGGCGGACTGGGCAGTCTTAGGGGAACCGTGGTCGCCGCCCTGATGATCGGCTTGTCCGACGGCATCATCTCGGTCTTCTTCTCGCCGACGCTGGCCAAAATCATCGCCACCATGGCGGTCGCCCTGGTGCTGGTATTCCGGCCGCAGGGCCTGTTCGGGGTTGCACAGAGGTGATCGGGTCGGGCGCCATATCGGGCCGCGTTCTGGCGCTGCATCTCGTCGTGATCGCGGTGTTGTTTGCGTTGCAATTCGTGCTGCCCGCCTATCACCACGGCATCATGGCCCGCATCCTCGTGCTGGCCGTCTACGCGATGGGCTACAACCTTTTGTTCGGCTATACAGGCCTGTTGAGCCTCGGCCACGCTATGTTCTTTTCCGCCGGGCTCTATGGCGCCGGCATGACCGTCTACCATTTCGACTGGAGCGTGCCGGCCGCCTTCGCCGCCGGCATTGCCTCGGGCCTCGTCCTGTCCGCCGCCGTTGGCTTCCTTGCCCTGCGCACAACCGGCGTGGCCTTTCTCATCGTCACCATGATGTTCGGCCAGGTGGTCTACCTGTTCACGCTGTATTTCGGCGACTGGACGCGCGGCGAGGAGGGCCTGACGCTCTCCCAGGCCGCGCGGACGCTCGGTCCGCTCGACCTCACCAATCCCGCCACCCGGTATTTCGCGGCACTTGCGCTGTTCACGGTTGTGCTGTTCGTCACGCTGGCGCTGGTGCGCGCGCCCTTCGGCCGGGTGCTGGTGGCGATCCGCGAGAACGAGGAGCGCACCCGCATGCTGGGCTACGACACGTTCCTGAACAAGCTCGGCGCGGTCGTCGGCTCCGGGGTCATCTGTGCCGCCTCGGGTGCTGCCTATGTGCTCCTGTTCGGCTATTTCGGCTCCAGCTTCGCCGCCGTGCAATATTCCATCCTGCCGCTCTTATGGGTGCTGGTCGGCGGTGCGGCGACCACGCTCGGCCCGCTGCTCGGCACCGTGCTGATGTTCTATCTCATCGACCTCTCGAATGACGTCCTCAACAGCCGCTTCCCCGAATGGGATTTGTCCTATCTGGGCATAGTCGGTGTCGCGCTGGTGCTGCTGATTTTGTTTTTCCCGAAAGGCCTGCTCGGTTCGGTCCGCGACCGCTGGGTCAGGTGGCTGCCATGACGGCGCTCATCGAAACGCGGGACCTGTCGCGCCACTTTGGCGGCCTGCATGCCGTCGATGGCGTCGATTTCACGCTGCCCGAGGGCGAGATACGCGCCATCATCGGGCCCAACGGCGCCGGCAAGACAACCTTCGTCAGCCTGATCTGCGGGCGTGTCGCGCCAACCTCCGGCTCCATCATGTTCGACGGACGCGACATCACGTCGATGCCGGCCGATCGCCGCGTCATGGCCGGCATAGCCTACACGTTCCAGATCACCAGCATCTTCGCCAATTTGACGGTGGAAGAGAATGTCACGCTTGCCGCCATGCGCCGGCATGTCGGCCGCGCCGGCCAGCGATATTCGGCCGCGGCGCTCAGGACGGCGTCGCTAGCCGCGCTGGAGCGGGTGGGATTGTCAGACCATGCCGGCAATATCGCCGGCAATATGGCCTATGGCCATCAGCGGCTGCTCGAAGTGGCGATGGGACTGGCGCTCGCCCCCCGCCTGCTCATCCTCGACGAGCCGACGCAGGGACTGTCCGACACCGAGATCGAGGGCTTCATCGATCTGGTCCGCGACATCGCGAAGGAAGCGACGGTGCTTCTGATCGAACACAACATGCCGGTGGTGATGGCGCTGGCCGAAACGATCACCGTCATGGATCAGGGCCGCGTCATCGCCGAGGGAACGCCCGACGCGATTCGCGACGACCGGGCGGTTCAGACCGCCTATCTGGGAGCGCCGGTTGATGACTGACGTGCTTACTCTCGACAAGCTCGATGCCGGCTATGGCGCCGTGCAGGTTCTGCGCGGCATGTCGCTGACACTGCGCAAGGGCGAGGTGCTGTGCCTGCTGGGGCTGAACGGCGCCGGCAAGACGACCACGTTGAAGACCATCATGGGCCTGCTGCGCGCCACCGCCGGCTCGATCCGCCTCGGCGAGGTCGAACTGACGCGTCTTTCAGCCTATCAGGTGCCGAAGGCGGGCATCGCCTATGTGCCGCAGGGCCGGCGGCTGTTTTCCGAACTCACGGTGGCGGAGAATATCGAGATCGGCCTCATGACCCGCGGCCACGGAGCGGCGACGCGTGAGGCCGTGCTCGACTTGTTTCCTGTCCTGCGCGAGCGGCTGCGACAGCGTTCAGGCACGCTGTCGGGCGGCGAGCAGCAGATGCTGGCGATGGCGCGCGCGCTATGCGTCGAACCGGACGTTCTGTTGCTCGACGAGCCGACCGAAGGCCTCATGCCCTCCATGATTGCGCGTATCCGCGACACCTTAGCGATGCTGCGCGAGCGCGGCGTCTCCACCATTCTGGTCGAGCAGCGCGTCGATGCCGTGCTGCCGGTGGCCGATCGCGTCGCCTTCATCGAAAACGGCCGCAACCGTGAGACGGTGGATGTCGAGAAGCTTCGAGCCGACCCCGGCCTCGTGCGCCACTATGTCGGCGTCGGATAACGGGTCGCGCTTCGGATCCGCCACTGCGACCAGCCGAAGGCGGCGATGAATTGCAGGCTCATCAGAAGCACGATGGTCGGCGCCGGCGCGCTGTCGAGGAAGAAGCTGGCATAGACGCCGGCGATCGACGAACCGACCGCGATCGCCATCGACACGAGAAGCATGCGCTCGAAGTCGCGCACGAGCAGGAATGCGATCGCCCCGGGTGAAATCAAAAGGGCGATGGCGAGGATGATGCCGACCGCCTTGAGCGCCCCCACGATGGTCAGCGAGATCAGCGCCAGAAGTCCATAGTGCAGGAACCGCACCGGCAGTCCGATGGCGCGCGCGTGCTGCTCGTCGAAGGTCATGGCCATCAGGTCGCGGCGCATCACGCCAGCGGTCGCCAGCACCAGCAGCGCGATGACGGCACTCTCCGCGATATCGCGCCAGTAGACGCCCAGCATGTCGCCGAACAGAATGTGGTCGAGATGGATATCGGTCTGGATGCCGATATAGAGCACGATCCCCAGCCCGAACATGCCGGAGAAGACGACGCCCATCACGGTGTCTTCCTTCACACGGCTGTTTTCCTTGAGGTATCCGGTCGCCAGCGCGCAGATCATGCCGGCGGTGAAGGCGCCGATCGCCAGCGGAAGGCCCACGATGTAGGCCAGCACGATGCCGGGCAGCACCGCGTGGCTGATCGCGTCGCCCATCAGCGACCAACCCTTCAGCACCAGAAACGGCGACAACAGCCCCATCGGCAGCGCCGCGAGTGCGGCGATCAGAAACGCCTTCTGCAT
The DNA here is from genome assembly GCA_040880025.1 of Rhizobiaceae bacterium. Lineage (GTDB taxonomy): Bacteria > Pseudomonadota > Alphaproteobacteria > Rhizobiales > Rhizobiaceae > RCIO01. Next base: position 56,745 of record JBBDJD010000021.1, read on the forward strand.
GAAGGGAAGTTGAAATGGCAGGATGAGCAGGTCGATCATACGCCGGCCTCTATGGCGGCGCGCGCCCGCCGCCGCGCCGCCAGATAGCCATGCTTGGGCGCGAGGAAGAACGCGACGAGGAAGATCAGCGTCTGCAGCACCACGATGATGCCGCCGGTCGCGCCGTCGAGGAAATAGCTCGCATAGGCGCCGACAAAGCTGGTCGCGGCGCCGATCGCCACGCTCAGCACGATGAGGCGCGGAAAGCGGTCGGTGAGCAGATAGGCAGTGGCGCCGGGCGTCACCACCATGGCGATCACCAGGAACGCGCCGACCGTCTGCAGGGCCGCGACTGTGGAGGCCGCCAGTAGCGTGAAGAAAACCGCGCGCAGCAGGCCCGGTCGCAACCCGATCGAGCGTGCATGGTTCTCGTCGAAAAAGACGACCATCAGGTCCTTCCACTTCGCCGTCAGGATCGTCAGCGTGACCAGCGAGATGATGACGAGTTGCAGCGTGTCCATTGGCGTGATCGCCAGTATGTTGCCGAGCACAATGGTCTGAATGTTCACAGACGCTGGCGACAGCGACACCATGAACAGGCCAAGCCCGAAGAAGGAGGTGAAGATGAGGCCGATGATCGCATCCTCGCGCAGCTTCGTGCGCTGGTTGAGAAACAGCATCGCGCCGGCCGCCAGCCCTCCGGCCATAAACGCGCCGAGCGAGAATGGCAGGCCGAGCATATAGGCGCCGGCGACGCCGGGAACGATGGCGTGGCTAAGCGCGTCGCCGATCAGTGACCAGCCCTTGAGCATGAGATAGGCCGACAGGAAGGCGCAGACGCCGCCGACAAGTGCGGACACCCACATGGCGTTGACCATGTAGCCATAACCGAACGGCTCGAGCGCGGCTTGGATCACGGCTTGCGGTTCGCCTCGTCTTCAGGCCTGGCGGTTTTGCGTGGCGGGGCCTCATCGCCGTAGATGACGAAGGGCCGCTCGTCGTCGGTCAGCACCGTGACCCTGCGCGTGTCGGTGTCGGCATCCTCGTGCAGGTCGGGCCCGCCCAGTATGTGCTGGCGCAGCACGCCGCCGAACGCCTTGCGCAGATTGGCCTGCGTGAAGACCTCTTCCGTCGGCCCGGCCGTCAGCACCGTCCGGTTGATCAGGATTGCCCGGTCGCAGAAGCGCGGCACGCTGCCGAGATTATGGGTCGATACCAACATCACCCGGCCTTCGTCGCGCAGTGCCATCAACAGCTTGATGATCGCCTCCTCGGTCCTGACGTCGACGCCGGTGAAAGGCTCGTCAAGCAGGATCACCCGCCCCTCCTGCGCCAGCGCGCGGGCAAGGAAAACGCGCTTCTTCTGGCCGCCGGAAAGCTCGCCGATCTGGCGCTTGCGGTATTCGCTCATGCCGACGCGCGACAGCGCCTGATCGACCATTTCGCGGTCGCGCCGGCCGGGAATGCGCAACAGGTTCATGTGGCCGTAGCGGCCCATCATCACCACGTCCTCGACCAACACCGGGAAGTTCCAGTCGACTTCCTCCGCCTGCGGCACGTAAGCGACGATGTTGCGCTTCAGCGCCCGCCCGGCAGGTTCGCCGAAGATCGACACGCTGCCGCGCGCCAGCGGCACGAAACCCATGATCGCCTTGAACAGTGTCGACTTGCCCGATCCGTTGACGCCGACCAGCGCCGTGATCGTGCCGGCCGGAATGGCGAAGCTGGCGTCGACCAGCGCGGTGTTGCCATTCCGGTAGGTGACCGTCGCGCCGGAGACCGCCAGGCCGGCCGGCTCTCCGCCTTTCGCCGGCTCGAATGCGCCTGTTTCCGGCTGAATGTTCATTCGCGGAGGCCTTCGACGATCGTCTGCGTCGTCACTTTGAGAAGATCGAGATAGGTCGGCACCGGGCCGTCGGGATCCGACAGCGAGTCGACATAGAGCACGCCGCCATAGCGGGCGCCGGTTTCGCGGGCCACCTGCCGGGCCGGTTTGTCGGAAACCGTGCTTTCGCTGAAGACGACCGGGATGTTGTGCTCGCGCATGGCATCGATCACCTTGCGCACCTGCTGCGGCGTGCCCTGGCTGTCGGCGTTGATCGGCCACAGATAGAGTTCCTTGAGGCCGAAATCACGCGCCAGATAGCTGAAAGCGCCTTCGCTCGTGACCAGCCAGCGGTGGCCTTCGGGGATCGAACCCAGCGCTTCGCGGATCGGAACTGTCGCTGCCTCGATTTCGGCCAGGTAGGCATCCGCGTTCCGCTTGTAGATCTCGGCATTGTCCGGGTCGTGTTCGGCGAGCGCCTTGCGGATATTGTCGACATAGATCCCGACATCGGTCGGCGACATCCATGCGTGCGGGTTTGGCTTGCCCGTATAAGGGCCTTCGGCGATCCCCATCGGCTCGATGCCGTCGGTGACGACGATGCCGGGCACGTCACCGAGATTTTGCAGAAAGCGCTCGAACCACTGTTCGAGGTTAAGCCCGTTCCACAGCACGAGATCGGCGCCGCGCGCGCGCAGGATGTCGCCGGGCGTCGGCTGGTAGTTGTGGATCTCGGCATTGGGCTTGGTGATCGATTCCACGTCCGCGGCATCCCCCGCGACGTTACGCGCGATGTCGGCGATGACGGTGAAGGTCGTGACAATCTTCAGCTTCTCCGCGGCATTCGCGGTCGTGGCCGCAAACGCCACCGCCAGCGCCAATGCAACAACTGTCCCGGATCGTGTGAACGCGTGCATGGAACCGTTTTTCTCCCGAATGGTTGCGCGATCATATCGCCGGATATTTAGAACGGTTCCAAACAAGTGTCAATGCAATTGCAAATCGTTTGCAAAAAGAAATGGAATTGGCGTTTATTGCGCCCGAATAGCTTTTGCAACTGAGTGTCAACTGGACCATAGTCCCGCCCATGAACCAGCGGCCCCCGCACAAGCCCGACTACGAGCGCGAATTGCGGCGCGCGGGCATCCGCATCACGCGCCCCCGGCGCATCATCCTCGACATTCTGACGGGGACGGAGGACCATCCCGACGCGATGGAAATCTTCCAGCGCGCCAACGCGGTCGACAAGTCGATTTCGCTTTCCACTGTCTACAGGACGATGAAGCTGCTGGAAGGCATGGGCGCGATCCACCGCCACGCCTTCGAAGGCGGGCCGGCCCGTTTCGAACAGGCGTCAGGCGATCACCACGATCACCTGATTGATCTCGACACCGGCGATGTCATCGAATTCCATTCCGACCGGATCGAGGCATTGCAGGACGAGATTGCGCGCGAACTGGGCTACGAGATCGTCCACCACCGGCTCGAGCTCTATGGACGGCGCAAAAGAAAACGCCGCGCCTAGCGCGAGGCGAGTTCGGTGTTGCGCGGTATGGCCGCAGCGATCACGTTAGGCGCGGCCGGTTCCAGCGTCATCCCGACATGGCCGATCCCCGGCACGAGCTGGACCTCCGCGTCCGGCGGCAAAGACGATCACCGGCAGGGGGTCGAGAAAATGCAGCCCCAAGCCGTTCAGGATCGACAGGCCGATGATGCGATGAACGTCCGGATGCACCCAATGTCGTTGCGAAGCTTTGGGGTTCTCCGCTCTCGATGGGGGAGTGTCGATGCCCAGCAGCGGCGAGACGAGGATCAGCTCCGCGATGCCCGGCGCGTGACCCTTTCCCGCTGTGTTGAGCGCCAGCCCGCCGCCGATGAAAAGCCGAGCAGGGTAATCGGCAGTCTCCGGAGACCGATGATTGAAGCGCCCACAGCAACTGACCAGCGACCCTGCCCGCTGCTAGCAATCGCGTTGCCCGACGGTCAAGGTTCATGGACGGCGGCTTGACGCCTCTTGCAAGGCTCGTCCATCATCCCGCCGATCGGGCAAAATGTCCCTTCGGGCGGGGAGGTACAATGAGCGAAGCGGAAATCGGCCTGATCGGACTGGGCACCATGGGGTCCAATCTGGCGCTCAATATCGCCGAAAAGGGCCACCGCATCGCGGTTTGGAACCGCACCGGCTCGCGCACCAAATCCTTCGTCGAACAGGCCGGGCCGCTCGCCGGCGCTATCGTCGCCTGCGACACGCTTGAAGATCTGATGGCGGCCATCCGCCCGCCGCGGCCCGTGATCATCATGGTGCCGGCGGGCGATGCTGTCGACGAGCAGATCGTCGCCCTGCGCCCGCTGGCCGACCAGGGCGACATCCTCATCGACGCGGGAAATGCCAATTTCCATGACACCGAACGCCGGGTGAAGGAATTCGACGGCAGCGGCATAGCCTATGTCGGGATGGGTGTTTCCGGCGGCGAGGAGGGCGCTCGCCATGGACCTTCGATCATGGTCGGCGCCGACAAGGACGCCTGGAAGCGCATCGAGACAATCGTCACCGACATCGCCGCCAAATATGAAGGTGAGCCCTGCGCGGCCTGGCTCGGCGCCGGTGGCGCGGGACATTTCGTCAAGACCATCCACAACGGCATCGAATATGCCGACATGCAGATGATCGCCGAGATCTACGGCATCCTGCGCGACGGGCTGGGCCTCGGCGCGGCCGAGATTGGAGCGATCTTCGAGCGCTGGAACGAAGGCAGGCTCAATTCCTACCTGATCGAGATCACCGCCAAAGTGTTGGCCGCGGCCGATCCCGACAGCGGCATGCCGATTGTCGACGTTATACTGGACAAGGCGGGCCAGAAGGGAACCGGCCGCTGGTCGGTGATCGAGGCCGCCATGCTGGGCGTGCCGGCCACCGGTATCGAGGCGGCGGTCGCCGCGCGGGGGCTGTCTGCGCTCAAGAAGGAGCGCGAAGCGGCATCCAAACTTTATCCCGCCGCCGCATCGCCGTCCTCTTCCGCGACCGCCGCCGATCTGGTCGCGGAACTGGAAAGCGCGCTGCTTGCCGGCAAGATTGCGGCCTATGCGCAGGGATTTGCCGTCATGCAGGCGGCATCGGCCGAATATGGCTGGAACTTGCCGATGGCCACGGTCGCGCGCATCTGGCGCGCCGGCTGTATCATCCGCTCGCAATTCCTGGGTGAGATCGCCAAAGCGTTCGAGGATAAGCCCAATACCGCCAATCTAATGGTTGCGCCCGCCTTCGTGGACATGATGACGAGCGTGCATCCCGCTCTCAGAATCACCATCGGCCGTGCCGCCCTGCAGGGCCTGCCGGTGCCTGCACTATCCTCAGCGCTGGCCTATTTCGACGGATATCGCCAGGCGCGCGGCACCGCCAACCTCATCCAGGCGCAGCGTGATTTCTTCGGGGCGCACGGCTTCGAACAGATCGGGAGCAAGGGCCAGAAGCACGGCCCATGGTCGGCCGACGTCTCGAAGTCGTAGCAGTCTCATGCCTATTTCGGCATCGCCGCGGTCAGTCTGGTATCAAGTGAAACGGTTGCGGGTCGCGGTACTTCGGGCGGCTCCACGACGCCGCCGGGTATGCTCAGGCTCTGCAACTCGGCGGTCGGCCGGCCATTGATGCGCCCCATGAGCGCCCGCGCCAGTTCGCGGCCGGCGAGGCGGAAATCCTCGTTGACGACGATTAGCCGCGGCCGGAACATCTGCACCAGCTTGGTCGATTGCTTGGTGACGACGTCGATGTCCTCGCCAAGTGCCAAGCCGCATTGCTCGATAGCGCTGACTAGTGCAAAGGCCGAAGTTCCGCTGCCGCACACGATACCGTCGGGCCGGCCGGCCCTCCTGAGAAGCTCCGCGGTCCGGTCGCGAATGTCGTCGATTGGCTGGTCGACCCAGACGCTGCGAAAAGGAACTTCCGTCACGGCGCTTGCCGCGAGGCCTTCGGCGAATCCCTCCGTCATGTGCCGGTAATAGGTAAGTGTCGGCTCGGGCGCCAGAAGCGCCAGCCTGCTGCGTCCGCGCTCCGCGAGACAGCGTACGGCGTTGCGGGCGAAGATCTGGTTGTCGAAATCGTGCCAGGGATGGTCGATGTCCATATTGGTGCGGCCGTGCGTGGCAAACGGGAACTGCCGCTCCGTCATGTATTTCACCCGCGCGTCATGCGGCTCCGTGCGCGATATGATGATCCCGTCCGCCGACTGCGTCTCCACCACATAGCGGACCGGATCCATGGGGTCGCTTCGCGCGGAATACGGCGTCAGGATAATGTGATAGGGCGTGCCCGCCAGTTCCTGTGACACCCCGTAGATGATGTCGGAGATGAAGCCCATCAACTGCTCGTCGGTGTTGAGCAGCAGCGATATGACATTGGTCTTTCCGGTCCGCAGGCGAACGCCTGCCCGGTTCGGCCGGTAGCCCACCTGCCGCGCCACCAGCTGGACCCGATGCTTGGTGTCGGCGGAAATGTCCGGCGCGTTCTTCAGCGCGCGCGAAACCGTCGTCACGCCGAGCCCGGTCATGAACGCGATCGTCTTCAAGGTCGGCCGCCCGTCTGGCGGCCGCGGACCATTTCCGTCCGGGGGTCTCGCCTTCCCCTTCATTGCCCTGCCGCCTCGGTTCGAGTTCAGGTTGATGGCCTCTCCAGCCGCCGGTTCTGACTCCGCTTGGCCTGAAAAACAAGCACCTGCAACGTTACAGATTATTGTGCAGCGCGGAACGTGAATTCCTCACGCAGCCATTTATCATTCCGATTCGCAGCGGGCGGGCTTGTCTCAGAGGTCCGGAAGCGTGCGGTGCAAAATTATGAGAAAACAGAGCGTTGCGGCCAAATGCAGTCGAACATGCTGCGCCGCACAATCGATTGGACGCATTTGAATCGATTCAGTCTGGAGCATTCACCTTAATTTCGAGTCGCGAAAAAAATCGCTCCGATTCGCATCGAGTCTGTTGCGCCCCCCACTTCATTCGCTTAACGTCCCATCTGTAACGTTACAGATTCAGGGAGGACTGTGATGAATTATCGTACATTGACCGCTGCGTTCGCCGCCTCGGTCGCACTCAACTTTGCCGGCCCGGCCAACGCCGTTGACCTCGAGGTCACGCACTGGTGGACCTCCGGTGGCGAGGCAGCTGCCGTTGCCGAATTCGCCAAAGCCTTCGACGCAACCGGAAACAAATGGATCGACGGCGCTATCGCCGGTTCCGGCGGCGTTGCCCGCCCGATCATGATTAGCCGTATTACCGGCGGCGACCCAATGGCCGCCACGCAGTTCAACCACGGCCGTCAGGCCGAGGAACTCGTTGAGGCGGGCCTCATGCTCGACCTTACCGAACTGGCCGAGAAGGAAGGCTGGAAGGACATCGTCCATCCGTCTTCCCTGCTCGACAGCTGCACGCTCGACGGCCGCATCTACTGTGTGCCGGTCAACATCCACTCATGGCAGTGGCTGTGGCTCTCGCACAAGGCGTTTGAAGATGCAGGCGTTGCTGTCCCGACCAACTGGGACGAGTTCGTCGCGGCCGCTCCTAAGCTGCGCGAGGCGGGCAAGGTTCCGCTAGCAATGGGCAACCAGCCATGGCAGGCCTCGGGCGCGTTCGGCGTTATGACCGTCGCGATCGCAGGCATCGACGCCTGGAAGGCCGTCAACATCGACAAGGACGCCGAAGTGGCGGCCGGTTCGGAATACGCCAAGGTGTTCCAGGCCGCGGCCGACGCGCGCGAGTTCCGCAAGGGCTCCAACGTGCAGGACTGGAACCAGGCCACCAATATGGTCATCACCGGCGAAAGCGGCGGCCAGATCATGGGTGACTGGGCGCAGGGCGAGTTCCAGGTTGCCGGCCAGGTGGCCGGCGAAGACTACAGCTGCCTGCCTGGTCTGGGCGTGAACCAGATCATCTCGACCGGCGGCGACGCCTTCTACTTCCCGAAGCTCGACGATCCGGAGAAGGAAGCGGCCCAGCTTGAGCTCGCTTCGCTGATGCTGTCGAAGGAAGTCCAGGTCAACTTCAACCTCAAGAAGGGCTCGCTGCCGGTGCGCGGCGATGTCGATCTGGCTGCTGCTAACGACTGCATGAAGAAGGGTCTGGCAATCCTCGCCACCGGCGCCATCCTGCCGGACGGCAACCAGACGCTGTCGCCGGACACGCAGGGACAGATGGAAGACCTGATGACCCAGTTCTGGTCCAGCGAAGACATCTCCGCGGAAGAGGCGCAGAAGCGCTACGCTGAGATCATCGCCAACGCCGACTGATCCTTTGATCCTGATGCTGCCGGCCCGGTTATCCGGGCCGGCAGCAGCTTTATACGGGGATCGGGTCGGAGACGGCCGGCTTCATCTGAAAAGATTGAGCGGCTGTTGCTGCGCACGTTCCCCTAAGGGGAGTTCCTTCGATGGCGGATACCGTTGAGACGGGAGCGATCGTCGCGGATATGCGGCCGGCGCGTCGACGGCAGTGGGAGCAGTGGCTGATCATCGGAATCGTGGCCGCCGTGGTCCTTCGGCTTGCGATGCTGTTCGGCCTGTCGGTCTGGTTCGAGGACATGGGTTCCGCCGGGACGTTGATCGTCGACGGCCTGCCCTGGTTCGCCCTTGCCGTGTCGGTGGTGGCGCTGTCTGCGATAATCGCCCGGCTTCCCGGCGGCTTCAGCCTTTCTCGCAACCGTCTCCAGAATCACGTCATCGGATGGACGGTGGCGGCGGCTCTGCTTCTGTTTTTCGACCTTTTGGGCCCACAGATAAAGCCTGCGATTGCGGCCCTCGGGCGCCCGGCGAGAATATTCATCGATTTTTGCGGCGCTCACGGGATGTTCCTCGCCGCCATCTCGTTGCTTGTGGCCGGCACGCTCGCTGCAAGCGGATCGGAACGGCAGATCGTATCGCGGCCCGGATTGTTCGAGCGCGTCTGGTCGCTGAACCTGACCGCCAAGATCGCCGCCTTGCCCATGATGCTGGTCGCACTCGGCGTATTCACCGGCGGCACCGTATGGACGGTTGTCTATTCGTTCACCGACTCACGGCTTCTGCCGCGCGAGAAATGGGTAGGCCTCGCCCAGTATGTACGTCTCTGGGGCGAGGACCGCTGGCTCATCTCGATCGAAAATCTGATGATCTACGGCGTCTGTTCGCTGATCTTTTCGGTCGTTATCGGCTTCTTGCTCGCGGCGATGCTGGATCAGAAGGTCCGGTTTGAAAACACGTTCCGGACGATCTTCCTCTACCCGTTCGCGCTTTCCTTTATCGTCACCGGCCTTGTCTGGCAGTGGGTGTTGAACCCCGACTTCGGTATTCAGGCCGTCGTGCGCTCGCTGGGCTGGGAAAGCTTCGCGTTCGATCCGCTCTACAACCAGGATATCGTTATCTACGGAATCCTGATCGCCGGCCTCTGGCAGGGAACGGGGCTGATCATGTGTCTCATGCTCGCCGGGCTCCGCGGTATAGATCCCGAAATATGGAAGGCCTCCCGCATCGACGGGATCCCGATGTGGAAGACCTACCTCTTCATCGTCATTCCGATGATGCGGCCCGTTTTCATCACGACGCTCGTCCTGATCGCGTCCGGTATCGTCCGTGTCTACGATCTCGTGGTCGCCCAGACCAGCGGCGGTCCCGGAATCGCCTCGGAAGTCCCCGCCAAATATGTCTACGACAAGATGTTCCTCGGCCAGAACCTGGCCCAGGGATTCTCGGCGTCGACAATGATGCTGTTGTCCGTGCTCATCGTGCTCATCCCATGGGCCTATCTCGAATTCGGAGGGAAGAAGCGTGGCTAATACGGGCACCCTCAATCTGACCGCCGCCGCGATGGATCCGGTCGCGGCCGAGCTTTCCGGTCCACGCGGGCCTCGTCCCAGGCCGACCTTCTCGAGGCGCAACATCTTCCTCTACGGCGCGCTGATCGTGGTGGCGCTGTACTATCTGCTGCCGCTCTATGTGATGATCGTCACGTCGCTGAAAGGCATGCCGGAAATCCGGCTTGGAAACATCTTCTCGCCGCCTGTCGAGATCACCTTCCAGCCTTGGGTAAAGGCCTGGTCGGAAGCCTGCACGGGCCTGAATTGCGAGGGGCTGTCACGCGGCTTCTGGAATTCGGTGCGGATTCTCGTTCCTTCGGTCGTGCTGTCGATCGCGATTGCGTCGGTCAATGGCTACGCGCTGGCCAATTGGCGCTTCAAGGGCGCCGACATATTCTTCACGATCCTGATCTTCGGCGCCTTCATTCCCTACCAGGTGATGCTCTATCCGCTGGTGATCATCCTGCGTGAGATGGGCCTCTACGGGACGCTTTGGGGTCTGGTTCTGGTTCATACCGTGTTCGGCATGCCCATCCTGACGCTGCTGTTCCGCAACTACTTCACCTCGCTGCCTGAAGAGCTCTTCAAGGCGGCGCGCGTCGATGGCGCCGGGTTCTGGGGCATCTATTTCAAGATCATGCTGCCGATGTCGCTGCCGATCTTCGTGGTTGCCATCATCATCCAGGTGACGGGCATCTGGAACGACTTCCTGTTCGGCGTCGTCTACACCAAGCCGGACACCTATCCGATGACGGTTCAGCTCAACAACATCGTCAATTCGGTTCAGGGGGTGAAGGAATACAATGTGAACATGGCGGCCACCCTGCTTACCGGGCTGGTGCCGCTCTTCGTCTATTTCGTATCGGGAAAACTGTTCGTGCGCGGCATCGCCGCAGGCGCGGTCAAGGGTTGAGGGGCTGAGATTAGATAATGGCCAGTGTTGTCGTCCGCGACGTCTCCTTGAATTTCGGCGTCGTCGAGGTTCTCAAATCGCTTAATCTGGAAGTGGAGCAAGGCGAATTCATTGTGCTGCTGGGTCCGTCCGGCTGCGGAAAATCGACATTGCTCAATTGCATAGCCGGTCTGTTGGACGTCACCGACGGGCAGATTTTCATCAACGGCAAGAACGTGACCTGGGAACAGCCCAAGGACCGCGGCATCGGCATGGTGTTCCAGTCCTACGCGCTCTATCCGCAGATGTCGGTCGAGGGGAACCTGTCCTTCGGTCTCAAGAACCAGCGTTTGCCGAAGGACGAGATCGAGAAGCGTGTAAAACGCGCTTCCGAAGTTCTTCAGATCGAGGCGCTCCTGAAGCGCAAGCCGTCCGCACTGTCGGGCGGCCAGCGCCAGCGCGTCGCCATCGGCCGCGCGCTCGTGCGCGACGTGGACGTGTTTCTGTTCGACGAACCGCTGTCCAACCTCGACGCCAAGCTGCGCAACGAACTGCGCGTGGAGATCAAGCGCCTGCATCAGCGTCTGGAAAACACGATGGTGTACGTCACGCATGACCAGATCGAGGCGATGACGCTTGCCGACCGGATTGCCGTGATGCGCAATGGCATCATCCAGCAGCTCGATTCGCCGCACGCGATCTATGCACGCCCCGTCAACCGCTTCGTCGCCGGCTTCATCGGTTCGCCCGGCATGAACTTTCTGGCAGGTACGCTGGAAGCCGGCTCGTCGCCGAAATTCAAGGCCGGAGACGCGACGATAGAAACCGGCGGCTACATGTTCGAATCCAGGCTGGAGTCTGGAACGCAGGCCATCTTCGGCATCCGGCCCGAGCATGTCGTCATCGGCGAGCAGGCCAAGGCGATGCCCTACACCACCGATGTCGAGATCGAGATCGTGGAGCCGATGGGCTCCGACACTCTCGCCTGGACCAAGGTCGGCGGGCAGAACTTCACATTCCGCATCGATTCAGAATTCGCGCCGAAAGTGGGCGAGAAGGTCAAGATCGGCTTTGATCCGGCCCGCGCTTCGATCTTTGACGCCAACACCGACATAAGGCTCTAGACGCCGGAAAATCCCGGCGGTCCCAAAGGCCACAAACAACGAGGGCAGGAAGCGGCGCGACATCGGCTGTGCAGATGCCGTGGCGCGAAACGCGAAACCCCGTCCGATGAATTTGCCGTCCACGTGCATTGGAGCAGTCATGACGTCCTTTTCGTATCAACTTTACTCGTCCCGCGAGTTTCCGCCGCTCGAAGACACGCTGGCCATGCTCAGGGGCCTTGGCTACGAGGAAGTCGAGGGCTTTGGTGGGGTCTATGGCGATCCCGACGGATTGAAGTCGGCTCTCGATCGCAATGGCCTCAAGATGACCTCCGGCCATTTCGGCCTCGACATGCTGGAGAACGATCCGGACAAGGCGCTGAACATTGCGCGCACCACCGGGATGAAGGCGATCTTCTGCCCGCATATTGGCGCCGACCAGCGCCCGGACTCGGCCGCCGGCTGGAGCGAATTCGGCCGCCGGCTGGCCAGGGCGGGAGAGCCCTTCACGAAGGAGGGAATCGTATTCGGCTGGCATAACCACGATTTCGAGCTGCGCCCGCTGGCCGACGGCTCGGTTCCATTGGCGCTGATGCTCGATGCCGCGCCCGATATCGCATGGGAAGGCGACATCGCCTGGGTTGTGCGTGGCGGGGCCGATCCGCTCGACTGGATAGCGCGCTACGGTGACCGGCTGGCTGCGGTCCACATCAAGGACATCGCGCCGCATGGCGAGAAGAAGGACGAAGACGGCTGGGACGATGTCGGCCATGGAACCATGCCCTGGAAAGCGATCTGGGCGGCGATTGCGAAGACGCCGGCGAAATTCTTCGTCATGGAACACGACAAGCCGAACGATCACGAGCGCTTCGCGCGCCGCTCGATCGAAGCGGCCCGCAACCTCTAGGAGCATGTCGCCCGAAGGTGGGAACCGGTTTCGGGATAACGACATGCGGCGAAACAACAATTTGACGCGCTCCGGCTGAATTCGTTTCGGAGCGACGCACAGTGGGAGCATTGAGGATGGCGAAGAAACTCGGAGTCGGCATTGTCGGCTGCGGCAACATTTCGGCAGCGTATTTTTCGCTGTCGAAGCAGTTCAAGGGCATGGAAGTCGTTGCCTGCAGCGACGTCGACATGAAGGCCGCGAAGGCGCGCGCCAAGGAATTCGGCGTCCGCGCCGAGACCGGTCCCAATCTGCTGGCCGCCAAGGATGTCGACATCATCGTCAATCTGACGATACCCGCCGCGCACTACGATGTGTCGAAGGCGGCGATCGATGCGGGCAAGCACGTCTACTCCGAAAAGCCCTTCGTGCTGTCGGTCAAGGAAGGTCTCGACCTCAAGAAACAGGCCGACAAGAAGGGGCTGCGCATCGGCTCCGCGCCCGACACCTTTCTGGGCGGCGCGCATCAGCTTGCGCGCAAGATCATCGATTCCGGCGCCGTCGGGAACATCACCAGCGGCACCGCGTTCGTGATGAGCCACGGCATGGAGCACTGGCACCCGAACCCGGATTTCTTCTTCCTGCCGGGCGGGGGCCCGATCCTCGATATCGGACCCTATTATGTAACCAATCTCATCCAGCTCATCGGTCCGGTGAGGCGGGTCGCGGCGTTTTCCGCCACGCCGGCGCTGGAGCGCACCATCACCTCCAAGCCGCGCCACGGGCAGAAGATAAAGGTCAAGACGCCGACCACCATCCACTCGGTTCTGGAATTCGAGAACGGCGCAATCATCACCCTCAATGCCAGCTGGGATGTCTGGAGTCACGGCCATTCGCCGATGGAGCTCTATGGCGAAGAGGGCACGCTTCACGTTCCGGATCCGAACTTCTTCGGCGGCGTTGTCAGCCAAGCCAAGCCCGGCAAGGCGTCGAAGCCGCAATCCTGGAAGCATCCGTTTGGGATTGGAAACCAGAAGCGCCCGGACGGCAGCATGCTGGCCAACTACCGCACGTCCGGCCTGTCCGACATGGCTCTGGCCATCGCCGCGGATCGCCCGCACCGCTGTTCGCTGGAGCTGGCGCTGCACGCTGTCGAGGTGATGACCGGTGTTCTGCAGGCAGGCGAAACCGGCAAGGTCGTCACCATGAAGACCAGTTGCGAGCGGCCGGCCGCGCTCGGTATTGCCGAGGCCAAGACGATGCTGGCGAAGAAGAAGTAGACACACGCACGGCGCGAGGGGAGGTCACACGATGGGCGACTGGATGCCATCCGGCCAGCGTTACGACTCCATGGTCTACAATCGCTGCGGACGGTCGGGGCTGAAGCTCCCGGCGATTTCGCTCGGCCTCTGGCACAATTTCGGCGGCGACACGCCGCACGACCTCAAACAGACCCTGTGCCGGCGGGCCTTCGATCTGGGCATCACCCATTTCGACCTCGCCAACAATTACGGTCCTCCGCCGGGTTCGGCGGAGGAGGCTTTCGGCAAGATCCTGCGCGAAGATTTCGCCGGCTATCGCGACGAGCTGATCGTCTCCAGCAAGGCAGGCTACGGCATGTGGCCCGGACCCTATGGTGAATGGGGAAGCCGCAAATATCTGCTCTCCTCGCTTGACCAGAGCCTGAAGCGGCTGGGCCTCGACTATGTCGACATCTTCTACTCGCACCGCTTCGATCCCGACACGCCGCTGGAAGAAACCATGATGGCGCTCGACCAGGCCGTCCGATCGGGCCGCGCTCTTTATGCCGGCATTTCGTCCTACAATTCGCAGCGCACGCGCGAAGCGGTGGCGATCCTCAATGACCTCGGCACACCCTGCCTGATCCATCAGCCGAGCTATTCGATGATCAATCGCTGGGTCGAGGATGACGGCCTGCTCGACACACTGGAGGAACTGGGCATCGGCTCGATCGTCTTCTCGCCGCTGGCCCAGGGCATGCTGACCGACAAATATCTGGACGGCATTCCAGAGACCAGCCGAGCTGCTCAGGGCAAGTCGCTCAGGCCGGACTTTCTCAACGAAAAGACCTTGGGCGGCATCCGGGCGCTCAACGAGATCGCCAAGCGCCGCGGCCAGACGCTGGCGCAGATGGCGCTTGCCTGGGTTCTGCGCGACGGCCATGTGACGACGGCGCTGATCGGCGCGAGCCGGCCGGAGCAGATCGACGATTGTGTCGCCGCACTTGAGAACCCCGATTTCAGCAAGGAAGAACTGGCTGAAATCGACCGCCACGCGCGTGACGCGGATGTCAATCTCTGGGCAGCCTCGGCGGAGCGCAAGGGGCCGTCGCGCTGAAGCATGATCCCGAAAAGTGGACGCCGGTTTTCGGAAAAGATCATGCTCAACAAACTGAGGGAGGCTTCCTTGATCATCAATCCGATTCTGCCGGGCTTCAATCCCGATCCGTCCATCTGCCGGGTCGGCAAGGACTACTACATCGCCACGTCGACCTTCGAATGGTTTCCCGGCGTCCAGATCCACCATTCCACCGATCTGGCCAACTGGACACTGGTCAAGCGGCCGCTCGACCGGGCCAGTCAGCTCGACATGCGCGGCAATCCCGATTCCGGCGGCGTCTGGGCGCCATGTCTGTCCTATGCCGACGGCCTCTTCTGGCTGGTCTATACGGACATGAAGCGCGTCGACGGCAGCTTCAAGGACTCGCACAACTACATCGTCACCGCACCGTCGATCGAGGGCCCGTGGTCCGATCCGGTCTATGTCAATTCGAGCGGCTTCGACCCATCGCTGTTCCATGACGACGACGGCCGCAAATGGTTCGTCAACATGCTGTGGAACCATGTGTCGCCGGGCGTCGGCGGCTCGCCCAAGCACCCGTCTTTTGCCGGCATCCTGCTGCAGGAGTTCGACCCGAAGGCCGGCAAGCTGGTCGGTCCGGTGAAGAACGTGTTCGACGGAAGTCCGCTCGGGCTGGTCGAGGGCCCGCATGTGTTCAAGCGCGACGGCTGGTATTACATGACCACCGCCGAGGGCGGCACCGGCTACGACCATGCCGTCACCTACGCCCGTTCGCGCAATCTCGATGGCCCATACGAACTGCACCCGGAGATGTTTCTGATCACCTCCAAGGACGCGCCCGATGCGCCGCTGCAGCGGGCCGGCCATGGCCAGATCGTGCAGACGCCTGACGGCGAATTCTACCACACGCATCTCACCGGCCGGCCGCTGCCGGACGTGAAGCGGTGCACGCTCGGCCGCGAGACGGCGATCCAGAAGGTCGAATGGGGCGCCGATGGCTGGCCGCGTCTGGCCCATGGCGGGGTCGTGCCGGCGCTCGAGGTGCCGGCGCCCGGCGGCGCGACGGCGAGGGAGAAGCCGACCCGCATTCGCCATGAATTCGATACGCCGGAATTGCCGATGGATTTCCAGTGGCTGCGCACGCCCGAGCCGGAGCGCATCTTCTCGCTCAAGGACCGGCCGGGCCATCTCAGGCTCCATGGCCGCGAGTCGATCGGAAGCTGGTTCGAGCAGGCGCTGGTCGCCCGCAGGCAGGAGCATTTCGCCTTTCGGGCCGAGATGGAAGTCGACTTCCAGCCGGAGCATTTCCAGCAGGCGGCGGGCCTGACGCATTACTACAACCGCCACAAGTTCCACTTCGCCGCGGTGACGCACGATGCGAAGCTCGGTCGCGTGCTGCGCATCATGTCCTGCCTCGGCGACTGGCAGAACAGCCGGCTGAGCCTCTTCCCGGACGAGCCCGTGGCGGTTATCGGCAAGGAGCCGGTTGCGCTGGCCGCGGAGGTCGATGGCGCGAAGCTGCAGTTCTTCTGGAAACAGGGCGGCGGCGAATGGAAGCCGCTCGGCCCGGAGCTCGACGCCAGCCTGATCTCGGACGAGGCCGGGCGCGGCGAGCACGCCTCTTTCACGGGCGCATTTGTCGGCATGGCGGCGTTCGATGTCAGCGGCATGGCCCACCCCGCCGATTTTTCCTATTTCGAGTACGAACGGCGTGATTGACCGCCGGCATTTGAAGAAGTGTCTGCGAAGGGGAAACAGGTTTGGCTGCGGGGTGGCCAAGAGCCGACCCGCCGCTGCGATAGTGACTCGAGATGTGAGGGGCGATCACGCCGGCCCGTGTCGCTAGCTATCGGCGGACACCGGATTTTGAGCCAATGACGCGGCTCTTCCTGCTAGAAGGCCGATGTCTTCGAACAGCAGCAAGGAGAGACGATCATGGCCAGCATGACCCAGCGCCTGGAGTTCGCCGGGCATTCCGGAGCCAGTCTTGCAGCGCGGCTTGACCTGCCCAATGGCCCGTTGCGGGCTTATGCGCTCTTCGCGCACTGCTTCACCTGTTCCAAGGACGTGCTTGCCGCGCGCCGCATTGCCGCCAGCCTCGCGCGTGAGGGGATTGCAGTCCTTCGCTTCGACTTTACGGGGCTCGGTTCCAGCGAAGGCGAATTCGCTTCGACCAATTTTTCCACCAATTGCGAAGACCTGCTGTCGGCGGTCGATTTCCTGCGCGACAATTACGAGGCGCCCGCCGTGCTGATCGGCCATTCGCTGGGCGGTGCGGCGGTGCTGGCGATCGCCAGGGATGTGCCCGAGGCGAAGGCGGTCGTCACCATCGGCGCCCCGGCCGATGCCGGACATGTGCTGAAAAATCTTGGAGCATCGCTCGACACGATACGCGCTGAAGGCGAGGCCGAAGTCGATCTCGCCGGCCGCAAATTCCGCATCAAGCGGCAATTCATCGAGGACGTGGAAGGCCACAAGCTCAGAGACGCGGTTGCGGCAATGCGCAAGCCTCTCATGATCCTGCATTCACCGCTCGACCAGACCGTCGGCATCGACAACGCCAGCGAAATCTTCATGGCCGCGAAGCACCCCAAGAGCTTTGTTTCGCTGGACAAGGCCGACCATCTGCTGACCGACACTGAGGACGCCGCCTTCGCCGCCCAGATCATTGCCGGCTGGCTGTCGCGCTATGTTGCCAGCGACAAGCCGCAGGGCGAGGAGGCGACCGAGCATGTGCGGGTGATGGAAACCGGCGAAGGCAAGTTCCAGAACGCCGTGCAGGCGGGCCGCCACCGGCTGTTCGCCGACGAGCCGGAAAGCGTTGGCGGGCTGGATTCGGGTCCCTCGCCTTATGATTTTCTCTCCGTCGCGCTCGGCGCATGCACTTCCATGACCCTGCGGCTCTACGCCGAGCACAAGAAACTCGATCTCGGCCGCATCAGCGTCGACGTTTCGCACGCCAAGATCCACGCCAAGGATTGCGACGAGTGCACAGAGGAGGAACGCGCGGGCAGCGGCAAGATCGACCGCTTCGAGCGGGTCATCTCGGTCGAGGGCGAGGTCTCCGGCGAAGTTCGCGACAAACTCCTCGAAATCGCCGACAAATGCCCGGTCCACCGCACGCTTGAAGCAGGCGCAAAGGTGAAATCGACGCTGCGATAGCCAGCGAGGGAAGGGATCGATGGAAGGCAGATGCACCTGCGGCGAGGACCGCTACAAGCTGAAGGCACGGCCGCTTTTCGTCCATTGCTGCCACTGCCGCTGGTGCCAGCGTGAGACCGGCTCGGCCTTCGTGTTGAATGCCATGATCGAGGCCGACAATGTCGAGCTTCTGGCCGGCGAACCGGAGGTCATCGACACGCCGAGCGAGAGCGGAGCGGGCCAGAAAATTCATCGCTGTCCGAAGTGCCGGGATGCGCTGTGGAGCGTCTATTCGGGCGCCGGTTCGAAATTCCGGTTCGTCCGTGTCGGAACGCTGGAGAACCCGGACGCCTGCCCGCCGGAAATCCACATCTTCACCGACAGCAAGCAGCCCTGGGTCGTGCTGCCTGACGACGTGCCGACCGTACCGCAATATTACGATCGCAAGGAATATTGGCCAGCGCAAAGTCTGGCGCGGGGCAAGGCCGTTCTGGAACAGGATTAGGTTACGGCCCGGCAGTCGGGAACTCAGTTGCCGAGTATCCCCGGCAGCCTGAGCCCTTTGTCCCTGGCGCACTCCAGCGCGTCCTCGTAGCCGGCGTCCGCGTGGCGCATGACGCCGGTGGCCGGATCGTTCCACAAGACGCGCTCCAGACGCCGCGCCGCGTCTTCCGTTCCGTCGGCGCAGATCACCATGCCGGCATGCTGCGAAAACCCCATGCCGACGCCGCCGCCATGATGCAGCGACACCCATGTCGCGCCGGACGCTGTGTTAAGCAGCGCGTTGAGCAGCGGCCAGTCGGACACCGCGTCCGAGCCATCCTTCATCGCCTCCGTCTCGCGGTTGGGCGAGGCGACGGAGCCTGAATCGAGATGGTCGCGGCCGATCACCACCGGCGCCTTCAATTCGCCGCTGGCCACCATCTCGTTGAAGGCGAGCCCCAGCCGGTGGCGGTCGCCGAGCCCCACCCAGCAGATGCGCGCCGGAAGACCCTGGAACGAAATCCGCTCCCTCGCCATGTCGAGCCAGCGGTGCAGATGATCGTTGCCCGGCGTGAGTTCCTTCACCTTGGCGTCGGTCCTGTAGATGTCCTCCGGGTCACCGGAGAGCGCGGCCCAGCGGAATGGTCCGACGCCGCGGCAAAACAGCGGCCTGATATAGGCCGGAACGAAACCCGGAAAGGCGAAGGCGTTTTCGAACCCTTCCTCCTTCGCCACCTGGCGGATATTGTTGCCGTAGTCGAGCGTCGGCACGCCGTCGTTCCAGTAGGCGACCATGGCTTCGACATGCTCACGCATGGAGGCGCGCGCGGCGCGTTCCACCGCCTTGGGATCGCTCTCGCGCTTCTCGCGCCATTCGCCGAGCGACCAGCCCTTGGGCAGATAGCCATTGATCGGGTCATGCGCCGACGTCTGGTCGGTGAGTATGTCGGGCTTAACGCCGCGCCTCAGAAGCTCCGGCACCACGTCGGCGGCATTGCCGAGCAGGCCGACCGACTTCGCCTCGCCGGCCTTCGTCCAGCGCTCGATCATTTCGAGCGCCTCGTCGATCGTCCCGGCCTTTTCATCCAGGTAGCGGGTGCGCAGGCGAAAATCGATCGATTCGGGATTGCATTCGATCGCGAGACAGCACGCCCCGGCCATGACCGCCGCCAGCGGCTGCGCTCCGCCCATGCCGCCAAGACCGGCGGTCAGTATCCATTTGCCTTTCAGGTTGCCATCATAGTGTTGGCGCCCGGCCTCCACGAAGGTTTCGTAGGTGCCCTGAACGATGCCCTGCGTGCCGATATAGATCCAGGAGCCGGCGGTCATCTGGCCGTACATCATGAGGCCCATCTTATCGAGCTCGTTGAAATGATCCCAGTCGGCCCAGTGCGGCACGAGATTGGAATTGGCGATCAGCACCCGTGGCGCGTCGGCATGCGTCCTGAACACGCCGACCGGCTTGCCCGACTGAACGAGAAGCGTCTCGTCATTCTCGAGCGTGCGAAGGCTCGCGACGATACGGTCGAAATCGTCCCATGTGCGCGCGGCGCGTCCGATGCCGCCATAGACGACGAGCTCGTGCGGGTTTTCCGCAACCTCGGCATCGAGATTGTTCATCAGCATCCTGAGCGGCGCTTCCGTCAGCCAGCTCTTGGCGCTGATCTCGGTGCCGCGGGGGCTGCGCACGTCGCGGATGTTGTGGCGTGGGTTGGCGGCTCGGTTCGTCATGGCTTGGCTCCGGGCGTGATGGTGAGCGCGATGTCGTTCAGCCGGGTCAGGATCGCGCCGAGATGGTCTCGCAGCTTGCCGGCTCTCAGCTCGTCATAGGCGAAAGGCGGTTCTCCGGATTTCAGATATGCCGCCTGCGCCAGCTCCATCTGGATGGCGTGCACGGCCCTGTGCGGTTGGCCGTAATGTCGGGTGGTCCAGCCGCCGCGGAAACGGCCGTTGACGACATGGCTGTAGCCTTCCGCTACCGAGCAGATATCAATGACGGCCAGTTCCAGCGCCGGCGCGCAGGACGCGCCATTGTTGGTGCCGATATTGAAATCAGGCAGCCGGCCATCGAAAAGGAACGGGCAGCGCGAGCGGATCGAATGGCAATCATAGATGATTGCAATCTCGTGCTCGGCCAGCACGCGATCGACCTCCGCACGCAGCGCCGCGTGATAGGGCGTGTGGAAGGTCTGCAGCCGTTCGTCGACATCCCGCGCGGTCGGTTCCGCGCCTTGTCTCCAGATCGGCTGGTTGTCGAAGTCGGTCAGCGGAACGAGACCGGTCGTGTTCTGTCCGGGATAGAGGCTCACGCCCGAGGGATCGCGATTGGCGTCGATCACATAGCGATGGAACGTCGCCCGC
This sequence comes from Rhizobiaceae bacterium, assembly GCA_040880025.1. GTDB lineage: Bacteria > Pseudomonadota > Alphaproteobacteria > Rhizobiales > Rhizobiaceae > RCIO01. Next base: position 77,553 of record JBBDJD010000021.1, read on the forward strand.
ACCGTCGTCGCGCCGGGCAGCAGCCCGCCGTAGAGCCGGTCGACATGCCAGTCGGTGTCGCGAAGCTTGCGACCTTCATCGTTGAGCTGTTCCCGAATGCCGGCCGGCACATGCGTTCCCGTATGCGGCAAGCCGAGAATGACGGGCGACGAGCCCCGCGTGATTTCGACGGGGGTCATGCAACCAATTCCGGCAGCATGCCCGTGCTGACGCTGGCATTCAGCGCACCGGATGCAACCAGTTCGGATGCCGCCGCGAGATCGCCCGCCATGTAGCGGTCGTCGCCGAGCGCAGGCACGGCTTTTCGGATCGCGGCGTGGGCTTGGCGCAGTTCGGCGCTTGTCTTCAGTGGCGCGCGAAGGTCGACGCCTTGCGCCGCCGTCACCGCCTCGATGCCGATGATGCCAGCGAGGTTCTCCGTCATCGGCAAAAGCCGCCGCGCGCCATGACAGGCCATGGAAACGTGGTCTTCCTGATTGGCCGATGTCGGGGTGGAATCGACCGAGGCCGGATGCGCCATCTGCTTGTTTTCAGCCATCAGCGCGGCCGAGGTGACTTCCGCGATCATCAGCCCTGAATTCAGTCCGGGCTTGGGCGCCAGGAAGGCCGGCAGGCCGAACGACAGGGCGGGGTCGACGAGGAGCGCGATGCGCCGCTGGGCAATCGCCCCGATCTCGCAGATCGCGAGCGCGATCTGATCGGCGGCGAACGCGACCGGCTCGGCATGGAAATTGCCGCCCGACACCACCGACCCGTCAGACAGCACCAGCGGGTTGTCGGTGACCGCATTTGCTTCCGTCGCCAGCGTCCGCGCCGCCTGGCGCAGCACGTCGAGACATGCGCCGTCCACCTGCGGCTGGCAGCGTATGCAATAGGGGTCCTGAACCCGTTCGTCGCCTTCGCGATGGCTCTCGCGGATTTCGGAGCCCTCCAGCAGCGACCACAGTGCGGCCGCTGTGTCGATCTGGCCCTGATGGCCGCGCAGTGTATGGATTTCGGGATGAAACGGCGCCGACGATCCCATCGCTGCGTCGGTCGACAGCGCGCCGGTGATCAGTGCCGAACGCGCGGCCCTGTGGGCGCCAAACAGGCCGGCCAGCGCCAGCGCAGTCGAGACCTGGGTGCCGTTGATCAGCGCCAGCCCTTCCTTGGCGGCGAGCACGACCGGCTGCAGGCCGGCTTTCTCAAGCGCTGAGCGCGCCGGCATCCGCTCGGCCTGATATGTCGCTTCGCCCTCCCCGATCATCGCCGCGGCGAGATGCGCCAGCGGCGCCAGATCGCCCGATGCGCCGACCGAGCCCTGGCCGGGAATGACCGGCAGCACGCCGCGCTCAAGCATCGCCTCGATCAGCTTCGCGGTTTCGACCCGGATGCCCGACGAGCCGCGCCCAAGCGAGATCAGCTTCAGCGCCATGACCAGGCGAACGACATCGGCATCGAGCGCGGTGCCGACGCCGCAGCAATGCGACAGGATGAGATTGCGCTGCAGGGTGGCGACATCCTTCGGCGGGATGCGCACGCTGGCGAGTTTGCCGAAGCCGGTGTTGATCCCGTAGACGGCTTCGCTGCCGCCGGCGATTTCCGCGATCCGCGCCGCGCTTGCCTCCATCACCGGTACGAATGCCGGATCGAGGCGGGCGGCGGCACCATCGCGATAGACGGCTTCCAGTTCCGATAGCGCAACGTCGCCGGGCCGGAGGGTGACGGTCATCGTCTCATGCTCCCATGATCTGCTTGTGCAGCGGGTTGAAGCCGATGCGGTAGGCAAGTTCCGCCGGCTCCGCCACATCCCAAACCGCCAGTTCCGCCGCCTTGCCTGGCTCGATCGTCCCGGTCTCGCCGGCGAGGCCGAGCGCGCGGGCGGCGTTGCGGGTCACACCGGCCAGCGCCTCTTCCGGCGTCATCCTGAACAGCGTGCAGGTCATGTTCATGGCGGTGAGCGGCGAGGCGAGCGGCGAGGAGCCGGGGTTGCAGTCCGTGCCGATGGCGATTGGCACTCCGGCTGTGCGAAGCGTCTGCACCGGCGGCATCTGCGTTTCGCGCAGCGTGTAGAACGCGCCGGGCAAAAGCACCGCGACCGTGCCGCTTGCGGCAAGCGCATCCACGCCTTCGGCGTCGAGATATTCAAGATGATCGGTCGACAGCGCGCCGTAACCGGCCGCGAGTTTCGCGCCGCCGAGATTGGACAGTTGCTCGGCATGCAGTTTCACCGGCAGACCGAGCGAACGCGCGTGATCGAAGACCCGTGCGATCTGATCGGACGAAAAGGCGATGCCCTCGCAGAACCCGTCCACGGCATCCGCCAGCCCTTCGGCCTGCGCCGCATCCATGCCCGGCAGAACCACCTCGTCGACATAAGCATCCGGACGGCCGTTATATTCCGGCGGCACGGCATGGGCGGCGAGATAACTGGTCACGACGCGCACCGGGCGCATCGCCCCCAGCCGCCGCGCCGCGCGCAGCATCTTCAATTCATGCTCGACCGAAAGCCCGTAACCGGACTTGATCTCGACGGTGGCGAGGCCCTCGGCGATCATCGCGTCGAGGCGCGGCAGCGCGGCCTCGACAAGCTCGTCCTCGCTCGATTGCCGCGTCGCCATCATCGTGGAGACGATGCCGCCGCCGGCCCGCGCGATCTCCTCATAGCTCGCGCCTTCCAGCCGCATTTCGAACTCGCGCGCACGGTTGCCGCCGAACACGAGATGCGTGTGGCAGTCGATCAGCGCCGGGGTGACCAGCCGCCCGCCAAGGTCTTCTCGCTCTATGTCGGTCCAGTCGGACGAAACCCCATCCTCCGGCCCGACAAACACGATATGCCCGCCTTCGATGCCGACGGCATGGCCGTCGAGCAGCCCGTAGGGCGTGCCTTCGGCCATCGTTGCCAGGCGCATATTGACGAGCAGTTTTCGCGGCATGGTCGGCGGATTTCGGTTTCATTAAGCAGAGTTTGACGCTATTATGTATAGACATAATAAGTCAATCGGATTCAGCGAATGCCAGCGATCATTGCCGAACATGCGCTTCTGCCGGACGGTTGGGCGCGCGACGTTGCGGTCGAGATCGACGACAACGGGCGTATCGCGGCGGTGCGGCCGAATGCTCCGGCGGACGACATTGGGGGCGTAGCCGACCTGGCGCGCGTTCAGGTGCTTCTTCCGGCAGCCGCCAACCTGCACAGCCATACCTTCCAGCGCGCCATGGCAGGGCTGGCCGAGCGGCGCGGCCCGTCCGATAGCGACAGTTTCTGGACCTGGCGCGAGACCATGTACCGCTTCCTCGATGTGCTGACGCCCGATGACATCGAGGCGATTGCCGCGCTTGCCTTCGTTGAAATGCTGGAAGCTGGCTTCTCGGCCGTCGCGGAATTCCACTACCTCCACCATCAGCCCGGCGGTGCGCCTTATGACGACCTTGGCGAACTTGCCGGCCGCATCGCCGCCGCTTCGGGAACGGCCGGAATCGGTCTGACACTGCTGCCGGTCTACTACCGTCAGGGCGGTGTCGACGGGCGCGCATTGGCCGGCGGCCAACTTCGCTTCGGCAATGACCCCGACCGCTTCGCCGCACTGCTGGAGCGAAGCGAGGTCATCGCCTCCGTATTGCCGGCGGACACGGGCATGGGCATCGCCCCGCATTCGCTGCGCGCCGTGTCTGCGAACGATCTCGAATTGCTGAGCCGGCTGCGCCCGGATGCTCCCTTTCACATCCACGCCGCCGAGCAGGAAGCAGAGATTGCCGAAGTTGAATCTGCGTTTGGATGCCGATCGATCGAGTTCCTGCTCGACAGGTTCGATGTCGGCCCGCGCTGGTGTCTGATCCACTGCACGCACATGACCCCCGACGAGACCGCCCGCCTCGCCGGCAGCGGCGCGGTTGCGGGCCTTTGCCCGGTCACCGAGGCCAATCTCGGTGACGGCATCTTCGACGGCGCGAACTATGTGGCGGCAGGCGGGCGTCTCGGGATCGGTTCGGATTCAAACATCCGCATTACGCTCAACGAGGAATTGCGCCAGCTCGAATATTCGCAGCGCCTGCGCGACCGCGCGCGCATTGTGCTTGCTTCGTCGGGACAATCGGTCGGCCGGTCCCTTTTTGACCGCGCGCTTGGCGGCGGCGCACAGGCGCTGGGACGTGACGGCGGTGCGATCGCTGACGGCAAATGGGCCGATCTGGTTGCGCTTGTCCCGGGCGAACGTCCCGCTTTCGGCACGGATGATCTGGTCCTCGACGAATGGATATTCACTGGCGGCAGCCATGTGAGCGAGGTCTGGTCGGCAGGCCGCCATGTCGTCCGCGAAGGGCGTCATGTCTCAGCTGACACGGTCCGGGCGCGCTACCGCAAGGTTCTTGAAGCCATCGGAGGTCGGCTTTGAGCGGCCCCCGTGTTTCATGGCGCGACATTCGCGAGGAACTGATGCGCCGCATCGCGGTGCGCGAATGGCCGCCCGGCGCGCTCATTCCCGGCGAGGAGCGGTTGGCGGCCGAATTCGGCGCTTCGCGTGCGACCGTCAATCGGGCCATGCAGGATCTCGCCGCGACAGGCCTGGTGGAGCGCAAGCGCAAGTCGGGCAGCCGCGTTGCCGCAAACCCCGTGCGGGAAGCCCGCTTCGTCATACCGCTTGTGCGCGATGAGGTGGAGAAAGCCGGCGCGGCATACGGCTACAGCCTTCTCGCGCATGACAAGGTTCCCGCGCCCGAACTCATCCGCGCCAGGCTGCAGACGCCACGCGATGCCCGCTTCGTTCATCTGCGATGCCTGCACCTGGCCGACCGTCGGCCCTGGCAGTACGAGGATCGCTGGATCAGTCTCGACGCCGTGCCCTCTGCCGACGATGCCGATTTCGAAACGGTTGGCCCCAATGAATGGCTGGTCGCCAATGCGCCGTTTTCGAACGCCGAATACGCCTTCCTTGCCGCCGCGGCGTCGCCGGAGGAAGCCGCGGCTCTCGGCCTTGCCCCGGGAACCCCCGTTTTTGTCGGCGAGCGCCTGACCTGGCTTGGGAATGCCCCGGTCACCCTCGTGCGGATGGTGCACCCGCCTTCGCACCGGGTCGTCACCCGCATCTGAACGAAAAAAAGGCGGCGGTTGCCCGCCGCCTGCCTGTCTGTCGCCGGATCAGCCGGCTGTCAGTTCATCTTGCCCTTGAGCCAGTCCGTGTAGTTGGCCAGCCGGGTATAGATGCCGTAGGCGTTGGCGTGGCCGCAGGCGGCATCCGCGTCGATCGGGCCTTCGCCCCAGCTTACCACGCCGACCTGTACGGGCTTGCCGTCGACCATGGTGAACAGCGGACCGCCGCTGTCGCCATTGCAGGCGTCGCGTGCGCCATCGGCTTCGCCGGCGCACAGCATGTTGCCGGTCAGTGGATCGCCCATGGTTGCGGCGATCGTCTGTACGGCGTCCCCGATCGCGTCGTCGCTGTAGCGCATGCGCGATGCGTAGCCGCGGAGGATTGTCCCGATATCGCGCGAGTAGATCTCCTTGATGCCGCTGTTGCAGGCGGCGTTCGGGAACAGCTTGATGCCTGCTTCCATCAGATTGGTGGGGAAGCTTCCGTCTTCCATCCTGCCCCAGCCGATAACGGTGGCGTCGCCGCTTTCAACGTCGTCGGTCGTCATGGCGATCGCCGGGGCGGTGGCTGCCTCGGCGAGGCGCAGGAGCCCGATATCGTTGTTCAGGGTTGTCGGATCGTAGTCTTCATGCACGATCACCTCGGCCACGGCATGGCGCTTGCCTTCTGCCAGGTTGGTTGCTTCGCTCAGCACGGTGACGGTCTCCGGCGCGATCGCCTCGCCGAAATTATTAAGGCAATGCGCTGCCGTCAGCACCCATTGTGGGGCAATGAGGCTGCCCCCGCAGAATTGCGCGTTAGGCTGCGATTCGGGGCTGTCGTCGAGCCAGTCGGTGGTGAGCAGCGCAACCTGGAACGGCCATTCGCCCTTGTCGGCCTCCATGCCGCCGAACACGCGGTCGTCGGAATCCTCTGCCATTTTCGAGCGAAGCTCCGGCACCCGGCTCATTGGCGATGCTTCGGGACGCGCCCCCGCGTCCTGTGCGCCCGCCTGCGCGGTGAGCGGCAGTGACAGCAGCAGCGCCGCAAAGGACGTCGCCGCGAATTTCTTTCCGTGAATGATCGATCCCAAAGTGTCCTCCTGAGACATCGGTGCGCCGCGCCGTGCGGAGATGCGCGGCCAGTCGGTTTGTCATCTAAAGCCCGTAGATGACCATACGGAAGTACTAGTTGATGCCAAAATGGGAATAATTGCGGCGCAAGGCGTGCCGCTGCCGTTCGGTGGCTGCCTTGCCCCTGCCAGCGCGCGGCGGTTGCTGCCCCATTCGCACCGCATGGAGGCGGGACCGCGACCATTATCTCGACATCATTGTCGACTGTTGTTGTGTTCCAAATGGGCTTGGGAGTGTCTGACAATGAAATATCTGAGAACCGCGATACTGGCTTCGGCAGTCTTCAGTGTCGCCTTGAACACAATGCCGGCATATGCCGCAGAGGTTTCGGCTGGCAGCGAAGGTAGCGGCGAAGCGCCGCGCGCGGCGCCGGGCGGCGCCCGTATTTCCGAGCGCGGAACGCCGGTAGCTCCGCTGGAACTAACCGACGAAGGCGTGCCGCGCGCCCTTGAACTGGACCCTGGCGAGATGGAGCGCGATCTCGGCACCGTCATCCGCAAGCAGGATGGCACGGAGAGCCGCGAGCCGGCCAGCGACGCGATGAAGCGCATGCTCAAGGGCGCGATGCGCCAAGGCGTCGATCCTTCTTTCACCCAGGACGAGGACGCCCGCCAGGTATTCGGCGAGGACGAAAGGGTGCAGATCACCGACACCAGCGGCTATCCGTTCCGCACCTTCGGCCTGCTTCAGGGCGAAAGCCCCGATGGCGGCCTGTTCAATTGTTCGGCGACGCTGATTGGTCCGCGCACGGTTCTGACAGCGGCGCACTGCCTCTACAACCACGACACGGGCTGGCTCGACAATTTTATCTTCGCGCCCGGCCTGATCTCGATGCAGAAAGCGCCGCACGGCATCTACGAATATGAGACGGCTTATATTTTCCAGGGCTATATCGACAATTACGAGGGCTATTACGGTTCGGTTGTTCCGTGGGACATCGCTGTGGTGGTGCTGCAACAACCGGCCGGCGAGGATCTCGGCTGGATGGCCTATGGCTATGACGATGACCTGGGCAACTTTGTCGCCAACATAATCGGCTACCCGGGCGACATGCCGCCGGGAACGATGTGGGCGGCAAGCTGCGATGTGTCGGCCGAAAACCTGGGCGACCTATGGTTCCAATATTTGTGCGATACCTATCCGGGCTCCAGCGGCAGCTCGGTCTACAAATACAATGGCGACACCGACGAGCGCATTGTTTACGGCGTCAACGTTGCCGAGAGCCCGACGGCCAACACGGCAGTGCGCATCAACCGGATTTATTTCGAGTGGCTGGGCGGTCTGGTCGAATAGAGCCTCCCCATGGCAATGACAAAACCCCGCGGTTTGCGCCGCGGGGTTTTTTGTGCCGGCTGGCCGAAATCTAGGTCGCGAGACGGCTCTTCGCGGCCTCATATTCGCGCGCCAGCCGGTCCACCAGCTCGCCGGCCCCGGTCACCTCGGCAATCGCGCCGATGCCCTGGCCGCAGCCCCAGATGTGTTTCCAGGCCTTGGTCGAGCCGGAACCGAAGTCCATTTTCGAGGGGTCGGAGTCGGGCAGGTTGTCGGGGTCGAGACCCTGCGCCATCACCGAGCCCTTGAGATAGTTGCCGTGAATGCCGGTGAAGAGGTTCGAGTAGACGATGTCGGCGGCCTTCGAATCCACGATCATCTGCTTGTAGTCGTCGACCGCCCGCGCTTCCTTCGTCGCGATGAACGGCGAGCCGATATAGGCGAGATCGGCGCCCATCGCCTGCGCCGCCAGGATCGCACCGCCATTGGCGATTGCGCCTGACAAGAGCAGCGGCCCGTCGAACCATTGCCGGATTTCCTGGATCAGCGCGAAGGGCGACAGGGTTCCCGCATGGCCGCCCGCACCGGTGGCAACCGCGATAAGTCCGTCCGCGCCCTTTTCGATCGCCTTGTGGGCGTGCCGGTCGTGGATGATGTCGTGCAGCACGATGCCGCCATAGGAATGCACCGCCTCATACACCTCGGGCACGGCCCCAAGCGAGGTAATCACGATCGGCACCTTGTATTTGACGCAGCTCGCCAGGTCCTGCTGCAGCCGCCCGTTGGTCCGGTGCACGATCTGGTTGACGGCGAACGGTGCTGCTGGCCGGTCGGGATTGGCCGCGTCATGCGCGGCAAGTTCCTCGGTGATCTGCGCCAGCCAATCGTCGAGCTGGTCTTGCGGCCGCGCGTTAAGGGCTGGGAAGGAGCCGACGATACCTGCCCTACATTGAGCCAGCACCAGAGGCGGGTGGGAAATGATGAAAAGCGGCGCGCCGACCACTGGAATACGTAGCTTGTCTTTCAAAATGCCGGGCAGCGCCATCAATCCCCTCCGTGCTGAACGCCTTTGACGTGTGCGTAAACGTAAACGCTTCTAACAGATCGTCTGGACCGGGCAACGCGTGATTTGCGCGTGCGACGATGTCGGCACCCGGTAGCTCTGATGGACAAAAGATTGATCGAATCCGCGCCACGGTTTATCGATTGCTCACATAAGAGGCGGCAAGCGAGGCGCAGAATTTGGATTCCATCGAAAGGGCGATCAGGGACGCCCTGGCCAAGGGCGACGCCAGCGACCGCGCCTACCGCGAGAGGGTCTACCGGTCGGTCCTGGCTGCCCTCGAGCGCGCCAACAGCGCAGAAGGAAGCCTCACCCCGGAGGCCGCCGCCAATCGCAGGAACGCGCTGAAATCGCACATCACCGCGATCGAAGAGGAGTTTATCCCGGCCGTTGCGCCGACGATTGATCCGCCGTCTGTCACACCCCAGGGCGAAGCAGCCCCCGCGCCGTCTCCGGTGGCCGAGCCCCGGATCGACCGACCGATTCGCAACGAGCCGGCGCCGCAACGCCATTTCTCAACGGACGCGGAGATCGGCGCGACGGCCGAGGACCGTCTTTCGCCGGTGGACGAAGGCGAAGACCGCAAGCGCAGGCGGCCCTATGCGGCCATGTTCGTGGCCGTCACACTGGTCGCGGCGCTCGCCATCGGCGGCTGGTGGGCGGTCGAAACCGGCCTGTTCGGGCGGCCGGACGGGTCCGTACCCAATCCGCCTCCGCAACTGGAGGAGGAGGATTTCGCTCCCGGACCGCCGCCGACGGGCCCGGCAAATCCCGATCCGCCGCGCGACTGGATCACCTTGTTCAGTCCGGCAGACATATCGACAGTGGTTACGCCTTCAGGTGCTTCCGCCGAAGCGATGGAGGATGACGCGGGACCTTACCTCGCCATCCGCTCCGGCTCAGGGGGTGAGGCGGTTCTGTTCGACATCCCCGCCGATGTGCTGCAGCAGTTCGCCGGCGGTGGCGCCGTGTTCGACGTGATCGCCCGCGCCGAGGAGGGCCAGGAGACGCAGATCTCGATCACATGCAATTTCGGCGAGTTGGGCGATTGCGGCCGCAAACGCTACCTCGTCGGTTACGAGAAGGCGGACTATCTCTTCGAGATAGATCTGCCGCGCGGCTCTCCGGGTGCCGACGGAACCATTGCCATCGTCTCCGACGTGTCGAATGGCGGCCGCGCGCTTCACGTGTTCGAAATCCGGGCCGCCGCCAACTAGTCTGTCTGCGGCGCGCTCTCTGGCAGCATCGCGGCAAGGGTTTCCAGCCGGTCCGCCTCGCCAGCCGGCTTGTCCCATCTGAGCCGGGATATGCGCGGAAAACGCATGGCCACGCCGGATTTGTGCCGGGTCGAGCGGTTCAGCCCTTCGAACGCCACCTCCAGCACGAGGCCGTGGCCGGGCTCGGCCCGCACCGAGCGTACCGGACCGAAGCGCTCCACCGTGTTGTCGCGGACATATTTGTCGATCAGCTTCAGTTCCTCGTCGGTGAATCCGAAATAAGCCTTGCCCACCGGCACCAGTTCCGGCTTCTCGAGCGGTCCCGACCAGACGCCGAATGTGTAGTCTGAATAAAAGCTCGACCGCTTGCCGTGGCCCCGCTGCGCATACATCAGGACCGCGTCGATGAGATGCGGATCGCGTTTCCATTTGAACCATGGACCCTTCGGCCTGCCGGCGACATAAGTCGAATCCCACCGCTTGAGCATGATCCCCTCGATCACCGGGTGCGGCGGCGACATGCGCAGGTCTTCCAGGTCTCCGAAATCGCCGAACCGAACCAGCGGCGACAGGTCGAAACGCGCCGGATCGAGATTCGCGAGGAACCCGGCTAGCCTTTCCCGCCGTTCGCGAAACGGGAGAGGGCGCAGATCTTCCCCGCCCGCCCGCAACAGATCGTAGCACCGGGCAAAGGCGGGGTACTTTGCCAGCATCGTGGCCGACACCGTCTTGCGGTTGAGCCGTTGCTGCAGGTCGGAAAAGCTGCCGGTCTCGCCGGGCGGCGAACCTACCAGCAGCTCGCCGTCCAGCGTGCCGTCGAAATCGATTGCTTCCAAAAGATCCGGAAACGCGCCCGAAATGTCGTCGCCGGTGCGCGAATAAATGCGGTGCACCCCGGCCTCTCCGGTGATCTGGATGCGGATGCCGTCCCATTTCCACTCCGCCGCGTAGTCGGCGGGATCGAGCTTGTCGCGGTCAGCTTCAGCAAGCGGGTTGGCCAGCATGACCGGCCGGAACAGCGCTTGCGCCGCGATGCTCGGCTTGCCGGCGCTCCCCTCCAGCCAGGCGAACAGATCGCCATAGGGCGCCTCCAGCCCATGCCAGAGCTCCTCGATCTCGGTCACCTCGACGCCACCGAAATTCGCCAGCGCCTGCTTGGCCAGCCTTGCCGAAACGCCGATGCGCAGCCCGCCGGTGACCAGCTTGATCACCGCGAAGCGTGCCGGGATATCCAGCCGGTCAAGCAGGTCTGCAAGGATCGCCGGCGCGTCAGACCGGCTGGCGGATGACAGCACGTCCACAACGGCCGACAGCGCAGGTCCGCCATCTTCCGCTTCGGCATTCGCCGGCCAGACCAGCGACAGCGTCTCCGCGAGATCGCCGACATAGTCGTAGGAATAGGCGAACAGCACCGGGTCGATGCGCGCCGCGCCCAGGTCGCGCAGCACGCCGGGCTTGACGCTGGCGAAGGAAAGGTCGCCGGCGATCGCCGCCAGCGCGTGGCCGCGATCGGGATCGGGCGTGTCGCGGAAATAGTCCGCCATCAGCTTCAGCTTGGCGTTGCGCGACCCGGTCAGGACAAGCCGGTCGAGAAGTTCAGCAAAGCGCTGCATCAGTCGCCTTCATCCTCGTAGCCGACGAGATGCAGCGGGCGGGCGGCGATGCCGTTGATTTCACACCAGCGCACCAGCGCCTCCTCGCGACCATGCGTCACCCACACCTCGCCGGCCCCGGTGTCTGTGATGGTCCGCGTCAGCTCCTCCCAGTCGCCATGGTCGGAGATGATCAGCGGCAATTCCACGCCGCGCTGCCTGGCGCGCTGGCGGATGCGCATCCAGCCGGATGCAAAACTTGACACGGGGTCGGCGAAGCGACGTGCCCAGCGATCCGCGAAGGCCGAGGGCGGACCGACAACGATCTCGCCTGCGAAATCGCTCTTGCCGCCCTTGTCGAGCGTCGCAGGTTCCAGCGGGCCGAGATCGATCCCCTGTCCCTCGTAATAGGCGCAAAGCTTCTCCAGCGCGCCGTGGATGAAGATTGGTTTTTCATAACCCCTGTCGCGCAACAGGCGGATTACGCGCTGCGCCTTGCCCAGCGCATAGGCGCCCACCAGATGCGTCCGCTCCGGAAATGCGGCGAGCGAGGAGAGCAGCCGGTCGATTTCACCGTCAGCCTTTGGATGGTTGAAGACAGGCAGGCCGAATGTCGCCTCGGTGATGAAGGTGTCGCAGGGCACGACTTCGAAACCGGCCGCGGTCGGGTCGCCCTGCCGCTTGTAGTCGCCCGATGCGACAATCCTGATGCCGCCGGCTTCCACCGCGATCTGCGCCGAACCGAGCACATGGCCGGCAGGATGGAAGGAGACCCGCGCATCGCCGATCGCGATCTGCCGGCCAAGGCCGATCGCCTGGCTGGTTCCGGCAAAGCCGCCGCCATAGCGCAGCTTCATGATGTCGAGCGTCTGGCGTGTGGCCAGCACGCTTTCATGCCCCGCCCGAGCATGGTCGGAATGGCCGTGGGTAATCAGCGCGCGTTTCACCGGCCGCACGGGATCGATGAAGAATTTGCCTGCCGGGCAGTAGAGCCCCTCCGGTCTTGTATGAAGTATCTGCTCGGGTCGCATCGCCAGAAGATAGTGGTTTGCGGCGGCCGGGGAAGCCTCCCGCCGGACCCTCCGAAATCTCTGTTGCCAGTTCACGCCATTCCGAGCATGAGCCGCGCGCCCGGGCCGCCCGGTTCGGGTCTAATTCACGATGCAGCCCCTATCGCTTCTCCTCCGGCGATCAAAGCCGCCTGATCATGGTTTGTTCCAGTTAGTGCTTGGCGCATCCCGGCGCGGACGCTAACCTCCGCGCGTGACCGTGAAACCCGATCTCGCCGATATCGAAACCGGCCCCTATTTGCCCGAGCCGTTCCTGCGCTGGTTCGCGGAGCGCGGCTGGTCGCCGCGCCCGCATCAGCTCGAATTGCTGGCGAAGGCGCAGGCCGGATCGTCCGTTCTGCTGATCGCGCCGACAGGCGCGGGCAAGACGTTGGCCGGATTTCTGCCGGCACTGGTCGATCTGGCGGAACGCCCGAAGCGGAAACCGGGCGAGGCCTTCCGCGGCATCCACACACTCTACATCTCGCCGCTCAAGGCGCTGGCGGTCGATATCGAGCGCAATCTCGGCAAGCCGGTGGTCGGGATCGGGCTGGACATTACGATGGAGACCCGCACCGGCGACACGCCGTCCCACAAACGTCAGCGGCAGAAATACGCGCCGCCCGAAATCCTGCTCACCACGCCCGAACAGGTTGCGCTGCTGATCGCCTCGCGTGAGGCCGATCGCCTGTTCTCCGGCCTGCGCTATGTCGTGCTGGACGAATTGCACTCGCTGGTCACCTCCAAACGCGGCCATCTGCTTGCGCTCGGCCTTGCCCGCCTGCGCCGCTTCGCGCCGAAGTTTCAGGCCGTCGGCCTGTCGGCAACGGTGGCCGATCCGGACGCATTGCGGCGATGGCTGATGACCCAGTACCCGCCGGGATCGATGTCGGACCTCATCACGGTCGAAGGCGGCGCGAAGCCGGAGATCACTATCCTGGACTCGAAGGAGCACGTGCCCTGGGCGGGCCATTCCGCGCGCTACGCGATTCCCGAAGTCTACGAGGCGATCAAGCGCCACAAGACCACGCTGCTTTTCGTCAATACGCGCAGCCAGGCCGAACTTCTGTTCCAGGAGCTGTGGCGCATCAACGAAGATTCCCTGCCGATCGCGCTGCATCACGGGTCGCTCGATGTCGGCCAGCGCCGCCGCGTGGAAAAGGCGATGGAGGCGGGAAGCCTTCGCGCCATCGTCGCCACGTCGACGCTCGATCTCGGCATCGACTGGGGCGATGTCGACCTCGTCGTTCATGTCGGGGCGCCGAAAGGCGCCAGCCGGCTGGCCCAGCGCATCGGCCGCGCCAATCACCGGCTCGATGAACCCAGCCGCGCCATACTGGTTCCCGCCAATCGCTTCGAGGTTCTGGAATGCCGCGCGGCGGTGGACGCCAACTATCTCGGCGCACAGGACACGCCGCCGCTTCTCGCCGGCGCGCTCGACGTGCTCGCCCAGCACATCCTTGGCTCCGCCTGCGGCGAGCCGTTCCATGCCGACGATCTGTTTGCCGAGATACGCTCCGCCGCGCCTTACGCCGCCCTCGACCGGCAGACCTTCGACCAGGCCGTCGCGTTCGTCGCCACCGGGGGCTATGCGCTCAGGAGCTACGAACGCTATGCACGCATCCGGCAGATGCCGGACGGCCGCTGGCGCGTGTCCAACCCGCGCATCGCACAGCAGTACCGGCTCAATGTCGGCACCATCGTGGAATCGCCGATGCTGAATGTCCGCTATGTCCGGGCGGGGCGGGGCGTGGCCTCTCGCGGCGGTCCGGTGCTGGGCAAGATCGAGGAATATTTCATCGAGATGCTGGCGCCGGGCGATACCTTCGTATTCGCCGGCAAGGTGTTGCGGCTGGAGGGCATCCGCGAAAACGAGGCCTTCGTCTCCAACGCGCCGAACGTCGATGCGAAGGTACCATCCTATATGGGCGGCAAGTTCCCGCTCTCCACCTACCTCGCCGATCAGGTACGCGCCATCATGTCGGACCCCGCGCGCTGGGCGGTGCTTCCGCCGCAAGTGGCGGAATGGCTCAGGATCCAGAAGCTGAAATCGGTGCTTCCTGGCCGCGACGGCCTGCTGGTCGAGACATTCCCGCGTGCCGACCGCCACTACATGGTCGCCTATGCCTTCGAGGGCAGGCTGGCGCACCAGACGCTGGGCATGCTCCTGACCCGCCGTCTCGAGCGCGCCGGCGCCCGCCCGCTCGGCTTCGTCGCAACGGATTATTCGCTCGCTGTCTGGGCGCTGGATGATCTGGGCGCACTGTTCCAGTCGCGTCTGCCGCTGGACGACCTGTTCGACGAGGACATGCTGGGCGATGATCTCGACGCCTGGCTCGCCGAGAGCTGGATGCTCAAACGCACCTTCCGCAACTGCGCCGTCATCGCCGGTTTGGTCGAGCAGCGCCATCCGGGGCAGGAGAAGTCCGGCCGCCAGATCAACGTTTCCGCCGACCTGATTTACGACGTGCTGCGAACGCACGAACCGGACCATATCCTGCTGCGTGCCACACATGCCGACGCCGCTTCCGGTCTGCTCGATGTCAGCAGGCTTGGCGACATGCTCTCGCGCATTCGCGGGCGAATCATGCATAAGAGGCTTGCCCGCATTTCGCCACTCGCCGTGCCGATCATGCTCGAGATCGGCAAGGAGCCGGTCAGCGGCGACGCCAACGAAAGCCTGTTGCGGGAGGCGGTGGACGACCTGATCGCGGAAGCGATGGAGCATTGACGACGACATGAACATGGCTGCCGCCATCGACGAACCGGACATGCGGACGGCATCGCTCACGATAGCCGGCGAAGCGGCTGTCTGCGATCCGCGCGGCGCGTTGTTCTTCGCCGACGCCTCGCTGCTGGTCGTTTCCGATCTTCATCTGGAAAAGGGTTCGTCGCTCGCCAGGCGCGGCATCATGGCCCCGCCATACGACACGGCCTCGACGCTCGCGCTGCTGGCGGCGGTGTTGGACAATTATCGGCCGCGGATTGTCGTCAGTCTCGGCGACAGCTTTCACGACGCGGGAGGAGCGAAGCGACTGCCGCCGGTCTACCGCGAGGCGCTGCTTGCCATGATGGCCGGCCGCGACTGGTACTGGATCGCCGGCAATCACGATCCCGACGCGCCGCACGATCTGCCTGGCGAATGCGTGCGTGAACTGTCGTTCGGCGGCCTCGTCTTTCGCCATGAACCGCAGACCGGTGGCGTTGAAGGCGAGATCGCGGGTCATCTGCATCCCGGAGCCCGCATTGTCAGGCGCGGGCGCTCGATCCGCCGCCCGTGCTTCGCCTGCGACGGCAGCCGGCTCATCATGCCGGCCTTCGGCGCCTATACGGGGACGCTCAATGTCCGCGACCGCGCCTATGCCGGCCTCTTCACGCTGGAAAGGCTGACGGCCTACATGCTTGGCCGCCGCCACGTTTATCCGATCGCGGGCACGGCGCTGCGGGCCGGGTAAACAGCCGGTTCGCCGGGACGCTGAGAATCAGCGGAACCCGGCCGGCCGGTAATTCCTGATCCATCGGCCGCTTCTAGGCCGTCGCGGCGAATGCCACGATCATCGTGACGACGATACCGGCGGTCAGTTGCATGCGCAGCCTGGCAAACCAGTCGGGCATGCTGCCCCCTTGCGCCGACAGCGTGTCCCACGCCCCATGCGCCGCGAAGGCGACAGCCAGAAGCACGAAGGAATAGGGCGGCGGAATGAACAAGGCTGCCCAGCCGCCGAGCGCGGGCAAAACCGAGAGAGCAAACACATTCGCCGCATCCTCGCCGGGCTCCGCGAGCGCGATGCCCCAGCGTATGCCGCCGAGATAAGACAGCACCACCGCCGCATAGCCGGTCAGCAGTGCGATCGTCTGCTGGCGCCAGGCATGATCGTCCGGAATGCCGAGCAGCCAAAGCGCCAGCACGGCGGCGGGCACCAGCCCCGCATAGCCCAGCCGCGTCGCTATTGTGCGCGGTTCTGTCTGTTTATCTGTGCCGGTTGCCCCGGCGCCGTCGTCATTGGCCAATGATCTACTCCCTGCGGAACAAGACGCTGCCAACCCATCCGGTGAGCATGGCGAGCGCCACGGCGAAAATGCCGTAGAGCAGGCTGTACTGCTGCGCATAGCGGAAGATCGACTGTTCGAAACCGGACTTTACGATGACAAGCGGCACCGAGGTCTCGCGCAAGAAGGCGCTGTTCTTGAAAAGGAACGCCCGCGCCCTGTGTGTGCCCACAGGCACGTTCGGCGCCAGATAGACGGTCGCCCTGAACAGGCTTTGCGACAGGAACTCCACGCCGCCTATGCGCTCGCTGTAGAGCCCGGTTGACAGCTTGCGGGCGCGCAGCGCGGCGCCGAATTCCTCGGCCGTCCTCGCCGAGCCGTCGGGCTTCATGGGCTGCAGATGGAGATTGTCGGCCCCCAGCGACAGCTGCCGGTAGCTTTCGACGTTGGTGATGTCCTGGAAGGCGCGGGTCGTGGCCACCGAATAGGAGACAGGCACATTGACGAAGGTTTCCGAGTGCGTGTTGATCCACATGCCCAGAACCCGGTTCTTTTTCCACACCACCACCGGACGCGGCGGCCCTTCCAGCACCACGATCACGTCGTAGCGGCCCTGCCGGCTGACCAGCGGGTCGGCATTCTCGAGCGCGCCGAAGATCGTCAGGTTGGCGCCGCCGAAATCCGAGGTGATCGAGAACCGGTCTGTCGAAAGTCCGATCTGCAGGCTTTCGAGATTGGCCGTTTCAGGTTGCGCGATGACCGCGCGCGTGGTCAGCAGCAGACCGATCAGGATGAGCAGAGCGCGCGCCGGCATCTCAGGATCCCGCCAGCGGCGTCAGCGTATAGATGCTGGGGGGCCGCACGAAAAGATCGAAGCCGAGACGCAGCGCAACCGCCAGCACGAGCAGGGCTAGCAGCGCCCGCAGCTGTTCGCCGCGCAGCTTCTGTCCCGCCTTGGCGCCATACTGGGCGCCCGCCACGCCGCCGGCCATCAACAGGAAGGCGAGCACGATATCGACCGTCTGATTGGCGGTCGCATGAACCACGGTCGTGAACGCGGTCACAAAAACGATCTGGAAAAGCGAGGTGCCGATGACGACGTTGGTCGGCACCTTGAGCAGGTAAATGAGGGCCGGAACCATGATGAAGCCGCCGCCGACGCCCATGATCGCGGCCAGAAATCCGATGCCGGCGCCAAGCGCCACGACCGGTATCGCGCTGACGAAGAGCTTGGACGCGCGAAAGCGCATCTTCAACGGCAGTTTGTGAATCCAGTTATGCTGGCCGGGCTTGCGCATCGTGACGCTGACGCCGCCACGCGAGCGGCGTATCGCCCGCACCGCCTCGACCAGCATCAGGCCGCCGACCGCGCCCAGAAAAACCACGTAGATCAGCGAGATGAACAGGTCGAGCTGACCCAGCCTTCGCAGCACCGCGAACACGTAGGCGCCCACCGAAGAGCCCAGCACGCCGCCAAGAAGCAGGACCGTGCCGAGTTTGAAATCCACTGTGCCGCGCTTGAAATGCGCGATGGCCCCGGAGATCGACGACCCGATCACCTGGTTTGCGCCCGTTGCGACCGCGATGGCCGGAGGGATGTTGTAGAAGATCAGAAGCGGTGTGATCAGGAAGCCGCCGCCGACGCCGAACATGCCTGAGAGGAACCCGACTGCGGCGCCCATTGCGAGCAGCACAAGAAGGTTCACAGACATTTCCGCTATCGGGAGGTAAATGCTCACCCGTCCACCCGGTCCGCGCACTGCTTGCCGGGCACCCGTCCCCGCCGCAAGCCATCGAAAAACAAGCCCGTCTTGCGCCGACAATGTGGCTAAGTCAAACGCATCCCGTGTAAATGGCTAACGTAGCGCGGGCGCTCTCTGCACCGGGTTCGCCCAGTGGAAATCGAGGTGCTTGAAGCGGGTCAGTTGCGTTTCAGAAGAGCCTTCACAAGTTCATCGTCGACTTCGCCGTCGGCCTGCATTTCATTGTCTGTCTGGAAGGCCTTGATGGCGGCTTTTGTCTTGGCGCCCATCACCCCGTCGGCGGGTCCGGCATCGTATCCGTTATTGTTGAGGATGGCCTGGATGTTGCGCACGGCCTGCTCGACATCGACGCTGGCCGTCTGGGCTTCGCCCTCAGCCCACTCCTCCGGAATTTCCGCGACATTGGCTTCCGGCATGACGGGACGCGCCTTCCACAGTTCAGCCGCCTGCTTAGCCTTTTCCAGCTGCTCGGGGCGCAGCGCCTTGGCAACCTCGTCGCGCTTGGCGGCGGCGTCGCGGTCGCCGGTTTTTGCCACCAGCGCGAACCATTTGTAGCTCTCTTCGAGGCTCTGAGGCACACCGGCGCCCTTGGCTGCGAGTATGCCCAGATTGTACTGGCTGTCGGTCACGCCGAGTTCGGCTGCTTCGAGGAACCAGCGCGCCGCGCGGTCGTTGTCGGGGTCGCCGATCTCACCGCCCATCGCGTAGAGCACGGCAAGGTTGTGCATGGCGCTGGCGTTGCCCTGCTTGGCTGCCTTGTCATACCAGTCCATGGCCTGCGCGATATCGCGATCGACGCCCGTGCCCTTTTCGTAGAGATTGCCGAGACGGTATTGGGCCGGCGCGAATTCGAGATCGGCTGCGCGCTCATACCATTTGGCGGCTTCCTTCGGGTCGGCCTCGATGCCGCGGCCTTCCGCGTAGCGATTGCCGATCTCATACATTGCCTTGGGGTCGCCCTCGTCGGCGGCCTCGCGCAGCGCCACCGGGCCGGCATCGGCCGGCGCCGTCACGAAATCCATCGACGACGCGTCATCCGCCGTTTGCGGCACGGCCGGTTCCATCGCTATGCGCGTGTCGAACGCATCCTCGCCATCGGCGAACGGCTCTTCATCCGCGGGCATGGCGTCTGTGGTTATCGCCGCTTCGGTGGCGTCTGCAGGCTCGGTTTCCGGCCGGTCGATCATCCGTGCCGGCGGCAGCGCGTCCTCCGCGACGTCTTCCTCGTCTATCATCCTGGCGGTCAGCGGCTGCGAGGCTTCCGGTGTATCGGAACGTGCCGCAACGTTGTTCGGCGTATTGCCGCCGCCGATGAAAGCGCCGCCAAGCTGCCAGGCGCCAACAATGACGACAACTGCGGTGGCCGCCATCAAAGCCGTTCTGGTGCGGCCCTTGAAAATGCCGCCGACACCGAGCTTGCCCCCGACGGAGCCGCCGTCATTCTTGCGCTTCATGGCGTCGGCTTCCGCGGCCGCGGCCTGCGCTGCGCGCCGCGCTGCGGCGATGAAGTCGGACTTGGCTGCGTCCATGCTGCTTGCCGGTCCGGTTCCGCCATTTTCGTCGCGCACGCGCTTCATGATCGCATTGAGGTCGGGCGCGCCCGATCCCGGCTCCAGAGGCTCGTTGGCGACGCTTGGGTCGAGCGGTTCGTCGAGTGTGGGCTCGTTCTTGCGATCCGCACTCGCGATCTCGGTTTCCGCCGCCGCCTTCCGTTCCTTGCGGCCGGTCAGCGCCCGCGTGAGTCCGCCGAGCATCGAGCGCTTGCCTTCGCTCGCCTCGGGCTCAGGCTCGGTCTTGCCTGTCGCATGCATGGCGGCGGCGGCTGCCGCCTGCGCCGGCGAACGGATGTAGGCGGGAGCGTCGACGTCATAATCGGCAAGATCGGCATCATCTTCATACGCGCCTTCTATCGAGGGTGTGCGTTCCGCCGGGAAATCGGGCTTGGATGCTGCCGGAGCGGGCGCGGCCGGACCGCGTTGCTCGATGGCGCCCAACCGGTCGACAATCTTGAGCATCGTGTCGTGAATGGTCTCGAACGTCTTGGCGTTGCGGTCGTCCGACTTTCGCGACAGCTCTTCGAAGGCCTTCAATTCCGCCGAAAGGGCGGCAAGGTTCGCGTTGTCGCCGCTGCCGGCCGGAAGGCCGGTAACCGCATCATGCGCCGCCTGCCGGGCTGCCTCGACCATTGATTCGCGGCCTTGGGCGAGCGACTGCTCGATGTGATCGAGCCGCGGCGTGATGTCCTCGAATTCAGGCAGCGGCTGGCCGGGCTTGTCGAGATGCGCGGACAGCGCCGACACTTGCGATTCCAGGCTTCTGATCAGGTCCGGATCGATGCCGGCGACATGCTGGGCGGAGCTGTCCAGCCGGCGGGAAATGTCGTCCAGCCGCTGTTCAAGCCCGGAAATCTCGCCACCCTGCGAGGCCTGCCGTCCCGCATCCAGATGCGTAACCAGCTCGGCGAAGCGTCGCTCCATCGCATCAATCACGCCGGCGTTGGATGCGCCCGCCTCGGTTTCACGCGCCTCGAGCTGCTTCGACACGGCTCCCAACCGCTGCTCCAGCTCGCGGAAAAGCTGCTGGCCCTGTTCGATGGCGTCGCCCTGGCGGCGCTCCAGCATCTGCGAAATCTGCGCGAACCGGTCTTCCATCCCCTGGAAGATGACGTCGGCGTAATTGCGGGCCGGTTCTTCGTCCAGCTTGCCGGCAATGGCGCTGATCTGTTCAGCCAGAATTTCGACGGCCGATTCCGGCACCTCGATGCGCTGCGCGATCTCTTCCACGCGATGCGAAAGCGCATTGAGTCGGTCGATCACCTGCTCCGAAGTCTGGTCTTCGGCGAGTTCGTCGATCTGGCGCGCCAGCGATGAAACTCTGGCCTCGATCCGCTCGAACGGTTCGGGGTCGAAGGGCTGCGCCGGCGAAGGCGATGCGGAAGCCGCTATGGCGCGCGTGATCTCGTCGAGGCGCTGCTCGATCTGCGAGAACGCCTCGGGCATCTGCGCGCCGTATTTGTTCGAGAACTGGTCAACCGTGCCCGCGAGCCCGCGCAGCTTGTCTTCCAGCGATCGAAGCGACAGCGATTCCGGCAGGCTGTCGACCGCCTGGCCGATGCGCTGGAGCTGGTCGTTCAGCGCCTTGAACGTCGGTTCGAATTGGGCCCGGCTCGGCGCCAGGTCGATCTTGGTTTCGAGGTTGGTCCAGCGGCGGTCGAAATCGTCCCAGCGGCGGTCTTGCGAGCGCAGCGTGTCCTCGCGCGCCAGTTCGTCCAGCACGCCCTTTACCTTTTCCAGTTCCAGCCGCAGCATGTTGACGCTGCGGTCGTCGCTGCGTTCCGACAGTGCCCTCACCGCATCCGAAAGCCGTTCGAACTCGGCGCCGAGCTCGGCCGGATTGGCTGTTGGAATGACGGTCTGCAGCCTTTCGATGTCGGTCCTGAGGGAATCGAATTCCCGGCGCAATCCCTGGCCGAGTTGCTGCCGCAATTCCTCGCGCATCGCCTTGAGTTCACCGGCGATCCGCCCGACCGCGCCAAGGCTGTCTTCCTGTTGGCGGGCGTGTTCCATGTCGCGCGCCAATGCGTTGAAAGTCGGCCGCCGCGCTCCGTGCCGCGGTGCCTCGTAGTCGTCATGTTGATCCTGGTAATGCCGGACGTCTTCGTCCGCCCGGTAGCGGGGGCGCTTGGCGCGCCGTGGTGCGGCGAAGTCTTCCGCGCGCGGCTCGCGGTAAGTGTCGCGCGTCGCCTCGGTACGGCCTTCCAGCCGCGCAAGCGTACGGTCCATATCCTGAAAGGACGGGTTCGGCCGCCGCTTTCTCCCTGCATTGATGGAGTCTAGATATGACCGCTTGTTGCTCATCGATACGCCTGTCCGCCGCCGTGCCCGGCAGATTGCCGGTTCTTCAGTCCAGGTCGGGTCGTCTGCGAGTCAGGCCGGGAACCGGCTATTGCGGCCCAGGCGCGTAGCGCCGCCAAGGCCTCTCGATACGAAAACCGTGGCCAACACGTGACAGGATATCCACAGCACTCCGACGCGCTCACCTTTCCCCGAACGTGGTAAACAAGGCGTTAACCAAACTTACCAAGCGGCAAATTGAGGTCCAATTGTCTGTTGTGGCGTTTCTTCGCAGTTGCAACATGAACTGCTTCGCCCTATGTGACCCGCAATTGAAGTTCGCGCACCGTGGTGGTGCGACGTTCTTTGTCTGCAACTGCCTCGGATGCTGATTGCCCCCACAGCTCCGACAGCCCGGGTCGGCCCAGATTGCCCGCCCAAAGGGGATTGAAGAGGAAATGATGAACTTCGCCTCAGCCGGCATCGCGCCGGCCGCTGGTCGCGTTTCGGAATTCGGAACCGAGGACCTCACCAGAATTGGAGATATGGCGCGTGACTTCGGAGTAACGCTCCGTGCGCTGCGCTTCTACGAGGACAAGGGACTGATTCACCCGATCCGTCAGGGTGCCACCCGCCTCTACCGCAAGACCGACAAGACGCGGCTGGAATTCATCCTGCTTGGCCGGCGTGTCGGCTTCTCGCTGCGCGAGGTCAAGCAGATGCTTGATCTTTACGAATCGGATGGTTCCAACATCCGCCAGCTCAAGGTTGTGCTCGAGAAGTCCGAGCGTCAGCGCGGCCGGCTCGAAAAGCAGCGTGATGAGCTGGACCAGGCGATCGATGACATTGACGGTCTGATCGAAAACGTGCGCGGACAACTCGCCGAGCGTTCCGCCGGCTGATTCGCCGCGGGTTCGCGGCTCAATCTCATAAATCTGATTAGCTCCGGTGACGGCTTTGCCGTTGCCGGGGTTTTTGCGCGTTCGGGAGTGCTTCTTCAAATTTTGACGTTTACGCAAACGTCAAAATTTGATACGGCGCGCACGAACGTCTCATCACATCTTGCGCCCGTCCGTTGCAGGGCACAGACTTGTTTCTTCGGAGGACCCCATGCCGACCTACAAAGCGCCGGTCGAGGATACGCTGTTCGTGCTCAACGACGTGCTGGGCTACGAACGCTATTCCAATCTCCCCGGTTTTTCAGACGCCACGCCCGATGTTCTCGAAGCCATCCTGACGGAGGGCGCGAAGCTGGCGGAAAACGTGCTGCATCCGCTGAACCGAGTTGGCGACATGGAGGGCTGCACGCGCAAGGACGATGGCTCGGTGACCACGCCGAAAGGCTTCAAGGACGCCTACGAACAATATTGCCAGGGCGGCTGGCTGGGGCTGGCCGCGCCAGCCGAATATGGCGGGCAGGGCCTGCCCTATTCCGTGCACTCCGCCGTCAGCGAATACATGATCTCCGCCAACATGGCGTTGATGATGTATCCGGGTCTCACCCAGGGCGCTGTTGCCGCCATCGTCGAGCACGGTTCCGACGAGCAGAAGCAGGCCTGGCTGCCCAGGATGATCGAGGGCGTGTGGACCGGCACCATGAACCTGACGGAGCCGCATTGCGGCACTGATCTCGGCATGCTGCGCACCAAGGCCGTCCCCAATGGCGACGGCTCCTACAAGATCTCCGGCCAGAAGATTTTCATCTCGGCCGGCGAGCACGACATGTCGGAAAACATCGTCCATCTGGTGCTGGCCCGCATCGAGGGCGCACCTGAGGGCGTCAAGGGCATCTCGCTCTTCATCGTGCCGAAATTCATGCTCGACGAAAATGGCGAGCCCGGCGAGCGCAATGGCGTCACCTGCGGCTCGATCGAAGAAAAGATGGGCATTCACGGCAATTCGACCTGTGTGCTCAATTATGACGAGGCCACCGGCCATCTGATCGGCGGGGAGAATGCCGGCCTCAAGGCGATGTTCGTGATGATGAACGAAGCCCGGCTCGGCGTTGGCCTGCAGGGCCTGTCGATTGCCGAAATCGCCTATCAGAACGCCGCCGACTATGCTCGCGAGCGTATCCAGGGCCGCGCGCTTTCCGGTCCCAAGGCGCCGGACAAAAAGGCTGATCCGATCATCGTCCATCCCGACATTCGCCGCTCGCTCATGACCATGCGCGCGTTCAATGAAGGCGGCCGCGCTCTCGTTCTGTGGACGGCGATCAAGTCGGACGTCGCCCACCGCTCGGGCGACGAGAAGGACCGGGAGATCGCCGACGATCTGCTCGGCCTGATGACCCCGATCATCAAGGGCATGCTCACCGACAAGGGCTTCGACCACGCTGTGATGGCGCAGCAGGTGTTCGGCGGCCACGGCTATATCGAAGAGCATGGCATGAGCCAGTTCGTGCGCGATGCGCGCATCGCCATGATCTATGAGGGCGCCAATGGCATCCAGGCGCTCGATCTCGTCGGCCGCAAGCTGGCGCTGAACGGTGGGCGCGCCGTGCAGGCCTATTTCAAGGAAGTCGGCGATTTCTGCGAGGACAATCGCGAAGACGAAAAAATGAAAGCCCACACGAAGGCGTTGAAGAAGGGCCTGAACGATCTTCAGGCAGCCACCATGTGGCTGATGCAGAACGCCATGCAGAAACCCGACAATGCGGGTGCCGCCTCGACCGACTACATGCATCTGTTCGGTCTGGTTGCGCTGGGCTACATGTGGGCACAGATGGCGAAAAGCGCACACGGCAAGCTGGCTGATGGCGCCAACGGCTCCTCCGCTTTCCTGGAAAACAAGCTGACGACCGCCACCTTCTATATGGAGCGGATCATGCCCGAGACGGCGACGCGGCTTGCCCGCATTTCGGCCGGTGCGGACTCCGTGATGGCGCTGCCCGCCGAGGCGTTCTGACGCGGCCACTCGAAGGCGGCCCGGCACAGCCGAGCGGCCCTCCGGTCAGCTGGAGTGAAAATGCTGCAAACGAGTAGAGAGCAGGTCTGTTCAGGTTTGAACTTGTTTGCTAGAACGCCGGAAGCCGTTCCCGGAGGAGAATAATGGCCGCCAGCCCCGCCGAAATCCTGCAGGTTCCCAAGCCCGGATGGGCCTCGGAAGACGTCGCGATGCTCTATGACATGGCGACGAAGTTTCTCGAGACCGAGATCGAACCCCGCTACGAGGAATTCGAGAAAGCGGAGTGCTTCGACCGGGAAAGCTGGCAAAAGGCCGGGGCCACCGGCCTGCTATGCGCCTCCATGCCGGAAGAATATGGCGGCTCCGGCGGTACCTTCGCTCATGAGAGCGCCATCATCGAGGCGATCAGCCATGTCGGCGTCGACGGCTTCGGCATCGCGCTCCACAACTCCATCGTAGCACCCTACATTCTTCATTACGGCTCCGAAGAGCAGAAGAAGAAATGGCTGCCGAAAATGGCGACGGGTGAGCTGATCGGCGCCATCGCCATGACCGAGCCTGGCGCTGGTTCCGACCTTCAGGGTGTGAAGACCCGCGCCGAGAAGGATGGCAACCAGTACCGCATCAACGGCTCCAAGACCTTCATCACCAACGGCCAGCTGGCCAATCTCATCATCGTCGTGAGCAAGACCGATCCGGCCAAGGGCGCCAAGGGCACCTCGCTGATCGTGATCGAGACCGACGAGGTCGAGGGCTTCGAGCGCGGCCGCAACCTCGACAAGATCGGGCTGAAATCCAACGACACGTCGGAACTGTTCTTCAACGACGTCCGCGTTCCGACCTCCAATCTGCTCGGACACGAGGAAGGCCTGGGCTTCGTCCAACTGATGGAGCAATTGCCGCAGGAACGCCTTCAGATCGGCACCACCGCGATTGCCATGATCGAGCGGGCGCTGGCGCTCACCATCGATTATGTCAAGGAGCGGAAGGCCTTCGGTAAGGCGGTCATCGATTTCCAGAACACCCAATTCCGGCTGGCCGAGCTGAAGACCGAGGCCACGGTCGGCCGCGTCTTCTACAACGACTGTGTGACCCGCCACCTGAATGGCGGGCCCGATCCGGTCACCGCTTCGATGGCAAAATACTGGCTCTCCGATCTTCAGGGCAAGATCGTCGACCAGTGCCTGCAGCTGTTCGGCGGCTATGGCTACATGAACGAATACCCGATCGCCCGCATGTACCGCGACGCCCGCGTCCAGCGCATCTATGGCGGCACCAACGAGATCATGAAGCTGCTGATCGCGAGGAGCCTGTGACAATGGCTGCTGACCCGCTCGCCAGTTTCACCGCCGACAGCGCGCCGCCCTCCGCCAAATGGCTCGGCATGGACGTGTTGTCGTGGGATCGCGAGGCGATGCGGCTGAGGCTCGCCTTCAATCCGCCGCGTGACGTCATCAATTTCGGCGGCGTGGTGCAGGGCGGCTTCCTTATCGCCATGATGGACGACGCGATGGGCTTCAACTGCTTCATCAGTCTCGGCATGGCCAACAGGCAGGCCTCGATCGACATTCACACGCATTTCCTCCGGGCCGTGCAGTATGGCCGGGTCGAAGTGGAGGCGCGCGTCGTTCGCGCCGGGCGTTCGGTCGCCTTTCTGGAGGCCGAACTCTACGGACCGGATGGTGAACTCGCCGTGCGGGCCACCTCGAGCATGAAGCTCAGCCCGATCGCCCGGACAGCGGAAGCAGCGGAGTAAGGGGTACCAGATGGCCGAATTCGACCTTCACTGCTTCGCCGAGAGCGGCAATTCCTACAAGGCGGCGCTGACGCTCCAACTGTGCGGCGCCGACTGGAAGCCGCTCGGCATCGAGTTCTTCAAGGGTGCGACCCGCTCGTCTGATTTCCGCGAACTCAATGTGATGGGCGAGGCGCCGGTGCTCATCCACCACCGGTCAGGGGGCGATTTCACGCTCAGCCAGTCGGGCGCCATCCTGATCTACCTCGCCCGCCATTTCGGCAAGTTCGGTCACAAGACGGAGCGCGAGGAATACGAAATCCTCCGCTGGGTCTTGTTCGACAACCACAAACTCACAAGTTACACCGCAACGGAACGTTTCATGCGCCATTTCCGCGGCAAGAAGGGCGATCCGGCGGCGGAGTTCATCTACAGCCGCGCCCGTGATGCCTGGAAGGTGCTGGATGCGCATCTGACCGGCCGCGAATGGGTTGCCGCCGACAGCGCGACCATCGCCGACCTTTCGCTGTGCGGTTATCTGTTCTGGCCGGATCAGATCGACGCCGACTGGAGCGAATTTCCCGCGGTTTCGGCATGGCTGGACCGCATACGCGCGCTGCCCGGTTGGGCCTCGCCGGAAGATTTGATGCCCTCGGGCATGTAGAAACCCAGGGCGCTGCCCCGCGCCCATTTGCAAGGAGATGCAAGATGGCAGACGCATTTGTCTATGATGCCGTTCGCACGCCGCGCGGCCGCGGCAAGAAGGATGGTTCGCTGCACGAGGTTCCGGCGGTGCGTCTTGGCGCCAGGGTCCTGGAGGCTGTGCGCGACCGCAACGGGCTTGATACGTCCAAGGTGGATGACATCATCTTCGGCTGCGTCGATCCGGTTGGCGAAGCGGGTGCGGTCATTCCGCGCGCCGCCGCTTTCGAGGCGCGTTACGCGACCGAGGCGCCTGGCATACAGATTTCCCGCTTCTGTGCTTCCGGCCTCGATGCCATCAATATGGGTGCGGCCAAGATCGCCGGCGGCTCCGACGACATCGTCATTGCCGGCGGCGTGGAATCGATGAGCCGCGTCGGCATGGGCATGTCCGGCGGCGCCTGGTTCATGGACCCGTCGGTCGGTCTGCCCTCTTATTTCGTGCCGCAGGGCGTATCCGCAGACCTGATCGCCACCAAATACGGCTTCTCCCGCGACGACGTCGACGCCTATGCGGTCGAGAGCCAGAAGCGCGCTGAAAAATCCTGGAAGGACGGCCGCTTCAAGAATTCCGTCATCTCGATCAAGGACCAGAACGGGATGACGATTCTGGATCATGACGAGCACATGCGCCCCTCCACCGACATGCAGTCGCTGGCCTCGCTCAATCCGTCCTTCGTGATGCCGGGCGAGATGGGCGGTTTCGACGCCGTCGCCGTGCAGCGCTACCCGGAGGTCGAGAAGATCAACCACGTCCATCACGCCGGCAATTCGAGCGGCATCGTCGATGGCGCGGCCGCCGTCCTGCTCGGCTCCAAGAAGGCCGGCAAGACGATGGGGCTGACGCCGCGCGCCAGGATCAGGGCCTTCACCAATATCGGTTCCGAACCGGCGATCATGCTCACCGGCCCGGTCGATGTGACCGAGAAGCTGCTCAAGAAGGCGAAGATGACGCTCGACGACATCGATCTGTTCGAGCTCAACGAGGCCTTCGCCTCGGTCGTGCTGCGCTACATGCAGGCCTTCGACATCGATCATGACAAGATCAACGTCAACGGCGGCGCCATCGCCATGGGCCACCCGCTCGGCGCAACAGGCGCGATGATCTTCGGCACCGTGCTCGACGAACTGGAGCGGCGCGACCTCAACACCGCGCTGGTGACGCTTTGCATCGGCGCCGGCATGGGCACCGCGACCATCATCGAGCGCGTCTAGGTTTCCGCCATGCTCGATGCGAACCGGACCGCGCTGGTGCTGGTCGACGTCCAGAAGGGATTCCTGGAACGCGAAGCCGCCGGCGAACACCGCAACAATCCGCGGGCCGTGGCCAACATGGCCCGGCTTCTGGACGCGTTCCGCCGGCGTGACAGACAGGTCATTCACATCCGCCACGCCTCGACCAAACCGCATTCGGTGCTGCATCCCGACAGGCCGGGCTTCGCCCCGATGGATGAGGCGCGCGAGATCGGCGGCGAACCGGTTCTGTCGAAGAGCGTCAATTCCGGCTTCATCGGCACCGATCTGGAAGAACGGCTGCGCGATGCCGGCATCGGGACGGTGGTCCTCGCCGGCATCACCACCAATCATTGTGTTGAGACAACCGCCCGCATGGCCGGCAATCTCGGCTTCGATGCGCGGCTGGTGGCGGACGCCTGCTACACATTCGACCGCATCGGTCATGGCGGCCGCCGCGAGACCGCGGAAGACATTCACGCGATGACGCTGTCCAATCTCGACGGCGAGTTTGCGATCATTGAAACAACCGACAGCCTGCTGGCGGCGCTCGATACCAGCGCTGCGGCCTAAGGAGGACGAGATGAGCTACAAGAACTTCACGGTCGAAACCGATTCCGACGGCATTGCCCTCGTCACTTGGGATTCCCCCGGCCGCTCGATGAACGTCTTCACCGAGGAGGTGATGGACGAGCTGGAAAAGATCATCGACCAGGTCGCCGGTGACGAAAAGATCAAGGGCGCGGTCATCACGTCGGGCAAGGATAGCTTCTCCGGCGGCGCCGACCTGACCATGCTGCAGCGCATGCTGGGGATGTTCCGCGCCGAGGAGAAGAAGGACCACGACAGCGCGATCAAGATGCTGTTCGACGGCGCCGGCCGTATGAGCTGGCTCTGGCGCAAGCTGGAAACGTCGGGCAAGCCCTGGGTGTCGGCGATCAACGGCACCTGCATGGGCGGTGCGTTCGAGCTCTCTCTCGCCTGCCACGGCCGCGTCGCTGCTGACTCAGACAAGGTCAAGATGGCGCTTCCCGAGGTGAAGGTCGGCATCTTCCCCGGCGCCGGCGGCACCCAGCGCGTGCCGCGTCTCACCGACACGCAGGGCGCGCTCCAGATGCTCACTTCCGGCCAGAATCTTTCGCCCAAGAAGGCGAAGCAGATGGGCCTGATCCACGATGTCGTGGAGCCCGGCAAGCTGATCGACGCGGCCAAGGCGATGATCGCCGCCGGTCTCAAGCCCGTGCAGCCTTGGGACGAGAAGGGCTTCAAGCTGCCTGGCGGCCCGGTCTACTCGGCGGCGGGCGCCAATCTCTGGCCGCCGGCAATCGCCATCCTGCGCCGCGAGACCTACGGCAATTATCCCGCGGCAACGGCGATACTGAAATGCGTCTATGAGGGCCTGCTGGTCCCGATGGACACGGCGCTGAGGATCGAGCAGCGCTATTTCACCGAGGTGCTGCGCTCGACCGAGGCCGCGATGATGGTCCGCTCGCTATTCGTTTCGCTGCAGGAGCTCAACAAGGGAGCGCGCCGTCCGCAGGGAATTCCGGAGACAAAGTTCAAGAAGATCGGCGTTCTCGGCGCCGGCTTCATGGGCGCGGGCATTGCCTATGTCACCGCCAAGGCGGGCATTCCGGTCGTGTTGATCGACCGCGACCAGGAGGCCGCCGACAAGGGCAAGGCGCATTCGGCCTCGCTGATGGACGGGCTGATCAAGAAGGGCCGCGCAACGGAAGAAGACAAGGAGAAGCTCCTCTCTTTCATAACCGCAACCCCGGACTACGCCGAACTCGACGGGGCGGACCTCGTCATCGAGGCCGTGTTCGAGGATTCGGAAATCAAGAAGGGCGTAACGGAAAAGGCCGAAGCTGTACTGGCGAAAACAGCCACTTTCGCGTCCAACACCTCGACAATTCCGATCACCGGGCTGGCGAAGAACTCGAAGCGACCGAAGAATTTCATCGGCATCCACTTCTTCTCGCCGGTCGACCGCATGATGCTGGTCGAGATCATCCTCGGCAAGAAGACCGATGATCCCGCGCTTGCCGTGGCGATCGACTATGTCCGCGCCATCAGGAAGACGCCGATCGTCGTCAACGACACGCGCGGCTTCTACGTCAACCGCTGCGTGCTGCGTTACATGGCCGAATCGTTCCAGATGCTGATCGAGGGCGTGCCGCCGGCAATGATCGAGAATGCCGCCAGGATGGCCGGCATGCCCGTCGGGCCGCTGGCCCTGACCGACGAGACCGCGATCGATCTCGCCCAGAAGATCATGAAGCAGACCATCCGCGATCTTGGCGAGAAGGCCGTCGACAAGGATCAGTTCGAGCTGATCAACACGATGGTCGACAAACATGGCCGCCACGGCCGCAAGAACGGCAAGGGCTTCTACGACTATCCGGAAAAACCGGCCAAGAAGCACCTGTGGCCGGGGCTGAAGGAGCTTTATCCTCAGCAGGACCCCGACAAGATCGATGTCGAGGAACTGAAGCAGCGATTCCTAGTCACCATCGCGCTGGAAGCTTCGCGCGTCATGCAGGAAGGCATCGTCACCGATCCGCGCGAGGCCGATGTCGGCTCGATCCTCGCTTTCGGTTTCGCGCCCTACACGGGCGGCGCCCTGTCCTACATCGACGGCATGGGCTTGGAGACCTTCCTGGCGCTCGCCAGGACGTTGCAGAAGAAATACGGCGCGCAGTTCAAGGCGCCGAAGCTACTGGCCGATATGGCGGCCAAGGGCGAGACCTTCTACGACCGTTTCGATCCCTATGGGGACAAGGTCAAGCAGGCGGCGTAAGCGCTGCGCGTTTCCCTCCCCTCAAAGGGAGGGAAACAGGAGGTGTTCATGTATGTCTGGGGGCGCCTTGCCCGCATGGGAGCGACCGCGAAGTCGCGCGGGCCCTACCGCATGGGCGATGAGAGCAGGTTGTCGTTTCGCTGTCTGCCAACCGACATCGACCGCAACATGCATCTCAATAATGCGCGCTATCTGATGCTGGCCGATGTCGGCCGTATCGACATCTTCCTGCGCGCCGGCCTCATCAGGCTCGCGCGGCAGAAGCGCTGGGGCCCGATGATGGGCGGCCTGCAGTCGGTCTATGTGCGCGAGATCAGGCTGTGGCGCACATTCGAGGTGGTCTCCACCATCGAGACCTGGGAGGACACCCAGGTGATCGGCCGCCACCGGTTCATCCTGGAAAGCGGCGAGACGGCGGCGATGGTGATGACGACCGCCGGCATCTACGATTTCGATGGTCGCCGTTTCGTGCCGATTGACGAGATGGTGCGCGAGCTTGGCCATGACGTCACTCCGCGCCCGCCGAGCGAGGAAGAGCGCATCTTCATGACGTCGCATGCCGGATTGCGAAAACTGGCAAAGAAATCGTCGGATGGCTGACCAGCGCCTCGCGGCATAGTGATTTTGCACCGGCTTCGCTGGCGTGATCAAAGAACGGGCATTTTGAGGAGGAACGCCGTGCCTGCCACAATCGACTATTTTTTCATTTCCGCTTCGCCCTTCGCCTATCTCGGTCACATGGCGTTTCACGAGATCGCGGCGCGTCACAACGCGACGATCCGCTACAAGCCGATGAAGCTCGGCGACGTGTGGGCCAACTCCGGCTCCGTGCCGCTTGGCCAGCGCACGCCGACGCGCCAGCGCTACCGCAGGATCGAGTTGCAGCGCATTGCCGAACAGCGCGGCCTGCCGCTCAATCTCGACCCGAAATTCTTTCCCGCTGACCCGACGCTCGCCGACACCTGCGTGATCGCGCTTGTCGAAAGCGGCGCCGATCCCAAGGGCTTCCTCACCCGTGTGCACGACGCGGTCTGGGTGAATGACAGGAACATCGCCGATGCGGCCACGATCGCTGAACTGCTGGGAGCCGAAGGTCATGACGCAGCCTCGATCGTGGAAGCGGCGAAATCACCCGGCGTGGCCGAAATTCGCGACGGCAATACGGCTGAAGCGATCGCGGCGGATTCCATCGGCGCGCCGGCTTACGTACTCAGTGGCGAACCCTTCTGGGGGCAGGACAGGCTGGATGTACTCGACCGCGCGCTGGCGAGCGGGCGCAAGCCATTCAAGGCATAGATTGACGCAACCATGACGCCCGAGGAGACCATCGACATCTACGCGACTGCGTGGGGTGAAACCGACGCCGGCAAGCGGTTGGCGATCCTCAAACGCGTTTTGACACTCGATGCCACTTACACCGATCCCCGCGTTCATGCCGCGAACCCGCAGGAATTGTCGGACCACATTGGTCGCATCCTGCCGGACCTTCCAGGCGCTCGCGTGCTGCGCATTTCGACCGTCGATACGCTCACGGCAAGGCCCGCTTTGCCTGGCATATGGTCAAAGGCGACGGTACCGCCATGCCGGCGGGTATCGATATCGTCGAGTTTGACGAGCCAACCGGCAAGTTGAAGATGATCCTCGGCTTCTTCGGCCCGCGGGCGGAATTGCCGTAGCCGCTGGGCACAGTGAACTGGACAGCCGCCGCCGCAGGCTCTAGAAGGAAAAAAGGTATATTTTCCTTTCAGGGGAGACGGAGGCTGCATGCTGTCGCATGATCAGGTCTGGGCCGCGATAGACAGGCTCGCGGAGCGCAATTCGCTGTCGGCCTCGGGCCTCGCCAAGCGCGCCGGTCTGGACTCGACCGCCTTCAACAAATCCAAGCGGCGCTCGGCCGACGGACGTCCGCGCTGGCCGTCCACGGAATCGCTGGCCAAGATTATGCAGGCGACCGGCGCCTCCCTCGATGAGTTTGTAGCCATGCTCGCCAATGGCGGGGCGCGGCCTGCCGCGGGCATGCCTTCCCGCGGCATTCCGCTGCTCGGCTTTGCCCAGGCTGGCGCTGGCGGCTATTTCGACGATGCCGGTTTCCCTGTCGGTCATGGATGGGATGTGGTCGATTTTCCCGCCGGCGCGCCGGAAGGGTCCTATGCGCTCAAGGTCCAGGGTGATTCCATGTTGCCGCTCTATCGTGACGGCGACATTCTCATCGTCCAGCCGGCCGTGAATATCCGCCGTGGCGACCGCGTGGTGATCAAGACAACAGGCGGCGAGGTGATGGCGAAGATATTGACGCGCCGCAACGCGCAGATCGTCGAGCTGACTTCCGTCAATCCCGATCACCCCGACCGCAGCGTTCCCGCAGGCGAGGTTGAGTGGCTCGCCCGCATCCTGTGGGCCAGCCAGTAGCGCGGGAGGCTCGATGCGCGGAGCGCCTCTAGCACTGGCGGTCGGCGGGCTCGCGGTGCTTGTCGTGGGCTTGCTGGCGGGCCGCGCTGCCTGGATACCGCAGCCTGCCGTTGGTATCGCCGAACACCCGTCGCAAGAGCAGGATGTTGCCGTTGCGCCCCAACCGCCACGGCCGGCCATGGCGGAAGCCCCCACGCGTGCCCGCCCGGTGGGGTCCGATCTTGTAGCCATTCCGCCGGTCGAGCCGGAAACGCTGATGCGCGTCGAGCCGCGCGAACCGCTAAGCCCGTTCGGTCGGCCGCTTCCGCCTCCCAGGCGCGACAACAGTCGCATCTACCGGCCGGTCGCGGATGCGGCAGGCCGCATCCTCGGCGACGGGCTGCTGGTCGACATCACCGGCGTCGACATAATCGAGCCAGAGACCGTCTGCACCAATCCGGACGGTGTCGAATGGCCATGCGGGATGCGCGCGCGCACCGCCTTTCGCGGGTTGTTGCGCGGACGCGCCGTGAGTTGCGACGTGCCGCCGGACTATGATGGCGCCGAAATCACCGCTGGCTGCACGCTGGGCAGGCTCGATCTCGGGGCCTGGATTGTCGCCAATGGCTGGGGGCGGGCGGCCGCGGGCGGTCCCTATGAAGAACAGGAGCTGGCCGCGCGCGAGGCCGAAAAAGGCATTTTCGGTTTCGGCCCCGCGCCGATGCCGGTGCTTACCGCCCCATTCCCGAATTTCATGGACGGCGGCTGACGCCCCTTGTCAGGCGGCGAGTTCTCCGGCCAGCGCCTTGCCGATCAGGGTTCGCGTTTCCTCCACGCCATAGAGTGCCGCGAAGGAGCCGAAGCGCGGCCCGCGTTCCTGCCCGATCAGCACCTGGTAGATCATCTGGAAGAACGCTCCGGACACGCCCGGCCCGCCGCCCGGACTTGTCCGCTTGTGGTCCTGATAGCGCTCGATCACGCGCGCGACGTCGAGCGCCGCGTTCTGGATCGCCGCGCCATCGGCGTCGGCCGGCAGCGTCGCCAGCTTGTCGGACAGGGCGCCAAGCGCCGCCGCTTCCGTCTCGTCGGGTGCGCGGAAGGTCTTGGTTGGCTTCACGAAATCGTCGAAATAGCGGATCGCGTAGACCACCAGCCTGTCGAGTTCGGGATGGCTCTGCGGCGTCACGCCGGGCGCATGCCGCGAAATGAAACCCCACAAGACCGCCTTGTCGTGCGCGTTCGAGGCGCTGACCAGGTTGAGCAACAGCGCGAAGCTGACCGGCAGCTCGATTTCGGGTGGCTCGCCGTCATGGATGTGCCAGACAGGATTGCCGAGCCGCTCCTTCCATTCCTGCCTGGGGAAAGCCGACAGGAAGCTGTAATACTCGTCCACTGCCCGCGGGATGACGTCGAAATAGAGCTTCTTCGCCTGGCGTGGCCGCTGGAACATGTACAGGCTGAGGCTTTCGGTCGGGGCATAGGTCAGCCACTCGTCGATGGTCAGCCCGTTGCCCTTCGACTTCGATATCTTCTGGCCATTCTCGTCCAGGAAAAGTTCATAGACGAAATGTTCCGGCGCGCGCCCGCCGAGGATGACGCAGATACGATCGTAGATCGCGGCGTTGGTCTGATGGTCCTTGCCGAACATCTCGAAGTCGATGCCGAGCGCGGCCCAGCGCATCCCGAAATCGGGCTTCCACTGCAGCTTCACATTGCCGCCGGTAACCGGCAGCGTCGTCTCCACGCCGTCCTCGTCGTTGAAGGTGATCGTGCCGGCCTTGGCGTCGACATGCTTCATCGGAACATAGAGAACGCGGCCGGTCTTCGGCGAGATCGGCAGGAAGGGACTGTAGGTCGCCTGCCGCTCCGGGCCGAGCGTCGGCAGCATGACCTCCATGATGTCGTCGTACTTCTCCACCGCGCGCAGGAGCACTTCATCGAAGCGGCCGGATCTGTAGTAGTCGGTGGCGCTGGCGAACTCGTAGTCGAAGCCGAACGTGTCGAGGAAACGGCGCAACCGCGCATTGTTGTGTTCCCCGAAGGAGGGATACTCGTTCGAAAACGGATCGGGCACCCGCGTCAGCGGCTTGCCCAGATGCGCGCGCAGCATATCCTGGTTGGGCACATTGTCGGGAACCTTCCGCATTCCGTCCATGTCGTCGGAGAAGCAGATCAGCCGCGTTGGCACCTTGTCTTCGGTGAGAACGCGGAACGCATGCAGCACCATCGACGTGCGCGCCACCTCGCCGAACGTGCCGATATGCGGCAGGCCGGAAGGGCCGTAGCCGGTCTCGAACAGCACGGCCTCCGGCCAGTCACGGCCCTCGTAGCGCGCGATAATCTTGCGCGCTTCCTCGAAAGGCCATGCGTTGCTGGCTGCTGCTGCCTCGAGAATATCGGTACTGATTGTGACCGGGTTCATTCCAGCCTGCTTTGCGGGAGTTGGAAGTGCGGCGCTTGTGCGCTGCGAAAATGCGGCTTGGTCCTATTCCGGGCGCTGCCGATCGTCAACAAAGACGGCGAAAATCATTGCGTGGCAACCATTCGATCCGTAACAAGGCGCGCTGACAGGCGCAAAGAGCGGAGCCATCCATGAAACAGCCAAATACCCAGGAAGCGCTCATCTACGTGATGGTCATGGTTTCGGCCTCCGACCGCGAAATGGTCGACCCCGAACTGTCCCGGATCGGTTTCGTCGTCGGCAATTTGCCGGTTTTCGAAGGATTTCAGGTTGAGCGCACGCTTGATGTCGCGCGCCAGTGCCAGGAATGGCTCCAGCGCGACAACGGCTTTCAGGAGATTCTCGAGGCCGTCGCCGAGGCAATCCCTGAGCGCCTGCACGAAACGGCCTACCTGTTGGCCGTCGACATCGCCGTGGTCGATCTCCATGTCGAGCCCGAGGAACTGCGCATGCTGCAGATCTTGCGCGACAAGTTCGGCATCGAGCGCGCGGCCGTGTCGGCGATCCAGCGCGCGGCAAAGGCGCGGTTCCAGCGTCTCGAGCCGGTCGCCGGAAACTGATCGAAGGCGGCTTCTTTCCCGTGCCCTGTCGCTGTAGCGCAGTCAGAAAAAGCTGACCGGAAAATAGCGCAGATAGAGTTCCTCGAACGCGCCGTTCATATTGATCTCCCGAAGCGCGTAATCGAACGCCTCGGTCAGTTTGGCGTTCTCCTGGCGGACCGCAATTGCCAGTCCGGCCCCGAAATATTCAGGCGCGATATAGGGTCCGCCGGCGAAGCGGCAGCAATTGGCGGAATCTGATCCGGCGAGCCAGAAGCTCAGCCGCATCCCGTCGCCGAAGGTGGCGTCGGTTTCCCCGGTTCGCATCCCGTCATACAGCCAGTCTTCCCTGCTGTAGGTCACCGGCTTGGCTTCCGGGAAATAGTCGCGCAGCATCTTCTCGTGTTCCGACCCCGCCAGCACACCGACCCGCCGGCCGGCAATATTGGTGAAGATCGGTTCGGCCAGCGTCGAGCCGTTCGCCACCACAAAGCGGGCGGGAAATCGCAGGTACGAGCGGGTGAACGCATATTTCACCCGCCGCTCGGGCGTCAACGCAAGCCCGGCAATGAGCGCGTCACCTTCACCGCGCTCCAGCGCGCCCTCCAGTTCCTCCCAAGGCAGCGCCTGTATCTGGCAGCGGTCGAGAACGTCGAGCGCCTTGCACATTGTGCGGGCGAGGTCGACATGGAAGCCGGACATCAGACCGTTTGTGTCGAGGAAGTTGAATGGCGGAAAATCCACTGTGGTCAGGAAGCGGATGCGCGCGAAACGCGACAGATCCGGTTGCGAAAGCCGCTCCTTGACATCCCAGAACTGGGGAATGATCGGTTCCGCGGCCTGGGCAACGGGTGTCGCCAGGACCGATATCGCCGTCAGAAATCCCGCGACCCAACGTGTCATCAATGCTGCGCTGTCCCTCGAAACGGAGGCTTGATACCGGCCTCCAGCCTACCACAACTGGTTGATCAATATAGCAAAATACAAAACCGCTGGTCGAATCCAATCGATTGAGTCAATATTAACCGTGAATAGTGCGCAACATGATGGGGAATGTTGCCGTGATGAGATTTGACGACACGCTCGAATATATCGAGCTCATTCAAAAGGCGCGCACGCCCGAAGATGTCTGTCGGGCGCTCATCGACGTCACCAAACGGTTTGGATTGACCGCCTTGCTTGCCGGCACGGTGCCGGGGCAGGACACGCCGGGCGAGGAGCAGCGTGGCCACGTGCTGTTGTGCGACTGGCCGCACGATTGGCTCGAACGCTATGTCGAGCGCAACTATGTCGATTTCGATCCGTTGGTGCGTTACATGCGCAGCAAGCCTTCAAAGGTGACATGGAGCGACGCTGCGGCGCAGATCAAGCTCGACCGCGGGACGCCGAACGTGTTCTGCGACGCGGGCGCATTCAAGCTCAACGATGGCTTCGCCATGCCGCTCATCACCCTCGAAGGGGAGGTGGTCATGGTGTCGCTCGGCGGCGAAAGCGTCGATCTGGATGAGCATGCGATAAAGATAGTCGAACTGGCGGCAACCTATGCGATCGGCCGCGCGATCCAGCTGGCCACCGAGCACAAGACGATCGAGCACCGCGAACTCACCCCGCGCGAGAAGGAATGCATGCGTTGGGCGGCGGCCGGAAAGTCGGAATGGGAAATCTCGCAGATACTTGGCATTTCCGAGCATACATCTGAAAAACATCTTTTGAACGCCAAGGCAAAACTTGGCGCATCCAACCGCGTGCAGGCAATCGCGGAAGCGATACGGCACGGCTATATCAGTTAGTCGTATTTCGCGGCATGGTTAGCTTTAACCACTACGTGATCGCGTAATTTTCGGCCCTTCGGGCCGTCGTACACTGGTCTTCCTCAACAAGGGAGACTGTTATGTTATACGCACTTTCTACCAGTGAACTGATGGATCGGCCTGACCTTTGGCAGGCGGTTCATTCTCTCAGACACAGCATCTTCGTCGACGAATTGGGATGGGACGATCTCCGCCGGCCCGATGGGCTGGAGATCGACCAGTTCGACCATGAAGAGGCCACGCACCACCTCGTCATCCGCAATGGCGAACTGGCCGGCTACCAGCGCATGCTACCGACCACCCGTCCGCATCTCCTCACCGAGGTGCTCACGGACCTGTACGAAGGCACTCCGCCCAGCGGTCCCGATGTCTATGAACTGACACGCTATGCGGTCGCGCGGCCTTTCCGTGAAGGGCGGTGGGGCATGACCAGCGTCGGCAGCGAGCTCATCGCCGGCTTCATCGAATGGGGGATGGGGTGCGGGGTCGACAAGGTCATCATCGAATTCGAACCGATGTGGGTATTGCGCGCCTTGCAGCTCCGCTTCCTTGCCCAGCCGCTCGGCTACCAGCGCAATTACGGCCGCCAGCAGGTCGTGGCGACGCTGCTCACCTTTGATGACACGACGCTCCGCGTGGTGCGGGAACGGCGCAACTTCGACGCGCCGGTTCTCGTTCACGGCGAGCCGGACTTCGTTGGATACAGGAAGGCCTCGTAAAA
Source organism: Rhizobiaceae bacterium (assembly GCA_040880025.1). Classification (GTDB taxonomy): domain Bacteria; phylum Pseudomonadota; class Alphaproteobacteria; order Rhizobiales; family Rhizobiaceae; genus RCIO01. Next base: position 116,810 of record JBBDJD010000021.1, read on the forward strand.
CGCGCCTCGACCTCGAAGCCTCGTACCTCGCAACACCACGGAAGCAGTCAAGAAGGGAACCAAAGACATGGACTTCCGACCAGAATCCGAATTTCACAATCACACACTCGCCATTACCGTCGCCTCGAAGGACGGCAGGCCGTTTTTGGACGGTCCGGCATATCGCAGCCTCGCAGCAACGCTTCGCGAAGCGGCCGCGAACGAGGATATCAGGGTCGTCATCCTGCGCGGCCTTTCCGGATGTTTCTGCCTCGGCGGGGACTTCTCGGAATTCCTCGACAAGTCCCGCCACCGCGCCCTCATCGCGGCGGTTACCGACATGTTCCGCGTGCTCGCCACCTTTCCCAAGCCTCTGTTGGGCTGCGTGGATGGCGATGCCGTCGGCGTCGGCTGCACGATCCTGTTCCATTGCGATCTTGTCGTGGCCTCGCCGAAGAGCACCTTCCGGGTGCCGTTCGTCGATTTCGGCCTCGTGCCGGACGCGGCAACGAGCATCCTGGCGCCGGAGAAGCTTGGCTATACCGACGCCTTCCGGTTCTTCTGCCTCGGCGAAACGCTGAGCGCGGAGGAGGCGCACGGGCTGAGGCTCGTCTCGCATCTGGCGGCCGACGCCGATCCGGAACGGCAGGCCATGATGATTGCGCGCACGCTGGCGAAAAAGCCGGCAAAGGCGCTCTCGCAGACCAAGGCGCTGCTGCGTGGTGACGAGAAGCTGCTCTGCGACCGCATCGATCGTGAGATCAAGCTTTTCCACAACGCGCTCCAGGACGAAGCGACGATCAAGCGGCTGGCGAGGATAGCCCGCATGGCGGCATGAACCGGCGCCCGGCGGCCGGGGGCGGATTCCGCCCCGGTTGCCGGGGCGGCGACCCTGGTGAGTACACGTCGCCAGGGGACGGCCGTTCCGTGAACATCTGAGGGATATGCACCGGGGAGGGGGCAGATTGAAAACCAGCGACGCGGCGGATGCTGCGGCGGGAGGAAATCTGGGGCCGCGTGGCTCAGGCAGGGTACTCGCGCGGCATGAAGCACCGCGGGAGACAAGCCTTGACGCGCTTTCGCCGTCCGGCGGGTTTGATGTCTGGCGCCCGGTCCTGCGTGAACTGGGCATTGCCGGGGACACGTTGCACGGCATTGCCGGCCGCGCGCGAACCAATGCAACCTCGCTCCAGGCGGAACTTCTGGCCTCCGGGGAGTGCGACGAGACCTCGTTCTTCCAGGCGATGGCGCGTGTGCTCGGCATCGGCTTCGCCGCGGACATCGAGCCGGATTCGCTTGTTATGCGCGACCGCGACGGCCTGGCGCTGCTGCGCGGTTCCGGCGGTGCCCGGCTGGCGCGCATCGCGGTGGGCGACGGCCGATCCTTGATCGCGGTCGCGCCCGACGCTGACGGATTTGTGCGCCTGAAAGCCCGGCTTGACGCGAACCCCGGCCTTGCCGAACGTCTGCGCATTACAACGCCAACCCTACTGCGCAGGGCGATCGAGCAGAGATGCCTGTATCTGATCGAACAGCGCGCTCGCGGCGATCTGTTCGACGCGTTGCCCTACTGCTCGTCGCGCATCGTCCTGACAGGCCTGCAGGGATTTGCGGCCGGGGGCATGTTCGCGCTGGCTGTGTCGGCGCTGCTGATCGCTCCTTACCCCGCCGCGTTCGCCATTCACCTGTTCTTCTCGATTTTCTTCTTCGGCTGCGTGGCGCTCCGCCTCGCGGCGGTCAGGCGCGCGCGCGCCGACGATCGCGCCGACCTCAGGCGAGTGAACCCGGCGGACCTGCCGCGCTATTCAGTCCTCGTCGCGCTTTACGATGAAGTGGAGATGGTGCCCCAACTGCTGCGTGCGCTGGGCAGGCTGGTTTGGCCGCGCAGCAAGCTGGAGATCAAGCTCGTCTGCGAAGCCGACGATCATGCCACGATCGCGGCGCTCAAAGCGCATGAGCTTCGGCCCTGGGTCGAAATCCTGAAAGTCCCGCGCAGCCTCCCGCGCACCAAGCCGAAGGCGCTCGCCCATGCCTTGCAGCTTGTCTCCGGTGACTTCGTCGCTCTCTATGACGCCGAAGACAAGCCGCACCCCTGGCAACTGGTCGAGGCATGGCAGCGTTTCGATGCCTCCGATCCATCGCTGGCCTGCCTGCAGGCGCCACTCGATATTTCCAACGCGCAGGCGAGCATTTTCTCGCGCATGTTCGCCTTCGAGTATTCGGCGCTCTTCCACGGAATTCTCCCCTTCCTGTCGGCCAACGCCCTCATTCTGCCGCTCGGCGGAACATCCAATCACTTCAGGAAGAGCGCCTTGGAAAAGATGGGCGGCTGGGATCCGTACAATGTCACCGAGGACGCGGATCTCGGCTTGCGCATGTGCCGGTTCGGCTATCGCACCGAGACCATCCGCTACCCGACCTACGAGATCGCGCCGGAAAACTGGAGAGACTGGCGCAACCAGCGCACCCGATGGTTCAAGGGCTGGATCCAGACCTGGCTCGTGCACATGCGCAACCCGCGACGCCTGGCCGGCGAGCTTGGATTCCGGTCGTTCTGCGTGTCACAGATATTGTTCGCCGGAATGGTGCTCTCCGCGCTCGCGCATCCGCTGCTGTTCGTCACCATCGGCTGGCTTGGCTTCTCGATCGCAAACCACGGGGTCGCCTCCCTGCTGCAGCCTGCCCTCATCGGCCTCGACTTCGCCAACATCGTTCTGGGCTACACCGCCTATTTCATGCTGGGCCGGTCGACCCTGCCGCGCGGAAAACGGCGCGGCCTGTGGATCGTGGCGCTGTTCACGCCCGTGTACTGGTTCATGCAGTCTATCGCGGCCTGGCGCGCCGTCATTCAGCTATGGCGCGATCCGCATCTATGCGGCCTTATGTAGCTAACTCAAAAAGCTGCGGAGGCCGGTCCTAAAGAAAGGACCGCGCTATGCGCGCACATTTGTGGAAGGCGGCTTTGGCCGCGTTAAGGGTTGCCGGGGTCGCGCTCTGGGCCGCTCACTTCGTAGTCAGTCCACCAGTACTCACTCCCGCTAATGCCAAGGTTTTCCTCTTGAACGACCTTCGGGATGAACTCGAAGCAGAACCGGCTTCGCCACACAGCGCCGAAGCTGTCCGCGTATTCGAGATAGCCGACTACAAACAAGTCGAGCCGACATTTCCAGATTTTCCGAAGCTGTTCATCGGTAAGTTCGATGTAGAGAAAGGCGGAACGCGTGTCGAAATCCCTAGTGTCGTCGGCCCCTACGAACCACGGACCAACGAGGGCGTTCTCCATTTCAATTGGGAGATCGGACGGCGGCATGCCATTGCCCGCGAAATGGGCGGTCCCGTAGCTCTTCATAAAAGCTGGGCTTCCGCCGATATTCCGCACTCTCATTTGGAAAGCGTATGTACGGGGAACTACGGGCTGTTTCCCGGTTGCGTCCATTACCCAACTCAAATGGTAGTCAACCGGCGTAAGGAAGGGCCGTCCGGCGGTTCTTTGGTAGCGAGCGCTGTCGAGCGCTGCCTTGGTGGTTTTTGTGGCTTCGTCCAGCATTCCTTTGGTGTGGTCGGCCGCGATTTTAGTCGCGGCCAAAGTTTCCGCGATCAGATAGACGCCAGCGCCAGTGAGTACAGCGGTAAACCCCGCCGCAATGGCTACCCAAAGCCCCCACAGGGCCATTTCCTGTTGGGCATGCAAGTCCTCGCTGGTGGCCTGTTCGCGATCATGGGTTGCTACCTGCTCTTGGAGGCAAGAGAGCAGGTCGGTTCCCGCTCGACGTTCGCAGGTCTGGGCTATTTCCTCGGCGGTCTGTTGTCGCTGGCGCTCTGCGTTTTCTTTGTGGTGGTAATAAACATCATTCTGTTTTGACCAGTGCTCCAGACCTAGGCCATAGCCGATCGCCACAAGCGCCAGAACGATGCCAGCAAGCGTTATCGCAAGTGCAAGCTTTCCGAACCAATCGCGTCTAGGCATTGCAACAAGAAAGCCGCACTGAACCCCCCTCGGCTGATCTTGTTATTGAGATTACGTTCCGTCTCGTGAATGTCCATAGCGGCCAGCTTTTCGACTAGCTGGCCGTAGGTGACACCCCTCCGCTTCAACTCGCCTTTCAGAAGGTTCTTGGCCCGCGTCTCGTATTCGACGTTGACGGGGTTGTCTTTCCGCGACGACATAGTGATACCTCATAAGAATCATCATTTACGATGATATATGCCCTTGTAAATGCGGATACAAGCCTCCATATACGGTGTACAATATCACCGGATATGATGACAATGGCACAACACTTCCTGCTTTCCGCAGAAGCCCGCACCCTCTCCCTGAAAGCGATCTATCAGGGTGGTGAGGACAAGGCATACGCGACGTTCAAGCGCCTGCGCTGGCATTCGACGGATGGCGAGCCGGTTTGCCCCGAATGCGGTTGCATTGAAGCTAAGGCAATCAAGAACCGCCCTACGTTCCGTTGCATCGCCTGCAACAAGCAGTTCACCGTCACCAGCGGCACGATCTTCGCCTCGCGCAAGATGTCCTTCACCGACCTGCTGGCGGCGATCTGTCTCTTTGTGAACGGCTCGAAAGGCATGTCGGCGGTCCAGTTCTCCCGCGATCTGGACGTGCAGTACAAGACCGCCTTCGTTCTGGCCCACAAGCTGCGCGAAGCCCTTGCCGCCGAAACGGTGGACGCCACGCTTGAAGGCGAAGTCGAGATTGACGGTGCCTATTTCCAGAAAACCCCGCGTCAGGAAAATCGCCTTGAAGATCGCGTTGACCGCCGCGTGAAGGCCAACATGGGCGAGCGCCGCGTTGTGGTTGCCCTTCGCCAGCGTTCGGGCCGCACCCTGTCATTCGTGCGCAAGAGCGAAGCGGAAGGCGTGGCAATCGCCCGCGCCCGCATGGCCGCTAACGCTCACCTGTTTGCCGACGAGGCCACCCATTGGGATGCGCTGGAAATCGAGTTCCGGTCCAGCCGCATCAATCACTCGGAAAGCTACAGCGACGGCCACGGCAAGCATACGAATTGGGTTGAAAGCTATTTCAGCCGCCTTCGTCGCATGGTCGGTGGCCAGCATCACCACGTCAGCCACAAGTACCTGTACCAGTATGCGAACCATGCCGCATGGCTTGAAGATCACCGTCGCCGGTCCAACGGCGGCAACGCGATGGCCCTGCTAGGCGGTGCGCTCAATCAGGGTGTCAGCCGCGTGTGGGCCGGCTATTGGCAGAGGAACGCAGCGTGAACGAGTCTATTGACTCGACGGCGTATTCGGCATGAAATCGAGGGGGAATCGACGTATTGTTTCGATTCTTCGGTGAGAGAAAGCCGGGGTTGCACCCCCGGCCTCCCATCGAATCCGCAACTGCTTCGGACGGCTTGCGGTATTCGGTTAGTTACTGCGCGAAGATACTCGCGAGCCGCTTTCTGTCAAGCCGTCCGAGGTCCAACGAAGGACTTCGATTTATGACGGAACGTCAAGAATCCTCCCACAGACTAACCCTCGATGATGCCGTGGACATATGGCTTCGGCATTGGGCAGGAGAGTACCAGCACACCATCGCAGCGTCCTACGGGGTCAATCCCGGAAGGGTCAATGAAGTGCTAAAGGGGCGCAAGTTCCCCGAGGCCGAGGCCCTTGCCGCAACCAAGCGGAGGGCTGCCTAATGGCTGACGACATCAAAGTAGCGCTTTGCGGCAAGTGCAAGGTCGCCTTGCAGGGACCGGCTCAGCCGGAACCCGAGAGTGTGTTCACCTGCCCCGAATGCGGGGAAAGTGACACCTACGAGAACGTCGTTCGGATCGCAGGCGAGTTTTTCCATGAGCAGTCCGCACGCTTCCTCCAAGAGAAAGCCCGATCCGTCGCCGCCGGGAGCAAGTTCATCACATTCAAGGGTGAACCGATCCCAAAGCGCCAGCATCGATTCGTCGTCGATCTGGAGTTTTGACATTGCACTACCGGCGGGCTTCGGCCCGCCGCCCCCGATTCTCGCACAATAGCCTGACACCCATCATCCGCACGCCCCCATTTCAGCGGCAACCGCTTCAATACATGCCGGACTCGGTTGATGCGCTGCTTGCTATCCCGTCCGGGCACCATCGTAGCGCCCTTGCGGTCCATTACCCGTTCCGTGATCTGGCGCGTTGTCATCGGGCCGTTCGCTTCCCGCAATACCTGCATCACAAGCCGCTGTAGCTCACCACGCTTGAATAGCGCCTCACGCCTGAAATCCCGCGTGATGGCGTCTATGTCGCCAGTGAAGCCGATCACGTTCACAAGCACCCGGTCTATGGCTGCGATATCGGTTTCCAATGCCGCTTGGTCGCCTTCCTTCAAGCGAAGGCTGCGCAACCGACGCGCCCGCCAGGTAAGCAGGCCATTGATGGTGATAACGTTGCCGCGCGTGCGCTGGCGGCTGACGTTGTAGGAGCGTTTCGGCATACCGCGAACTGTAGTGGAATCAGGGAGTTAGCGGGAGCCGGAAAGATTTGAGTTTGATACATAAGGCCGCATCTATGCGGCCTTATGTATCAAAGGCACCAACTACGGGAAGCGGGCACTCCAAAGGTTCACGACCTTCGGCTCTGGAATGATTTCATACAAGATTCGACACTTAGGAAGTCGCGCCACATTGGGCGTCTCGTAAATCCAGAAACCCTTATCTTCCCACGCCGGATGAGGCTGGCCCATGACATGTGGATTGTAGGACATGCCGCCCTCTAGGCTGGCGTACAGGTCCTGCATGTCGACAATAGCGTAGCGCTCACTGTCGAGACAGTTCAGCCAAGCGCGCTCGTATAGCGCTGCCTCGTGAACCCGCCACGGGGCCTTCGGGCGTGGTTCCCAATCCCGTACTTGCAATGCTCTCAGCCTCAGCCGCCGCCCAATCCAATGCGTCTTGGGAGGGAACGCTAGGAATCAAGTGAATCGCATTATGATAGGGGATAACGTCGCCGAATTCGACCATTTCCCACACCATGTCGTGGGAAAACTCGCTAATAGTCTTGGCTGAATTGCTGTTGCAGACGAATTCGACCATTTCATCAAGCACGGCCTTCTCGACTCCACTCAGATGATTTGTGTCAGCCGGGGCATTCAGCCTGAATTGCTTCTTCTGATAGCCGTGATAGTCAACGATATCGACCGAAATTGCGCCTTCCCGGTCTAGGTCGGAAAGGGTTCCCAAAGCGGCATCACAGGTCGGCCCAAACGGGCGCTTGCGATACACCGCGCCTGTGATCGGATTCCCTGTTTCTAGAAATAGAAGCATGTCCGAATAATAGAGCACCTTGTGTAACTTAACGGCGCCCAAGCGCTCAGGATTACACGCTCCAATGACGTGCAAAACCGCTGCGCGCAGCTTCTCCCTGTCGAACATTACATCAACTGTAGCCATCTAGCATAAAATATGCGTTTACGCATAACTAGTCAACGCATTGATTCACAATGGTTTTTACGATTCGAAACAATGGGTTAGCAAATTGCAAACGCTCTACCGCTCCACAATCCACGCCTGACACGCATCATCCGCTCGCGTAATCTGCACACGGTCCAGCCGCTTGCACACGGCCCGGACGCGCTCGATGCGCTTCTTGCTATCCTGTCCGGGCACCATCGTAGCGCCCTTGCGGTCCATCACTCTTTCTGTGATCTGGCGGCTTGTCAGCGGGCCGTTGGCTTCCCTTAGAACCTGCATCACAAACCGCTGCAGCTCACCATGCGTGAACAGCGCCTCGCGGCGAAAGTCCCGCGTGAGCGTCTCGATATCCCCTTTGAAGCCGATCACGTTGACCAGCACCCGGTCTATGGCTGCGATATCGGCTTCAATCGCGGATTGATCGCCTTCCTTCAAGCGAAGGCTGCGCAGAAGCCGTGACCGCCACGTCAGCAGGCCGTTGATGGTGATGGCGTTGCCGCGCGAACGCTGGCGGCTGACATTGTAGGACTTCCTAGGCATGTTGCGCCCTCTGCCAGTAGCCGGCCCATACGCGGCTGACACCCTGATTGAGTGCGCCGCCTAGCAGGGCCATAGCGTTGCCGCCGTTGGACCGGCGACGGTGATCTTCAAGCCATGCGGCATGGTTCGCGTACTGGTACAGGTACTTGTGGCTGACGTGGTGATGCTGGCCACCGACCATGCGGCGAAGGCGGCTGAAGTAGCTTTCAACCCAATTCGTATGCTTGCCGTGACCGTCGCTGTAGCTTTCCGAGTGATTGATGCGGGTAGAGCGGAACTGCATTTCCAGCGCATCCCAGTGGGTGGCTTCGTCGGCAAACAGGTGAGCATTCGCGGTCATGCGGGCGCGGGCGATTGAGACGCCTTCCGCTTCCGAGCGGCGCACAAAGGTAAGGGTACGGCCCGAACGCTGGCGAAGGGCGACCACAACGCGGCGCTCGCCCATATTGGCCTTCACGCGGCGGTCAACGCGATCTTCAACGCGGTTTTCTTGGCGCGGGTTCTTCTGGAAATACGCGCCGTCAATCTCGACTTCACCGGCCAGCATTTCGTCGGCGGTTTCGGCCGCAAGGGCTTCGCGCAGCTTGTGCGCCAGAACGAAAGCCGTCTTGTACTGGACGTCCAGATCGCGGTTGAATTGAACCGCCGACATGCCTTTCGATCCGTTCACAAAGAGGCAGATCGCGGCCAGAAGGTCGGTGAAGGGCATCTTGCGCGAGGCAAACATCGTGCCGCTCGTTACCGAAAACTGCGCATAGCAGGCGGCGCACTTGAACTTGCGACGGGTCGGAATGTCGTAATGGTCCAGACAGCCGCACTTGGGACAAACCGGCTCGCCATCCGTCGAATGCCAGCGCAGCCGCTTGAACGTCGCGTATGCCTTGTCCTCGCCACCCTGGTAGATCGCTTTCAGGGAGAGAGTGCGGGCTTCTGCGGAAAGTAGGAAGTGCTGCGCCATTTGTCATCATATCCGTTACGTGTGTATCGGATATAGTACGTTGACGTAGCGTGCGCAAGGGCATATGTCACTATTTACGATACTTTTTATATCGCAGGTGATACATGCCCGACAGAACGGATTTTGAGCAGTTGGCGGCCAACCTCCTAAAGGCCGAATTGAAGCGGAAAGGCGTCACCTACTCGCAGCTCGTGGACAAGCTGGCGGATATGGGCGTTGACGAGAAGGAAGTGAACGTTCGTAATAAGCTGTCTCGGGGGAAATTCACGGCGGCTTTTCTGCTTCAATGCCTATCTGCTATCGGAGCTAAGCAGTTAAATATGTTTGACTAGTACCTGTGCGCGCCTTGCTGGGTTAGATGGGGGACAGGCCGCATGATCGCGCTACTGAATCGTACAGAAGCGTGAATTCCAGATATTATTGGTACGGCCTTCTTTCCAAATAAAACTTCAATATCAATCTTCCAAATAAAGTCCATCTCAAAATTATCCTTACTAATCAGTTCGCGAAATACCTCTGCTTCTTTTTCGCTGAGCGGCAATTCTACGAAGATTTTCACGAACGACGGCGATTTTACCAAACTTGAAGCACATGCAAGAGATGGATGAAATTTTTCGCCAGAAACATATATGTATCCGCTTGAACCCAGCACCTTAACGTCATAGCCCGTGGTATTCACTAATATAGCGTGAAATTCGATCCAAGGTGATACTCTATTTAGTCTTTCAGCATCGATTTGGATATCTACAACTGGTACCCATAAATTGTTCGGCGTTTGCGGTTGGGCGGTATTGCGATCAAATCGCGAAGCCAGCCAATGCACCCAAATGCCTATGCCTACGCCGATGGCCGCGACAGATACAAAGCGAAACCCGTCGCTTGCAAAGACCTCAAACATGGCGGTCACCACAGGTGCCGCCCAGCGTTCGGTCGCGATGCCCATCTGATCGAGAACCGCTTCGAAGAACGGCTCCGCAAACATAGCGGAGAAGGGGGCGGCAATCAAAAAGATCGCCAGAACACGAAGCCAATAGCCCATGCGGGTACAATGCCCGGATTTCTCTCCATTGTGTAGTGAGTGCCATGCGGCGGTCCTTTTTGTTGGACCGGCTTATGCGTCTAAGGCTTGGTGCCTTTGATACATAAGGCCGCATCTATGGGAGAAAACACCGCACCCGGCGAGCGAGCGCCCCGGGGCAGATCGCGCCGCCGGCTAGCCATGGTTCAGGAAGGCCGGCGCGTCCGAGATGATCTTGCCGTCCTGCTTGCCGGTCGCATTTTCGTCGCGCCCGGCATAGGGAATTGAAAGCAGGACATGCCGGATCACGGCCAGCCGCAGCCGCCGCTTGTCGTTGGCCTTCACCACCTGCCACGGCGCGTAGGGCGTGTGGGTGCGCTCCAGCATGAGGTCGCGCTTTTCGGTGTAATCGTCCCATTTCGCCATGCCCGCCACGTCGACGGGCGAGAACTTCCAATGTGTCAGCGCACTGTGCCGGCGGTCATGGAAGCGCTTGAGCTGCGTTTCCCGGCCTATGTTCAGCCAGAACTTGAAGAACCGGAAACCTTCGCTGACCAGCGCCATCTCGAAGCGCGGCGCGTCGTCGAGGAACTTCTGGTGCTGCTCCGGCGTGCAGAATCCCATCACCGGTTCCACGCCGGCCCGGTTGTACCAGGAGCGGTCGAAGGTGACGAATTCGCCCGCGGTCGGGAAGTGCGCGACATAGCGCTGGAAATACCATTGCCCGCGCTCCGTTTCGGTCGGTTTGGGCAGCGCGACGATGCGGGCGTTGCGGGGGTTCATGTAGCGGTGCATGCGGAAGATCGTGCCGCCCTTGCCGGCCGCGTCACGTCCTTCCATGAGCACCAGGACGCGCTCGCCGGTCGCCTGCTGCCACGATTGCAGCTTGACGAGTTCCTTCTGCAGTTCTTCGAGCGTCTTTTCGTATTCGTCCTCGTCCAACCGCCGGTCATAGGGATAGCCGGCGGCGGTCAGCTTGCTGTCGTCCACCCAGCCGGGAAGCTTCGGATCGTCGATGTCGAACTGGCGCTTGATGCCCGCTACGGTGATCGTGACCGGCTTGGCCTCGACGCCGCCCCTGCCGTCCTTGTCATTTTTCATCGAACCATCCTTCCTGCTGCGTGCGGTCATGCTATGGGGACGTTGGACCGGCCTCAAGCTGCAAGATGGCTGGATTCACGGAGAACGTCTGGAACCGTCCGATGAGCGAAGCCGACAACTCAGCCAGCACAATCAGCATGGCTTCGCTGCTGCTTTCCCGGCTGACCGAAGCCCGCTGGGTTATTGCCGCCTCGGTCGCGGCCATTCTGTTTGTCGCCTGGTACTCGACGGTCTCCTGGCCGCTGGTGGCCGTCTCGTTGGTCGCGATTGTCGCGGTAGCCGCATTCATTCCGCGCAGGAGCCGTTCGCGCCGCCGCCGCGAGGCAGAGGCCGCGGCCATGCTGGGACCGGTGGAGCGTCTCTCCGCCGAGCGCCTGGCCGAAGCGGTTCCCGATCCCCTGATCCTGTTCGATCAGTCCGGCCGCATCGTTCATGCCAACCAGCCCGCCCAGACTGCTTTCGGCACGGTCCTGATGGGCGTTGACATCCAGCTTCGCTTCCGAGCCCCCGAGATGCAGGAACTCGTGCGCGCATTACTGCTGGGAAACGCCAGACCAGCCAATGTGGACTATGCGGAGCGCGTGCCGATCGAACGCCACTACCGCGTCAGCGCTTCGGCAGTGGGCGCGGGCACCGGGCTCTACGTGCTGGTCTTCAAGGATCAGAGCGAACTGCGCCGTGTCGACCGCATGCGCGCCGATTTCATCGCCAATGCCAGCCACGAACTGCGCACCCCGCTGGCTTCGATCGCGGGTTTCATCGAGACCCTGCGCGGCCCGGCGAAGGACGACGCGAAGGCGCGCGAGCGCTTTCTCGAGATCATGAACAGCCAGACCGGGCGCATGGCGCGGCTGATCGACGACCTCCTGTCACTGTCGCGGCTCGAGATGAAACCCTTCGTCGGCGCGGACGAAAAAGTCGATATCTGCATGCTCGTCGCCGGCGTGGCGGACTCGCTCAACCAGCTTGCAGCCGACGCCGGCATCGAGATCGTCCGCAACATCCCCGATGCGCCGATCGAGATCCCGGGCAGCCGCGACGAACTCATCCAGGTGTTCGAAAATCTGCTCGAGAACGCCTGCAAATATGGCCAGTCGGGCAAGCGGGTGGAAATCACCGTCGAGCGGTCGGGGACAGGTGATGACCGTGGCGTCGATGTGACGGTGCGCGATTTTGGTCCGGGCATTCCGGATGAACATATCCCGCGCATTACCGAGCGTTTCTACCGCGTCGATGTCGAGGAAAGCCGCGCGCAGAAGGGCACCGGTCTGGGCCTTGCTATCGTCAAGCACATCCTCACCCGGCATAACGCGCGGCTGACGATCCGTTCGTCGCACGGAGAAGGCGCCGCGTTCACCGTACACCTGCCATCGCCCTGATCCGCCGAAGCCGTGCGGAATGGCGGCGCAGCCAATTCTTTATTCCGTCACCCGCATGACCTAGGGTCCAGTCTTGCCAACACCGCCTCCGCAATCGAAAGACGCCGTGCATGCACATCGTAACCGCCTATGACGAAGACCTGAAATTTCTCGCCGGGCGCGTTGCCGCGATGGGCGGCATGGCCGAGCGGATGATCGAGAATTCGGTTTCCGCGCTGGTCCACAATGACGAGCCGATGGCCAGGAAAGTCATCGCCGACGACGATCGGCTGGACGAGGCGCAGCGCGAAATCGACGACCGGGCGCTGGCGGTGATTGCGCGCCGCCAGCCGCTCGCCGACGATCTGCGCGAGATCATCGGCTCGATCCGTATCTCGTCCGATCTGGAACGGGTTGGCGATCTGGGCAAGAACATCGCCAAGCGCGCCATGGCCGTTGCCGCATCGCGCCAGCCGATCAAGCTTTTCCGCGGCCTGCAGGCGCTGGCCGAGCTGGCCTCGACCCAGCTGAAGGATGTACTCGACGTCTATGCCTCGCGAGAGGTCACCCGGTTGGGATCGGTACGCGACCGCGACTACGAGATCGACGCGGTCTACACCTCGCTCTTTCGCGAGTTGCTGACCTACATGATGGAGGATCCGCGCAACATCACGCCCTGTACGCATCTTCTATTCTGCGCCAAGAACATCGAACGCATGGGCGATCACGCCACCAATATTGCGGAAACTGTCTACTACATCGAGACCGCCGAGCAGCTCCCTGTGGAGCGCCCCAAGCGCGACCACAGCCACGACGTGACCATCGACGCCAAGGAATAGGCTGCCGCCCGATGCGGCGGAAGGATTTTTGCTCTAGCGGGCGCGCCGCCGCTCGGAGGCCGGCTGGTAGGCCAGCCGCGAATGGTAGGTGCAATAGGGCCCGGAATCGCCGGAATCATTGCCGCAGAAGCTGAATTCCTCGCTCATCGGATCACCGTTGGGCCACTTGCAGGTGTGTTCCGTCAGCTCGACAAGCGCAAGTTTGCGGGAGATGGGCACTACTACATCCTCGATTGGCCGCAGATCATGACGCGCAACGGCGTCGACATCATATTGCGCCTTCAGCGCCGTCGCGCCAATGGTCATGGTGACCGTGCGCCCGCCGCGCGACGACCGCCCGCTGCCCGATGCGGTCTTCTTCGGCCTGGGCGACGCGGAACTGGTCCGCCCGCGGCCCGATAGTTTGAGCCTGTGCACCTTGCCGATAACCGCGTTACGGGTGACACCCCCGAGTTGCGCCGCGATTTGGCTCGCACTCAGTCCGTCAGCCCACAGTTTCTTCAGCGTTTCGACGCGTTCGTCTGTCCAATTCATCGTTTGCCGCTCCTCGATGAAGCGTGCGGAATCGGAATCCTTTCCCGACCGGCCACAGGCCAGCGTGACGCTACATTTACGCAGAGATTAGAGTCCGCCGCACGAAATCTAGTTCGTTGGCTCCAAACTACTCTATCGCTTGACTCCGTGACAAGAGTCCGCGTGGTGCACAGAATCGCTTTTCCCGGTTTTCCCCAACTTGGCCGGAATTCGGCCCGCAATGGGGAAAACGGCTTGCCTTTGGCACAATAGGTCAACCCCGGACTTTCATTGACTTTTCGGGCAAAAACCCGGATAGACGATACAGTTGGACGGCCGCCCGCTGCTGGGCGGCTTTTTTGATTTGCCGTTCCGGTTATTGGGGGTTTCGCCGGAATTCGGCATCGAAAGGCATTATTGCCGGAGGACTGAGATGAGTTCGGCGCTTTACGAGACATTCGCGCGCGCGCCCCTGTCGTTCGATCACGGCGAGGGATCCTGGCTGGTCACGACCGGCGGGCAGCGATTTCTCGATTTCGCCGGCGGCATAGCGGTCAATTCGCTGGGTCACGGCCACCCTCATCTGGTCGCAGCTCTGACCGAGCAGGCCGCAAAGCTCTGGCACGTCTCCAATCTCTACGAGATTCCTGGTCAGCGGCGGCTGGCGGACCGGCTCGTTGCCGCGACTTTCGCCGACAAGGTGTTCTTCACCAATTCGGGCGCGGAGGCGCTGGAATGCGCCATCAAGACCGCCCGGCGCTATCACTTCGTGAAGGGCCACCCCGAACGCTACCGCATCATCACGATCGAGGGCGCCTTCCACGGCCGGACGCTCGCCACCATCGCGGCCGGCGGCCAGCCGAAATATCTTGAGGGCTTCGGCCCGAAGGTCGAAGGCTTCGACCAGATCGCATTCGCCGATCTTGAAAAGATCGAAGAGAAGATCACCGACGAAACCGCGGCGATCCTGATCGAGCCCGTGCAGGGCGAGGGCGGCATCCGCCCGGTACCCACCGCGATGATGCGCAAGCTGCGTGAAATCTGCGACGACAAGGGCATCCTGCTCGTGCTCGACGAGGTCCAGTGCGGCATCGGACGCACCGGCAAGCTGTTCGCCCACGAATGGGCGGGTATCGAGCCGGACATCATGGCTATCGCCAAGGGTATTGGCGGCGGCTTCCCCATGGGCGCGTGCCTTGCCACCGACGAGGCGGCCACCGGCATGACCGCGGGCGTGCACGGCACCACCTTCGGCGGCAATCCGCTTGCCATGGCTGTCGGCAATGCCGTGCTCGACGTGGTGCTGGAGGAAGGCTTTCTGGAAGAGGTGCAGCGCAAGTCGCTTCTGGCCAAGCAGGCCCTGGCCTCGGTCGTCGACGAATTCCCCGCCGTGTTCGAGGAAGTACGCGGCGAGGGCCTTATGCTCGGTCTGAGGTGCAAGGTCTCCAACAGCACGGTCAATGCCGCGCTGCGCGACCAGAACCTGCTTGCCGTTCCTGCGGGTGACAATGTGGTCCGGCTGTTGCCGCCGCTCAATGTGGGCGACGATGAAGTCCGCATTGCGGTCGATGCGATCCGCGCCGCCGCCAAGCAGCTGGCGGCCAGCGCCGCCGGCGCGGCTTGAGGCATAGCTGCAGGCCATGTCCGCAAAGCATTTCACCGATCTGTCCGCCATGTCCGCCGAGGATCTTCGGGGCATCCTGGACGACGCGCGCCAGCGCAAGGAGAGGCTGAAGTCCGGCGAAGCCGACAAGCCCCTGGCCGGCAAGGTGCTGGCGATGATTTTCGAGAAGCCGTCGACCCGCACGCGGGTTTCATTCGATGTCGGCATGCGTCAGCTCGGCGGCGAGACGATCATGCTGACCGGCGCCGAAATGCAGCTTGGTCGGTCGGAAACGATCGCCGACACTGCCCGCGTCCTGTCGCGTTATGTCGACGCGATCATGATCCGAACCACCTCGCACGACCGCCTGCACGAACTGGCTGAGCATGCAACCGTGCCGGTTATCAACGGTCTGACCGACGACACCCACCCCTGCCAGGCCATGGCCGATGTGATGACCTTCGAGGAGCATCGCGGCCCGGTGCGCGACCGGCTGTTTGCCTGGTCGGGCGACGGCAACAACGTGCTCCATTCCTTGCTTGAGGCGTCCGCCCGCTTCGGTTTCCGCCTCAATGTCGCTGTGCCCGAAGGCAGCGAGCCGGCCGGACCGTTGATGGACTGGTCGCGCGCCAATGGCGGCCGCATCGAGCTTATGCGTTCGCCGGAGGAAGCTGTCTCAGGCGCCGACTGTGTCGTCACCGACACCTGGGTCTCGATGGGCCAGGAGCACCGCGCCCGCGGCCACAACGTGTTCCAGCCTTATCAGGTTAATGCCGCGCTGATGAATAAGGCGAGCCCGGACGCGCTTTTCATGCATTGCCTGCCCGCCCACCGCGGCGAGGAGGTGACCGACGAAGTGATCGACGGGCCGCATTCGGTCGTTTTCGATGAGGCCGAAAACAGGCTTCACGCCCAGAAGGCCGTGCTCGCCTGGTGCCTCGGCGCTTGAAGCGCGGCCGCTGCGCACCTATTTTCTGGCCGCTAACCCCAATTTGAACCAATCGAGACTTTCGTCCGCGCCGCCCGCTGGGTAGCTTCGACGCGAGCCGAATCGGGAATTGTGATCGTGAACGAACAAACGCCGACACTGGGCGATTTCGGTTTCGCTGGGGACGACAACGTCGTCCCCTTCGATGTCGAGACGCTCGACATTCGCGGGCGCGCCGTGCAGCTCGGTCCGCTGCTCGACCAGGTGTTGGGCCGCCACGACTATCCCGAGCCGGTTGCCAACCTTCTGGCCGAGGCGATCGTGCTGACGGTGCTTCTGGGCACCTCGCTCAAGTTCGACGGCAAGTTCATCCTCCAGACCCGCTCCGACGGGCCGGTCGACATGCTCGTCGCCGATATCCGCACGCCGGGTTCGGTGCGTGCCTATGCGCGTTTCGATGCCGAGCGCGTCGAGGCTGCCATGGCGGGAGGCTGTGTCGCGCCCGAGGAACTTCTCGGCGAAGGCGTATTGGCTCTCACGGTGGACCAGGGCGCGTACATGCAGCGCTATCAGGGTGTGGTGCAGCTAGACGGCACCTCGCTGGAGGATATCGCGCGCGTCTATTTCCGTCAGTCGGAACAGATACCGACCGAGGTGCGCCTCGGCGTCGCGCGCCAGCACCTGCCGGGGCAGAACGGCGCCAGCGCCCATTGGCGCGCCGGCGGCGCGCTGATGCAGTTCCTGCCTGAGTCACTGGATCGCATGCGTGTGCCCGATTTGCATGGCGGCGACGGCGACGACAGCGAGCCGGATCATTCCGGTCCCGATGATGACGCCTGGAACACGGCGCGGACGCTGTTCCTGACGCTCGATCCGTCGGAACTGATTGACCCGACGGTCGGCACCGAGCGCCTGCTCTACCGCGTGTTCCATGAGCAGGGCGTGCGGGTCTATGACGGCACGCCGGTCATCGATGATTGTTCGTGCTCGCGCGACAAGATCAGGCAGGTTCTCGACGGCTTCTCGGCCGAAGAGATCGAGGAGAGCACCGAGGAAGGCCGGATCAGGGTCAATTGCGAGTTCTGTTCGACCGAGTATGAGTTCGACCCCGCCGAATTCGGCGAGGACGGCGCGGCGGGACGGACGCTCAATTGACCGAACGCGCTTCGCCGGGAACGTCCAGCGAAAAGGCCGGAATGTCGATCTCGAAGGTCTCGCCGCCCGGCTCCGTCATCGTGTAGGCGCCGACCATGAAGCCGGACGGCGTCGTCAGCGGGCAGCCGGATGTGTACTGGTAGCTGTCGCCCGGTTCGAGTTCCGGTTGATCGCCGACCACCCCGTCGCCGCGCACTTCCTGCACACGGCCGGTCGCGTCGGTGATGCGCCAGTGCCGTGAGAGCAGCTTCACCGGCCTCGTGGAGTGGTTGGCGATGGTGATGCGGTAGGCCCAGAAATATTCATTGTCTTCGGGGTTGGACCGGTCTTCCAGAAAGAACGGTTCCGCCATCACCTCGATATTCCGGGTGATCGCTTTGTACATTTCGGGCATTCCTCGCATGTTCGCGTAAACTGGCTGCACGGTGACATCACACGGACAATTTGTGCATTGTCCCGTCAAGGGCAAGTGTATGATTCCGAACATGGCCAAAGACCGGCAACACCGACATGCTTGACGGCTGGGCGCGCAGGCAGATCGATCCGGCGCTCGACCGTGCGGCGCGCCTGCTCGTTCGCGCCGGAGCGACGCCGAATGCCATCACCATAACCGCCTGCCTGATCGGCCTCGCCGCCGCTGCCTCGGTCGCGGCCGGATATGTTCTCCTGGGTCTGGCGTTGCTTTTGGTCAGCCGGCTGGGCGACGGGCTGGACGGCGCGGTGGCCAAGATCACCGGCAGCACCGATTTCGGCGGTTTTCTGGATATCGTTCTCGACTTTGTCTTCTACGGTGCGATCCCGCTCGGCTTCGTCCTGCTCGACCCGCAAGCCAACGCTATCGCCGGCGCCGTCCTCATATTCTCTTTCTACGTCAACGGGGCGAGTTTCCTCGCCTATGCGGTGATGGCCGAAAAGCGCGGCGAAACGAGCGACGTACGCGGCCCCAAATCGCTCTTCTTCACCACCGGTCTGGCCGAAGCCACGGAGACGATCCTGTTCTTCATCGCCTTGTGCCTGTTCCCGGCATGGTTCCCGGTCATGGCCTATGTCTTTGCGGCCCTGACTTTCTATACGGCCCTGTCGCGGATCGTGTTGGCGTCGAGAGCCTTCCCGCCCGATTGAGGGGAGACTAAGCCACGTTCTCCAGCGCATGGTCGAGGTCGGCGATCAGGTCGTCCGCGTCCTCCAGCCCGACCGAAAGGCGGATTGTGCCGGGATTGATGCCCAGTTCGGCCCGCGCTTCTTCCGTCAGATTCTTGTGCGTCGTCGTCGCCGGATGCGTTACCAGGCTCTTGGCGTCGCCCAGATTGTTGGAGATGCGGATTATCTCCAGCGCGTTCTGGGTCGCGAACGCCCCCTTCTTGCCGCCCTTCACCTCGAAGCACACAAGCGTTGAGCCGCCCGTCATCTGCTTGGCTATGATGTCGGCCTGCGGATGGTCGTTGCGGCCGGGGTAGATAACCTTCGCCACCTTGGGATGGCAGGCGAGATGCCCGGCCACGCGGCCTGCATTTTCGGTCTGCTGCTTCACCCTGACCGGCAATGTCTCGAGTCCCTTGAGCAGCGTCCACGCATTGAAAGGCGACATGCTCGGCCCGGTGTGCCGGTAATAGTCATGCAGGTTCTTGTCGATCCACTCCTTGTCGGAAAGGATGATGCCGCCGAGGCACCGGCCCTGCCCGTCAATGTGCTTGGTGGCGGAGTAGACGACGATATGCGCCCCAAGCTCCAGCGGCTTCTGCTGCAGCGGTGTCGCGAACACATTATCGACCACCACGCGCGCCCCGCAGGCGTTGGCGATGTCGGCCACCGCCGCGATGTCGATGACCTCCAGCGTTGGATTGGTCGGGCTTTCGAGGAAGAACAGCTTTGTGTTGGGCCGCACGGCGGCCTGCCACTCGTCCATCTTTGTGCCGTCGACCAGTGTTGTCTCGATGCCGTATCTCGGCATCAGCGTCTCGACGACCCAGCGGCAGGAACCGAACAGCGCCCGTGCCGCTACGACATGATCACCGGCTGTGGCGCTGCAAAGCAGCGCGGCGGTTACAGCCGCCATGCCCGACGCCGTGGCCCGCGCATCTTCCGCGCCCTCAAGCAGGCACATGCGTTTCTCGAACATGTCGACAGTCGGGTTGGCGTAGCGCGAATAAATGAAGCCCGGTTCGTCGCCCTTGAAGCGGGCTTCGGCGGCCTCTGCCGTCTCGTAGACGAAGCCCTGGGTCAGATAGAGCGCTTCCGACGTTTCGCCGAAGGAGGATCGCATCGTCCCGCCGTGCACCAGCGCAGTTGCTGT
The DNA here is from genome assembly GCA_040880025.1 of Rhizobiaceae bacterium. Lineage (GTDB taxonomy): Bacteria > Pseudomonadota > Alphaproteobacteria > Rhizobiales > Rhizobiaceae > RCIO01. The sequence goes on from JBBDJD010000021.1 coordinate 136,500, forward strand.
TTTCATTGCGCGCTTCGTCTCGACAGTCATGATCGTGCCTCAAAAACAAAAAAACCGGCCGCAAATCGCTGGCCGGTCCGTACTTCGGTCCTTTAGCGACTTGTTTAACGTGGCTGCAAGCCGACCGGCCAAATCACCACGGGATAATTGTCCTTTAGACGCCGCTTCTGCTTGCGTCAATTGGCGCATCGCATAAACCTCCCGCGAGACTGGAGACGGTTTATGCGCAAGACAGGCATACTGCCCGACAAGGATATCGCGGCGCTGTTCGAACAGGGCGCGCTGAAATCCGACCGCCGGCCCGACGCCGACCAGATTCAGCCGGCCAGTCTCGATCTGCGGCTGGGCTACACGGCCTACCGCGTGCGCGCCTCCTTCCTGCCCGGCGAGCGCCATGCCGTAACCGACAAGCTGACCGCGCTGAAGCTGCACGAGATCGACCTGTCGCCCGGCGCGGTGCTTGAGACGGGCTGCGTCTATATCGTTCCCTTGATGGAGAGCCTGGCGCTGCCCGGCGACGTCTCGGCCTCGGCCAACCCGAAAAGCTCGACCGGCCGGCTCGACATCTTCACGCGCGTCATGACCGACAATGGCCGCGAGTTCGACAAGATCAGGGCCGGCTATGAGGGCCAGCTCTATCTGGAGGTCAGCCCGCGCACCTTCCCGATCGTCGTGCGAGCCGGGTCGCGGCTCTCGCAGATCCGCTTCCGCCGCGGCGAACCGCTTCTGGACGAAGCCGATCTTGCCGCGCTCCACAAGACCGAGACGCTGGTTGCTTCGGAAGAGCCGAACATCTCCGGATCAGGCATCGCCCTGTCGATCGATCTGCGCGGCGGGCCAGGCGGGCTGGTCGGTTACCGCGCCAAGCACCACACCGGCCTGATCGACGTCGACCTGAAAGCCGCACACGACGTCCTGGATTTCTGGGACCCGCTCTATGTGCGGGGATCGGGCGAGCTGGTGCTCGACCCTGACGAGTTCTACATCCTCGCCTCGCGAGAGGCGGTGCACGTGCCGCCCGACTATGCAGCCGAGATGACGCCCTTCGACCCGCTGGTCGGCGAGTTTCGCGTCCACTATGCCGGCTTCTTCGACCCCGGCTTCGGCCATGGCGGCGCCGGCGGCACGGGCAGCCGCGCGGTGCTTGAGGTTCGCAGCCACGAGGTGCCGTTCATTCTGGAGCACGGCCAGACGGTCGGCCGGCTGGTCTACGAACACATGCTGTCGAGGCCGGAAAAGCTCTACGGCGCGGCCATGTCGTCAAATTATCAGGCCCAGGGCCTGAAACTCTCGAAACATTTCCGCGCCGAGGACGAAATCATCGCCCACTGATCGGTCGGGCGCTAGTCGCTGATGCTGCCGATATAAGCGATGATGCCGTCGATCTGCCGCGGCGAGGCGATGAATTCGGGCATGTCAGGATGTCCGGTCATGATCCCCTCCGCCAGGGCCTCTTCGAGCCCTTCGAGCGGGTAGCGCTGCGACAGGATGCGAAACGGCGGCGCCTCCGGATGCCTGCTTTCCCCCAGCCGGTCGATGGCGTGGCAGGTGGAGCAGTTTTCCAGGACCAGTACGCGGCCATATTCGACGGTATCGTCATCCGCCGACGCCGGCCCCGCGAGCAGAAGACCCGCAATTATCGTCGCGCTCAATCGCATCGGGCGCTCCCTGGATCATACATCATCCGACCTGTCTGGCGCATGACCCCCGTTAGCGCCTTGATCAGTATCAAACCCGGATGGGGACGCATTGCTATTTTCCGGCAGGCGCCCGCAGACTTCGCACCTCGTCCCTCAACGACCTGATCTCCTCCAGAATCGTCTCCTGTTCCTGATGCAGCGCCGACCGCTCTGCGGTTGCCTCCTCGTCATGTTCGGCCTGCATGGCCGAGACGATGATGCCGATGAACAGGTTGAGCACGGTGAAGGTCGTGCAGACGATGAAGGGGATGAAAAACAGCCAGGCGTAGGGATAAACCTCCATCACCGGCCGCACGATTCCCATCGACCAGCTTTCCAGGGTCATGATCTGAAACAGGGAGTAGGCTGACTTGCCGAGCGTGCCGAACCAGTCGGGGAAGGTGGAGGCGAACAGCTTGGTCGCCATCACCGAGAACACGTAATAGACCAACCCCATCAGGAGGATGATGGAGCCCATGCCCGGCAGTGCCGCAATGAAGCCGGTAACCACGCGGCGCAGCGACGGCATGACGCTGACCAGCCGCAACACACGCAGGATGCGCAGGGCACGCAGAACCGAGAGGTTTCCGCTCGCAGGCACCAGCGCGACGCCGACCACGACGAGGTCGAAGATGCGCCATGGATCGCGGAAGAAGGCGAGCCGGTAGACTGCCGCCCGTGCCGCGAGTTCGGCCACGAAGATGCCGAGGACAATGCGGTCCACCGCCACCAGCAGCGGTCCGGCTGCTTCCATCGCGCGCTGGGAGGTCTCCAGTCCCAGCGTGATGGCGTTCAGAATGATGATTGCGGTGATCGCGGTCTCGAAGCGACGAGATTCGATGATCGATTTGAGCTTGGGCAAAGCGGCACCTGTAGGACCGGGAGACTGCCGGGACAGATGCGGTTTCCCGCATTTCCCGTCAAGGGATGCGCAGCGATAGGGGAGAAGAACCGGCGCTGCTCAGGCGGAAGGTGCTTGTTGCATCGAATGTCAGCCGCCTACAATGAATGCAGGAATGGCCGGTTGTTCATGTCGGCATCTGGCAGACTGGCGACATTCCCGGCAAGGTTGCAGTGATGGTGCTCAGGAACCGCTTTTTCCGTAACCCGCGCGTACAGGTTGTGCTCTTCCTGGCGGTCGCCGCGGTTTTCGGCGCGGCAACCATCGCCGCGGCTGTCCGGCTGGCGGGGCAGCAGGCCGAGACCCAGCTGCGCGCCAACGCCGAAGCCGCGCTGGGGCTTCAGGTCGAGACCATTATCAGCCAGTTCGACAAATATCGTCATGTTCCCGCGCTCACGGCGCGAAGGCAGGACGTGCTGACCATGGCGGCGGACGGAATTTCACTGCCGGAAACGGCGAGATTGCGGGAGATCGCGGCCATTGTCCGATCCCTTTCGGGCGCGATAGATGCCGCCTTCGTCACGCCTCGAGGCGAAATCATCACCACGGCGACAGGATATCTGACGCCCGGCATGATTGCGGGCGGCGAACTGTTGAAAGCCCCTCTCGAAGGCCGTCTTGGCCGGTCATCGCTTTCGGGCATCGGCGACAAGAACGCCTATGCCTTCTCCACCGGCGTGCGCATCGACCGGCAGGTAGCGGCGATCATCGTCGTGGCAGCGCCGCTCAATTCGATCGAGCAGACATGGGCCCTTTCGCCCAACCCGATCATTGCCTTCAACGGCGCCGGCAGGCTTGTCGCCGGCAACATATTGGCGCGGGCGCGCGAAGCCGATATCCGCGAGGCGGTGCTCGAAGGCAACGAGGATGTGGTTTCTCCCGCGGGAAGCAAAATGGAATACATGGTGTTCCGGCGCCACATCGTGGCGATGGACTGGACGCTGTTCGCGCTGGTGCCGAAGACGGCGATCGCGGAGGCGCGGCGCAACAGCGCCACCATTGCCGGGCTGGGCGTCGCCCTTGCCGCGCTGATCGGGATCATCATCATTCTGCGTCTGCACGAGGAGCGGCGCCGGCACAGGCTGGAACGTCTGACGGCACTCAGGCTGGAAAGGCAAGTCAGGCACCGCACGCGTGAGCTCAGCCAGTCCAACGCGCAACTGGCGGTCGAGGTGGAGGAACGCCGGCTCACGGAATCGGCGCTGCGCAAGGCGCAGAGTGAACTTGTCCAGTCGACCAAGCTGGCGGCGATCGGCCAGATGTCCGCGGCGCTGGCGCATGAGTACAATCAGCCGCTGGCCGCCATACGCTCCTACGCCGACAACGCGCAGCTTCTTCTGCAGAAGCGCAAGTCAGACGATGTGTCGGCCAATCTGAGCCGCATCGCCGCGATGGTCGATCGCATGGCGACACTGTCGAACACGCTCAAGTCCTTCGCCCGCAGGCCGCGCAGCGACCTCGCCGATGTGCACCTGGAGCAGGTCCTGCAAGACACGCTTCTGCTCATCGAACACAAGGCGAAAGCCGTCGGCATGAAAATCATCAGCAAGCCCGATCCGGCCGCCCGCCTGGTGCGGGCTGGCCCCGTTCGGCTGTCTCAGGTCTTTGTCAATCTCATTTCCAACGCCATCGATTCCAACCTTCAGACGGGTGCCGAGGAAATCCTGGTCGACTGGCATGCCGACGGCAAGACCACCACAATCCGTGTGAGCGACCGCGGGCCGGGCATAGGCGACGAAGACATGGCCTCGATATTCGATCCCTTCTTCACCACCAAGGAGCTGGGCGAGGGCCTGGGGCTCGGCCTGTCGATCGCCTACAACATTGTCCAGGATTTCGGCGGAAGCCTGACCGCCGGCAACCGCAGGGGCGGCGGCGCGGTGTTCACGGTGAAGCTGAAGAATGCGGAAGTCTCCGCCAGGGTAGCGGAGCAGGCTTGAATGAGCGGGCGGGGGTCTCCGGAGATCATCCTGATCGATGACGACAACGACCTGCGCCACGCGCTCGAACAGGGCCTGGAGCTGGAGGGATACTCCGTCGCCAGCTTGTCGCGCGCCGGCGAGGCATTGAGCCTGGTCACGCGCTCCTTTGGCGGCATTGCGGTGTGCGACATCCGGCTGCCGGAGCTCGACGGCATGGCCTTCCTTTCCAAGGCGCTTGAGATCGATCCGGCGCTGCCCGTCATCCTGATCACCGGCCATGGCGACGTTCCGCTGGCGGTCCAGGCCATGCGCAACGGCGCCTATGATTTTCTGGAGAAGCCGTTCACCTCCTCACGGCTCTCCGAGCTTTGCGCGCGCGCCCTCGAGAAGCGGCGTCTGGTTCTGGAAAACAGGACATTGCGCGAGAACCTGTCCGGCGGGGACAGCATGGCCGAAGTGCTGATCGGCAATTCGCCGGCCATGGTTCGCCTGAAAGCAGAGGTGAAGGCGATCGCCGAAACCGATGCTGATCTGCTGGTCGTGGGTGAGACCGGAGCGGGAAAGGAGGTCGTGTCGCGGGCCGTGCACCGGCTGGGTTCCCGCGCCGCCGAGCCTTTCGTTGCGATCAACTGCGGCGCGCTGCCGGCCGAGATCGTCGAGTCCGAGCTGTTCGGACACGAAAAGGGAGCGTTTACCGGGGCGAGCAGCCTGCGCATCGGCAAGCTCGAACATGCCGACGGCGGCACGGTTCTGCTCGACGAGATCGAATCCATGCCGCTTGAACTTCAGGTGAAACTGTTGCGCGCGCTCGAGGCCAAGCAGATCGAGCGGCTCGGATCGAACCGCGTCATCAACATCGATGTCCGCTTCATCGCCGCCTCGAAAGCCGATCTCAAGGCGGAGAGCGAAGCTGGCCGGTTTCGCGCCGACCTGTACTACAGGCTCAACGTCGTGAGCATAGCCATTCCGCCATTGCGCAGCCACGCCGAAGACATTCCCGAACTGTTTTTCCAGCTGGCGCGCGATGCGCGGGCGCGCTACCGGCGCGAAATTCCGGAGATCACTCCTGAACTCCTCGAGCGCCTCAAGGCGCATGACTGGCCCGGCAATGTGCGCGAATTGCGCAATGTTGCGGACCGTTTCGTGATTGGGCTCGGCACTGAATTCGGACAACAGCGACCCGCGGCGGACAATGACGCCGCCGCCAGGTTGCCCGACCGGATGGCCGCCTATGAAAGAACCGTCATTGCGACCGCCCTGTCGCGCAACGAGGGTCGTATCCGGCCCGTCTACGAGGAACTGGGGATTTCCAGGAAGTCGCTCTACGAGAAGATGAAGAGATACGGCCTCTGAACCCCATGTGTCGAATGCCACCCATCGACCTGGTATGATGTTACCGTTTCCACCCATTGTCGATCGTGCGGACCATGCAGGGCTCGGACGCGACAATTTTAACATGTTGTAATCTCTGGTGAACCTTCGATAAGCGTCCCCGCCCTCCGGGCTGGCACACGGTTTGCTAACTGTTATCTGTCAGCCGGCAAGCCTGCCGGTATGCATGCATGAACTACCGGGAGGTACACATGAAATACGTATTGGGAGCGGTTGCGGCCGCTGCGATCACCGTTGGCGCGAGCCCTGCTCTGGCCAATTGCGATGATGGTGAGATGGTCATCAAGTTCAGCCACGTGGTGGCCGAGAAGGGTCATCCGAAAGGCGAGGCCGCGCAGCTTTTCGCGCAGCGCATCAATGACGAGATGAACGGCACGGCCTGCATGGAGGTCTACCCGAACACGACGCTTTATGACGACGACAAGGTCATGGAAGCGCTGCTGCTGGGCGACGTCCAGATTGCCGCGCCGTCGCTGTCGAAGTTCGAGGCCTACACACTCAAATACCGGGTCTTCGATCTTCCCTTCCTGTTCGCCAGCCTCGATTCGGTCAGCGACTTCAACCAGTCCGATACGGGCAAGGGCCTGCTCACGGTCATGGAGGATGAAGGCTATACCGGCCTCGGCTACTGGCTGTCGGGGCTCAAGCAGTTCTCGGCCAGCAAGCCGCTGAACGTCCCCTCGGACGCAAACGGGCTGAAGTTCCGCATCCAGACCTCCGATGTCGCGGACGCCATGATCCGGGCGATCGGCGGCTCGGCGCAGAAGCTCGCCTTTTCCGAGGTCTATGGCGCGCTTCAGACCGGCGTCGTCGACGGTCAGGAGAATTCCTGGTGCAATATCTACACCCAGAAGTTCTTCGAGGTGCAGGACGGTATCACCGAGACCAACCATCAGACTCTGGCCTATCTGTTGGTGACCTCGACCGAATGGCTCGAGGGTCTTGACCCGGCCGTGCGCGATCAGTTCCTGACGATCACGGATGAGGTCACGCAGGCGGCCAATGCCGACGTCGCCAACAAGGAAGGCGCCTGCCGCCAGAACATCCTCGACGCGGGCGGCGAGATTCGCGAGCTGACACCAGAGCAGCGCGCCGAATGGGTGTCCACCATGAGGCCGGTCTGGGATCAGTTCGAAGCCGACATCGGCAAGGACGTCATTGACGCGGCCGTAGCGGCTGGTTCCTGATCGAAACGACATCTCCGGCGCGCCTGCAACCTGGGCGCGCCGGGTTCACGGCCGTACCTGCGACATGACGAACGATCGCCGGCGGCCGATTGGGGAGGGGAGGATCACGTGGAGCTTCTTTGGCCGACGCTCGCGCTCGTGGCGCTGGTGGTGGTTCTGTTCGCAACCGAACGGCGCTTCCCCGACTTTGTGAGCCGTCTTGAGGAAAACCTCCTCGCCGCGATTTTGGCGATTATCACCCTCGTCTCGTTCAGCCAGGTTATCGCCCGCTACGGCTTCAACACGGGCTGGAGCGGAGCGCTGGAGTTCACGCGCATCATGTTCGCGTGGATGATCCTATTCGGCATGAGCTACGGCGTGAAGCGCGGCATCCACCTTGGCGTGGACGCATTTGTCCGCCTTCTGCCGGCCCGTCTTTTCCGCTTCGCGGCCCTGTTCGCCGCGTTCTGCGTCTTTCTGTATGCCTTCATGCTGCTGCATGCCGGCTGGCTGGCGCTTCTGGGCGCCGATGTATCGACCAATTGGCGCCAGACCGGCGCCATCGGCTACTGGACCTTCATGTTCGACCGGGGCACCGGCCTCGACGACCTTAAATATCCGGTCTGGATGCAACAGGTGTTCGGGCTGCAGGATCGGGTCCACCGCTGGATTGCTTACATCATGCTGCCGATCGGCCTGACGCTGCTTGCATTCAGGGCGGTCGAAGGCATCGTCGCGATCGCACGCGGCAGCCGGGAGTTGCTGATCGCCAGCCATGAGGCCGAGGACCTGGTGTCCGAAGCCAAAGGCTCGGTGGCGGACTGAGGCGGCGCACATGGAATCGGCAATTCTCTTCGTACTGGTCCTGGTGCTGCTGTTCACCGGCGTGCCGGTGGCCGTGGCGCTCGGGCTGTCGTCGCTGATAATCATCACCTTCTTCTCCAACGATTCGGTTTCGTCGGTCGCGCTGCAGCTCTTCACCGCGTCGCAGAACTATACCCTGCTCGCCATTCCCTTCTTCGTGCTTGCCTCGGCCTTCATGTCGACCGGCGGCGTGGCGCGGCGCATCATCCGCTTCGCCATTGCAAGCGTCGGTCATTTCCGCGGCGGTCTGGCCATGGCCTCGGTACTGGCCTGCATGATGTTTGCCGCACTCTCCGGCTCGTCGCCGGCCACAGTGGTGGCCATCGGAACGATCGCCATCGCCGGCATGCGGCAGGTCGGCTACTCCAAGGAGTTCGCCGCCGGCATCATCGCCAATGCGGGCACGCTTGGCATCCTGATCCCGCCGTCCATCGTCATGGTCGTCTATTCGGCGGCCACCGACGTGTCCGTCGGCCGCATGTTTCTGGCCGGCGTCGTGCCGGGCATCGTCGCCGGCCTGATGCTTATGGTGGCGATCTACATCGCCGCCCGCTGGCGCAATCTGCCGGCCGAACCGTGGAAGGGGTTCCACGAAATCCTGGAGGGCGGCAAGCAGGCCGGCTGGGGCCTGTTCCTGGTCATCATCATTCTGGGCGGCATCTATGGTGGGGTCTTCACGCCCACCGAGGCCGCCGCCGTCGCCGCCGTCTACGCCTTCTTCGTTTCTCTCTTCATCTATCGCGACATGGGTCCGATGAAGGGCGTGCGCTGGGTGGCCGAAGGCGACAGCGACGGCGCAAGGGTCGGCTTTTCGGGCACCGTCTACGGGATCGCCTTCTTCTTCGTATGGATGATCCTGACCTTCTTCGCCACCAAGGGATGGACGGGCGTGACGTTGTCGGGACGGGCACTGGTGGGCCTGATGATTTCTCTGGTTCTGACGGCTGCCTACATCGTGTGGCGCGATCCGCACTCCAGTCCGGCAAACATTCCATCCTACATTGTCCGCGGCCTGCCCGTTTGGGGCCGCAACCTGGCGCTGATGGCGCGCAACCTCCTGCCTGCCTTCTTCAACGCCGAAACCCGCAAGGTCATGATCGACGCCGCGCGCACGACGATCATGCTGATGTTCATCATCGTCAACGCGCTGCTCTTTGCTCATGTCCTGTCGTCGGAGCGTATTCCGCAGACCATCACGTCGGTCATGCTCGATGCCGGCTTCAACTGGTTCACGTTCCTGATCGCCGTCAATCTCCTGTTGTTGCTGGGCGGCCAGTTCATGGAGCCGTCGGGCCTGCTGCTGATCGTCGCGCCGGTCGTGTTTCCGATCGCCATGCAGCTTGGCGTCGACCCCGTGCACCTCGGCATCATCATGGTCGTGAACATGGAGATCGGCATGATCACGCCGCCGATCGGCCTGAACCTGTTCGTGACGTCCGGCATAACCGGCATGAGCCTCATTCAGGTCGTGCGCGCCGCGCTGCCCTTCGTGGCGGTGCTTTTCCTGTTCCTGATCATCGTGACCTACACGCCGATCCTGTCGACCTGGCTGCCCTATGCGCTGATGGGGCCTGAGATCGTCACCCGGTAGGCACTCCATGCGCGGTCGGACGTGACGGGGCCGTTTTTCGGCCCTGTCACCGCGTCAGGTGCATGCCCGGTCCATCGGCCGATGCCTTCGACTAACGGCGTAGCCGAAAAGTAGTAATACAAAAGTATAAAATCCTACTACGAAGTGAACATTACGGGCTGGAACGCGGGGTTGTGTCTATTGCGCGCATGGATGTGCCATCGGCACGACCCTCTCCGGCGGCGAGCAGCAGATGCTCGCAATTGGCCGCGCATTGGCGCGCGATCTCAAGCTTCTGCTTCTTGACGAGCCTTACGAGGGTCTCGCGCCGGTTGTTCGCCACGACATTGAAAAGGCGCTGATCGAAGTGCGCAACGCCGGCATCACCACGATCATCGTGGAACAGAACGCGGTCGCCGCGCTCAAGATCGCCGACCGCGCCATTATCCTCGATACACGCGAACTCGTCTTCAGCGGCTCAGCGAAGGACGTGCTCGAGAATGAAAGCCTGCGCCACGAATATCTGGCGATCTAGGAATTGCCCGCCTTCCACCAGGCGGCCCGACATCCATACTTGACAGCTCCTGCCGCTTGACGGTCAATGCTCGCCGCCGCGGGTGTAGCTCAATGGTAGAGCAGCAGCTTCCCAAGCTGAATACGAGGGTTCGATTCCCTTCACCCGCTCCAGTTCGCGTTTCCGGCAAACGGCCTGCTAAGGGCCGGATGATGTAGGGGCAGAACCCTTGCGCAATACCCAACCCGCGATGCCTTGGTTGCACGCCGGCGCCGGCATGCATATCTGCATCAACAGGATTTGCAGGAGACCGCATCGTGTCGGCCATCAATCGATTTCTCGGCGATACGCCGCTGCGCGTGGCGCTCAAGCTGATCGTTCTGTCCTTTCTGGTCGGCATCGTCATGAGCGCCTTCGGCTGGACGCCCTGGGACATCCTGACCGGCATACGCGAGTTCTTCCTGCGGCTGTGGAACATGGGTTTTGATGCCATCGCCCGCTTCGGCGACTACATCCTGCTGGGCGCGGCGATTGTCGTGCCGGTGTTCGTCATCCTGCGCATACTGAACTATCGGCGGACCTGATCACGCGAACGCCGCAGCCGTTTCGAACAGCATTGCGTGGCGCTCCGCCAGTTCATTGATGTTGTAGGCGTAGCCCCCGCCGATGACGCCAACAAGCGGAATGCCGCGCCCGCGAAATTGTGAAATCACCATCCGGTCCCGCGCGCGAATTCCCTCATTGGTCAGCGAAAGACGCCCAAGCCGGTCCTCTTCGTGTGGGTCGACGCCGGCATTGTAGAAGACGATTTCGGGCTTTAGCGCCCCGGCCATCCGGTTCAGCGCGTCGCCCAGACCTTCCAGATAGGCTGCGTCGCGCACCGCGTCCGGCAGCGCTAAATCGTAGCGCGATGGCACCTTGCGCGCCGGGTAGTTCTTTTCCGCATGCAGTGAGAAGGTGAAGACGCGCGGCTCGCTGGCAAAGATTTCCGCCGTGCCATCGCCCTGATGCACGTCGAGATCGACAACCAGGATCTTGCTCACCCGCCCGCTGGACAGCAGCAGTGAGGCGGCGACGCCGACATCGTTGAACGTGCAGAAGCCGGCGCCATGAGCCCGGCGGGCATGGTAGCTGCCGCCGGCCGCATTGCAGGCGATCCCCGTGCGCAAGGCGATGTCTGAGGCAATCACCGTGCCCGCCACCGCCAGCCGCGCGCGACGCGTCACCCGCTCGCTCACCTCGAAACCGATTTCGCTCTCGATCGACCTTGGCACCTCAGAGCGGATCACCTGATCCACATAGGCCGCGTCATGCGCCAGACGCAGCCAGGAGGCAGGGGCCGGGGACGATTCCACCAGCGATTCCGCCGTCGCCAGTCCGCGCCGGCGCAGCGCTTTCATGAGCGCCGTGTACTTTCCCATGGGAAAGCGGTGATTGACCGCGAACTTCGCATCATAGTCGGTGTGGTGGACGATCGGCAGCGCCATGAGCGCAGTCTATGATGACAGGATGCGGATGGAAATGCCGCGGCTGGCCCTGTCCGCCAGCCTTGCGTGGCGTCGCCAATCCGTGCAGATGAACCCTCTGCCTCCCTCGGAGTTTCCGTTGACCGAGCACCTCGCCGCCGCGCCGCCGAAGCGTGCCTTCGTCGTGACAAACCGATCCGTGTTGGCGATTGCGGTGCCGATGACGCTGGCGTTTCTCACGACGCCGCTGCTCGGCATTGTCGATACGGCGGTTGTCGGTCAACTCGGCAGCGCGGCCCTGCTCGGCGGCCTTGCGCTCGGCGCCATCACCTTTGACCTCCTGTTCGCCACCTTCAATTTCCTGCGCACCGGTACGACCGGGCTGGTCGCGCAGGCGATGGGCCGCGACGAGGAAGAAGAGGAACAGGCGACCCTCTGGCGTGCGCTGGTCCTTGCCGTAATCGCTGGTCTGGCGATGATTCTCTTGGCGCCGGTGGTCGTCTACGGCGCGGGCTGGTTCTTCGCGCCGGAGCTGGCGGTCTTCGAGGCGCTCGCTGCCTATTTCGGCATCCGGATTATCGCCGCGCCATTGTCGCTGATGAACTATGCCATCCTCGGCTATGTGCTTGGCCGTGGCGAAGGCTCGCTCGGCCTGGTGCTCCAACTCGTCCTGAACGGCACCAACATCGTGCTCTCGATCGTCTTCGGCCTGATCATGGGGTGGGGACTGGCCGGTGTCGCCTGGGGCACCGTCGCGGGCGAACTGGTCGGCGCGGCCGTCGGCATGGCGATCGTGCTCAAGCGGTTCGCCCGGGCTGGTCTGGTTTCGCGCGCCCGCGTCTTCGACCTCGGGGCCCTTGGAGCCATGCTGACGCTCAACCGCGACATCATGATCCGCACATTCGTGCTGCTTGGCTCCTTCGCCCTGCTCGCCAGGCAGGGCGCGCAGTATGGAACCGTGACGCTGGCGGCGAACGCCGTCCTGATGAACTTCTTCCTCGTCGCGGGCTTCTTTCTCGACGGTTTCGCCGCAGCAGCAGAGCAGTTCGCAGGCCGCGCGATCGGCGCGCGCAACGCTGCGGCCTTCCATCGGACGGTCCGCCTCACGGCCTTGTGGGGCTTCGGTCTCGCAATCGTGCTGACGGCCTTCTTCCTGCTCTTCGGCCCGCTGTTCATCGCTCTTATCACGACCGCTCCCGGCGTACGCGAGCTGGCCGTGATCTATCTCGTTTGGGCCGCCTTCACGCCGCTGTCAGGCGTTCTGGCCTTTCAGATGGACGGCGTATTCATCGGTGCGACCTGGTCGCGCGACATGCGCAACATGATGCTTTTGTCATTTGCGCTTTATCTGGCCGCGCTGCTGTCGCTGGGCGCGCTGATTGGCAATCACGGATTGTGGGCGGCGCTCCATATCTTCCTGATTGCCAGAGGCGTCAGCCTGTGGCTCATCATGCGTCGCCGCGCCGGCGCGGCATTCGCTGATCAGGAATCCTGATTCAGCGGTCGGGCGGCCCAGCGCCCAACCTCGCTGTCGCGCAGGTCGGCGATCAATTTGAGACCGTTATCCGCGGCGAAGCGGCTCATGCCGGCCACGATCCGGGCGGGGAGGCCTGGACCCGCATAGATCATGCCGGTGTAGAGCTGGACGAGATCGGCGCCCGCCCGGATTTTTTCCAGCGCCGTCTCGGCCGAATCGACCCCGCCTGCTCCAACCAGAACCATGTCGGGCCCGACGGCGCGCCGCATCCGGGCGAGCACTGCCGTGGAGCGTTCGAAGAGCGGCCGCCCCGACAGACCGCCAGCCTCGTTGCGGCTGGGGCTGTTCAATCCCGCGCGTGCCAGCGTCGTGTTGGACACGATAACGCCGTCCACCTTGTGCCGCAGCGCCGCCTCGGCGATTTCCGTTATGTCCGCCTCCGACAGGTCCGGCGCGATCTTGAGAAATATCGGGACCGACTTGCCTCCCGGAGCCTCGTCGCGGGCGGCAATGACTCGCGCAAGCAGCTCCGTCAGCGCCTCGCCGCTCTGCAGATTGCGCAGGCCCGGCGTGTTGGGCGAGGAGATGTTGACGGCGAGATACGACGCCAGGGGCGCAAACGACCGCACGCCGCTGACATAGTCGCCGATGCGGTCTTGGCTGTCCTTGTTGGCGCCGATATTGACGCCGATGATACCCGGCCGTCCCTGGCGCGCGGCCAGCCGCTTCAACGCCGCCGCATGCCCTTCATTGTTGAAGCCCAACCGGTTGATGACGCCCCTGTCCTCCAGAAGGCGGAAGATGCGGGGTTTCGGATTGCCGGACTGCGGACGCGGCGTCAGCGTGCCGACCTCCGCGAAACCGAACCCCAGTCCCAGAAGCGCGTCCGCCGCCTCCGCGTTCTTGTCATAGCCTGCGGCCATGCCGAGCGGGTTCGGGAATTCGAGCCCTGCTTTGCGGATCACCAGGCGCGGATCGGCTGCAGGCGGCCTTGCCCGTGCCACGCCCGGTTGCAGGGCCTTCAGCGACAGGCCGTGCGCGATTTCCGGATCGAGCTTGAGCAGGAACCGCAGGCCAAGCCTGTCGAGCAGGGCGTTCAAGGGACGAGCGGCGGAAAGACACGCCTTCCGTCCGAGCCGAGCGGCAATGGCCTGACCCACACGACGGCCGACATCGGCAGCGGCTGATAGAGATGCGGAAACAGCGCCCCGCCCCGTGACGGTTCGTATTTCAGCGATCCACCGAGTTTGGCTTCGTCCAGCGCAATCAGCAGCAGGCCGTCCTGCCCCGCGAAATGCCGCTCCGCCGTTTCCACCACCTGCTCCGCCGTGGAAAAATGGATGAAGCCGTCGGCGATATCCACCGGCGCGCCGTCGAACTGTCCTGCGGCTTCAGCTTCGCGCCACAGCGCGGCAGGGCAGATCTTGTAGATGAAGGTGGCCACTGTCGTTTCTCGCTCCGCGTGTCGCTGGCCCTATAGCGGCATTCGCAATTTGGGCGCAATGGCGGCTATAGTGTGGAAAATCGCATATTGGAGACGGTTATGCCCCGCGCATTGTTTCTTGCACCGCTCATTTTCGCCGCTGTGCCATCGGCGGCCCATGCGCAGGAGAGCGAACGCTATCGCCTTGAGCGCACCGAAGACGGCTTCGTGCGCATGGACATGGAGACCGGCGGGATGTCGCTTTGCCATGAACGCAATGGCGAGCTCGTTTGCAGGGATGCCACGGACAATGAATCGGCCGTCGGCGCCGGTGCAAATGCGCTCAGCGAACGCATCGATGCGCTGGAGCGTCGTATTGCCGCGTTGGAAGGCCTGCCGCCGGGCGAGGGCGCGAATGCCTTGCCGTCCGAGGAGGAATTCGAGCAGACCATGAGCCTCATGGAGCGCTTCCTGCGCCGCTTCATGGGCATCGTGAAGGACCTGGACGGCGACATGAAGCAGGAGGGAGAGCCGGCCCCGGACCGCACCTGAACCCGGATGGCCTCTCAGCCCGCTGCAGTGACACGCTGCGGGATCGGGAGTGAATAATCATACCCGAGCCCGAGAAAGGCGATCGACAGCATGAACAACACGCAGGCGATCACGAAAACGCCCTGCGCGAAGCGGCCGTAGACCTCACGCATTGTATTGCCGAACACCCGCTTCGCCTCGTCGTTCATCGGCCGGCTCCGGTCATCCAGATATAGCCAGACTTCGGTTCTCTTGGGGTTTTTGCCCGTCGCCTCGAACGCTTTGACCAATAGGACGGAAGACATCACAAGCGCCAGCACCGCGCCGGCCCGGAATGCGATCACGGGATTGAACGAAAAGCTGAGCATGATCAGACCGATGGCGAGCCAGCCGAAAAGCACGGCACGGCCGACACAGAAATTGGCGACTTGCCGGATCTTCTCCATACGGCCGTCTCGCTTTTTCGGATGATTCTAGGCCGCCGTTGCCGTTCGGCAAGTCACAACAAGGCGAGGCGGTTGGTACGCATTGTTGCAGCGCGGCTTGAAATGCGCCCGCATCCCCGCATAATCGTCACGGGGAGGAAACGCCCCGCCGAGTCGACGGCGTTTCGGGCGAGGAGAACCAGTTGGCGCCAAGCTACAAATTCGTCGTTGCTGACGATCATCCGCTGTTTCGCGGTGCGCTCAAGCAGGCGCTCGCCGGAATCGGCGATGACAACACAATTCTCGAAGCTGGCGACTTCACCAGCGCCAAGGCGCTGATTGCCGAGAACGACGATGCCGATCTGCTTCTTCTCGATCTGGCAATGCCGGGGGCCAGCGGGCTTTCCGGGCTAGTCGCACTGCGCGGCATCCACGCTTCGATGCCGATGATCGTGGTTTCCGCGCATGACGATGCCGAAACGATCCGGCGGTCGCTGGAACTCGGCGCTTCCGGCTTCATTTCCAAATCGGCGAGCATGGAGGCGATCCGCAAGGCGGTGACGACCGTATTGTCGGGCGAAATCTACTCGCCCGAGGGCGTCGAGCTCGGCATCGAGGGTGACCCCGAGATTTCCGATATCATCCGGCGTCTGCAGGCGCTCACGCCCCAGCAGACGCGCGTGCTGGGCATGCTGGCTGAAGGCAAGCTCAACAAGCAGATCGCGTACGAGCTTCAAGTGTCGGAAGCGACCGTCAAGGCGCATGTTTCGGCGGTGCTGCAAAAGCTTGGAGTGGACAGCCGCACACAGGCCGTCATCTTGCTTTCAAGGATCGGCGCCGAGCCGGTTACCTGACGCCTATTCGGCAGCGGCCGGAATGCGCTGCAGGCTGGTCAGCACGGTGCGCAGCGCAGCTGGTTTCACTGGCTTGTTGATCACCGGAATGTCGAGCTTCTCCGCTTCGGCGCGCACTTCGCCGGAACGGTCCGCCGTCACCAGCACCGCAGGCAGGTCGCTGCCGTGGAAATGCCTCAGCCGGCGCACGGCCTCCAGTCCAGTTTCGTTGTCGAGATGATAGTCGGCGAGCACGATGTCCGGCCTGCGTGCTTCCGCCTTCTTGCGGAGATGGTGTTCCGAACTGGTCTGCGTCTCGACCACGCAGCCCCAGCCCTCGAGCAGCAGCCGCATGCCGCCCAGAATGCGCGCATCATTGTCGATGCACAGCACCGTTATGCCGTTGAGTATGGTGACCGACCGCGCGACGGGATTGCTCGCCTCGGTTTCGGCATCCATTGCCTGCAGCAGCGCGCGCGGCATCAGGACCGAAAATTTCGTACCCCTGTCTCTATGCGAGTCGATCCGGATTTCGAGCCTGAGCACGCGCGCGATGCGATCGACGATCGAAAGCCCGAGGCCCAGCCCCTGAGCCTCGCGCACGCCCTCCTCGAGCCGCGTGAACTCGCGGAACACGGTATTGAGCTTGTCCCCGGCAATGCCGATGCCGGTGTCGAGCACCTGAAGCTCGATCAGCTCGCCCCGCCTGCGAACGCCGACCAGCACTCGGCCGGACCGCGTATATTTGATCGCGTTCGACACGAGGTTCTGCACCAGCCGGCGGAACAGGTTGCGGTCGGTGGAGATCGAGACGCTGGAGGGAACGATGCGAAGGTCGAGCTTCTTCTCGTCGGCGAGCGGCTGGAAATCGGTCTGTATCTGGCGCAGCAGGCTGTCCACCCGGAACACCGATTTCGACGGCTTCATCGCGCCGGTATCGAGCCGGGATATGTCAAGCACGGCGCCGAGAATGGTCTCCACCGAGTCCAGCGACGATTCGATGTTCTGGATCACATCGTAGCGCCGGTTGCCTTCGGTCGTTTCCATCGCCGAAGCGCAGTAAAGCCGCGCTGCGTTCAGCGGCTGCAGGATGTCGTGACCTGCCGCCGCGAGGAATCGCGTCTTGCCGAGATTGGCTTCCTCGGCGATCATCTGCGCCTGCGCCAGTTCCTCGTTGACCTCAACCAGTTCGGCGGTGCGGTTTGCGACGCGCTGCTCAAGCGTTTCGTTCGCGCGTTTCAGCGCGAGATCGGCCGCTTCGCGCGCGGTGACATCGGCATAGGTCGCCACGATGCCGCCGTCCGGCATCGGATTGGAGCGGATTTCGATGATCCGTTTGGCGGAGAGCAGCTTCATCTGCCACGGCTTGCCGACGGTGGTCAGACGCCCGAGCATCATCGTCCCGTCATCCGGCGATATCTCGCCACGGGCGGCAAGGTCGTCAAGAAACTCGTCCATCGACACGCCGACCTGGCCCATCTGGTCGGGCAGGCCAAACAGGGTCCGGTACTGCCGGTTCCAGCAGATCAGGCGCAGGTCCTTGTCGAAGACCGTTATGCCTTCTTCCATCTGATCGAGGGCGGTTTGCAGGAGGTCGCGGTTCTGCTGCAGCGCTTCCGATGCGTCGTCAAGCAGCCGCAGCGCGTCGCGCGAGGAATGATCGTTGCGCTGGAACAGCAGCGACAGCACCAGCCGTGACGAGGACGAGCCCACCGCGCTTGCCAGAAGCTGTTCGGAAAAGCGGATCAGCGGCATGGAAGCCTGTTCGGCTCCCGTCAGCGTCATGCCCTCGCGTTCCTGATAGGTCTGGAAAGAACGTTCGGTTCGTTCCACGCCCAGATAGCGCGAGATCGTGTCTTTCAGATCGTTGACGGTCACGGCGGTCCTGAAACGGCGCAGCGCGGGCCGCGGATTGGAATCGCGCGGCACGAAGATGGCTGCCTGAATGCGCTCCAGCGGCGCGGCATGCCTGCTCAGCGAGCCCAGAACAAAAAACAGCGCGTTCACCGCCAGGCTCCACATGACGCCGTGATTGAGCGGTTCCGCAACCGTGCCGAACAGGGCCTGGGGCCGCAGCTCGGCGATGCCGAATGGCCCGGTGACTAGGATTTCGGTGCCGGCCGGCGCGAGCGACGGAAACAGAAGCGTGTATGCCCAGGTCGCCGCGCCCGTGATCATGCCGAGTGCCGCGCCGCGGGCATTCGCCCGGCGCCACACCAGTCCGCCGAACAGCGCCGGAGCGAACTGTGCGATCGCGGCAAACGATATCAGCCCGATCGCGGCCAGCCGTGTGTTCGATGTCGCCTCGCGGTAATAGAGGAATGCCGCA
Organism: Rhizobiaceae bacterium; assembly: GCA_040880025.1. GTDB lineage: Bacteria > Pseudomonadota > Alphaproteobacteria > Rhizobiales > Rhizobiaceae > RCIO01. Next base: position 154,992 of record JBBDJD010000021.1, read on the forward strand.
AGCAGAACGAGGAAGATCGCCGCCCGCCTTATGTTCAGAATGATCTTTGTCAGGTCGGCCTTTTCGCGGAAGTCCGGTTTCAGGTAGCGCCGGAGAAAGAGCGGGATTACCAGATCATTGGAGATCATGATCGACAGCGCCACGCTGGCCACGATCACCATGGCGGTCGCGGCTGACAATCCGCCGATGAAGGCAATCAGCGCCAGCGCGTCATGGTCCAGAAGCAGCGGCAGCGAGACCACGTAGAGATCGGCGCTGGTCTGGCTGCCGACCATCGACATCCCCGCGAACGCAATCGGAATGACGAAGAGATTGATCAGGATAAGGTAGAGCGGGAACAGCCAGCTTGCCGTCCTCAACTCTTCCTCGCCCCGGCTTTCCACGATCGTCACGTAGAACTGCCTGGGCAGCATCAGGATGGCGAAGCCGCTCAGCGTGGTCAACACCAACCAGGTGCCCAGCGACGTGCGGTAGTTCATTGCCTCGGCCACCTGGGGGTTGGTCGAGGCCTTGCGCAGCAGGTCCGCCGGTCCGTCGAAAAAGAAGAATGTGACCGCGATGCCTACGGCCATGAACGCGGCGAGCTTGACCACCGACTCCACCGCCACCGCCAGCACCAGGCCGTCCTGATGTTCCGTGGCGTCGGCGTGACGGGTGCCGAAAAGCATCGCGAACAACGCCAGAAGCATCGCCACCATCAGTGATATGTCGCCGATGAACAGGTCGATCGACGGCGGTTCGCCATTGTAGTGCTCGACCATCAGGCTGACGGAATCCGACACGGCCTTCAGCTGCAGCGCGATATAGGGGATCGTCCCCAGTGTCGCGATGATCGTGGCGATGCAGGCGACCGCGAAGCTCTTGCCGTAGCGGGCCGCCAGGAAATCGGCGATCGAAGTGATCTTCTCGGATTTGGCGAGCCGGATGATGCGGCGGATGACCGGGAAGCCGAACACGAAGACCAGCACCGGGCCGATATAGATCGCCAGGAATTCGAGATAGCGCTCCGAAGCGAGGCCCACGGAGCCGAAGAAGGTCCAAGACGTGCAGTAGATGGCGAGGCTGAGCCCATAGATAACCGGCCGCGGGCGGCTGGGGTCGATGCGCGCCGCGCGGCGGTCGCCAAGGCTGGCGATCGCGAAAAGCAGCGACACATAGGCAACCGCCACGAAGATGATGACCCAGCCCTGCAAGGTCGTTTTCCTCCCCCGAGCCGTTCCAAATCGGCAGGCATCGGGATGCAACCACAGCCGTGGCGTACTGTCTATTGTTCCATCCGCCCATCGCGCCGGCGAAAGTGCTTAACCAGGCTGCCTCATCTGCTATTCTTGGCGTCATGCGGCGGTCGAATGCCGATTTTGCGAGGGGAGACGATTGGAATGCTCAAGGAATTTCAGGAATTCGTTGCCAAGGGCAATGTCATGGATCTCGCCGTTGGTGTGATCATCGGCGGCGCCTTCGCGCTCATCGTGTCATCGCTGACCGACGACGTCATCATGCCGGTTGTGGGTGCCATCTTCGGCGGCTTCGATTTCTCCGACTATTTCATCCCGCTCTCGGGCGCGGTGACGGCGTCGACGCTCGAGGCGGCGCGCGAGCAGGGCGCCGTGCTCGCCTACGGCAACTTCATCACCGTGGCCATCAACTTCCTCATCCTTGCCTGGATCATCTTTTTGATGGTCAAGGCGGTGAACAATCTGCGCCGCCGGATGGAGAAGGAAGAAGAAGTGGCGGCCGTGCCCGCCGCGCCGCCGGCCGACGTCAAACTGCTCACCGAGATCCGCGATCTGCTGGCCAGGAAGTAGGGCGCTGTCAGGAGCCTCCCGCTGGGCCAACAGGCGGCCTTTGCGTGGTTCGCGTCCGGGCGCTAGATAGGCCCGGTGTCGCGCGGCGCCCCGCCGCGCATTCATCCCGGGTGCTCCCATGACGCTTTCCGACGATCTGCGCGCCGAAGCCCGCCTTGCGCCCGAAAGCGGCATCGTGGCCGTCGCCAATTACGGCTGGGGACGCGAAGGGCTCATCCCGTTATGGGCCGGCGAGGGGGATCTGCCGACGCCGGATTTCATTTCAGGACCCGCAGCACGGGCTCTGGAGGGTGGCGAGACCTTCTATACTTATCAGCGCGGCATACCCGACCTGCGCAACGCGCTGGCGCGCTACCACACCGGTCTGTTCGGCCGCGAATTTGCGCCCGACGAGTTCTTCGTCACCGGCGGCGGCATGCAGGCGATCCAGCTTTCGCTGCAGGCGACGGCCGGCGCTGGCGACGAGGTCATCTATTTCGCGCCGGCATGGCCGAACATTTTCGGCGCCGCGACCGTGGCTGGCGCCAGGCCGGTCGCCGTGCAGCTCGAATTCGGCGCCAATGGCTGGGCGCTGGACGTCGATCGCCTGGAAGCCGCGATTACCCCGAAGAGCCGGGTCATTTTCGTCAATTCGCCCTCCAACCCGACCGGCTGGACCGCGGACCGCGAGACGCTGGAGCGCATTCTGGCGCTGGCGCGCAAGAACGGCCTGTGGATCATCGCCGACGAGATCTACACGCGCTTCTTCTATGGCGCCGCGCGCGCGCCGTCCTTCCTCGACATCATGGAGCCGGAAGACCGGATCCTGTTCGTCAACACCTTCTCCAAGAACTGGGCCATGACCGGCTGGCGCATCGGCTGGATCAAGGCGCATCCCGAACTCGGACAGGTGATCGAGAACCTGATCCAGTATTCGACGTCCGGCGTTGCGCAGTTCATGCAGCGCGGAGCGGTTGCCGCCCTGGATGAGGGTGAGGAATTCGTCGCCATGCAGGTGGACCGCGCGCGGAGCGCGCGCGACATGCTGTGCGACGCGCTCATTCCCACCGGCCGTGCGCGCGTCAGTCCGCCGGCTGGTGCGTTCTACCTGTTCTTTGCGGTGGAGGGCGTCACGGATTCGCTCCAGGCTGCATTCGACATTGTCGACAATGCCGGTGTCGGTCTTGCGCCGGGATCGGCGTTTGGAGACGGCGCCGACGCCTTCTTCCGCCTCTGCTTCAACCGCCGCCTCGACCAGATCGAACAGGCCGCCGACCGCCTGGCCGGGTGGATCGCATCACGCTGAGGCTTTCGGGGCGGGCCAGAATTGCCGCCCCGGCTCGCTGCCCCTCGGGATGAACGCCGTTGCGCTCCACGAGATCCGCAATCTCGATTGCGCTTTCGACCAGCGCCCTGCGTGTGTTCGCGTCGAGCGACTGCAGCCTGGCGAGTGCGATCTCCCCCATTGGCCGCGGCGCCCTGGCGACGACTGCTCGCCCTGATTCCGTCAAACGCGTGTGCACGATGCGGCGATCGGCCGTCGAGCGGTAGCGCTCGATGATGCCGCGTTCTTCGAGATTGTCGAGAATGGTCACCACGGTCGCGGCACTCAGATCGGCATAGGCCGACAGCGCGGTGGTCGTCACTTCGCCGAGCTCCAGAATGCCGCGGCATACGACGAATTGCGCGGAGGTGAGACCGCACTGCTTGACCATCGCCCGCGACTGCATGTCGTTGGCGCGCACGATCCTGCGGATCGCCTTTTCGAGAGCCGCCGCCTGGCCTCTGAAGCTGTCGATCTTGACCGCTGTGCGTGTCGTCATCCCGGAACCAATTTGACTTCTAATCATTAGAACTATAACTAAACGCCGCGAAAAGGCAATTGTCAATGAAAGGCCGATAACAGAGCATGTGCGGTATATGTGGTGAGGTAAGGTTCGATGGTGCGCCGCCGTCGGCGACGGCAATGGCGGCTATGATGGATGCGATGGCGCCGCGCGGTCCCGACGGGTCGGGCTATCTGCAGCACGGCGGCGTCGCGCTCGGCCACCGGCGGCTGAAGATCATCGATCTCTCCGACCGCTCCCGCCAGCCGATGACCGACTCCGCTCTGGGCATGTCGATCGCCTTCAATGGCTGCATCTACAACTATCCCGAATTGCGCGAAGAACTGGAGGCGAAGGGTTACGACTTCTTTTCCTCCGGAGATACCGAAGTCATTATCAAGGCCTGGCATTGCTGGGGCGAGCAGGCGATCAGCCGGATGCACGGCATGTTTGCTTTCGTGCTCTCCGAGCGCGAGACGGGCCGCACGGTCATGGTTCGCGACCGCTTCGGCATCAAGCCGCTTTATTATTCCGAAAAGCCGGATGCGATCCGCTTCGCGTCCTCGCTGCCCGCCCTGGTCAAGGCGGGCGACGTCGATACGTCGATCAACCGTGCCGCGCTCCACAATTACATGAGCTTTCACGCCGTCGTTCCGCCGCCGCGCACGATTCTCAACGGCGTGCGCAAACTGCCGCCGGCCACGATCCGCATCATCGAGAACGATGGCGCGACGACCGACAAGATCTACTGGAATCCTCCATTCGACCGCGATCCCGAACTTTCCGGCCTGTCCAGCGAGGAGTGGCGCGAGCGCGTCCACGATGCGCTCAGGCTTGCCGTCAAGCGCCGCATGGTGGCCGATGTCCCGGTCGGCGTGCTGCTTTCCGGCGGCGTCGATTCCAGCCTCATCGTCGCGCTGTTGGCCGAGGCCGGCCAACACGGGCTGATGAGCTTCTCCGTCGGCTTTCAGGAAGCCAAGGGCGAGAAGGGCGACGAGTTCGTCTATTCCGACCTGATCGCCGAGCGCTTCGGCACCGATCATCACAAGATATTCGTGCCCTCGTCGGAGCTGATGGATGCCCTGCCGGGCACCTTCGCGGCGATGTCCGAACCGATGGTTTCCTACGACAATGTCGGCTTTTATCTGCTGTCCAAGGAAGTGTCCAAGCACATCAAGGTGGTCCAGTCAGGCCAGGGCGCCGACGAAATATTTGCCGGCTATCATTGGTATCCGCCCCTTATGAATTCCAACGATGTTGTCGACGACTATGCCCGCGTGTTCTTCGACCGTGACCATGAGACGCTGAAGAAGCAGCTCAGTCCCGACTGGATCGCCGACAGTGACGCCAGCCGCGATCTCGTGGCCGAACATCTGGGCCGCTCGGGCGCGGACACGCCGGTCGACCGGGCGTTGAGGCTCGACGGCACGGTGATGCTGGTCGACGACCCGGTGAAACGGGTCGACAACATGACCATGGCCTGGGGCCTGGAAGCGCGTGTTCCCTTCCTCGACCACGAGCTTGTCGAACTGGCCGCCCGCATCCCGCCGCAGGAGAAGCTGCGCGACAACGGCAAGGGTATTCTGAAGGACGTCGCACGGCAGGTGCTGCCTTCCGAGGTGATCGACCGCAAGAAGGGCTACTTTCCGGTTCCCGAGCTGAAATATATCGACGGCGCCTATCTCGACCTCGTGCGCGATGCGCTGACATCGCAGGCGGCGCGAGAGCGCGGCCTGTTCCGCGAGGATTATCTTGAACGGCTGTTTGAGAATCCGGCGGAACATATCACCCCGTTGCAGGGTTCCGAACTGTGGCAGGCCGGACTGCTCGAATTGTGGCTGCAGACCCACGGGATTTGACATGATGGCCGACGAACACAAGACCGCCGACGCCAAGCGCCACCGCGCCCGCAGCGACGGCCAGATGGGCGTGCGCCTCAAGCGCATGCGCGACGAATCCCTCAGGCCGCCGATCGGTTCGGCTGGCGGCGGGGAGGCCGCGCCGAAACCGTCTGCGATGCTGGACTGCGGCTGGGGGCAACTCATTTTCTCGCAGACATTCGACAGCAACAAGGGCATCGTCGAGGCGCTGCGCGCCGAGCGTCCGGACAGGCGCGACATAGCCTTCTACGTCCGCGATCCCCACATCCTGCTTTCGCTGGCGCCGCAGGAGGTCTTTCTCGACCCGTCGCACACCTACCGGCTGGAACTGGCGACCTACCGGCCCGGACGGCGGCAGCCGCGGGGCTATTTCATCCGCCGCCTTTCGTCGGAGAGCGACGCCGAGGCGGTCAACGCCATCTACGCCGCGCGCCAGATGGTGCACGTCAATCCGGACTTCTTCTGGTCGAGCCGCGACAGCCGCGCCATCACCTGTTTCGTCGCCGAGGACGAGGCAACCGGCCAGATTATCGGCACGGCGACCGGCATCGACCACCGGCGCGCCTTCAACGATCCCGAACACGGCTCGTCGCTCTGGTGCCTGGCGGTCGATCCGCAGGCGCGCTATCCGGGCATCGGCGAGATGCTGGTGCGCCGCGTCGCCGAACATTTCAAGGCGCGGGGCGGGGCCTTCCTCGACCTGTCGGTGCTGCACGACAACGATCAGGCCATTGCGCTCTATGAAAAGCTGGGCTTCCACCGCGTTCCGGTCTTCGCCGTCAAGCGCAAGAACCCGATCAACGAGAAGCTCTTCGCAGCTCCGATCAGGGATTATGACGGGCTCAATCCCTATGCCCGCATCGTCGTCGACGAGGCGCGCCGGCGCGGCGTGCATGTCGACATCATGGATGCCGATGGCGGCTTCTTCAAACTGTCCTTCGGCGGTCGTTCGATCAAATGCCGCGAGGCGCTGTCCGAACTGACCTCCGGCGTTGCCATGTCGATATGCGACGACAAGGCGGTCACCCGCCGCGTCGTGGAAAAGGCGGGCCTGGTCGTGGCCGAGCAGATCGAGGCGGAGGGAGACGAAGCGGCGATCGATGCTTTTGTGAAGAAGCACGGCCGCGTCGTGGTCAAACCGGCGCGGGGCGAGCAGGGTCGCGGCGTTGCCGTCGGACTGGAAGACCGCGAGGATGTCCGCGAGGCGATCGCCAATGCCCGTGAAGTGTGCGACCGCGTGCTGGTCGAGTCCTGTTTCGACGGCGAGGACTTGCGCCTCGTCGTCATCGACCACAAGCTGGTTGCCGCCGCTGTCCGCCGCCCGCCGCATATCATCGGAGACGGCCAGCGCAGCGTGGGAACATTGATCGAGGCGCAGTCGCGCCGCCGCGCCGCCGCGACCGGCGGAGAAAGCATGATCCCGGTCGACGACGAGACGATGCGCTGCCTCGCATCGCAGGGCATGTCGCTCGAAGACGTGCCGCCCGAAGGCAAGGACATCGTGGTGCGCAAGACCGCCAATCTGCATACGGGCGGCTCTATACACGACGTGACCGATATCGTTCACCCGAAGCTGGTGGACGCCGCCTGCAAGGCCTCCCGGGCGATCGATATTCCGGTCGTAGGCATCGACTTCATGGTGCATGCTCCCGACAGGCCGGACTACGTCTTCATCGAGGCCAACGAACGCCCGGGTCTCGCCAATCACGAGCCGCAGCCGACCGCGGAACGTTATTTGGACCTGTTGTTTCCCATGTCACGCGCGAGAACCGATCTTCCGTCAGGTTGACCATCTCCGCCGGAGCGGGTTTTGTGCGCGTGAAACGGAGACGTCTTATGCCGCGACTGAAAATCGACGTCGACTATCTGGTCGGCTCGCTCGAAGCGCTTCTGTCGATCGACAGCCCGACCGGCTACACCGATCGCATTGCGCGCCACGCCACGGAGGAACTGCAACGGCTCGGTCTCAAACCCGAATTGACGCGCCGCGGCGCGGTCCGGGCCGTGACGAAGGGCGAGAGGCGCGAGGGCGCGCGGGCCATCATCACCCATCTCGATACGCTGGGCGCACAGGTGAAGCTGGTCAAGGAGACCGGCCGCTTGGAACTCATCCCGATCGGACACTGGTCGTCGCGCTTCGCCGAAGGCTGCCGGGCCACGATCTACACTGAAGCCGGCAGCTATCGCGGCACGATCCTGCCGCTCAAGGCGTCAGGGCACACCTTCAACGAGGAGATCGACAACCAGCCGGTCGGCTGGTCCCATGTCGAATTGCGTATCGACGCCATGACCCGGTCGAAGGACGACACGCTCGGCCTCGGCATCGATGTCGGTGATTTTGTCGGTGTGGACCCTCAGCCTGAATTTCTCGACAACGGCTTCATCAACTCGCGTCATCTCGACGACAAGGCTGGCGTCGCGATCGCGCTGGCGGCCATCGAGGCGCTCAATCGCGAGAAACCGGACCTGCCGCTCGACGTGCATTGGCTCTTCACCATCGCGGAGGAAGTGGGCGTGGGCGCAGCGTCCATCATCACGCCTGACATCGCCTCCATGGTCACCATCGACAACGGAACCACCGCGCCCGGCCAGAACTCGTCGGAGTTCGGCGTAACCGTCGCGATGGCCGACCAGGCGGGACCGTTCGACTATCACCTCACCCGCAAGCTGGTTGAGCTGTGCCGGGAGCACGACATCCGCTTCCAGAAGGATATCTTCCGCTACTATCGGTCGGATTCCGCCTCGGCCATCGAGGCCGGCCACGACGTGCGCACCGCGCTGCTGGCTTTTGGTGTTGATGCGTCGCACGGCTACGAACGCATTCACGTCCATGCGCTGCGTTCCGTTGCTGAACTGGTCACGGCCTACATCACATCGCCGCTCGAAATCGAGCGCGACCTGCGGCCGGTTTCGGATCTGGAAGGCTTTCCCGAACAGCCGATGGACGAAGCGGAGCAGCCGGAAGTCGAGCTCAACGGGGGCGATCCGGAAGATTAGAAGAATTACTGCCTTTGGAACTCGATCTCGCCGGCCACGATCCAGCTGTTGGTTGCGCGGTCGAAAAACTGGCTCTGAACCAGAAACGCGTTGTCCCGGGGCGGCGTGACGAAGGTGCGTACCCTCACCATCTTGCCGGCGTCCTCCACCTGGGCTTCGGACACGATCATGTTTTCGGCAATACGCAGGCTCGGATTGACGAGACCGGCGTTTGCCGCGGCGCCGAGGAAATCGCCGGTCAGTTCTTCGCCTTTGGCGGTGAGCTTGCCTTTGAGGTTTCGCGTGCCCTGCGTGGTGCCGCATTTGCCATTGTTCAGAAGGGCGATCTCCGCCGGATCGAACTCGGCCGAAATGCGGCATGTGATGCGGGTCGGCTCCGAGCGGAAATTCGGCCGGGCCTCGCCGCTGCCGCGCCAGTCGCCCTGATAGGCCGCGAGAATGGTGGCGCTGTCGGACGTCAGCGACTGCGCTGTCGCCGGAACGCCAAGCGCCAGGACAAACGCGGCCGCCTTGAATATGCGTAACAGATAGCCGGGCAATTCCCCGCTCCAATTTCTCTTCACACAGCGCGCCCCGTAATGCGCCGAAGTGTCAGGATCAAGGCAGGCAGGAACGCCAGGTTGGCGACCAGCGCCACGCACAGCGTGGTGATGATCAGAAAACCGAGATTAGAAACCGAAGGCAGGCTGGAAAACAGCGTGCCGAACGAACCCGCGATAAACATGAATGTCGCCGATACGAGCGCCGGCGCGACTTCCAGCAACGCCTCGTGCATGGCCTTGCGGTCGGTCATGCCGGAGGCAAGGTTGGCGAGGAAGGCGTTGATCACATGTACCGCGTTGTCGATTGAGATGCCGAAGGCGATGGTGAGCGCGATCACGTGCGGAATATCCATCGGCTGGCCGATCGCCCATAGCGCGCTTTCGATGAACAGCACGGGGATGAGGTTGGGCAGCAGCGCGGCAAGCGCCACTGTCGGCGCCCGCGATCCCAGCGCTAGTACGAACACGCCGAGCACGATGGCGATGATCAGGCTGTTGCGCAGATCGTTGACGATGTTGGGTATCTCGATGGCCGCGAGGATCGGATAGCCGGTCACCGTCGCGCCCTCTATTCCCTCGGCGTCCAGATCGTTCACGACCTCCTGCGCCGCCGCCACGGCCGTGACCGGATCCATCCCGTAGGGAACTGTGCCCGTGATCAGATATTCCCGCCTGTCCTCGGACAGGAACCGGCCGCGCAGATTGTCGGGCGCGTCATTCATCGCGTCGGCGAGCGCGCTGGCCGTCAGCCCCGCATCGCGCACCCTGGCCAGCGAGATGGTCCTGTTGCGCCCGATTTTGTCGCCGAATTCGCTTTCCGCCCTGCCGAGCGCATCGAGTGCGGCTTCGTCGGTCCATTCCTGCCCGGCCGGCACCGGCAACAGCAGATAGATCGGTGCGACGCCGCCGAAAACGTCAACCGCCAGTTTCTCGCCAAGGGCGGCTTGTGAATCGCGCGGCAATTGGTCGGAAATCTCGTGTTGTTCATCAACCAGTAGATGTCCGGTGGTCAACACCAGCGCCGTGGCAAGGCTTGCCATGCCGACAACGCCCGGCCTCCAGATCGCCAGCCGTGACACCAGCGGCCCGACCGGCTCGAACACGCCCTGCCTCTTGCCGATCTTGATGTGGTGGCCGAAGAAATAGAGCGAAAGCGGCATCACGACCATGACTGCCACGAAGGCGATCATCACAGCGCTCGATCCCAGCAGCGCCAGTGAGCGCAGCGCCTGATTGCCGCCGAACGCGAAGGAGCCGAACGCCACCGAGGTCGTGATCGAGGTCATCGAATTGGCCGGTCCGGCCCGGAGGATCGCGGCCTTGATCGCGTCGCGCCCGTCGAGCCCCTGATAGCGGATCGATGACCAGGCAAAAAACAGCATGATCGTGTCGGCAAGCGCCAGCACCATCGCGATGGTCGGCAATGCGGTGGACAGGTAGTTCATGCTGCTGCCCGCAATCGCGTAGCCTCCCAGCACCCAGGCGACGGCGGCAAGCGCCGGCAACGTGCACAGTGTGGCGGGAACGATGGCGCGGAAGGTCGCGAGCGAGACGAGGAATACCAGGCTGATGCCGAGAATGGTCAGCAGCGTCTGATCCGAGATGAGCGCCTCCACGGCATCGGCGCGCAGCAGCGGATAGCCGACGAAATCGAGTGTCAGCCCATCGGGCGCGATGTCACGGATTTCCTGGATGAGCTCGTAGACCGGCTCCGCATCCGGTGGGTTGCCGTTCTTTTCCGAGAATGGGCTCTCGATCGAGATCAGCACGGCATTGCGTTCCGGTCGCGAGAATTGTGCGATCAGCGGGTCGTCCTCGGCCGCCTCGGCAATGATGGCGGTGACGTCGTCGCCCGCCTCGAAACGTTCAGGCAGCGCCGACGCGATTGCGCCGGATTCGGGGTCGATCCGGCTCGCCGTGAACAGCGAAAACACGCTCTCCACCCCGTCCACCAGCGTAAGGTCGAGATGCAGCGTTCTCAGCTTCTCCATGCCGTCCGGCTGGTAGAGGTCGTCAGCCCTCACGATGATGGCGAGGTCGCCGGAAAAATCGCGGAAATCGTGCTGGACGTGGCGATAGCTTCGAAACGCTTCGCTCTTGCCGGCCAGCACGTTGAGCACATTGCCGTCGAAGGTGAGCCGGGGGATGGCCGCAATGCCGATGGCTATCGAAATGAAAAACAGCGCCGCGAATAACCGCGGAAAACGCAGTACGAGAAGCCCCAGCGCTTCCAGACCGAACCCGAAACTTTTCAGGTCTTCCTCCCGCCCGTGAACCGTGCCCCGCCAGTCGCTGCCGGGGTTGCCGATTGTTCCGGCATTCAGGTGAACATCACCGTCCCGTATAGGGATTTCGCGCGGTTCTATGGCAAAGATTCAGACGAGGCAAAAAGAATCGGCGCAGATCCGCAACGGGAGTTAGTCCCGCCGCGGCTGCGCCGTTCGGTTGACTGGATGTCTAGCGGTGCACGACGATGCGGACGTTCTTCAGCCCGACGCGCTGCGTCAACGAATAGAGCGTTGCGGCGTTCTCCACGTCGAGGCGCACGCAGCCAGCCGAAGCGGGACGGCCGAGCCGGCTCACGTGATTGGTGCCGTGGACCGCGAAATTGCCGTTGTAGAAGATCGAATAGGGCATCGGCGCGCCGTTATAGCGGCTGGAGCGATGGTTCTTCGACAGCCACTTCGCTGTCCATTGTCCGGTGGGCGTGACCTTGCCGGCCCGCGCCGTCGAGACCCTCCAGCGGTATTTCACCCTGCCGTGCTGCAGCACTGTCATGGTCTGGCTGGAAATGTCAACCCTAGCGACGATGCTGGCGGCCGAAGCGGCCACCGGCGCGGCAAAAGACATGGCGAGCGCAAGGCCCGCCGCGGCAATAACGGATTTCATGGAACAACCCCCTCATTCTTACCCGCGAAACCAAGTGCCGGTAATGCTAATCGGCAATGATTTCACCCCGGTGAAAGAATAGGCTTAAGGCGTTCTTGCTGTCACGCCCGAAATTGTCCGCTTCCGGTCAGAACTCCGTGTACGCAAGTCTGTATTTGGCGGTCTCTGGACCTGCTCTGGCGGCCGAACCTTTCCGCTTCGGCGGTCTCGCCGGCAGTTTACTGATGCGGCAAGCGCGCCGCCGAATTGCCGGGGCGGAGATGCCAAGCTGTATACAGAAAATTGCCGCGCGATGGACGAATGGGCAGCGATCGCTCCTGTGCCAGAATCAGGAGCGACCGTCATGAATACGCCCTTCGCCAGGAGTCAACTGGACTTAATACATTGGAAAAAAACATTAATCTGCTCTCTTGCGGTGCGATAGGTGAGAACGGTCGGGATGGCAGTTCCATCTGTGCTGGGTTGTCTTGACATTTCCGACATCGTCGACATATTGTATACAGGTGCTTGATGCGTTGCCGCGGTTGCGGCAAGCGCCGCTGATTGGGAGGTCGCGGAATGAAGCGGATACACGGCATTGTGGCGCAGTCGGACGCTGTCGCCGGCCTGCTGGAGGAATACTCCGTCGAGATCACCTCGCGTGACGTCGATTCCATCGACGCGGCCGCCGACCTGCTTGCACCCGGCACCGAGGTGTTCGTCGCCAATCTGCCCAAGGAAGGCGCCGACGTACTGGTGAAGGCTGCGTCGCGCCTGCGCGAGGCCGGTCTCGAGCCGGTGCCGCACATCGTTGCCCGCAACATCGCGGGTCAGGGCGATCTGGAGGACATGATGGCGCGGCTGGCCGGTGAAGCCGGCGTCTCCCGCGTTCTGGCGCTTGGTGGCGACCGCGACACCGCTGCCGGTCCGTTCGATGCCGCTCTCCAGCTGATCGAGACCGGTGTGTTCCAGAACAACGGTGTCGAGCGCGTCCGCATCGCCTGCTATCCCGAGGGCCACCCCCGTATTCCCGACCACGCGCTTGCCCGGGCGCTCGGCGAGAAGCTTACCGCGGCCCGCGAGGCAGGTCTCGAACCCACGCTCGTCAGCCAGTTTCTGTTTGATTCCGACGCTGTCGTGCGTTTCGCCCGCATGTTGCGTTCGCTGGGCATCGACACCCCGCTTCGCGTCGGCGTTGCGGGTCCCGCCGAACGCACCAAGCTGATAAAATACGCCCTGCGCTGCGGCGTCGGCGCCTCGCTGCGCGCCCTGCGCGAGCGCGGCGATCTGGCGCGCAACATCATGTCCGGCGAAACGCCGGATATGCTCCTGGGGGACGTTGCCGCCGCGAACGTCACAGAGCCCGGCCTGGGCATATCAGGGGTCCACTTCTTCACCTTCGGCGACCCCGCCGCCTCGATACGCTGGGCCGAAGGCCGCCGTGCGCTGTCCGCCGGCAGTTCCTCCGGCGCAACGGCCTGAGGTCAGTCACGCTCGAAACGAACAACACAGCCGGACCGTGCGGTTCGCATCAGGGAGACCCGTCTATGAACCTCCAACAGAAATTGAAGCAGGCAGGCAACACGGTTCGCATGCTGCGCAATTCGAAGATCGGCGCCTATGTCTATCCGGTCGTGGCGCCGGAATTCACCAACTGGCGTGACGAGCAGCGCGCCTGGCGCGAGAGCGCGGTGCTGTTCGACCAGTCGCACCACATGGCCGAGCTGAAGCTCGAGGGGCCGGACGCCGAAAAGCTGCTCAGCCACCTCGCCATCAACTCGTTCAAGAACTTCACCCCCGGCAAGGCCAAGCACTTCGTCCCCGTCACGCCGGAAGGCTACGTCATCGGCGACGTCATCATGTTCCGCGAGAGCGAGACCGAGTTCAATCTGGTCGGCCGCGCGCCGACGGTGAGCTGGGTGCAATACCACGCCGAAACCGGCGATTATGACGTCAAGCTGACCGAAGATCCGCGCTCGCCCCCGCGTCCGGGCGGCAAGCCGGTCGTGCGCCGGCACTACCGCTTCCAGGTCCAGGGTCCGAACGCGCCGGCCATCCTCGAGAAGCTGAATGGCGGCCCGGTGCCGGACGTCAAGTTCTTCAACATGGACTGGATCAACGTCGCCGGAAAGAAGGTCCGCGCGCTGCGTCACGGCATGGCCGGCGTTCCCGGCCTCGAACTCTACGGCCCCTACGAGGATTACGACCTGATCCGCGACGCCATCATGGAAGCCGGAGCCGATCACAGGCTGGTCCCAGTCGGCAGCCGCGCCTACGCGACCAACACGCTGGAATCGGGGTGGATTCCCTCGCCGCTGCCGGCGATCTACACCGGCGAGTCCATGAAGGGTTACCGCGAATGGCTGACCGACAAGAGCTATGAGGCGTCGGGCGCCATCGGCGGCTCCTATATCTCCGACAACATCGAGGACTATTATCTGACGCCCTGGGATTTGGGTTACGGCATCTACGTGAAGTTCGACCATGACTTCATCGGCCGCGATGCCCTTGAGAAGATGGCCGACAAGCCGCACCGCCGCAAAGTCACCTTCGAGTGGAACCCTGAGGACGTTGTCGCCGCCTTCGCGACCATGTTCGAGGAAGGCCGGAACGCGAAGTTCATGGACCTGCCGCTCTCCAACTACGCGTCGTCGAGCTACGACATGATCATGAAGGACGGCAAGATGGTCGGCCTCTCCATGTTTGCCGGCTACAGCTACAACGAACGCCGCATGCTCTCGCTCGGCGCAGTCGATCCCGACATCCAGGAAGGCGACGTGCTGACCCTGATATGGGGCGAGCCCGACGGCGGCTCGGAAAAGACCACCGTCGAGCCTTCGCGACAGGTCGAGATCAGGGTCAAGGTCTCAGCCGTGCCCTATTCGCGCGACGCCCGAGAAAGCTACGCCGATAGCTGGCGCACGAAGAAGACAGCGGCCTGATCGCCAGCCGGGCGAACATTCCCGGCAGCGACTGTTGAACTCCCATGCACCTCGCCGCGCCTTCAGGGCGCGGCCTTTCTTTTTGATGCATGACGGTTCAGTGGTGTGTGTCGGTCCGCCGCCCTTCCTCACCCGCCGAACCTGTGCGACTTTCTCCCCCGAGCGTCACGGGGAGGACCATGCCGCAGACCGACGGGATTTTCGATTACATTGTCTGCGGCGCGGGTTCGGCAGGTTGCGTGCTCGCCAACCGGCTGTCCGCCGATCCGAAAAACCGCGTGCTCCTGCTCGAGGGCGGCGGGCGCGACAACTGGATATGGTTCCACATCCCCGTCGGCTATCTCTTCGCCATCGGCAATCCGCGCGCCGACTGGCTGTTCAGAACGGCTGCGGAGCCGGGGCTGAACGGCCGCGCGCTGGCCTATCCGCGCGGCAAGGTGCTGGGTGGTTCGTCGGCCATCAACGCCATGATCTACATGCGCGGCCAGGCGCGCGACTATGATGGCTGGCGCCAGATGGGCCTCAACGGCTGGGGCTGGGACGATGTCCTGCCTTACTTCCTCAAGCACGAGGACCACGAGAACCCGCCAAACGCGTTCCACCGTTCCGGCGGAGAATGGCGGGTGGAGCATCCGCGCATCCGCTGGGAAATCCTCGACCGGCTGCGCGACGCCGCCGAGCAGGCCGGCATCGAAAAGATCGACGACTTCAACGCGGGCGACAATTCCGGCTCGTCCTATTTCCAGGTCAACCAGCGGCGCGGCCGGCGCTGGTCTGCGGCGCGCGGTTTCCTCAAGCCGGCGCTGTCGCGGCCCAACCTAAAGGTCGTCACCGGCGCGTTGATCGACCGGGTCGAGATCGCGGATGGCCGCGCGGCCGGCGTTGTCTACCGGCAGGGCGGCGAAACGCATCATGCCAGGGCGCGCGGTGAGGTCATCCTGTCGGCCGGCGCCGTCGCCTCGCCGCCGATCCTGGAGCGCTCCGGCATCGGCGATCCCGAAATCCTGAAGAAGAACGGCATCGAACCGCTGGTCGAACTGCCGGGCGTGGGAGCAAACCTGCAGGACCATCTGCAGGTCCGCCCGGTCTACAAGGTCACCGGCATCCGCACGCTCAACGGCGACTACGCTAACCTCTTCCGCCGCGCCATGATGGGCGTCAACTACGCGCTGCGCCGGCGCGGGCCCCTGACCATGGCGCCCTCGCAGATGGGAGCCTTCGTGCGCTCCTCGCCCGAGTTCGAGACCGCCAATCTGGAATTCCATTTCCAGCCGCTGTCGCTCGACAATTGGGGAGACGGGCTGCACGGCTTTGACGCCTTCACCGCCAGCGTCTGCAATCTCCGCCCCACCAGCCGTGGCGCGGTCCACCTGTCGGGACCGGACGCGGAAGCCGCGCCGGACATCCGCCCCAACTATCTCTCGACGGAGGAAGACAGGCGCATCGCTGTGGACTCGCTCAGATGGGCCCGCCGCATCGTCTCGCAGCCGGCGATGGCCGCATACGCCCCGGAGGAATACAAGCCCGGCGCCCACGTGGCGTCCGAGGAGGAGATGCTGGTCGCGGCTGGCGATCTCGGCACCACCATCTTCCACCCGGTCGGCACGGCCCGGATGGGCGCGGACGGCGACATGAACGCTGTGCTCGACGAGCGGCTGCGCGTGCGCGGTGTGAACGGGCTGCGCGTCGTCGACGCTTCGGTGATGCCGGCGATCACGTCGGGCAACACCAATTCGCCGACGATCATGATCGCCGAGAAGGGCGCCGCGATGATCCTGGAGGACGGACGTAGCTGAGCCCCTCGAAGCGCCGTCCACAGGCGAAACGGCGCGGCCCGCGCCGGAGGGCATTCGCTAACGGGCCGTTAACCATTCCAGCCTACGCACCGAACAAGGCTTGGGGGTTGGAAAATATGGGCAACGGACACGTCCCGCTCCATGAGCGGTCGGAACTGGTGCGAAGCATCGCAATCGTTCTTGGAAAAAAGAACGGCCGGCATGCTTCCATCTATTGGCGGGCAATGGCAAAGCGATTGATGCGGCTATCGATTGCGCTGGGCGCCAGTCGCGAGGCGGCTGAAGCGGAAGTGCGACGGCTCCTCGACACGGTGTTGCGGGAAATCACCAGACGCGAGCTTGCGCCACGCTCATGATGCGGCGGGAGGAGGATCCGTCCGATGCAGTTCCATCTCGACGGATTCAGGCCCGGCGATCCCACAATCGCCCGCCGGCCCGCAAATTCGGCCGGTCCGGCAATTCCGGCCAGCGAAGTCGATGTCCTGATCGTTGGTTGCGGCCCCGCCGGGCTGACGCTCGCAGCCCAGCTCGCGGCCTTTCCCGACATCAGCACCCGGATCGTCGATCAGAAACCCGGCCCGCTTGAGCTTGGCCAGGCCGACGGTGTCGCCTGCCGCACGATGGAGATGTTCCACGCCTTCGGCTTCAGCGAGCGCGTGCTGAGGGAGGCCTACTGGGTCAACGAAACCTCGTTCTGGAAGCCGGACGAAGCGCAGCCGCAACACATCGCCCGCAGCGGCAGGGTTCAGGATGTCGAGGAGGGGCTCTCCGAGTTCCCGCATGTGATCCTCAACCAGGCCCGCGTGCACGACTTCTATCTCGATGTGATGCGCAGATCGCCGGGCCTGCTGGCGCCGGATTATGCGCGCCGCTTCATCGACCTGACCATCGATCCTGAAAATCCGCCGGGCGGCGGCGCACCGGCTTACCCCGTCACCGTAAAGCTTGAGCGGCTCGATCCGCAGCATCAAGGCGAGGTGGAGACCGTCAAGGCGCGCTACGTCGTCGGCTGCGACGGCGCCCGCAGCGCGGTCCGCAAGGCGCTGGGCCGCGAGCTGCGCGGCGATTCCGCCAATCAGGCCTGGGGCGTCATGGACGTGCTGGCTCTCACCGACTTCCCCGATATCCGCCTGAAGGCGCTGATTCAGTCGGCCGGCGAGGGCAGCATCGTGCTCATTCCCCGCGAGGGCGGCTATCTGGCGCGCATCTATGTCGAACTCGACATGCTCGACAGCGACGAGCGCGTGGCCAACCGCAACATCACCGTCGACTATCTGATCGCTGCGGCAGGGCGTATTCTGCGTCCCTACACGCTGGATTTGAAGGAGGTCGCGTGGTGGTCGGTCTACGAGATCGGCCAGCGGCTGTGCGACCGGTTCGACGACGTACCGGAGGCCGAGGTCGGGACGCGCCTGCCGCGCGTTTTCATTGCCGGCGACGCCTGCCACACCCACAGCCCCAAGGCCGGGCAGGGCATGAACGTCTCGATGCAAGACACGTTCAATCTTGGCTGGAAGCTGGCCGCGGTCCTCCGGGGTCGAAGCCCGCCCGAACTGCTCCAGACTTATTCAGCCGAACGCCATGCGGTTGCCCGCGAACTGATCGACTTCGACCGAGAATGGGCCAGGATGCTGAGCGCGCCGCTCAAATCCGAGCGCAATCCCGGCGGCGTCGAACCCGCCGCGGTCCAGACCTATTTCGTCCGCCACGGGCGATACACGGCGGGCACGGCGACGCGTTACAGGCCGTCGATCCTCACCGGTGATGCGACGCACCAGCACCTTGCCGGAGGGCTGACGATCGGCATGCGTTTTCATTCCGCCCCCGTCATCCGGCTAGCCGACGCCAGGCCTGCGCATCTGGGCCACACGGTCATAGCGGACGGCCGCTGGCGGCTGTTTGCCTTTGCCGGCGCACAAGACCCGGCCGGCCCGTCCTCCGGCATCCGCCATTTGTGCGATTTCCTCGCCGGGTCGGCGCAATCGCCCGTCCGAAAATACACGCCCGAAGGCGCCGACATCGACTCCGTGATCGACGTCCAGGCAATCTTCCAGCAGGGCCACCGCGAACTCGATATCGGCGCGATGCCAGCCTTCCTGCTGCCGCCGAAAGGCCGTTACGGACTGCGCGACTATGAGAAGATGTTCTGCCCCGATCTCGCGGGCGGCAACGATATTTTCGACCTGCGCGGCATTGATCGCGACCGCGGCTGCATGGTCGTCGTCAGGCCGGACCAGTACGTCGCCCATGTCCTCCCGCTCGACGCTTGCGACGAACTCGCGGAATTCTTCGACGGCTTCATGCTGCCGCCGCGCTGATCTTGTGAATGGCCCGAGTACCGTTCCGTTCCGCCCACATCCTCTCCAAGTCAATAGGGCGTGCAGAGACCAGACACTTGTCATCGCCGAATGGAGAGTCGGCGCGCGGCCTCCTCGTCGCGGATGGGCAGTGATGGACGAGTGAAGTCGAAAAAGGCGCTGTTGGGCGCATGTGTCTCGAAAACCATAGGTTTGGCGAAATAGTAACCCTGTGCGATGTCGATGCGCGTGGCTGCCTGGAGATAGGTGAGTTCTTCGAAACGCTCGACGCCCTCAACCACGATGCTCATCCCAAGGGAATGCCCGAGCGTCTCGATAGCCTTGAGTACACTCTGGGTGCGGGGACGGGCATGGATGTTTGTGACAAATGAGCGGTCAATCTTAAGTTCGTCCGCTGTGATCTCGGCAAGGGCCGATAGTGACGAGAATCCGACCCCGAAATCGTCGATCGAGATTTTCGTTCCTATTTCGCGCAACATCGGGGCGATGCGGTTCTGGAATTCGCTGCTCGCAAGGAAGCCTTCCTCCGTGATCTCGACGGTGATCCGGTTGGCGAAACCTGTGGCCGAGAGCGCGTCGGCGAAGGAGCGCATGAAACGCTCGTCTCCCGCCTGTCTTGCTGCGACATTGATACTGATCGTCGACTGCGGACCAAACGTATCGTTGATCAGGTCTATCGAAGCGACGGTCTCGGCAAGGATAAAATGGGTGAGATCGTCGATCAGCCCCAGCTCGACGGCAAGCCCGATGAATTCGCCGGGCGGTTGAATAAGACCGTCCTCATCGCGCCAGCGCATCAGCACCTCAATGCCGACGACTTTTCCGGATCGAAGTGCCACCTTCGGCTGATATGCGCAGCATACGCGCTTGTCGCGTACGGCGAGTCTGAGGCGCTGCTCCATGCGGCTTCGTTCGTCCGCCGCATGGCGAATTGCGCCCTCGAAAAAGCGAACCGTCCCCTTGGCTCGCGTCTTGCCGTGGTACATTGCGCGATCGGCATTGCTGCGCAACTCCTCATAGGTGGAGCCGTCCGCCGGAAAAACACTGACCCCGATCGAAGCTGAGGTGCAGATCTCATAGCCGTCGATGAGGAAAGGCTCCTTCAGTCTCTCGCCGATCGAGGTGAGGTCGCGTTTCAACTCTTCCCGGACGGCAACAGGCGAAATCAGAAGGACGAATTCGTCACCGCTCAATCGCGCGAGCATGTCGGATGGCCTTAGCCTCGTGCTCAGCCGTTCCGCAATCCTGGCAAGCAACTGATCGCCTGCGGCGTGGCCGTAATAGTCGTTGACCTGTTTAAAGCCGTCGATATCGATCAGTGCGAGCGCAAAGTTGTCGGGATCGGCCTCAATCAACGCACTTACGCTGCGCTCGAACAAATTGCGGTTGGGAACGTTGGTGAGATCGTCAAAATACGCGCGTCGGATCAGCTCCTGCTCGCGTTTCTGCCGCTCGCAATCGTCCAGGGTCAGCGCGAGTGAATATGGCCTCCCATTCACCTCGACCTCAAAGTTGCGGGCCTGCGCGAGGGCGCCTGTTTCGGCAGTCGACTGGAAGATTTCCTCACCGTCTGGGCCGCGAATGTCTATTCCAATTGGTGCCGCCGCAAGAATGCGCTCCAGCTGCGACGCTTGACCGCCTGGCAGTTGCTCCGTTGCGATGCGCGATCCTGGCGCGAGGTCCGGCAGCGGCTTCATAGATCCGTTCACCGCTTTAGAATTGAATAACGGCTAGGATCGAGCGGGACACTCCGTGGTTCGGCGGCATCCGGTGCGCCGACGGTACGGTTCAGCCCACGCGCAATCGCGTCATGATCGAGCGCGATGGGTTTTCCAGTCGGCTCCCGGCGCGGGAGATTTTCATCATGGCCTGACAGGTTCGTCGTTGCCTGCCGCCAGCGCTCGATTGCCAGCTGCACCACTTTGTCGCGGGAAAGTTTGTGTACGTCCTCGCCTCCCTGCCCTGCCGCCTCGCTTCTCGGCACCAGGTTCGCTGGCAGCTTGCGAAAGACGAACCGTGTCGGGAGGGGCATACCTTCGCCCATGCCCACTACTTCGCCGGTTCCGAGCGATGGCACGTAGGAAAGCAGGTTTGCGGCAGCGTCAGATACGGCTGATCTCAGCAGTGCCTGATCCTCCTCGTTGGCCATCCGCATCACGAACAGGGTGCTGCATTGCGAGATGATGGTCGGGTCGAGTTCGGCCGGCCGCTGCGTGACGAGGCCGAGATGGACGCCATATTTGCGCCCTTCCTTGGCAATGCGCGACAGGGCGCGCCGCGCGGGAGCGAATCCCAGCGAATGGTCCGCAGCCGCATATCGATGGGCTTCCTCGCACGCGATTAGTACGGGTGCTGCGCCGTCGCTCCATAATCCTAACTCGAATGCCAGCCGACAGACCACGCAGACCATGGCGTCGAGCATTTCACCGGGCAAACTCGCGAGCTTTAGGATCGTTATGCCGGACGCATCGGATTCGAGCTGGAAGAGTTGATCCAGCACGAGCGCCATCGTGTCGCCACCGACATTCGCGTTTTCGAACATGAAGGAATATCGCGGATCGTTCATCAGACCCTCGATGCGCATCATCAGGCGATGATGGAGCATCCGAGTAGAGCGGTTCTCAAGCTTGCCCATGCGTTCATCGATCAGCGTGAGCAGATCCTGGATCAAATAGGGGGACGGCGTGTCGCTGGTAAAACCCGTATGACGTGACCCTTTGCGCGGCAGAAGCGAGCGCTCTCCGGAACTTTTCATCGACAAATAGGCCGCCTTGGCCATCGGGATCAGTTCGGCGAGAATTTCTACTTCTTCTGGAATGGCCGGCCGGCCAGCATAGATGACGTCGATCATCTCCTCGAAGTTGAATAGCCAAAAGGGAAGCTTCAGATTGTGCGAGCCTACGATGCGGCCCATCTCCCCGAACGAGTGTCCGTATTCGTTGTGGACGTCGAGGAGCAGGATGTGGACGTCAGGCCGCGCGCGCATCACTTCGCTCAGGATTACTGCAACGCCACTCGATTTGCCGACACCGGTCGATCCGACCACCGCAAAATGTTTTGCAAGCAGCCCGTCGACGTCAATGACGGCGGAAATCGCGGGGTCCTGCTGAAGGTTGCCGATCGTGGCCGTATGCTCGCCCGTCGCGGAATAGACGAGCTCCAGATCTTCGCGGCAGATCACGAAAGCCTCGTCGCCGATCGCCGGATATTCGCGCACGCCGCGGCGGAAGTGCGACCCGCCCGGTTCACGGGTGATCTCGCCCATCAGGTCGACCAGTGCGATGGCTCGCCTGTCCGGCCCAGCCCTCTCCTCGCTGGGCATTGCCGAGACTTCCTCGATCATACCCAGAAGCATGGTTTCGCCGGAACGGATGGCGATGAACTTTCCAACGGTCGCACGCTGCTCTCCAACCCGCGCCCCACCGGTCAGCCCGATTCTCGCCTCGGAACCGCGACAGGAAAGCACATGTCCGATCGGTTCTTGCGTAGTGGCGCTTGTCGCGACCTGCTCCGGTTCGTGTAGGGAAGTCACTGGTTTTCTCCGGGAACGTCTCCGAACCCTACATAACCTGTCCCCTGTGCAGTGACAGTTAAGGATCCGACGACCGTTCCGGCATGGTGAAGGGAACCTTAAGACTAAGATGCAAAATAGAGATTGTCTGAGACCCAGTGCATACCGACATCGCGCAGCGCCTCGACCTCCCGTGCTGTCAGGGTGCGCTTGCGGGCCATGGTCGACTGCCTCCTCCGGCTATGGCAATAGCGTCCCCGGACCATTGCGTGCGATGGCCGCACAGTCCATCCAGGAATCCTGGTCGAGGATTGGACGAACATATCAGCCACGACAGACGATCGGACAGACGGTGCGGCAGCATCGTCAAGTCCGCAGGCTTCCGGCCTTTGGACAAACATCGCAGTCAGTCGGGTTCGAAAGTGGCTGAGAAAGCTGCGGAAATCGGGCCACAGCCGCCCGATTGCTCCGCGTTTACAAATGTTTAGCTGAACATCCCGTTTGGGACGATGGCGGAGAGGGGGTCACCGGACTAACCGCCTTTTGCCGGCTTAGCTCGTGCGGAATTGGGAGGCCAGACGGCATAACAGACGGTTCAGCTTGCGTTGCCCGATCGGGGGCACAGCGCTATGCGCGCCGGGCATTCGTTGCCGCCGCGATGGAAGCGCGTGTGCTTCTGGATGCGTAGGCGATGCCGTACACTACGGCCTGCGCTGGCAGGGCACAGCCTACGGCGTCCAAGATATCACGGCCTCCGTTCGAATAGGCTATTCTTTCACATCAGCGACGGCAGGAACAGGCTGATCTGCGGGAAGACCACGATGAGAATGACCAGGATCAGGAAGGCGAACCAGAAAGGTAGAACGCCGCGGAATACGTCGTACATCGGGACGTCCTTGGCAATGGCGGCGATGGCGAAGACGTTGACGCCGATCGGCGGCGTGACCACGCCAAGCTCGACCATGATAACCACAACGACACCGAACCAGACGGGATCGAAGCCGGCGCTCATCGCGACGGGGTAGAACAGCGGCACGGTCAGCACCAGTGCCGGCAGGGCGTTCATGAACATGCCGATGAACACGTAGAACAGCAGGATCGCGGCAATCAGCTGATATTTTCCGAGCTGCAGTCCGATGATCACATCGGCCAGCTGCTGGGTCAGGCCGCTGATCGCGATGAACCTGCTGAATGCGGTCGCGAACATGAAGATGATGATGATGGCTGCTGAAAGCAGCAGCGCCCGCTCGATCGAATGCCACAGCGTCGCCCAGGTGAGGCGACGCGTGAGCGAGGATATCACCAGCGCTCCGAAAACGCCGATGCCGCCGGCCTCGTTGGGGGTCACGGCGCCGGTATAAATGCCGCCGAGTACGAGCAGCATCAGAACGACGATGGGCCACACCTTCGCGCTTGAGGAGAGCCGCTGGTTCCAGGTACTGACCTCGCCACGCGGCGCGAGCTCAGGGGCCATTCTGGCGCGGATTGTAATCAGGCCGACGAGAATGAAGGTGAACAGGATGCCCGGCAGGACACCGGCCATGAACAGCTTGCCGATCGAGACCTCGGTGATCATGCCGTAGACAATGAAGGCAAGGCTCGGCGGGATCATCACGCCGATTGTCGCCGCGCACGCAATGGAGGCGGTGGCGAGCTTCATGTCGTAGTTGTACTTGCGCATCTGCGGCAGCGCGATGGATCCCATCGAATAGACGCCCGATAATGTGTCGCCGACGATGGACGACAGGCCTGCGCAGGCGACCGTGCTGGCCGATGCCAGCCCGCCCGGCAGATGGCCGATCCAGCGATAGGCAGAGCGGTAGAGGTCTTCCGCGAAGCCCGACGCGACGACAATCAGCCCCATCCAGGTGAATAGCGGGACGACGCTCCATGTCTGGTCGCTGACGACATCGATTGTGGTCGTGCCGAGACTGGTCAGGCTCGCCGTGGAACTAATCAGGATGCTGATGCCGACTAGCGAAGTCACGGCCATCGCCGCCGCGATATGCACGCCGAGAAAGATCAGGATGAAGCACAGGCTGATGGCAAAAAGGCCGCGCGCGCCGCGCGGCAGTTCGTACGGTGCGTATTCAGGAAACAGCGCGAGAAGCAGGATAAGGGCTACAGCAGCAACCCAAGTCAGTAGAACTGCGATCGACCGGCCGTCAATCTCCTTGGTCGCTACGGCGAGAGCGGAGGCGAGACTCGCCAGGAGCGCCAGCGCGAACAGGATAATGAAGACCGTTGCGCCGGCGACGAAGGGCCATTCCGACAGGCCGGTGACGCCGGTGACGATGGCGTTGTCCCTGAGGTAGCGCGCCTGCTCGAATATCTGGTAGCAGGTGACGATCACGGTCGCCAGCGTCAGAAGCAGACCGCCGGCCGCCGTCGGCGCGCGCAGCCATTCGGGCATCAACCGCAACAGCAGATCGACTCTAATGTTCCCACCCTCGGTCTCCACCGCTGCCAGCGTGGAAAGCGCGACCATGATCATCAGCAGCCCAGTGATTTCCATGCCGCCCGGCACGACCAGCGAAAACAGGTTGCGAAGGGTGACGTCGGAGACGGTGAGCAGCATCATCGCAACGAGGGCCGCCGCGCCGATATAGATCGATGCGCGGCTGGGCAGGGCGATCAGGTGATGAAGCGCCTGCGCGAACCGTTCGAGACCGGCGGATACGCCGTGATCTCTGTCGCCGGATTCAACCGCCTGCTCCAATTGCTGTCCTTCACGCACGAATGGTCTGACCGTGCCGGCGGATCGTTGCCGGCACGGCCCGGGAGGTTATGGCAGGTCGATGCGCTCGCCGGCGAGCCATCCTTAGTTCTGATCGTAGAGCTTCATCAGCCGCACGGCTTCGTCTAGGATCTCCTGACCCGGCAGTCCGGCCGCATCCGCCTTTTGTACCCACTCGTCCCAGAAGGGCTGCATCTGGCCGGCCAGCGTGTCGGATTCCGCTGCAGAAAGCGTGAACAGGTTCTCCGGCGGGATGCTCGACATCGCGGCGGCGGCGCCATCGGTGGTGTTGTAGAAGAAGTACACTGGCCGCAGATCGACGATGTGCGCCTGCTCTTCCGGAGTCAGATTGTTCCAGGTGTCCTTGTTCATCACCGTGGAGTAGCTGCCCGGATTGAGGTTGAGCAGCGTGTGGTAGGTGGTCACCTCGTTCAGCTTAAAGTTGTTGACCCAGCCCCAAGCGCACAGGACGCCATCGACCGCGCCGCGCTGCAACGCCAGATACGCGTCGGGTCCGACCATCACGCTTGCGCTGGCGCCGAGTTCCTCGAGCACGCCGACACCGGCCGAATCCTGCGCAGCGTAGACCTTGCCCTTCACATCGGCGAGCGTGCGAACCGGCTCGGTCGTGTGGAGATGTGAGCCCATGGCCACGAAGGTGGCGACGTCCACCACGTTGTCGGCATCGCTGAAGAGGTTGCCCATTTCAGGGAACTGGTCGCGTAGACGCCAGTAAACGATGGTGGCGAGTGTCTGGTTCTTCGACAGGCCGGGCAGGCTGAAAAGTTCCATCTGCGGGAACTTGCCCGGCAGTACCGGATGCCAGACGAAGCCGATGTCGAGCAGACCGGCGCCGGTGGACTGCAGCCAGTCCTTGAACGGGGTCACCGAATTCGGCGGGAAGAATGCCACTTCGGCGCGGCCGCCAGTGATCCCTTCGAGCTGTTTGGCGAAGCGACGGTCAAGGTCGTTCCAGGGTGTGCCGTCGGGTGACGCGAACTGCATCTTGAGTTCGATTTCGGCTGCTGCCGCAGGCGTGCTTGCCAACTGCGCGCCAGCAACGGTGGCCAGCGTCAGACCGCCGAAGGCTCTGCGGCTGAACTTGCGGCGTGAAATGCCATTGTCTTCGACTGTGTCGGTGGTCATGTCTTCCTCCCAGCTTTCGCGAGCAGGCTCGCGCAACAATCCAGCGGCTCGAGGCCGCACTCCTCCACTCGGGAGCGTAGGTTCGCCAAGGGATCAGGAAAACTTATTTCTTCTAAATCGTTCTATCAGGATATCTAAAGGCAGAAGCCTATGAGACCATCCGCTTCCATTCGTCGCCGCTGCGCTGAAGCTCCTCGCGAAAATAGTCGTGAAGCTGCCGCGACGCGCGCGAAAGCGGCCGTTGCGTCGGGTGGATGAGGGCCAGTTCGACATCCAGCACCGGCTCGATGATTGGATTGACTGTCACGCGCTCGTTGGAGAGCTCCTTCAGGCAAATCCAGAATGGCAGGATGGTCGACCAGTCGGTGAGGCTGAGAAACTCCAGACCTGTCGACAGGCTGGCGATCGAAATCGTGCGCTCGACGGTGATCTCGCCGTTGCGGATCGCGGCGTCGATCTTTGGCCGCATGCTGTTGTTGGCGGAGGGGATCGAGAGCCTGAGCGGGGCGATCTCATTCAGGCGGACGGGCTTCATGGGCATCAGGCCGCGGCGCGAACCGGAGACCAGCGCGACGGGAAACTTGCCGATCGCGGTTGCGGTCAGGCCGAGCTGCGGTGTCACGAACTGCCCGACATAGAAGTCCAGCGCACCGCTGGAGGCCTCTGCAACCAGTGCGTCGGCGGTGCCGCTCGCGATATCGATGTCGATGCGGGGAAATTCGCGTACGAAGCGGGCGAGTGCTGCCGGAAGAACGGCTTTGGCGAGACCCGGCGCGAACCCGGCCGATACCGACCCGCTCAGGCCCGACGAAAAGTCCTCGATCTCCATCTCCGCCTCGGAGACGGCTTTCAACACCGCCAGGCAGCGATCATAGAGCCGCCAGCCGGCGGCGGTCGGGTTCACGCCCCGCCGCGTGCGCTCGAAAAGGCCGGTCCGCAGGCGGCCTTCCAGCGCGCTCATCTGCTGGCTGACGCCCGATGCCGTGCAGTTAAGCCTCACGGCGGCGGCACTCAACGAGCCTTCCTCGCAGGCAGCGACGAAGTAGCGGATTTGCCTCAGGTCCATCCCATCTCCCCCAACTTGCTTTCAGCAAATCAAAACACTGATCTTAGAAAATATAACTACCAGTAACATCACCTCCATCCCTATGGTCAAGCCTGTGGATCTGGAGGAGCTATTGCCTGTGCATCCGCAGGCCCGGACGACGCACCCACGACGCCCGACGACAGGAGAACCACATGCTACCGCTCGACGGGTTTCGAGTGCTCGACCTGACCCATGTCCTTGCCGGCCCGTGCGCCACGCATCACCTGCGCTGCCTCGGCGCGGAGGTGATCAAGATCGAGCGGCCAGGCGGCGGCGATCCGATGAGAGCGCTGGACATGCAGCCGGAATTCGACGGCCTGCCGCCCGGTTTCCGCGCGCTCAACGCAGGCAAGAAATCGGTCGTCGTGGACCTCGGGACCGACGAGGGGCGCGAGGCTATCCTGCGGCTTGTCGCCTCCTGCGACGTGTTCGTTGAGAACTTCAGACCGGGGGTCGCCAAGCGTTTCGGCCTCGGCGCGGACGATATCACGGCGATCCGGCCTGATATCATCTACTGCTCGATATCGGGATGGGGGCGTGGCGGCCCGAACAGCACGCGCGGCGCATACGACCACGTAATCCAGGCCGCTACCGGCATGATGGCGCTGCAGGGCGCCAGCGCTGGCGAGGCTCCGGTCAAGGTCGGCTTTCCTGTCATCGACATCGCGACCGGGATGAGTGCGGCCGAAGGGATCATGGCCGCTATCGTTCGCCGGTTGCGCGGTGACAAGGCTCCGATCACATTGGACGTCTCAATGGTGGACTGCGCGCTGGCGCTGATGTCCGGCCCGACGGCCAACACGCTCGCCACCGGCAAGGCCCCTGAAAGGGTCGGTAATCGCGGTTTCGTCGGCAGCCCCGGCGCCGAGACCTTTGCGACCGCCGACGGCCACATATCGGTCGCCGCCAACACGATGGGCCAATTCAGGACGCTTTGCCGCAAGCTCGGAAGGCCCGAGCTCGCCAAACCGCCACACGTGCCGGACGGCCTTGGCGACGGCGCGTTTCTTGCGAATGCGGCGACCGACGATTTGCGGAGTGAACTCGCCAGCGCGTTTGCGGCGATGAGCGCCGACGCGCTCGAGACCGCGCTCAACGAGAATGGCGTGCCGTCTTCGAAGGTACGCGACCTCGGCGAGTATCTGACCAAGCTCTATCCGCAGACAC
This sequence comes from Rhizobiaceae bacterium, assembly GCA_040880025.1. GTDB lineage: Bacteria > Pseudomonadota > Alphaproteobacteria > Rhizobiales > Rhizobiaceae > RCIO01. Next base: position 183,593 of record JBBDJD010000021.1, read on the forward strand.
CGGGCATCGGCGTCGAGGGCGAGCCGGTGGCGCTTGGACCGGCATTCCGGTGGGGCGACCTTGGCGCGCCGGCGCTGCCTGCCGCGCCGCGGCTGGGCGCGGATACCGATCTCTTGAATTCCGGCGCGGCGGTGGCCTCGCCCCGCCGGGTCAATGCGACATGACGGGCTACCGGTGGGGACAGACTTTGGACGTTCCGACGGTCAACAGGGAGGAATGCAAATGAACTCGATTACGAGAAGGCTGTTTGTCTCACTTGCGGCGGGCGCCGCAATGAGCATCGGCGTAACGATGGCACACGCCGAACCATCCGGCACTTTCAAATATGCCGAGCAGGTGAAGCTCATCACCATGGACCCGCAGCAACAGAGCGGCAGCGGCGTTCCCTATCTGCGGCCGGTCTATGAATCGCTGTTCGAGAAGTCTTCGGACGGCAAGGCCGTGCCGCTCCTGGCTACGGGCTACGAGATCGACGGCCTCAGCGTGAAGATCACACTGCGCGAAGGCATTGAGTTCAGTAACGGCGAAGCGCTGAACGCCGAAGTCGCGGCCGCCAACATCAATCGCGGCGTCAAGCTGGCGATCATCGAGGGCCTAAAAACCGTCGAAAGCGCCGAGGCGAACGACGAATACGCCTTCACAATCAAGCTGAAGGAGCCGGATCCTGCCATCATCGACAGCCTGTGCTACACCGGTGGCATGATGCTCGCGCCGGAAGCGATGGCCGATCCGACCATCGACCGCAATCCGATCGGCACCGGCCCCTACGTCCACAGCACGGAAGAGTCGCGCGAAGGCGAAGTGCAGGTCTATACGCCGAACCCGACCTACTGGGAAAAGGACAAGATTGGTCTTGCCCGCTACGAGGTTTGGGAAATCCCGGACGACACGGCACGGCTCAACGCGCTGAAGACCGGGCAGATCGACGCCGGCAACTGGCTCGCCAACCCACAGTCGGCGATCATCGAGAGTTCGCCCGACCTGAAGCTCATCCGCAATACCGGCGGCCTGAACTATCACGTCATCATTTCCGACCGCGAAGGCACGCAGGTTCCGGCTTTCACCGATATGAACGTCCGCCAGGCCATGGCGCGTTCAATCGATCGTGCGGCGTTTGGCAAGGCCATCCTGTTCGGCCTCGCGGAGGATTCCTACCAGCCGTATGCGAGGGGCAACTGGGCCTATAATGCCGACCTCGAAGGCGTCTATGCCTATGACGTCGAGAAGGCCAAGGAGTACATGGCCAAGTCCAACTTCCCGGACGGGTTCACCTTCGACATGCCCTCGATCCCGATCTACCAGTCGCGGCTCGAGGCGCTCGCGGGCTTCTTTAGTGAAATCGGCATCACGATGAACATCGTGCCGGTTGAACCTGGCACCCTGGCCCGCCGCAGCCGAACGACGGATTTCCCGGCCACCAACCTGGTCTGGAACACAAACACCGATCCGAAGTTCGTCGCGCTGCGCTACATTTATGAAGACGCGGCCTATAATCCCTTCCAGACCAAGCCGAGTGAGGAACTGCTTTCGCTGGCCCAGGCCGGACTGGAGTCGGTGGACACTGATGTGCGCGGGCCGATATACCAGAAGATGGCCGCGCAGCTGGCGGAAGAGGCGTTTCTGATCTTCGTGGCCAACTCTCCGATCCTGATCGGAGTCACGAATGCGACGGCCGCCAACCAGGCAGTCGTGTATCGTTACGGTGAAGACTCCATCAATCTTCGCGGCCTGAAGGCAAACAACTGACAAGCGGGTTCAATGTTCAGGCTCATCCTGCAGCGGCTTTTTGCGCTGGTGCCCCTGTTGTTCATCGTGTCGGTGCTGACGTTCTCGTTTACGTCGCTGCTGCCGAGCGATCCGGTCGACCTCATTCTTGGCGACACGGGCACGCAGGAACAGCACGAGATGTTGCGCGAGCGGATGGGCCTGAACGAACCCATCCACGTCCGTTACCTGCAGTGGTTGGGCCGGGCGGCGCAAGGCGATCTCGGGTCGTCCTACTTCAATAGCGTGAGCGTGATGGGAGCCGTGATGCAGCGGCTGCCCGTCACGCTTTCCCTGACCGCGGTTTCGGCGCTTATCGCCATCGTCGTCGGGGTCGCGGCTGGCGTTGTGGCCGCGCTGCGCCCGCGCTCATGGGTCGACCGTTTCGCCACGCTCGGCGCGACATTCGGCCAGGCGATCCCGAACTTCTGGTTCGGCCTCATCCTCGTGGCCATTTTCGCGGTCAGCCTGCGCTGGTTTCCCGCCACCGGTTTCACGCCGATCACCGAGTCACCGTGGGAATGGCTGCGCAGCGTGATCCTGCCCTCCATCGCACTCGGTACGTCGTCCAGTGCGGCGATTGCCCGGCAGGTGCGTTCGGCCATGGTCGGCGTGCTGCAGCAAGACTATGTCAGGGCCGCCCGCGCACAGGGGCTGTCGGCCCGGCGCGTTCTGTTCAAACATGCGCTGACCAACGCTATGATCCCGGTGGTAGCGGTTCTGTCCTTCCAGATCACCGTACTTCTGGGCGGTGCGCTGATCGTCGAACAGGTCTTTGCCATCAACGGACTGGGCACGCTCGCGATCGCGGCGGTTCGTCAGCAGGACATTCCGATGCTTCAGGGACTAGTCCTCGTCATGGTCGGGCTGGTCGTCGCCGTCCAGCTCGCCACCGACGTGATCTATGGACTGCTCAATCCCAAGGCGCGGCCGACGTGACAGTCCAGAACGCGGAAAGTGCCGGCGCGGCCCCGCGCAGATCCTGGCGATTCTCGGCATCGCAGGTGATCGTCAGCGTCGCCATCTTCATCCTGGCTCTGCTCGGCTTCCTGGCGATCTTCGCAGACGTGGTCACCCCCTATGACCCGCTGCGGCAGAACCTCATCAAGGCGCTGCAGGGTCCGTCCGCGCAGCATTGGCTCGGAACGGACGACCTCGGCAGGGATGTCCTGTCGCGGCTGATCTACGGTTGCCGCATCGCGGTCATCGCCGCGGCCGAAGCTACAACCATCGCGGTGGTGCTTGGAGTCCCAATCGGCCTTTTCATCGGCTATCGCGGCGGCTGGTGGGACTGGGTCGTGATGCGCGTCGTGGAGGCGATGGTCTCGATCCCCGGCATCATGGTGGCCATCGTCATCATCGCCATTCTGGGTGCCGGCCTTCACCGGGCGATGATAGCGCTCGGCATATTGTTTTCCACTTCTTTCCTGCGGCTGGCGCGCGGCGTTGTCTTGGCCGAGCGCGAGGAAATCTATGTGCGCTCCGCCCGGGTCATCGGCGCATCGGACAATCGCATTCTGCTTCGGCACATCTTCCCGAACATCGCGCCGCCGCTGATCGTCCAGGTCACGCTGACGGTGGGTGCGGTGCTGTTGTCGGAAGCGGGACTCAGCTTCATCGGCCTCGGCGTTCAGCCGCCGCAGGCAAGCTGGGGCACGATGCTGAACACGGCAGCGGCGTTCATGCAGTTGAACTGGTTCCTGTCGATCCCGCCCGGTATCGCGATCATTCTGACGGTGCTGTCCGTCAATCTTCTGGGCGACGTGCTGCGCGACTCGATCGGGCGGGGCATCGCAACGGATGCGTCGCCGCGCCAGGCCGCTACCGCGCAGGCGACTGAAGCGGCCAACGCCGCATTGCCGGCCGTGCTGCTGGAGATGCGCGACAACGAGGTGCTGCGGGTCGACGGCCTCGAAGTGGTAGTCGGCTCCGATCCGGGGCTTCCCATCATCACCGATCTGTCGTTCAGCATCGCGCGCGGCGAGACGCTGGGGCTGGTGGGCGAGTCCGGCAGCGGCAAGACGATGACCGGGCTGGCGATCCTTGGTCTGATGGGCACGGCGCTCAGGACCACGAAGGGGCAGATCGTTCTTAACGGCACCGACCTGCGGTCTCTCAAACCCGCCGGGATGGAGAAGGTGCGCGGGGAGGAGGTGGCGATGGTCTTCCAGGACCCAACGACCAGTCTCAACCCAGCATTCACGGTCGGCAGCCAGATCACAGAGGTGCTGCGCACCAAGCAGGGGCTTTCGCAAAAGCAGGCCTGGGACAAGACCGTGGCGCTGATCGAGCGCGTGGGCATCCCTCAGCCGGAGACGCGCGCCAAGGCCTATCCGCACGAACTCTCCGGCGGCATGGCGCAGCGCATCGCGATTGCCCGCGCGCTGAGCTGCAATCCGTCGCTGCTCATCGCCGACGAGCCGACGACCGCGCTCGACGTGACGGTGCAGCAGGAAATCCTCGACCTCTTCCGTGACCTGCAGGACGAGTTCGGGATGGCGGTCCTGTTCATCACCCACGACCTTGCCGTGGCGGCCGACATCTGTGACCGCATCAGCGTGATGTATGCGGGCGAGATGGTCGAAATGGCCGAGGTCCATACGCTGTTCGACAAGCCGCAGCACCCCTATACAGCAGGCCTCTTGAGCGCGATGCCGCATGCCTCGAACCGCAACCCGCCGCTGCCGACGATCCGCGGCAACGTCCCGCGGCCGGGATCGTGGCCGTCCGGCTGCCGCTTCTCCAATCGCTGTGATTTCGCCATTGCGGCCTGCCAGCAGCGCATTCCCCTGACCGGTAGCGAACTGCTTGTGCGCTGCGTGCGCGCCGACGAACTCGACCTGAGGCCCGGAGCATGACCGGTAAGCCGCTGCTCGAGATAACCGACCTGTCGGTGATCTATCGGGGCCGCTCGCTGCTCGGCTTCCACGGCAAGCCCTTCGTCGCCGTGAAGGGGGCCAACCTCTCTATCCGCGCGGGTGAGACGCTGGGGCTTGTGGGCGAATCCGGATCCGGCAAGTCTTCGATCGCCAACACGGTGCTCGGACTTGTACCGGCGTCGTCAGGATCCATGCGCTTCGGCGACCACGATCTCGTCGCCATGAAGACGCGATATCCCTCTGAGGTGCGCAACCAGATACAGGCGGTGTTCCAGGACCCGTATTCCTCGCTCAACCCATCGATGACGGTGGAAGACATCGTCACCGAACCGCTGCGCGTGCACACAACGATGAGCAAAGCCGAGCGGCGAGAGAGGGCGGTCGAACTCCTTAGGCTAGTGTCGCTTCAGGAGGAACACCTGTTGCGCCACCCGCATCAGTTCTCGGGCGGGCAGCGCCAGCGCATCGCCATTGCATCGGCGCTCGCGCTGCAGCCGAAGCTGATCGTGCTCGACGAGCCGGTGAGTGCGCTCGACGTGTCGACGCAGAACCAGATCATCAACCTGCTCTATGAGCGCCGCAATGCGCTCGGCATCGCCTACCTGCTGATTGCCCACGACCTGGCGCTCGTGCACCACATCTCGGATCGCATCGCGGTCATGTATCTCGGTCACATCGTGGAAGAAGGTCCGTCCGACCGGGTCTACAAGCACCCCGCGCATCCCTACACCAAGGCGCTGCTTGAGGCAGTGCCGCTGCTCGATCCCGAGCGCCAGCGCGCGCGCCGGGCGAGCCGCAAGCTACAGCCGGCGCACGACACCCAGCGGGTCGCCGATGTGGGCTGTCCCTACAAGAACCGATGTCCGCTGGTGATGCCGCGATGTCGGACGGAATTGCCGCCGGCATATCCGGTCTCAGGCGGCGGTGTGGCCAACTGTTTTCTGTTCGCGCCAGAGGTGGTGGCGGCTGAGACGAGGGCGCCCAATCGGGAGCGGATCGCCTCATGACGGAACTGCCCCACTATCCCGCAGACCGCAGGACCATGGGGATCAAGGTCCGCGACGACCTCGCGCCGGCGGGCCTTGCCGATATCTCGCCGCTGCCGCTCGTGTGCCGCTGGCCAGAGAACGGCGTGCTCAAGGGATTCGCGATCTTCTGCCATGGCCTCAGCGCCAGCGGGCGGCACTATGCCGAGATATGCAGCCACTGGGCTTCTCACGGCTACCTTGTCATCAACCCGACATTCCCCGACTGGGTCGATGCGGTGGCGAAGGCGGAACCTGAGCTCGGCTATGAACCCGGCGGCGAAGGTCTCGCCTGGGCCGTCCATCCGAAGATGCGGGCGCGGCTTTTCGAGATACTGCACACACCGGAACACTGGTTGGCGCGCATAGAGATCGTGCGCCTGGTCATGGACAATCTCGAAACGATCTTCGAGCAAACCTGTGGCACACAACCGGCGCCGATCAAGAGCGCGATCACCGGCCATTCATTCGGCGCGTACACCTCGCAGCTAATCGCCGGTGCGGAGATCGACGTACCGGACAAGGGGGCGGTGAATTTCAAGGATGAGAGGTTTTCTGCCGCGATCCTGCTCAGCGCGCAGGGGCGTGACCAGCAGGGTCTGCGCCAGGGGTCGTGGGACGGAATCTCGGGGCCGATGCTCAACGTGACCGGCACACGCGACGGCGGTGCGAAGGGGCAAGACTGGCACTGGAAGGTGGAGCCATTCGAGTTCGCGCCGCCGGGCGACAAATATCTCGCACTGTTGACCGATGCCGACCACTACCTCGGCGGGATCGCTGTGCCGCAACAGATGCCGGTACCTACCCACTTGGACGCGGTCCTGCAGATCACTCTGGCCTTTTTGGATGCTTATCTGACGACTGACAAGGACGCTAAGGATTGGCTTTCATCCATCGTGGACAAGGTCGGCGGCTGCCCCTTGGTGTTTAGGCGCAAATAGCAGGAGAACCCACGGGGAACATGGCGATGGTGCGCACGCCACAACGTTCGGCTCGCATGCGGTCGCTGGCGAGACTTGCCCAACACGGGATGAGCACCGGGAGATAGAAACGCCGACCAGGAAATCAGCGGATCCGCATGATCCGGATATGTGCTCCGAGCAAGGAGCAAGCGCGCTCGGCGTGCAAGCGATCGAGCACAATTGTCAACGGCGGAGCAATTCCAGGCCACCGCGGCGGGCTCGATCAGGAACACATATGTCTCAACGAGGGCTTCTGCCCCGTTGCCGAGGCGACCGAATCTCCGTGGCATCCGGTATCTCGTAGAGCCGCGCTGCGGCGCGACCTAGACGGCAGCTCTGCGCCTTCATGTCGGACATGTAGGCTACTTTGCCACTTCCCGTTAGCAGACATTTGCCTGCACGCCGTTGAAGGTTGCGGGCTGAGCGGACATACAGTCAAATTCTGGCTCCGACCCCTCGCGGACATCCTCAGTTGGGAATCCGATGACGGGAGAACGGCCCTTGCAGACGTTCACCAGCCAGCACGACCCTCGGCGGGATTATCCTGCTAGCCGCGCAGCTACAACGCGTTCTGGTCAATCCGGCTTCGGCCACTGCCTTCGGCCGGTTGATGGCTGCAACGCTGGCCGCTACTTCGTTGTCGCTGCTAGTGACCTGATCGAATCCTCACAAGCCTGGTCCTCATCGTTATCATTCAAATGCTCTCCCGAGGGCTACTTTTGCAGGTGACGCTTCTGCTGGTTTAACGCGCACTTCCGCCAATCGAGGGGTAAGGGGTGGTCCCCATTGACCCGGGTGACCAGAGATAGGGCGCTTGAAGGGTGGTCGACGCGGACTGAGGCGGGCTCAATACTTGAACTGCTCAGTTTCGCCAGGGCCGCTCAGGCAGGTTTCTCCCGCCTATAAATGGGCCTTTTCGACCTCCTGAAGCCGCGCAAGCACATTGCGAACATTCGACACCTGCCAGCGGCCACCGCGAGCCGATCGCACGCCTCGCTCGTTGAGCGCGCTATGCCGCGATAGCTGTGATGCCGGGGCGCAGATTGGACTTAATCGCCGGTCGGGTCGCTTCGGCAAAGCGCGGATCGACGAAAAATGAGTGCCATCTGAACCTTTCGCTTCTTCGCTGCGACACATACAAGCAATTGAGGAACTCTCGCCCAAGGAAGGAACGACCATGCGTCGGGGATCGATGGAAACAAGCGCACTTGCAGCAGTAGCGATCATGTTTACGGTGTCCGCCATAGACATCGCTGTCGCGAATGAGGGAGGAGGTAGCGGTGGGGAAACCTCCAGCTACGCCGATACGTTCAAGAAACCGAGCGGCAATGTGAACACTGCGACGCCGAAGCGGAAACCATTTTTGCTGCCGACTGGTCGCACCCCAATACTCTCGAAAATATTCCGTTCCCGTGCGGAGGAAAAGTCTAAACGTCGTACATTAATCTTCATCACGCCTCATGTGGACAGGTCACCATAAGCACATACTACCACGCTGTCCGTCGTCAGAACATTTGGCGCTGATGGCTGCTTGATTGAGCGGAGTGTCGGCCTCGATTTTGGATTGATGTTAAGCGGCGAGCTTGCGGTGTTGCTAGCGGCGGAGTTCGATTGTCTGTTGTTTGATCCTTTCCCTTTGTTCAACGATGGCTGCGGCTCTGCCGAAGTAGGCGTCCGCCGGCGTGACGTTGCCGAGGCTCTCGTGATAGCGGCTATGATTGTAGTGCTCGATGAAGGTTACGATCTGGCGTTCGAGATCGCCCGGAAGGAAGTAGTTCTCCAGCAGGATGCGGTTCTTGAGCGTCTGATGCCAACGCTCGATCTTGCCCTGGGTCTGCGGATGAAGCGCCGCGCCGCGGACATGGCTCATGCCGTTGGCGTCGATCCATTCGGCCAATTCGGTGGCGATGTAAGACGGGCCGTTGTCGCTGAGCAGTTTTGGCTTGTGCAGCACTCTGGCGCTGTCGCAGCCTGAAGTCGTGAGCGCCAGTTCCAGCGTGTCGGTGACGTCCTCTGCGCGCATGGTCGTGCACAGCTTCCAGGCGATGATGTAGCGGGAGAAGTCGTCGAGCACGGTCGACAGATAGACCCACTGCTCCGTGGTCGAACGTTCCTATGGTGAAGTCCGACCTTCTCGAAAGGATTTTCGCAACCCGAGGCAGTGAACTCTTCGTCATTGACACCATTGAAAAGGCTGCGCGATGGAGCATCGAATTGATCGGCGTCAGCTATCCAGAAAAGATTGATGAGGCCCGTGCTTACTACGCCTGTGAAAACACATTGCAGTGGCAGGTCGGGCTGCACGACGAGCCCCTGAGCTTCACCCGGCTTTCATTGCAAGTCTCATGGTCCAAGCCGCATTCCTTTCGGTTTTCTCGTCCGGGCGCAGAGTCTCAGTTCTATAGCGTCACGAGCCACAAGGCGGGATATGCGGGGGCTGGCTGTTTCGCTGACGTGAGAACAGGACGATCTAGGAAGGATCCAGCTCTCCAAGTCCGAAAGGGAGATCGAAAAGGTGACGTCCTGGCAGCCGTCGTTAGCGGTTGTGGCGATCTTCAGTGCATCTCCCTCCCTGAGCGCCGTGATGGTCACTGCGTCGAAAGCGATTGGCACGAAGCATCCGGCCGGCGATTGTCCCACGTGAGAACGCCAGTGGTCAAAACCGCACGTTCAGTCCGAGGCTGGCCGAATGGTCCTGAGCGCCCGAGCCGAACAGGCCACTATAGGCAAGGCCTAGCGTGGCGTTGTCGCTCAGGTTCACGTCGACCCCGGCATCGAGCACCAGGGCATCGCGCGCGAACGGCACACCCGCGATGGTGAAGGCATTGCCGCCCGAGGCGAAGCGCATCTGCGCGGTCGGTGTGTCGCCCAACGCGTGCCGCCAACCCAACATGCCGCGCAATGTGGCATTCATATCTCCGAGGGCGACATCGGTCTCGGCACGCAGGCCGAGGGTCGTGAAGGTCGCATCGACGACGCTGGACGCAGCGGTCAGCGCCGCCGCACCGCCGCTCTCGGCGACGCCGGCGGTCGAGAGGTTCACATAGGCAAGATTGGCGAAGGGCTCGAAGCGGACCGATCCGGCATCGACGCTATAGGCGGCCTCGCCCCAGGCCTGCAGGGTCCGGGCGCCGTAGGAGGCGCTGAGGCTGTCCGAAAAGCCGGTGAAGGCCACGGCACGCGACGTGTCGAGGTTGTGCCAGCTATGGGCCAGCCCGCCCGTCAGGGTGAACCCGTCCCATTGCCCTCCCCCATATACCCCAAGCGTGTAGGTGTCGGCCGTGCCCGAGGACGACCGGCCATCGACGCTGAAGCTCGAACGGGAATACCCGCCCATGAGACCGAAGCGCAGACCATCCATCACCAGCACATCACCGCCCAGCAGGATGCCGCCGATCCTGCGGTCCATTGTGGCCGCATTGCCGTCGCTCTCCCACCCACCCCAAGAGCCAAAACCCTGACCCCACACAGCGAAGCTCTCGGAGATATTGTCTTCGATCTGCGCGCTGTTGTCGGCTCCCACCCCCGCGAACGCCGCGCGCAACCGGTTCAGCACCGCTTCGCGCGTAAAACGGCTGTCTTCCAGCAACGCCGTCCGCGTCGAAGCGTGAATCTCGCCGGAAACCTGGTCGAGAGCACCGGGCGCCTCGGTGTCGGACAGGACAAGCATCGGATCGAACACGGCATTGCCGCTTTCCAGCGAGAAGGCGCCATCGCCCGCAGCGCACTGGTTGGCCGTGGAGCCGGAAAGACAGAAACTCGTTGCCGAAAAAGATGTGAGCAGCACATTGTTCGTTTCATAACCGAGTGCGAAATTGAGGAAGGCATAGTCGTCGGTCAGCGTGTCGAACCTCGCGCCCGTCACACCGCCGGCCGCCGTTATTATGGTGTAGGTCCCCGGCAAATAGGTCGCGCCGTCATCGATGCCGTTCTCCGGCGTCACATGTACCGTGCCGCCGTTGATCGTCACCGCACCACTGGCGTTGAGCAGATCGTTATTGGTCCCGGCGACGAAGCCGCCGTCATTGAGTTCGACCTCGTAGGTGGAGCCAGCATTGAAGGCCGCGCCGGCGACGTTCAACGTGCCAATGGAGTTGCCGGGCGCGAGCGTGCTTCCGGAGGCCAACGTGACGTTTCCGAGCGTGCCTGAACCACCGAGTGTGCCGCCTGCGTTCACCGTGAAGGCACCCATCGACGAACTGCCGTCGCCCACTGCGAGTGTGCCGCCGTCGATGGTCCAGTTGATGGCTGTTGCGCCAGTGCCGGTCAGCGTCCATGTGCTGGTGCCGGACTTGGAGAACAGACCGAAGCCGCGATATTGCGCGCTGGCGCCTATTTGCGACTGGTCGAAGTTCGCGTTGGTGCTGCCGCCGAGCACCAATGTATCGGCAGTGCTGAAGGCGACGACGTTGCCGGTGATGGTCGAGCCGGCTTCAAGCGTCAGGCTGTTGGTGCCGCCAGTGAAAGTGATGGCGTTCGCACGTGTCACGCCGTCTCCGCCGAGTCCGCCGGTGATGGTCCCGCTGTTGGTGATCGCGAGGCCCAAGCCGACGATGCCGGCGCCGCCCGCGCCGGTGGCGCCCGCGCCGATGGCGCCACTGGTGCCGCCATCCCCGCCCGAGCCGCCGTCGCCGCCGGTGATGGTGCCAGCGTTGGTAAAGCTCGCCCCCGAGGCAGTGAACTGAACGCCGACACCGCCGTCACCGCCATCTCCGCCAACGGCGCTGAACGCTCCATTGATGCCGCCATCTCCGCCATCTCCGCCATTGCCGCCGGTGATGTCGATTGTGCTCGCGACGGTGCCAGCTCCGGTGATGACAGCGCCGTAGCCGCCACCGCCGCCACCGCCGCCGCCGCCAAAATAATCCGCGATGTCGCCGTTGCCGCCGTCGCCGCCGTTGCCGCCGGTCAAATTGGTGGAGCCAATGCTGGTCCCGCCGCTGCCGTTACCGTTGTAGCCGCCTCCGCCTCCACCGCCGCCGTTGTCACCAGCAGACGATTGGCCCGGCTGGCCATCGGGCGAGAGGGCGCTTCCGCCCAGTCCGCCAGCCGGATTGCCTACGGTGAAGCCTGTACCTCCAGCACCGCCATTGCCGCCGCCGGCGCCACCGCCACCGCCGCCGCCGCCACCATAGCTGGAAAAGGCATCGTCGTTCCCATCCGCACCGTTCTGCCCAGCAAACCCGCTAGCACCAGACCCTCCGGCGATGGGTGAAGTCGGGCCATTCCCGCCGGCGCCACCGGCGCCGCCAGCCGCCAGCGCCATGGTCGCCGAGCCCGCCGTGATTAGCGTTCCGCCGATACCGGCCAGCATGGTGTGCGCCAACAGGGCGCCTGCCGCCAATGCCGCCGCCCCGGAATTTTTCAGTGGCATTGCTCCAATCCCTGGACCGGCCGGCCCACGCGCCGGCAAACGGCCGCCGCCGCCCATGGGACGATCAACCCGCCACGATTTGGCGCTTGTCGCAACCCGTTGGCGACGGCTTCCGACCGGCGTGGCGCCTTCGCCGCAGGCGTCGATCCAGTTGGCGTAAGCCTTGCCACAAGCGGCAGGCGTACAACGGTGGCTGTATTCCCAGCGTGCGTGGCGCACCGCCCTTCGTTCGAGAAAATCGGCAACGTGTTCGACCGACGGCGCCGACGGATCGACAAAGCAAGCGTGGCGCGAGTAGAGCTCGCGGTGCACCGGAATATCGGAGAGAATCAGTGGCGTGCCGTGAATGGCGGCTTCCGCTGCCGCCATATTGAAGCCTTCGGATCGCGACAGCGTCACAAAGGCACGGGCCCGTTGAAACAATCCGTCCAATACGGGACGCGGGACATGACCGAGATGGCGGACGCGCGCGCGAACCTCGTCGGGTAGCACCGCCAGGTCTCTCTGAAACTTCTCGTCACCATGGCCGGTGACGTAAAGCTTGAGCTCAGGCGCCCGCTCGGACAGGCCTGCAAAAAACGCAAGCAGCCCTACAAAATTCTTATGCGGAAAGTGATGCGCCGCCGTCAGTAGGAACGGATCGACAGATTCAGCGGGGAGGCGCACCTTGGCGCGCTTAACCGGATTATAGATCACCGTGTGACGGCGTGGTGTGCCGAATTGGGCGATGTACTGTTCTTGGGTCGTGCGGCTGACGAAAACGATCAAGTCGGCATTTTCACGCGTCTGCGCGAAAGTCCGGTGCAACCACCTTCGCCGCTCGGCATTGAAATGCTCAGGCAGACGCACGAACTGCACGTCGTGGATCACATTGACGATGCGCGGGCCGGCATCGCGATCCGTTTTCGCAATAGGGGACTGGAAATTCGGAATGAAGAAGATGGAATCGGGATCGGCAGCGGCCAACAGTTCGGCGGCCCGCTTCTCGCGGTCGAGATAGGGCATGCTCGCATCCGGCCCGCCAAGGCACGCTATCGCGTCGCGCGCCGATATCAATCGGCGCCCGTATCGCCGCTTCAATTGCCGGAAAAGACGCTGCGAGAATTCCGCGACCCCGCCGACAGCCGGATAATCATGAACGATGTCAAAATAGTAGATCGGACGACACTTCAACGATGAAAGATGATCGACGCCGGACGGCATGTTTTCACTCCCCGCGAATTCGTTTTCAGGTCATGCCCTGGAAATCTATTTCCCGAGCGCGCTCAGATATTTCCTACAGGCGAGCCCATGGCGCGTTTTGACAAAGTTTGACCCTATCCCAGCCGCTTTCTAAGGTAGAGCCGACTCGCCACAGAAGAAGGCAAGACGTGCGGCCCGAAAATTCAATCGCCTCCGACATTCGGTTTTCCAAAACCGCCCTCATGGCTGAAGCCGAGGCAATTGCCCGTCACCCCGCCTTTCTTAAGGCCGTGGAACGCTGGGGCGACCCGTCGCTGGACGTGTTCGACGGGCACCCAAGAGACGCCAAGCTGATCTGTCAGACGGCCCGCTATGTGACCTTGTTCTTTATCCTGCACCTGCACGCCAGCGCCGATCCGGACGACCCAAACGGCGGCGCCAGCGTGGGGCGGGTCCAGGCATGCGTGCAAGCGAGCGGCTTCGGCAGCGCCAGTTGGGTCAAGCTGGCAATGCGCACCTTTCACCGCAGCAACCTGATCGAGGCGATGCCGGCCGGTCAGGACAGGCGGCTACGGCGCTACCGTCCCAGCACGCATTTTCTGGCTCTGGGCCGGGAGGTCCTCGAACGGGGGCTGGAGATCGTCGCCCTGGTGCGCGCCCTGCCCGCGAGCCCCCGCGACCTGGCCGGTTTTCCAGGTGTCGTGGAGAATATCGCGCGCGTCACGGTCGACACCTATGAGCAGGACGGTTTCACCAATCTTGAAATCTTCCCGGAGATCACGGCCTTCCTGCAACGCGATTTCGGTCATCTGATCCTGTCGCATCTGGTGCGGACGCTTCGGGACGATCCGCGATTGGGGCCTGTTGCCCATGTGCCGGTGGGAGTCCTGTCGGAGCGGTTTGGCGTGTCCCGCGCCCATGTCCGCAATGTGCTGCAGATGGCCGAAGGGTTGGGCCTGCTGGAGCGGCAGGCCAGAGGCGGGCGGCACCTGGTCCGCCTGTCGCCGCACTTCGCCGATCTGTGCCGCCAGTGGGTGGCTATAGACCTGGCCTGGCTGGGTTACCTGGCCGAGGGCGCCTATGTTCACGCGCGGCGGCGGCGTTAGGGACATCCCCCGACTGACGGCTTCGGATACAAGGAAGCGGCGAATTTCCTAAAAGAGCTATCGCGTAGATGTAGTTCTCTGTTTCATCGTGCTCGACCCGCCGGACGAGATTCGAACCGTGTGTGCGCAAGAGACTGAAAATATTGTCGTCTGGCACTGAGATGGCGGAGAGAGAGTCACCGGACAAGGCGCCTTTTGCCGGCTTGGTTCCGCGAGGATCGGGAGGACAGACGGGGGGACAGACGGTGGTGCTTGCGCTGCCCGATCGGCGGCACGGCGGGGTCCACTCGTCAGTCGGCCAGACATGGCGGATTTCGTGCCCCGACGCCGACCCGTCAGTCTGGTTCACCGTCGTCGAGCGCGGCCGACAGGAGCGCAATGGCTTCCTCCAGCTTCTCGCTTGCGCGAGATGCGCGGTGGTCGATCTCGCATCTAGGCAGCCTTGGGGCTTTGTTCGGTGGCAAGCCTGGTGCCGCATGTTGCGCGGCGCGCGCGTGTCGCCGTCATTCAGGGTAGCAGAACAACTCGCCCGACAACGCTGCCAGCTTCGACCATCGCATGAGCTTCGGCAGCCTTCGCCAAAGACATTGTTGCCGCGACACGTGGCTTGATGCGGCCCCCAGCGACCAGCCGGACTGTGTCTGCCAACTGGTCGCGGCGGGCGTTGGTGACGCCGTGGATCGCGGCGCATTTGAACAGGATGTGCGCGGGGTTGAGCTGGATAGTCTCGCGGAAAAGCTGGCCAATCACAATATAGCGGCCGGTGATTGCGAGACTCTTGAACGCCGCCGTGAAGACACGGCTGCCGACGGTATCAACCACGACGTCGGCGCCAACCCCCTCCGTCAGCGCCCGCACGTCCTTCGAGAAATCCGACCCATCCGGGGCGATCACCACTTCGTCGGCACCCGCCTCGCGGATCGCGTCGACCTTGGACGGGGAGCGCGTCACGCCGATCGCCCGTGCGCCCGCGGACTTGGCGATCTCGACCGCCGGCAACCCGACGCCGCCGCTTGCGCCGGTGACCAGCACGGTCTCACCCAGCCTCACCTGCGCGATGTCGCGCAGTGCACCTAGCGCCACCGCTGTGGAACTACCGAGCATGCAGGCGGTTGCAAAGTCGAGACTATCGGGGATCGGCACCAGCGCGTCGGCTGCCACCGCGACACGTTCGGCATAACCGCCCGTCACGACCTTGCGGTGAGGGCAAGCGGTCTCGCGTCCGGTCCGACAGTAGCGGCAGCGGCCGCAGGTATGGAATCCAGTCGCGCAGACCCGGTCACCCACTTTCAGCGACCGCACCTCGGCGCCGAGTTCCATGACAGTGCCGGCGATCTCGTTGCCGAGCACCTTGGGCAGACCGTGGCCGGGACGCAGCGTGCCGTTGCGCTCGACAATGTCGTGGTAAGGCACGCCGACCGCGCCGACCTTAACGATAACCTCGCCCGGGCCGGCGACGGGTTCTGGCCAATCCTCGAGCTTCAGTACCGAGGGATCACCGTTCTGCCTGAGGACAACCGCCTTCATGGTGCGCCTACCGCGGCTCGGGGAGGGCCATGCCGAGCTCGCGCTCGACGACCTTGTGGCTTTCGCGCCAGCCGGCATAGAGGTCGGCGGCGAAGCGGCCGGGATAGATGTCCTCGGTGCCATCGACGATCTGCTGGACTACTGCCTGTGCGACCTGCGCCGGCCGGAGCTTGGGCGGCGGAGAGTCCGCACTTGCCGGTGTATCGACCGTCGAGGGGAAGATCGCCGCGACCCGCACGCCCCACGGCATCAGCTCGGCGCGTACCCCTTGCGTCATCGACAACGCGGCCGCCTTGCTGGCGCAATAGGAGCCCATCGAGGGCAAATTGACGTGCGCCAGCACCGTTAGCACGTTGACGACCACACCCTGGCCCCGAGCCTTCATGGCCGGCGCAAAGCTACGGATCACGTTCAGCGTGCCGAGGTAGTTGACCTCCATCTCTTGGCGCGCGCCGGCGATCGTGTCGGCGTCGAGCAGGCCGCTGATGGCGGTGACGCCGGCGTTGTTGACGAGGATCTCGACTTGGCCCCCCGTCGCCGCAACCGCAGCTTCCACCGACGCCACGTCCGTCACGTCCATGCGGACGAATTGGACGACAGCGCCGTCGGCGGTTTGGGATTCGATTGGCTTGCGAGTCGCCGCCCACACACGCGCGGCTCCCGCCTTGACGAAGGCATCAACCAGCGCGCGACCGATGCCGCCGTCGGCACCAGTAACCAGCACGGTCCTGCCCTTCACCTCGCGGTTGGGGTCGGAGACGATGTTCGGTTCCAATTCCACCTCCTCAGGCATGGCGACGAATACCTGCTCGCCGCTGCGGTCGAGCTTGTTGAACAGGCGTAGCCGCGCGCCGATCTCGCCGCAATCCGGCGAAAGACGCGCAAAGACGACAGGGCCGCAATCGAGCTGTGCAGTACCCATAATAATCGGCCGGTGCGCCTGGAAATAGGCATCGGTGCTGTGGCGTATGACCGTTCGTGTCAGAAGCTTGCCCGTAGGCGAAACGCTGCGCCAATGGAGCCGGTCCGACAGGCAATTGCGGCAAATCTCCTGCAGAGGAAACACCACCGTCTCGCATTCGGCGCAGATCGGCAGCTCGAATTTTCCCAGCGCGGCCGCAGCCGTCAGCCGGCGAGCGAGCCGGCCTCTCGTGCGCGGCGGCAGGTCTGGTCGTCGCTTCACCATCAGCAGCCCCTCCGCAGAATCGCCGCGGCCGTGCACACGCCACGATCGTAGTTGGCAGTGCCGAGGCAGCTCACCAGACCGATCTCGGCCTCGGGGACCGCGCGGCCCAGCGGACGGCCCGTCACCTGCCCGATGGCTTCTGTGACGTGGACGAAGCCGCCACCGGCACCGGCCTGGCCAAGCGACAGCATGCCGCCCGACGTGTTGACGGGCATGTCGCCCTCCACGGTCAGGTTCTTTTCGCGCACCAGCCTGATCGCCTCGCCCGGTCTGGAAAAGCCGATGGCTTCGAGCTCGAGCGCCACCATCACCGGATAATCGTCGTAGGCCTCGATGAAATCGACATCCTCCGGACCGATGCCGGCCATGTCATAGAGCAGCCCGCATTCCTCGGCGATGCCGAACCGCGCCACGACGGGATCGTCCTGATAGGCGTTGTGACGCTCGACGGCACCTGCGATCAACGCATAGGGCTGGCCAAGCGCCTTCGCCCGCTCCTCGCTCATCACGAGGAACCCTTCAGCTCCGCAAACGCGCGGCACGCAGTCGAACAGCACCAGCGGCTCGGCGATCGGCCGCGCATTGAGATAAGCGTCCATGGTCAGGGATGTGTCGAACATCGCCATTGGATGGCCCAGGCTGTTGGCGCGCTGGGCGATACAGATGCGCCCGAAATCCTCCCGTGTCGCACCGAACTCGCTCATATAGTTGCTGGTAATGAGCGCAAAGACCGCGTTCATGCCGCCGCCGCCATTGGGGTAGACATGGTCCCGGTTGAAGGTGGAAAAGGCTGCGTTGAAGCCATACCCCTGCTGGGCGATGTCGCCGGCGAGGCAGGCGACGACCTCAGCATCGCCGTCCTGCACGGCGCGGGCGGCGCGTTTCAGCGCCATGACCCCGCAAGCGCCACCATAGGGAAAGTCGATGAGGAAGCGCGGGCTGATGCCGAAGACCTGGGTCATCGAGGCGCCGTTGTCAGGCACCATCTGGTAGCTGGAGACCGCGAGTCCGTCGATCTCCGATTTGTCGATGCCCGAGCGCCTGACCAGTTCGGCGAAGGCGCGACCGAGAAACCATGGCATCGTGCGGCGGCTGGTACGGGCATATTCGCACGACACCGGCGTCATGACCGCAATACCGGAATAATCGCGCGGCTTGCTCATGCCTGCGCCTCGTCGCCGGCGCGCCGGGCTGTTTCCATTTCCTGTATCAGCACCGCCTCCAGGTCGCTACGAATGATCTTGCCGCTGGCGCTGCGTCGAAGGTCGCTCTCTGCGACGAAGCGCACCTCCTTCGGCAGCTTGTAGCGCGCGATCTGGCCCTGGCAGGCCTCAATCGCCTTTTCCTCAGTCAGCATGCAATCCTGCCGCGGTACGATGAAGGCCACCGGTACCTCGCCCCATTTAGGGTCCGGCTTGCGGACCACCACCACATCGGCAACGCCGGGCAACGCAATCAGCACCCGCTCGATTTCGGCCGGATAGATGTTCTCACCGCCCGACTTGATAAGATATTTGCGGCGGTCGACGAAATCGAGCGTGCCGTCCGGATTGCGCCTCAACACGTCGCCAGTGTGGTACCAGCCACCGCGCAACACCTCCGCGTTACCCTCGGGCGCGCGCCAGTAGCCGCTGAACAGCGTCGGGCCGCGGTAACAAATCTCTCCGGCCACGCCGTCGGGAACAACGTTGTCGTCCTCGTCAACGAGCTTGATCATCCCGTACGAACTCTGCTCCTTCGAAAGCCGCACCGGTACCACGCCCACGGGAATGATCGACTTCGACGCCGGCGGCCAGCCGCACTCGGTTGTGCCAAAGCTGTTGCAATAGGGAGCACCAACGAGTTCGGTCAGAGCGGCAATGCTGGTAGGCGGCACAAGGTCTGGCACCACCCCAACGGTTCGTACGCTAAGCGGCCGCAGCCCTGTCGAGCGCAGTGCGTCGACCACCCGGTCGACAACACCCGGCAGCACGGTGAGATGCGCGATCCGCTCGCGGGCAGCGACCTCGCATAGCGCTTCCGCGTCGAAGCCGTCCATCACGACGACCTTGGCGCCCCGGATGAGCGTGGCAATCGTGTGGTCGGTTCCCGAGAGATGGAACATCGGCGACCAAGCGACAAAGCCGTCGTCGGCCATTACCGGCACCGGCTCGATGCGTTGCAGCATGGCACGCATGATTTCGGCGCGCTGGCTGATGACAGCGGCCTTCGGCAAACCGGTCGTCCCCGAGGTGTAGATGATGATCAGGCCGTCCTCGGGGTCGGCAAGGTCCGGCGGCTCGCTGTTTCTTGAGCGCGCTAGAGAGATTTCATATTCCTCGCCAAGCGCGATCATACGGGCCGGTGCAAGGTCGAGCCGGCGCAGGGTCGGCGCCAGGCGCTCTGAATACAGAATCAAACTGGGCTCGATAAGATTGAGACAGTGCGCGAGTTCGGCGTCGGCCAGCCTCCAGTTCTGGCAGCCAACGAGCACGCCAAGCTTGGCGGCGGCCATCAAAAGCTCGACATATTCGTTGCGGTTTTCCGAAAGCATGGCGACGCGCGCGCCGCGGCCGATGCCCATCGACGTCATCAGATGGACGAGCCGGTTTACGCGGTCGTTGAGCTCGGCATAGCTCCACACCCGCCCCTTGTATTCCACTGCCGGCCGATGAGGCCCGAGCAGCGCTTGCTCGGCAAACAGCGAGCCAACGGTGGTCTGCCAACCTTGGGCTGCCAGCCCAGCAACAAGACCCGTGCCCGTAGCCGTCACGCTCATTCAGCCATACTCCGTGAGATTGTGGGCGCGCGCCCGCTGGGATCCAGATGTGAGCCTCGTGACGCGGTGCACGGACCTCCGTGCACCGCCATTCATAAGCCGGCAAAGCCGGCGGAGGCTCCTGACAGACGCTATCTGCGGCCGTAGATTTCACCTGCGAGTTCCAACCGCTCAGGCTGCTTCTCGATATTAGCGTGGCCAAGCAGCTTACCGAACACGCGCCAGTGCAGTTCCTCCGGCACCATTTCCTCCATGCCGCCGGTGGCGATGGAAAGTCCATCCTTGGCGAAGTGGAGCTGTCCCTCGGGGCTGAGCAGGTAGTTGATGAACAGCTTCGCCGCGTTGGGATTGGAGCCGCCCTTGATCATGGCGACCGAGATCGGCGTGTAGGGCGCGCCTTCCTCCGGAATTACCCCCTTCACCGGCAGGCCTTCCAGCTCCGACAGCTCGGCCAGGTTGAAGGGAATCGAGAAGGCGAATTCGCCACGCGCCACGCGCTTGGCCTTATCACGGATCGAACGGTCATACTGCAGCTCGTTAAGGGCCATCGCCTGGTGGAACTCCTCGCCGAAAGCGTCGAGCATCACCGCAAACCAGCTCTGGCCCCCGCTCGGCACGGTCATCTCGTCGGACAAGATCTTGCCCTTCCACTTCGGGTCGGTGAGGCCTTTCCAACTCGTCGGCTCGTCGGCCTCGGGCACCATGTTGGTGTTGAGCGCGATGCCATAAGTCACGTTGAAGACCGGAACCTCCTCCGGGATCCACGGCTCCTGCGCGAGGTTGGCCTTATTCGGCAACGCGCCTGCGTCGACGAGCACGTCGAACCCAGCCATCGGGACCAGGCCGGTCACACCCATCATGACGACGTCGCCCGTGTTCTGGTTGTTAGTCACCTCGACGCGAACGCGCTCAATAATCTCGGCGCCGCGCAGCCCCTGCAGCATGTCGACGCGAATGCCGTATTTCTCCTCAAAGGCTTCCGATGCCGCGATCGGCTGCGGCCACCCGGCCTGTGCATTGTAGAAGACGACCGTGCCTTCCTCCTTGGCGGCGGCCTCGATCGTGGCCCAGTCTTCCTGCGCCGCAGCGGCCGTCGCGAATCCGAAGACCACTGCGCCGAGCGCTAGCATTCTCGCCGTCCATCGTACTTTCGCCATCAGTTCCTCCCTTAGGTTTGGGCTGCCATTGGCAGCCAAGTCAGCCTAGCCCCCGAAAACGCATTGGTCAAACGATTGACTTAGCTGAAATGCACATTTCAGCAGCAACCGTTTCCGGTATCCGCGCCGGCTCACTGCTCAGTCTCCGATTGCCCAGGCGCTTCCCGGCACAACGGTCAGGCTGACATTGTCGCCGACGGCGGCCCGCTGCATGGCCGGTGCCTCGACGCGCAGGTTGCGTCCGCCTACATCGACAGTGATCGACCGCTGCGCGCCGCGATAGATCGACTGTGTCACGCGACCGCTCCAGGCAATCTGACCGTCGGCCGGATGTTCGCCGATCCGGAGATTCTCCGGCCGCAGCATGATCGTTGCGGGCTCGCCGTGCGCATAGGATCGATCAGCCAGCGCCGAGCCGTTCCAGCCGTCACCTTTCACGTCCAATGCATACAGGTCGCCTTGCGCTCGGCAGGCGCTCACCGTGCCCTCAGCAAAATTGGGTGAACCGAAGAACGCAGCGACGGCCCGGCTCTTTGGTCGCTCATACACGTCCTCCGGCGTACCTATTTGCAGCACCTTGCCAGCCTCCATCACGACGACGCGATCGGAAAGCGCCATCGCCTCTGCCTGATCGTGAGTCACGTATAGCGTGGTGATCCCGAGCCGCTTCTGGATCGCGCGGAACTCGTCGCCGGTTTGTGTGCGCAGCTTGGCGTCGAGATTGGACAACGGCTCGTCGAGCAGAAGCACCTCGGGTTCGAAGACTAGCGCGCGGGCGATCGCCACGCGCTGCTGCTGGCCACCGGAAAGCAGCGGTGCCGGCCGGTCGGCGTAAGCCTCCATCTCGACCAAACGCAGCGCCTGTATCACCTTTTCCCTTACCTCGGCCGCCGGCCGCCGGCGGATGCGCAGCGGGTAACCGACATTCTCCGACACAGTCATATGCGGCCAGATGGCATAGGACTGGAACACCATGCCGAGACGGCGCTGGTCGGGCGGCACGAACAGGCGTGAATCACGGTCGCTCACCACCCGCTCGCCAATGGTGATGCGGCCACCATCGTTCTCCTCCAGACCCGCGACCATGCGCAGCGTCGTGGTCTTGCCGCAACCGGACGGGCCAAGCAGCGTGACGAATTCGCTCTTGCCAACCTTCAGGTCTATGCCGTCGACGGCATAGACCTCGCCAAAACGCCGGGTCACCGATTCAAGAAGAATTCCGTGCACTGCTTGTCTCCTGAATTCAAAGCGAGCTGATGTGTCGCCTGATGGCGATGAGCTGGACCCAGCGGAACACGAAAACCAGCAGCATGGTGAGCAGGCCGATGACCATGACTTCCTCCTGCCGACCGGCAGACCATAGATTGAGCATGACCACCGACAAAACTTCGGTGTTGATCGAATAGAGCAGGACCGAGGCGCTGAGTTCGCGCATGATGCCGAAGAAGGTCAACGTCCAGCCAACGGCGAAGGCGGGCCAAGACAGGGCCACGAGGATGCGCCACAGCGTCTGCCACCAGCTTGCGCCGTGTACCCGGGAGGATTCCTCTAGGTCAAAGGAGAGTTGCTGATAGGAACCGCTCATGATGCGCACGGCAAGCGGCGTGCCCAACGTGATGTAGGCCAGAAGCAGCGCCCAGATGGTTCCGTAGAGCTGGATCGGCCCGGGAAGGATGGCATAGCCCCACAAAAGCCCGATGCCGAGCACCATACCCGGCATCATCCATGGTAGCCAGGCTAGCGCGTCGATGAGCCGCCGTCCGCGCCAGCGCGTGCGCACCGAGACGTAGGCGACGATGCCGCCGAGGATCATCGTGGCGGTGGAACCGACAACGCCGAGGATCATGGTGTTGGAGAAGGCGCGCCAGATCTCGCGGCTTTTGAAGACGTTCACGTAGTTCTGCAGCGTGAACATGTCCCACTGGTAGAACCCCACGAAGCGGACAAAAGAGCCGAGAAGCAGCTGGCCGAGCGGCAGCAGAACCGCGAGCACGAAGAACAGCATGCAGGCGGCGAACGCGACCCAGCGCCAGCGACCAAGTCGCATGACCCCCGGCGAGTAGCCCTTGCCGCTCACCGTCACGAAGCTTCGGCCGCCGAGCAGCCGCCATTGCGCGACGACGAGCAGGAACAGGAACACCATCATGGAGAACGCCATCGCCGTCGCGTACTGGTAGTCTGGCACGGCATTGACGTTGATCGCTCGGTAGATCTCGGTGACCAACACCTGGATGTTTGCTGGCGTACCGAAGAAGAGCGGCGATTCGAACGCCTCGATGCCGCGCATGAAGCTAAGGATGAAGGCGCTGGAGACGACCGGCAGCATTAACACCAGCGTGATGCGGAAGAAGGTCTGGGTGCGCGAGGCTCCGGACATGCGGCTGGACTCCTCCAGCGAGGGGTCCATGGCGCGAAAGGCATCGACCGTGAGCAGAAATATGAACGGCACCGTGTGCTGCACCATATGCCAGATGATGCCGCCGAACGAATAGACGTTGATGAGCGGCGCGTCGGTGCCGGTGAGCCAGCGCCAGGCGATGTTCACGATGCCGACCTGCGGATTTCCCAGCAGCGACCACGCCGTCGCCGTGATGATCGGCGGGATGAAGAACGGCAGGGTAAGCAACACCTCCAGCGTCCCCCGAAAAGGCGTGTCGGTGCGTGCCACAATCCAGGCGAAGGCGACGGCGAGAGTCACCGAGATCACCGTCTTGGCCATGGCGATCGCCACGGAATTCCACAGGACCTCGAGATTTCGCGGCGACAGTACCTTCGCGTAGCCGTCGAGGTTATATTCGCCCGGCAGGCCGGGGGGTGTCGAGTGGAGGCTGCCGAAAAGCAGCGTCGTCAGTGGATATACGGTCAGGAAGGCGAGCAGAATGATCAGCCCGTACAGCCAGAGATTTCCTCTCCGTATCATGTCTCGCTTCCCCTCTTGCCGCGTTCATGACGCGGCCAGTTGTTCTGGCGGGTTTCCGCCGACCGACGGAGTCCACCCTATGGCAGCAGCACAGACGACCCGATCGTCCTGCGGCCGACCAGATCGCGATGCGCCTGCGCGACCTCCTCCAACCGGTATATCTTGCCGATGTGAACTCTGATCGCGCCCGAGGTCACCATTTCAAGGCACCGGCGCGCCGACCTGTGAAAGGCGGCCGGCGTCGGATTGTGCTGGTGCACGGATGGCCTCGTCAGGTAGACGCTGCCGGCCTTCGACAATTCGGTCGTGTCGAAACTGTCTGGTCGGCCGGAGGAGATGCCATAGAGCGCGCATGTGCCGCGAAACCGCAAGCAGTCGAGGGAGCCCTGCAGCGTGTCGATGCCGACGCTGTCGTAGACGCAGGCGACTCCCTTGCCGGCGGTGATTTCCCGCACGGCGTCGACGAAATCGTCGCGGGCGTAATTGATTGTGTGGTCGCAACCATAAGCGCACGCGACAGCGGCCTTCTCGTCGGTACTCATCGTGCCGATGACGGTGGCACCCATGTGCTTCGCCCACTGCACGAGGATCAACCCCGTCGCGCCCGCGGCGGCATGGACAAGCACGGTGTCGCCCCCGCGGATGCGATAGGTCAGGTTCACCAGCATGTCGACGGTCATCGCTTTGACGAGATAGGCCGCGGCCGTCTCTTCGCTAACGCCATCGGGCAATCTCACCAGCCGCTCGACCGGATAGTTGCGCAGGCTGGTGTAAGAACCAGCGGGTGGCGAATACCAGTATGCGACGCGATCGCCCTCGCGAAACCCGCGCACCCCGGGACCTACCTCGGCGACAATGCCTGCGCCCTCCGTACCCAGGATCATCGGCAGCGGCGTTTCGTAGCGCGTCTCCAGTCGTGTTCCCTGGCGATGGCCGGGCTCGTTGAAGTTCAGGCCGATAGCCGTCTGGCGAATCTGAACTTCCCCCTGTGTCGGTGGCGGGACCTCGATCTCGTCGAGGCGCATGACATCGGGGCCGCCTCGCTCATAGATACGGATGGCTCTTGCCAGCACGCCGCGTCCGCCTTCGCTCAGGCGCCCGACACTGTCGTCGGACGGAGGGAAATCGCGAAGCGATCGATGCCGGACCAGCCGTCAACCGTCCGGCCCAAGAGAAGACGCACGTCCGGCCGCGCTAGTGTGCGCTTCCGGGCATCAAGCGTGCTTGTCTCGCGGGTCGCCATGAATTCCTCCCCGTACAAGGTTTCTGGAACCCTGTTCGATCTTCTGCGATCCGAAACCTTGATCGCGACCTGATCAATCGTTTGATCATTGTCCGCATCGTGCGGTTGTTGTCAACCGGCGGAATATCGGATCTCCTATTCGCCCTCCGCTTGGCCGACGCGGACGGACCCGCCTCGACCCCTAGGAGGGCCACGCGGCGGTCGTGGTTCGATCGATGATCGTGGTCTCGAAAGCGACTTGCGGCGGGTCGTCCGGCAATGGTTCGCTCTTCAGCGTCTTGATCAGATATTCGACGGCGCGCTCGGCGATTTCGTTGATGGGCACCCGAATGCTGGTGATGACCGGATCGGGCACAGCGCTGAAGCCGAGAATGGAGATATCGTCGGGGATGGTGAGCCCGGCCGCGTGCACTGCATCCAGCACGCCGTCGACAAGCGTTGTCCGCGGCACGAAAACGGCTGTCGGCCGTTTTTCCCAGCGAAGGGCAAGCATGGTCTGCATGGCGTTGCGGGCTTCAAGGCGGGTCGATAATTCGGTTGCCGCAAGCTCCGGATCGAGCGATCTGTCCGCGGCGTCGAGCACTTCGAGCAAGCCGCGTTTGCGGCCCTCGATCTGCTCGACGGTCAAGTCGCCGTCGAAATAGGCAATGCGCTTGTGGCCAAGTGAGAGCAAATGTTCGCCGCCGATCCGCCCGACCCGGCCAGAATCGGTGCCGAACCATGGGTCGTCCCCATTCTTGCGCCGGCGGTTCATAAGCACATAGGGGATGTTTCGCCGCTGCAACATTTCGATCGACGGGTCGTCGTCGCGAGCGGTGGCGAGTAGCAGCCCGTCTATATGCCCCTCGCACAGGGTCGTCACGACCTTGAGCGACCGTTCGGCGTCGTCATCGGTGTTGCACAGGATCACGTCGTAGCCGGACCTGTTGGCGCGCGCCTCGACGGCCCTGAATAGCCAAGAGTGAAAAGGGTTGGTGATGTCGGGCGTCAGCATAGCCAGAATGTGCGTCTGGCGCATTCGAAGCGACTGCGCCACCCGGTTAGGCCGGTAGCCGGTCCGCTCCACGACTTCCAGTATATGCGCGCGCTTCTTCGGCGAGATGCGTGCGCTCGGGTCAGACCGCAGCACACGCGACACTAGTGACGGATCGACGCCGACCTCCTTGGCAATCGTCGCCAGGCTCACGTTCGCATTTGCAACGCCGGTTAAATTGCCGTTTGTCATTGGAACTGCTTGCTATTCAACGGATGCAGTGACGCTACAGCGCGCGGTGGCCAACTGCAAAGGATTGTTCTCTTCGGTTTTGGATAGAGCGGATATCGTCAGGCGCATCCAAGAGACTTTGAGCTAGACGTCAGCTCATGGCGCGAACCAACTCCAACGGACGGCAGATAATGCCACCTGAGACACTCGGCAAAGGCCTTTTCGGACACCAAAGCCGCAGCGTAGCGGGACAAGAACATCGCCCGCCACCGCCGTTCCTGGGAGACGGAGTACTTCATCTTCGACCCGCTGCACTACCTGGCGCTGATCGAGCGGAAGACCAATGCGCTCGACCAGGCGGCTCCGCTGGTCGGCCGGGACCTGCCCGAAGACTTCACCACGCCACGCCGGCTTCTGGAGGCCCGGATTGCAAGAAGGGCAAGCGTGAGTTCGTTCAGGTTCTGCGCCTGCTCGAGACCTTCACGCTGGACGATGTCCATGCCGGGATCCGCAGTGCGCTGGAACGCGGCACAACGATAGCCCCTTCGTTGCGATCCAGCGCCACGGGCGGCCGTCGAGGCCCCTCGGGGCTCGTAAGCGACCTTTTAAGGGGGATCCGCCTCGCGCGAAGCGAGCGGCAGCAACCGTCGGCGGGCAGTCGGCGCCGAGCCACGGAACCTATTGTCGAGTTGATCCAGGGTGTCCCGCGTTGTATATGCGTTCACCTCAAGAAGATCCTCAAACAAGTCAGTTCCGCGTTCACGCGTCGCCAAGCCAAATCGGTGCAACGTGATTGAGATGTCGACAAGCTCGGCGGCGGTCCCGGCTGTAGCGGTTCGAATGTCGCCAAGCTCCCCCTTCCGAGTCGCGACCAAGGCAGATGCGATGGTTCCAACCAGTTCGGCACCGTCCGAAAGTAGTGTTTGCAGCCGATCGACAATGAAGGTTGATTGTACTGGGGAATGCTTCTCGATGAAGGGGGCCAGGGCTGTGAGAAATTCCAGCCATTCCGGCGTGGGCGCTATGTCGTCCACGATACGACTACCTCACCAATCAACTGGCACGGCTTGTGCCGACTGCGGCAGCACGAAAATCTGGTCGCCGGCCGGAATCGCGCCGACCTTGAGCGGGCATTCGAACACTTCCTCCAGCAGATCATCGGTCAACACGGTCCTGGGATGGCCTGCTGCGGCCAGCCTGCCGCGATGCATGACCGCGATGCGGTCTGCGAACATGGCGGTCAGGTTGAGGTCGTGCAGGATCGCGATCACCCCTCCTCCCGCTTCGGCAAATTCGCGTGCGATGCGCATGATGACAAGCTGGTGCCGGATGTCGAGGCTGGACACAGGCTCATCAAGAAACAGGAAGCGCGGCACACCGTCGAGAACCGGCCACCAAACCTGGCACAAGACGCGCGCCAGCTGGACGCGCTGCTGCTCGCCGCCCGAGAGCTCCTGATAGAAGCGGCCGGCGAAACCAGTCAGGTCGACCCGCGCCAGAGCTTGTTCCCCGATCGACTCGTTTTCCCCGTTTTGTAGACCGGAGCGTCCGCTGACCAGACCGAGGCGCACGATCTCGCGCACCGTAAAGGGAAAGGACAATGTTGCCGCCTGCGGCAGCACCGCGCGCATTGCGGCGAGCTCCCAGGATTTGAGCCTGGGCAGATCGTGCCCGTTGATCGAGACGCGGCCCTGATATCCCAATTCCCCGGTCAGGGCGCGCATGAGCGTCGTCTTGCCTGAACCGTTCGGCCCGACGATCGCGGTTACGGCGCCGGCTTCGGCAGAGAAAGCGACGTCGTGAATGACCGGCTTCTTGCCGAGGCGGACGGACAGGGATGTGGCGGAGATCATCTCAGAGATCGAGCACGCCGCGCTTGCGCAGCAAAATCCAGAGGAAAAACGGTCCGCCAACGGCGGCGGTGACGATGCCGATGGGCAGTTCGGCGGGCGCAACGATGGTGCGGCTGACGGAGTCGGCAAGAAGCAAAACGATCGCGCCCAGCAACGCGCATGCCGGAAGCAGGTAGCGGTGGTCGGGGCCGATCAAAAGACGCAGCAAATGCGGCACGACAATACCGACAAAAGCAATACCGCCCGAGACCGCGACGGCAGCGCCGGTGGCGGCCGTGGCGACGACGATCGCGACGTATTTGACCCGCTGAACCGAAATGCCGAGATGACTGGCCGCCGATTCACCGAGCGCGAACCCGTTGAGGCCGCGCGCCAGGAACGGCGTCGCCGCAAGCGCCAAGACAATAATGGGTCCGGCAGCGACGATCTTGGTCCACGTGGCACCGGCCAACGAACCGAGCGACCAGAACGTGAGGTCCCGCAGTTGCTGGTCGTCGGCAATGAAGATCAACAGGCCGGTGAATGCCGCTGCGAGCGCAGCAAGGGCGATGCCGGCAAGCAGCATCGTGGCCACCGAGGTCCGGCCCTGGCGGGTGGCGATCCCGTAGAGAAGCAAAGTCGCGCAAAGCGCGCCACCAAACGCGGCCAACGGCAGCGCGAATATCCCGAACACAAGAGTGAACGAGGCAAGCACCGTGCCGCCGAGAACGATGACCGTGACGGCGCCAAGTGCCGCACCCGCCGACACGCCGATGATGCCGGGATCGGCCAGCGGGTTTCGGAACAAACCCTGCAGGACGGCGCCGGCGACCGCGAGGGAAGCGCCAACAAGCGCTCCCAGGATCGTGCGCGGCAGCCTAATGTCATAGATGATGACGCGGTCGCGAACGCTCAGTTCGTCGCTCCCCGACAGCCAATCCGACAGCACCGCGAAGACGGACGCATCAGATGCGCCCCATGCCATGCTGAACACCACATCCGCACACAGCGCAATCGCAAGCAATCCGATCACCAGCCGCGCGAACGGCTCCCGGTCGCCGTCGGCGGACCTTGCAAATAGGCGGTATGTCACGAGGCCTGCGGCGCGTGCTTGCGACATCGTCAGTCTGTGATCGCTTGGCCGTAGAGCGCGACGGCGAGATCGCGAACCGCGGCGGCGGTGCGTGGACCGAATCCCAGGAGATAGGCGCCGTCCATATGCAGGATCGCCTTGTTTCTGCCTGCCGGCGTCGCCGCGACAGCGGGCTGGGCGAGAAGCTCTGTATCCACTTCGCCGTTCGGGCGGTCTCTCGCATTCATCATCAGTATGAGATCGGGCTGGGCGGTGATCACGGCTTCGTCCGCCAGCTGCTTGTAGCCGGTGAATTCCGACATCACGTTGATGCCCCCGGCCATCTTGATGATGCCGTCGGCGGCCGTACCCGTGCCGGACGCAAGCAGCTTGCCGCCCTGATTGCTCAGCACGAACAGAACGCGCCGGCGCTCCGCGACGTGGGCGGTAGAGGCTTCGGCATCCGCCAGGTCGGCCGCGACTTTCGCGGCAAGCTGACCGGCCTTCTCCTCCTCACCGATGGCACGGCCGATGGTCGTGATCTTGGTCAGGATACCCTGGCTGTCGAACCGCTCCGGCACGATTGCAATCGGGACACTGGCTTTCTTCAGCACGTCGATTGCTTCCGGCGGACCGCTGCCTTCCATCATCAGGATCGCGCTCGGATCGATCGAGAGAACGCCCTCGGGAGACAGGGCGCGCATATAGCCGACATCGGGAAGGGCAAGCGCGGCCTGCGGATAGACACTGGTCGTATCACGGGCGATCAGATGGTCTTCCTCGCCCAGCGCGTAAATGATCTCGGTGATCGAGCCGCCAACGGCCACCAGGCGCGAGGTGTCGGGAAGCGTTTCGACGACGTCTGCGCGCGCGGCAATAGCCGCAAACACGACCAGGCAGGTTGTCGCCATGGAGGCAAACGGGGACTTCATGGGATACTCCTATGCGGCTGTGTGGCTGGGGATGCGCGGCAGGCGCTCGGCGAGTTCGCGCCAGTCATCGCGCTCGCGGCGGCCCTCGGCCCGCTGGCCGAAGAACTGGATGATCATGCGGTTCTTGTCGTTATAGGCTTCAACCGAGGTGACGTGTCCGTCGGAGTTCGGCTTGCGGACCGCCCAGACATTCACGATGTGATCGAGCCTGAGATGAAGGTGGAAACCCGGGTCCATCACGTTGATCCACGGCCCCATCGTCTTGATGTTGGCGACCGGGCCGGAATGTATCTGGATGCAGCCGTGATTGCCGACAAAGCACATGATCGGGGTGGAATTGGCTGCAGCATGGGTCAACATCGCTCCGACCGTATTGCAGTCGACACGCCAGGCGAGATCATCGCCGATCATGTCCAGCGCCTGATGACGCTTCAGGTCCAGCGCTCGCAGGATGCCGAAGAACTGGTGGACGTCGGTCATCCCTTCCCAGCGGCCGCGCAGTTCAGTGCGCAAGACCTCGTCGCGAACGGCGTTTGCCTGGCCTTCGTCAGCGGCATCATTGCGCGGCTCGATCGCACCAATCCGCGGCGTCTGGTCTGACGAGCGAAAGCGGTCCACCAGCCTGCGGTAGGCGTCGATGTCCGATGCCGGGCGCAGGTGGATCTTGTGAACCGCATCGCCCGAGGCATCGAAAAACTGCAGGCTGCGGCGGGTCTCTTCGCCATCCGGTTTCTCGACAGCGAAGCCATGTACCCAGTTCGACGGGAATATCCTGAGATCGATGTCGCCCGACAGGACCATCGAAGCGCGATTGCCGGTGTGGACATTGTCGTAAACGCCGACCTTTTCATGCACGGCGCTTTCATTGCGCGTCAGCGCCATTACTTCGCCCAGCGACGTCAGTTCGGGAAGCAGCGCATTCACGTCCGCGCTGATGCGTGTCGCCCCCTCGCCACAGAAGGCTGCGACAAATTCGCCTTCCGAAATCCCGAGTTTCGCAGCGAGATCGCGCTCGCGCATCTTGCTGTTTTCCAGACGCGCCCGCCGAACCTCCTCGGGTGTCACCTGTGCTTCCCTGACCATATCCATCGCATTTCCCCACACGGCTGCGCCACTAATTCTTGACTCGATTAATCATGTTAAATAGGAGATGCAATAGTGGAGTGCGTTAGTCAATATTAAGACGCTCCATGCAAACGCATACGCAGCAAGCCGATGACCAGCCAGCAGCGTCCAGTCTATTCAGGAGTAGGGACAAATGGGGTTGGTGGCAGCACGTAGCGTGGCCGTTCTGATGAGCGGAGCGGCAATGAGTACGTTGATAGCGGGGGTATCCGCTCAAGCTCAGGACAATGGGGAATCCTCGGGGACGCGTTCGGGGCAGACGACGATTCTGCAGCGGCTGGTGATCGGCGCCGGGGAAGACAAGGTCGCAATCGACACGCCGCAGGCGGTGACGGTTCTGAACCAGGAAGACATCGACACTGAACAGCCGAACACGATCGGCGACGTCTTCGACAGTGTGCCCGGCGTGCAGGCAATCGGAAGTGATCGCGTCTTCGGCGAATCCTACAATATCCGCGGCATCGGTTCGCTGTCGGCGGCAGACGAATCCAAGATCATCGTCAATGTCGACGGCGTGCCCAAATTCTACGAGCAGTATCGGATGGGATCGTTCTTCTCCGACCCGGAACTCTACAAGAGGGTCGAGGTCCTGCGCGGACCGGCATCGTCCACGCTTTACGGTTCTGGCGCGCTCGGCGGCGTCATCAATCTGACGACCAAGGACGCTTCGGACTATCTCGAAGACGGTCAGAAGGGTTCGCTCAAGCTGAAGTCTTCCTACGATTCCAACGGAACCGGCATTCTGGGTTCGGCCACGCTCGCGGTGCGTATGGGCGAGAATGCCGAGTTCCTGCTGTCGGGCAACTACCGACGCTCGGGCGATTTCACGACCGGCAACGGCACCGTGATCTCCGGTTCCAATTTCGACGCCTTCTCCGGCATCGCCAAGACGACCTTCCGCTTCGGCGACATGAACGAGCAGGTGTTGCGGGTTTCCTATCAGCGCTGGCAGGGCAAGGCGATCGATCAGGCCTATTCGCAGACCGGGACGCTGGGCTTCGGCAATGTCGATCGCGACGTGACCGACCAGACGGCCATCGTCAGCTACGAGAATCCAGCGTCCGACAACCCGTGGGTCGATCTGCGCATCAGCATCGCGTTTTCCGACACGCTGAACAAGCAGGCGAACGCGACCTCTCCCATACCCAGCCCGCTCTTCTTCGATGCCGACTACGCCTACCAGACGTGGTCGGGCAAGGTTGAAAACACCATCGAACATACCGGCGGGACCTGGGAAAACTACCTGACGATGGGCCTGCAGGCGAGCCATCAGAACCGCGTGGCGGATACCGCGCCCGGCACGCCACTCAGCTTCCATCCCGAAGGGGCGGAAACCAAGCTCGGCTTCTATGTGCAGGACGAATTCATCTGGAACGACGCGCTCACCCTGATCCCCGGCGCTCGCGTCGACTGGATACGGACCAATCCGTCGGCCGCCATCACGGGCGCGGCCGCCACTCAGGATGTCGCTTTCTCGCCCAAACTCGCCGCACTCTACCGCTTCAACGATCATTTCTCGGTCTTCGGCTCGGTGGCGCACACGCAGCGCGTTCCGACTATGGATGAGCTGTTCTCGTCCAACGCGCCTGACACCAACTATCCGGGCGGACGCGGTCCAAGTCTTGGCCTTCAGAAGGAACGGTCGAACAACTATGAGTTGGGTTTCGCGGTCTCCGGCTATGACGTGCTGACGGCGGGCGACAGCATTCAGCTGAAAACGACCGGTTTCTACAACCGCCTCAACAACCTGATCACCGTCAATCCAAACCGCGGCAGCCCGGCGCTCGTGCCGTACTATGTCAATGCCGATCAGGCGCGGATCTACGGCATCGAGATCGAAGGCGCCTATGAGGCCGACTACTGGTTCGGTCGCGCGGCTTACAGCGCGATCGCCGGACACGATCTTCTCACCGGCGCTCCGCTCAGTTCGATCCCGGCGCACACTCTGGCGCTCACGCTCGGCGGGCGGCTTCCGCAATACGGTCTTGAGGCGGGCTGGAGGGCGCTGTTTGCATCCGCCGCGCCCGCCGGAACCGCTGGTCCGACGCCGTCCTACAATGTTCACGACGTCTATGTGTCGTGGCAGCCGGAGGACGGCGCATTCGATGGCTGGGAAGCTCAGGCTTCGGTCGAGAATGTATTCAACACCCAGTACCAGAACAATCTTGCGGGCGACCCCGGCAAGGGCCGTACGTTCAAACTGACCCTGGCCAAGGCGATCGGATGGAACTGACCTCAACATTTGCTCGCCGGATCATCGGGTCCGTTATGGCGCTGGCCCTGCCGTTCGCGGCGGGGCCGGTTGCCGCGCAGGATGAGCCGGTACTCGCGATGGACCTCAACGGGCTGACGCAAACCGATGCCGGATGCCGGTTCACCTTCGTGATCGAAAACATGCTACCGGGCGATCTGAACAAGGCGATTTTCGAGTTCGTGCTGTTCGGCGCTGACGGACTGGTCGAGCGTCTTTTGACGCTCGACTTCAAGGAACTGCCAAAGGGCAAGACACGGGTGCGCCAGTTCGATCTGGCCGATCTGCAATGCACGGCCCTCGCCCGCATTCTGGTGAACGATGCCAGCGAGTGCAGCGGTGAGGGAACAGACCCCGCAGCCTGCATGCGCGACCTCAAGACTTCCACCGCCACTGAACTGCAATTCGGGAGCTGACCGGCATGATCGACACGCTCAGCGCAAGCATCGGATTTCTGGTCGGGCAGGGCGGCCCGGTCGTCACGCTGCTTCTCGTCCTGTCCGTCTTCGCGCTCGCCCTGTCACTGGTGAAGCTTCATCAATTCTGGCGTGAACGCGTCGGCTCCGAGCGGCGGGCGAAATCCGCGCTTCACCACTGGCTGCACGGCCGCTTCGCCGACGCCCAGCGCGCCGTCGACAACGACCGCTCCGCGACGGGCGCCGTGCTTGGCGCCGCGATGCGAATGAGCCAGGCGCACGCGACGCGGCAGACAATCGAAGAGGAAATGGGCCGGATCGCGCTGTTGCGCATCCACGGGCTACAGCGGGGCTTTCGGGCACTGGACGCGATTGCCCAGATCGCGCCGCTGCTCGGCCTCTTCGGCACCGTGCTCGGCATGATCGAGGCGTTCCGCCAGCTACAGGGCGCCGGCAACGCCGTCGACCCTTCGATGCTCGCCGGCGGCATCTGGGTGGCACTGCTGACCACCGCGGTCGGGCTCGCCGTCGCGATGCCGGTCTCACTGATCCTGACCTGGTTCGAATCCAGGGTGGAAAACGAGCGCGTCGCCATCGAGTCGATTGCGGGCGAGTTCCTCACCCGCGGCGGAGGCCTTGCGGAAGACCAAGCCCCATCCGCCCGGGAGCCGGTTCATCACCTTCCGCTGGAGCGGAGCCATGCGCATTGAAGCCACACTGCGCAGGCGCAGGCCGCTTTCGCTGACATCGCTCATCGACGTCATTTTCCTGTTGCTGCTTTTCTTCATGCTGTCGTCGACCTTCACGCGCTTCGGTGAAGTCGCCATCACCGGCGGGCGGGCGACGGCGGCGGGCGACGCGCCCGACGTCATGATCCGGCTAAGCGATAATGGATGGTCGGTGAACGGACACTCGTTCGACGAAGCAGCCGCCGTGGCCGAACTCGACCGCCTGAAAGAGGCTGGTGCGCGAACGGCGGTGCTTATGGTCCGAGGCGCCGTGAACTCTCAGCAGCTGGTGTCGGCGGTCGAAAGGATCGGCCGCCAGAGCGGACTTTCCCTTAGCGTGACGAGGTGAGCGCATGATCATCCACCTGCCGAGACCACGCCAGGCGAGGCAGCGCGAGAACACGATCGCGCTGATCAATATCGTGTTCCTGATGCTCATCTTCTTCCTGATCGCCGGAACGTTGACGCCGCCGCTCGATAGCGACGTCCAGCTTATTGCAGCCTTGCAATCGAATCCTGCCGAGCCGCCTGAGGCGCTGTTCATCACCGCCGAAGGGAAGCTTAGGTGGCACGGCAACGAGACCAATGTCGGGACGTTTCTGGAAAGCCGCTCCGCCGCCGGTTCGGCAGAAGAAGAGATCAAGATTGCCGCTGACCAGTCACTTCCGGCCGAGCGGCTGATCGACGTCATCGGGGAACTGCGTGCCGGTGGTACGGAGCGCATCGTGGTGGTGACGGAGCGGGCCGCTCCGTGAACAGCCGGGCTACCAGATGGGCGACTGCGCTGTTGCTTTCGGCCGCCGTTCACGCCGGAGCGGCGATCTGGCTTGGTTCGGGCAAGGAGACCGTCCAAGTGGCCGGCAGCGCACAGGCCGAGATCGCCATGCTCGGCAATGCGTTTCAGGACTCGCTCTCGGCTGGCGCCATCTCGGAAACGGTGCGGCATGTCGAAACCGAAGAGGTGGCGGTTCAGCCTTCGCGTCCCGAGACGGTGACCGAAACCGCCGACCACCCCTTGCAGGAGAATGCGGCGATAGAACCGGCGCGAGCATTGAAATCGATCGAGGCGCCGTCCGCACCGGCCACTCTATCGCGGCCCGAGGTCGCTCCATCGGACATCACCGAGCCTGTCGAGACCGCTCAGGACGACATCCCGATCGCCGCGCTGCAGCCATCGGCTGCCGAGCCATGGGCGCAAGCGCCACAAGCCCCAGCCGAACCCACCGTGGCCGAGCCGGTCCACCAGCCGGACCTGCCGCTGATGCCTGACGTGGCGCCGCGCCCGGTGCCGCGTCCCAAGAGAATCGCAGACGCCGAGAAAGCTTTCCCACCGCCGAAAACCCGCGAAAGGCAGGCGGAGGAGCGTGTCGAGAAACCGAAACGGCGCGCCGGCGACAACGGCGCCGGCAACAAGTCCGCCCTGCGCGGCTCGGCCGCCAGCGAGAAGCAGGCGAGGAGGGCCAGCTCCGGCGATACGGGCCGCACGCGCGAGGCCGGCAACGCCGCAGTTACCAACTATCCCGGCATGGTCTTCGCCAAGCTGCTCCGCAGTCTGCGCTACCCATCAGAGGCGAGGCGCAAGCGCATTCGCGGCGAAGTGCGCGTTCGTTTCACCGTGTCGCGCTCCGGGGGCGTCAGTTCAGTGCAGGTCACACGCAGCTCCGGGTCGCCCGTTCTGGACAAAGCCGCGCTGGACGCGGTCCGCCGTGCCGCGCCGCTCCCCTCAATCCCGCCCGGAGCCGGACGGTCGAGCTGGTCTTTCACCGTGCCGCTTCAATTCGTGCGCTGAAGAGCCAATTTCGGAGACGTCGCAACCGGCAAGATGCGCGCCCCGGGTCAGCACGATACCCGCAAATTCCTGGATGTCCGGTTCGAAAGATTCATAGCCGCGAGCCGACGGTCTGGTTCCAGCCCCCCAATCACGACATTTACAGTCGCTCTGGCGAGGGCGACCTCTGGCGCATTCCACCATTTCCTTCACCATCCCGCGTCTAGCCGCGTGCGAGCCAAGATTACAACACTTGCTGAGGCAGGTCGGATTCGGCGGGCGAAATATGTATATTTTCCGACCTCGATCCCAACACCATCGGGGGTCATGCCGTGGCGGCTAGAAGACCGGCGGAGCGGACTATATTCCCATACGCCGCTAGCGACAGGGTAGTATTAGAATATTCTAACTCAAAGCTGCTGGTACCGCGCGCTACGCCGCCCCTCACGGCACCCGACCTGCCGGGAGGACCCGTGTGCTGATTTTACCCGCAATTGTCGTGGGTTGGCGGGAAGAGAGCGGGAATGCCGGGCAACCCGTCAGTCGCTGATCTACCGCGGTCCGGGTGCTGCCTTGGCGACACCGATTACGGCACCTGCGCTGGCGTCCCGGCGCGCAATGTCCAGCCGCCTGTCAGGCTCAAAGGCGGGCCGCATCTCCGCAATCGCAGCCGCCAGCTCCGCGCCGTTCAGGCTTTGAGGTCAACGCGCACTGCCACCAATCGAGGGGTAAGGGGCGGTCCCCATTGACGCGGGTGCCCAGGGTATATCGCGATGTATAGTTACAACCACGTACAAACACAACACAACTACACCCTACTTGTGTTGTGTTTGTGTACTTTCAGAACTATAGACCCCTGTTTAGTCTAGTCAATGGCGTCAATGGAAGAGGATCAGGTCTCTGTTTCCTCCCCGGTTTCCGCCCAGCATGTGGTGGGACAAGCCCTCGCCGGGTTCGCCCGCAGGTCGCTGGACCGCCAGTCCGAGGGTTAACGCGTTTCCATAAGGTACACTTCGCTAACACACAACGCATACTACTACTAATGGGTTGTGTTTCCTCGGAGTGGGGGTAATAGGAAGGCGATAACCCTCGGTCCAGTTCGGGCCAAGCCCACCCCCATGGTCGATGACGGCCGTCACGTGGCTGCTGGGCAAGCGGAATCCCAGGACTGACAGATTAGGTGAAATCGCCCCCGAATAACCCTCGACATTTCAGTGGGTTACGAAGGCCCCAATTCCAGTATCGCTACGAACCGAGCACGGATGCCCCTCAGATAGCGATACCGGGAACGGATACCCGCAAAGCCGCAGTTCCACGCCATCAGCATCCCGGCCGCGCGCCTCACGGCCTCCATGGGGTGTGGGCATTGCCCCGCTGCCGAGGCATTACTGCAGTGCATACTTACAAATCCACTCACACAACACACAACTATCCCCTACTTGTGTTGTGTGTTTGTGTTGTCAGAACTATAGACCCTAGTTTACTCTAGGGAATGGGAGGAATGGAAGAGGGGTCATGTTGGCTCTTCCTCCCCATCCTCCTCGGTTTCCGCCCAGCCTGTGGTGGTGGGGACGGACAAGCCCCTGCCACGCCGGCGGGACCTCGAGCTTGCCTGGTAGCGGTCATCGGCAACGTGGAGCCTGCGTCGCGACCGCTGCGCCTGTCTGCCTCACAGCCTCACAGCCGTCCCGCGTTTTCGAGGCTCCACGATCGGCCTGCAACTCCGCGCCGATCGGCCGACCTACCCACCAAGACAGGGTGACAGGCATGACGGGGTCTTTGGGGTCCGTCACCGACCCCCGTCATCGCCGTACCCTGCCCATAAGTCACTGTTATTACTACTCTTTAGAAGAGAAGTAAGAGTAAAGGTGACAGGGTGACGGGCTATTGGCCCAATTCGCTGTGAGAAACACCGGTAATCAAACGGAATCTCCCCATATGGCAGGTACCCCGTCTCCTGCTCCTAAGCCTCGGAAACGCCCCGCTCTTCCGCTCGCGAGGCGACGACGGGCGCTGGCGACGGGGGTCGGTATATTGCAGGATCCCCGGAGTTTCGGGCTTTCGGAGCTAATCGCACCCGGTCAAATAGGGGCAAATACCGCCTATTTAGCCCCTATTTGCCCCTCTGTTTCGCCGCCTTTTCTTCCTGTTCGTCGCGCCCGCGGCCATAGTTCGCGAGGATCTGCCGCTCCACCATCTCCCTGGGGCATTCCGCCAATCGTTCTGATCGTCTTCGAACTTTCACCACGGGTGCAGCTCCGTGAACCGCGCCCGTGCTTCGGCGGGCGGCGGGGTCCGATTGGCCAGATGTGTGGGATGAGTTCAGAAGGGCAGTTGCACCCCACATCTACAATGGCGCTGGCCAGTCGCCTGCGTGGCGGTGTGTCCGAAGATGGGGTGGAAAGCGGGAAGGCAGTTGTCGGAGCGACTATGCTGGGGAAGCTGCCATTCAAGGGGTTTCTCTGCGTCTCTGACTCAAGTCTGCCATTGCGTCATTCTTCGTAGCCCCAGTCTGGATCGATCGAGCCGAAATCGATTACTACACGGATGGGAGTGATTTCGATCCGCTCAACAATGGGTTCCTCCTCAATATCGCGCTGCATGGAAATCGTCAGTGGAATCGTGATCGTTTCCTCGGTTTCATGACTGTCTGAACCAAGGCTCACGTAGTCCCGATCAACGCTGTCGTGCACGGAGTAGGAGAATGTTCCCTCGAAACTGACGATCGCCGTTATAGAGAGGGTGAAAACAATGATCTCCAGAGAGACATACAGAATCCTGGGGTTGACGTCGGCCTTCACAGCCCAGTGCTGCAGGGACGGATCGATATTGTCGATCTCGTATTCCAATGATGCATATGCCTCGATCTCCGGGTCGAACTGCTCGAGAAACAGCTCGATGGCTCTCTCCATCTCGTCATGCATATCAGCCGCATCGGCCTTCTGCAGCATTTCGAGAGCGCGACCGACTGTTTTCCGAACCTCGTTGCTCACATTGAAATGGTCGAGGGCGGTACCAAGCTCGGAGACAACCACGAGGCAATCCGATTGCTCCGCGAACTTTCTCCAGTCTCCATCAGCGCTGACCAACAGAACCAACGTCTTGTTCGCGGTTGCCCATGCCTCAAGTGACAGCAGCGCGAGAGCATCCGGGAACTCGCTCTTCTTGGCCTCCTTCTTCGAGAAAGGCGGCTCGGTGGCGAAGTAGCGACTGATCACCTCATCGTGGGAGACGAGACCTTCAACCTTGACGATTTCAGGTTCGGTCTCGTCGGCAAAATCGTCGAAGAAGGCTTCCGCAAACGCCTCTGGCGACTTCGTGAGGCCAAGCAGTTCGTCCACTGCCCCTATGTCGGGGTCGCATCGCCATCCTTTTCGGACCTTGTTCAGCGCGATCCTGAGCTCGGCATGGGATTGCGTGGCCATCGCCGTGATGTGAGACTTCACCTCATTTACGACGATCTCGGATAGCATGAACCTGGTCTCGGTGCCTTTGAACTGTGACAGGCCCCGCAGTGCACGAACGTTCAGATTGCATTGGTAACGGTCGAAGGCGGTGGTATCGAGTGATATTGCACCGAACTTGCCGGAAAGCACGAGTTCGCCAAGCTGGCCTTCTTCGACTGACGGCATTCAGGTCTCCGCTTCCTTGGTCAAATTCGGCTTTCTGACCTCCCAGGTCGAAACCAGAAATGTCGCCATAGTTCCTGACAGATTGACGGCGAGCTGAGCATGTCGGGCCGCAGGCTTCACCTTTTTTGGCCCCGGGCTGTGAGCGTCACCGATCTTGTTGCGCAGCGATCCCAAGGATTCGACTACTGATTGGCAGCTTCCAAGAATCTGCTTGAAAACAGGTTCCGTGTGGCCGTCCGGAGCCAGATTCAGAATCTTCGCTAGTTTCCGATAGAGGAGTGGCAGGTCATCCTTCTCCTCATACGTCTCCCCGGATTCGATGATGATCCACTTGCACACGTCCTCGAGCAGTGTTCTGGCCAGTGTGATCGCTCCTGCGGGATCGGTATCCCGACGGTCTAGTGCCTGAGTCCATCTGGCATGCACCGTTTCCGGGTCGAAGTCGGCGAGCGCCTGCGAGATCGCGTCATCCGCAGGACTGCCGAGGGCAGCTGGCTGCACCTCGTAAACGGGACTGCCTGAGAGCCGCCGGACAATGATCAGCCGATAGCCGTCATGGCGCAGGTGGTCATTGATTGCCGCCGCGAGGTCGGTTTGGACCTCGGGCGATTGCGTGAGAGGGCTGCTGACTTCCTCCAGAAAGCGGAAGAATTGCCTTTGCGAGCATGTCAGATATCCGACGGCTTCCAACGTCTCCCGGTTGTCCCAGTCGTTGTTCCGGACGATGGCGTTGAAGAGATCGTCATCCAACGTCGCTTCAGAAGGCTTGTTGGAGAATGAGACGAAGACCGATGGCATTTTGGTTGTCGGCCAAACGCGGCGGATGAAGTCGATATCTTCGAACTCGGTGCTGTACGGCCGCTTATCGAAAAGCGCCATGATGCGGCGACGCGTGAGTTCGGACACTGTGACCTGCCCCGTTTCCTGCAGCTTGGCTAAGGCCTCGGCCATGTCATAGGAGTCGACTTCTTCAAGAAGGCGTTGAGCGATCGGGATCAACTCCGCTGCCGATTTCTCGATCAGTCGCCGCTCTGCATACTTGAACTTGCTCTTGAATGACTCCTCGCGATCCCCGTCTCGCAGTTGAAGACGGCCGCATAGGGACGGCACCTCGTTGGCGCTGAAATCGGATATCGCACCAGCCAATGCATTTCTAAGCTGCTTGACTGCCGCCGTCGGATACTGCTGCGCTGCTTGCTGTTTCACACCCCGATACCCTTTCTCCCCTCAATCTACACGCAGCCTTGGCGGTCGTGCCAGTGAGGCTCGCTCCAAATCCTCTACTCCTTGTTCTCTTTCCGTTCTATACCTGACTTGGAAGCGGGGCTCGTCTTCGAGCCTGCGCAAGCCGATGCGGACGTCCGCCATTCATGACGGCCGGCGCCCGTCTGGTTGCAGCCCCGCGCAGCTACGGCAGCTTTCATGAAATCGCCAGTGATCTCGAACGTCCGGAATGAGGTCGCCTCCCGCTATTCCATACGGGTACCAGGCGCCAGATTTCACCGCCAGATAGGTCAGAGCAGGAGCCGCGCCAGCTCCGCAATCGTGTAACTGTCGATCCGAACTTTGCGTCCTCAGGACCGGCTTTGGGCTAGCATTTCGTTCTGATCCGCGCCGAGCTCGTTTATCGCTCGCAACATATCTGCCCGCGACTGGACTTGCCCGACAATCCAAGCATCAACAACGGAACGCCCGCCTGTCGCGGACGCCCGCCACCACGCCCGGACGCAACCGCCGGGCTCGTCGCCGTACCGGCCGCCGCAATCACGCGGTGCCGGAGCAACGGAGACGAAGACAATGACGACAACCACGAAGAACATCCCGATCACCGACGTCCAACGCGTCGTCCTCCACGCGGCCGCTTGCAGCAGCAACCTCGTAGCTTGGCCCCTGCCAAAGCGCCTGAAACTCAGCCCGGGCTCGGCGGCGATCGTCGTTCGAGGGCTCCTTCAGAAGGGTCTGGTCGAAAAGCGGCCGGTCCTGGGCGCCGACGCAGTCTGGAAGGAAGAAGTCGGCAAGCGCTACACGTTGGTGATCACTAGGGCGGGACTCGCGGCGTGCGGAATGTCTGCCGCGGACGATCCCGCACAGAAGGCCAACGACTCGCCCAAGCGCCGGCCAACGGCGCCCGTATCGGACAACAAGCGGCCGACGCCGCGAGCCGGGTCGAAGCTGGCGTTGCTGGTCCAACTGCTCGCACGAGAAGAAGGTGCGTCGGTGGAGGAGATGGT
Organism: Rhizobiaceae bacterium; assembly: GCA_040880025.1. Classification (GTDB taxonomy): domain Bacteria; phylum Pseudomonadota; class Alphaproteobacteria; order Rhizobiales; family Rhizobiaceae; genus RCIO01. Next base: position 225,867 of record JBBDJD010000021.1, read on the forward strand.
CGAGGCGACGGGGTGGCAAGCGCACACGGTGAGGGGTGTGATGTCGGGCGCGCTGACGAAGCGGTTCGGGTTGCAGATTGTATCGGAGAAGACGGAAGACCGCGGAAGGGTCTATCGCGCACTGACATAGCCGGGGCTCATCCTGTCAGTCGCGGAGCTGCAGCTTCAGGCTGGAGATATCCAAGAGCAGCGATTCGGCGCCAGCATCGTCTTGATCTGATCTTCACCTAGGTATCGCTCATGGCTCATCAATATCTGCTAAGACGCCGCATCCGCGCGTATTCGGCCAAGTAGGCCACTCCACTCAGTTGCGGTGCATTCCACGCAGAAAACACTGATGCTGCGCATGACTGCCTGCGAACCCACGGGCTGATATCAGCCCGGCGACAACACCTTGAGCAACGAAGTTGCGATCTCATGAGGCGTGGCCGACCGGCCGATCAGTCGCAGGTCTAGCATCGGAAGTTGGTGCCTCGACGCTTCGCGCGTTATCGCGTCATTGGCGATCGCGAGCGGCACGTCAGCTATACGTCGCTGGAACGGATCTGCGTTGCGCTCACCCATGAGCGTGCACACGGTCAGAGGAATCCCGGTCGCCAGGGCCGCTTCAAGCAACGGGGAATAGTACGAGGCGAATTGCTGCCCGATCGTCGAAAGCCGGGTGAATGTGTCCGTGACGCTGGACGGACTTTGCTCCAGCCGGCGGAGTTCCTCGCGGCCGGCCGCCAGTACGAGGTTGGAGGTATCGTCCGGAATACGTCGAGGCAGTTCCCGAATGAATTCGTGATCATCTGGTTCGGATCGCGGCAGCATTCCGGGCAGCGTGTCGTTTCGTGCCAGTTCGGTGATTATCTCCGACCAATTCATAGCGTTGTCGAGCTGGCTATCGCCGACGATCACTATTTGTCGGGGCGCGTTAGAGTGACGTCGCTCATCAGCGAATCCTATGCTTGTCGTCAAAGGCACCGATGCCGCGATGGCCAGCAGTGTTCTTCGGGAAACATTGGGATCGGAAGGTGCAGGCATGTGATGACGTTCCGAACTGAACTCAGGCCAGCTGGTAGACGCGTTCGGCGGTGTTGTGAAAGATATGCGCCTGATCGGGGGCCGGAAGCGATGCCGCAGCGGAGCGATAGCTATCGGTCATGGTCTTGTGATCCGTCCAGAGTTTCTCAATCGGGAAGTTTGAGCCGAACATCAGCCGCCCGCTGCCGAATATCTCGACGGCCTTGTTCATGATGAAGCCGATGAGCTCCGGATCGTTGCGATGAATGAACGTGCCGAGGCCCGACAGTTTGGCATTCACATTGGGTTGCGCGGCCAGCATGCGCAGTCCAGCCTCCCACGACTCAACCGTCGCGGGCGAAACATCGGTCAGCATCCCGATATGAGTCAGGATGAACTGCGTTTCCGGGTTCTCCGCAACTAGCCGCGCGGCATCCTTCATTTGCGCCGGAAAGACCTGTAGGTCGAAGGAAAGCCCGTAGTCCATCAGCCGTGCAATATTGACGCGAACCGTCGGATCGACAACCTGGTCGGCGGAAGGGGCAAAGCGGTAATCGTGGATTTCGTGCCAGTGAAGCTGCATGCGAACACCGCGTATCAACCGATAGCGCTTCAGCCGGTCGAGTTGCGGGCGCACATCGTCCACCGTCATGTCCGCGTATCCAACGATTGCGTGCGGCCAGCCGGTCTCGTCGGCGGTCGCTTGAACCCACGCGACCTCGTCCTCGAAGCGTTCCTTCGCCCAGTTGGTCTGGACGTAGACGGCCTTTTCGACGCCAGAATTCCCCTGGTCGTCCAGGAACTCTTCGATTGTATAGTCGCGCCGGATCGGCTCGTAGGGGCCGAAAATGCGCGGCACCATGGGACCGACAAGCCACGGCAGATCGGTCTGGCGCCAGATGTGGAAATGCGAGTCGATGATCTTTTGCATCAGCTCTCCGCCGGCTCAGGCCGCGCTCCGGCGTTCACGCTGCTTCAGCGCCCGTAGCACGCGCTCAGGGGAAATCGGAAGCGTGTCGATGCGCACCCCAACCGCGTCGAATATCGCGTTTGCCACGGCCGGAATCTGCGGGTTAGCGCACATCTCGCCGGGCCCTTTCGCACCATAAGGGCCATCGCCCGAAGGCCTCTCCAGCACGGCGATTTCCGTTTCGGCTAGATCGCCCGGGCCAGGCATGAGGTATTCATTGTAGTCCCGTCCACCATGATCGCGGGCGGGGTAATACGGCTCCGTGGTCTCAAAGAGCGCATGGCTGATCCCCATCCACGATCCGCCGACGAGCTGCTGCTCCACCATTTTGGGATTCAGAGCGCGGCCGATCTCGAAGACGTTCTTGATCGAGAGCACTGCGACTTCGCCGGTCTCGTCGTCGACCTCGACCTCGGCCACCGTGCAGGCATGGGCGTAGCAGGTGGACGGCTTCATGGCGCCGGTCTCCGTCTCCGGATAGGAGCGCGGCACCAGGAACATGCCGCGTCCCGATATCGAGCGGCCGTGCTTGAAGTGCGCGGCAAGCGCGGTGTCGAAGATCGAGATGTTGCGGTTCGACGCGCCCTTCACATGGATGTTGCCTAGTCCGTCGGTTTCCAGATTGGCGGGGTCGGCCTCGAGTTCTTCCGCCGCGACTTCGAGCATCACCTGGCGCGCCTCCTGGGCCGCGCGGATCACGGCATTGCCAACACGGTGCGTGCCGCGCGAGGCGAATGTACCCATGCAGTGCGGGCCGGTGTCGGTGTCGGCGGTGTCGATGGTGACAGCCTCCGTCGGCACGCCCATTGTCTCCGCGCAGATCTGCGCAATCACCTGCCGCAATCCCTGGCCGAGATCGACGCTCGAAAGCGTGACCATGAAGCTTCCGGTTGGCGTGGAGTGCACAAGGGCCTGGGTGGGATCGCCGCCGAGATTCATTCCGGTCGGATAGTTGACCGCGGCGACGCCGCGTCCGCGCTTCTTTGCCATTGTTCAGCCCTCCCTCGTGCGCGAGGACATGGCCATGAAGCGTTTGTCCACTGGCCAGCCCGCGATGATCGAGGCTTCCTGCATGCACTCGATCAGAGCGGCACCCTCGGTCGGCTGGCGGTGGGCCTTCATGTCGCCGTCGCGATAGGCATTGATGAAACGGAACTCGAGCGGGTCCATGCCGATCAGGCGCGCTAGCTTGTCCATCTGCACTTCGAGCGCGAAATCGCCGATCGTCACACCAAAGCCCCGCATGGCCGATGACGGCGTGCGGTTGGTGTAGACGCAGTAGCTGTTCACCGAGACATTGGGGATGGTGTACGGGCCGGGGAAATGCGCAGCCGATTTCTGCGCGCCATAGGGCGAATGGCGTGAATAGGCGCCGGCGTCGATGTAAGCGGTGACCTGACGCGCCACGATGCGCCCGTCATTCATCACGCCATCCTTGATGACCAGCTTCTCCGCCGCGCGCGGCGAGGAGATCTGCATCTCCTCTTCCCTGGAATAGATAAACGCCACAGGACGGCCGGTAAGCTTGGCCGCCAGGATCGCGACCGGCTCGATGGTGACGTCCACCTTGCCGCCGAAGCCACCGCCGACTGTACCGCCGACCAGATGCAACTTGTGTCCCGGCATCTGCAGGATGATCGAGGCATTGTCGAGCGTGAAGAACATCGCCTGCGTGTTGGTGTAGCAAGTGAAGCGGCCATTGGCCTCCGGCGTCACGATGCAGCCGCTTGTTTCCAGCGGTGCATGCTCGATCGGACCCGACTGGTAGGTTTCTTCCAGGATGTGATCGGCCTGAGCGAACCCGTCCTCGACGTCCCCGAAGCGCACCTTGCGGCACTCGCCACTGTCATAAAGGTAGTAGTTGCGGCCGTGATGCTCATTGACGATCGGCGCATCCGGTTTCAGCGCATCCTCGATCGAAAGCACCGGGTCGAGCACATCGTAGTCGACCTTGACCTTGGCGGCAGCTTCCTCAGCTGCGCGCGCCGTATCGGCCAGAACCGCGACGACGGCCTCGCCCTTCCAGCGCACCTTGTCTTCGGCGAGCACATTCTCGTCTTCGGGTCCGACCTGGATCAGGATCAGAATGGTGTAGAGGTTGTGCGGCACGTCCTTGGCCGTGACAATGCGCGCCACGCCGGGATGATTTTCCGCCTCGCTGGTGTCGATGCGCTTGATGCGTGCATGGTGGTGCGGGCTGCGCACCATTTTCAGATGCAGCAGACCGGGAAAGGTCCGGTCGCCGAAATATGCGGTCTTACCCGTCACGTGGCCGCGAATGTCGGAACGCTGGCGCGACTGGCCGACCTCGACCAGATCGTCGTTGCGCTCATCGGCGAAGTAGCTCTTTGAAAGCTTCATGGCGTCCCTCAGGCGGCGGCGGAGTTTGCGCGTGCCGCCGAAAGCACCGCGCGAATGATCGGCTCGTACCCCGTGCAGCGGCAGACATTGCCGGAAATCGCCTCGATTACCTCGGCGCGGTCAGGTTTCGGGTTTCGCTCCAACAGCGCGGTCGCAGCCATGATCATACCCGGCGTGCAGAAACCGCATTGCGCCGCGAACGCGTCTTCGAACGCGCGCTGGAGCGGGGTGAGCACCTCGCCGGCGCTGAGGCCTGCCGTGGTGCGGATGTCCGCGCCCTCACAGGTTTCGGCAAGCGTGAGGCATGACAGCCGCAACTCGCGATCGACTATGACCGTACAAGCCCCGCAGGTGCCCTGATGGCAACCACCCTTCGGCGAAGTGTCGCCCATCTTGTCGCGCAGCGCCAAAAGCAATGTCGTTCCGCTTTCCACGAACTCGGCCCGTTCGCTGCCATTGAGCGTGAATTGAACTGGTACTTTGGCCATCGCTTCCTCCCGATCAGTGGCTTGGCGCTTGTCTCGTCCTAGCTGAGCAACAGCCGGCCTAGATGGACCGGCAGCACCTCGCGCCGGTACCACGCGCTGGCGATTGCATCGGTGGGCGGATCGGTGCCTTCGGCGGCGGCCGCAAGTGCTGCGGCGATACCGTCTTTGGTCAACGACTTCCCGATGAGAGCCTTCTCGGCTGCACGGGCGCGGATCGCATGATCGGCCATGCAGCCGAGCGCGATGCGGGCGCTGCCGACCCTCTCGCCGTCCATCTGCAGATCCACGGCGATCGTCAGCACCGCTACGCCCTTGGGGTGGACGCGGCTCACCTTCAAGAAGCGGAAGCCGTCGGGTTTTGGAACGGGGAATGAAACCGCCGTCACCAACGCTGCTTTGCCGCGCTTGTCGCGCCCCTTCAGGAAATCTTCCAGCAGCACGTTCTCGCCGTCGACCGAGACGGTGGTGTCGAGCGCCAGCAGCGCGACCGTAGCATCGCCATAAGGCGCTGGCGCGAACAGATTGCCGCCGACCGTCGCCATGTTGCGCACGGCGGGGCCGCCGATGGCGCGCGCCGCAGGCGCCAGAAATCCGAGGTCAGGATGGGCAAGGATTGCGCTCATCGTCACCGACGCGCCGATGGTGGCTTTTCCTCCTGAAACCGAAATCGCGGACAGGTCAGGGTCGGTCGTCTGCACGATGATGGAGAAGGAGAGGTCGCCTTCGTTGGCGGCGCGCACGACCAGCGTGCCGCCGCCCATGTAGCGCGTGCCTTCTGCCGCGAGCGCGGACTGCGCCTCGCCAGCGGTCGGGAAGGTCTGCAGGCTGAGGCCCATGGCCGCTTCTCCTGTTCAGGCGAAGCGCTTCTTCAGCGCATCGAAGCCGCCCTGGAACACATTGGCGCCCATTCCCTCCGCGATCTTGTCGGCCTCGTCGGCCGGAGCGTCGAATGTCGCGGACCAGATGGCACAGGTGCGATCGCCGTCGGTGATCGGGACAAGGGTGAGCGTGGCAATGTGGTTTGAGATCGGCTGTGGCGTCTCAAGGATTGAATACGTGACGCTGTAGTCCTTGTCGGACATCGCCAGCAATTTCTCCCGGAGGGTTGCCCCGCTGGCGACCTGGAACTTGCGCACGCAGCCGATCTCGCTGGACGGCCCACCGCCTTCGATTTCACTCTTGACCATGCGGGGATGCCAGTCTGGAAGACCGTTGAAGTCACGGATCGCGGCCCAGACCTTCGAGGCCGGGGCGTCGATTACGCTCGAAACGGTGACAGACGCCATGACAATTCCTTCCCTGCTGCAAGCCCGAAAGGAAGGATAGCGACCGAACGCCAGCATGCTTATCAAAGCGTCTGGCGGGCCTATCAATGCGTCGGATAATACGGAGCCTAGTGCCTCAGCTCGCGCGCGGCCGAACGGTATGCGTTGGGCGGAACACCAAAGTGGTCCCGGAAGAAGCGCGAGAAATTGCCCTGGGTGGAAAAGCCCAGTCCGCATGCGATATCGATCAGAGGCTGCTCCGATGCCCTGAGCTGACGCGCAGCTTCCGCCATGCGCAGCGAGTTCCAATACACATTCGGCGTCAATCCCATTTGCTCCTTGAACAGCGCAAAGAAGTGCGGCCGTGACAGGCCGACGCTGCGCGCCACCTTGTCGAGACACGTGCGCTCATACATGTGGGCCTTCATCAGCGCGGTGGCCTTGCGCACGCGGTAGTCGCGCGCCCTAAAGCGGGCGTGTGCATTGCGCCCAAGCCGCTGGGCAAGTGCTGCGTCGAACACGGTTTCAATGAAGCGTTCTGTCTCGTATTCAACGATATGTCCGGGCGTATCGCCGGCGGTAAGTACGTCGAGAAGGGCCAGAGCTTGATCGTTCAGGCGGTTGTCGATCCGGATCACGCTGCGCGTGAAGATCCGGTCTTCACGCGCTGTGCCGCGCCGCTTCGCGACCCATTCGGGATCGATGTAGAAGGCGAGGAACTGGCCTTCAGAGCCGCCCGCCGGAAAATCGTGCCGGTGCGGCTCGAGCGAATTGACGCCAACCGCGATGCGGCGGCCGGGCGCGACCCGTTCGTTGCCGACCGTCATTCTGCCACCGTCTCCGGCAAGCCAGATGATGATGTGAACTTCCTCATGCGCGTGAGTCACGAGATCATTGGCCACGTTCAGGATCGAAACATGGCCGAATGCGCCATCGAACAGCTTGATCGAGCTGGTCATGATCTCCTCCCAGGCATGCTGTGAGCCTTCGACGAAATTGTCCTTGCGCTTAGGGATTCAGTCAAGCCATGGCGATGGCAGCCGTGCATATGCCGCCGCATAAGGAAGCCAGGCGGCGACAAGGCTCCACCACATAGAGAAGTCCTCCGTCGAACCCTCGCCTTCATCCAACCTAGTGTTTCTCCATCAGCATCGAGGCTGCAGGGGACTGTCAGAAAAGGTCCGATTTTGAGTCCCGCCCATGCGCCAGCTGGCGCGCGGCGCCTACGCCGCCTTGATGGAAGCGGGACGATGGGTGGGGGCCGATTCTCCGCCCTCCGCCTTCTGCGCCAGCCATCTGGAGATAGTGGCCAGGTGCTTGGCCTCGTATCCCGAAAGCTCGTCTAGAAGTTCCTCGACCCGGGACCGCTCGACCGCAATTGCTTCGGCGCGTTCCTCCACCAGCTGTTCCAGTTCCTGGTTGATCTGGGCAAGCGCCTGACGCCGGCTGATCTCCCGGTTGAGCGCTACGCCCGCCACGGCTAGGCCGAACAACGCCAACAGTGCCATGAGCGACATAGCTGACAGGATCAAGAATTCGAAGCGCTGCTGATGGCGCATCAGAGACCCCGTCTCCTGATCGACGATCGATTGCGCTATGGCGAAGATCCTGCCGGTAGTCCGCTTCACCTCATTACCGCGAAGCGCAGCCACCGCAGCTTCGAAGCCGTTCTTGCTGAATGTGAGGAGCACAAGATCCAGCTGCGCGTTCCGCTCCTCGGTCAGTTTGAATAGCGTGGCCAGCTCGTCCACCAGTGCGGGTCTTGCGCCGACCAGATCCTTAAGCTCGGCCCGGATCGTCGAAACCCGGTTCTTCGATTCCAGATAGCTCAGCAGATAATCGCCGTCTTCGGTGAGAATGAAGGCACGTTGCGCCCGCTCGGCGCTCACCACCGCGTGGTAATATTCTGCGATCGTGTTTCGCAGCGCATTCGCCTGCTTCCATTCGGCGTCGTTATTCCTGGCAATCCAAATTGCGGCCAGCGCGAGTGCGGCCAGGACGCACAATCCCGCCACAAGCAGCAGCAGGCGGCCGATGTGGAAGCGGGGCATATTGCCCTCCGATAGCTCGACTGGTGGAAATGAGGAACGCGAGCGAATCGGCACATGCGCCCGCAAATACGCCTAGTACCGGATTGGTGATTGATGTCCAGCTTGTGTTCGGCGCTCGGCCCAGCAAGCGGACCAATACCTTGTGGGACCACAAGCGGATGCGGTGGCAGCGTGGCACCGGAATGCGGCTGGACCACCTGGTCGCTGAAGCCAGAACCAGCGTGATCGCTTGATCCACGCGAGCGATGACCGTTCAGTTCGTGGATTGGATGGGGCCAGTAGTCGAAAGGCTGTTTGTGTTGCCGAAAGGAACTGGATTGGGATCGGCGACTTGATGTCGCCGTCGTTTACGGTTCTCTTTGCGACAAGAACACAGGAGTTGCCGATGGCCATCACGCGAAGAGAAGAAGAACGTGCCCTGAGCAAGAACGAGCGGGAGCTGGTCGAGCGGTCGCACCATCCTGTGCTGCAAGATCTCCCAGATGCGGAACTCTCCAGCCTCGTCAAGTTGATGCGGGAGCGGCGCGACAAGGCTTCCGACCAGGCCAAACAGCGACGCCGGGAAATGCGGGGCAAAGGACAGCCACGAGGCGCCACTCCGTCGAGTGCTGATGATGGCTCGAAACGAAAGGTCGAAGTGCTGGCCATGGCCATGCGGCGGCTGAACAAGGAAGTCGAGCGGCACGGCGTATGGCGGCCAGCGTGTCACTGGTCGAAAATGCTCGCAAGGCCATGAACTTGAAGCAGGAGGCAGGGGAGCAGGGCGCTGCCTTCAACAGCCGCCATGCCCATAAGGGAATGCGTAAGATCGCATCCAGCCACCGCGAGAAGATCGTCCGCCCCATGGAACTTGGGCGGCAGCGCCAGGCCGGCAAGGTCGCTCAGGCCAAGCGCGACGGGCGGTAATATAACCTGTAGTCCGCGCCCCAAGGGCGTTGACGAGGATACTCTGCGTTGTTTCGGGCATCCATTTCTTTCGAGCGGCACCTTGCAGGCCTCCGCGACATGCACAATTTTGCGTTTGCGTAGGTCAACTACCCGCGAAGGCAGTTGCCCCGAAACGGTACGCGAGATGCACCGCGTCTGCGCTGATGGCGGCGCGTCGGGCGAGGCCATCGTCAAGCGGGGACACGGCCCCGCGGCCCGCTTCATCGCCTGGGTCGTGCGGTTTCCGACAGCGGGAAGGCATCCGCTTCACGTCGCCTTCACCGAGCGCGATGGCTTGGAGACCTGGACGCGGGAGTTCGGACCCTACTGCTTCACAAGCCGCCTCAGCGAACGCGACGGCCGGCTGGTGGAACGGTTCGGCCCGCTTCAGTTCCGTTTCGATCTGCCCTCAGATGACAAGGGTCTCGTGATGGAGATGCGCGGTTGGAGCTGTTTTGGTGTTCCGCTGCCGATGGCGCTCGCACCGCGGAGCCGCGCCCGCGAATGGCAGAAGGATGGGCGCTTCCGATTCGACGTGCTGGTCGCGCTGCCGATCGTCGGCCCAATTGTGCGGGACTCGTAGCCAATGGGGGCTGACCTCAAGCGCTTGCGTCATCCACAGGCGACAATGTGGGCTGCACCAATTCGATCCCAAACAGAGGTCCTCCAGGTGATTGGAGCCTCGCCCCTAAGGCAAGCCCGCCGAGGTCGATGGGCGCGAAGCCCATGTGCCGAAGGAGGCGCGCCACCTCCTTCTTTGCGCGCCGGTGGTCGCCGCTCATGAACAGGACTCGTCGGCCGCCGGCAGCATCGGGTCCGGAGGCCAGCAGCGCGGCTGGCAGCGTATTGAGGCACTTAACGACATGCGCGCCGACGGCAAGGGTCACGAGGACCTCGCTGGAGGAGCCTGCATCTTCATCCAGGGAAACGCCGTTCGCCATGACGTTGGTCGCATCGATCAGGATACGGCCCTCCCAATCAGCCACCTCGCCGAGTACCGATGCCGCGGCGGACCACGGCACCGCCAGCACCACGATCTCGGCATCTGCGGCCTGCTTCGCACCAGCACCCAGGGCGGAACCGCGCGAACGTGCGCTCGCGCCGATCTGCGCGCTGTTCTTTCGGCCGCCAATTACTGTTGCGATCCCCGCTCGAGCCAGCAGCGCGGCGATGGCGCTTCCGAGCCTGCCCGTACCGATCACGCCGACGGTGTGGCCGTAGGTGTTTTCCAATTGCCGTTCAGGCCGTATCGGCCTTCCTCCAATACAATCGCATAGTTGAACGATGGCCATGGCGGCACCGAGTGAATCCGTGTGAAACAGTGTCAAGGCTCCATCAGTTTGCAACGTTTAGCGACGCTTAACTCGTCTCCTGCCGCAACGGCAGCCAGTCTCTTCGGCACCCGGAATGATCCGGTCCAACGATGGGAGACTGAGATGTTGAAGACAATAGTTGCCGGACTTGCCGTCACGGCGTCATTGATGGCTATGAGCCTCACGGCCGCCTATGCCGAGGTGAAGAACGTCGTGCTGGTGCACGGCGCATGGGCCGACGGTTCCGGCTGGCGGCCAATCTACGAGATATTGAAGGCCGACGGCTACACGGTTCGAATGGTGCAGAACCCGCTGACCTCCCTCACGGCGGACGTCGCGGCGACTGATCGAGTTCTCGATCGCATGGACGGCCCAACGATCCTAGTCGGGCATTCCTACGGAGGCGCTGTCATCACCGAGGCCGGCGACCACGATAAGGTGGTGGGCCTCGTTTATCTCGAAGCGTTCATACCGGATGTGGGTGAATCGGTCTTCGGGTTGATCCCGCAGGATCCCGGCCATCCGCCCCCGTTCGACTTTAGTGCGGACGGCTATGCCTTCTTCAAGGAAGCGGCTTTCGTGCCAGGTTTCGCCGATGCGGTGCCGGAGTCCGACGCAGAATTCCTGCGTGATTCGCAGGTGCCGATCTCACTCCACGATGCGGGCTCTTTCCCGCTGACGGTCGCCGCCTGGAAAGACAAGCCGAGCTGGTACCAGCTTGCAAAGGCCGATCACGTCATCCCGCCCGAAGCGCAGAAGCTGATGTCACAGCGCGCCGGCTCGACCGTCGTCGAGGTCGAGGGCGGGCATCTGGCATTCATCGCCCATGCCCAGGCCACCGCTGACCTGATCAAGCAGGCCGCTGCTTCGGTCGACTAAACCGGCGACCGAGCCCGGCGCGGGCGGCCCCCTCCAGCCCGCGACCAGCGTGCCGCCACTGCCCCGCACAAGGTGGCGGCACGCACCCCAACCTCTCAAGCAAGGAATACGCTCATGCCCACCTTCACCACAACCGACTGCACAGTCATCAATTACAAGGACTGGGGCGCTGGCAGGCCGATCGTCTTCAGCCACGGCTGGCCCCTGACAGCCGACGCATTCGAAGATCAGATGTTCTTTTTCGCCGAACGCGGATTTCGCATCATCGCTCATGACCGCCGCGGCCATGGTCACTCCAGCCAGCCTTTCCACGGCAACGATATGGACACTTATGCGGACGACCTCGCCGCACTGGTGCGCCATCTCGATCTCAAAGACGCCATCCACATCGGTCATTCGACCGGCGGTGGGGAGGTAACGCGCTACGTCGGCCGCCACGGTACCGGCCGCGTGGGCATGGCCGTGCTCATCGGTGCGGTGCCACCACTGATGCTGAAAACTTCCGCCAACCCCCTCGGTTTGCCGATCGACATTTTCGACGGCATACGAGCCGGCGTACTCGCTGACCGCTCGCAATTCTTCCTCGACCTGAGCTTGCCTTTCTACGGTTACAACCGGACGGGCGCGAAGGTCAGCCAGGGGGTCCGAGATTCCTTCTGGCGGCAGGGTATGATGGCGGGCATGCCGGCTAGCGTCTACTGCATCAAGGCCTTCTCCGAGACCGATCTCACTGACGACCTGAAACGCTTCGACGTGCCGACGCTCATCCTGCATGGCGACGACGACCAGATTGTGCCGATCGCGGCGTCCGGCAACCTCAGTTCGAAGATCGTCAAAGGCGCCGAGTTCGTCGTCTACCAGGGCGGCGACCATGGCATTTGCACCACGCAGAAGGACCGGGTGAACGCCGAGCTCTTTCGCTTCCTCACAGAATCGGCTGCCCGCAAGGCGGCATGACATCAGGCCCGGCGGCTTTCCGCCGGGCTCCATCAGCGCAATTCAACCTATTCCCACAGGAGGGGAAAATGGATCAGAATATCAGCACCGCACATCGCAACGACACCTTCACCGGCCGCGACGACTACAGCATCGCATATCAGACGTGGGCACCTGCGGGCGATCCGCGTGCCATCATGCTCATTGTGCCCGGTTTCAACTCGCATAGCGGCTACTTCGGCTGGACAGCCCAACAACTCGCATCAATCGGCTTCGCGTCCTATGCCATCGACCTTCGGGGACGCGGCAAGTCGGACGGTGAACGCTTTTATGTGGACTCGTTCTCGGACTACGTGTCCGACGTCGAAGGCCTGATGTCGGTGGCCAAGGCAGAGAACCCGGGCAAGCCGATCTATGTGCTCGGCCACAGCGCCGGCGGCGTCATCGCATGCGTTTTCACCATCGAGAACCAGCCGGAGCTGTCAGGGCTGATTTGTGAGAGTTTTGCATTCCAAGTCCCGGCGCCGGATTTTGTGCTGGCGGTTCTCGGAGGCGTTAGTCACATCGCCCCGCATGCCCATGTTCTGGCTCTGAAGAACAAGGACTTCTCTCGCGACCCGGCGGTGGTGGCGGCGATGGACGCCGACCCGCTCATCGCCCATGAGACGCAGCCGACCAGAACGGTCGCCGAGATGGCGCGCGCCGATGAACGGCTGAAAGGCGAATTCTCGCGCATTACGCTGCCGGTCTTCATCATGCATGGCACCAAAGATGTGGTGACGAAGCCGAGCGGCAGCCAGTTCTTTTACGACAATATCGGCGCTCGCGACCGCAGGCTGAAGCTCTACGAAGGTCATTTCCACGACCTGTTGAACGATGTCGACAAGGAAACGGTAATGGTCGACATCCTCGCCTGGCTCGATGAGCGGGTGAAGTAAGCTATTGGCCGGCGCGGCGACGCGCCGGCCAATTCCGTGTAAGATCTGGCATGTGCGTCCTCTCGGCCCCAGAGCATTTCCCGGGCCAGCATCGGCCGACGAACCGATAGGCAGTTCGACGCCCGCAATCACACGGAGCGGTTCGAAGCCTGGCGGAGGTTCGATGCGTCTGGGCGCTCGACGACTGCCCCAGAGACCTCATGATCCCCTTGTGCGGGCACGCGACTAGCGGGCTCAGCTACGTGCATCCCTCCCAGGTTGCCGCCGACCTTCTCTACGACCTATCTCCCAATGTCATGCACAGGGCACGATCATTGACGCCTCAAACCTGCTCTTCAAAAGTGCCGCTGACAACCTCTGGCAGGTAGGTCGAGCGCGAATATCGCGCTACTCCTTCTACCATTTTACAATTGCAGCACACGGCGTGCGGTGCCACAGTTTTACGTCGTATCATTCTCGGATTGCCGTCATGAATGATTCCTCGAGAATTCGGGAAAGCCGCGTTTATTCGTTTGGAAGGTTTCGCTTCTTCCCTTCCGGAGGGCAGTTGATCGATGGGGACGTGCCGGTCAGGCTGGGTAGCCGGGCGGCCGAAATACTGGCTGCACTTGTCGAGAACGCCGGCAAGGTCGTATCGCACGATCAGCTGATCGCCCGCGCATGGCCAGACACCCATGTTGAGGAAGGCAATCTGCGGGTCCATATCTCCGCATTGAACAAGGCGTTCCGTCAAGGCCGCGACAAGCGGCGTTACATTACCAACGTTCCGGGTCGTGGCTATCGTTTCGACGAGATGACTTTCCCCGATACTGAGGGCAAATCTCGCACAGAAAGCCGCAGCATCCAAGACGAACCGATGTCAGCGGCTCGGATATTCGGCCGCGACGAGTGCATAACGAATGTTGCGCACGAAATTGGCAGGAACCGATTCGTCACGATCGTAGGTGCAGGCGGTATTGGGAAGACGACAGTTGCCTCGGCTGTTGCACGAAAAATCGCCGAATCTTACGAGAGGGTACTCATCCTCGATCTTGCCCCGTTGCGAGAACAGAAGAACGTCGTTCGCAAGCTTGCCTCGCTTCTTGGCATCGCGGACTTGAAGGACGACCTCATGACGGCGGCGTTGCGCGCCATCTCCGATCGAAAAATACTGATCGTCATCGATAATTGCGAGCACCTGATCGAAGCCGCGGCGGTGCTGGCCGAGCGGCTGTTTATGGAATGCGCCGGAACCGCTGTTTTGTGCACGAGCCGTGAACCGCTTCGTGCGATAGGGGAGTATGTTCGTCGCATTGAGCCGCTAGAAACCCCCGATACGTCCGAAAGCATGTCTGCCGCGGAGGCGTTATCCTACCCTGCTGTGGCACTCTTCGTTGAACGGGCCTCGGAGGCATCTGACTGGTTCGAGTTTCGAGATACGGACGTAGCGCCGGTTGTGAACGTTTGCCGACGGCTCGATGGACTAGCCCTGGGTATCGAGATCGCGGCAGCGAGGGCGGGCGTGTTGGGCATCCAGGGGCTCTCGGAACAGCTCGAGGATATGCTCGGTCTGTTGACCTCGGGTCGCCGGACATCTTTACCGAGGCATCAGACGATTTCGTCAATGCTGGATTGGAGCTATGGGCTGCTGCCGCCCGAAGAGCGAATGCTGCTGACCCGTTTTTCGGCCTTCGTTGGCCCGGTGGCGCTGGAAACAGTGAAGGGCGTAGTGGCCAGCAAGGAGCTTCCCGCGCCACTGATCGCGGGGTTGTTAGCCAACCTCGCAAACAAATCGCTTCTGATGATCGACACGAGCGGTCCAACGATCCGTTATCGTCTTTTGGAGACCACGAAAGACTACGCTCTTCAAAAGCTACAGGAGGCGGGAGAGTCTGAGAAGCTGCGCCGTCGCCATGCGGAGTTTTATCTCGAGCGTTTCATAAGAGCGAACCGAGAACTTCTGGAGACTCCAGCTCAGTCCTGGATCGCGGAGTATGCCGTATGCGTCGATAACGTACGGCTGGCGATCGACTGGGCCTTCTCATCGAAAGACGACGAGCAGCTCGGCATTGCGCTGACCGCAGCCGCATCGCCACTTTTGCTGCGCCTGATGTTGTATGGCGAATGCCGGTCCCGCGTGGAGGAGTCGCTTCAACGCTTCACGCTGACGGAACAGTCTGCCGACGCCAGGGAGATGTACCTATATGGCGCGCTGGGCAGTTCACTGTTGCTCACTATCGGATCCGGGCCGGAAATGCTGAAAGCCTGGCAGTCGGCATACGGGATCGCTGAAAGGGTGGCTGACACAGATTTTCAGCTACGCGCACTGTGTGGCGT
>JBBDJD010000022.1:0-375922 GCA_040880025.1 Rhizobiaceae bacterium
TCCTCAGCCTCGTCGCCACAATCAAATGTTGCCAGTGAATGTAAACACCACCTAGAGTCCACACGACCTAGTCGGCGGGCGCCGGTTCACCCTCAGCCGGCGCTTCGGTCGCATTGCCGTTGTCGGCAGGCGCCGCCTCATTCGCCGGTGCTTCGGCCGACTCGGCCTCTTCCATCGGCGCTTCCGGCAGCGGGGCGGGGCTGTCGGCCAGTGTGCGCAGATAGGCGATCACGTTTGCGCGCTCGTCGTCCTTCTTGAGACCGGCGAACGCCATCGCCGTACCCTTCACATAGCCCTTGGGATTGATGAGATAGTCGTTCAGATGTTCATAGTCCCAGTTGCCTGCTTCGCTGGCGAATTCTTTCATCGCCGACGAATAGGAGAAGCCCTCATGAGAGGCGACGGGACGGTTGACGATACCCCACAAATTGGGGCCGACCTTGTTGGCGCCGCCCTGTTCGGCCGTGTGGCAGGCCTGGCATTTGCGGAAAGCGGTCTCGCCGGCTGCCGGGTCGGCGTCCTGAAGCAGGGAGGCGATGGATACCGCCTCTTCCTCGACCGCGGGGCCTCCGGCGCCTTCTTCCTCGGCCTCGATTATATAGCCGGGCTGTGCCGGCGGATGCGCCGCGAACAACGCATCGGATACCAATGAGATCGAAAAGACCACGAACACGGTGCCGAGCAGTGCGCCGATGATCTTGTTGAATTGAAACGAATCCATCTGCCCGAAGCTCCTGTGCCAGACCATGGCTTGCTGCCCTTGCGGCGTGCACATCAGGGAGATGCGCGTTGATCCGGCCGGGCCTCAAAATCGCGCGGAAACTAGGTCTTTTGCTTCGCGCATGCAACACATATAAGGGCCATTCCACGTGAGACCTTTTGCCACTTTAGCGGTTCATCCCATGCTGGCGACAACGCCCGAAAGTTACGCCAGCTGGCCCGCTCTCCCGCGCGTTTGCGCCTGAACGCGGCAATCCCCGTACCTTAGGTCAGGAAAGACCATGACGACCAACACCATTGCCTTCCAGGGCGAGCCCGGGGCGAATTCAGACACCGCCTGCCGCAACATGTATCCCGACATGGAGCCGCTGCCCTGTGCGACGTTCGAGGACGCCTTCAACGCGGTCGAGACCGGCAAGGCGGCGCTGGGGATGATCCCGATCGAAAACACGATCGCCGGGCGCGTGGCCGATATCCACCACCTCCTGCCGGAATCGCGGCTGCATATCGTGGCGGAGTATTTCCTGCCCATTCATTTCGACCTGATGGTGCTGCCGGGCGTGAAGATCGACGAGATCAAGACGGTCCACAGCCATATCCATGCGCTCGGCCAGTGCCGCAAGGTGATCCGCAAGCACCGCTGGAAGACGGCCGTGGCGGGCGACACGGCGGGGGCGGCGCGCGTTGTCCGCGACGAGGGCAATCGCTCCTGGGCCGCGCTCGCGCCAAGGCTGGCGTCGTCGCTCTACGGGCTCGATATCTTGGCCGAGAATGTCGAGGATGCCGACCACAACGTCACCCGCTTCGTGGTGCTGTCCAAGGACAAGTCATGGGCGCCGCGCACCGACGACCGGCTGATGATGACGACGTTCGTCTTTCGTGTGCACAACATTCCGGCCGCCCTCTACAAGGCGATGGGCGGCTTTGCCACAAACAGCGTCAACATGACCAAGCTGGAAAGCTATCAGCTCGGCGGGAAGTTTTTCTCAACGCAGTTCTATGCGGACATCGAAGGCCACCCCGACGACAAGAATGTCGCCCAGGCGCTGAAGGAGCTGAACTTCTTCTCGCGCGAGGTCCGTATTCTCGGCGTCTACGACGCGCATCCCTTCCGCATGGAACAGGGCGAGGACGACTGATCAGCCGGCTTCCGCCCATGCTCTGATCAGATGATGCGCGATTGCCCCGGGCGGCGGGCATCTGATGTCAGCCTCATGCGTGCCCGCGAGGATGGCGGCGGCCTCCTCGCGTGAGAACCAGCGGCAATCCTCCAACTCGTTTCCGTCGAAGCGGATCTCGTCAGTCAGCGCTTCCCCGAAGCAGCCGATCATCAGCGAATGCGGGAACGGCCAGGGTTGGCTGGCATGATAGACGACGCGCCCGAGCCGGATGCCGGCCTCTTCCAGCGTCTCGCGGCGCACGGCCTGCTCGATGGTCTCGCCGGGCTCGATGAACCCGGCCAGCGCGGAATACATGCCCGGTGGAAAATGAGGGCTGCGCCCGAGCAGGCAATGATCGCGGGTGACCGTCAGCATGATGGCGACCGGATCGGTGCGTGGGAACAGTTCGGCGCTGCACTGGGTGCACACGCGCTTGTAGCCGCCTATGCGCATCTCCGTTTGCGCGCCGCAGCGCCCGCAAAAGCGGTGTGTGTGGTTCCAGTGGAGCAGCGAAGCGCCCTGCGCAAGTTCACCCAGGGTCTCAGTCGGAACCAGTCCCTGTATGTAGACCGACCGGTGATCGATCGCCTTCAGCCCCTCGGGCATGTCGTCCGCATCCAGCCCGGCAGGGGCAGCCACAACCGGCCCGGAATCCGAGTGGCCGAGAAGGACGGCATGCTCCAGCTTGGCGCCCAGCGTTCGCGCCTCGTCCGGGCTGAAATAGCCGTCGAATCCGTTATCCGTTTCCTTCAGGTGTATGCGCCCGCCGCGTGTCAGCAACACCCGCACCGCCGGATCGCGCAGCGCGGCGCCCAGCGAACCTTCCGAACGGTTCTCCGATTGCCGGTCGATGCGGTTGCCTGCAAAACCGACAAACTGGCTGGGTTCGCGCTCGGGCGCGTCGAAAAGCGGAAAATTCATGAATGCCTCGAATGGGTGGCGGCGCGTCAGAACTACATAGCCGCGCGCAGCTTTTCCAGCAAAACGCGGAGAGGCTCCCGTTCATAGGGCTGCCCGGGCTCGTCGTCCCAGATCAGGCCCGGCCAGGCGGGATCGCGCCGCGAGCGAGCCACGATGTCGATATGAAGCTGGCGCACTTCGTTGGCGGCGATGCTGATATTCACGGCATCGCATTCGGTCAGTTGCTTGAGCGCTTTCGACACCATGTTGAGTTCAAAGGTCAGCATCGCCTGGTCAAGCGGCGTGAGGTCGTGCATTTCGGCCACATCGCGCCGCTGGGGCACGAGCAGTAGCCATGGCCAGCGCCGGTCGTTGACCAGTCGGAGTTCGCACAACCCAAGCCACATGACTGGAATGCTGGCCGATTCCAGACTCGCATCGAGTTCGAAACCGGCTCGTTTGCCCGGCACCATTGGCGGTTCCTCATGCCTGGACGGCAGATTGGGCCTTTTACCGGGTCAACGCAATCGCCTGCGTCGTCAGGAATGCCGCTCTTGCATTTGCCGCGCCGATTGACGATATGGGGAGCGGGAGGTTGGTTGGTGGACGATCCACTCGCCAACCGGGTCAGGTCCGGAAGGAAGCAGCCCTAACGAGCCACGGAACGGGTCATCGTTCCAGCCTCCCACCTTTGCTCTTTTGCAGAAATGAGATGACGCGGCGAACTTGCTCGCCGCGCCGGCTCCGCCGTTGCAAAACTTATCCGGCCAAATTGGCGCCGCGGCATTGACGCGGCGGCGGGCGGGGGGTGACATTGCGGGTGTCCTGCCAAGCGCCTACATGGGCGCGACGAGACGGAGCGGACCCCGGCCGATGAACGCACCTGTGACGGATACGAAGGCCAGCAGCGCTGGCTACCGCGTGCTGGCGCGCAAATACCGTCCCATGGATTTTTCGGGGCTGATTGGCCAGGAGCCGATGGTGCGCACCCTCACGAACGCTTTCGAGAGCGGCCGCATCGCACAGGCGTGGATGCTCACCGGCGTGCGCGGCGTCGGCAAGACGACGACGGCGCGCATCCTGGCGCGTGCGCTCAATTACAAGACCGAGACGATTGATCAGCCGACGGTTGACCTCGCCAGCCTCGGCGAGAACTGCCAGGCTATACTGGAAGGCCGGCATGTCGACGTGATCGAGATGGACGCCGCTTCCCACACCGGCGTCGACAACATGCGCGACATACTGGAACGCGTGCACTACGCGCCCGTCGCCGCGCGCTACAAGGTCTACATCATCGACGAGGTCCACATGCTCTCCGGCGGGGCGTTCAACGCCATGCTGAAGACGTTGGAGGAGCCGCCGCCGCATGTGAAGTTCATCTTCGCGACCACCGAAATCCGCAAGGTGCCGATCACCATCCTGTCGCGCTGCCAGCGCTTCGATCTGCGGCGCATCGACGCCGCGCTGATCAAGCAGGATTTGGCGCGCATTGGCGGGTTGGAGGGTGTCGAAGCCGAGGACGATGCGCTGGCCATGATCGCCCGCGCCGCGGAAGGCTCGATGCGCGACGCCCAGTCGATCTTCGATCAGGCGATCGCGCATTCATCCGCCAAGGTCACCGCCGACACCGTCCGCGACATGCTGGGTCTGGCCGACCGGGCTCGCATCATCGACCTGTTCGAAACCGTGATGAAAGGCGATCCCGGTGCGGCACTGGAGCAGTTCCGCGCGCTCTACGAGGTGGGCGCCGAACCCGCGGCGGTCCTGACCAGCCTTGCGGAATTCTGCCATCTGGTCACGCGGCTGCGCTTCGTGCCGTCTGCTGCCGATGATGCGTCGCTTTCGGAGGATGAACGCAAGCGCGGCGCGGAATTCGCCGGCAAGCTTTCGGTGCGCGTCCTGTCGCGCGCCTGGCAGATGCTGCTCAAGGGCATCACAGAGGTTCAGGGGTCCAACCGCCCGGTCAGTGCGGCCGAGATGCTGCTGATCAGGCTGGCGCACGCCGCCGATCTGCCGACCCTCGAAGAGGCGCTTGCCAATCTGGAGACAACCGGCAAATCCGGGTCCGCGCCGGTCGTCGCAAACGGTGCGGTGGCCCGCGCAGCCGAGAGCACTGCTGCGCCGGCGAGCGCGGTCAGCCAAACGCGGCTTTCTTCGCAAAGCGTTTCCGGCGGCGCGCAGACCATGCGTATCGTCGAGGCGCCCGCACCTTCCCCGCAGTCGCCTGAAGCCGTCCCGGCGCCAGAGCCGCGGGCTGACGAGAGACCACAAGTTCCGATCGCCTCGCTGGACGATATCGCTTCGCTGGCCGACGCCAACCGCGACCTGCAGTTCAAGGTACTGCTGAAACGCTGCGTGCGGCCGGTGCGTATCCAGAACGGCAAGATCGAAGTCAGCCTGACCGAAGATGCGCCGCGCGCGCTGCTCAACGACATGAGCGCCCGGCTGAAGGACTGGACCGGCCGCAACTGGATTGTCTCGCTGTCGCGCGAGGAGGGCGGCCGGACGCTCGCCGAAATCGAGGACGAACGCCGCGAGACGGCGATCACCGATGCGCGCAGCGATCCCGCGGTGGCGGCGATACTGTCGCATTTTCCGGGAGCCAGGATCATCGACGTGCGCATTCCCGACAGCGCGGATACAGATATTGAACTGGACGAGCCGGGCATCGAATCGCCCGATGAAGATGATGATGACTAGATTGGAGGTCGCATGAAGGACCTGATGGGTCTTATGGGCAAGGCGAAGGAAATGCAGGCCAGGTTCGAGGCCATGCAGGAGGAAATCGCCAGCCTGGAGGTTTCCGGCCAGTCCGCCGGCGGCCTGGTGACGGTCACGCTTTCGGGCAAGTTCGAAATGCGTTCCCTCAAGATCGATCCGTCGCTCTTCAAGGAGGACGACGTTGAGATTCTGGAGGATCTGCTTCTGGCCGCGCACAATGACGCCAAGACCAAGGTCGAGGCGGAAATGCAGAAGAAGACCAGCGAACTGACCGCCGGCATGCCGATGCCGCCCGGCATGAAATTGCCGTTCTAGAGCTGGTTGCGCTCCAGGTCAGCCCAACGGCTGCTCCATGTCTAGCGCCGGCAGAACGATGTCCGGCCCCATCCTCACTTCGATCGGCTTGAGCGTGCGGAAGCCTGCCGAGGCGTAGAACTTTTCGGCGGGCAGGGTGGCTTGGCTTTTCATCAGCTTCGCGCCGCGCGCCGCCGCTTCACTGAGACAATGTTCGAGCAGAAGCCGCGCCAGCCCGCGCCGCAAATAATCGGGGTGCGTGGCGAAATGGCGGATATGCGCGACGCCGTCCTCCATCTCACCGCCGCCGGGCTTTTCGAATGTCCAGCCGCCGCACGCGGCAGCCGTGCCGTCGACCTCGGCGACATAGTAGGTCCCGCTTTCCAGCAGTTTCGGATTGGCCTTCGACATGACGGGGAGCGCCGCCGCCAATTGCGCGGAATCGTAGAGACCGGTGTCGAGCTCGCGGTAGGACGCCGTAATCAGCTCGGTCAGCAGCGCCTCGTCGTCCGTCGTCGCGGCGCGGATTGCGATCTTCGGTTCAGTCACTGCCGTTATTCCAGCCTGTTGCGCGCCCGTTGGGAGGTATGTTCATCACGACTTCAACATAGCCTCTGTGTCCTCGGGCGCTACCCATTTTGCGCGTTCCCCGCTAAACATGCCCCATGTCCTCCAAGCGAATCGCCGGCCCGGAAATCGAGCGACTGATCCAGCTACTGGCCAAGGTGCCGGGGCTCGGGCCCCGCTCCGCGCGCCGCGCCGCGCTCCACCTGATCAAGAAGAAGGATCAGCTCCTCGTGCCGCTGGCGGCCGCAATGGCGGAGGCCGTGGACAAGGTCAGGGTCTGCTCGACCTGCGGCAACGTTGATTCCACCGATCCGTGCACGATCTGCACCGATCCGCGACGCGACGGCTCGACCATCATCGTGGTCGAGGATGTCGCCGATCTGTGGGCACTGGAGCGCTCCGGCGCTCTCAACGCGCGCTATCATGTGCTCGGCGGCACGCTGTCGCCGCTCGATGGCGTCGGACCTGACGACTTGACGATCAGCCAGTTGGTGAGCCGCGTCGCCGAGGGTGAGGTGGCAGAGGTCATTCTGGCCGTGAATGCAACTGTCGATGGCCAGACGACTGCGCACTATATCACCGACCGGCTGGCCGGGTTCGAAGTGCGCGTCACGCGTCTGGCGCACGGCGTTCCAGTCGGCGGCGAGCTCGACTATCTCGATGAGGGCACGATCGCCGCGGCGCTGAAAGCGCGGACCGCCTTTTGACGCATTTCGCGGACAGAAAGAGACCATGAGACGCGCTCCCCTCCTCGCGGCTGCCATTCTCGCGCTATCGGTCATTGCGGCTCCGCTTGCCGCGTCGGCGCAAGACGTCAATGGCCTGTTCCGCGACTGGCTGGTGAGCGATTTGTGGCCGCAGGCCCGCGCAGCGGGCGTTTCGGCCGACACCTTCAATGCCGCCTTCGACGGCGTGACGCCGAACCTCAAGCTGCCCGACCTGGTCATGCCCGGCGAGAAGGAAGCGACGCCGAAGCTGCAGCATCAGGCGGAGTTCAATTCGCCGGGCAGATATTTAGCGGAAAACACCGTGCGCGGCGTGACCGGGGGCGGACGCAGCCGAATGGCGCGCTACCAGTCGGTGCTCGCCGCCGTCGAGAAGCAGTACGGCGTTCCGCCCGGCATTGTGCTCGCCATCTGGGGTCGGGAGTCCGGCTTCGGCAATGCCAAGATCCCGCACAATGCGATCGAGGTTCTGGCCACCAAGGCCTTCATGTCGACGCGCAAGGAAATGTTCCGGGCCGAAATCCTGGCCGCCCTGGTCATGGTCCAACGCGGCGTGCCGCTATCGGCGATGAAGTCGTCATGGGCCGGCGCGCTCGGCCAGCCGCAATTCCTGCCGACTTCCTATCTCGCGCACGCGGTCGACTTCGATGGCGGCGGCGCCGACATATGGAATTCGGAGGCCGACACGCTTGCGTCCATCGGAAAGTATCTGGCCCATTACGGCTGGGTGCGCGGCCGCGACTGGGGCTTCGAGGTGACGCTCCCCGAGAGCGTCTCCTGCGCGCTGGAAGGTCCCGACCGTGGCCGGAAAATCTCCGACTGGGCGGCGATGGGCGTCACGCGCGTCAACGCAAGACCGTTTCCCGACCATGAGGCGCGGCAGGAAGGCTACCTGATGATGCCGGCTGGCCGCTACGGTCCCGCCTTCATCGTCACGCCGAACTTCTACGTGCTGAAGGAGTACAATGAGAGCGATCTCTACGCGCTCTTCGTCGGCCACGCAGCCGATCGCATGACATACGGCGACAAGTCCTTCGCGGGAAACTGGGGCAAGGTGGGCAACCTCTACCGCTCCGACGTGGCAGCCATGCAGCGCGGCATGGAGCGCCTCGGCTATGATGTCGGCGGCGCCGACGGCCTGGCCGGGTTCAGGACCCGCCGCTCGATCGGAGACTGGCAGCGGAAAAACGGCCAGACGCCGACCTGCTTTCCGGACGCCGGCCTGGTGAAGGCGCTGCGTTAATTGCGCGGAATGTAGCCGCGACCGACATGCAGCGTGTAGTCGCGAATATGAACGCCGAAGCGCGACACCGAGATCATCCCTGCTTCCTCTATTGACGCGAAACGCTGCGTGACGAGGCCGCTCATCGGAAAACGTTCATCGGAGACGATCAGCGCATCTTGTCCCGCCCGCCTGTTCTCGTCGAACCACAGATCGAACTGGCTCTTGCGGTTGGAGATGACCTCGACATCCCGGTCGCCGCTCGAAAAGGCGAGGATCGCGCCCACGCGATAGTCCGTGGCGAGGAGAAAATCCGCTTCCGACTGCTGCCGCGCGGTGACGATCCGCAGGGTCGTCTTGTCCCAGCCGTAGACGATCGCGGATTCATGATCCGCCGGGCCGAACAGCGCCGACAGCGGAAAGATCGCGTAGTTGACCGTGTAAGCCACGGCCACGGTCGCACCGAGAGTGAAATGGGCGATGGCGACCCATCGCCGCCTGAGCGCGATTGCAGCCAGCGGAACGGCCGCGACCCATGCGACGATCGTCCAGTAGAACAGCACCGCCGTGAACTGGCTGAGCACCAGAAGAATCGCCAGGGGCACGAGCGTCGTTCCCAGCGCCAAGGCGCGCCAATGGCTTAGAAACGGATCGTTCCATCTGCTGCGCAGTGCGCCGACAATTGGCCCCACGAGAAACGGCGAAAGCGTCAGCAGCGCCAGCGCCGTGAGGGTGAAGAACTGCTCCAGCCGCCTCCCCAGCGGCTGCGCAACGTTGATCCGGTCGACCAGATTGTACTGGAACGACGCGCCATCGTGCCCGAGATTCCAGACCATCACCGGCGTCAGGCAGGCGATGCTCAGCAGAGCAGCCAGATAGAGATGCGGCGAGCGCAGCAGGATGCGCAGGCGTGGCGTGAACATGATCGCGGCCGCGACGCCCAGACCGAACAGTGCCGCATTGTGCTTGGTCAGCGTCGCCAGCCCCAAGGCCAGCGCCGCGCCGTATAGCGGCAATGGCGCGACGGCGGCGTCGCGCCCGGCCCGCTCGAATACCATAACAAACAGCGCCGCCGAGGTTAGCAGCAGCGCAACCATCAGGTGATCGTTGAAGACGATCATCGTGTAGATGAACAGCATCGGCGAAGCGAAGAAGATCGCTGTCACGAACCACGCGCTGAATTCCGGCATCACGGCGTGGGCGCGCCTTGCCCAGCACGCGAGCACACCCGCGATCCACGCTGTCGTGATCAGCGACGGTATTCTGAGGGCGAACAGGCTGTCGCCGAACACCGCGTTCGAGGCCGCCTGCATCCAGGCCTGCAGCGGCGGATGGTCGAAATAAGACAGCGCCGGATGCTGCCCCCACAGCCAGTAGTAGGCTTCATCCGGCAGCGGTCCCGCAAACAGATGGAAGACAAGCCTTGAGACGGCCAGTACGACCAGTGTGACGGCGGCTGCGGTCGTGACGGTGCGCGCCAGTGGCGGCGCTTCGGCGTCCGGAGATTTCGTGACCGCCATCTCGTTACGTTAACGAGTCCCTGACCCTAGCTGCTACCTTAACTTGCGTTCTTTTCCCTCCGGCGCAAGCCTGCAGCCAAACCACGCACAGAAATGCGGACCCTTTCCCGTCCTCGCGCGTTCCGCGCCTGGTGTGGCAACTAGGATCGGAAGAATGCTCAAGCGATCGAAATTGACAATGGCCGCGGCCGCGCTCCTTCTGTCGGGCGGCTCCACTGGTCTTGCTCAGCAAGGCGGGGGACTTCCGCAGGCCGACTCATCGCGACGGGTCTGCACCCAGCAATATGATCCGGTGTGCGCGCGCCGCGGCACCAGCCATCGAACTTTCGGCAATGCCTGCGAAGCGCAAGTGGCCGGCTATTTCGTTGAATATGAAGGCAGATGCCGTCTTTCCCGACGCGACCGGGACCGCCGTGAGCTACAGCGCGTTTGCACGCAGGAATACGATCCTGTCTGCGCAATTGGCAGGGGCGGCCGGAAAACCTTCGGCAATGCCTGCGAGGCTGACGTGGCCGGCTACCGCACAGTTCACGGCGGTCGCTGCTGACCCGTCGCCGAGGTCTATCCAGCGGCCGTCAGTTCCTCCCGCACCCGGGCCAGCAGCTCGTAGGATTTCACGCGCGCCGCGTGATCGTAGATCTGCGCCGTGACGATGATCTCGTCGACGCCGGTGCGGGAAACGAACTCCGAAACGCCCTGCCTGACGGTATCCGGCGACCCGATGACCGCCTCGGCGAGTGCATGACCCAGCATGGCGCGCGATGCCGGGTCGAGAAGCGGTTCGATGTCGTCGACGGGCGGCGGCAGCTTGCCGGGCATGCCGCTTCTCAGCCGCATGAACGCTTGCTGCGCGGATGTGAAAAGCCGCTTCGCCTGGTCGTCGGTTTCGGCAGTCACGACGTTCAGCCCCGCCATCACATAGGGCTTGTCCAGCTGTTCCGACGGCTGGAACCGCTCCCGGTAGATGGCGATGGCGCTCATCAGCTCGCGCGGCGCGAAATGCGAGGCGAAGGCGTAAGGCAGGCCGAGCATCGCGGCGAGCTGGGCGCCGTAGAGGCTGGAGCCGAGTATCCAGACCGGCACGTCAAGTCCGGTCCCAGGCACCGCGCGCACGCGCTGGCCCGGCTGCTCCGGCTCGAAATAGCGCATGAGTTCGACAACGTCCTGCGGAAATGTGTCGACATCACCGGCAAGATTTCGCCGCAGCGCCTGCGCGGTGATCTGGTCGGTGCCCGGCGCGCGGCCGAGCCCCAGGTCGATGCGGCCGGGATGAAGCGCTGCCAGCGTGCCGAACTGCTCGGCGATCACCAGCGGCGCGTGGTTCGGCAGCATGATGCCGCCGGCGCCGACCCTGATCGTGGACGTGCCGGCCGCGACATGCCCGATGACGACGGCGGTGGCCGCGCTGGCGATGCCCGGCATGTTGTGGTGCTCGGCCAGCCAGTAGCGCCTGTAGCCCAGCCGCTCCGCGTTGCGGGCGAGATCGAGCGTGTTGGCGAGCGACTGCGATGCGTCGCCCCCTTCGACGACCGGCGACAGGTCGAGAACGGAAAATGGAATCATCCGGCCAGTTTTGCCTGTTTCTCTGCTTTCGCCAATGGTTCGCTGCCATGAAATTCAAGGCCCCGAAACCGGTCCCGGTTTCAGGCGACATGCGTCAACAGCGATGCTCCTCCCTCGCGCCCGCTCACGACGTATCGGGGAGCGACATGGCATCGATGGCCAGCGCGTGGCATTCCTTCAATACATCGTCCACGGCGTGGATCGGTCGCTTGCGGCCGCCGGGCGGGCGTCCCATGCGCAGCGGCACGACGCGGCCCGGCCCGCTCCGGAGCCTGTTCCGCGCGTGCCAGCGGGCGAGGCGGCGAGCCTCGCGCGGCAGGTTGGCAAGAGCCCGCCGCGATGAAAGCAGGCGGCGGCGAAGGCCCATGGCATCGACCGGATCGTCGGGGGAAAGAACCGGCTTTTCAGGCAGCGGCGCAGGCTCGGTAAATCCCACCACACAGATGCGCGGCATGAATTTCGAAGCGCGCCTTGGAGGATCGAAGGGGAATTGCCTCAGCGGATCGAGCAGCGGAAATGCGGGGATGCGGAGGATGGGCGGACCGTCGGCCCCTGCCGGCTCTTGCCCTCTCCCGTTGCGGAGAGCGGCCAGGTCCGGCCGCACGCCGGCCGGCTGAACCATGACGTCCCGCGCGGCGACGACGATGAGACGCCGGATGGCGGCCTCGGCGGCGCGCAGGATGCGCAGCGCATGGGCGTGCAGATGGCGCGGCAGGGTGAGCGAACCGCTCGCCGGCCCATCCCCGGGCAGCCCGGCGAGCGCGAACAGCGCCGCGAGAATGCGCGAGAGCGCTTCGCGGTTGCGTCTGATCGCCAGGTTCCAGTCCATTGCTTCCCGCCTTGCCGTTGACGTGCGGGCATTGTCGGAGGGGTGCTGGGGGTGGTGGATAGAAAACGGGCAAGTGGCGGAAAGAATCGAGCAGAATCAGCGCGTTGTACGAAAAGCACCGCCAAACTATCCCGCAGATCGCGCCGGTTGCGGCCCGAGAGTTTGCAGGACTGCCGGTCCTAAGCCGCCAGCACCATCGCCCAGTAGCGGCGGCTGTCGGGCACCGAGACATAGCCGAGCCCGAATTGGCCGAAACGCTCGTCGAGCAAATTGCGGCGGTGGGGCGGCGAATTCATCCAGATGTCGAGCACGCTCGCGACGTCGAACCGGCCATGCGCCAGGTTTTCGGCGGCGGGCGCGGCGATTCCGTTCTTTTCCATGCGCGTGAAGAAGTCGCGGCCGCGCCGCGCGGTGTGTTCCATTTTGCCGCCGACGGCCATGTATCCGGCCTGTTGAACCGCCGCCTGCTCCAGCGTGCTGTTTGCCGACAGCGCCGGCAGGCTGTTTGTCTGGCGCAGCCGGGCGAGCTGGGTCCGGGCTTCGTGCGAGGCTCCTACGCCGTCATCGGTGAAAGTCGGAAGCACGGACACGCACGACGCCAACGACGTCAGTCCCATCGCGCCGGCGCCCAGGACAATCACGCGTCGCGCGGGCTGGAATGCTTCGTCCGCCAATGTCGTATCCCCTCGTTGCGCGGTCAGGATGCGCACAATCTTGACCAATTCCGGGCAAGGCTTTTATGGACGATGAAGCTGGTCCAGAGGTTGCGCACGCTGGAGAACCGGTGCGCGATATCGGCTAATCATCGTCGACGGCGCGCAGCCGCAACGGGCCGGAGCCGACGGCCGCGGTGGCCTTCGGCGCCGCAGCCTCCTCTTCCAGCGAGGGAGATGTCTCGCCGAATTCCAGCGCCTCGATCTTCGATCCCCGCTTGGTCACCTTGTCGGTCGAGGTGAGGATCAGGTCGATATCCTTGTTCGCCTGCGAGAAGTGGCTCTGAAGCTTGCGAACCCGGTCGTCGAGCCGCGACACATCCTCCA
This sequence comes from Rhizobiaceae bacterium, assembly GCA_040880025.1. Taxonomy (GTDB): domain Bacteria; phylum Pseudomonadota; class Alphaproteobacteria; order Rhizobiales; family Rhizobiaceae; genus RCIO01. Next base: position 13,262 of record JBBDJD010000022.1, read on the forward strand.
TCAGCCGGATCACCTCGCCCTGGATCAGATGCGCCTGTTCGCGCATCCGTGCGTCCTTGAGCACGGCCTGGATCACCTGGATCGACAGCATCATCAGCGATGGCGACACGATGACCACGCGCGCGCGATGCGCCCGCTGCACCAGCTGTTCGAAGTTCTCGTGGATCTCGGCGAAGATCGACTCCGACGGCACGAACATGAAGGCCGTGTCCTGGGTTTCGCCATTGATCAGGTACTTGTCGGAGATCGCCTTTATGTGAACCTCGATATCGCGGCGGAAATTCTGCGTCGCCTGCTTCTGCGCCTCCGCGCCGTCGCTCTCGGCCGCGGCCCGGATCGCGTTCCACGCTTCGAGCGGGAACTTGGCGTCGATCACCAGCGACGGCTGATCGTTGGGCATCCTCACCAGGCAGTCCGGGCGCGAACCGTTGGACAAAGTCGCCTGGAATTCATACGCGCCATACGGCAGCCCGTCGGCGACGATCGCCTCCATGCGGCTTTGGCCGAACGCGCCGCGCGTCTGCTTGTTGGACAGGATGTGCTGCAGTTGCACCACCTGTCCCGCCAGCGACTGTATGTTGGTCTGCGCGGTGTCGATAACCGCCAGGCGCTCCTGCAGCTTGGCGAGATTCTCATGCGTCGACTTGGTCTGCTCCGCCATCGACGTTCCGAGCCGTGACGTCATCCCGTCGAGCCGATCGCCGATCGCCTTGTTGAGTTCCGCCTGCCGGCTGGAAAACACTTCCGCCAGCGTGCCGAGCCTGCCCTGCATTTCCGCTTGCGCGCGGGTGATCTCGGCCAGCTTGGCGTCGGCGTCGCGCGACGCATCGGCCTTGCCGCGTGCCGCGCGCCACAACGCCACCGCCATGCCGGCGACCACTATCAGGACAAGCAGCCCCGCCGCCCACAAGAGGTGGCCCAGCGTAAGCGTGGCGGCGCCGAACTGGGCAACGGGCGCGGAAAATACGTCGGAGAAGCTCTGCATCATTGTGAACTCTAGACGATTCTGTACGGCGGCATAAGACCAAAACGTGAACGCAGCTCACTGCCCACGTTGACGCCTCGTGTGCGAGACATTACCTGAACATCATCATGATCCGCCCTCTCGTAATCCTTCCCGATCCCGTCCTGCGCAAGGTCTCCAAGCCCGTGGAGCAGGTCGACGACGACCTTCGCAAGCTGTCCGGCGACATGCTGGAAACGATGTACGACGCGCCCGGCATCGGCCTCGCCGCGATTCAGATCGGCGTGCCGCTGCGCATGCTGGTCATCGATCTCACGCGCGAGGACGAGCCGAAGGATCCGCAGGTCTTCATCAATCCCGAAATTGTCGCGCAAGGCGGCGAGCCGAACATCCACGAGGAAGGCTGCCTGTCGATCCCTGACTACTACGCCGAGGTCGAACGGCCCGGCACGGTGACGGTCAGTTATGTCGACAGGGACGGCAAGAAGCAGGAAATCGCAGCCGAAGGAATGATGGCCACCTGCCTGCAGCACGAGATAGACCATCTCAATGGCGTGCTTTTCATCGACCATCTGTCCAAGCTCAAGCGCGATATGGTGGTGCGCAAATTCCGCAAACTGGCGCGCGAGAACGACAAGGCTCCAACCCGCATGATGGGCTGATCGACCCCGATGCCCCTTCGCCTCATTTTCATGGGAACGCCAGAATTTTCGGTTGCGACTTTGCGCGCGATCGCCGGCGCCGGTCATGAAATCGCCGCCGTCTATACCCAGCCGCCGCGTCCCGCGGGACGGCGCGGCCTGGAGCTGAAATCGTCGCCGGTTCATGAATTGGCGAACGAGCTTGGTATAGAAGTCCGCACGCCGAAAAGCCTGCGCGGCGAAACCGAGCAACAGGCATTCGCGCAACTGAATGCCGATGCGGCCGTCGTGGTCGCCTATGGCCTGATCCTGCCCAAGGCGATACTGGAGGGCACGCGGCTTGGCGCATATAACGGTCATGCCTCGCTGCTGCCGCGCTGGCGCGGCGCGGCGCCCATCCAGCGCGCTATCATGGGCGGCGACACCGAGACCGGCATGATGATCATGAAAATGGACGAGGGGCTGGATACCGGGCCTGTGGCGCTGACCCGCAAAGTGGCGATCGGGCCGGACATGACCGCGGGCGAACTGCATGATGAACTTCGCGACGCGGGCGCGGAGCTCATGGTCGAGGCGCTGGATCTGCTGGAGCAAGGGACGCTGACGCTGACGCCGCAATCGGACGACGGCGCGACCTATGCCAGCAAGATCGCCAAGGAGGAAGCGCAGGTCGACTGGTCGCGTCCGGCGGACGATGCTCACAACCATATTCGCGGCCTGTCGCCATTTCCCGGCGCGTGGTGCGAGATGCAACTTGGAGGCCGGCCCGAGCGCGTGAAGCTTCTGCGTTCGACAAAGGCCACACTGCCGACTGGCAATTCGAGCGGCGCGCCGGTTGAGCCCGGAACAGTGCTTGCGGCCGACTTGACGGTCGCGTGCGGCGCAGGCGCCATCCGCCTGCTTGAACTGCAGCGCGCCGGCGGCAAGCCTCTCGGGAGCGCTGAGTTCCAGCGCGGCGCAAAGCTGGGGCCCGGAGACAGGTTGCTCTGATGCCGCGCTTCCGCATCGACATCGAATATGACGGCGGCCCCTATTCGGGGTGGCAGCGGCAATCGGGCCAGCACTCGGTTCAAGCGGCCATCGAGCAGGCGATCCTTGCCTTCAGCGGCGAGGAAGTGACGATCCGCGGCGCCGGGCGCACCGATGCCGGGGTTCACGCGCGCGGGCAGGTGGCGCATTTCGACCTTGTGAGGGAGTGGGCCGGAGACCGCGTCATGGCCGCCATCAATGCGCATCTGTTGTCGGCGGCGGAGACGGTCGCTGTATTGTCGGCAGCAACGGTTGAGGCCGAATTTGATGCGCGTTTCTCGGCGACCGCGCGGCATTATCTCTACCGCATCCTCAATCGCCGCGCGCCGCCGGCGCTGGAGCGTGGGCAGGTCTGGCACGTCGCGAAAAAGCTGAACGCCGACGCGATGCACGAGGCAGCGCAACGGCTCGCCGGCAATCACGATTTCACGACGTTCCGCTCGGTTCAATGTCAGGCAAAGAGCCCGGTCAAGACGCTCGACCGGCTCGACGTCACCGGTGACGGCGACATGGTCGAAATCCGCGCCTCGGCACGATCTTTCCTCCACAACCAGGTCCGCTCCATGGTCGGCACATTGAAGCGCGTGGGCGAGGGCGCATGGACCGCCGATGATGTGGGCGCCGCGCTCGATGCTGCCGACCGCGCGGCCTGCGGTCCCGTGGCGCCGCCGGACGGACTGTTTCTGATGAAAGTCGATTATTAGCCGGGCACGAGGCCGAAGAGCGACTGCAGCATGAGCAGCAGCACGACTGACGCAATGAACATGCCGACAAAGACTGCGGTGGCGATCGCGGCGCCCATGCCAATGACAGTGTTGGTCAGCCGCCACGCAAAGACCAGCGTCACCAGTATGAAGCCGAGTGACAGCACCGCCGCGAGATCCCCGCTGGCTGGCCAGAAAAGCTCCATGAGCGATGGCGGCAGCAAAAACCAGATGAAAATCGGCGACGCCCAGTTGTTCGCCACGACATAGGGAACAAACCGGTTGCCGAGGCCGACCGGTCCGGCGACGACGGCGAACAGCATGATGGGCACCACCCAGGCGGCCAAATCGATGATTGCGAGCCTCACCAGGATCGACAGCCTGAAACCCAATGCCTCGCCTCCGCCCAGCTCGTTGGCGAACGCGACCCAGCCGACGCCCAGTGCCGGCAGCGCCAGCACCATGGCGAAAAACGAATTCCAGAACCCATCGGCCGAGAGATCGAGCGGGCGCATCCCGTCGGACCGTCCGTTCATCAGCCTCCATACGCCCCAGAGGTAGGACTGGATTTCATCGGCCGATGGCAAGGTCAGTCTCCGAACCAGTTTTGAAGAAAACGCTGATAGATGCGCGTCAGTGTCTCCAGATCGCTGAGCGCCACTCTCTCGTCGACCATGTGCATCGTCTTGCCCACCAGGCCGAATTCCACAACGGGACAATAGTCCTTGATGAAGCGCGCGTCGGACGTGCCGCCGGAGGTCGACAGATCAGGCCGCTTTCCCGTCTCGCCTTCCACCGCGTCCGAAAGCAGCCTTGTCAGTTTTTCATCGCGGGTGAGGAACACCGGGCTTGGCCGGTCCCGCCAGGCGAGATCGAAATCGATCGGCCCCTTGTTCGCGGAGATGCCGCGCCGTTGCCGCGCTGCCCGCTCAAGCCTGGCCTTCACCTCGGCCTTCAGCGTGTCGGCTGTCCATGTGTCGTTGAAGCGGATGTTGAAGGCGAATGTCGCCTTTGCGGGGATCACATTCGCCGCCGGGTTGCCGGTGTCGATCGAGGTGATCTCGAGATTGGTCGGCTGGAATTCGTCAGTGCCCTCGTCAAATGCCGGCGCCAGCAGCGCGTCGGCCAGCGAAACGACGCCGGGCAGGGGGTTGTCGGCGAGATGCGGGTAGGCCGCATGCCCTTGAACGCCGTTGACGGTCACAATCCCGGAGATCGAGCCGCGGCGGCCGATCTTGATCATGTCGCCCATGGCGCCCGGATTGGTCGGTTCGCCGACGATGGCGCCGTCCCAGCTTTCTCCCCTGGCGGCCGCCCATTCGAGCAGCTTCGACGTGCCGTTGATCGAAGGACCTTCCTCGTCGCCGGTGATCAGCAGCGAGACCGAGCCGCCGAACGTGCCATGCCGTTCGGCATGACGCGCGACCGCCGCGACGAAACAGGCGATGCCGCCCTTCATGTCGACCGTGCCGCGGCCATACATCTCGCCGCCTTCGACATGAGCGGAATAAGGCGGATGTTTCCAACTGGAATCATCGCCCGGCGGCACGACATCGGTGTGGCCGGCGAACATCAGGTGAGGCCCGTTGCCCGAGCGGCGGGCATAGAGGTTTTCCACGTCCGGCGTGCCGGCTTCGGAGAAGACAGGGCGGTCGACCGTGAAACCGAGCGGCGCCAGCATTGTCTCCAGCGCGGTGAGCGCACCGCCCTCGGCGGGGGTCACCGAGGGGCAGCGGATCAGGGTCGCCAGGTTTTCGGTTGGATCGGTTGGCAGGTGCATCGGCGCTCAAATACTGGAAACGGCGGTGCCTGTCACGGCGCTACGCGCCATATGGTGCTCAATCAGGAAATCCGGTTGTCCCGACGCCGAACTCTATCTTGGCGCGTTTGTTTGCGATCCGAAGCGGTTCGGTCCCGGCTTGCCGGGCGCAATGCACAGGAAAATGTAGAACAGGAAATCGCCGACAAGAAACAGAAGCGCGAACCAGCCGGACACATCCATGTCATGCAGGCGTTTGACCGAAAGCGCGATGTGGCAGACGATTGCGGCCCCGATCGTCAGCAGGAATACTCCGCCCCAGAAGGCTTGGACGCTTTCGTTCCCCTCATTGGCCAGTATGCGATAGACGGGATAAAACCGCGCCAGATACAAAAGCAGGCCCGTCAGCAAATAGGCCGCCCGGCTTATGCGGCCGGACAGCCCGAAAAACAGCCAGAAAAACGTTTTGCTATCCAAGAGGATCCTGTCCGAAGCCGTTCGGTCCCTTTGTTCCCTCAAGAATGCCGCATTCGACCAGCAACCAGACCCAACCGATGACTGGCACGAGGAGAATGAGCGACCACCATCCGGACTTGTCGCGATCGTGCCAGCGCTTCGCATAGATTGCGAGGCCCAGATAGATCGAGATCAGCCCGACGATGCCGCTGAAAACACCAAGTCCGTTGGCGCTCATCGTTCCCAGCATGGAATCGATCAGGTTGGCGAGAATTCCAACCGCGATCAGAACGCCAACGCCAGCCCAGAATTTGGCGCGGTTGATCCGCCCCTCGAAACTCGTAAGAAGATATTTCCAATCCATGATTGGCCCCTCGTTCTGTTTCAGCCGGCCAAATCCGGCCAGCGGGCGCTACCGTGCGACCGTTCGACGTGGAATTCAATCGCGCAGGAGCTCATTGATCGAGGTTTTCGACCGGGTTCTCTCGTCCACGCGCTTCACGATTACCGCGCAATAGAGGCTGGGTCCCCAGTTTTCGCCGGGAATGTTCTTGCCCGGCATGGTGCCCGCCACGACCACAGAATAGGGCGGCACTTCGCCGATGAACACCTCGCCGGTGGCCCGGTCGACGATCTTCGTCGACTTGCCGATGAAAACGCCCATGCCCAGCACCGAGCCTTCGCGCACGATGCAGCCTTCGACCACTTCGGAGCGGGCGCCGATGAAGCAATTGTCCTCGATGATCGTCGGACCTGCCTGCATGGGTTCCAGCACGCCACCGATGCCGACACCGCCCGACAGATGCACGTTCTTGCCGATCTGGGCGCATGAGCCGACCGTGGCCCAGGTGTCGACCATTGTGCCTTCGCCGACATGGGCGCCGAGATTGACGAATGACGGCATCAGCACCGCGCCAGGCGCCACATAGGCCGATCGCCGCACGATCGCGCCCGGAACCGCCCGGAAACCCGCCTTCTCGAAATCGACGCCGGTCCACTGGTCGAACTTCGACGGAACCTTGTCCCACCAGGTGGCTTCGCCCGGTCCGCCCCTGATCACTTCCATCGGATTGAGCCTGAAAGACAAAAGCACCGCCTTCTTCAGCCACTGATGCACCTGCCACGCGCCATCGTCGCCGCGCGAGGCGACGCGGGCTTCGCCGCGGTCCAGCAGGTCCAGAGCAGTCTCCACGGCCTTGCGTATATCGCCGCTGGTTTCCGCGCTCACCTTGTCGCGTTCGTCGAACGCTTTTTCGATTGTCTTTTCGAGGGATGCGAGGTCGGCCCTGGCCATGGGAAATGCTCCGCTACACTAGTGTCCCGATTCGGAAATTCGTTTCACGTCGATATCGGCGCCGGCCGAATTTCCGAATCGAAAGGACACTAGCAACTCTGTGGTTCCAGTGTGGTTTTGGTTTCGATGTTCGCCTCAGCGCCCGATATATGGAATATTGCGAACTTCGAAACCACCACACTGGCTGTTAAGGGGAAGCCCGTAGGGTCCGGGAGGGACTGGCTCGAAAGCCGCGCGGAACCTATGCCAAGCGCCTTGGGGGGTCAATCGCGGGATACGCCGCCGGATGGCGCGTTTGGACCGAAGTTTGGGGATTCATCACGATGACCGCCACCGAGGAGAACGGCTGGACGCCGCTGCCGCATTCCGATGAGGATCTTCAGCGCGCGCGCAGCGTTCCCGAAACCCCGCAAACGCTTTCGCCGACCTACCGGCTGGCTTTCTCTGACGAGGATTTCCTGACCCGCCGCGAACTGCGCCCGCTCAGGCTGCAGCTCGAACTCATGAAACCGGAAATGGTGCTGGCCGAAAAGGGCATCCGCTCAACCGTCATCATCTTCGGCGGCGCGCGTATTCCCGAGCCTGGCGGCGAGGCATGGGCCGCCAAGAATGAAACCCAGAAAAAGAACCTGACCGCCAACAGCCGCTACTACGCCGAGGCGCGCCAGTTCGCCCGGCTGTGCTCGCAGCATTCGGCCACGTCCTACTATCGTGAATTCGTCATCGTGACCGGTGGAGGCCCGGGCGTGATGGAAGCCGGAAACCGGGGCGCCGCCGATTGCGGTGCGCCTTCCATCGGCCTCAACATCGTGTTGCCGCACGAGCAGGCGCCAAATCTCTACGTAACCCCCGATCTTTGCTTCAACTTCCACTATTTCGCGATCCGCAAGATGCATTTCATCATGCGCGCCAAGGCGGTGGCGGTATTCCCCGGCGGCTTCGGCACGATGGACGAACTGTTCGAAACGCTGACGCTCATCCAGACAGGCCGCATGGAGCGCGTACCGGTGCTTCTGTTCGGCAAGGAATTCTGGGCGCAGGCGATCAATATCGCCTTCCTCGTCGAGCAGGGCACAGTTTCGCCGGGCGATGAAACGCTGATTTCGCTGGTCGACACGGCCGCGGAAGCCTGGGATGTGATAGCCGAATTCTACGAGATCGGCTGAAAGGTCCTGACCCTGGCAGCGGCGTTGCGTCTCAGCGCGTTCGCTGGCGTTCAACCGGGCAATCGGCTAATTCTTGAGATATGAGCCGGACCCGCCTCTCGTCGTCCTTCTTCCATAGCTTGCGCCGCGAACGGAAGCTGTTCGCGCTTGTCGGCTCGCTCGTCCTGCTGCTTGGAGTATGGCAGCCGTTCGCATTCGCCGGGCAGGGCCTCTCGGGCGCATGGGGCATCTGCCACGGCATGGATTCCGGTCCCGGCACCGGGCCGGACGCGCCGCAGCGCGATTGCCCCATGTGCATCGGCGGCCTGTGCGCCTCGGCTCTCGCGGCGGCGAAAGCGCTGCCTCCGGCCGGCTTCTCGCTGGCCGGTCCGCTGATCAAGGAAGATGGATTTGCCGCGGTACCGATCGCGCCTCCGATGCGGGGACGGACCGGTCCACAACCCCCGATCCGCGCGCCACCCTTCGCCGTCTGAAAGAAGACACCGGCCCGCATGCGAGCCGCCCAATTTTCAGACGTTGAAAGGAAAGCGACATGCGTCGTTTCATACTGCCTTTGGCCGCGGCATGCGGCCTGACGATCGCCTACATGACGCCAGCCACGGCCCATGACGACATGGCCATTGCGGGAAATCTCGAAATCACCCACGCCTGGGCGCGGGCCATGCTGCCCAACCAGCCAGCCGGCGGCGGCTATCTTTACATCTCCAATACCGGCAGCAAGCCCGATCGCCTGGTTGGCGTGCGTTCTCCCGTTGCCGGCAAGGTGGAGATCCATACGATGGAAATGGTCAATGACGTGATGACCATGCGCCCGGTCGAGGGCGGTCTCGAGATTCCGCCCGACGCAACGGTGAAGCTCGAACCCGGCGGCTTCCATCTGATGTTCATGGCCGTTTCCGACTCGTTCGATGAAGGCGAAACCGTCCCGGTCACACTCGAGTTCGAACGTGCGGGTCCGGTCGAGATCGAACTGCCGGTCGGATCGCGCGAAGGCGGTATGCCTGACCATTCCGGACACTGAGACAAGGAACGAAACACCCTGCGACGGCATTGTCCTTCCAAGGACTCGATTCCCGGAGAAGGACAATGCCGCGTAGCGTGCCGGACAACGATTTGATGGAAAAGCAGCAGGCCGCCGACCGGAAGCCTGCTCGCAAGTCGACGACAAGCAAGGCAACCGCCAAGCTGAAACAGGATACGAAAGCGAAGAAGGCCGCCAAGGCGAGGGCCGGCGCGTCAGGCACCAGAATCGCGAAACCGACATCCGATAGTAGCAGCGCCAAGACCAAGGCCGGCGGCGCAAAGCGCGCGCCCCGTAAGAACGCGTCGCCTGACCGCGCGCGCCAGTCCAAGGCCGCCAACGAGAGCCTGCGCGAAGAGGCACGGTCAACCGGGCGGTCGAGGGAAGCATCCGCCAAGACAATCGAGTCCGATGCGCGCGCAAATCGCGGACTGGGTCGGCTTTTCAGTTTCTTCCGCCGCAGCCGCGGCTAGCTCTGGCCGGTGCAGGCTGCCGGCGCTGGTTTCGCTGACGAATGTTGAGTCTGAGGTCGACGCAGTCGGCGATTGCAGGGACAGCAGCCGCGCTGGAGAGCAAGGCAGCAGCATGCACGCTCATCAACGCTATGTGCCGGCTTCTAACAATCATAGCCGGTCAGGTGTTCGATGCGGACGCCCCCCGTTGTCTTAAGTCTGTCGAGCGCGTCCCGGATCGGACGTGAGCCGTGGTAGTCCCGCACCGACCACCCTCCGATAGCGATCTCCGAAAATCCGCCTCCCTTGGCGGGGGCGATGTCATTCCAGCGGATTTCGACTGCGGTGTCAGTCTGCAGCACTGCAGTGTCCCACGCGGTGGAAGCGCACCAATTGTCGTCGCCATAGCGCCAGAACGCCGCTCCGTTCTCGCCGATCAGCGCAGCGATGGACGGGGGTGTCGTCAGCAATTCGGGGTGGTACAGCGCATAGTTGGCTTCGCGCCATGCCGCTTCTCGGCCGCCCCCAAACACGGGAAACTGCGTTGCCCCGAACCGGAAGCCGATGATGTCGGCGGGTTGCCGGCGCGCAAGTTCGCCTGCCCTTGCCCGCCATTCGCCGAGATATGGCTGGGCAGCCTTCACCGGCGACCATGACAGCCACAGACAGCCTGGCCCCAATCCGTGGCTCGTCTGTCTGGGTGCACCGTAGAGCGAAAGGCCGACCGAGCAATCGCCCGCCTTCCAGTTGGAATAGAAGCGAACGCTCCCTGATGTGTCTCCATTCGTCGGGATTTCGTATTCGGAGGTTTCGCCGGGAGCGCCGAAGCGCTCCGTCAGATGGCCAGCAAAAACCGCTGGATCGGGCAGGGGAACGCCATCGACAGGCGCCAGTTCGTATTTGATCTGGAGAACCGGCCGGTCCGGGCGCGGCGCGGTCGCCTCGGCGCTGGTCGCGGCAAGCCCGAGTGCTTCGCCGCATGGCGCCAAGACGCATGTTTCGGAAGGAAAGGTGACGTCATTCTGAATGGCCACCAATTCCGTGAGCGTTATCCCCCACGCGTGGCGGCGTCCGCCGATTGCAAAACCGCTGTCCAGACTCTCCATGCGGCCCGACTCCAACTGCGGTTCGACGAAGCCTGTATATGCCGAACCGAAATTGGCGGGAAGCGGGTTCGGGTATCAGGAAGCCGGCTTCTGCTGGCCGAGAACCGAGTGCAGAAACGACGCCAGATCATCGGTCACGTAGTCGACCGCATCGTCATGGGCGGGATCGCGCTCCCACACCTCGCTGAATGTCGGCTCGAAATTGCGCGGCACAATCAACACGGTTTTCATTCCGAGCGATTTGGGAACTTCAAGATTGCGTCCAAGATCCTCGAACATGGCCGCGTTTTCCGGGTCGACCCCGTGCCGCTTCAGAAACCGCGCATAGGTGGACGGCGCCGGTTTCGGCTCCAGGTCGGCGGCGATGATGTCGAATATCTCGTCGAAATGATCGAGTATGCCGAGTTGCCGGGCCGTGCGCTCGGCGTGTTTGCGGTCGCCATTGGTGAAGATGAAGCGCCGGCCGGGCAGCGCGCGGATCGCCTCGCCAAGCGCGGCGTCCGGATGCAAGCCCGAATAGTCGATATCGTGCACCTTCTGCAGAAAGTCGTCGGGGTCGATCCCGTGCAGCGCCATCAGACCGTTCAGCGTCGTGCCATAGTCCCTGTAGAGCTGCTTCTGGAGATTGCGCGCCTCGTCACTCGGCAGCGTGAGTAGCTCCGATACGAAACGGGTGATGCGCACGTCGATCTGGGCGAAGAGATTGGAATGGTGCGGGTAGAGCGTATTGTCGAGGTCGAATACCCATTCGCGGACATGCGCGAAATCGGTGCTGTCTGGCTGGTTGGTCATTCGCTCCCTATGGCATGATTCAGCTCTCGGGTTCCAACCCAATCGATTGCGAACCCTCGACGGGTTGCGATTTGCCTTGGGCCGTCGACTCCGTCTAGACAGCGACGCCCGCCACTTCTCCGCAAAGCCGCCCAATGGAACTCTGGATACCGATCACGATCGCGGCTGCGTTCCTGCAGAACCTGCGCTCGGCGACACAGAAGCACCTCAAGTCGGTCATGGGCACCACCGGCGCCACATTCGTGCGCTTCGGCTTCGGCGTACCCTTCGCGATCCTGTTCGTCGTTTTCCTGAATACCGGCCTGGGTCATGCCATGCCCCGCCCCGATGGCAGCTTCTTCATTTGGGCGGCTGTCGGAGGGTTGGGCCAGGTGGGGGCGACCTTCCTGCTGATCCATCTGTTCTCATTCCGCAATTTCGCTGTCGGCACCGCCTATTCGCGCACTGAGCCCGCCCAGGCAGCGATCTTCGGGCTGGTGATACTGGCGGAGTGGCCATCGGCCGGAGCGCTTGCCGCGATCGCGATCAGCGTTTTCGGCGTGATGCTGATTTCGGTCGCCCATGAACCCAGGACCGTGCGCAATCTCTTCGCCTCGGTGCTCAGCCGCAACGCGCTGATCGGACTGGCGTCAGGCACGATGTTCGGCATAGCGGCTGTCGCCTACCGCGCGGCCTCGCTTTCCCTCGGCGGCCCGAACGCCATGATGCAGGCGGCATACACGCTCGCCTGGGTGATCGTGTTTCAGACGGTGATCATGGCGGGGTGGATGGCCTGGCGCGACCGGGCCGAGTTCGGCCGTATCCTGCGCGCGTGGAAGCCGGCGCTGTTCACCGGCTTTGTCGGCGCCAGCGCCTCGTTCGGCTGGTTCACCGCCATGACATTGCAGCAAGCCGCCATCGTCAAGGCGCTGGCGCAGGTCGAGATGCTGTTCACCTTCGCCGCGTCGGTATTCTTCTTCCGCGAGAAGATCACGCCGCTGGAGACCGCCGGCTGCCTGCTCATCGTCGCCGGCATCGTGGTGTTGGTGCTGCTGGGCTAGCCTCTAAACCGTCGCCGGATCGAGGGGCGGTTGGTCCTTCCACCGTGCGACCAGCCCCTTGATGTCCAACGCTTCGAATGCCTCGCGTAACGCCTCGAATGACGGCAGCACGAAATAGGCGCGCTGGAACTTGTCGATCTCGTAGGCGGTGCGCATGACCGTCTCGATGTCGAACGGCACGCGATGCGCGTCCGGGCTTTCGACGGCAAACTGCAATTCGCTATAGGACGACATCAGCCCGGCGCCGAACGCCTTCAGCGGACCGTCCGGTTCCTGGATGAGGCCGAATTCGGACGTGTACCAGTACAGCCGGGTGATCATCTCGTTGCCGTTCAGCGCGATCGCTTCTTGCGCCCGCTGGCCGTACATCTGCATGAAATCGGCGAACTCCGGCTGCGTCAGGATCGGCACATGGCCGAAGAAGTCGTGGAACATGTCAGGCTCCACGATGTAGTCGAGCTCGTCTTCGGTCCTCAGCCAATTGGTGACCGGAAAACGCCGGTTGGCGAGGTGATCGAAAAACGGACCTTCCGGGATGAGGCCGGGCACGGCCACCAGTTCCCAGCCGGTACGCTTGCGGAGCTTTTCGCTGACTTCGTCGAAATCGGGGATCTGCTCGAGCAGGCCGAGCGCCTTGACGCCGTCGAGATAGGAATGGTGGGCGAGGCGCGTGGTGAGCTTGGTCTGCCGGTCGCACAGCGTGCGCCAGACGCGCTGCTGGGCTTCGTCATAGTCATAGGCCTGCTCGACGGTGAAATCGCCGCGGCAGGCGAGATAGTCGCCGCGCAGTCCCTGCTCGGCGCATTGGCGGGCATAATCCTGAACGCTGATTTCCATGTCTTGGCTCCTCCCGAACGAAGCAATTCGATTGTTCGCCATGATAAACGCCGGGCAGTGGGTCTTTTTGCTTTTTCGAAGGTCTTTCGGCGGAAATTGAGTTATGTTTGCTCAATGAGCGAAATATTGGAGTTGATATGCCTCAATTGGACGAATTCGAGATTGCCATGCTCGACGTGCTGCAAAAAGACGGCCGCAAGCCGGTCTCGGAGCTGGCGCAGGAGATCGGCCTGTCGACCACGCCCTGCGCGCGCCGCTTCGACGCGCTGCGCCAGACCGGGATCATCAAGGGATTTCAGGCCATCATCGGCCGCCGCGCCATCGGCCTTACGGTTGAGGTTTTCGTGCAGGTGCGCCTCGTCAGCCACAGCGACGGAACGCCCGAACGCTTCATCGCCGCCGTCCAGGACATGGACGAAGTCTCGTCCTGCTGGACGATGACCGGCGATCATGACTTCCTGCTTCACGTCATGGTGCCGGCCGTCGACGATCTCAACGACTTCATCATGAACCGGCTGATGCGGCTGACGGGCGTGCGCGACGTGCACACTCAACTCGTGCTGTCCAACATCAAGGGACCCGGCCGCGTGCCGCTGGCGCATTTGCGGCGGTGACGTATTATTCGGCGGCCGTGCGAGTCACCGGTTGCGTCTGATCGCCTTTGCCGGCGAGCAGTCCTTCGACGGAAATGTCTTCGTCGAGTTCCTCCCAGTGCAGCCCGCGGGTGCTGATGGTGACCCGTTCGCGCTCTTCGGACGAAGCGTGAAGCAGCCGCGGAAACCATGCCAGAGGCACGGCCAGCCGCCGGCCGTCGGACAAGTCGACCCACATGCTGTCCTGATCGAAACTGACCGTGGTGGCTCTAACCAAAGTGCTCATCCCAAGCCTGCGCTATCTCGGCACGACGGTCTTCTATGATCTCCACGAGCTCACGAAGCGTCCTTGCACTGAAGCCATCATTGTAAGCCACTGACACATCAGGCCAAAGCCAAAACTTTGCGTCGATCCCGTCCTTGGTCACGTGGACATGCTGCGGCTCGCGCGGAGCGCGTTCGTTCGAGTAGAAATAGAAGCGAAAACCTCGATGGCGAAATACGAGTGGCATGTCTAGGGCACGATCAGCGTGCCGGCGCCGTGTTCGGTGAAGAGCTCCAAAAGCACCGCATGCGCGGTCTTGCCGTTGAGGATGACGACGCCTTCCACGCCGCGCCCGATTGCCTCGATGCAGGTTTCCACCTTGGGGATCATTCCCCCGGCGATCGTGCCGTCCGCGATCAGTGCCCTGGCTTCGGAAACCGTAAGCTCGTCGATCAGCTTCTTGTTCTTGTCGAGCACGCCGGGCACGTCGGTGAGAAACAGCAGGCGGGAAGCGCGGACGGAGCCGGCGATAGCGCCCGCGAACGTGTCGGCGTTGATATTGTAGGTGTGGCCGTCGCGGCCCGGCGCCACCGGCGCGATCACCGGTATCATCTCCGATCCGGCCAGAAGGTCGAGCAGGGTCCGGTCGACTTCGACCGGTTCGCCGACGAAGCCCAGATCGAGCACGCGCTCGATATTGCTGTCGGGATCCTTGATCGTCTTGTGCGCCTTTTCGGCGAAGACCATGTTGCCGTCCTTGCCGCACAGGCCGATGGCCCACTCACCCTCGGCATTGATGAGCGCCACGATCTCCTTGTTGATCGAGCCGGCGAGAACCATTTCCACGATCTCGACGGTCTTGGCGTCGGTCACCCGCAGCCCGCCCTCGAATTTGGATTCGATCCCCATCCTGGCCAGCATGGCGGCGATCTGCGGCCCGCCGCCATGCACGACGATGGGATTGACGCCCGACTGCTTCAACAGGGCGATGTCGCGGGCGAACGCCTGGCCGAGTTCGGCGTCGCCCATGGCGTGGCCGCCATATTTGACCACCACGGTCTTGTTCTCGTAGCGCTGCATGTAGGGCAGCGCGGCGGAGAGAAGCCTCGCCTGCTCTTCGGGATTGGAGATGTTGGTGGCCATGGGATTCCTCGTCGCGAAAGCGCGGGCTGTTTAGCGGTAATAAGGGCGCGCCGCAATTGCGGGAACGGCCCCCTCGCTGCGGGAGCGTTGCAAAAGCTATCCGATCCCCTAATTTGGCCGTGATGACGCCTCAGGACATTTCCAAGCTTATCGTCCGTGTTTCAATGCGCGACCGCGCCGCTTTCGATTTGCTTTACCGGCAAACGAGCGCGAAACTCTACGGCGTGTGTCTGCGTATCTTGAACGACCGGGCAGAGGCTGATGAGGCATTGCAGGAGGTTTTCGTCAAGATATGGACGAAGGCGGACCGTTTCGCCGTCTCCGATCTCAGCCCGATCTCATGGCTGGTGGCCGTTGCGCGCAATCATTCGATCGATCGCATTCGCGCACGGCGTCCGCGCAGCGACGATATTGACGAGGCGCTGGATATCGCAGATCCGAACCCCGGACCCGAAGCCATTACAGTGGCGAGCGGGGAAAAGGCTGCGATCGAAAGCTGCCTGGAAGAACTTGAGGCCGATCGCGCGGCCGCCGTGCGTGGCGCCTATCTGAATGGTGATTCATATGCCGAACTTGCGGAACGTTATTCCGTTCCGCTCAACACGATGCGAACCTGGCTGCGGCGCAGCCTGTTGAAACTTAGGGAATGCCTTGAGCGATGACGCCGATTGACGACAGGGATACGGAACAGAATGGAGGCGAGAACATGCTCGCCGCCGAGTACGTTCTGGGCGTCCTGCCGTCGGACGAGCGGCAGCGCGCCGCCCGACGCATCGGCAGCGACCCGGCTTTCGCGCGCGAGGTTGATGCCTGGGAGCTCAGGCTGTCCGGAATGGCCGAAGCTTTTGAACCGGTGGATCCGCCGGCCGATCTGAAACAGGCGCTCGACCGGCGCTTGTTCGCGGGCGGCGACGCGTCGCGGACGCGGGTGAGTTTCTGGAACAGCCTGGCCTTTTGGCGCGGCCTGACGGCGGCGGCGCTGGCCGCCGCCCTTGTCGCGCTGGCGATCCCTTACCTGACCGTCAATCCTGCATCGGTCACGGCCGAGAGACTGGTCGCCTCGCTCTCCCATGATGACACCGATGTCCACTATTTCGTGGTCTACGACGCGGCCAAGGCCGACATAGGCCTCTCGCATGTCACCGGCGCGCGCGACGCGGGCCGCGACTTCGAACTGTGGGTGATCGAGGGCGACGACCCGCCATCGTCACTGGGCGTTATCCCGGCAGGCTCGAACGTGCATCTGGCCGTGACCGGAGAACTGAAGCGCAAGATCGAAGCCGGCGCCGTTTTCGCCATCAGCCTCGAACCTCAGGGCGGCTCGCCGACCGGTCAGCCTACGGGCCCGGTTGTGGCCGCTGGCGACCTGACGTCCATCTGACCGGACCGGGACGTGCGCCTTGGCGCCCGTGTTGCGTTTCACGGCACTGTGATCGGACAGGATCACATTATTTTCCGGCAATCCGAAACTATCCCGGAACCCCTCCCGTAACTCCGTCTGCCCCACCCCAAAGGGCTCCAATTATGGAAACGAGAGGAGTTACCCCAATGCGTAAGTTCACTTCCACAGTTCTTTCCGGCGCAGTTGCAGCAGCGGCGATCGCCGGCGTTGCGTTCGCCGCCGAAAACCCGATGGTTGGCGGCGCGGCGATGTATGCCGACAAGAACATCGTCGAGAACGCCGTGAATTCGAAGGATCACACCACGCTGGTCGCCGCCGTGCAGGCCGCCGGCCTGGTCGAAACCCTGCAGGGTCCCGGTCCGTTCACCGTCTTCGCGCCGGTCAACGCCGCGTTTGACGAATTGCCGGCCGGCACCGTGGAGACGCTGCTCAAGCCCGAGAACAAGGATCAGCTCACCAAGATCCTGACCTGCCATGTCGTTGCGGCCGACGCGATGTCCGATGCCATCGGCAAGATGATCGCCGATGATGGCGGCACGCACCCGGTCCCGACCGTGGGCGGCTGCACGCTGCAGGCCAAGATGGACGGCGACAGCATCACCCTGACCGACGAGAACGGCAATGTGGCTACGGTCACGATCGCCGATGTCGACCAGTCGAATGGCGTCATCCACGTGATCGACACCGTCCTTCTGCCGAAGGCGTAACCCATATGGAGCGCGCGGCGCCTCCGATCCCCGTACGCCGCCGCGCGCCAGCGCCGCCCCGTCGAGCCCATGACTGCACCCATGGCGCACGGCGGGGCGAATTCCAATGCCGAACATATCAAGCCAAGTTGATTGTCGCGCGAGCGCTGCGACGTTGTATGCCGACACTGAAAAAGGGAGTTTACAGGATGAACAGACGCGAAATTCTTTACGGCGGCGCCGGCGCCATCGCGATCCTTGCCGGCGGAACCGCGTTTCTGACCGCGCGCGCGACGGCGCCTGCGCAGGCTGCCGCAAAAGGCAGTTTCGAGGTGACGAAGACCGAGGCCGAGTGGCGTGCAATCCTCAATCCCACACAGTTCGCAGTGTTGCGCCAAGAGGCGACGGAGCGCCCGTTCACCAGCCCGCTGAACAACGAGAAACGCGCCGGCATCTTTCACTGCGCCGGTTGCGACCTGCCGCTCTATTCGTCGGAAGCCAAGTATGATTCCGGCACCGGCTGGCCGAGTTTCTGGGAGTCTCTGCCCAATGCAATCGGCACGATGGAAGACAATACCTTGTTCATGACGCGGACCGAATGCCACTGCAGGCGCTGTGGTGGCCATATGGGCCACATATTCAATGACGGCCCGGCGCCGACCGGCAAGCGCCACTGCATCAACGGCGTGTCGCTGACCTTCAAGCCGGCACAGGCCTGACCGGGGAGCCGGCGTCTCGGCGACCGGCTGCGCCCGCCTTACACGAGAGCGAGTGCGATCGCCTCGCGCAGATTCAGCATCCCGTCGCCGGTTTCCGACGACGTGGCAAGCACTTGCGGATAGGCGGCCGGGCGCCGCCGGATCTTCTCCAACGTCTCATCGACAAGCCGTCGGGCCGCCGGCGGCTTTATCTTGTCCGTCTTGGTCAGCACGATCTGGTATGACACCGCCGCCTTGTCGAGCAGGTCGAGCACGTCTTCATCGTTTTTCTTCACACCATGTCGGGCGTCGACCAGCACGTAAACGCGCTTCAGCGTCACGCGTCCGCGCAGATAGTCGAAGACGAGACGCGTCCAGTTCTCGACAGTTTCCTTCGGCGCCTTCGCGTAGCCGTAACCCGGCATGTCGACCAGCGCCATCGGCGGCAGGTCGCCGGCCTGACCGGAAAACCCGTCCGGAACAAAGTAATTGAGTTCCTGCGTGCGCCCCGGTGTATTGGAGGTTCGGGCCAATCCCTTGCGGCCAAGCAGGGCATTGATGAGCGAAGACTTGCCGACATTCGAGCGCCCGGCAAACGCGATTTCCGGCGGCCCCTCCGGCGGCAGGAATTTCATCGACGGCACGCCGCGGATGAATACCCACGGCCGTGCGAAAACCGAAGCGATTTCGTTCACGTGGCGGCCTCCAGACCGTCGATGTCGACACCGCGGATGGCGTCGAGATTGCGGGTGATTTTTTCTGCGTCCCAGTGCCACCAGGCGATATCGAGCAGCCGGCGCACCGTTCCCGCGTCGAAGCGCATCTTTACCACCTGGGCCGCGTTTCCCGCCACGATGGCGAAGGGCGGCACATCATGGGTTACGACCGAGCGTGCGGCGACTATCGCGCCATCGCCGATCGTGACGCCCGGCATGATGACCGCTTCCATCGCGATCCACACATCGTTGCCGACCACCGTGTCGCCGCGCAGTTCGCGCGTCCATGTTTCGGGATCGAAGCCTTTCTCCCATCCCCGGCCGAATATGTTGAACGGGTAGGTCGAAAAGCCTGACATTGCGTGGTTGGCGCCGTTCATGATGAAGCGCGCGCCCTCGGCGATCGCGCAGAAGCGGCCGATGACCAGCCTGTCGCCGATGAAGTCGTAATGATGCAGCACGCATTCGTGCTGAAAGCGGTCCGGGCCCGCGGGGCTGTCGTAATATGTGTAGTCGCCGATCTCGATATTGGGCGCATCGACCAGCGGTCTCAGGAAGCCGACCCTGGGATGCATATCGATCGGATGCTTGATTTCGGGCTTCGGTCCGTACATGCGCCCTCCTTCCAGCATACCCTGGCAGCGTCTTTGCTACCGAATGAATTACCGCGTTTTGTTCCGACATCAAACAAAAGCCCCGCCGAAGCGGGGCTTGTCCAGATGGTTGTCTACTTTATTCGGCGGGCGTCGGTTTCTTTTTGAAGAGTCCCACCAGATTGTCCCACAGCTCGATCTTGGCGCCCTGCCGCTTCATGATCACGCCTTGCTGGAGGATCGACAGGAAATTGTTCCACGCCCAGTAGATGACCAGTCCGGCGGGGAAGGTTGCCAGCATGAAGGTGAACACCACCGGCATCCAGGTGAAGATCATCGCCTGGGTCGGATCCGGAGGCGTCGGGTTCATGCGCATCTGCAGGAACATCGTGATGCCCATGATCAGAGGCCAGACGCCGACCATCAGGAAAGCGCCGAACACCGGAATCGCGGAGGGATCGAAAGGCAGCAGCCCGAACAGATTGAAGACAGAGGTCGGATCCGGCGCGGCCAGATCCTGGATCCAGCCGAAGAAAGGTGCATGCCGCATCTCGATGGTGACGTAGAGCACCTTGTAGAGCGCGAAGAAGACCGGAATCTGGATCAGGATCGGCCAGCAGCCCGCTAGCGGATTGATCTTCTCCTTCTTGTAGAGCTCCATCATCATCTGCTGCTGTTTCATCTTGTCGTCCGCGTATTTTTCGCGGATTTCGAGCATCGCAGGCTGCATCTTTTTCATGTTCGCCATCGACTTGTAGGACTTGTTGGCGAGCGGGAAGAAGATGGCCTTCACCACCACGGTGGTGGCGAGGATGGCGAGGCCGAAATTGCCGAGCAGGCGAAAGAGCCAGTCAATCAGGTAGAACGTCGGCTTGGTAATGAAATAGAACCAGCCCCAGTCGATCAGGAGGTCGAACTGGCGGATTTCAAATGCCGTTTCGTAGGCATCGATCTTCTGCGTTTCCTTCGCGCCGGCGAAGAACCGGCTTTCCACCGTCTCGGAAGCTCCGGGAGCCACCGTTAGCGCATCTCCGAGATAGGCTGCCTGATAACGGGGACGGTTGTCGCTGTCGAAGTAGGAATAGGTTGGTTGGAAATTGCCGCCTTTCGGTGGAACAAGCGCGACCGCCCAGTATTTGTCGGTGATGCCGAGCCAGCCATCGCTGGACGGACCAGGTGTCATCACAGGCGTATCCTGCAGGTCGTCATAGTCTATTTCCTGCAGCCCTTCCTCGCCGGTAACGCCGATCAGGCCCTCGTGAAGCACGTAGATGCCGATGGTCTCAGGCGTGCCGAAGCGCATTGTCCGGCCGTATGGGGAGATTGATGCCGGCGCCGAGCCGGCGTTTTCGATTTCGTCCGTGACGGTGAACATGTAGTCGCCGTCGACCGCGATTATCCTGCGAAAGGTCAGGCCCGCATCATTCGTGTAGGTGAACACCACCGGCCTGTCCGGTGTGAGCACTGGTTCGCCTTCGACCGACCACACGGTGTCGTTCTTGGGCAGCGAGCCTGCCCCGGTGCCGCTGTAGCCGAGTTCGACGAAGTAGCCGTCATCACGCTGCGCCGGCTTGAGCAACTCCACATTGGGCGAATTCTTGTCGACGGCGACGCGATAGTCCTTGAGCACGAGATCGTCGAGACGGGCGCCGGTCAGGTTGATCGATCCCGCAATGCGCGGCGTGTCGATGCGCACGCGCCCGCCTTCAGCCCCCGCCGCCTCATTCGCCGCCACCGGCGCGCCGGGAACATCGCCCGACGAAGCCGATGGCAACTCGGCGCCGCTGCCGGACGTGGCGGGCGCCTCGGATTGAGTCTGCTGTTGCTCGGCTTCAATCCGGGCTGTCTCACGCTGTTCCTCGATGCGGGGGTTCATGTAGAACACCTGCCACAGCGTCAGGATCGCCACCGAAAGCGCAATCGTGATGAAGAAATTGCGATTGTTTTCCATCGAGGATTCCTCAGCCCGCTTTGCGCATCCGGCGGGAAAGTTCATTCTTGAGCTGATCGAACGGAACGTGGAGCACGTCGTTGCGTCCCACGATCACATAATCACTGCCCGCCGCCATGTCATCGGCGGCGTGGACGCGAATTGCTTCCCTCAGCCGCCGTCGGATGCGGTTTCTTGTCGCCGCATTACCGGTTTTTTTCGTCACGGTGAGGCCAAACCGTGGCGGTTCGTCATCTTTCCGATCGAGCACTTCGAGCAGAAACAGCCGCCCTCGCAGTTTCTCGCCCTTGCGGACGGCGAGAAACTCGGTCCGTTTGCGGAGCTTGCGCGGCAGGTTCCGCTTCGCCCCCCGGTTCAATGACGCCGGCCCTCCGGCCGGATCAGGCGGTAAGGCGCTTGCGGCCACGCGCGCGACGCGCCGCGACGACCTTGCGGCCACCGGTGGTGGCCATGCGCGAACGGAAGCCGTGGCGCCGCTTGCGGACGAGTTTGGACGGTTGATAGGTACGCTTCATTTGTTTCGATACCGCGGCGTGCGGCCCTTCTTGGGTCTGTCTCGATCATGAGAGCAGGAGCGTTTGTCGTGGGCTTCCCCGACGCACAGCATCAACTGCGCCGGGGGGCGCCCGAACGTGCGCGGCTTATAGAAATAGACGTTGGCGAAGTCAATCATGGCCATCGCCCGGCCTTCCCGGTCCGACGCGCCCTCTCACGCTTCGGTGAGACGGGTTGGCGCGGGCCTCAAAAGGCAGTGAAAGTGGGCACTTCTCCTTGCTTATGCGTCGCCAAGGCATCAAGTGGGCAAATGGGGCGCAACGTCGTGCATCGTCGACAATTCACACCTGAACCCTGTGATGAACCCGCAATGCCGGGGTATGCTGCACAAATGGCTCCGCTGTCCTGGTTTGGGTTGAATGAATACTGACGAGATGACTGCGATGAAGGCGGCCAAGGAACGCGCGACGGCCAGGCGCTCCGGTTACTGGCGCTATCTTCCGCTCCTGATTGTCGCGGCCGGCCTCGCATTCGGCTATGCGATGGGATGGCAGCGCTATTTCACATTGTCCTTTCTGTCGGAAAGCAGCGACGCGCTGAGGGCGCTGGTCGATAGCCGCCCGGTTCTCGCTCCGGTGGTATTTTTCATTGTCTACACACTCGCGATCGCCTTCTCGTTTCCGGCCGCGTCGGTCCTGACCATATTCGCCGGCTTCCTGTTCGGCTGGCTCATGGCCGGGGTCATGGTCGCCTTTGCCGCCACGCTGGGAGCGACCATGCTGTTTCTGGCTGCGCGCAGCGCCTTCGGCGACGTCCTGCGCCGGCGGGTGAGCGGCCGGGCCGCACGGCTTGCGGGCGGATTCGAGGACAATGCCTTCGGCTATCTGCTTGTGCTCCGCCTCGCGCCGGTGTTTCCGTTCTTCGTGATCAACATCGCGCCGGCCCTCTTCAATGTCTCTGTTCGTGTCTACGTCACCGCCACCTTTTTCGGCATTCTGCCCGGCACATTCGCCTACGCATGGCTGGGGCAGGGCGTTGACAGCGTACTGGTGGCGGCGCGCGCCGCCGGCAAGGAGCCGTCCGTCGGCGACCTCGTCACGCCCGAGATCACCCTGGCCTTCGTCCTGCTGGCGCTTGTCGCGGCCATTCCCACCATCGTAAGGACAGTGCGCGGTCGACTTTCCCGCTGATCTGGCGGCCGTGCAAGACAGGGGCTCCTTCATGCCGACGACATTGAAACCCGATATCTGCGTGATCGGGGCCGGCTCCGGCGGATTGACGGTGGCGGCGGCCTGCGCGGCGTTTGGCGTGTCGGTCGTCCTCATCGAAAAAGGCAAGATGGGCGGCGATTGCCTGAACTATGGCTGCGTACCGTCCAAGGCGATGATCGCGGCGGGCAAACTTGCCCAATCCATGCGCTCGGCGTCGCAATTCGGCATCGCCGATGTCGAGCCGGACATCGATTTCCGCAAGGTGAACCGGCACATTCATTCCGTGATTGCGGCGATCGCGCCGAACGACTCGGTCGAGCGCTTCACCGCGCTTGGAGTTCGCGTCATCCAGGCGGAAGCAAAATTCACCGACAAGCGCACCGTTGCCGCCGGAGATCATGAAATCCGCGCCAGGCGCTATGTCGTTGCGACAGGGTCTTCGCCGCTTGTTCCTCCCATCCCCGGCCTCGACAAGGTCGAGTACCTGACCAACGAAACCATCTTCGAGCAAACGCGGAAGCCGTCCCACCTGATTGTCGTCGGTGGCGGGCCGATCGGCATGGAACTGGCGCAGGCGCACAGCCGGCTCGGCAGCAAGGTCACCGTCGTCGAAGCCGCGACCGCGCTCGGCAAGGACGATCCCGAACTTGCGGCCATCGCGCTTGAACGCCTGCGTGGCGAAGGCATAGCCATCCACGAACAGACAAGTGTCGTGAAAGTGGAGAGGCGAAACCGCAACGGCGTGCGCGTTCACGTCGAAGCCGGGACCGGCGCGAGCCAGATCGACGGCACTCACCTGCTTGTCGCTGCCGGCCGCGCCGCCAATGTCGACGGTCTCGGACTGGATGCGGCGGGCATTGCCCATGATCGCCGTGGCATCAAGGTGACCGGCAAGCTGAGAACGACCAACCGGAGGGTCTATGCCATCGGCGATGTCGCCGGTGGGCTGCAATTCACCCATGTGGCGGGCTATCACGCCGGACTGGTTGTACGCGCGCTGCTGTTCAGGCTGCCGGCGCGCGAGAACCGGTCGATCATTCCGTGGGCGACCTTCACCGATCCCGAACTGGCCCAGGTCGGGCTCACGGAGGCGGAGGCGATGAAGAAACATGGTCGCATTTCGGTGCTTCGCTGGCCCTATGCCGAAAACGACCGCGCACAGGCGGAGCGCAAGACAGTGGGGTTCATCAAGGTTCTGGCTGGAAAACGCGGGCGCATCCTTGGCGTCGGCATCGTCGGCGCCAATGCCGCGGAAATGATCAACATCTGGGCGCTGGCGCTGTCCAGGGGTATGGCGCTCCGCGACATGACCGCCTATGTGCCGCCCTATCCGACGATGACCGAAATTGGCAAACGCGCCGCAATCACCTATTTTGCGGGTGCGACGCGCAAACCCATCGTTCGCCGGCTGATCGCATTCTTGCGCCGCTTCGGCTGACAGGCAGGCGCGTCGCGGTCGAACGCGCAGTGCGCCGGAGAGATTTCGGATGACCGGTTCGGACGAAAACGGCAGGCAGGCGGTGAAGGCGACCGCGCGCGACGTGCCGTTGACGCGGGGACTGTCGACCAAGCTGCTTCTTCTGACCGTGCTGTTCGTGATGATCGCCGAAGTGCTGATCTTCCTGCCTTCGGTGGCGAATTTCCGCCTGCAGTGGCTCAACGAGCGGCTGGGCACTGCCGCTTCCGTCGCAACCGTTCTCATGCACGCCGACCCCATGGATCTGGATCAGGTCGCGCAGGACGACGTTTTGATGTCGATCGGCGCCAAGGCGATCGCCGTGCGCGACGAGGGCGAGTCGCGGCTGCTGGTGGTGACCGAGATGCCGCCCGAGGTCGACACCCACATCGACCTTGCCGCGACTGGTCCGATGCTGGCCATCGCCGGGGCGCTCGACACGCTTTTCTACGGCGGCGATGAGATGCTGCGCGTGACCGGCCCGGTCGGCGACAGCGACAAGGAATTCGAACTCATCATTCCCGACACCCAGCTCCGCTTTGCGATGCTGATCTTCGCCCGCAATGTGGCCGCTCTCTCTCTGCTTATTTCGCTGATCACCGCCACGCTCGTCTTCTACACCATCAACCGCATGATGATCGGCCCGATCCGCAGGATGACGCAGTCGATGCTGACCTTCGCGCAGGCGCCCGATGATGCGAGCCGCATCATCAAGCCGCGGCAGCGCGCCGACGAAATTGGCGTCGCCGAGCGTGAACTGGCCAGCATGCAGGACACTCTCCAACACACGCTCGCGGAGCAGAAGCACCTGGCCGACCTCGGCCTCGCCGTCTCCAAGATCAACCACGACATGCGCAACATCCTGGCCTCGGCGCAGCTGATTTCCGATCGCCTTCGCCTGGTCAAGGATCCGACCGTACAGACATTCGCACCCAAGCTGGTGCGGGCGATCGACCGTGCGGTTGCCTATACGGAGGGCGTTCTCGCCTACGGCCGCACCCAGGAAGCGCCGCCGGCGCGGCGCCGCGTGCGCCTGAAAATGCTGGCTGACGACGTCATCGGCCTTCTGGGGATCGATTCCTCGAATGGCATCGAATTCATCAACGCGATCGACAACGATCTGGAGGTTGACGCGGACGCCGAGCAGCTTTTCCGCGTGCTCACGAATCTTGGCCGCAATGCGGTGCAGGCCATGGCGGGCGACACGGAGAGCGCGCTGGTGCGGCGCCTCACCATCGACGCCGGGCGCACCGGCACGGTCTGCCGCATTACGGTCTCCGATACCGGGCCCGGACTGCCCAAGAGGGCCCGCGAGAATCTGTTCGCCGCCTTCAGGGGCGCCGCGCGAAGCGGGGGCACCGGGCTTGGTCTGGCGATTGCCAACGAGTTGGTGCGCGCCCATGGCGGAACGCTGGAATTGGTGGAGAGCATCGGCGGAAGCACTGTTTTCGCCATCACCATACCCGACCAGCCGGTCAACCTGAACGAAGCGCGCAACGTGCTGCGCAAGCAGGCCTGATCCGCTTAATCCGGCCAGGCCCGCGGCGCCCGTGTGGTCCGCGCCCGCGCGAGCGCCATGTTCCGCTGCCCGCTTTGGCCGTGTTCGGCTGTAACAAGGCCTCGTTTCGCGGCCTGTCAAAATGCGGACCAGCCGAAATCGCGCCGGGTAGATTGGTTGAGGCGCATGCATCCGATCACCGCAGCCACGCAATTATTGCTGCCGCGCCTGCTTGCATTTCGGTTGGCCAGTCGCTAGTTAGCCCATTCGCTGGCTTTGGCTGGCGAAAAATGTGATTGCGCACCAGCGCAATCCGCGCAGCGCCCGTAGCTCAGCTGGATAGAGCACCAGACTACGAATCTGGGGGTCAGAGGTTCGAATCCTTTCGGGCGCGCCACTTAACTTACTGAATTCAGATAGAAAAAGTACACCGCCGTCCCGCCGCGTGCTTCGCCATGCTCGCTGGCAGCGCCGCGCTCGTTTTTCACACCTATCTGACCCTAGAACGGCCTGCCGGCGGGGCGTCCGATGTCAGGACGCGTCAATCCTTCCGGCGCGTCCTCGCCGGGCGGCATGCTGGCTCTGCCGCGATATTTCGCCAGCAGCCGGGGTTCGATGTCGGACTCATCATAGATGCCCAACACGATGCCCTTGTTCTGCGATCCGCCCTTGCGCATGGACATGATCGCGTCATCGGACACGGTCGTGCGTTGCGAACACCGGCGTGCCCATGCGAACAGATGGCCGTACATCTCCTCGATGATCTTCCAGTGATCCTTGCTATCGCCCAGATCGTCGAATTCGCGCGGATCGGTTTCGAGGTCGAACAGCATCGGTCGGAAGCCGCCCTCGGAGTGGATCATTTTCCACCGCTCGGTGACGACCATGAACATGCGCGCGTCGCGCGGCGCGAGCCCCAGCCGGTCGGCGATGGGCGTCGCCGAATAGTCGTATTCGCTGATGGCAAAGCCGCGCCATTCGGCCGGTTCTTCGCCGTGCAGGAACGGCGTCAGGGAGCGGCCCTCGAGTATGTGCATCGGCAGCGGAGCGCCGATCGCCTCCATGATGGTCGGGGCCAGGTCGATCGATTCAACCAGCGCGTCGCACACAGTGCCGCGTGCGGCGTCAGCCGCCTTGCGCGGATCATAGACGATCAAGGGAATCCGCACGGAAGGGTCGTGGAACAGCTCCTTCTCGCCCAGCCAGTGATCGCCCAGATAGTCGCCATGATCGGACGTGATCACGATCATGGTGTCCTCCATGCGGCCGGTTTTCTCCAGATAGGCGAAAAGCCTTCCCATCTGATCGTCGCACTGCTTGATCAGGCCCATATAGGCCGGGACGACAGCATCGCGCACCTCATCGCGGGCGAAGGCGCTGCCGATCCTGCCGTCCATGAACTGCGCGAATACGGGGTGCGGGTTTTGCCGCTCGCGGACATCGCGGATCGCGGCCTGAATGTGCTCGCCGCCATATATGTCGTTGTAGGGAGCAGGGACAATATAGGGCCAGTGCGGCTTGATGTAGGAGAGGTGACAGAGCCACGGTTCCTCAGCATCCGCGCCTTGCAGGAATTCTATCGCCTGCGAGGTGAGCCATGTGGTTTCGCTGTCTTGCTCGGCCACGTTGGCGGCGAGCCCGGCGTTTTTCATCAGCCAGCCGCTGGCAATGTTGCCGTCCTCGTCGACTCCGGCATTGGCGTTGTTGGCCCACGGATTATTGTCGGTGTAGCCCTGCGCGTTCAGGTATTCGTTGTAGGGCGAACGGCGCGTATCGTAGAATCCGTCAGCGCCTTCCGCCCACAGGCCGTCGTCGCGCGTATGGACGTCGAACCCGCATTCCGACACGCGAGCGCCGATGATGGAATCGCGTGGGATGCCGAGCCGCTCCATACCCTCTTCGTCGGCTTTCATGTGGGTCTTGCCGATCAGCCAGCTTCGCATGCCGTGCCGGCGCAGATGATCGCCCAGCGTCATTTCGCCGACCTTGAGCGGGAAGTTGTTCCATGCCGCGCCGTGGCTGGATACGTAGCGGCCGGTGTAAAAGCTCATCCGCGATGCGCCGCAGATCGTGGACTGCACGTAAGCGCGCGAAAAGCGGACGCCGTGTGCGGCCAGCGAGTCGATGTTCGGCGTGTGCAGGTGCTCGTGCCCGGCGCAGCTCAGATAGTCGAACCGGAGCTGGTCGAACATGATGAAAAGTACGTTGCGGACTTCGCGCGCCATTTGCCGTCACCAATGCATTCGCGGCCCGGTTGCTGTCATGCGACCGGGCCGCTGATGGAATAATTGTCAGGGACGCAGCCTTCCCGGCTTGCGCCGGGGCAGGGCCTCGTCGAAACGGTCAGCGTGTTCCTTCCGGTATTTCGGCGCCGATCTCCTGATAATATTTCAGCGCGCCGGGATGCAGCGACATACCACCGTCCTGAAGCGCATATTCCAGGGTGATGTCCTTCAGCCAGGGACTGTCAGCGGCAGCTGCCTCCTTGGCTTCCCAGTATGCCTTGGTGATGCGGTAGACGACGTCTTCGTCGAGATCGGCCCGCGCGGTGACGCCGACTGCGGCACCGAGCGTATAGACATCCTCTTCGTTGACGACACCGCCACCATAAATACCGGCCGGTATGATGCCGACTTCCTCACCGCGGATTTCGGTATATTCCTTCGCTTCCGTGTTGGATTCAAACTCTTCCTTGGTGAGCCCCAGAAGACGCAACTTCGACGTCAGCGATAGCTGCTCTATCTGCGGGAAAGGTGCAATTCCGGTCGTCACATAGACATCGAACTGGCGATCCTGAAAGCCCTGAAGAGCCGACGACCAGCTTGCCTTGACGTTCTCGTAGTCCTTGTCGGGTTCATAGCCGGTGAGAATTTTTATCCAGTCGCGCGCCGCTGCCCATGCACCGCCGCCGGGAGGGCCGAGGAATACCCGTTTGCCCTTGATATCCGACGGCTTCAGCATGCCGGAATCGGCGTAGGTCGTGATATGATATGAGCCAAGCGGGAACCACAGGATCAGGCTGAGATTTTCGGCAAGCTCGGCGGAGTTTTCGAGCTTGGAGTACATCACCGAGCCTTCCTTCATGAACTTGTAGATGGTCGGCGATGTCATGCACATGTCGAGCTTGCCTTCGGCCAGTTCGATCATGTGTTTGGTCGCAGCGCCGGTGGCATCGACCTGGATGTTGACGTCGTCCAGTGACTGATTGACGAGGGTCGCCATCGTGGTCATCGTCAGATAGGCCGACGAGCCCGGCGCGATAGTTGCCATTTTCAGTTCGTTGTCGGCCGCTAAAGCGCCGCCGGCGAGCCCCAGCGCGAATGCACCGGCGGCCAGGGTCCTGAGCAGGGATATCATGTGCTCCTCCCGGTTGCGTCCCGTTGTTGTTGAAGTGCTGCGGCGGACCGGGACTTTAACCGCCGTTGGAACGTGAGACCGCACAGCGCAAGCGCGGCGGTGATGGCAATGACAGGTTCGACTGAAAGCACGGCGATGCCGGCCGCAAGCCTCAACGCGCGCTGCCAATAGGCAAGACGCTCGCCCTCCCAGCCACCCAATCCGGTGACGAGGCCCCAGGTTGATATGGCGAAGGCGACACACGCCCACAGCACGCCACCAAAGGTCGCGCCCTCAACGATGAGAAGAATGTCGGGGTGGAAGACGAACAGGAAGGGAATGATGAAGCCGGGTGCTGCGAGCCGGAGGGCCTCCCAACCGGTTTCCATCGGTTTGGAACCGGCGATCGGCGCCGCCGCGAAAGCCGACAGCGCGACCGGCGGGGTGACCGAACTTAGCACGGCGAAATAGAGCATGAACAAATGCGCCGCCACGATGGGCACGCCCAGCCTGCTGATTGCAGGGCCGAGAACGATGGCGATGATGAGATAGGCGGCGCCGGTCGGAACGCCCATGCCGAGCACAAGGCTTGCCAGCATCACCATCACAAGCGCCAGAGCCAGGCTGCTGCCGGAGTAGGACAGGACTCCTTCGGCAAAAGCGAGACCGATGCCGGTCATATTGACCACGCCGATGACGAAGCCGATTGCCGCGACGACAATCATGAGAACCGCCGACGAACGGCCAGCGTCCACCAGAGCGTCCCACCATCGCGCCGGATGGCGGAATTTGGGAAAGAGGACCAGGCACGCAATGAAGGCCGTCGCCGCGGCATAGGCACCGGCATTCTGTGCCGTCCGGCCGGTGACCAGCACGCTGACAATCACGCCAAGCGGAATCCAGAAGGCGAGGCTCTTGATGAAATCGTCGGAGGTGAGGCGAATGCGTTCACTGCGCGGCAACGGCGCGATGCCGCGTTTGCGCGCTTCGACGTGCACGAACGCGAACAGCGAGCCGTAATACATGAGCGCCGGGATCAGCGCCGCGACGATGATCTTGAGGTATGAGATGCCGGTGATGTCGGCCATCAGGAAGGCCACCGCGCCCATGACGGGCGGCATGATTTGCCCGCCGGTGGATGCCGCGGCCTCGATGCCGCCGGCAAAGCGGGCCGGGAATCCGCTCTTCTTGATGATCGGGATCGTGAAAACGCCGGTGGAGACCACGTTGGCCACGGCGGCGCCCGACATCGTGCCGAACATCGCCGAGCCGACGATCGCGGCATGGGCGGGGCCGCCGGCGAGGCGGCCGGTGGCGGCGAAGGCGATTTTCAATAGCACTTCGCCGGCGCCTGCGGTCTGCAGGATTGCGCCGAGGATGACGTAGATGAGCACGATGCGGCCGACCACTTCGACCGGGCGACCGAACACGCCGTCGGTGGAGTACCAGAGATTTTCGGCGACGCGCGTCCAGTCCTCATTGCCACCGCTCAGCCACGAAGGGGCAAGGACATAAATGCCGGCCGCGATAATCACCGCGACCATCGGCGTGCCGAAAAACCGGTAAGTGAGGTAGGTGATAATGAGGATCGCGGCCCAAGCCAGAACGTCCTGCCAGACGCTGATGGCGATGAAGAACTCCTCCTGCTCGAACATGAGGTACGCCCAGTCGAGGATGAGCAGGAAGATCGCCACGGCCATGATGCCGTGCAGCACCAGAAGCCAGCGTGGCTCCGCCGCGTCGGTTCCCTGGCGCCAGGCGAAGAAGCCGTAGAGCACGGCAAGAAGAACGGTCAGGCCTGAAACGATGATATTGTCGAAGACGCCAAACGCCGCCACGTAGATCGCGAACACCGACATGGCGACCGCAAGCACGGATGACGTGTGATCGTATAGCTTGGTCAATCCAATACGGATCAAGGCGGTCTCCTCCCGCCGCGAACTACTGCATTTCCCCCTTGTTCCGGCAACGACAATGCGGCTACCGTGCCGCTGGGCGGCACGGTTGTCACATGAAGCTCGAGCACAAATCCCTGGATCGCGGCATCACGGTGCTGGAAATGATCGCCCGCAACGGCTCGTGTTCGCTGGCCGAATTGCAGAGGCAGACCGGAATTTCGAAGTCCTCGATCCGCCGGTTGCTTGGCACGCTGGTGGAACGGCGCCTGGTCCGCAGATCACTGGCCGATGGCCGCTACCGGACCAGCATTCTGCTATCTGCAACGGCGGGCAGACCCGTGCCGGCGGACATGGCGTTCGTCGTCGACGTTTCCCTGCCGCATGTCATTGCGCTGACAAACGAGATCGGCTGGCCTTCCGACATCCACCTGCTCGAAGGCGACTGCATGCGGATCTTGGACTCCACGCGCCCGCTGAGTCCGTTTCACCTCTACCGCGTCGTCGTCGATATGCGCGTCAACATATTCGGGTCGGCGACCGGTACGGCCTGCCTTGCAGAAATGCCGAATGCAGCATTCGAGAAGATAGCCGCCCACACGAACAACGATGGCGAGTGGGGCTTGAGCCGTTATGGTCTGTCGGTGGAACGATACCGCGCTCACCTCGAAGCGGCCCGCAAGCGCGGCTACGGCACCAGAGGCCCGCGCTTCATCGGCAACACGACATTCGACGACGGGCTTGCTGCGATAGCGACGCCGGTGTTTCGCGGCGGGCGGGTTTACGGCGCGATCTCGCTTCTATGGCCGAAGCTCTACATGAGACCCGACGATTTCGCCCGTGAACATCTGGAGCGGCTCAAGCACACGGCAGCGATTATCTCGGAAGACCTTGAGCGGCTTCAGCCCAAGCTCAATTGATCCGGCTATAGTTCGATAACCCGGTTCGAAGCGGCGTAGAGCTGTTCCACTTCGGCCGCCCGGTTCCGCAGAACGATACGCTGGTTGACCGAACCCTTGTCGGTGAGCTCGCCGGATTCGGGCGAGGGCGGCGGGTAGACCAGCATCATTCGCTTCACCAGCGTCGACGAACCGGTGCTCTTTGTAGCGAGTGTGCGCAATCCGTTGCGAAAGAAGGCCGCGACTTCCGGGTTGCCAAAAAGGCCGGCGACATCCGCCTGGCCGGCATTACCCGCGAGTTTTTCCAATTCTCCGTAGTCGGGGAAAACGAGAGCGGAGAGAAACGGGCGGTCGGCGCCGGCAATGGCGACGTCGCGCACGGTGGCGCCGAAATGATCGATGAAGCCGGTGCGCAACGCGCCTGAATTCACCCATGTGCCGGTGTCGAGCTTGAAATTCTCCGCCGTGCGGCCATCGAAGATGAAACCGGCGGCAGGATCGTCTGGATCGGCGAAGCGCAGCGCGTCGCCAAAGCAATAGTAGCCCTCGTCGTCGAAAGCCTTGCGCGTGAGTTCGGGCGCGTTCCAGTACCCGGGCGTGATGCTCGGGCCTTTCACGCGAGCATCGTATTTGCCGTCCATCGGAACGAGTTTCAGGCTGACTCCCTGGCAAGGCAGTCCGACATTGCCGCCCCGCTTCTGTGGCCATGTGCACATCAGCGCCGCCGGCGCGGTCTCCGTCGCGCCAAGCCCGGTGCCAATGAGAATGCGTTCTCCCGCCGCCGCCACCGACAGGCGGTCGAGCGCGTCCCAGGTGTGCTGGGCCATGCCGGCTCCCGCGTACCAGAGCATTTTGAGATTGCCGAAAAGGTGTTGGCGAAGCTCCGCGTCGCGATCCAGATGCGGAATCAGCGCGTCGAAACCCTTTGGCACGTTGAAGTACCAGTTGGGCGAAACGTGCTTGAGGTTTCCGACGGTTTTTTCGATGCCTGCCGGCGTCGGGTTGCCGTCATCGATGTACAGCGTGCCGCCGTTGAAGACGGGAAGGAAGAACAGCTTGTTGCCGCCGGCGGTGTGGTGCCAGGGCGCCCAGTCGAGCAGCACCGGAGGTTCGTCCTTGAAATAGGCGAATGTCTCGCGCGCCATGATCTGGTTGGAGCAGATCATCCGGTGGGTGTTGATGACCGCTTTGGGCGTGCCGGTTGAGCCGGATGTGAAGAGGAATTTCGCTATCGTGTCGGGCGTGATCGCGGCATGGGCCTTGTCGACCTCGGCGGTGGCGGTTGTGGCGAGCGCTGTGTCGAAGCTTTGCACCTCGCCGCGCGCGCCATGCCGGAAGAGGCGCGCGGCGGAGGGTGACGCGGTGGCTTCCATCGCCTCGCCGAACTTGCCGGCATCGGATGCGAACACCAGGCCTGGATTGAGCTGGTCGATGACCGAGCGTAGCCGGTCGAAGTCCTTCGAGATCAGCGAATAGGCCGGCGAAATCGCCGCGTAGGGAATACCGACATGCACCGCGGCCAGCGCCAGCGCGGCATGGTCGAGATCGTTGCCCGACAGGATGACCAGCGGCCGCTCGGGCGACAGGTTGGCGTCGAGCAGAAACTGGCCGAGACGGCGTGCCCTGTCCAGCGCTTCCGCGAAGCTCAGCCGATCCCAGCCGCCGCCTTGGTTGCGGGCGGCAAACAGCGTGCGGTCCGGCGTCTCGGCCGCCCATTCGATCAGCGGTTCGGTTATGCGAGCCGGGTAGTTTGGTAGAGGTGCCTTTTGCTCGACATAGATCGTGCCGTCCGGCGTTTCGCGCACGCAAACGTCAGGCGTCCAGAAGCGAGCCTTCCGGTAGCCCGGTTGCACGTTCTCTCCAGCAGGGCTGCCGACATTCATTCCCAATCTCCCGATCGCGTGGTGCTGTTATTCGGCCGCATGCAGCTTGACGCGCAACAGGAAAAATAGTTTATTCGCAAATAATTTGAAAGTGAACAGTGTCGCGACAGACAATGCGCTGATTGGGGAGGGCGGCGGAGCATGGCTCTGGTCGAATATGCTGAAAGCGACGGCGTCGCCGTATTGACGCTTAACCGCGCCGGCAAGCGCAACGCGATCAGCGATACGATGATGGCCGAGCTATCGCTCGCCGTGGATCGCGCGGCCGCCGGCGGAGCGAAAGCGGCCGTAATCCGCGCCAATGGCGATCATTTCTGCGCCGGCCTCGATCTCGCCGAGCAGTCCGGCAAGGACCTGATGCAGGGCATTGCCGGATCGCGCGCCTGGCACGGCGTATTCACGAAGATGCAGCGCGGTTCGGTGCCTTACGTGGCGGCCCTGAAGGGTGCGGTGATCGGCGGCGGACTTGAACTGGCGGCCGCCGCCCACATTCGCGTTGCCGAGCCGGATACGTTCTTCGCCATGCCCGAGGGCCAGCGCGGCATTTTTGTTGGCGGCGGCGGCTCGGTGAACATCACCCGGCTGATGGGCGTTGCCCGCATGACCGACATGATGCTGACCGGGCGCACATACCAGGCACGGGACGTGGAACGTTTCGGTGCGGTCAACTACATTGCCGAAGCGGGCTTGGGTTTCGACAAGGCGATGGAACTGGCGCTCACGATCGCCGGAAATGCGCCGCTGTCCAACTATGTCACCATCAACGCCCTGCAGCGCATTCACGATAGCGGCTACGACGAAGGGCTGTTTTTCGAGACGATGATCGCCTCGCTGACGCAGACCACCCCCGAAGCGGTCGAGCGGATGCGGGCGTTTGTCGAAAAGCGCGCCGAACGGCTCAATATTCCAACTGGAGAGGCCACGGAATGACCGTTGCTCCGGCTTTGACGGGCGAACCGGCCGTGGCCGGCAAGGACGCCGTTTCACTAGGCGCGCTGGAGCGCTCGGCGGGTCTGGTTATGCGCATCGCGCAGCTCACCGTGTTCGACCACTTCTTCGCGGTGTTCGGACAGAGCGAGATCAAGATTTCCGAATTCACCGTTCTCTACGCCATCGCGGAGAACCCCGGCATTCGCCAGGGCGTGCTGGCCGACGTGCTGAAGATCAAATGGCCGAACATGACCAAGCTGGTGCGCGCGCTGGAAGAGCACGGCCATATC
This sequence comes from Rhizobiaceae bacterium, assembly GCA_040880025.1. GTDB lineage: Bacteria > Pseudomonadota > Alphaproteobacteria > Rhizobiales > Rhizobiaceae > RCIO01. The sequence continues at coordinate 48,463 of JBBDJD010000022.1, forward strand.
GAGCGGCATATCCCGCCGAATGATCGCCGCTCCGTGCATCTGCGCGTCACGCAGAAAGGCCGCAAACAGATCGCCGCGTCGGAGGAGAAAATGTACCGCTCCGACCGGCTGGCTCTTGCCATGCTCGACGACGAAGAACATGACCAACTGCTCAGGCTGACCCGCAAGATCGCCGGTTGGCCCTCTGTGCAGGAGGCTTAGCAGGACATGGCAGTCAATTTCGACAAGATCGTCGCCCTCGACATTCACACCCACGCCGAAGAGCCGTGCGGCATGCACGGCGACGACGGTTACGACGATTTCCAGCAGTGGATGAAGCAGTATTTCAAAATGGACCACACCCCGCAGCCGACAATCGAGATGACGGCGGCCTATATGCGGGAGCGCAACATCGCGTGCTGCATTTTCCCCGTCGACAGCGAGCGCGAGACCGGCTTCAGGCGGTTCAAGAACGAAGAAGTGGCTGAGCAAGCGGCGGAGCATTCCGACGTGCTGATCCCGTTTGCCTCGATCGATCCGGCCAAGGGCAAGATGGGCGCCCGCGAGGCGCGCAATCTGGTCGAGAATTACGGCGTTCAGGGGTTCAAGTTTCACCCCACGATGCAGGGCTTCTACCCCAATGACCGGTCGGCATACGTGCTCTACGAGGCCATCGCCGAAACAGGCAAGCCGGCGCTGTTCCACACCGGTCAGACCGGCGTCGGCTCCGGCATGCCTGGCGGCATGGGGCTGAAGCTCAAATATTCGAACCCGATGTATATCGACGATGTCGCGGCGGACTTTCCCGACATGCCGATCATCCTCGCGCATCCGTCCTTCCCCTGGCAGGAAGAGGCGCTTTCGATCGCCAGCCACAAACCGAACGTCTACATCGACCTCAGCGGCTGGTCGCCGAAATACTTCCCCAAGATACTGATCCAGTACGCCAACTCGATCCTGAAGCACAAAATGCTGTTTGGATCGGACTGGCCGGCGATCACGCCGGACCGCTGGCTCGCCGACTTCGACAAGCTCGACATCAAGCCGGACGTGCGCCCGCTCATCCTCAAGGAGAACGCGCGGCGGCTGCTGAAAATGTAACGAAAAGACCGTGCGAAGCGGCTGAGTGAGAAACCTGTGTAAGCGGCAAGAGCCGCGGGAGGACTGTCATGAGAATGCTTGCAAAGACATTTGCTGCTGTTTCGCTGGCCGCGATCGCACTAACCACCGCCGATGCAAAAGAACTGCGCCTCGCCTCGGGCGCGCCGCCGGTGCACCCGGCCGCCGACCCGCTCTACAAGAAATTCGCCGAGTTCCTTCCGCAAGAGACCAACGGCGCCCTGACAGGAGCGCAAATCGGCCCCGAGGTCGTCAATATCGTGCAGGTGAAACAGGCGCTGCAGTCGTCGCTCGCCGAAGTCGGCAATCTGCTGCCGCTGTTCGCGCCGGCCGAGTTGCCGAATACGGCGCTGACGGGCGACCTCGCCTTCCTCGCCACCAACCCCCACGCAATGGGCGCGGCGATGACGGAATATGTCGTCACCTGCGAGGAATGCCAGATCGAGTTCAAGAAGCTCGGCGGCGTATTCATGGGTGCGGGCTCCTCGGATGTCTATGTGCTTCTCACCACCAAGCCGGTCAGGTCGATGGACGACCTCAAGGGCCTGCGGCTCCGCTCCGGCGGCGCGCCTTATGCGCGCTGGGCCGATGCGGTTGGCGCCGCACCCGCGCAGGTGCCGGTCAGCGACCAGTTCGAGCAGATTTCGCAGGGCGTGCTCGACGGCACGATGGGCTCGATCTCCGACCTGGTGTCCTACCGTCTGATCGACGTGGCGAAATACGTCATCGACCTGCCGCTCGGCACCTACCACACCACCTCGAACTTCACGGTGGCAAGTGGCGCATGGGGCGAAATGAGCGCCGAGGAACGCGCCGGCCTGGCCCGCGCGGCAAACAGGGCAAGCGCGCTGTTCACCGAGAACTGGGGCTATGAGCGGCCCGAAAACGTGCGCAAGCAGGCGGTTGAGGCCGGGCTCGAGATCATCCCCGCCACGCAGGAGATGATCGACGCCACGAACGAGTTCCGCAAGAACGACATCGACGCCGCGGTGGAAGTCGCCACGTCCCAGCTCGGGGTGAAGGACGCCGCGGCCAAGATCGCCCGGTTCCAGGAACTGGTCGACAAGTGGACGGCAATCGTCGACGACCTCGACAGCGACGTCGCCAAGGTCACGGCAAAGGTCCAGGAAGAGGTCTGGAACAAGGTGGACTACTCCACTTACGGCCTCTGACGAGCTCCCGGTGGGCGGAATGGACGGCTGCCCTCCGTTCCGGATCGCGCGCCCGTTTGGCTTCGGCCGACGGGTGCCGGTTCGTCGGGAACCGTGTTTCGCGACAGGTGAATGAGAAATGCCGGCGATCGATATCGCAATGCGCAGGATTACCGGCGGGCTCGCGCTGCTCGGCGCCGCCGGCGTGATCCTGATGCTGGTGCATGTGACGGCCTATGTCGTCATGCGCCATTTCGCCTCCGCTCCAATCCCGGCCACCATCGAGATCGTCTCCTACTATTACATGATCGTCATCGCCTTCCTGCCCATCGCCTGGGCGGAGCGGCGTGGCGACATGATCACCGTCGACGTGTTCCGTCACCTGATGCCGCAAGTTGTGAAGCGATGGGTCGACATCCTCGTCGCCCTGATCACCTGCGCCGCCTATGTGGCGCTCACCTGGACGACCTGGCTGGTCGCCATGCGCGAATTCGGAGCGCGCAGCTTCGTCATTTCGCTCAATCTCGCATTGCCCATCTGGCCCGGCTATTGCGCGCTGCCCGCCGCGTTCGCGCTGGCCGCGCTGGTGTCGCTCTACCGCGCCGCAAATGGCGCGCTCGGCCGTGAACCCCTCGCTTCCCGCGGCGGCGCGGCAATGGGTGCGCTCGAATGAACCTCGCGGCCGGCCTGGTCGGACTTGCCGTCCTCTTGCTGCTGCTTGCCCTGCAGGTGCCGGTGGCGATCGCCATGATCATCGTGGCGTTCGGCGGCGTGTGGATCATGTTCGGACTGCAGCCGGCAATCGGCGTCCTCGCCAACACGCCCTATGATTTCGTCGCCAGCTGGACCCTGTCGGCTGTGCCGATGTTCCTGCTCATGGGTTTCGTGGCCTATCACGCGGGCCTGACCGCCGGGCTGTTCGACGCCGCGAAGCTGGCGCTGCGCAAGGTGCCGGGCGGGCTCGGCATCGCTGCCATCTTCGCCTGCTCCGGCTTCGCCGCCGTCTGCGGTTCCAGCCTCGCGACCGCCGCCTCGATGGGGCGCATCGCCATTCCCGAGATGATCAAGGCCGGCTATCGCCCGAGTTTCGCCACGGGCGCGCTGGCGGCCGGGGGGACCATAGGCGCGCTCATTCCGCCGTCTATCCTGATGATCATCTATGGCGTGTTCGCCGAAACCTCGGTGACGCAGGTCTTTCTCGGCGGCATATCGGTCGGCATCCTCACCGCCATCAGCTACACGGCGGTGATCCTGATCGTAGCGGCGTTCCGCAAGGATATCGTGCCGGCGACGCCGATCGGCGTGGAAAATTTGAACGCGCGAAGCGTCGTCCGTGCCGTCTGGCCGGTTCTGGTTCTCATCATGCTGGTGTTCGGCGGCCTGTTCAGCGGCAAGTTCACCGCGACCGAGGCCGGCGCGATCGGAGCTGCCGGGGCTATTCTCATCTCGATCGTGACCGGCCGAATGAGCTGGCATGTGTTCGGCCAGTCGGTGCTCGAAACGCTCTCGACCTGCGCATCGCTCTTCATCATAGGCGTCGGCGCGGTGATGCTGACCAAGTTTCTGGGCTTAAGCGGCGTCGCCGGGCTGATCGGCGGCGCGGTGAACGATTTCGAACTGGGCTATTTCGAACTGATGCTGTTGATCGTGGTCATCTACCTGATCCTCGGCATGTTCATGGAGCCGTTCGGCGCGATGCTGGTCACGCTGCCGGTGCTCTTGCCGGTGCTCCACGCGCAGAACATCGACCTCGTCTGGTTCGGCGTGTTTCTGGTCAAGCTTCTGGAGGTCGGGATGATCACGCCGCCGCTCGGCATGAACGTGTTTGTCATTCGAAATGTCGCCGGCCAATATGCGTCGCTGACCGATATCTTTAGGGGCGTCGCGATCTTCATCGCCGCCGATATCGTGCTGATTATCCTGCTGATCGCAGCGCCGGAACTGTCGTTGTTCCTTCCCCGGCTGATGCAATAGACGCGGCCGCGCGCGACCGCGAGACCGGCCCGCAACTCCTGCAGCGCGATCTCGTAGACGGACGGTCTGCTGGAGCAGGTTTTCGAATGTCCCCTGAAGATGGGTGCAATGCCGCCGGCGGGCGGGATGTTCGTCCTGCCGCAATCGGCGTTGATCTAGAGCCTTTCGTGGCGGGCTTCGTTGCGCAGGCGCTGGAAGCTCATGGAAATATGGGCGCGGCGGATATAGCCCACGACCTGCAGGTCGCCCACGTCGATCGCATCGACGATATCCGCCACCTCGCGCTGGAAGATCTGGATCTCGTTCATCAGCAGTTCCCTGTACTGGCTGAGCCGCGAGGCCGTCTTCAGCCAGATGCGGGTGGTCTGGTAGTAGAGCCGCTCGCTGATCTCGCGTAGCGGCTCGTTGCCGGTCAGCGAGTTGAGAAGATGGAAAAAGTCCATGTTGATGCGCGCGAATTCCCGAGCGTCGGGGCTACCGGACAGCGCTTCGCAACGCGCCAGCATTGCTCTGAACTTTGCAACCGTTGCCGCGTCCGGCGCGATCGGTGAAAGCTTGCCGATCAGTTCAGCGAGTTCGACACGCAACTGGTAGACCTGCTCGAGTTCATCGACGTCGATGTCGGTGACGATCGTGCCGACGCCGTGGACCGAGCGCAACAGGCCCTCAGCTTCAAGCGTAATCAGCACTGGGCGGATGGGGGTGCGGCTGACGCCGAATTCTTCCGCGAGATCCTCCTCGCGCAGCCGCTCGCCCGGCGGGTAGTCCAGCAGGCAGATGCGTGTGCGCAGAACGTTGTAGATGCGCTCGAACCGCTGGCGCGAGCCCTCGTCAGCGATGGGCGCCCCTTCTTTGTCCGCTACGGGCGTTTCATCCAGCATCAACGGCTCATCCTTGTCTTCAGCTTGCCGAGCATGTCGAGACAGGCCTGGAGCTGATCCAGCGCGATATACTCGTCGGGCTTGTGCGCTTGCGCAATCGAGCCCGGCCCGCAAATCACAGCCGACATGCCGGCGGCCTGGAACAGTCCGGCCTCGGTGCCGAAGGCGACCACGTCCGCCTCCGTCGCGCCGGTGAGTTCCGTCACGATCGCGCGGGCTTCGGATTCGGTGGCGACTTGCAGCCCTCCAACCTCGCCGATCGTGTGGGTGACAATATTGGCGTCGGGCGACACGGCATGCATTGCGGGTCTCAATATTGTGTCGACAAAGTCGGAGAGGTCGGATTTGACAAAATCGGAATCGGACGTCTGAACCGGCCGCATTTCCCATTCCACTTCGCAGCTTCCCGCGATCATGTTGCGGGCCGCGCCACCGGTGATGCGCCCCACCTGGAGGGTGGTCCATGGCGGCTCGAAGCGGCTTCCCGCCGGCGCCCGCGACTTAAGCTGTTCGCCGAGATCGAGCAGCCGCGCGATGTAGCGCGCAGCATATTCGACGGCATTCACCCCGCGGTCGGGTTCCGATGCGTGGCCCTCGAGGCCGGTGAACTCGGTCGTGTATTCGTAGCAGCCCTTGTGCCCCTCGATGACACGCATCTCGGTCGGCTCGCCGATGATCGCCACCGCGGGTCTGACCTCGGCTCTTGCAAGTTCATCCATCAGCGCGCGCGCGCCGAAACAGCCGATTTCCTCGTCATATGTGAAGGCGAAATGCAAAGGGCGCTTCAGCTCGGTTTCCGCGAATGCCGGCGCCATGGCCAGGCAGGCTGCGATGAAGCCTTTCATGTCGCAGGCGCCACGCCCGTAGAGAAGCCCGCCACGCTCGGCCAACGTGAACGGGTCGCTGGTCCATTCCTGCCCGTCCACCGGAACGACGTCGGTATGGCCGGAAAGCACGATGCCGCCATCAATCTGCGGACCAAGGGTTGCGAACAGATTGGCCTTCTCGCCGGTCTCGTCGCGCGACATGGAAAGAGCCGCGCCCGCCTCGCTGAGCAGTGTCGCGGCATAAGTAATCAGTTCGAGATTGCTGTCCGCCGAAACGGTCGGGAATCCGATCAGCTCGGCCAGGATTTCGCGGGTGCGCGCGAGCGTAGTCATAGGCGGCGGCGTCCCTCAGTCCTTCACGAACAGCTTGCGGGGCCGGTTGCACAGGCATTCCGCCGGCCCGGTTTCGCGGATCAGGATACTCTCGGTGATTTCGATTCCCCAATCCTTCATCCACAGTCCCGGCATGAAATGGAACGTCATGCCGGGTTCCAGAATGGTCGTGTCATCCTTGCGGAACGAGATGGTTCTTTCACCCCAGTCTGGAGGGTAGGACAACCCGATCGGATAGCCGCAGCGGCCCTCCCTTTCGATACCGGCTTTTTCCAGTGATCGGTACAGGGCTTCGGCCACCTCTTCCGCCCGGTTTCCCGCCCGCGCCGCCTCAAGCCCGGCCTCCAGGCCTTCGGCCAGCGCCTTTTCGGCGTTGAGGAGATATTGCGGAGGCTTTCCGAGGAACACGGTCCGGCAGAAGGGTACGTGGTAGCGGCGGTAGCAGCCGGCGATCTCGTAGAACGTTGCCGTGCCTTCCTCGAAACGCCGGCCGTCCCAGGTCAGGTGGGGTGCGGCGGCATCGGAACCGCTGGGCAGCAGCGGCACGATGGCGGCGTAATCGCCCCAGTCGTCGTCGACGCCGCGGATGGCGTCGCCGTAGATTTCGGCGACGAGGTCGCACTTCTTCAAGCCCGGCTCGACGCGCTCAATGATACCGTCGACGATCTTCTCGGAGATACGCGCGGCACGGCGCATGAAGACGATCTCTTCGTCCGACTTGACCGCGCGTTGCCAGTTCACGAGCGCGGTCGCGTCGACAAGGGTCGCGTCGGGCAGTTCGTCCTTCAGGACCAGATAGGCTTTGGCGGAGAAATAGTAGTTCTCGAGTTCCAGGCCGATCCGCTTGCCGCCATAACCGTGTTCGCGCAGGCGCGCCGCGAGCGTTTCCATGGGATGCAGCTTGTCGGACTGGATGTAGTGGTCGGTATAACTGGTGACGCGCTCGTCGGCCATCCAGACCGTGCGGACCGCGCCGTTTGCATCCTGCGAGCGGCCCCACCAGATCGGGTCGGCGTCGTGGAAGACGAGCACACCCTGGTGGACATAGAAGGACCAGCCGTCATAGCCGGTAAGCCAGGCCATGTTTGAAGGGTCTTCGACGAACAGCACGTCGATACCGCGTTTCGACATTTCGGCGCGGACCTTGCCGAGACGACGGTCGTATTCGGTGCTGCTGAATGGCAGTTGCGTGGCCGGCATTATCCCCTCCGGACGGCGCGCCGCATCACCGCGGCGATTCAATTGTGTACATCTATTTGGTGTTTCGACTGTTGGAAAGCGAGATCAGCTCCACATACGCAAAAAATTCGTTGACAGCGTGCCTGCCTGCTGGTGTTGTACACAACACAAAAAATTGCAGAGATTGCCGTTCAATCCAAAAAACAGGGGAATGACCATGAAAAGTGGATTTCTGAAATCCGTGCTGGCCGGCTGTGTTGGCGCTTTGACGCTCGGCGTTGTGGCTGCAAATGCCGGTCCGCTGATGGACCGGATCGAAGCCGGCGATCCTATCCGCATTGGCTTCGCAAATGAGATTCCCTTCGCATATCCAGGCGACGACGGCAGCCCCAAGGGGTTCGTCAACGTCATCACTCTGGGCGTCCTTGAGAACATGGGCTACGACAATATTGAGCCCGTGCAGACGGAGTGGGGCGGGCTTATTCCCGGCTTGCAGGCAAACCGCTTCGACATCATCACCGGCGGCATGAACATCCTGAAAAGCCGCTGCGAGAACGTCGCGTTCTCCGAGCCGATCGGGAAAATCGGCGATGCCTTCATCGTCGCTCCGGGCAATCCCAAGGGGATCGGCAGCTATACCGATATCAAGGACAGCGAAGCCGTCATGGTGACCGGCGCCGGCTACTCGAACATCGAACAGGCGAAGGCTGCCGGTGTGTCGGAGGACAACATCATGACAGTGCCCGGTCCGACCGAGATCCTCGCTTCCGTCAGGGCCGAACGCGCGGACGCTGGCGCCGGCACCTACTTCACCATGAAGCAGCTCGCCGACAGCTCGGCCGGCGCCGTCGAGGTAAGCGACCCCAATGCGATGCCCGAGGAACTGGCGAATTGGGCGGGTATCGGCTTCCGCGACGCCGACCAGGATTTCCTCGACAAGTTCAACGCCGAGCTGAAGAACTATATGGGCTCCGAGGTGATGATGTCGGCGGTCTCCGAATATGGCTACGGTGAAGGTTCCCTGCCCGGCGACAGGTCGACCGAATGGGTCTGCGCCAACCGCTAGCATGACAGCGCGGCGGGCCGGGTGACCGGTCCGCCGTTCTTCGCGGGACGCCCGCAAGGGCCCCGCATCCCGCCTTCGCGGCCTTGAGGGGAAGGTCTGAGCGGCATGTCATATTTCGAATTCCTCGCCCAGTATGGCGACCGCATCCTCAGCGGCACGCTGATCACGATGCTGCTGACCGTTCTGGCCACGGTTCTGGCGGTCGTGATCGCACTGGCGGCAGGGCTGATGCGGATGGCCCCGAACCCGCTGATCCGCGGCGTTGCGACCGTGTACATCGAGATTTTTCGCGGCACGTCATTGCTCGTGCAGCTCTACTGGATTTTCTTCGTGCTGCCGCTCTTCGGCGTCACATTCGACAAGTTCACCGCAGGCTTCGTCGCCGTCGGCATGAATCTCGGCGCCTACGGCGCCGAACTCGTGCGCGGCGCGATCCTCTCGGTCCCCAAAGGCCAGTGGGAAGCGGCGCTCGCGCTCAACATGCCGCCGGCCAAGCGCATGCGCCGTGTGATCCTGCCGCAGGCGTTGCTGATCATGCTGCCTCCCTGGGGCAACCTGCTGATCGAGCTCCTCAAGGGTACCGCGCTCGTCGCGCTGATCGCCGTCGCCGACCTGATGTTCCAGGTCAAGCAGATCAACGGCACCACCTTCCTGTCGGCCCAGAGTTTCGGGACCGCGCTCATTATCTACTACATCCTCGCCCGTTTCATTCTGACGCCCGGGATGCGCTGGCTCGAAGGCTTCATGATGCGCAAGCTGGGGAGGGCCTGAGCCATGTTCGACTGGCGCTGGGACTTCACCTGGGAAATTCTCCCCCGCCTCATCGTGGCCACGGGCAACACACTCCTGGCGGCGGGGCTCGGCTACGCCATAGCCGTCGTGCTCGGCCTTGTGCTGGCGCTGGCCCAACGCACACCCTACCGGGTGTTGACCATGGCGGTGCGCGAAGCAGTCGAGTTCATCCGCTCCACGCCGCTGGTGCTGCAGATATTCTTCGTCTTTTATGTCGGCCCGCAATTCGGCGTCCGCCTCTCGCCCTGGACCGCGGGCATGATCGCCATCGGCCTGCACTATGCCTCCTACCTGTCGGAGGTCTATCGCGGAGGGCTGGAGAGCGTGCCGAAGGGCCAGTGGGAGGCGGCGACCTCGCTCAACCTGTCCACTGCGCGGACCTATTTCCGGGTCATTATTCCGCAGGCCCTGCCCCCGTCGCTGGCCGGCATGGGCAACTATCTGGTCGGGATTTTCAAGGATACGCCCATGCTGTCGGTCATCGGGGTGGCCGAGCTGATGCACGCCGCTACCTCGATCGGCTCGGAGACCTACCGCTACCTCGAGCCCTATACGCTGGTCGGGGTTATCTTTCTTGCAATCTCGCTGCCCACCGCCGCCGGCATTCGCCTCTTCGAAACCTGGGTGCGCAGGAAACTGGGACTGAGCTGATGACGAACGAAGACATTGCGAACTTTCCCCTCGCGCTCGAAGGCGACAACGTGCCGATGGTAAGCTTCAAGAAAGTCACCAAGCGCTATGGCGACCTGGTCGTCCTGGATTCGCTCGATCTCGACGTCGCCGAGGGCGAGATGGTCACCGTCATCGGGCCGTCCGGGTCGGGAAAGACCACCGTTCTCCGGATGCTGATGACGCTGGAGACGATCAACGGCGGCGTCATCTATGTCGACGGCAAGCCGTTGACGCACATGCCCAATGGCGGCGCGCTGAAACCGGCCAACAGCCGCCATCTGCGCCAGATGCGCTCCAACATCGGCATGTGCTTTCAGCACTTCAACCTGTTCCCGCACATGACCGCGTTGGAAAACTGCATGGAAGGCCCGGTCCACGTGCTCGGCGTCCCGAAAAAGGAGGCGCGCGCGCGCGCCGAGGAACTGCTTGAGATGGTAGGCATGGCTGACAAGCGCGACCAGCATCCATCGCGCCTGTCCGGCGGTCAGCAACAGCGTGTAGCGATCGCCCGCGCCCTCGCAATGCGGCCCAAGGTGATGCTTTTCGACGAAGTTACCTCCGCACTCGACCCGGAGGTCATCGGCGAGGTGACGCATGTGATCCGGCGGCTCGTGGCCGAGCACAACCTGACCATGCTCATGGTCACGCACCAGATGGGTTTCGCCAAGGATATTTCCGACCGCGTCTGCTTCTTCTTCGGCGGCCGTATCGAGGAACAGGGATCTCCCGAAGAACTGTTCGGCAACCCGCAGAGGGAACGGACGCAGCAATTCCTGAGCGCAGTGAAGGAGGCGACTTGAGCCTCACGCTGGCCGACATACTGGCGGCCAGCCGCACCATTTCCGGTGTCGCCGCGCGCACGCCCTTGGTGCCGTCGCCATTCCTGACCGGCATGGCGGGACGCGACTTCCTGCTCAAGCTGGAGAACACCCAGCCGATCGGCGCCTTCAAGCTGCGCGGCGCGGTCAATGCCGTATTCAACCTGCCCGAGGGTGCCAGGGGTGTCACCTGCTGTTCGACCGGCAATCACGGCCGCGGCGTCGCCTATGCCGCCCGTGCGCGTGGCCTCAAGGCGGTGATCTGCATGTCGTCGCTGGTGCCGCAGGCCAAGGTCGACGGCATCCGCGCGCTGGGCGCCGAAGTTCGCATCGAAGGCAAGAGCCAGGACGACGCGCTGGCTGAAAGCCAGCGGCTGGCGCGCGAGGAGGGATTGGTCGAGATTTCACCTTTCGACGATCCCTTCGTAATCGCCGGACAGGGGACGATCGGGCTTGAATTGCTGGAAGACCGGCCGGACCTTGGCGCGATCCTGGTGCCATTGTCGGGCGGTGGGCTGGCCGCCGGCATTGCGGTCGCTGCCAAAGCGATCAAACCCGACATCAAGGTGATCGGCATCACCATGGACCGCGGCGCGGCGATGTATGAGTCCGTGCGTGCCGGCAAGCCTGTCGAGGTCGAAGAGGTGGCGAGCCTTGCGGATTCGCTGGGCGGAGGCATCGGCATGGCCAACCGGCTTTCATTCCCGATTTGCCGCGAACTGATCGACGACTATGTGCTGGTGACGGAGGACGAGATCTACGACGCCATGCAGACCGTCTATTACGAGGAACGGATGGTTGCCGAGGGCGCCAGCGTGGTCGGCGTCGCGGCGCTGAAGGCCGGCAAGCTGCCGCAGGTCGACGGGCCGATCGCGACCATCGTCACCGGCCGCAATGTCGACATGCGCGTCTTCACCGACATCATCAACGGCGGCGACGCGAAGCTCGGCGACCTTGAACTGAAGGGCCGCGCATATGCCGCGTGAGATCATGGTCCTGACCGAGGCCGATCTGCGCAAGGTCGTGCGCCTCGATCTCGCCGCGGTCGATACGGTCGAGAAGGCATTCGCCGCGCTTGCCTCCGGCAAGGTGGTTATGCCGCCGATCCTGTCGATGGCGATCCCCGAGGCCAATGGCGAGGTCGACGTGAAGACTGCCTACATTCCGGGTTTCGACGGCTTCGCCATCAAGGTCAGCCCCGGCTTCTTCGACAATCCGAAGCTCGGCCTGCCCAGCCTCAACGGGCTGATGATCCTGTTTTCGGCCAGGACCGGGCTGGTCGAGGCGCTGCTGCTCGACAACGGCTACCTGACCGACGTGCGCACCGCAGCGGCCGGGGCGGTAGCCGCGCGCCATCTGGCACCCCGAACCGTCGAAACCGCCGGTGTCATCGGCACCGGCGCGCAGGCGCGGCTGCAGATCATCGCCGCTTCGCTCGTGCGCCCGTTCACGCGTGTGCTCGTCTGGGGCCGCGACCGCGACAAGGCCGCCAAATGCGCGCTCGATCTAGCGGCCGAACTCGGCATCGACGCACGGCCGGAGCATGATGCGGCGAAACTGGTCGCCGAGAGCCAGCTCGTCATCACCACCACGCCGTCGGAACACCCGGTGCTGAAGGCCGAATGGCTGCATCCGGGGCTCCATGTCACCGCCATGGGGTCCGACCAGGCCGGCAAGAACGAGATCGACCCGGCAGCGCTCGCCGCGGCCGACCTCTATGTCGCCGACCGCGTGAGCCAGACCGAACTATTGGGCGAACTGCGCAGCGCCATCGCCGCCGGTGTCTGGAAAGGCGGCACGCCGCCCGAGCTCGGTGAAATCGTCGCCGGCGCAAAGCCCGGCCGCGCCAGCGACGATCAGGTCAGCATCTGCGATCTCACCGGCACTGGCGCGCAGGACACGGCGATCGCCGCCTTCGCGGTCGCCGCCGCGGCCAGGGCTGGCATCGGCGCCTCGATTGCGGCATGACCGGCCCATGCTCAAGCTCGATGACCGCGACCTTAAAATCCTTTTGATCCTGAGCGAGGAGGGCCGTCTCTCCAAGGTCGAACTCGCAAAGCGCGTCAACCTCTCCGCCGCGCCCTGCTGGGAACGGCTTAAGCGTCTCGAACAGGCCGGCATCATCACCGGCTACCACGCAGAGATCGCGCTGAAGAAGATCGCCCCGCATATCGTGGTGTTCATGGCTGTGGAACTGGAAAGCCACCGCAGCGAGGATTTCCAGGCGTTCGAGCGAGCGGTCCAGCCGCTCGACGAGATCGTCGCATGCTGGGCCGTCGGCGGCGGTTTCGACTACATCCTGCAGGTCGTGACGGTCGACATCGACGCCTATCAACGCCTTGTCGATCACCTGCTCGAGGCACGCGTTGGACTGGCGCGCTACTTCACCTATGTGATGACCAAGCCGGTGAAACACACCCGCGCGCTTCCGTTCGAATTGCTGGCCGCCGGCCGCGCCAAGGATTGATTGGTGCGCGGCGCTGAAAACAGACGTTCCTTCGGCTGCGAGACGGCTGTTCGGTAAATCGTTTGGCGTCGCATGCGGCAATGTGGCGGCGCGCAAACGAGGAGCCCGAACACCATGCCATCGCTCGCCATTCTTCAGAAGACCGATCTTTCCGCGCTGGACGACCCGCGCCTTTTTCGTGAGTTCTCCTACATCGATGGCGCATGGACCGCCGGTTCGGGCAGCCAGCGCATCGACGTCTCCGATGCCGCAGACGGAACGCGCGTCGGCGCCGTGCCGGCGCTGACGGCCGAAGACACCGACGCCGCGATCATGGCCGCTCACCGCGCCTTCGCAGAATGGTCCACGCGACTGCCCCAGGAGCGCCGCGCTGTACTGCGGCGCTGGCACGACCTCATGATCGCTGCCAAGGAGGACCTCGCCCGCCTGATGGTGCAGGAGCAGGGCAAGCCGCTTTCGGAAGCGCGCGGCGAGATCGACTACGCCGCCTCCTTTATTGATTTCTATGCAGACGAGGCGCTGCGGCTCAACGTCGAAAACGTCACCTCGCATCTGCCGGGCGCCGAAATGCAGGTCATGCGCCAGCCGGTCGGCGTCGCCGCGCTGGTGACGCCGTGGAATTTTCCCGCCGCGATGCTGACCCGCAAGGCGGCCGCCGCGCTCGCCGCCGGCTGCACCGTCGTCTGCCATCCCTCGTCCGAGACGCCGTTTTCCGCGCTTGCGCTGGCCGAGCTTGCCGAGCGTGCCGGCTTCCCCGCCGGCGTCTTCAACGTGCTGACGGGCAGCGCGCGGGTCGTGGTCGGCGCCATGACCGCGTCGCGGCTGGTGCGCGCCGTCTCCTTCACCGGTTCAACCGAGGTCGGACGCATTCTCTACGAACAGTCCGCGCCCACCATCAAGCGGCTGATCCTGGAACTCGGCGGACACGCACCCTTCATCGCCTTCGCCGATTGTGATTTCACTCGCGCGGTCGACCGCGCCATCGCGGCCAAGTTTGCCACGTCGGGGCAGGACTGCCTTGCCGCCAACCGCTTCTATATCGAGCGGCCGATCTACCAGCGTTTCGTCGAAGCCTTCGCCGAGCGCGTGCGCAAAATGACCGTCGGTGCGGGGATGATCGATCCGGATATAGGCGCGCTGATCAACGGCCGAGCCGTCGCCAAGCAGCAGGCGCATGTGGCCGACGCGCTCGATCATGGCGCACGGCTCGTTGTTGGCGGCAAGGCGCACAAGGCCGGACCGAACTTCTTCGAGCCGACGGTGCTGGCGGACGTGTCCGAACAGGCGGCGATTTTCCGCGAGGAGACCTTCGGCCCCGTTGCCGCCTTCGCGGCCTTCGACGACGAAGCGGACGTTGTGGAACGCGCCAACGATACCGAGACCGGACTGGTTGCCTATCTGCACACATCCGATCCCGCCCGCATTGCGCGCATGAGCCGGGCGCTGGAGTTCGGCATGGTGGCGGTGAATCGCACCAAGATCACCGGCGCGCCGGTGCCCTTCGGCGGCGTCAAACAGGCCGGTCTGGCGCGTGAGGGCTCGCGTCACGGCATGGAAGCCTATACCGACCTCAAATATGTCTGCTCCGACATAGGCTGAGGCACGTCCATGCACGACAACCCGTTCTCCGACGAGGAACTGGCGGCGCGGCTTGTGGAACTGCGGCGGCGGATGGCCGGGCGCGATCTCGATCTGGCCCTCGTCTCCGCGCCGGAAAATATCTTCTATCTGACCGGCCTCGACCATTGGGGCTATTTCGCGCCACATCTGCTGATCGTGCCGGCCGATGGCGAGATGACGCTGGTGACGCGCTCCATGGAACGCGTATCGGTGGAAAAGCAGGTGCGAAATGCCCGCTTCGAGGGGCACACGGACATGGAGACCGCTGCCGACCTGACAGTGCGTCTGCTCCGCTCGAAAGGCGGCGTGAAGGAGCGCGCGCTGGCGGTCGTCGATGTTGTGAAGGACGAAATCGGCGGCGCGGTTTCGCGCATCGGCGTCGAGACCTGGTCATCCGGCCACTCGTTTGGCTTCGGCTCGTCCATCCGCGAAGGGGTCGATGCCGCATGGATCGACATCAGCGGCATCGTGGACGAGATGCGGCTGGTCAAGTCGCCCGCTGAACAGGCGCTGATGCGCCGTGCGGCCAAGGTCACGGACGCCGCGGCCGGCGCGGCGATAGAGGCTATCTCCGACGGCGCACCCGAGCGCGAAGTCGCTGCCGAATGCGTGGCGGCGATGATCCGCGCCGGCGGCGATCCTGCCGGCTTCGGCCCCTTCATTCGGCCCGGCAGCCGGCTGGGCGAGGAGCATGGCACCACCGGGGACGGCGCGTTCAGGTCCGGCGAACCGGTTTTTCTCGAACTCTCCGGTTGCGTCCGCCGCTATCATGCGCCGCTCGGCCGGCTGGTTCATCTCGGCGGCATCCGCGACGAAGATGCAGCGATGGCCGAAACGGTGAAGAAGGCGTTTGACGCGGTGTTTACCGCGCTGAAGCCGGGCACGACGGCCGGTGCAGTCTATCAGGCTTGGCAGAACGTGGTGAACGCCGCAGGCCTCCCGCACTATCGCCGCCACCATTGCGGCTATCTGGTCGGCATCGGCGTGCCGCCGTCATGGATCGGCGGCAACCGCGTCACCGGCCTGCGCGCCGGCTCCCCTCTCGTCATCGAGACCGGCATGAGCTTCCACGTCCTGTCCTGGCTGATGGGCACGGGGGCAGGCGATTACTTCATGTCGAACCCCGTTCTGCTGACGGAGACCGGCGCTGAAATCCTGACCGAAATCCCCTTCGGTCCCATTGTGAAATAGGAGAAACTTCGATGCTTACCAACGACGTGCTCGACCGCTGGGACCGGGAAAATTTCTTCCATCCCTCGACCCATCTCGCACAATTCGCGCGCGGCGAGGCGCCGAGCCGCATCGTCACCGGCGGCTCGGGCGTTCACATCGAGGACCGCGACGGCAACAAGCTGCTCGACGCCTTTGCCGGGCTTTATTGCGTCAATGTCGGCTATGGCCGCAAGGAGATCGCCGAGGCGATTGCCGAGCAGGCAAAGGAGCTCGCCTATTACCACGCCTATGTCGGCCACGGCACGGAAGCGTCGATCACGCTCGCCCAGATGGTGCTGGAACGCGCGCCGAAGAACATGTCCAAGGTCTATTTCGGCCTCGGCGGCTCGGACGCCAACGAAACCAACATCAAGCTCGTCTGGTACTACAACAACATCCTCGGCCGGCCGGAAAAGAAGAAGATCATTTCGCGCTGGCGCGGCTATCACGGTTCGGGGCTGGTCACCGGCTCGCTGACGGGGCTGAAGCTCTTCCACGACAAGTTCGATCTGCCGCTGGACCGCATCTTGCACACCGAAGCGCCCTATTATTACCGCCGCCCCGACCTGGACATGGACGAGGCGGGCTTCGTGGCGCACTGCGCCAACGAGCTGGAGAAGCTGATCGCCCACGAAGGCGCCGACACCATCGCCGCATTCATCGGCGAGCCGGTTCTGGGCACCGGAGGCATCGTGCCGCCGCCGGCCGGCTACTGGGAGGCGATGCGGAAGGTGATGGACAAGCACGACATCCTGCTGATCGTTGATGAGGTCGTCACCGGCTTCGGCCGCCTTGGCACGATGATGGGTTCCGATCACTACGGCATCAGCCCCGACATCATCACCATCGCCAAGGGACTGACCTCGGCCTATGCGCCGCTGTCCGGTTCGATCATCGGCGACAAGGTCTGGAAGGTGCTGGAGCAGGGCACCGACGAGAACGGCCCGATCGGCCATGGCTGGACCTACTCCGCCCATCCGATCGGCGCCGCGGCCGGCGTCGCCAATCTGAAGCTGATCGACAGCCTCGGCCTGGTGAAGAACGCCGGCGAGACCGGCGCGTACTTCAATGGGGCGATGACGGCGGCGCTGGGCAGTCACGCCCATGTAGGCGATGTGCGCGGCGTGGGCATGCTGTGCGCGGTCGAATTCGTGGAGGATCGGGAGACGCGCAAGTTCTATGATCCGGCCAGGAAGATCGGACCGCAGGTGGCTGCCGCCTTGCTCGCCCATGGCGTCATCGCCCGCGCCATGCCGCAGGGCGACATTCTCGGCTTCGCGCCGCCGCTCTGCCTGACCCGCGAAGAGGCGGACGAGGTTGTGGACAAGACCGCCAAGGCGGTCGCCGAGGTTCTCGGCTGACGCACCGAAGCGGCATGTGAAATCGTGCGGGCCGGCGAGTGTCGGCCTGCCCGGTCGTACGGCTGGTCTTGAGGCGGCATCCCGGCATAGGTTCCATGCAGGGAATCGCGATCCGGAGGACCCAGTGGCATTCGACATCATCGTCAAGGGAGGATTGCTCGCCGACGGACGGCAGTCGGACATCGGTATAACGGGCGAAACGATTGCCGCCATCGCGCCGAACCTGAGCGGAGAGGCCGGCCGCGTCGTTGACGCCACAGGCAATCTTGTCTCGCCGCCCTTTGTTGATCCGCACTTCCATATGGACGCCACCCTGTCCTACGGCCGTCCCCGCATCAACGCATCGGGTACGCTGCTGGAGGGCATCGCGCTTTGGGGTGAGCTCAAGCCGCTGCTGACGCAGGATGCAGTGAAGGAACGGGCGCTGGCCTATTGCGACTGGGCCGCCGCGCTGGGGCTTCTGGCCATTCGCAGCCATGTGGATATCTGCGACGACCGGCTGCTCGCGGTCGAGGCGCTGCTGGATGTGAAGCGGGAGGTCGCTCCCTGGCTCGACCTACAACTCGTCGCCTTCCCGCAGGACGGTTTCTATCGCGCCCCGACCGCGAAGCGGAATCTGCTGAAGGCGCTCGACATGGGTCTCGATGTTGTCGGCGGCATACCGCATTTCGAGCGGACCATGGAGGACGGCCGCCGCTCCGTCACCGAGCTTTGCGCGATAGCGGCCGAACGGGGGCTCATGGTCGACATGCATTGCGACGAGACCGACGATCCGACGTCGCGGCATGTCGAGCAACTGGCTTACGAGACGCAGCGGCTTGGCCTGCAGGGCAGGGTGGCCGGCTCGCACCTGACCTCCATGCATTCCATGGACAATTATTACGTCTCCAAGCTGCTGCCGCTGATGGCGGAGGCGCAACTGTCGGCCATCCCGAACCCGCTCATAAACATCGTGCTGCAGGGCAGGCACGACACCTATCCCAAGCGCCGCGGCCTGACCCGCGTGCCGGAGATGGTGAAGGCCGGCATTCGCGTCGGCTTCGGCCAGGATTGCGTGCTCGACCCCTGGTATTCGCTGGGCACCGGCGACATGCTCGACGTCGCCTTCATGGGCTTGCACGTGGCGCAGATGACCAGCCCGGCGGACATGCGTCGCTGTTTCGACATGGTGACGACGGAAAGCGCGGCCATCCTCGGCCTCGACGACTACGGTCTCGAAATTGGCAAGGTTGCAAGCCTGGTCGTGCTCGATGCCGGCGATCCGGTTGAGGCGATCCGCCTGCGGGCCGACCGGCTTTGCGTGATCTCGAAGGGCAAGGTGATCGCGGAGCGGCAAGCCGCCCGAACGAAACTGTCGCTGGAAGGGAGACCCGGACTTGTCGGCCCACGCTTCAGCGTGCCCGACCCGGGCTCAGCGACCTAACTCTCGGCTGGCGGCTGCGGCCAGCGAATTTCTTCGGCTGCCGAAAGCACCAGAGGCGACAGGCCGTCACCGCCCGCATCGAGTATCGCGCGCAGCTTGCGCCGCATGCGCGGATCCCAGAAATCATTGATGTGCTTGGCCACACCCGGAGCCGCTTCGTCTTCCGGCATCGACCTGAAGAAGGAAGCGATCTGGTTCGCCATGTAGACGAGCTTTTCGTCCGTGCTCATTGCTGTTCCGGCGTCATGCGACATCGGCTGATGCTCCCGGAAAAACGCGGTCTGGCCGCGTGAAAATGTCGAATTCGTCTCCCCGCACCAGGGCGATCAGGGTCATCCCGGCCTGCTCGGCGGCGCGGATGGCGAGTGCGGTTGGCGCCGAAACGGCAATGATGAAACCGGACCCGACCGCGGCCGTCTTCTGCACCATTTCGACCGAAACGCGGGAGGTGACCACGACGGCTCCGCCTGCGCCCTCCATGCCGGCCTTCGCCAGTGCTCCCGCCAGCTTGTCGAGCGCATTGTGGCGGCCGACATCCTCACGAGCAGCAATGATGCCCTTGCCCGGAACGTAGAAGCCCGCGGCGTGCACCGCGCCGGTCTCGCCGTGCAGCGGCTGCTGTTTCGAAAGCAGGTCGACCGATTGCGCAATGTCGATGGCAGACAGCGCGAGCGCCCGGTCGCCGACGTTCGGCACCGCGCGCATTGCCTCGTCGATCGATTCGATGCCGCACAGCCCGCAGCCGACCGGGCCGGCCAGTCGCCGGCGCCTTGCCTCGAAGCGGGTGTTGGCCTTGTCCTTCAGCCTGATCTGGATGTCGATGCCGGCGCCAGCCTCCTCGACATCGACAGCGGCGATCTCGTCAGGTTTCGAAATGATGCCCTCGGTCAGCGAGAACCCGACAGCGAAGTCCTCAAGGTCGGCCGGCGTCGCCATCATCACCGCATGCGTCGTTCCGGCATAGCTGAGCGCGACCGGCGTCTCCTCCGGCACCATTCGCGCCGCGGCCGTGGTGCCGCCCGAGCGCCGGGCGATGCGGCTTGTGGAGGTGAAAGGCGGGCGCGTCATCCCGGTCGAACCTACTCTGCCGCTTCCATGTGGCCGGCGATGCGCCGGCTCTGGCGGGCCTGCTCCTCATACTCTTCCTGCCAGCCGGTCGGACCGTTGGAGGGTGAAACCTGCACCGCCGTCACCTTGTATTCGGGGCAATTGGTCGCCCAGTCGGAATAGTCGGTGGTCACCACATTCGCCTGCGTGTCGGGATGGTGGAAGGTTGTGTAGACCACGCCCGGCGCCACCCGCTCGGTCGTCAGCGCGCGCAACGTCGTTTCGCCGGCGCGGCTTGCGATCCGCACCCAGTCGCCGTCGCGTATGCCGCGCTGCTCGGCGTCGTGCGGGTGGATTTCGAGCCTGTCCTCGTGATGCCAGGCGACATTGGCCGTGCGCCTCGTCTGCGCGCCGACATTGTAGTGCGACAGAATGCGCCCTGTGGTGAGAAGCAGCGGAAAGCGCGGCCCGGACTTTTCGTCGGTCGCCACATATTCGGTGCGGATGAGCTTGCCCTTGCCGCGCACGAAGCCGCCGATATGCATGACCGGCGTGCCCTTCGGCGCTTTCTCGTTGCACGGCCACTGCACCGAGCCCTCGCGATCCAGCAGATCGAAGGAAACGCCGGCGAAAGACGGTGTCGTCGCCGCGATCTCGTCCATCACTTGCGAGGGATGGGTGTAGTTCCAGTCCATCCCCATCGCCTGGGCGAGCCTCTGAGTGACTTCCCAGTCGGCCAGTCCGTTTTTCGGCTCCATCACCTTGCGCACCATGTTGATGCGCCGCTCGGCATTGGTGAAGGTCCCGTCCTTTTCCAGGAAGGTCGAGCCCGGCAGGAAGACATGGGCGTAGTTCGCCGTCTCGTTGAGGAAGAGGTCGTGGACGACCACGCACTCCATCGCCTCCAGCCCCTCCGCGACGTGGCGGGTGTTCGGGTCGGACTGCAGGATGTCCTCGCCCTGGACATAGATGCCCTTGAACGTTCCATCGACGGCGGCGTCCAGCATGTTGGGGATGCGCAGGCCGGGTTCCGGATCGAGCTTCACGCCCCACAGGCTTTCATAGATGTCCCGCGTGGCGTCGTCGGACATGTGCCGGTAGCCAGGCAGTTCGTGCGGGAACGAGCCCATGTCGCATGCGCCCTGCACGTTGTTTTGCCCGCGCAGCGGGTTCACGCCGACGCCGGGGCGCCCGTAATTGCCGGTCAGCATGGCGAGATTGGCGATCGCCATCACCGTGGTCGAACCCTGGCTGTGCTCGGTTACGCCGAGGCCGTAATAAATCGCGCCGTTGCCGCCCTTCGCGTAGAGCCGCGCAGCCTGGCGGATTGCATCGGCCGGAACGCCCGATATCTTTTCGATCTCTTCAGGGCTGTTTGCCGGGTCCGCCGCGAAGGCGGCGTAGTCCTCGAACTCCGACCAGTCGCAGCGCTCGCGGATGAACGCCTCGTCATAGAGGTCCTCGGTGACGATCACATGCGCCAGCGCCGTCAAAACGGCGACATTGGTGCCGGGTCTCAGCGGCAGGTGATGAGACGCCTCGACGTGCGGCTGGCGCACCAGGTCGATGCGGCGCGGATCGAGGACGATCAGTTTCGCACCCTGCCGCAGGCGTTTCTTCAGCCGCGAGGCGAAGACGGGATGACCATCGGTCGGGTTGGCGCCGATCACCATGACGACGTCCGAATGGTCGACGGAATCGAAATCCTGCGTGCCGGCCGATGTGCCGAGCGTCGTCTTCAACCCGTAGCCGGTCGGCGAGTGGCAGACGCGGGCGCAGGTATCGACATTGTTGTTGCCGAAGCCCTGCCGGATCAGCTTCTGGACCAGATAGGTCTCCTCGTTCGTGCAGCGCGAGGAGGTGATGCCGCCGATCGATCCGCGGCCGTACTGATGCTGCATCCGGCGGAATTCGCTCGCAACGTGGGAGAACGCCTCCTCCCAGCTGACTTCGCGCCACGGGTCGCTGATCTTTTCGCGGATCATGGGGTTGAGGATGCGGTCCTTGTGGGTGGCGTAGCCCCAGGCGAAACGGCCTTTCACGCAGGAGTGCCCGCGGTTGGCCTTGCCGTCCTTGTAAGGCACCATGCGGACGACTTCCTCGCCCTTCATCTCGGCCTTGAAGGAACAGCCGACGCCGCAATAGGCGCATGTGGTGACGACCGAGCTTTCGGGCATGCCGATCTCGAGTACGGTCTTCTCGCGCAGCGCGTCGGTCGGGCAGGCCTGTACGCAGGCGCCGCAGGACACGCATTCCGATTCCAGGAAATTCTCGTGCATGCCGGCCGCGATGCGGCTCTCGAAACCGCGCCCCTCGACGGTCAGCGCGAAGGTGCCCTGAACCTCCTCGCAGGCGCGCACGCAGCGCGAACACACGATGCATTGCGACGAGTCGTAGGTGAAATAGGGATTGGATTCATCGCGGGCGATGTAGTCGATGTTGAGCGACCCGTTGCCCGGCGCCACATGGTTGCGGCCACCCGTGCCGTAGCGGTTCTCCGTTAGCCCGACATCTGTCGCAACCTTGTCAAACTCGCTGGCGCCGGTGCCGCGCTGCTCGTTCCAGGCCGACGGGTGGTCGGAAACGTAGAGCTCCATCACGCCTTTGCGGATCGCGTCGAGACGCTCGCTCTTCGTCCGGACCTCGATGCCTTCGGCAACCGGCGTGGTGCAGGAGGCCGGCGTGCCGTTGCGTCCCTGGATCTCGACCAGGCAGATGCGGCACGAGCCGAAACTGTCCAGCATGTCGGTGGCGCAGAGCTTCGGGATCTCGATGCCCGCATCCATCGCCGCGCGCATGATCGAGGTTCCTTCCGGAACCGTCACCGGCTTGCCGTCGACGCTCAGCGTGACAGTCTTTTCCGCCTTCGAGGCCGGCGTGCCGTAGTCGATTTCCTTGACGAATGACATGGGCTCGTTCTCCTATTCCGCCGCTTCGCGCATCGGGTGAGGGCGGAAATCATCCGGGAAATGCTTCAGCGCGCTCATTACGGGGTAGGGCGTGAACCCACCCAGCGCGCACAGCGAACCAAACTTCATCGTGTTGCAGAGGTCTGTGACCAGCGCCACCTGCTTTTCCGGCTCGATGTTCGCTGCGATCTTATCTAGCGTCTCGACGCCTCGCGTCGAGCCGATGCGGCAGGGCGTACACTTGCCGCAGCTCTCGATGGCGCAGAACTCCATCGCGAAGCGCGCCTGTTTCAGCATGTCGACGCTGTCGTCGAAGACGACGATGCCGGCATGGCCGATGAGCCCTTCCTTCTCCGCGAAGGCTTCGTAGTCGAACGGCGTGTCGAAGAACTCGCGCGGGAAATATGCGCCGAGCGGCCCGCCGACCTGGACGGCGCGCACGGGACGGCCCGTTGCGGTGCCGCCGCCGATATCGTCGACCAGCTCGCCGAGGCTCACGCCGAAGGCGGCCTCGAACAGCCCGCCATGCTTGATGTTGCCCGTGAGCTGGATCGGGATCGTGCCGCGCGAGCGGCCCATGCCGAAATCGCGGTAGAACGCCGCGCCGCGGTCCATGATGATCGGCACCGAGGCGAGCGAAATCACATTGTTGATGACCGTCGGCTTGCCGAACAGGCCCTTGTGCGCCGGCAGCGGCGGCTTGGCGCGCACCTGGCCCCGCTTGCCTTCCAGGCTGTCGAGCAGCGCTGTCTCCTCGCCGCAGACATAGGCGCCCGCGCCGACCCGCACTTCCATGCCGAAGGCGTGGTTGGAGCCGAGAATGCTCGAACCCAATATGCCGGCCTTGCGCGCCTCCGCGATGGCCTCGTTCAGCGCCCTGCCCGCATGCGGATATTCAGACCTGAGATAGATGTATCCCTTGTTGGCTCCGGTCGCGATGCCGGCGATCACCATGCCTTCGATCAGCACGAAGGGGTCGCCCTCCATGATCATCCGGTCGGAGAAGGTGCCGCTGTCGCCTTCGTCGGCGTTGCAGACGATGTATTTCTGCTCACCCGGCGTATCGAGCACGGTCTTCCATTTGATGCCGGTCGGGAAACCGGCGCCGCCGCGCCCGCGCAGACCGGAATCGGTGACCTGCTGCACGATCTCCTGCGGCGACAGTTTGAGCGCATTCTTCAGGCCCTTCAGCCCGTCACGAGCCTTGTAGTCCGCGAGTGACACCGGATCGGTGATGCCGCATCGCGCGAAGGTCAGCCGCGTCTGTTTGGCCAGAAACGGAATCTTCTCGGGCTTGCCGAGCCACAACCGGTGCTGGTCCCCTGTCAGGAAACCCGCATCGAACAGGGACCTGACGTCGGTTGGCTTGACCGGCCCGTAGGCGACACGGCCCTTTTCGGTCATCACCTCGACCATCGGCTCCAGCCAGTAGAGCCCGCGCGAGCCATTGCGGACGATACGAGCCGTCTTGCCGCGCGCCTTGAGTTCATTCTCGATCGCGCGAGCGACCTTGTCGGCGCCAAGCGCCAGCGCGCCTGAATCGCGCGGGATATAGATGGTGACGCTCATGCCCGGACCTCCGCCGCGATCTCTTCGATCATGGCGTCGTCGAGACGGCCGATCACTTCGCCGTCGAGCATCGCCGACGGCGCGCAGGCGCAAAGCCCGAGGCAGTAGACAGGCACCAGCGTCACTGAGCCGTCCTCCGCCGTTTCGTGGAATTTCACGCCCAGCAGTTCCTGCAGCCGCTCGGCGACGGCGTCGCCGCCCATCGACTGGCAGGCCTCGGCCCGGCAGAGCTTCAGCACATGCCGCCCGGCCGGTTCGTTGCGGTAGTCGTGGTAGAAGCTGACAACGCCGTGGACCTCGGCGCGCGAAATATTCAGCGCACCGGCGATGACCGGAAGCGCTTCGGCCGGGACGTAACCGAACTCGTCCTGGATGCCGTGAAGGATCGGCAGAAGCGGGCCCTCGAGAGATTTCATCTCATCGATGATGGCGGCCGTCTTCTTCGTGACCTCGGTACTGTGCGGCTGCATCGTCATGCAGCGCCCTCCCTATATTTGGCCAGCATTCAGCTAAGCCGTTTAGAAACCAGAACAAACCGGAAATTTCAATAAAGCTGATCCGTGGTTTGATAGAGAATTTCTATCAAACGCTTTCGCCAGGGAAGCAATAGGTCAGGTTTGCCGGTCGAGTTTGTCCGCCAGCGCCGTGGCTTCGTTCAAAAACGCCGCCACCAGCGGCGTGTGCGGTTCGCGCCGCGCGGCGATCAGCCCGACGATGTGACTGGCGTCGGGCTCCACGATGGGAATTGCCCGTATCGGCTCGGTGAAACCGAAAGTCTCGGCCAGGTTGAGCGGCATGATCGAGGACCATTTGCCGGTGCGGATATGCGAGAAGAGCACGATCATCGAGTTCGACTCCAGCGTCGGCCGCGCCGTCACGCCGGCTTCCGCCAGATGATGGTCGATGATGCGCCGGTTCTGCATATCGGGCGTGAGCAGGCACAGCGGCAGTTCCGCCACTTCGGCCCAGTTTACCTGTTCGCGGTCCGAAAGCGGGTTCCCGGCCGCGGTGATCAACTGGTAGCGCTCCGAATAGAGCGGCACTGAAACGACCCGGCCCAGCGGCTCGTTGTCGAGATAGCTGAGGCCGATATCGATGTCGAAATTGCCGAGCAGGGTCAGAACTTCGACCGAATTGCGCGAAAGCACCGAGAAGCTGACGCCGGGATGCCGCTCGCGGAACGGCGTGGTCAGTGCGGCCACCATCGCCAGCGCGGTAGGAATGGCCGCGATCCTCAGCCGGCCCGACAGGCCGTGCCGCGCGGCGCGCATTTCCTCGCGCATGGTGCGCGCATCGCCGGTGATCCGCCGCGCCCAGGTGAGCACCTGCTCGCCTTCCGGCGTCAGCCCCTGAAAGCGCGAGCCGCGCTTGACCAGCAGCACCCCGAGTTGCTCTTCCAACTGCTTGATAGCCGCCGAGAGCGTCGGCTGCGTAATGCCCAGCTCTTCCGCCGCGCGGCCGAAATGTTCCGCCCGCGCCAGCGCGATGAAGAATTCAAGCTTGTCGATCATGGCGCGAACCTAGCGCGCGGCATCATCTTGCGCCAATTGAAACGAGGCTCACCCCCGCGCCGCCGCCTCCAGCGCTGCCACGTCGAGCTTGACCATCTTCATCATCGCCTGCGTGACGCGTTTGGCCGCCTCGCGGTCCGGCCCGTTGGTCAGCCGGTGCAGCGCTTCGGGCACGATCTGCCAGGCAAAGCCGTATTTGTCCTTCACCCAGCCGCACTGGACCTCCTTGCCGCCGTCCGCGGCGAGCTTGTTCCAGTATTCGTCGACCTCGGCCTGGTCGGCGCACAGAATCTGGAACGATACGGCGTCGTTGGGAATGCCTCCCGGATGCTTGCCGCCGTTCAGGAGATAGAACTGCTGGCCCTCGATCGTGACTTCGGCGGTCAGGACCTGGCCTTCGGTCGTATAGGGCTCGGCGCCGGCAGGCGCCTTGACCACCTCGCCGAGCTTCGTATTGCGAAACACTGACGCATAGAATTTCGCTGCTTCCTCGGCCTCTGTTTCGAACCAGAGCCATGTGCTGATCTTGTTCATGACGGGTCTCCTTCCGTTGCAGGGTGTTCCGAGGACGCAGCAGCGGTACCGTTTCCGACATTGGCCAAGAAAATTAGTCCAGGGTACGGCGGAACCTCAGCAATGCGACCGCCGCATAGGCGAAGATGAAGACGACCAGCATCGACATCTCCCATGCAACCGCGGGGAACTCGGCGCCCTTCAGCATGATTGCGCGGATCACGCGCAGGAAGTGGGTGATCGGGAACATCTCGCCGATCCACTGCGCCCACAGCGGCATGCCGCGGAACGGGAACATGAAGCCCGAAAGCAGGATCGAGGGGAGGAAAAAGAAGACGGTGAGCTGCAGCGCCTGCATCTGGGTGCGCGCGAAGGTTGAGATCGTGTAGCCCAAAAGCACCAGCCCCAGCACGAAAAGAAGCACCGCGCTGAGAAGCAGGGTCAGCGAACCGATGAACGGAACCCCGAACATCAGCTTGGCGGCGACCAGCACCACCACCACCTGCACCGCGCCGACCACCAGATAGGGCAGCACCTTGCCGAGCATGATCTCGACCGGGCTTGCCGGCATGGCGAGCAGGTTCTCCATCGTGCCGCGCTCGGTCTCGCGCGTCAGTGCGATCGAGGTCATCATCACCATCGTCATTGTCAGGATGACGCCGAGCAGGCCCGGCACGATATTGTATTGAGAGTTGCCTTCGGGATTGTAACGCCGGTGTACGACCACTTCGAGCTGACCGTTGCCGTCCGCGCTTCGCTGCAAACCGCGTTCCCTGTTGAGCGCGTTCTGCGCCACCGTGCTCAGCGTCGAGATCGCTCCGCTGGCGGCGGAGGGATCGGTGGCGTCGGCCTCGATGAGGATTTGCGGATTGTCGCCGCGTTCCACCCGCCGCGCGAAATCGGAGGGGATGGTGACGACAAACACCACGTCGCCGCGCGAGATCAGGAATTCGCCCTCGGCTTCGCTGTTCACGATGTAGTCGAACCGGTAATAGCCGGTCGTTTCCAGCGCCGACACCATGGTGCGCGAATACTGGTCCTGGCTGAGAACGACGAGCGCCGCCGGAAGCTGCGTCGGATCATTGTTGATGGCGAAGCCAAACAGCACCAGCTGCACCAGCGGCACGCCCAGCATCATGCCGAAGGTGATGCGGTCGCGTCGCATCTGGATGAATTCCTTGTTCAGCAGCGCGGCAAGGCGTGTGAAGGAGAAGAACCGGTTCATTGCATGTTGTCCCGGGACGCGCCCATGAACTGGATGAACACGTCCTCCAGGCTGGTCTCGCCGCGCTCGACCGTCACGCCCTCGCGCTTGCGGAACGGCGCAAGCGCCTTGTCCAGCGCCTTTGCGTCCGAACCCACAACATGCAGCGTGGTGCCGAATGGAGCGACCTGGTCGACGCCGTGCGTCGAGGCAAGCGCCCGCGCCACTTCGCCCAGCCGCGCGCCACGCAATATGAAAGTGGTGAGACCGGCATCGCGCACGACCTCCTCGACCGTACCGGTTGCGACCATTCTGCCATATGCGATGTAGCTGATGCGATGACAGCGCTCGGCCTCGTCCATGTAGTGGGTGGAGACGAGCACCGTCAGCCCGCCGGCGGCGAGACGGTGGATCTCGTCCCAGAACTCGCGCCGCGCCTTGGGGTCGACGCCTGCCGTCGGCTCGTCGAGCAAAAGCAGCTTCGGCTCGTGCATGATGCATGCCGCCAGCGCCAGCCGCTGCTTCCAGCCGCCCGACAACGTGCCCGAAAGCTGGTTGCGCCGCGACGTCAGGCCCAGATCTTCGAGCGTGCGGGCGACATAGTCCTTGCGCGGTTTGAGCTGATAGAGCCGGGCGACGAAATCCAGGTTTTCCGCGATCGTCAGGTCTTCATAAAACGAGAAGCGCTGGGTCATGTAGCCGACCTCGCGTTTGATCTTCAGGCTCTCCGTCTTGAGATTGTAGCCGAGCACCGTCCCGCCGCCTTCGTCTGCGGTCAGCAACCCGCACATCATGCGGATCGTCGTTGTCTTACCCGATCCGTTGGGGCCGAGAAAACCCACGATCTCGCCGGCGGCGACGGTCATCGACACGTGATCGACCACGGTCCTGTCGCCGAAGCGCTTGACCAGATCGTGGACCTCGATCGCGTTCATGGCTGCTGGTCCGCCAGCCTGACGTCGACGATCTGGCCCGGCTTGAGCGGGGCGGCCTCGCCTTCCGGCCGCGCCTCGATCAGGTGCGATAGCTTCTGCCGCGTTTCCAGCGAATAGATCACCGGCGGCGTGAATTCGGGTTCCGGGGAGGCGTAGCTCACCAGTGCTGTCAGATTGTCCGGGCAACCGTCGCAGGAGACCGCAAGCCGGTCGCCGATCCGGATCGTGGAAAACTTCTCTTCCGGCACATAGAGTTTCAGCTTCACGGCGCCGTCCGGCAGCATGGAAATCACCGGCGCGGACGGACCCGACAGATCGCCCGGATTGCGGATTACGTCACTGATCCGCCCGGGTTCCGGCGCGGTGATAGTGCGTTTCGACAGCCGCCAGCGGGCCTGTTCCAGCGCCGCCCGTGTTTGCTCGACCTGATGCTCGGCGCCGGAGATTGCTTCGTCGCGCGCCGGCAGACGCGCCACCTTGAGATCAGCCTCGGCGCGCCCGACGGCGGCTTCCGCCATCGTCACCCGTGTCGCGGCCTTGTCGAGATCGGCCTGTGTGGCGATACCGCGGCTGAACAGATCCTGTGTGCGGTCGAAGACCCGCCGTGCCTCTTCGGCTTCCGCCTGCGCGGAACGCAACGCCGCTTCCAGCACGGCAATCTCCTGCGGACGTTTTCCCTGTTGAAGATCGGCAAGCTGCGCATTTGCCTGCGCCAGCGCGGCATCGGCCTGCACAACGGCGATCTCGGCATCGGTGTTTTCGAGCAAGACCAGCGGCTGCCCGGCTTCAACCATGTCACCGCGCCGCACTTTGACGATGCGGACCTGTGCGTTCTCGATTGGTGCGAGGCGGACGAATTCGCCTTCCACGTAGCCGACCGCCAGCGGCGCGGGTTCGTCGCAGGCGGCGAACAGGGATGCAGCGAGCGGAAGCGCGCAGAGAAAACTCATGTTGCCGCCTCGCGCCTCGCGCGGATCACCATGCGCAGATTGTCCGACGCCACGGCGGCCAGTTTGGCTGCCTCATCCTGGCCGATCGACTGCCACCCCATACGCCTGATCACGGCTTCGCGGCCGATCCGCAGATAGACGACCTGGCCGATCATGGTGAAAACCGCGATGCGGGTTTCCTCGCTCTCGGCCGGTTCGCCGGTCGCCTGTCCCCAGAGTTGGCAAAGGCGCTTGTGGATTGGTTCGAACGCGGCGCCGTACAGGATGTCGAGCACCGGACCCGGATGCGATATTTCACGCAGGACGAACTGCACCAATTGCGGCGCGACACGTCCCGCAACCAGAAAATGGACCACCGTTTCGACGGTATGAACCAGCCGGTCCTCGGCGTCCTGCGCGCTTGCGGGTGCTGCTTCGTTCAACCCGACTGCCTTTCCGGCGATCGACCGCAATGTGTCAACGACGAACCGCGCACACGCCTTCCGCAGACCTTCCTTGCCGCCGAAGTGATAGGCTATTGACCCGATATTGGCCTTTGCGGCAGCGGCAATGCGGCGTGTCGATGTGCCTGTGAAGCCGTGTGAGCCGAACTCGTTCAACCCTGCCATCAGCAGAGCCTTGCGCGTGGCCTCGGCTCGGTTCGCGGATTGCGCGTCGTCGTCATCTTCAATCATGTGAAGGTTTTTAATCGATCGATTGATTAAATTCAAGACCGAATTTGCTCCCTCGATTGCCCGCCTTGGACTTTGCCGCAAAAGCCATTATCTGGCGGGGAACGAGAGAACTGGATTGCAATGACCGTCACCAAGGAAGCCGTCGTCGAAAAATTGCGTTCGATCCGCGGTCCGGACCTCGAAGGGGACATCGTCTCGCTCGGTCTGGTCTCCGACATCTTCATCGCCGATTCCAAGGTCTTCTTCTCCATCACCGTGCCTGCGGCGCGCGCGCAAGAGCTCGAACCGTTGCGTGCTGCTGCCGAAAAGGCGGTGAAGGCGATGCCGGGTGTCGAAGGCGCGATGGTCGCATTGACCGCCGAGAAGAAGGGCGGCGGCATGGAATCCGCTCCTCCCGCCAGGCCGGCGCCACAGCCGGCGCGTCCGTCTCAGCCGGCACAGGCGGCTTCCGGCAATCGGCCCGGCAAGCGCGGCGTGCCCGGTGTGAAGTCGATCATCGCCGTCGCCTCCGGCAAGGGTGGGGTCGGCAAGTCCACGACAGCCGTGAATGTCGCGCTGGGGCTTGCCGCGCTTGGGCTCAGCGTCGGCATTCTCGATGCCGACATCTACGGCCCGTCGATGCCGCGCCTGATGGGATTGAGCGGCAAGCCGGAGACCGTGGACGGCAAGATACTGAAACCGATGGAACGGCACGGCATCAAGGTCATGTCGATCGGCTTTCTGGTCGAGGAAGAGACGCCGATGATCTGGCGCGGGCCGATGGTCATGTCCGCGTTGACGCAATTGCTGCGCGAGGTCGCGTGGGGCGAGCTCGACGTACTGGTGGTCGACATGCCGCCGGGCACCGGTGACGCCCAGCTGACCATGGCCCAGCAGGTTCCGCTGGCCGGGGCCGTGATCGTCTCCACGCCGCAGGACCTGGCGCTCATCGATGCGCGCAGGGGCCTCAACATGTTCAATCGTGTCGATGTGCCGGTGCTCGGCATTGTCGAGAACATGAGCTACTTCATCGCCCCGGACACCGGCGCCCGCTACGACATTTTCGGCAATGGCGGCGCCAGGCGCGAGGCCGAGCGGCTGGGTGTCCCCTTCCTCGGCGAAGTGCCGCTGACCATGAACATCCGCGAAACGTCGGACAGCGGCGAGCCGGTCGTGGTGTCCGATCCCGACGGCCCGCAGGCCAAAATCTACCGCGAGATCGCTTCACGCGTGTGGGAGCGGCTGAAGGAAGAGGCGTCGCTTGCCGAAGCGGCGACACCGGCCATCGTGTTTGAATAGCGGCTCTTCCATGGAGCGTTTGCGGAGGGGAAATTCATTGAACGACACCGTTATTCACGAGCGGCGCGACGGCTACGATATTCTGACCCTCAACCAGCCGGACAGGCTCAATCCGTTCAACCAAAGGCAGCATGAGGCGCTTGCGGCCGCACTTGATGAGATCGAGGCGAATGCAGGCTGCCGCGCTGTCATCCTGACGGGCGCGGGGCGCGGTTTCTGTGCCGGACAGGATCTGGGCGAACGGGACTTCGCCAACATGAAGGAAAGCCCTGATCTCGGCGCCGGACTGGAGAAATACTACAATCCCCTGATCCGCCGGCTGCGCGCGCTCGACAAGCCGGTAATCTGCGCCGTGAACGGCGTGGCCGCCGGCGCCGGCGCCAATATCGCGCTCGCATGCGATATCGTGATCGCCGCCCGTTCCGCCAGCTTCATCCAGATATTCGCGCGTATCGGGCTGATTCCCGATGCAGGCGGAACCTGGTGGCTGACCCAGCGGCTGGGCGAGGCGCGCGCCAAGGCGCTGGCGCTGACCACCGAACCTCTGCCGGCCGAGACGGCGGCACAATGGGGATTGATCTGGAAGGCGGTCGACGACGCGGCGTTGATGGACGAGGCAGTCGGCCTCGCAATGAAACTCGTCAACGGTCCAGCCAACGCCTACGCTCTTGCCAAGAAGGCGATCCAGGCTGCGTCATCGAACTCGCTTGACGAACAGCTTGACCTCGAGCGCAACCTGCAGCGCGAAGCGGGGCTGTCGGACGAATACCGTGAGGGCGTCACGGCCTTCCGTGAAAAGCGGCCGCCGAACTACCGCAAGGGCTGACGCTTCAGCCCCCGCTCAGCTTCTTGTTGAATTCCGAAAAGAACTGGCCTGCAAGCTTCTTGGAGCTCGACTGGATCAGCCGGCTGCCGAGCTGTGCGATCTTGCCGCCGACGTCGGCCTTGGCCTTGTAGGTCAGCACCGTCGCGTCGGGCCCGTCTTCGGTGAGCGAGACGTCCGCGCCGCCCTTGGCGAAGCCGGCGATGCCACCCTTGCCTTCACCGGCGATGGTATAGGAATGCGGCGGGTTGAGGTTTTTCAGTTCGACCTCGCCATTGAACTTGGCCTTGATCGGGCCGAGCTTCACCGAAACCACGGCGGAGAACTCCGTGTCCGACTTTTTCTCGAGGCTCTGACAGCCCGGAATGCAGGCTTTCAGGACCTCGGGATCATTCAGCCCCTCCCAGACCTTGTTGATAGGAGCCGCGATGCGCTCCTCGCCCGACATATCCAAAGCCATGACTGAATCCTCTCCGCTGTGGAACGAGCCTCGGCAGTAGCGCCGCAGTGGACCGTTGTCCATCCGCGACCCGTTCGGGCGATGCCCTGATTCAGTCCCGTATCTTGATGGCAACGTCTACGACCCATTTCTGCGGGTCCGGCTCGGCCTGCGGATCGGTCCGATAGTCCTCGTATCGGCAGGCAAAATGGTCGCCATCCGCTTTCGTTTCAGTATCCCACTCGATGTCGCGTTCCTTCGCCCAGCCGATGAGAACCGCATTCGCATCATAAAGCTGGTCGTAGGCGCCGGTGTGGGTGATCGTCGCATAGCGGCCGGCCGGCAGCGTCCCTGCCAAAACGCGTTCGTCGCTCGTGACTGAAGCGGCTGTCGAGACGCCGTATTCCAGCTCCATGATCCCGGCCATGTCGACCACGTTATATTTCAGGATCGTCATACCAGTCGGTTGGGCATTCGCGGCATCGACCCAGCCCCATATTTCGCCAAAAAGCTGCGGCGAGACTTTCATGATTTCGTCCATCGTGATGCGCGTACGGATGGCCGCATATGGGCGGGCCGGCAAGCTGACGATGCGGGGAACCGTGAGCATGAAATTGTCTCCTTGTTCAGCTGTTCACTGAACCAGGACGCTTCATGTGAGCATGAACCGA
Source organism: Rhizobiaceae bacterium (assembly GCA_040880025.1). GTDB lineage: Bacteria > Pseudomonadota > Alphaproteobacteria > Rhizobiales > Rhizobiaceae > RCIO01. Next base: position 81,860 of record JBBDJD010000022.1, read on the forward strand.
CAGTCGGTCGAATAAATTATGCGGCCGAGCGCAGGCGGCCGGCCGCTTCGGCCAGTTCCCGGATACCAGGCTCTATGTGCTGCAGCGCGATCGAGGAAATGCCAAGCCGCATGAAGCGCGACTGCCTTTCAGGCCGGTCGAAGAACCGGCCGCCGGGCTCTATCAGCACACCGCGCTCCGCCGCGTCCCTGGAGAGACTGTAAACGTCGCTGCCGGCCGGACCTTTCAGCCACAGTGATGTACCGCCGGGCGCAATCGCCGGTTGCCAGTCGGGCATCCACTCGCCGATCGATTCGGCCAGCTTCACGCGACGTTCGGAGAACGCCGAAGACAGTCGCCGCACCAGCGCCTCATGATGGCCGAGCGACAGGAACAGTGCGACGGCGCGCTGATTGTTGGCCGGCGGATGACGCAGCATGTAGCGCCGCAGCGCCCGCAATTCCGCGATCAGTCCGGCGTCCGCAACGATGTAGCCGATGCGCAGGCCGGGCGCCAAAGTCTTGGACATCGAGCCGACATAGACAACCCGCCCGGAGCGGTCGATGCTCTTCAGCGCCTGTTGCGGAGAATCGTCGACGAGCTGGCTGTCATAGCCGTCCTCGATGATGATCTGGTCGTGTTTCTCCGCTTCGTCCAGCAGCCGCTGACGCCGCTCCTCCGCGAGCGGCACCATGGTCGGGCAATGATGGTTGGGCGTCGCGAACACGAAATCCGTATCGTGCGGTATCGCGTCGGGATCGATGCCGTCGCGGTCGACGGGCACCGGAACGACATTGGCGCCCGACAGGCGGAATATACCGCGCGCATCGGGGTATCCCGGCTCCTCCATGGCCACCTTTGTCCCGCGTCCCATAAGAAGCGTGGCAAGCATGTAGAGCGCATGCTGGGCGCCAAGCGTGACGATGATTTCGTCCGGATTGGCGAAGATGCCGCGCCGGGGCAGAAGCCTCGCCTGTATCTGTTCGATCAGCAGCGGATCGTCGCGGTCCACAACATCGCCCGCCCAGTTGCGGATCTCCAGAACCGCCAGCGCCATGCGGTTGCACTCGCGCCATTCCGCGGTCGGGAACAACGCCGGATCGAACTGGCCGTAGACGAAGGGGTAGGGCGCCTTGATCCAGTTGCCCTGGTAGACCGACTCCGGCGGGTCGCTCGATTCGATGCGCCGCCGCGCCCCCCAGTCGATCCGGTTCGGCTTCGGCTCCGGCCTGTGCGTCTCCGGATCGAGCCCGGTCACGAAATCCGGATTGACGAAATGCCCGCGCCGTTCTCGGGCGATCAGGAAGCCCTGGTCGACGAGCTGCTGGAATGCGAGCACCACCGTTCCGCGCGCAACGCCAAGCTTCTCCGCCAGCACCCGGCAGGACGGAAGCGGAAGCGACGCGGCGATCTGGCGGTCGAGAATGGCGGCCACGATTGCCTGCCTGATCTGCGCCTGGAGGGTTTGGCCGGAATCGGCCGATATGTGAAACAGACCGGACCATATCGCGGAATCGTTTCGCGAGACCATGGCGTAGCTCCCGTGGAAGGACACATCTGGCGTGGCGTCATGGGGAACCTACGTCTGGTCCAATGGGTTGCGCCAATGAATTTGTTTGATGGTTTTCTTTTGTGCCACTGATGAATGGCGGTTGGGCCATTAACCGGTGTGTTGCCGCTTCAATTCCCCGATGCCTATTGAACGCCCTCCGCGAATGTGGCTTTTGCGGACTGCACCGGCTCAGTGGAGGCGAAAATGGACAGCGCCGCGTTTCAGGCCGCGCATCAGGCGCTCGCCCGTCATCGGGCCGAGGACGCCGGCTTTGACTTGCGCGCGGCCTTCGCCAGCGACCGGGGCCGCTTCGAGCGCTATTCGGCGGAGCTGGATGACCTTCTCCTCGACTTCTCCAAATGCGCGGTGACCGACGATACGCTCTCGCTGCTTTTCGATCTGGCAAATGCGGCCGGTGTCGAAGCGCGCCGCGACGCCATGTTGGCCGGCGACAAGATCAATGTCACTGAAAACCGCGCCGTGCTCCACACCGCGCTTCGCAATCGCTCGGGGCAGCCGGTCTTGGTCGACGGCGAGGATGTCATGTTCGACGTGCTCGCGGTTCTGGAGGCGATGGGCCGTTTCGCCGAAGGCATTCGCTCCGGCGAAATCAGGGGCGCGACCGGCAAGCCGTTCGCCGACGTCGTCAACATCGGCATCGGCGGTTCCGATCTCGGTCCGGCGATGGCCACGCTGGCGCTGGCGCCCTTTCACGACGGCCCCCGCACGCACTATGTGTCGAATATCGACGGCGCGCATATGGCCGACACGCTGCAGCAGGTGAACGCCGAAACCACGCTCTTCATTGTCGCTTCGAAGACCTTCATCACGATCGAGACGATGACCAACGCGCAGACGGCGCGCGACTGGGTCTCGGAGAAGCTGGGCAGCGGCGCGGTCGCTCATCATTTTGCGGCGGTCTCCACCGCGCTCGACAAGGTCGCCGGTTTTGGCATCACGGAGGACCGCGTCTTCGGCTTCTGGGACTGGGTCGGCGGCCGCTATTCGCTCTGGTCCGCCATCGGCCTGCCGATCATGATCGCCGTCGGTGCGCAGAATTTTGGCCGCATGCTCGACGGCGCGCATGCGCTTGACCGTCATTTCGCCGAGACTCCCGCGCGGGCGAACCTGCCCATGCTGCTTGGGCTGATAGGCTATTGGCACCGGGCGATCTGCGGCTACCCCACCCGCGCGGTCATCCCCTATGATCAGCGACTGTCACGACTGCCCGCCTATCTTCAGCAGCTCGACATGGAATCGAACGGCAAGGGCGTCACGCTGACGGGCGAGTCCGTCGGTGGTCCGACCGGCCCCGTCGTCTGGGGCGAGCCCGGCACCAACGGTCAGCACGCTTTCTTCCAGCTTCTCCATCAGGGAACCGACGTCATTCCGGTCGAGTTCATCGCCGCCGCGCAAGGCAGCGAGCCTGCGCTGAAGCATCATCACGATCTGCTGCTCGCCAATTGTCTGGCCCAGTCCGAGGCGCTGATGAAGGGCCGTACGCTGGAAGAGGCGCGGGCGCATCTGATTGCGAAGGGCATGGACAGTGCCGATGCTGATCGTCTGGCGCCGCACAAGGTGTTCTCCGGAAACCGGCCTTCGCTCACCATCCTCTACCGTCAGCTCGATCCCTTCGCGCTTGGCCGTCTGATCGCGCTCTACGAGCATCGCGTGTTCGTCGAGGCAGCGCTGTTCGGCATCAACGCTTTCGACCAGTGGGGCGTGGAGCTCGGCAAGGAACTGGCGACCGAACTGTTGCCCGTCGTTAAAGGGAAGAAGACGGCGCAAGGGCGCGATGCTTCGACGGCCGGACTGGTCGCCCGTATAGCGACGCTTCGCGACGCAGGCTGATGACGACCATCCGCGGCATCCTGTTCGACAAGGACGGCACGCTGATCGACTTTGACGCCACCTGGGCGACGGTGGCGCGCAAAATGGCCATGGAGGCTGCCAATGGCGATGCCGCTCGCGCTGACTACCTTCTTGATCTGAGCGGGCTAGACCTTGTGGCGGGAAAGTTCCGCGCCGACTCCGTCTTCGCCGCCGGCACCAATGCCGAGGTCGTCGCACTGTGGCATCCAGACACGACGCAGGACGAGCTTCCCGGCCTCGTCGCGCGCTACGATGCGATCACCGCGCGAGAAGGCGCGGCGTGTGCGGTGGCGCTTCCCGGAATCCGCGAAGCATTGTCGGCGCTCCACGTGGCGGGCTACCGGCTCGGTGTGGCGACAAACGATTCAGCCGTGGGGGCTGAACGCACACTTGCCGCGCTCGGCGTGTCGGAACTGTTCGACGTGGCCTATGGCTATGATTCGGTCGAACGGCCGAAGCCGGCGCCGGATGTCGTTCATGCCTTCGCTGCGCGCGTCGACCTGGCCCTGGCCGAGATCGCCTTCGTCGGCGACAACCGGCACGATCTCGAAGCAGGGCGCGCCGCGCACGCCGGCCTGGTCATTGGCGTGTTGTCGGGCACGGGCAGGCGAGAGACGCTTGCTCCGCTGGCGGATGTGGTGCTGGAGTCCGTCGCCGATCTGCCGGATTATCTTGCCGAATGCTGATGAGCGGCCGCTGATCGGGCCGCTCATCAAATCCATTACCGCAGTTCGCGCCTCAGGATTTTTCCGACATTGGTCTTCGGCAGTTCGTCGCGGAACTCGACCTGCCTCGGCCGTTTGTAACCGGTCAGGTTTTCCTTGCAGTAGCTGAGAATCTGTTCGGTGGTCAGCGACGGGTCCTTCTTGACGACGAACAGCTTCGGCACCTCGCCCGAATGCTGGTCGGGTATGCCGATCACCGCGGCTTCCATGACACCGGGATGTTTGGACACCACGTCCTCGATCTCGTTGGGATAGACGTTGAAGCCGGAGACCAGGATCATGTCCTTCTTGCGGTCGACGATCTTCACGTAACCGTTCTTGTCCATGAAGCCCATGTCGCCGGACTTGAAGAAGCCGTCCTTGGTCATCACCTTGGCGGTCTCGTCCGGCCGGTTCCAGTAGCCCGCCATCACCTGCGGACCCTTGATCAGGATCTCGCCGACCTTCCCCGTGGGCAGGTCCTTTCCGTCATCGTCGCGGATGGCGATCTCGGTCGACGGCATCGGCACACCGATCGTGCCGGTGAATTCCGACCCGTCGAACCGGTTGGCGGTCGCCACCGGCGATGTCTCCGAAAGCCCGTAGCCCTCCGCGATCACATTGCCGGTCAGCGCCTTCCAGCGTTCCGCGACACTGCTTTGCACGGCCATGCCGCCGCCGAACGTGATGTAGAGATTGCTGAAATCGAGCTTGCGGAAATCCTCGTTGTTCAGCAGCGCGTTGAACAGCGTGTTGAGCCCGGGGAAGATGTTGACCTGGTATTTCCCGAGTTCCTTCACGAAGGCGGGAATGTCGCGCGGGTTGGGGATCAGGATGTTCTGCGCACCCTGCTGCATTCCCATGATCGCGTTCACCGTGAGCGCGTAGATATGGTAGAGCGGCAGCGCGCAGACATAGACCATCCGTTCCGGCCGCGGCCGTTTCAGGAATGCGCCTTCGACCCAGATCGCGTTCTGCGCGACATTGGCCAGCACGTTCCTGTTCAGCAGCACTGCGCCCTTGGAAACGCCGGTCGTGCCGCCGGTATATTGAAGGAATGCCACGTCGTCATGGCCGACATCGGCCGGACGGAACGTCGCGGTCCCGCCATCCTTCAGCGCCTGGTTGAACTTGACGTGGCCGGGCAGCGACCAGGCCGGGACCATCTTCTTCACCCGTCTGACGACGAGATTGACGATCGTTCCCTTGAGACCGCCGAGCAGGTCGCCCATGGACGCCACGACGATCTGCTTGACGTCTGTGTTCTTGACGACCTTGTCCAGCGTCGAAGCGAAGTTCTCCAGGATGACGATGGCTTCCGCCCCCGAATCCTTGAGCTGGTGTTCAAGCTCGCGCGGCGTATAGAGCGGATTGACGTTGACGACCGTGTAGCCTGCCCGCAGCACCGCCATCAGTGCCACCGGGTACTGCAGGACATTGGGCATCATCAGCGCAACGCGCGCGCCCTTCTTCAGTCCTTTCGACTGTAGGTAACCGGCGAAATAGCGCGACTTCTCTTCCACCTCCGCGAAGGTGATCGTCTTGTCCATGCAGGTGAACGCCGGCCGGTCGGCGAACTTCTTGCACGACGCCGCCATCAGGTCCGCGATCGACTTGTCGGCCAGCGGTTCGATTTCAGTGGCAATGCCGGGCGGGTAGCTCTTGTGCCACGATCTTGCGGCGGACTTGCCGCGCGCGGGGCTCTTCGCCGTCGTCTTGGCGGGCGCCTTCCTGGCTGGCTGCGACTTGGCTGTCGCCGTCTTTGCGGCTGCCGGCTTTCTGGCTGCTGACTTTGTGGCAGTAGGCTTCGCGGATTTCACCGGAGCTTTCGCCGCCGCGCTTTTCGCGGGCGCCTTCGCCGCAGCTGTTTTCGTAGGCGCCTTGGCTGCCGGCTTCGTGGCTTTCGCCGGCGCCTTGCTTGCCGCGGCTTTGGCGGCGCCGGGTCTGGCGGCTGGTTTCACGGTGGATTTGCGTTTTGTCGTCGTCGGCGTTTTGGCCAAGTTTTCCTCCCTCGTCGAGGCGCGGCGGAGACGCAGCGATACCTCTGAATTCAGTGCCGGTGGCTAGGTGCTTCTTGCGCCGAGCTGCCTGTCACACGAATGCTGGCAGTATGTATGGCCACAGTCCGGGCGAACGCAAGCCTTGTACAGCTTTCCCGGCGGCTACTGCCCATAGCCTTCATGCTCTTTGAGGAACGCGATCTCCTCCGGCGTCGACTCGCGGCCGAGCGCGCGATTGCGGTGCGGGAACCGGCCGAACCGCGCGATGATATCGCGATGTTCGATCGCATATTTGATCGATTCCTCACCGCCATTCTGCTTGAACAGGTCGACGCAGCGCTCCTGATCCGACAGCACTTCCGAATGCATGAAAGGCATGTAGACAAACCAGCGCCGGTCCTCCGGAAGTTGCGTGTCCATGCCTGCTTCCACGGCGTGGCGGGCGATGTCGAGCGCCACCGTATCGGCCGAAAACGCTTCCGGCTGTTTGCGAAACAAGTTGCGCGAAAACTGGTCGAGCACGATGACCGCCGCCAGCGCCGTGTCCGGATCGGTCCGCGCTTCAGGCGGCGTCCCTTTGGCGAGCTCCGCATGCAGTTCTGAAAACCGGCTGCGTATCTTGTCGTCGACCGCTTCGCTGCCGGAGAACCAGTCCTGCTCCGTCAATTCGCCGAACCAGAAGGACAGCACCGTGTCGCGCCAGCCATCTTCGATCATCGGTTCACCTCGCGGATTTCTGGTGGAATTCTCGATCAGTCGTTGAATCGGATCGCTTCGAAACGCGTCTGGTTGTTTGGGTCGACAGGCACGGAAATGACATCGCGCATGGCGTGGGCGATCTGGCGCTGCGCTATGGGCAGCACGATCCGCTCATTTTGAACGTCCAGCCACAGGGCGGCGATCGCGGCATTGCGTTCGCTCCGGGGCCTCATCCCGGAGAGTGCCCCGATACGCTCTGAAAGAGCCGGATTTTCGTAGCCTTCATGCGCCGCGACCAGCCACTCCAGAATGGGGGCAGAATCGTAGCCGGGCGCGGAATAGTCAGTGAGATGGAACGCGCTTTGGCCGGATGCCAGTTGTGCCTCATGCGCTGCCCGCTGTCGCGTGACCACATCGGCCCAGATGCCGATGGAAGCCAGCATGGATGAAATGCGGTTGGCGACCGCGGCGTCTGCGTTCGCGGCGTCCAGCTTGACGGCGAATCCGTCGGGATAGCCCGCTTGGGCAAGCAGTTCCTTCGCGCGGCTCCGGTCGGGCGTGACTTCCGCGGCCAGCCCTCTCGACCAGCCGTTGACGAAAGGAGCAGCGAGGATGGCAGTCGGTTCGGCATGACCGCGATCGACGAAACCGACGGCCTGCGAACGCGAGATTGCAATGTCGATCGCCTCGCGCACATTGGGGTCGTCAAACGGGTTCTTGGCATCGCCCGGGGCCTCGCCGTCACCTTCCGTCGCGCCGAAACGGTAGCCGAGATAAAGTACGGCATTCGCCGGTCCGGTCTCGACCGCACTGCCGTCAGCTTCTTGAAGTCGGTCGAAATCGGTGGCTGCCACATCCTGCAACACATCGATTTCGCCACGGATGAGCGCTGTCGCCTGCATGGCCGGATTGACGATGGGCAGGTAGACGATCGCGTCGGCGGCCGGACGTTCTGAGCCTGAATAGCGCTCGTTCAGGACCAGCTTGGTGCGCACGTCCGGGTCGCGCGACTCCAGCCGGTAGGGGCCGGTGCCATTGGCATGGCGCGCGCTGAACGGCTCGTCGCCCGTTCCCGGCGCGCGTGCCTTGGCAATCCCGTTCGTCTGCGCCCATTCCTTGTCCATGATGAGAATGTCGGAAATGGCTGCCGGCAGTATCGCCGTTGGCTCAGCAAGGCGGATCTCGACCGAGCGCGGGTCAAGTGCGCGCACCGAGACGATATCCGAGGCGGCTTCGCTCAGTGCCGAGCCGTCTGACCGGGCGCGTTCGAACGAAAACACGACATCACCGGCATCGAATGCCGAACCGTCTTGGAACACCGCCCGGCGGAGATTGAAGACCCACACATTGGGGTCGTCCGCGTTCACCAGCCATGAGGAAGCGAGGCCGCCGCGCACGCTGCCGTCCGCGTCGCGCACGACCAGCGGTTCGTAGATGTTGCGGGCAAGCTGAAGCGTCATTCCGTCCGCGGCGGCGTGCGGATCGAGAGTGGCGGCATCCCCAGAGCGACCCCACCGGACGGTTTCGGCACCGGCAGACATGACACTGAAAAGAGTGGCGGCGAGGAGGGCGGCAAGAAGGCGGTAAGTCACGGCATCTCCGGAATTCTGGACCGTCATCCCGATACGATGTCATGCAAGAAAACGCCAGCCCGTGGGAGCGACGAATGGATGCTGTCCGGCGCGAAACAGCGGGAAAATAGCATTTCTCCGGCTGCGCCGGGCGCAAGGAAGGGCTAGACTGCAGTATCGCGATCGACGCCAAGCCGTTGGAGAGCAGGACGCTGCATGATTTTCCCGGCTGCGGGCTTTCGGCGGATTGTCTGGTTGTTCCGGCGGAGAAAACCGGGCTTGTTGAAACCTCAATGATTCCGGGGGGCGACTGCGGTCGATAGAGCGGTCGAAATTGGGAGGAGCATCTGTGACAAACGAACGCGAAGCGGTTGGCTTCATCGGCCTTGGCCTGATGGGCCATGGCATGGCTAAAAACATCGTCGAAAAAGGGCATCCGCTTGCGATAACCGCACATCGCAACCGCAAGCCGGTCGACGATCTGGTCGGCCGCGGCGCGACCGAGGTCGGCTCCGCCAGACAGGTGGCCGAGCGCTCGTCCATCGTCTTCCTGTGCGTCACCGGCTCACCCGAGGTGGAAGCAATCATCCGCGGCAAGGACGGACTGAAAGAGGGCCTGCGGCCCGGCGCGGTCGTCGTCGATTGCTCGACCGCCGATCCGACATCGACCATCGCTATCGCGGAGGAACTCCGCGCCATGAAGGTGGATTTTGCCGACGCTCCGCTTTCCCGCACCCCGAAGGAAGCCTGGGAAGGCACGCTGGATACCATGGTCGGCGCGAGCGACGCGGTCTTCTCGCGGATCAAGCCGGTAATCGAGACCTGGGCCGGCAGGATCGTTCACATTGGCGGCGTCGGTGACGGCCACAGGATGAAACTGCTCAACAATTTTGTCTCGCTCGGCTACGCCGCCATCTATGCCGAGGCCTTGGCTCTTGCCAGCAAGGTCGGCATTACCCCAGATCGCTTCGATGCCGTCATCCGCGACGGCCGCATGGATTGCGGTTTCTACCAGACCTTCATGGGTTACATGATCGAAGGCAACCGCGAAGCGCATAAGTTCACGATTGCAAATGCCTTCAAGGACCTGACCTACCTTGAATCGATGGCCGATGCCGCGCGGCTGCTGAACCCGGTGGGAAACGCGGTCAAGAACTCGTTCGCGCTAGCCTTCGCCACCGGCGGCGACGGACCCGAGGACTACGTGCCCCACTTGCCCGAATATGTCGGCCGCGCCAACGGCATCAGCCTGACGCCGGCCAAAAAAACCTGAGGCGAAACGGCTGTTCCGAGGGGTTCGGATTTCAGTTCGGCAGAACCGCCGTCGCCTCGATCTCGACCTTGGCGCGGTCCTCGATGAGCGCCGTCACCTGCACGACGCTCATTGGCGGGAAATTGCGCCCCATCACCTGGCGATAGGCCTCGCCGAGCTCGCGCTGGCGGCTGACATAGGCCTCCTTGTCGGTCACGAACCAGGTGAGACGCACCGTGTGCTCGGGCCCGCCGCCGGCCTCCTTGAGCAGGGCCACGATGTTTTCCAGCGCCTGGCGAACCTGGCCGATGAAATCGTCGGTTTCGAACACCTGCTCGCGCGTCCAGCCGATCTGGCCGCCAAGGAACACCATGCGTCCCTGACAGACCACGCCGTTGGAATAGCCTTTTGGAGGCGCCCAGTCGGCGGGCTGGAGGGTCTGATGAACGGTCATGCGGTTTCCTTCGCGGTTTTGAACGGACGGAGCGTGCGTGCCGGGGTCTGCGCAACCGGGCATCAGGTCGTCGCCTACTGTATCGCTTGCCGGGCGATAACGACCTTCTGGACGTCGGAGGCGCCTTCATAGATGCGTAGCGCGCGGATTTCCCGGTAAAGGCTTTCCACGATGTGTCCCTTGCGCACACCGTCGCCACCATGCAACTGCACGGCCGTGTCGATCACCGACTGCGCCCGGTCGGTGGCGTAGAGCTTGGCCATGGCGGCCTCGCGGGTGACGCGCGCCGCGCCTGAATCCTTGGTCCACGCGGCACGGTAGACGAGCAGGGCCGCCGCATCGACGTCGAGTGCCATGTCCGCGATATGCCCCTGCACCATCTGCAGGTCGAACAACGGATTGCCGAACAATTCCCGCGAGCCGACACGGGCGAGTGACTCGTCCAAGGCCCGCCGTGCGAATCCTAGCGCGGCGGCTCCGACAGTCGAGCGAAACACGTCGAGTACCGACATGGCGATGCGAAAGCCTTCCCCCGGCTTGCCGATCATGGCGGACGCCGGTACCCGCACGTCGTCGAAGGCGAGCCTGGCCAGCGGATGCGGTGCGATCGTCTCCAATCGCTCGGCGACTTTCAGACCAGGCGTATCTGCCGGCACGAGGAAGCAGGAAATCCCCTTTGCGCCCGGCGCCTCGCCCGTGCGGGCAAACACCGTATAGACATCGGCGATGCCGCCGTTTGATATCCAGGTCTTTTCGCCGGCAAGAACGTAGGCATCGTCGTCCCGCGCCGCCGTCATGTCCATATTGGCGACGTCGGAGCCTGAGCGCGGCTCGCTCAGCGCAAAGGCCGAGATCGCTTCACCGGCCCGGGTCTTGTTCAGCCACTGCTGCTGCTCGGGACTGCCAAACAGGCTGATCGCCCCGGTGCCGAGCCCCTGCATGGCGAAGGCGACGTCGGCCAGCCCATCATGCCTGGCGAGCGTTTCGCGGGTAAGGCAAAGCGTGCGCACGTCGAGCGGCCGCGGGTCGGAGGGATCGACCGCCGTTGGTATCAGCCAGCCGGCCTCGCCCAGTATCGTCACCAGCGTCCGGCAGGCCCCATCGACATCCGCGATTGCCGCGCCATGCTCGACCGGCAGGTTGGTGGCGCACCACTCCTCCAGCCGCGATGCATAGGCGCGGTGGCGATCCTCGAAGAACGGCCATTTGAGGAACGAGCGATCGACCATCAGTCCCCCTCAAACACCGGCTTTTCCTTGGCCACGAACGCCCGGTACGCCCGCTCGAAATCCTTGGTCTGCATGCAGATAGCCTGCGCCTGCGCTTCCGCCTCGATCGCCTGGTCGAGCCCCATCGACCATTCCTGGTTGAGCTGCGTCTTGGTAATCCCGTGGGCGAAGGTCGGGCCTGAGACGATCCGCTTCGCCATGTCGAGCGCGTCCGTCTCCAGCCCATCCGCGGTAACGATCCGGTTGTAGAAGCCCCAGCGCTCGCCTTCCTCGGCGGTCATCGCGCGGCCGGTATAGAGAAGCTCGGCCGCGCGCCCCTGGCCGATGATGCGCGGAAGGATGGCGCAGGCCCCCATGTCGCAGCCGGCAAGCCCGACGCGCGTGAACAGGAAGGCCGCCCTGGCCTCCGGTGTGGCGATGCGGATATCGGATGCCATCGCGATGATGGCGCCGGCGCCGACGGCCACGCCGTCCACCGCAGAGATGATCGGCTTGCCGCAATTGAGCATCGCCTTGACGAAGTCGCCGGTCATGCGCGTGAAGGCGAGCAGGTCCTTCATGTCCATCCCGACCAGCGGGCCGATGATGTCGTGCACGTCACCGCCGGAACAGAAATTGCCGCCATTGGGCAGGAACACCACAGCGTTCACGTCTTCGGCGTAGACGAGGTCGCGAAACGTGTCGCGGAGTTCGGCATAGCTCTCGAAAGTCAGCGGGTTCTTGCGTTCAGGTCGGTCGAGCCGGACCACGGCGACCGAACCCTCCATGCGCCAGAGGAAATGCTTCGGTTTCAGCCCGGCCATCTTGGTTGCGTTCAATGCTCAAGCTCCCATTCGCTCCGGAACGCGCGCAGCATGCCCGACAGGTGCTGCACGTCGTCTTCGCCGATGCCGGCCAGAAGCTCGGCAATCCAGTTTTCATGCGCCTGCGCCATGCGCTCGAAGAGCGTCACGCCGGCCTCCGTCAGTCTGACGATCGAGGTGCGCCGGTCGCCCTCGCGCCGTGCGCGGACGATCAGCCCGTCGGAGACCAGCCGGTCGACGATGCCGGTCACATTGCCGTTGGACACCAGCAGATAGCGCGACAGATCGCTCATCAGCATGCCGCCGCGCTCCCGGTACAGCGCCGCCAACACGTCGAAGCGCGGCAGCGTCGTATCGAATTCGCGCTTCAGCCGGTCGCGCAGTTCCGACTCCACAATATGCGTGGCGCGCAGCAGCCTGATCCACAGCCGAAGCCGCTCCTTGTTGCCGGTCTCCGGCATAACGGTCGAACGCGGCTCGCTCGCCATCAGCCGCCCCCCGATATCGCGATCGGCTGCCCGGTCACGTTGCCCGCCGCCTCGCTGATCAGCCACATGGCGGTCGCCGCAACTTCTTCCGGCTTGATCAGCCTGTGGTTCGGGTTGGTCTCCGCGAAACCGCGCCGCGCTTCATCTTCCGTGCGGCCGGTCTTTTCCATCACCCGCTGAACGGACTGCTCCAGCATCTCGGTCTCGACATAAGCCGGGCAGATGGCGTTGACCGTCACGCCGGTCATCAGAAGTTCCGCGGCCAGCGCGCGCGTCAACCCGACAACGCCATGCTTGGAGGCGACATAGGGTGCGACATAGGCCGAGCCGCGCAGCCCGGCGACCGAGGCGATGAAGATGATGCGCCCGCTCTTGCGGTCCGCCATGCCCTTCAGCGCCGGCCGCGCGGTGAGGAATGCGCCGGTAAGATTGACGCCGATGATGCGGTTCCATTCCTCCAGCGAGGTGCGGTGCGCCGGCGCGCTCGATGCGATGCCCGCATTGGCAACCACGACATCGAAGGGTCCGCGTGCCGCTTCCGCCTTTTCGTAGAGCTGGGTGACGGACTTCTCGTCGGTCACGTCCGCCGGTACGGCATGAATCCTGTCGGACTCCGCAGCCACCTCGGCCAGCTTGTCGGCGCGCCGGCCGCAAATCGTGACGTTGATTCCCTCTTCGGCGAAGGCTAGCGCGATCGCGCGTCCGATACCCGAATTGCCGCCGGTGACCAGCGCGTGTTTCCACTCCGCCATCAAACCCTCCCCATCTGTTCGGCCTTCTCCGCCAACCGGTAGAGCTGGTCGCGCCCCGGGAGATACGGGTTCGGCCAGGTCACGCCCCTGTCGCCGAGCTGTGCGGCAGCGTGCAGCGTCCAGTATGGATCGGTCAGATGCGGCCTGGCCAGCGCAACCAGGTCGGCGCGGCCGGCCATCAGGATCGAATTGACGTGGTCCGGCTCGTAGATGTTGCCCACCGCCATCGTCGCCATGCCGGTCTCGTTGCGTATGCGGTCCGAAAACGGCGTCTGGAACATGCGGCCATAGACCGGCTTCGCTCGTGTTGAAGTCTGGCCGGCCGACACGTCGCAGAGATCGACGCCGGCCGTCTGCAGATGCCGCGCGATCTCCACCGCATCCGTCGGCGTGACGCCCTCGTCGCCCACCCAGTCATTGGCCGAAATCCGCACCGAGATCGGCTTGTCTTCCGGCCACACGGCCCGCACCGCATGGAAGATCTCCAGCGGATAGCGCATGCGGTTTTGCAAGGGTCCGCCATATTCGTCGGTGCGCTTGTTGGTCAGCGGCGAGATGAAGGCCGACAGCAGGTAGCCGTGCGCCATGTGCAGTTCGAGCATGTCGAAGCCGCAGCGCTTCGCCATCTCGGCCGAGGCGACGAACTGGTCGCGCACTTCATCCATGTCGGCGCGTGTCATCTCGCGCGGCACCTGGCTCTTCTCCGACCATTTCACCGGGGAAGGGCCGATGATCTCCCAATTGCCTTCCTTCAGCGGCATGGAGTCGTCCTCCCAGCCGAGCTGGGTGGAGGCTTTTGGCCCCGCATGGCCGATCTGGGCGCAGATCTTCGCGTCCGTCTCACGGTGAGTGAAATCGACGATGCGCTTCCATGCCGCCGCGTGTTCGGGCGTGTAGAAGCCGGGGCAGCCGGGCGTGATGCGCCCTTCCGGCGACACGCATGTCATCTCGATATAGACCAGCCCCGCCCCGCCCTTGGCGCGCTCGCAATAATGCACGAAATGCCAGTCGGTCGGGCAGCCATCGACGGCGCGATACTGCGCCATGGGCGAGACCACGATGCGGTTCCTGAGTTCCATGCCGCGCAGCTTGAACGGCGCGAACATCGGCGGCCGGTTGGTGTTGGCCGGCGCGCCGGCCTTGGTCTGAAACCAGACCTCCGCCCCGCCGAGCCAGGTCTTGTCGCGCAGCCGCAGGTTCTCGTGGCTGATGCGCTGCGAGCGGGTCAAAAGCGAATAGTTGAACTGGACCGGATCGAGATGGAGGTAGCGCTCCACCTCCTCGAACCATTCGAGCGAATTGCGCGCCGCCGACTGCAGCTTCAGCACCTCGGTGCGCCGTGCGTCCTCGTATTTTTCGAAGGCGGCCGCCAGCGTCGGCTCCGAATGGACGTAATCGGCCAGGGCGATCGCGCTTTCCAACGCCAGCTTGGTGCCGGAGCCGATGGAGAAATGCGCCGAAGCCGCGGCGTCGCCCATCAAGGCCAGGTTCTCGTGCGACCAGCGTTCGCACAAAACGCGCGGGAAGTTGATCCAGGCCGAACCGCGCACATGGTTGGCGTTCGATATCAGCCGGTGGCCGCCGAGATATTTGGCGAAGATCGTCTCGCAGGCCGCGATGGAATCCTCCCTGCTCATCTCGCCGAAGCCCCACTTCTCCCAAGTCTCCGGCGCGCATTCCACGATGAACGTCGCGGTATTCGGGTCGAACTGGTAGGCGTGGGCCCACACCCAGCCGTGCTCGGTCTCCTCGAAGATGAAGGTGAAGGCGTCATCGAATTTCTGGTGCGTTCCGAGCCAGACGAACTTGCATTTGCGCACGTCGATGTCGGGTTTGAACACATCCGGAAACGCTGCCCGGCTCTTCGAGTTCAGCCCGTCGGCCGCGAGCACGATGTCGTACTCGGCCATGAAAAGCCGAGGGTCGTCGATCTCCGTCTCGAAACGTATCTCAACGCCGAGTTCCCGCGCACGCTCCTGCAGCAGGTTGAGCAGCTTCATGCGCCCGATGCCGCAGAAGCCGTGACCGGTGGAGACAGTGCGCGTACCGCGATAGAACACCGCGATGTCGTCCCAATAGGCGAAATGCTCGCGGATTGCGGCCGCGCTCTTTGCGTCGTTGGCGGCAAGGTTGTCGAGCGTCTCGTCGGACAGCACCACGCCCCAGCCGAACGTGTCGTCGGGCCGGTTGCGCTCGAACACCGTCACCTCGTGCGCGGCGTTACGCAGCTTCATCGAAATGGCGAAATAGAGTCCCGCAGGGCCGGCGCCGAGCACCGCGACTTTCATATCGCGAGCCTCCGTTGATTGGATATTGGCCGAGCATGGCATTCGGTGAAAACTATTTCAAGCTTAAAATGTCAGCGCCTGAAGTGTCGATTTTCAGATCCGGAAGCCGCGCTTTCGGGTGCACTCGATGACCCTCGATCGAGTGAAAGCCTCGCGTATATCAGGATTGTTGTTGGTGCTGTGGCCAGTCTTTCGCGAAGCTGTCTCTAGACCAGATCTCCCTGATAGCCCCTGTTGCGACTATGGAGCCATGGCTCGAAACCACTTCACGATCTGTGGCGCGGTCATGGCCCCGGACTGGCGGGCGATCTCTTTGCCCCCATGAAAGAGGATCATGGTCGGAATACCTCGAATGCCGAGGCGAGCCGCGGTTGCCTGCTCCGCGTCGGAGTTGAGCTTGATGAGCCGGACGCCTGGCTCCAGCTCGCCGGCAGCGGCCTCAAAGGCCGGCGCCATCATGCGGCAGGGGCCGCACCAGGGAGCCCAGACGTCGACCAGTACCGGAGCCGTGCTGCGCGCCAACAGCGTCTCGAAGATGTGCCCGCTGACGTCGTCGGGATGGCCGTCGAAGAGGCGGGCCCCGCATTTTCCGCATTTCGCCTTCAGTGGCGAACGGCCGGCCGGGATTCGGTTCACGCCTGCGCATTTGCTGCAGACCAGATGGTTTTCCGTCACGTCCTGATCCTTGCCGCTATCGGTTCCGGTTCTGCATGCCCTCGATGTAGTTCATCAAATCGGCGGCTTGCTCGATTGTCGGCTCGAAATCGGGCATCACCGCGTGGCTCTGAAAGAGCGGGCCGGTCATGTCGCTCCGCAAGGTTGCAAACGATGGCCGTGTCCAGAGGTCGCGCAGCGGCGGAGCCTCCGGGTTTGGGCTTTCGTCCGACCGGGCGACCGCGTGGCATGGTCCGCAGTTTATTTCAGCGTTCCGCTTGCCCCGGAAGACGCTTTCGCGATCGGCCGCCGGCGCGGCTTCGACGACTGCCGCCATCGTCAATACGAGTATTGCTGTTCGAAACCGCATTACGCCGTGTCCTCATGCCTCGCCAGTATCGCTGCGGCCGGGAACTGCACCTTGACGCCGATCAAGCGTGGCATCCGCCTGTCCGGCCAGAGCTATGGCGAGCGGGGCCAGATGCCATGTTCGACCAGCCAATCGTTCAATTGCTTTCCTACGGGAGGTCAGAGAGATTCTACCGTATCGCGCAGGAGATCGCGGACGGTGGAAGCGACTTCCCCCAGGTCCGGATTGCTGATCGCCTGCATCGAAGCCACGGGATCGACTGCCGAAACCTCGACGGTCCCCGGCGAGGGCTCCGTGACGATCACGTTGCAAGGCAGCATCGTGCCGATCCGATCCTCCTTCTGCAGCGCCCTGTAGGCGTAGTGCGGATTGCAGGCGCCCAGAATCGTGTAGGGCTTGAAATCAACGCCGAGCTTCTTCTTCATCGTAGCCTGCACGTCGATCGTCGTCAGCACGCCAAATCCCTTCGCGGCGAGCGCATCCGTCACATGCCCGATTGCGTCGGCGAAAGGCATCGACAGCGTCTTGGTGAAATAATAGCTCATTTTCTTGCTCGCTCCTGCGCGGCGGTGGGTTTGACGTGTCGGAACAGGTGGACCGCGCCGCCTCCAGCTGCCTTGATCCGCATCAAGGCCCGGGTATGGCGGATGTCTGATGGGGCGTTGCGCGAATGTCGCCGTCCTGTGTACTGAACTCGGCCAAGGCAACGGCCTGCTCGGCCAGCGAGGAATGACCGATGACGATCCGCAATATGGAATTTGCCGCCCATCCCCGGTCCATCGCAGTATTTGGCGCCTCCATTCGTGAGGGATCGGTGGGGCGCGTCGTCATGCGCAATATCGTCGCCGGCGGGTTCGAAGGCGATATCTGGCCGGTCAATCCGAAATATCGCGAAGTGGAGGGCCTGCATTGCTACGCCCGGGTCCGCGACATTCCCGGCGTGCCGGATATGGCCGTCATCGCGACGCCACCCGACACCGTGCCGGGGATCATCAGCGACCTCGGCAAGAAGGGCACGCGAACCGCGGTTGTGATCACTGCCGGGCTTACCGCGGAAAACGGACTACGGGAGGCGATGCTTGATGCCGCCAAACCGTACACTTTTCGTATCATAGGACCGAACACCGTCGGCCTGGTCTTGCCGCATGCGAAGCTCAACGCGAGCTTTGCCCATATTGGCGCAAATGCCGGCGGGCTGGCGCTGCTGTCCCAGTCGGGCGCTATCGCTACCTCGCTTATGGATTGGGCGGCTGACAATGGCATCGGCTTCTCGCATATCGTTTCGCTGGGCGACATGGCCGATGTCGATGTTGGCGACTATCTCGACATGCTTGCCGGCGATGCCAAAACGCGCGCCATTTTGATGTATCTCGAGACTATACCCGAGCCTCGCAAATTCATGTCCGCGGCGCGCGCGGCGGCGCGGACCAAGCCAGTTGTCGCAATCAAGTCCGGCCGGCACGAGCTGGCCGCAAAGGCCGCCGCAACGCACACGGGCGCGCTTTCGGGCGTCGACAAGGTGGTGGACGCCGCGCTGCGCAGGGCGGGCATCCTGCGGGTGCATGATCTGGGCGAGCTGTTCACCGCCGCCGAAATCGTCGCGCGCTTTCCGCCACTGGCGCGCACGCGCGTCGGCATCGTTACAAACGGCGGCGGCGCCGGCGTGCTCGCCGTCGACCGGCTTGCGGATTTCTCGAACGAGATCGCGGCGCTGTCGGACGACACGATCGCGCAACTTGACAAGCACTTGCCGGCGAACTGGTCGCGCGCAAACCCGGTGGACATTATCGGCGATGCCCCGGCCGAGCGATACAGGGCGGCTGTGGAGGCGGTGGCCGCCGATGAGGCAACGGATCTCTTGATGGTGCTGAACTGTCCGACCGGACTGTCTTCCCCGATCGAGGCGGCGGAGGCCGTCGCGGCGCTCGCGGACCGCGGGATGGTGGCAGGCAAGCCGGTCATGGCCTGCTGGTTGGGCGAAAAGTCGGCCCGCGACGGCCGCAGGCTACTGCACGAAGCCGGCGTCGCGAGTTTCAGTACGCCGGCCGACGCCGCGGCGGCAGTTTCCTATCTTGGCAATTGGTCGCGAGCGCAAAAGGCTCTGTCGCGGGTGCCGGCAAGCCGCCGCGAGGATGTCGAGGGTGATCGCGACGCGGCGCTTGCGATCCTCCGCCAGGCCGCCTCCGAAAACCGCGCGATGCTGACGGAGCCAGAGGCAAAGGCCGTCATCGGCGCATATGGAATACCGGTGCCGGAGACCGTCGTGGCGCGCTCACCCGCAGAGGTGGAGCAGGCAGCTCAACCCATGCTCGAGACGTCGGAGACAGTCGTCGTCAAGCTCCTGTCGAAGACACTCACCCACAAATCGGACGTTGGCGGCGTGGTCCTCGGCATTCCCACGGCCAAGGCTGCCCGCGAGGCGGCGGAGAAGATCGCGGATGGTCTGAAGAAGGCAGGAAAGGCCACCGAGATCGACGGCTATGTCGTGCAGCCGATGGTCGTGCCGAAGCATGCGCACGAACTCATTCTCGGCATGAACCGCGATCCCATCTTCGGCCCCGCGGTCCTGTTCGGTGCCGGCGGAACGGCGGTCGAAGTCGTCGACGATACGGCGATAGCGCTGCCGCCGCTCGACGACGTTCTGGCAGGTGATCTGATCGACAATACCCGCATCGGCCGTCTGCTCGTCGGCTACCGTGACCGCAAGCCGGCCGACCGGGCAGGGATCATCCATGCTCTCAACGCGCTCTCGCAGCTGATCGTCGACTTCCCCTGCATTGTCTCGATGGACATCAACCCACTGCTCGCCGACAGCGAGGGCGTGGTCGCGCTTGACGCGCGCATCGAGATCGATCCGGAGGAAGTCGAACGCACGGGGCCGAATCCGGCACTGGCGATCAGGCCATACCCCTCCAACTGGGACAAGGAGGTGGAGCTCAAGGGCGAGCGATATCTTGTGCGCCCGATCAAGCCGGCCGACGTCTCGCTTTACCCGGACTTCATGGCCAGGGTCTCGCCCGACGATGTGCGCTTCCGCTTTCTCGCGCCCAGGCGGCACTTCCCGGACGAGATGCTCTTGCGCATGACGCAGCTCGACTACGAGCGCGAGATCGCGTTCGCCGCCCTCGACCAGGAAACGGGTGAGCTGGCCGGCATCAGCCGCCTGTCATCCGATCCCGACAAGCATACCGCCGAGTTCGGCCTTCTGGTTCGCACCGACCTGCAAGGACGCGGGCTCGGCTGGGTACTCCTTCGTCACCTCGTCGACTACGCCAAGGCAGATGGTCTTGCGCGTATCGAGGGCTGCATCCTCGGCGACAACGTGAAGATGCTGGAGATGTGCCGCGAATTCGGATTCGTGACAAAGCGCCATCCATCCGAGCGCGGTGTTTCGCTGGCGACGCTGGACTTGCGCTAGTTCATCGAAGCAGCCGGATCATTGTGCGGCGGCGGTCGTGCCTGTGTCAGCGCCGCCGATAGGCTCAGTCCGTATTCTCCAGATTGATCTCCCTGAGCGTGTCGATGCCCGGT
The DNA here is from genome assembly GCA_040880025.1 of Rhizobiaceae bacterium. GTDB lineage: Bacteria > Pseudomonadota > Alphaproteobacteria > Rhizobiales > Rhizobiaceae > RCIO01. The sequence goes on from JBBDJD010000022.1 coordinate 102,058, forward strand.
GGCTGCAGGGAAAGACGCTCGTAGAACGGTTCCGACACGGAGTGCTGCGCGCCGGGCGCGTCCCTCATTTCTTGGGCCATGATGGCGCCGCCCAGGCCTGCACCAAGAACAACGCCGTGAGACATGTCTTCCTCCCCGAACGGGTTTCGCTTATTCCAGACCAGAAGTTGCGCATCATCCGGCTTTGATGCTGTTCAATCTGGCTGAAGACGTTTCCGGAGCTGCTGGTGTCTTTGACCATCTGGACGTGATCGAGCGCAGTGGCGTGTAGTGAGGCATCGGCGGGCACCGCCCGTTGCACAAGAGGCCAGACCATGAGTTCCATCCTGACCGTCACGCTTAATCCCGCGGTCGATATATCGGGCGAGACGGACGCCGTTCATCACACCCGCAAGGTCCGGATGTCCGGCGACCGCTACGATCCCGGCGGCGGCGGCATCAACGTGGCGCGCATCGTGTCCCTTTTCGGTGGCGATACGGAAGCGCTGTTCCTTGCTGGCGGCGAGATGGGATCGCTGCTCGGGCGCCTGGTTGAAGAACGGGGAGTTCGTCACAAGGCGTTTCCGCTCAAGGGTCAGACGCGGGTCAGCTTCACCGTCCGTGAGCGCAATGCCGGGCAGGAGTTTCGCTTCGTGCTCGCCGGGCCGACGGTGGAGGCCTCGGAGGTGGAGCCCTGTCTCGATCACATCTCCTCCCACGAGGCGGACTACGTCGTGGCGAGCGGGAGCCTGCCCGAAGGATGTTCGCCCGACATCTACGCGGAAATGGCTGAGCGGACCGCGGCGCGAGGAGCCCGTTTCATTCTCGACAGCTCCGGCGACGGTTTGCGCGCAACGCTCGAACGCACCCCCGTCTTCCTCGTCAAACCGAGTCTGGGCGAGTTCGAGGTGTTTGTCGGCAGAAAGCTCGATGAGGAGAATGTGCGCCGCGCCGCCTCGGATCTCGTCGCGCGCGGTGCGGCTCAGATCGTGGCGGTGACAATGGGCATGGAAGGCGCGGTGCTGGCGAGCGCGGATGGCACATTGCGCTTGCCCGCCATTCACGTCAGGGAGCGTTCGGCCGTCGGCGCCGGCGACAGTTTCCTGGGCGCGATGGTCTGGGCGCTCTCCAGCGGCTGGACCACGACGGAAGCATTCAAGTTCGGGGCGGCGGCCGGGGCGGCCGCTATCATGACACCGGGAACGGAACTGTGCCGCCGCGAGGATACGCTCGAACTCTACCGGCGCGCTGAAGCCGAATAGCGTGAGGAATTCGGCGTGATGCGCCGCCGCAGGTGATCCTCGATCGAGGGCGAGGCGTCGATGTTGCGATAAGTGATGTTTGCTTGTCATTGCACGCCGTCGGTCAAACGAGTTTTTCGGAGCTCGACCGGATCTTCTGTCCAAAGTTGATCAACATCAATGATCGGGATTGGCCAGAGGCCATAATGCATGCAGTTCCCGCAACGGAGGCACACATGCGCGCACTCAACAGACGTCTGTTCATGACATCGGCTATGATTGCCGCAACATTGTTCCCGGCCTTTGCACGGGCGGCGGGACCATTGCCCCAGCCGGCGTCAACGGGCGGCAAGACCCTGCTTGAGGCTCTCGCGCTCAGGCGTTCCACCAGACTCTACTCGGAAAATACGGTCGACGAAGAAATGCTGTCGACGCTTCTTTGGGCGGCATACGGTGTCAACCGACCCGCAAGCGGCGGCCGCACCGCCCCCTCATGGCGCACCTCGTACGGCACCGACATCTATGTCGCCGACGCAAATGGCGTCCGGCGCTACGACCCCGCCGCCCACTCGATGGAGACTGTCCTTGGCGAGGACATCCGCACGAGCGCCAGTCCGCAGCCCTTTGTCGTGACTGCTCCGGTCGTGTTGATCTACGTTGCCGATCTCGCGCGCATGAATGAAGCGCCGCGCGAGGAGCAATTGCCGATGGCACATGTCGACGCGGCGATGGCTGCGCAGAACGTCTATCTCTATTGCGCCTCGGTGGGCCTGGGCACCTGTCTCGTGGGTGGCGCCGACAAGGCCGGGCTGACGAAGCTTCTGAACCTTCCCGATACCCAGATCGTGACATTCGTCCAGCCGGTCGGTCACCCGGCATAGGCAAGGGCGGCGTCTGTCACAGAAATAGGTGGAGCCTTGCAAGATGGCGCGACGAAAGTCCGGGCGCGACCGTCTCACGCCGTGGTATATCGGCCTCGTGCTGACTATCGCCGCCGTTCTCTTTGTTGCCTATCAGACGCTTCGACAGGATTGCGGAGCCTCGCCGGTCCTGCTGGCCGGTGTTCTGGCGGTGATACCTGTCGTATACCTGACGCTTATGTATCTGACGTTCATCAGCCAGAGATGATGCCGGGCGGCCCGCCGGATCGACGAAACCGCTGGTCCGGCGGCCTATTCGGTCTGCAGCGACAACAGATATTCGACGACGTCCCTCTTCTCGTCGTCGAACAGCCGGAATGTCGTCATCGGAAAGTGATCGGCGGCCATGAAGGACAGATAGAAAGCCCGGTCCCGGCCAACGCGCTTGACCAATTCCTCAAACGGTGGCGCCATGGCGGGATCGGGCCGTTCGTCGACGCGGAGATGGCACAGACGGCACCATTGATCCACGACCGCCGCGCCACGTTCCCCGCCTGCGCTGTCTTGCGAAAACGACGGGCATGTCACCGCAACGGCGATGCTGACGGCGCCCACAAGAATCGCGCCAGACGGGGTTTTTCTTTGTGTGAGGCGTTCGGTGCGAAGATAGGAGCCGACATCCACATCCTGGTTCGCCGACATCACGGAATTCGCCGTGTCCTGCCCCAGCCAGGACAGGGATTCAATCAGTATGCTTCGCATTTGATCCAGGTAGGCCGGCGCGCGTTCGGGCACGGTGGCCATCTGTTGCGAAACGATCGAGAGCAGGGCGCGCCGCGTTGCGGCGAGGATCACGACTGTCGCGACTGTGGCGGCCCAGACCGGAACGCGAAATGGACCGAATTTCAGCGCCGCAACGAAATCGATCATCGCCGTGATCAGGATGAACAGAAGCAGCGCCACGACAAGTGGAATGAGGAAACTTCGGCCCTCGACCAGAAGAACCAGCACGAATCCGGTTGCGATAATGCCGAGCAACCAGCTGTGCAGGGGGCTGGTCCGGTTTTGCACGTGATCGCGCGCAGGCGGCACAGGCTTCGCTTTTTCTCGCCCCATCGACCCCGGTGCTCCTACAACGCCTTTTCGTTGCCGGAGCCAATTGGCAACCGGTCTGGCTATCGCGTGTTCAAACACGTTTCTTTCTCATCGCGATCAGTCTCCGCTCCCGTGCACAGCGTGACAGGTGGTGCAGGGCGGGATTTCGCCGGGTTCAAGCTGCAGTGAAAGATGCGGATCGGGTCGCGAAGCGCTTTCGGCGTCGCTGTCCTCAAGTTTCGTTCCGTGGCACGCCACGCATATCTCGTTTGGCGCGGCGACTGCCGGCGGCTCTTCGCTGTGGCAAGCCGTACAGGGAACCCCGGCTTTCTTGTGAATGTCGAGCAGCGTTTGCCCGCTCGCGCCCGATGCGGCGATGAGCATCGCGAAGAAAACCGGAATCAGCCATTGAAATCGTGTGCACATTTCTTTTTCCTCCCATTTCAACCTGCAACGCACATTGATCTTCGTCAAACGGCCGAGGTCAGTTGCGTCGCGCAGCAGGAGTAGATGCGCCGACCTTGATCGAGCGCAAAGCCGCTCCGACAGATAGCGCGCTACACGTCAGGTGGTTCGGCCAAGCGCGGAGTGCGCGCGAAACGATATGCAACCCCCAGCCGGCGGCGAGACTCGATGAAATTCACATTCCGCAAAGGTCTGGACATCGCAATCGGCGGCGCGCCCGAGCAAAGGCTGCGGGACGGCCAGAGCGCGGCGTCCGTCGCGATTCTTGGAGAGGACTATCCCGGCATCCGGCCCGATTACCGGGTCGCGGAGGGCGAGCGGGTTCGCGCCGGTCAGGTGCTGTTCGTGGATCGGAAGCGGCCGCAGATATGTTTCACCGCCCCTGCCGCGGGTGTTGTCGAGCGGATCGACATCGGACCGCGCAGAACGATCGGCAGTCTCGTCATCCGCATCGAGGGCGACGATTTCGAAACGTTGGGGCCTGCTTCCGGCGCCACGGACCGCCATGCCTTGCGCGATCTCCTTCAGCGAAGCGGGCTGTGGACGTCCTTTCGCACCCGGCCCTTCGGGCGGGTGCCCGATCCCGTGGCGGTTCCGGCTGCGATCTTCGTTACGGCGCTCGAAACCGATCCCCTGACGGGCGATGCTGCCGTGATCCTCGAACCGCACCTGCCGCAGTTCCGGCGTGCGGTGGAAGCGCTGACCTTGCTAACGGATGGCTCCGTGTTCGTCTGCCAGTCGCCGGGCATTGCCTTGGCGTCTGAGAGCCAAGCGGTCAGGACCGCAACGTTCGCCGGGCCGCATCCGGCGGGGTTACCGGGAACCCACATCCATCATCTGATGCCGGCATCCGCCCGACGGACAGTCTGGCACGTTGGCTATCAGGATGTCGCCGCAATCGGCCATCTTCTGGAGACCGGGCGACTGTGGACGGAGCGCACGGTCGCGCTTGCTGGGCCCGGGGTCCGCCAGCCCGGGCTGGTCAGGACCCGCATGGGCGCGAGCCTGGAGGAACTGGTTGCGGCTGAAACGCTCGACGGGGCAGTGCGTCCTGTCTCCGGTTCGGTCCTGTCGGGGCGCGAGGCGGCTTATCTCGGACGCTATCATACGCAGGTGACGGTTCTGCCGCGAGGAAGGCCGGTCATGCCGCGCTCGACCCTTGGCGCGGTGTTCGGATGGATGCCGCGCGCGGATACCGGCCCGACTATCCCGATCGAGTCGCTCGATGAGGTGATGCCTCTCGACATTCTGCCGGTGCCGCTGATGCGCGCACTGAGCATCGGCGATGTAGAGACCGCCGAGAGGCTTGGTTGCCTCGAACTCGTCGAAGAGGATGTCACCCTGCTTTCCCATCTCTGCCCCGGTCAGGCTGACTATGGTGCGCTGCTTCGCCAGGCACTGGATGAGTTAGAGACGGAATGAACGAGACGGTTCGCAATCAGTCTGCAATAGCGCCGCACCCGGCAGGCGCGCGGATTGTGCTTGGCCGATGGGACCACAACAGGGTCGCTCTGGTGTTTCTCATCGCACTGGCGCCGGCACTGGGTGTTTCGCTTGTAGGCCGGGCAGCCGAACTGCTTCCGGTGCTGGCGCTGGCCCTCGCCGTCACGCTGGTCTGGACATTTGTCTTCGCGCACTTCCGTCGAAGGCAGCCTGGTTGGGACTGGATCGTCACCGCATCCGTCTTCGCGATCCTGATCCCGGATACGGTTCCTTATTGGCAGCAGGCGCTCGCACTCACCTTCGGGGTGGTGATGGGCGAGCAAATCTTCGGCGGGCGCGGCCGCAATTTCCTCAATCCCGTCGTCGTCGCGCTCGCCTTCCTGATGTTCTCGTTTCCCGGCGAACTGCTCGGGCACGGAGACGGCACTCTGGCCATCGCCGCGGGTGTTGGCGGGCTGTTGCTGCTTCTGGTCCGGCTCGTTTCCTGGCGCGTTGTCGCGGGCGTCGTGTTTGGCGCCGGTGCTGGCCTGATGATCGCGGGCGAGGGCGCAAGCTGGGCGCACCTGCTCAGCGGGACGCTCGTTTTCGCGTGCATTTTCCTGATTGCCGATCCTGTGGCGGCCGCCTCCACGAGCGCCGGGCGCTGGATGTACGGACTACTGGCGGGAATGCTTGTCGTTGTCTTCGGCCAATCGGGCGGCGATCCGGGCTCGCTGCGGGCGATAATATTCGCCGCGTTGCTGGCCGGCATCTTGGCACCGCTGATCGACCAGGGAGTCATCTGGCTCAACGTAAGGCGGAGGCGCCGCCGTGGCTGAGCTCAATCCTGTCAGGCTGTGGAGTCGTTTCCTCGCGCTGCCCAATGACAGCCGGGTAAAGACGCTCGGGGTGGCGTTTCTCGTCGCTCTGTTCTGCGCCACCGCGGTTTCACTCACCGCGGTCACACTCAGGCCGTTGCAGGAAGCCAATCTCCAGCGCGAGCGCGAAACGCGCCTGGCCGATATGATCGCTGCGCTTCCCGGGATGGCCGACATTCTGCGCGAAACCGGTGCGGACACGCTGGAAACGGTGATCATCGAACTGGACACCGGCACTATCGCGGACGAGATCGATCCCGCGCAGTTCGATTATGCCGCCGCGCAGTCCAATGCGGAGGCGAGCACACCGCTCCCTGCGGAAGCGGACGTCGCGGGTATCGGCCGTCGTCCCGACCATGCCCCGGCCTATCTCCTGCGCGAAGGCGAACGGCTCGTCCTTGCCGTGCTGCCGGTCTACGGATCCGGCTACCAGTCCACCATCCGCGCTTATCTCGCGCTCGAGGGCGATCTCAACACCATCGCCGCGCTTTCGATCTACGAACAGGGCGAGACGCCGGGCATCGGCACGCGCATCACGGACGCCGGTTGGCAGGATCGCTGGCAGGGCAAGCAGATCGCCGATGATACCGGCGCGGTCGGCATCACGGCTGTTCAGGGCGGCGCGGCCGAGGGGCCGTTCGAGGTCGATGCGATCGGCGGTGCGACCCGTTCCAGCATGGGCGTGTCGAACCTCGTCCGGTTCTGGCTGGGCGAGCGGGGGTTCGGCCCGTTCCTCGAACACCTTAAGGCTGAGGAGGGCCAGAAATGACGAGCGGCAATCTGCGCCATCTGACGGCTCCGATCATCGACAACAATCCGATCACGCTGCAGATCCTCGGCATCTGTTCGGCGCTTGCGGTGACCACCTCACTGGCGACGGCGCTGACAATGAGTGCTGCGCTTACCGCTGTAATGGCCAGCTCCAGCCTGGTCATCAGCTCGATTCGCGGGCATCTCCCGTCCTCGATCCGCCTTGTGGTTCAGATCACCATCATCGCCTCGCTGGTCATCGTCGCCGACCAGATGCTCAAGGCCTATGCGTTCGAAATGAGTCAGCGCCTGTCGATCTTTGTCGGGCTGATCGTGACCAACTGCGTCGTGCTCGGCCGGGCCGAAGGCTTTGCAATGCACAATCCGCCATGGCCGAGCTTTCTCGACGGGCTGGGCAACGGGCTGGGTTACAGCCTGATCCTGCTGCTTGTCGGCACGATCCGCGAGCTGTTCGGCACCGGCAACCTGCTTGGCTATCCCGTCCTTCCCACGGTGGAGGCCGGCGGATGGTTCCAGCCGCTCGGCCTCATGCTGCTCGCGCCGAGTGCATTCTTCATCATCGGCCTACTGGTGTGGGCTATCCGCAGCATCAAGCCAGCCCAGATCGAGAAGCCGGAATTCGCGACCCGCGCGCCCGAAACCGCGGGGCGGCCATGACGGATCTCTTCTTCCGATCGATTTTCGAGGAGAACCTGGCGCTCTCCTTCTTCCTCGGCATCTGTACCTTCCTGGCGGTTTCGAGGCGGGTCGATACCGCAGTCGGGCTTGGGATCGCGATGATCGTGGTTCAAGGCATCACCGTTCCGGTCAACCAAATCATCTTCGAGGCGCTGCTCATCGAGGGCGCCTGGGCATGGGCGGGCCTGCCGGACGTCGACCTCACCTTTCTGAAATTCATCAGCTTCATCGGTGTCATCGCGGCGATCGTGCAGATCCTCGAAATGACGCTCGATCGCTTCGCGCCCGCCTTGCATCGCGCGCTCGGCATCTTCCTGCCGCTGATCACCGTGAACTGCGCCATTCTGGGCGGCAGCCTGTTCATGGTCGAACGCAAATACAGCTTCGGCGAAAGCGTGGTGTACGGGCTGGGAAGCGGAACGGGCTGGGCGCTCGCCATCGTCGCGTTCGCCGCGATCCGCGAACGGTTGCGCTATGCGGATGTGCCGGCCGGACTGCGCGGACTGGGCATGGCCTTCATCGTTACCGGCCTGATGTCGATGGGATTCTCGGCGTTCGTCGGGGTGCAACTGCCATGACGGAGGTCTTTCTCGGCAGCGCGCTTTTCGTCGTCATTGTCCTGGCGCTGGTCATCGCCGTGCTGGCCGCGCGTTCGTTCCTGATGCCGTCGGGCTTGGCCAACATCGTCGTAAACGGCCAGGAGAAGCTGACTGCCAAACTCGGCGAAAAGCTGCTGGGCGCGCTCAATGACGGCGGCATCGCCGTACCCTCCGCCTGCGGGGGTGCAGGCACCTGCGGCCAATGCAGGGTGAAGGTCACGGAAGGCGGCGGCGTCATCCTGCCCAATGAGAAGGCGCTGTTTTCCCGGAGCGAGATCGCGGAAGGCGCGCGGCTTGCCTGCCAGGTCGCTGTGCGTGGCGACATTGCGCTCAGTGTTGCCGATGCCATGTTGAATGCGCGGGAATGGCGCTGCACAGTGGTGTCGAGCCGAACGGTGGCGCCGCTGATCCGGGAGCTTGTTCTGGCGCTGCCGGAAGGCGAGACGCTCGACTTCAGGCCCGGCGCCTTCGTGCAGGTCACGGCCCCGCCATATGCGCTCTCCTATGCGGATTACGAGATCGCTTCCGAACATCAGGCGGCATGGGAGAAGCAGAGCTTCGGGGCCATCACGTCGACCAGCGCCGAACCCGTCTCGCGCGCCTATTCAATCGCCAACACGGTGGAAGACGGCAGCGGCCGCATCGTGCTTCTGGTCCGGCTGGCGCTGCCGCCGCCCAACATGCCCGGCACGCCTCCGGGTATCGTCTCGTCATGGCTTTTCGGTTTGCGCGAGGGCGATCGTGTCGAGGTCTCGGGTCCCTACGGCGAGTTCGCCGCGCGTGAAACGGACAGGGAAATGGTGTTCATCGGCGGCGGCGTCGGCATGGCGCCGCTCAGGGCGATCATCACCGACCAGCTTGAGCGCGTGGGCACCGATCGCAAGATGAGTTTCTGGTACGGCGCGCGCAGCAAGATCGACCTGTTCTACAGCGAGGAGTTCGACCGGCAACACGCGACGAACGCCAATTTCGGCTGGACAGCGGCGCTGTCCGATCCGGCCGCGCAAGACGAATGGACCGGCGAGACCGGTTTCATCCACGACGTCGTGCAACGGCGATTCCTGAAGGATCATCCCGAACCGGAAGCCTGCGAATACTATCTCTGCGGACCGCCGCTGATGATCAAGGCGGTTCTGGCCATACTGGATGATGCCGGCGTCGATGGCGACAGCATCTTCAACGATGATTTCGGGAGCTAGACCATGAACCTAACACGTCGCGCGTTGCTGGCTGGTGCAGGCAGTCTGGCACTTGTACGGCCGGTCGCCGCCGCCTCCTCCAGCGTGGCAGTTGTTGAAGGACCGGCATTCGGCGCCACATGGCGCGCCGTCATCGAGGCCGGCAGCGACCTTCAGGCACTGGCCACCGCCCTTCAGGGGGTCGTCGCATCCGTCAATGCGGCGATGTCACCGTTCCGGCCGGGCTCCGAGATCGGACGCTTCAATGCAAGCAACGATACGGACTGGTTCGCACTTTCGCAGCAGACCTGCGACGTCGTTACGGAAGCGCTGCGGGTCGCCGGTGTCACCGGGGGAGCCTTCGATCCGACGATGGGCGGCGTCGTCGGCCAGTTTGGTTTCGGCCCGATCTCGCGACGGTCAAATGGCGGCCACGCCGACATTTCGGTTCGCGCCGGCGCTGTGAGGAAGGCTCTGCCGGATCTGACGCTCGACCTCTGCGGAATTGCGAAAGGCTATGCGCTCGACCGCATGGCGGATGGGATCGAGCGGGCGGGCGTGGAAAACTATCTGCTGGAGGTTGGCGGCGAGGTTGCGGCGCGCGGCCGCCATCCCGCGGGCAGGGCATGGCAGGTCGGCGTTGAGCGGCCGGAAACGGTCGAGCCGGCATTGCAGCGGATCGTCGCGATGGCTGGCGACGCGATGGCGACATCCGGCGACCGCGTTAACAGCTACGTCACGGGCGGCCGCCGTTACAGCCACATTATCGACCCGCATGAAAGGTGGCCGGCGGATGCGGGCCTCGCTTCGGTTTCGGTTCTGGCGCCGACGGGCATGCAGGCCGACGCCATGGCAACGGCGCTGTTTGCGATGGGGTCCAGGGCCGGACCCGACTTCGCTCAACGGAGCGGGCTGCCTGCGCTGTTTCTTGTTCGCGAAAACGCCGGCGTTCGAGAGATCATGACCGGCGGGTTCGCTGACCGGATTCTCACTTAGGAGCGGACTATGGAAACGATACTCCTGTCCTTGGCTGTTCTCGCACTCTCGATTCTGGGCCTGTCGCTCGGCGTTATCATGGGGCGTGAGCCGATCAGGGGTTCGTGCGGCGGTGTCGCCTGTATCAAGGGCGCCCAGTGCGCGTCATGTGGGCAGCGTGAAGCAGCGGGCGCGGAACAATGACCGAGCGACCGAAAATCCGTGACTACATGACGACTGCGCTGATCACGCTGACGCCCGAGATGGAAGTTCTGCACGCCATGGAGATGCTGCTGGAAAGGCGGATATCCGGCGCCCCCGTTGTCGATGCAAAAGGCGAGCTTGTCGGGATGCTTTCCAAGAAGGACTGCCTGAAGGCGGCCCTCAACGCCAGCTACCATCAGGAATGGGGTGGCGCCGTCATTGATTACATGAGCGGCCCGGTTGAAACGCTCGATGCGGACATGGACATCGTGACGGCGGCTGAGAAGTTTCTTGCCAGTCACTATCGGCGCTTCCCGGTGCTGCAGGACGGGCGGCTTGTCGGCCAGGTTAGCCGCGCCGATCTCCTGCGCGCGCTGGTCGAGAACTGGCGCTGATTTCACCATACTTGACTTGCATCAATGCCGAATACGGAGACGCCGATAAGCTCGTGTGGTCAATTCCGCATCGATGGAGAATGATCATGCCAATGGTTGCTGGAAAGGTCGCACTCGTCACTGGCGCCGGCGCTGGTATCGGCCGGGCGACAGCGATCAAGTTCGCCGAGGAAGGCGCAATGGTCGTCGTCTCGGACGTCAATGCGAAAGGCGGTGAGGAAACCGCCGCGATGATCAAGAAGAATGGCGGGGATGCCATCTTCGTCCGGGCCGATATTTCGTCAGCCGCAGAGGTGGAGAACCTCATCTCCAAGACGGTTGATGCCTATGGCCGGCTCGATTGTGCCTGCAACAATGCCGGCATCGAGGGAAAGATCGCGCCATTGGCCGAACAGCCGGACGACAATTTCGACAGGATCATCAACGTCAACGCGAAGGGCACCTTCCTGTGCCTGAAGGCCGAGATCAACCAGATGCTGAAGGATGGCGGCGGCGCGATCGTCAATCTGGCATCGATCGCCGGTCTCATCGGATTTCCCGGCCTGTCGCCCTACGTGGCTTCCAAGCACGCGGTGAACGGCCTCACCAAAAACGCAGCGCTTGAATATGCAAAACAGGGCATCCGCGTGAATTCGGTCTGCCCTGGCGGCATCGACACACGCATGCTCGACTCCCTGGCCGAACAGTCGACGGGCGGAACACAGTCCACCCATGAAATGATGGACCCGCTGCACCCGATCGGGCGCATCGGCAAACCGGAGGAAGTGGCCGAGCTGATCGTATGGCTGTGCTCGCCGCGAGCCTCTTTTGTGACGGGCGCGAACATTCCGATAGACGGCGGATATGTCGCGCAGTAGAGGCGGCGCCGAACGTTCGGCGCGGCGCATTGTGAAAGGCGAAGCACAACCGCAGCCAAATCCGCGCGAACGGCTTTGAAACCGGCGACTTCGCCTTCCCCCGGGCAGGAGCGATGAAATCGTTGGACCGGCCCGCGAACGTTTGTTCCACGGGCGCTTGTACTGCTCTATTTCCTGATCGTTACGGCACTCTCGTGCTTCTTGCCCCCGCCAATTGTCCGTCGTCAGAATATTGACTTAGCGCCGCAAATGTTTTGTCGGCGGGCCGGTGCGTGTCAGAATGAACCCATTGGCTGGGCGCGGTCGGCCCGGTGCTCGCAATCGCCGGTCTGGTGTCCTATTTCTGCCTGCAGGCGGACCTGCCGCTGGCGATTGTCATACTGGCTGGACTATCGGCCGGCGCACTGGTCGGGTTCTGCAATGGCGTCATCATCGCCTTTCTGAAATTTCCACCGATCATCGTGACGCTGGCCATGCTCAGCATCGTGCGCGGCACCGCGCTGATCCTTGGTGGTCCCGAACAGCACCTGATCCGCAACGAACCGGCATATTCATTCATCGGATCCGGGAATCTCTTCGGGCTGCCGTTTTCGATCTACATTTTCGCGCTGGTCGGAGCTGTCATGATATTCATCCAGCGGCGCACTCCGCTTCCCGAGCAGGGCTTCGATGTTGGTCAGGTGCTCGCGAATGGCGACGGCTCCCGTAACTGTTTTCGCCAATGGTATCGGCCTGACACCGGCACAAGGCACAGCACCTCGGAAGAAGTAGCGTCCTTCCCGGCTGTTCGATGGCTTGCCCGGCCTCTGGACGCGGCCGGCTACCGGTAGCGTATCTGGTTCCAGCGATGTCCCAACAGCGACAGGATGATAATCAGCCCGTAGAAGAACTGCACGTAGAAGCCCGACAGACCGACCCCCACGACCCCTGTCTGGATGAATGACACGGTGAGCGCGCCGATCGCGCCGCCGATGACGGTGCCGATGCCACCCCAAGGCGGCGTGCCTCCGACAAACACTGAAGCGATAACGGGAAGCAAGTAGCCATCTCCAGACGTCGGCCACCAGGTGAAATTGATCATCGTCGAAAATATGCCGGCCAGCGCTGCTCCAAGGCCCATCAAGCCGAAGACTTTGACGCGCGTCCATTTGACATTGATGCCCATTTCATTCGCGCTGTCGGGATTGTCGCCGACCACGTGGACATGGGCGCCAAAGCGGTGGCGATTGTAGAGCAGCGCGCAAAATGCAACGAACGCCAGCGCCCACAACATCTGCACGGGGACTCCCATCACCTTGCTGGAAAACAGCTTGAAGGCCAGGCTGTCGGAGAGTTCCGGCATGGCGATCGACTTTGAATTGGTGACGATCAGGATGACCCCGCGCAGCATGAAGTTCACGCCAAGCGTCGCCACCAGCGAGGAAAGCCCGCCATAAACAACCAGGGCGCCGACCCCGAAACCAAGCAGGGTGCCGAACACGATCGAGACCGCGATCGCCAGGAACGGGTCAATACCGGCCTGAACGACGACCGCGAACGCCAGAGATGCCATCCCCATGACTGCCGGGAACGACAGGTCGATCTCGCCCGACGTTACGACGAAGACCAGTGGCGCGACCAGAAAGAGCGCCACGGGAAGCGTCGTCATGACCGCGACGTACAGTCCGAAGTTCGAGAACACCGATGGCTCGGCAATGAAGAAGGCGAGCATCATGAGCACGAAGATGAGCAGTGATCCCAGCGCCGCCCGATTGGCGAGAACAAATCGCCTGAACGGCCGCTCTGCGGGGTGCCTCTCCTCGGCGACGATGTGATTGGCCTTGGAAATATCTGTCATCGGACCGTTTCTCCTGCCATCACCTGCTGCGGTCTGGCGACATCTTCCATGAACTCGATGAGCTCCTGTGCGGAACCCACTTCCGACTTCTTCTTCTCCATCGCGACACAACCGCGATCGATGACAACGAAACGCTCGGCGATGTCATAAACGTGGTGGATATTGTGGCCGATAAAGACAATCGACCGGCCCGACGCGCGTACCTGCCGGACGAAATGGAACACTTTGGCCGTCTCGGTCAGCGAGAGCGCCGTCGTGGGCTCGTCGAGAACGATCAGATTGGCTTGTTTGAGGATGGCACGGGCAATTGCAACGCCCTGCCGCTCTCCGCCGGAAAGCTGGCCGACAATCGAATTGGGCGAAAAGACTTTCGAGGTGAAGCCGATCTCGCGCATGAGGCGTTCAGCTTCCGCAACCTGCTTGCGCAGATTGAGCCACCCAAGCGGGCCGGCCAATTCGCGGCCCATGAATATGTTGCGCACGATCGACTGCTGCACGGCAAGCGCGCGATCCTGGTAAACAGTCTCAATTCCCGCGGCACGGGAACGCGCCGGGCTCCAACTGCTGACGGACTTGCCGTTGACGAGAATTTCACCCGACGTTGGCTTGATGACGCCCGCGAGAATCTTGATGAGTGTCGATTTGCCGGCGCCATTGTCACCTAGCAATCCGACCACCTCGCCAGGGTCGACATGCAGGCTGACGCCCCCCAAAGCGTAGATGGTGCCGTAAGATTTGGTGATGTTCCGAAGTTCGATTATGTGCTCGGTCATGGCGGTTCCCGCATGGTGCGTGCCGTCCGCTGGTGCGGACGGCACAGTTTGAGGCCTAGCGCAGGCCTTCCGTGGCCAGGTCGGCTACCGCCTCATAATTTTCCGGGGTCACAAAACCGGCGCCCGTATCCACGCTGACGGGCGCAAGACCGTAAACCACCTGCTGGCACAGGCTGAGGATCGGCATGTAGCCTTGCAGAAACGGCTGCTGGTCTGCCGTGAGCTGCACCCAACCGTCTTTGAAGGCCGCGACGATTTGCGGACTCGTGTCGAAACCGATCTGAACGATTTCGCCCGGCTGCTTGCCAGCCGCTTTCATGTAGGTCGGCGCATTGCCCAGAAGCTGTCCACCCGGATAGACAATCGCCTTGATATTCGGATTGCTGGCAAGAGACGCCGTGATAATGGGGATCGCCAGATTGGGATCGGCCGCCCATTCCGTCGGCGAAGGCATCCGCGTAACCTTGATTCCCGCTGCCTCCAGAGCATCGGCGGTGGCGCCCTCGCGGATGTAGCGCTCCGGTTGCTGGTCGAAGGGACCGAAAACGATCACATCGTCGCCCGACGCCAGGCCGAAGCGACGAACCGCTTCCTCGCCGAGGGCGGCGCCCTGAGGTCCCTGCTGCGCGCCGACATAGCCACCGCCATACTTGGCGGTGACCGCAGGAAGCGGGACGTTCTGGTACATCATCTTGATGCCGGCATCATAGGCTTCCTTGGCCAGAGGCATGATCGCCGCCTCGCCAGCATGGCCCATCATGGCGATCCCGTCCGGCTTGGCTGCGACGGCCTCGCGCAACTGCTGAACCATCATCTCGGCCTTCCAGCCGGAGAATACGTAATCGACTTTGGCTCCGGTATCCTGAGCTGCCTGCACCGCGCCATTGTAGACGATCGAGGCAAATGCGTCGCCTTCCGCGCCGCCAGCGAAAAAGCGGATGTTGACGTCGCTGCACCAATTGTCGCGCAGCGTTTCGGCACCCGACGTTGTTACCAACGAGGCGATCGCGACAGACGCCAACGCGACTGCGCTTAGAGACTTCAAAGTGGTCCTGGCAATTGTCATCATTTCCTCCCTTTTTGTGCTCTCGCACGGTTGTGTGCCGACCACATCAATGGCCGGCACCGTTGATCACTGATCACGGTTCAACGATGGGTCTCCTCCCTCGTATTGCGCGGTCAGATTCACAAAATTGCCCCCTCGTGCCTGTTTCAGGTGATTGAGTGCTGCCACCTGCCCCGTCATTTCGAGCGCGTCCCGATAGACCGGATCATGCCAGCCTTCGATGTCGATCGAGCCCGACCACCCGGCCAAGCGCAGTTCGCTGATGATGTCGGTCCAGTTGCTGTCGCCGAAGCCGGGAGTGCGCATGAACACGTGAGGGAATTTGCCGAAGATGCCGTGTTCGCTGATCACATCCCAGCGGACCGTCGCGTCTTTGCCGTGGACGTGGAAGAACTTGTGCGCCCATTTGCGAATCTGCGGCAGCGGATCGATCAGGTAGACAAGCTGATGGCAGGGTTCCCACTCGAGCCCGACATTGTCGTCCGGCGTCTCATTGAACATCAGTTCCCAGGCGTCCGGATTGTGGGCGATATTCCAGTCGCCGGTCTGCCAGTTGCCGTTCATCGCGCAGTTTTCAAATGCAATCTTTATGCCCTTGTCTGCGGCGCGTTTGGCGAGTTCGCTCCATACCTCCCTGTAGCGTGGCAGGCTTTCGGTGAGAGGTTTGCCGCGGAGACGGCCCGTGAAACCGGCGACGCACGTAGCGCCGAAGTGGTGGGCGTTGTCGATGCAATCTTTCCAGCCCCTCAATGTTTCAAGGTCCAATTCGCCGTCTTCGAGGGGATTGCCGAACATACCGATGGTCGAGATCGTGATGTCGCGATTGCCGATGGCATCGAGGCTACGCTTGCCCAGTTCGGCCAGATCCTGTCCGTTTGTCGTCTGCCAGAAGAACGGTTCGAAACTCTCGAATTCGAGAGCGGCCAGTTCAACGATCCGCTCGGCGGCGTTGCCGCCGGTTGCGTTGATCATCGTGCCGATGCGGATGGACTTGGCCGGATTGCTCACGTGATCTCCTGACGTTCGGCGAGGGTCGCCTGAGGTTCGACAAGAACACGCTGGCGCAATGCTGCGCTCTCGATGGCGGCGAAGACCATCGCGAGGCTCCTGATGTTGTCCTTGCCGCTGGTTTCCGGCTCGCGGCCGGCATCAATGGCATCAAGGAATTCGCTGATGACGCTCGCGTGTCCCATGGTCAGTCGGGGATCAGGCGCCGAAGGTACATCGACCTGCCTGAGAGGCCGGAAGAAGCCATCGTCCCCGTCTACCAAATTGGCGATGAAGGACACTTCGCCGTCCCACAGCAACGTGCCCTTGGACCCGACGATCCGCCAGGCCGAGTCCCAATTGGTATCGGCGCCCTCGGCGCTCCATGAGCCGCGATATGTGACGATGACATCGTCGCTGAATTCGAAGATCGCATTGGCGACGGACCCGTGCGCGTACCAGGAGCTGGCCGGATTGCTCTCGTGGCAATAGACTGCGACGGGCTCTTTCCCCGACACGAACCGAGTTGCATCGAAGGTATGGATTGCCATGTCGAGCAGCAGTACGTGCTGCATGACGTCGCGAAAGCCGCCGAAATGCGCGCCGACGAAGAAGTCGCAATGAATGGCGTTGATGTCCCCAAGGACGCCGCTTTCGACCGCTGCGCGGGCGCGGCGAATGCCCTCCTTGAACCTCCGGTTTTGGGCGACCGCGAAAATGCGACCGGCCCGGGCAGCCGCCGCCTGGATTTGCCGCGCGCTATCGAGCGAAGTCGCCATAGGCTTCTCGCTGAGCACGTGACATCCGTGCCGCAGGCCCATGCAGACAATGTCCTGCCGCGCCGACGGCACCGCCACGTCGAAGAGAATGTCCGGCTTTACGTGGGACAACATCGCGTCGAGATCAGTTCCGACTTCAGCGTCAGTGAGGTCGAAGTCGTCGCGCAGCCGCTCCGCAGCCGACAGGTTGATATCGACAAGCCCCGCAATCTCTATTCGCCCGGCGAGGACAGGCTCTCTGAGGGCCTTCACCCATGTCGCGGCCATGTTGCCGCAACCCACCAGGATGGCTCTTTTGCCCAAGTCGGCCTCCTCCCGAGGTGTCAATCGTAAACGCTTGCGGTTGGTGCGTAAGCGATTACGAGAGTACCGTAAGCGCTTACGAAACTATACATCGAGTATTTTTCATGTCAACAGACATACCCGACAGGCCCCGGGAGCGGACAGGGATACATGCGAGGCATAGCGCGACTGGCCCAGGAACTGGGGATTTCGACCGGAACGGTTTCGCGCGCGCTCAACGGCAAGCGCGACGTCAACGACGAGACCAGGCGCAAAGTTCTGGAAGCCGCGCGTCGGCTCGGCTACGCGCCCAATCAGGCGGCCCGCGCCCTGGCTCAGGGCACCACGCGATCGGTGGGTTTCATGATCGAGCTCGATCAGGAAACCGCCGCCAGCAGCGACTACTTTTTCATGGGCGTGTTCGACGGCGTCCAGAGCGTGCTCGCACAGCACGGCCTCGACCTTCTCGTGCTGCCCTGTCCAACCAACCAGGACCGTTGCACCTACCTCGAGCGCTTTGTGGCTCGCGGCGTGATCGACGGGATGATTTTGGCTTCCACGCAGCGCGTCGACAAGCGTATCGATCTTCTGCAGTCCGCGCAGATCCCGTTCGTGACTCTGGGCCGGAGCAAGTCGGGCCACGACTATTCGTGGGTCGATCTCGATTTCGAGGGGGTCGTGGCAACCGCCATCGATCGGCTCGTTTCGCTGGGCCATCGGCGCATCGCGGTGACGGTGCCGTATGGGGGCGTCAATTTTGGCGTGATCTTCAAGGAAGCCTACCTTGCCGCGCTCAAGCGGCACGGGTTGAGTTTCGATCCCGGGCTCGTGTTCGAGACGAAGCGCAACGAACTTGCCGGATATGGGGTCGTTGACGAGCTGCTCGGCCTCGACGAGCCGCCAACCGCGATTCTGCTCATATATGAAGTGACCGCGATCGGCATGTATCGACGGCTGGCGGAGCTGGGCCTCACACCGGGACGCGACCTCGCGGTCATAGGATTTCGCGACGAACCAACCGTGCGTTTCCTTGCGCCGGCCGTTACCTGTTTCAGTGTTTCGCTCCATGAATTGGGCGTTTCGATTGCCGAAGCTTTGCTGGCACAGCTGCCGCCATATGCCGACCGATATCCGCTCGGGATTGTTCAAAAGCGTTGTCCGCTTGAACTGGTGTCTGGCGAAAGCGATGGTGTGATGGAAGCACGAACATGAAGCTGCTGAATCTGGTCCATCGATCGGATGGACTGTGTCTTCGTGGGGCGACGCTGGCATAACCTCGAATTGTGAATGGGCATCGCCGCACCCTTCGTGACGGCGACCAAGTGCGTGGAGACTACAAAAATGGGAGGACAGGGTGGTGCCGCATGTCGGATTCGAACCAACGACCCCATCATTACGAATGATGTGCTCTACCAACTGAGCTAATGCGGCGCACGGCGCGAGCCTCATGGCTCCGCCGAAGCTGGCGCGTGATAGCCGCTCCGCATTGGGAGATCAAGCGTCACATTGTCCCGACGCTTCGGAGACTTGGACAATGCCGTGTCGGGATATGTGTCGCGCCGTCTGCCGTAATGGACTTGTGAATTCAATTGCCGGGTGGGGCCATGGACTCCTGCCCGCGCTGCGTTAATCTCACACCGTACCAAAGCCGCGCTCGGGCGTGATGACTGTGCGGCAAAGGCATTCGGAGGAGGATTCATGTCTGAGGTTTCAATGGTCGTGAACGGCCGGAAGGTTTCCGGGGCCGTTGAGGACCGCACCCTGCTGGTGCATTTCCTGCGCGAAAACCAGGGGCTGACGGGTACCCATGTCGGTTGCGACACGTCCCAGTGCGGCGCATGCGTGGTCCACATGGACGGCAAGGCGGTGAAATCCTGCACGCTGTTGGCCGCCCAGGCTTCCGGATCTGAAATCGTGACGATCGAGGGGCTGGCCAACGGCGCCGATCTGCACCCCGTTCAGGCCGCCTTCAAGGAACATCACGGCTTGCAATGCGGTTTCTGCACGCCCGGCATGATCATGGCGGCGGTGGACATGATCAACCGTCATCCCGAAGGCCTGGACGAAAAGACCGTGCGGGCCGAGCTGGAGGGCAATATTTGCCGCTGCACCGGCTACCACAACATCGTGAAGGCCATCCTTGCCGCCTCGAAAACGATGGCGAAGGGCAAGGGCAAGGCGAAGAAAGCGGCGTAGTGCATGGTGAACAGTGAATGGTGAATGGCCCGGGCAGGGCCGCCTTTCGACCATTCACCATTTTCCCATTCATTATTCACGAATTTCGGGAGGAATTCGACATGGGTATGGAAGGCATCGGCGCCCGCGTGGCGCGCAAGGAAGATCGCCGGTTCGTGACCGGCGCTGGCCGCTATGTCGACGACATGGTCGTGCCGGGAATGAAACATGCCACTTTCGTGCGCAGCCCGTACGCGCATGCCGACATCAGGAAGATCGATGTCAAGGCGGCGCAGAAGATGCCAGGCGTCATCGCCGTGCTTACCGGCAAGGAGCTCAGGACCGACGGCATCGGTAATCTCATCTGCGGCTGGATGATCCATTCAAAGGACGGCTCGCCCATGAACATGGGCGCCTGGTCGCCGCTGGCGGTCGACCGGGTGCGCTATGTCGGCGACGCGGTGGCGATCGTGGTGGCTGAGACCAAGGGACAGGCGCGCGATGCGGCTGAAGCCGTCGACGTCACCTACAAGGAAAAGAAGGCCGTGACCGACGCCGTTTCGGCCCTCAAGAATGGCGCGCCGCAGCTTCATCCCGAGGCCGCAGGCAACCTGATCTACGATTGGGAGATTGGCGACGCGGCCGCCACGGACAAGGCGATCAGGAACGCCGCCCATGTGACGACCATGCATATCGTCAACAACCGGCTGGTTCCCAACGCGATGGAGCCGCGCGCCGCCCTCGGCCATTACGACAAGGCGGAGGACCACTATACCTGCTGGACCACGTCACAAAATCCGCATGTGGCGCGCCTCGTCATGAGTGCGTTCTACAATGTCGCTCCGGAAAACAAGTTGCGCGTGATCGCGCCGGATGTCGGTGGCGGCTTCGGCTCGAAAATCTACATCTATCCCGAAGAGATCGTCTGCCTGTGGGCGTCGAAGAAATCCGGCGTGCCGGTCAAATGGGTCGCCGACCGCACCGAAAGCTTCCTCACCGACGCGCATGGCCGCGATCATGTGACAGAGGTAAAGCTGGCGCTCGACAAGGACAACAAGATTACCGCGCTCAAGGTCGACACGATCGCCAATTTCGGCGCCTACATGTCGCTCTTCTCTTCCGCGGTGCCGACCTACCTCTACGCCACGCTGCTGTCGGGCCAGTATGTGATCCCGGCGATCCATTGCAACGTGAAGGCGGTCTATACCAACACCGCGCCGGTCGACGCCTATCGGGGGGCCGGACGGCCGGAGGCCACCTATGTGCTGGAGCGCACGATGGAGACGGCCGCGCGGGAAGTCGGCATCAGTCCGGCCGAACTGCGCCGCAGGAATTTCATCAACTCGTTCCCCTATCAGACACCGGTCATCATGAACTACGACGCCGGCGACTACGAGGCCTCGCTGACCGCGGCGATGAAGGCCGCCGACTATGACGGCTTCGCCAAACGCCGTGCCAAGGCCAAGAAGGCGGGCAAGCTGCGCGGTATCGGCATGAGCTGCTACATCGAGGCTTGCGGCATCGCGCCGTCGGCCGCGGTCGGGTCGCTCGGCGCCGGCGTCGGTCTGTGGGAGAGTGCCGAAGTGCGCGTCAACGGCGTCGGCACGATCGAGGTGCTGACCGGGTCGCACAGTCACGGCCAGGGCCACGAAACAACATTTGCCCAGCTTGTCTCCGACCGTTTCGGCGTGCCGATCGATTCGGTGTCCATCCTTCATGGCGATACCGACAAGGTTCAGATGGGCATGGGCACCTACGGCTCGCGCTCCGGCGCTGTCGGCATGTCGGCCATCGTCAAGGCGCTCGACAAGGTCGAAACCAAGGCCAAGAAGATTGCCGCGCACCTGCTGGAGGCCGACGAGGGTGACATTGTCATTGAAAACGGCGAACTGAAAGTCGCCGGCACCGACAAGTCGGTGCCCTGGTTCCAGATGGCGCTGGCCGCCTATACAGCACACAATCTGCCGGAGGGCATGGAGCCTGGTCTGAAGGAGGGCGCTTTCTACGACCCGTCCAACTTCACCTTCCCCGCCGGCTGCTACATCTGCGAGGTCGAGGTGGATGCCGAAACCGGCGACACCGAGATCGTGCAGTTCGTTGCGGCGGACGACTTCGGCAACATCATCAATCCGATGATCGTCGAGGGCCAGGTCCATGGCGGCATCGCCCAGGGTGTTGGCCAGGCGCTGCTGGAAGGTTGCCAGTACGATCCCGGTTCCGGGCAACTGGTGACGGCGAGCTACATGGACTACACCATGCCGCGCGCCGACGACCTGCCGTCGTTCAAGGTGTCGACCTCGAACACGCCGTGCCCGTCCAACCCGCTTGGCATCAAGGGCTGCGGCGAGGCCGGAGCGATCGGTTCGCCGCCGGCGGTGATCAATGCGATCACCGATGCGATCGGCAACAACGACCTGACCATGCCGGCGACGTCCCAGAAAGTATGGGCGGCGTTGAAAGCCGCGACGAGGCACTGAGGAGGACACCCAGATGTACCAGACCAACTACCACCGCGCTTCCTCCGTCTCCGACGCCGCGAAGCTTCTCAAAAAGGCCGATGACGGCAAGTTCGTCTCCGGCGGAATGACGCTCATTGCCGCCATGAAGCAGCGGCTGGCCGCGCCGTCGGACCTGATCGACCTGCGCCACATCAAGGAACTGAAGGGCGTCAAAGTGTCGGGCAAGACCGTCACTATTGGCGCCGGCACGACCCATGCCGAGGTGGCCACGGACGCCAAGCTGGCCAAGGCCTGTCCGGCATTCTGCCATCTCGCCGCGCATATCGGTGATCCGCATGTGCGCCACATGGGCACAGTCGGTGGCTCGGTCGCCAATAACGATCCGGCAGCGGATTATCCTGCCGCCTTGCTCGCGCTCGACGCGACGATCGTCACCAACAAGCGCGAACTGGCGGCGGCGAAGTTCTTCACCGGCCTGTTCGAGACGGCGCTGAAGGATGACGAGATCGTCACTGCCGTGACCTTCACCGTGCCTGACAAGTGCGGTTATTCGAAATTCCCCAACCCGGCTTCGCGCTACGCCATGACCGGCGTGTTCGTCGCCAAGGGCAAGGGGGGTGTGAAGGCGGCCGTCACCGGCGCCGGCGACGACGGCGTGTTCCGTTCCAGGGAGATAGAGGCCGCCCTGTCGAAGAAGTTCGACGCATCCGCGCTGGAAGGCGTCAAGGTCCCCGCGAAGGACCTGATGAGCGACATCCACGCCTCGGCAGAATACCGCGCCAACCTGATCGCGGTGATGGCCAAGCGGGCGGTTGCGGCGGCGAACGGCTGAGGCGTACTGTTGTGGGGAATGGGAAAGGGCCCGTTGGGCCCTTTCTTTTTGGCTCAGCCAGCGCGGCGCTCCGAAAGCCGGTAGAAGAAGATGACCGCCGCCAGATGCGTGGTGAGCGCCAGCATAATGATCGCCGGCAGCGGCAGATATGACGTACCCGCAAGCCCCAGCAGTTCCCCGACCCAGAACGTGGGGACGATGCCGCCGAGATAGCGCAGCGGAGACGGGAAGACAGCCAGCAGCGGCGCGATCGCGACTATGTTCGTGAGCTTGGTTATCGCCAGACCTTCGACCTTGTTGCGCGCCAGCGCCGGCAGCACCAGCGCGGAGGCAACCGCCTGCATGGCGACGAGAACTGAAAGCAAGGCCCACATCGGCCAGCCCGCTTCGGGGAGCATGATCGGCGCTCCGATGGAAGTAACGGCGACGGCGAGTATGGCGGCGACCGTGATGCGGTAGGTCATGATACCGCCCTTGCCGACTGGCGTGACGTCGACCGCCAGCAGTGGACCATCATCGCGATCTTCCAGAAACAGGAATCCTGTGACCCAGCCGATGATGAACGCCGGTAAACATATCGCCACTGGCGCGACATAGCGCGACAACAGGTCCAGGCCGAGCGCCGCAACGGCCGCCCGGTCCATGGCCTCTGCGCCGAAGTGGAATGCGATCGCCGGCATGATCGACAGCAATGTGCCGAACATGAGCGTCGGGTCGCGGCTGACATTCATCGCGTCGGAGGCGAACAGCCTGCCGAAGCGCCGCGGCGCGAAGACGCCGGGAAAATTCATTTGCGCCCAAGCTCCTTTTCGAGATCCCGGATGCCCCACCATACGCTTGCCGCTGCGGCCAGGGCGGCGACCGACAACATCGCCGCGATTTCCAGCGCGGAGGCCGTACCCGATTCAAGGCCGATCAGGATCAGCTTCAGCTGCGAGGCGGCCGGTATGATGATCGCCCAGGTCGGCATCGGGTCGTAAAGCGCCAGCGCTCCCGGCAAGACGACCGGGACGAGCAGGCCGGCCGAACCGATCAGATAGGATGTCACGGTTCGGAATCGCCGCGCGATCGGGACGCCGATGCCGATGAACTGGATTGAGGTGAGCGCGGTCGCAACGATCAGAAGCGTCCAGTTCACGCCGCCGTGGATCAGGCTGCTGATCACCGTCACTGCGATGACGGCAACCACGGTCAGGGTAATCGCCTTCGACCAGAGATAGATGGCTGACGAAACCGGTGTGACGGCAAGCGCGGAACGTGCGCCTTCGGCTTTTTCCAGCATCATCAACGCGCCGAGAAAGAAGAACCCGACGACCGCCGGGTCGGTATAGACCACGACCCCGATTGCCCAGGCAGGCAACCAGTCGCCGGCATAGAAAATGATCAGCGCATAGAAGACGATGACGAAGGCATAGGCGTAATAGACGCCGTAGCGAAACTGCAGCCGCGCATCGAGACCGATAAGCGTCGCAAGGCGTGCGCTCATGCCCGGTTTCCCGTTTCGACACCCGTGACCCTGATGAACACATCGTCGAGGCTGGCCTCCTGAGTGTGCATGGATACAACCTCGCGCCCTGCGATCAGCTTGAGGAACGTGTCGTTTTTGCCGATCCCGTCCATCGGGAAGGTCGCCTTTTCGAGCGCGTTGTTTCCGTGCGTGGTGACATCCACGACCCGCTCGCCATAGGAGCGTTTCAGTTCCTCCGGCGTCCCGGTAACGGGGATATGCCCATGCGCCAGAAAGCCGACCCGGTCGCAGACTTCTCCCGCCTCGGCCATGTTGTGCGTGGTGAGGAATACCGTCTTGCCCTCGGCCTTCAACTTCAGGATCAGCGCCCTGGTCATTCGGGCGCGGGCGGGATCCTGACCGGTAGTAGGCTCGTCGAGAAACAGCAGATCGGGATCGTGCAGCAAGGCGCGGCACAGATTGAGCCGCATCTTCATGCCCTTGGAGAAGGTCTCGATGCGCTGATCGGCGGCATCGTCCAGGTCCACGAGTGCGAGCACATCCAGCGGGTCACGCGTCGGACTGTCGTAAAGCGAGGCGAACAGCTGGAGGTTTTCGCGCGCCGTCAGCCTGAGATAGAGCGCCGGCAGTTCGAAACTCACACCGATGCGCTCATAGAACGCCCGTCCCATGGCGCCGATCGGCTGACCGAATATGCGCGCCGTTCCGTTGAAGCCCGGCAGCAGGCCCATCAATATGCGCTGCGTGGTCGACTTGCCGGCGCCCGAAGGGCCCAGCAAGCCATACACCTCACCTTGCGCGATCGTGAAGTTCAGTCCCTCCAGCGTGGCCCCTGCCGCGCCCGGATAGGTGAAGGACAGCTTGTCGACCTCAATCATCTTGAGAAGCGCCGGGCAGGATTTGTAGGGACGGAAAGCGTGAATGCCATGCGTCGTGATAGAGCGCCGAGGCCATCGCTACCTGCTCAGGCTCTCGACATATTTCTCCAGCGGCGCGCCGTAGTTCGGCGCGACGTCGCTTCGCTGTTCGTCGATGAGGCCACCGAAATAGGTCCAGAACGACCGGGCGAAGTCACCGAAATAGCCGTCCACGACGTCCTTCGAACAAAGATTGCCGTCGACGCAGAAGGCCATGCGGTTGAGGAAATAGAGCATGCGGTCAAATTGCGTCCGGAACTCCGCGATGGGCATCGCGCCGCCGTCAGGCTGCATGGCGGCGGCGCCGATCCTGTCGAAGTAGACGGCGCGCTCATCCGCCGTTGCGTTCTTGTCGAGAAGTTCGGCGAACTGCGCGTTGAGCGCATCGAGCCGTGCGCTTATCGCCCTCTGCGCTTCCTGATATTCGGGTCTTTCCCACAACTCGATGAGCTGCAATGTCCGCTCGACGCGGTTTTCCTCGCGCGTATCCAGATATTGCAGGACCGAGAAAATTCCGCCGACGATAATGAGCACCCGAACCGCGAAGCCCGACCACGTATAGGTCCATATCCGCCAGTCCTTGGACCGAAACGGATTGGCCACGTCGGCGCTTGCGGCTTGGAGATCGGCGTCTGGCTCCGTCTGCGATGCTTGCCTTTCCATCCGCTGGGCGGCCGCGGGCCCAAGATTGACCATCAGCAGTCTCCGAGGTCGATCTGCGCGGAGGGATCGAGGTCGATGCCCGGTTCTTCCAGCTTTTGTTTCAGGCATGCGAGTTGCGACAGCGACAGGAAGAATTTGCGGCTGGGTTCCGCGCCCGAGGTATTCGGTCCGCGCAAGGCCGGCACCACGCTGCGTTCCTGCTCGCAATCCTCGAGATTGATGGCGACGGCGCTGCTCGAACGTGCGCTCAACAGCGGATACTTTTCAAGGAAACAGCCGGCCAGCGCCGAATTGACGACGACCGACTTGGCGCACAGCCCGCACGCGCCGTCGGCCGTGGCCGCCCCTTGCGCCGCGCCGAGCATGATCGAAATGGCGACAGCTATTTGTCTCGTCACCATGATGCATCCGTTCATTGCGGCCCTGACTTGGCCTTGGATCGGTCGGTCGCGCGACACTAGCGGTCGCGCATCCTTTTGAACAGTCGCCGGCTGGGCGCGAAGTCCCGCCGGATCGCTTGTCAGCCCGGCGGCATGTTTTCGAGCGGGAAGATGAGCACGGCTCCCTTGGCTCTGGGGGACTTGCCGAGCTTCATGGCCCCGCGCGTCGCCGGTGCGCTGCCGATATCGCGCAGCAGGCCGGAAAAGCCTTCCGGATAGGCGGCCGATCGCGTCATCATGCGAACGCCCTCCTGTTCCAGGAAGCCCAGATCTTCGGTCGTCGTGATCGCGCTGCCTTCCGTGAGCACGACGATCATGCGCTCCACGCCATAGCTGGTGTCGTTGAATTCAAGCAGCGCTTCATCCACATCGCTGCCGTCATGCAGCCGTTCGGCGTACATGTGCCCGATCGAATAGTCGCTGCCGACATAAAGCACGTTGATGTCGACCGGCCGGCCCGACCTGTTATGCGCCTCGAGGTGCACCTGATCGCCCGGATGAACCAGCGGCATGGTCCCGGTTTCGAGACGTTCGCTTTCGCCCGCCCCCGCCCGCTTGATATTGAAATTCACCACGAACTCGGTTGTATCAAAATTGTTCGCGGCCGCGAGGCGGGCGAGGTTCGTCGCCCGGAACATGCGCGTCAGGTGATCGGCAACCTCCTGCTGCAGCCCGTCCGGAGTACTGCCGGCGAAGCCGATCGATGGCGGGCGCCGGCCTTCGGTCAGCGACACCTCTGCCGTTGGCGGCAGGAACCAGAGGCGCGGCTCGTCGCTGATCGCGGCGCGGCTGCCGACAGTCGCCGACTGCGCTCCCGACCCTGCATCGGCGACAAGCAGGGCAACCTCCTGCTCGCTGAGCACGGCAAGCCTGATGTCCGCGCTGTCGCCCGGATCGACGACCTTGATCTTCACCGGCGCGTCTTCGTTCGCCACGATCGCGTCCAGCAGGCTGTTGGCCTCTGAGACCTTGTCGGCGAATTCCGTGCTGGCGGTCGGGCGCGACACCACCAGCTGGGTATCGAAGCTGATTTCGGCGAGCCTCGCATAGGCGCTCTCCGGTATGTTCCCGGCGCCAAGCCGGGCATTGCCGTCGACCGCGACGGTGGCGATCTTGCTTGTCAGCGTTTCGGCGGAGCTGACCTCGGCATAGCCGATTGCGTCTTCGATTGCGTCGGCCGGAGATTTGAGCAGCGCCAGCTTGGTGCCGGGCGTCAGCCTGTGCAGCGAGCCGGCCGGAATGGTGATCCCGTTCGGCTCCACCGTCACCTTCCATTGCTGGACAAACGCCCCGCCAGAGGTGCCGAATACAGGCGTATCGAGATTGCCTTCGAAAAGCGGCGTCGGCCGGCTGCGGTTCTGCGCGGCATATTCCTGCATCACGCTCTGGCCGAGTTGACGGTAGCTCTGCGCGGGATTCTCCGCGATCCTGGAAAACAGCGTGTAGGTGAACAGCCCGAGTTTCCTGGCATCCTCCGCGCCGCGCGGCAGCGGCATTTCGGGTGTGGTTTCCACCGTCTGCGCGGCAAAGAAGGCGACCATGCCGCCCGGAACGATCGATTCCGCGCCGGTCGCCGAACTGTCATCGTGATTGTCGGTGGCTTCTTTCGCGTAAAGAGCCAGCGCGCGGCTCTCCTTCGGCGCCACGCTGCGGCTTGCCCAACCGGCGTCGTCCACGGCTTCCTTGAAGGCGCTGCCCGGAATGCCAAGCTGATCGGGGTCGATCTTGCGATAGGTCACGTCGCCGTCCAGCGACCTCGTTGCAGTGCCCGAGTGGCAGGCGTCGATGACGATCCACACGAACGCGCCTTTGTCCCGGATTGCCTGCACCGCCTTGCCGATATCGTCGTCGGGGAATGCGGAGGGAATTCCGCGGCTGCGGTCCACCCACGGTTTGATGTCGGCCGGCAGGAAGACTTCGTCCAGCCCGTCGGGTTCCGAAGTCACATCCGCCGCCGGCTGTTGGATGCCGTGACCGGAAAAGTGCAGATAGACGAAATCGCCGCGTTCCGATTTGTCTGCCACGCCGGCCAGGGCGTCGACAATGGCCTGGAGCGTGGGCGAGGCTGTCGCGCCGTCCAGATCGTCGGCAAGCACCGTTACATTCTCTGGCGCGAACGGAACCGGAGCGCGGGTGGTGAGGAATTCGCGCACGAGCTGCGCGTCGTTGTTGGGCCCAACGAGATCGGCGCCCTGCACGTTCGGGTATTTCGTCACCGCGACCAGCACGGCGCGGTTGGTTCGCGCTTCCGCATTCGTGGCCGTAACAATTGTGCCGCCGACAAAAAGCGCGGACGCTGCCGCCAGAACGCGAATGCAACTGCCGATCTTCATGAAAAGCTCCCAAGCCCGTCGATACCCAATGCCTAGCTTCTACAGGAATGGGGCGGGAGTGGGGAGCGCAACGAGGCGATGTTTCGGAGATTTCACGGCGATCGTGTGGTCGACCAGCCAAACCAGATCGCGACTGCCGCCAGCAGCAGCGATAGTGCGCGCCGTGCGACTTTCTCACGCTGCGGATTGTTGAGAACCGGTTCCAGCGCACCCGCCGCGGCAACGATGGCGGCGTGGATCGCCGTCGCGATCAAGACATAGATCGCGGTCAGCAGAACCGTCTGCTGCATCACCGGATAGGCCGGCTCGACGAATGTCGGCAGCACGGCGATATAAAACACCGCCGCTTTCGGATTGAGAATGTTGGTGACCAGCCCGCGTGTGAAGTAGCGTCCGCGCAAATGGCCCACGGAGCTCACGACGTCCGAGCCTTGACGCCAGCCGTCCCAGGCAAGGTAGAGCAGAAACACGACGCCCGCCCAGCGCAGGCCCTCATAGGCGAGCGAGGACGCCTGGATCAGTTCCGCCACGCCGACCGCCGCCAGCCCGCCTATGACAGCCAGGCCAAGCGCCACACCGCCGACAGTCGCGAATCCGGCTCGGCGGCCATCGGAGGAAGCGACCAGCGCCAGATAGGTCATGTTCGGCCCGGGCGTGAGCTCGATCAGAAATGAGGTGAGCGCGAAGGAAAGCAGGGTCGGCAAGTAGTCCAGGGTGAGCGGTGACATTCCGGCCTAATGCGCCTCGTCCCAATTGTCGGCGGCGCGCGCGTCGACCTGCAGCGGCACGGCCATGGAAATGGCAGGCATCGCCGCGTTTTCCATGATCTCGACAATCACCGGCATGGCGGTTTCGACTTCCGCGTCCGGCGCCTCGAAGATCAGCTCGTCATGCACCTGCAACAGCATGCGCGTTTCCTTCAGCCCGGCGTTCTCGAGTGCTGCATCCATGCGCACCATTGCGCGACGGATGATATCGGCCGCCGAGCCCTGGATAGGCGCGTTGATCGACGCCCGTTCGGAAAATGCGCGGTGCTGGGGATTGGATGAGCGGATTTCGGGATAATGCGCCCGCCGGCCGAAAATGGTCTCCACATAGCCATTGTCACGGCAGAATGTCTTGGTGGATTCCATGTAGTCGCGGATGCCCGGGAAACGTTCGAAATACTTCTTGATGTAGTCGCTGGCCTCGGAGCGTTCGATGCTGAGCTGGTTGGCGAGCCCGAAGGCCGAGATCCCGTAGATGATGCCGAAATTGATGGCCTTTGCGCGCCGGCGTACCTCAGGCGGCATGCCCTCGATCGGCACCGAGAACATCTCCGACGCTGTCATTGCGTGAATGTCCATGCCGTCGGCGAAGGCCTGCCTGAGCTGCGGAATGTCGGCCACATGCGCCAGCACGCGCAACTCGATCTGGCTGTAGTCGGCCGAGATCAGCTTGTTACCGGGTGCCGCGATGAAGGCGGTTCTGATCTTGCGCCCCTCCGCAGTGCGGATCGGGATGTTCTGCAGGTTTGGTTCGGAGGATGAAAGGCGGCCGGTGGTCGTGGCGGCGAGCGCATAGGAGGTGTGGACGCGTTTGGTGTCCGGATGGATGTAGCCGGGCAGGGCATCGGTGTAGGTCGATTTCAGTTTGGTCAGCTGCCGCCAGTCGACAATCCTGCGCGGCAACGGATGGCCGGCGGCGGCAAGGTCTTCCAGGACCTGCGCCGAGGTCGACCACTGGCCCGTCTTGGTCTTCGTGCCGCCAGGCAGTCCCATTTTGCCGAACAATATGTCGCCGAGTTGCTTGGGCGAGCCGATGGTGAAGCGCTCGCCGGCGAGTTGGAATATCTGGTCCTCCAGCGCGGCCGCGCCCTGCGCAAACTCGCCCGACAGCCGCGACAGGATCTGCCTGTCCACTGAGATTCCGCGCTGTTCCATCCTTGCAAGAACGGTCACGAGAGGGCGCTCCAGCCGCTCATAGACCGACACAAGCGCCTTCGAAACCATGCGTGGTTTAAGTGCCAGCCACAGCCTCAGCGTGACATCGGCATCTTCGGCAGCGTACGCGGTCGCTTTTTCGATATCGACCATGTCGAAGGTGACCATGCTTCTGCCGCTTCCCGTCAGTTCCTTGAACGGGATGGGCGTATGGCCGAGCCACCGCTCCGAAAGCGCATCCATGCCCTGACCGCCGGTGCCGGCGTCGCTGACATAGGAGAGCAGCATCGTGTCGTCATAGTTTACAACGTCGATGCCGTGCCGGTTCATGATGACGAGATCGTATTTCAGGTTCTGCGCGATCTTCAGGACCGATCGGTCCTCAAGCAGCGGCTTCAGCACCGCCAATGCGTCGCGAACCGGTATCTGACCGTCGGCCAGTCCGCCGCCCAGAAGGTCGTCAGCCCCGTTCTTGTGGCCGACCGGCACGTACGCCGCGCGTCCGGGCCGCGTGGCGAGAGAAAACCCGACAAGCTCGGCCTGCATCGGGTCGAGCGAAGTTGTCTCGGTGTCGAACGCGACGTAACCGAGTTCGCTCGCCTCGGCGATCCACTTCTGCAGTTCCGCGACTTCGCGGACCGTGACGTAGCCTGACCTGTCAACGTGTTGCGCGACGATTGCCTCGGCCCGTTTCGTGGCAAGGGCGGACGGCGTGAATTCGCCCTCCACGATCGCGCCGGCCACGATTTCGGTCGGAGTGACCGCGCTGTCGCCACCGGAATCGAGACGGACGCTCGCCGATCCCACATCCGGGCCATGCGCGGACGCGCCCCATTCCACGTCGACCACCGACGGTTCGATCTCCCCGGCGTCGGCGCCGGTCGCCTCCGAAACGCGCCGTGTCAGCGTGGAGAATTCCATCGCCTTAAGGAACCCGACCAGCTTCGGTCCTTCAGGGGGCTGCAGCACGAATTCGTCGATCGGCTCGCTGACCGGCACGTCGATCTTGAGCCGCACCAACTCGCGCGAAATCCGCGCCTTCTCGGCATGCTCGATCAGATTTTCGCGCCGTTTCTGCTGCTTGATCTCGCCCGCCCGCTCCAGCAGACCGTCGAGATCGCCGAATTCTTCGAGCAATTGCGCCGCCGTCTTCGGACCGATGCCCGGAACGCCGGGGACGTTGTCGACGGAGTCGCCGGTCAGCGCCTGCAGATCGATCATTTTTTCGGGCGGAACGCCCCATTTTTCGACCACCTCCGCGATGCCGATCTCGCGGTCCTTCATCGGGTCGTACATGTCGACATGATCGTTGACGAGTTGCATCAGATCCTTGTCGGAGGAGATGATAGTCGTCTCGCCGCCATTTTCGGTCATGAGCCGCGCGTAGGTGGCGATCAGGTCGTCGGCCTCGTAACCCTCCATCTCGATACAGGGCAGGTTGAACGCCTTGGTCGCCTGCCGGATCAGCCCGAATTGCGGGACCAGATCCTCCGGCGGTTCGGAGCGGTTTGCCTTGTATTCGGGATAGAGTTCATGGCGGAATGTCTTCGAGGAGTAATCAAAAATGACCGCGAAATGCGTAGGCACGACGCCGACATCGGTATTGCGCGCGTCGAGCATCAGCTTCCACAGCATGTTGCAGAAACCGGACACCGCTCCCACCGGCAAACCGTCGGATTTGCGGGTCAGCGGTGGTAGCGCGTGGTATGCGCGGAAGATGTAGCCGGAACCGTCGACGAGGAAGAGATGATCGCCTTTTGCCATGGGCGAAGGGGTACCTTGCCGGTCGCGGACTGTCCATTCCATTCAGCCCGCAAAACTTGCCCCTGCTGCCATGGAACTTACTCTGGTCATTCGAGGGGGGAGATTGCCATGCCCAGCTACAACAGATGGATCGAATACGGGATTGGAATCGCGCTTGTCGCGGTGGTGGTTTGGGGCTCCGCCCACTGGTACGATCCCTGGTCGCTGGTCTTCGCGAAAGCAGCGGCGGCCCCGCTCTTTTTCCTGGCCGTCCGTGGTGTGAAACTCACCTTTGTATCGGAAGCATCCCGGACGCCATGGACATTCCCGTTTCTGGAGCGCCACGCCCTGCATGCGCTTGTTTGGGGCTGCTTCTGGGTGATCCTCATGTGGCGTGACGAAATGACGTTTCAGCGCGCCACGACCGGATTTGTCTTCATGTTTGCTCTCTGGTTTTGTGCCAGCCTTGTTTTGGACTTCACGCGCCGGAAAGACGGCTAAAACGGTTCAGTCGCACCTTGACGGCCGTTACGAACAAGTCGGGAAAGTTGCCCAGTGCAAACCATCACGTCTTCGTTACACAACTGTAATGTTCGTGCCCTTGAATCGCCACGATCGGAACCACAAATCCTATGCATCGGCAATTTTCGCCGGGTCCGGACATAGGCCCGTCCCCCGCCTACCCGGACATAAATAGGCGGCAGCCTCATCCCCCTCTCCGGGCTGCCGCCGAGTTTGAAGTAAGGCCGCCGTGGTTCCCCCCTCCACCACGGCGGCACTTTTTTGACTGGTCCAGAAGCCCAAATCCCTTTCCGTTCCAGGCGTGCGCCGATAGGCTCCCGGAAATTCGTTCCGAGAGGCCTCCATGTCCGCAGTTTCATCCGTTCTCGACACCATCGACCGTCAGTTTGACGACAGCCTGCAGCGGCTGTTCAGCCTGCTGCGCATCAAGTCGATTTCCACCGACCCGGCCTTCAAGCCGGAATGCCGCAAGGCGGCCGAATGGCTGGCCGACGATCTGAAATCGATCGGTTTCGACGCCAGCGTGCGCGACACCGAAGGCCATCCCATGGTGGTCGGCCATCATGAAGGGCCGAATGACGATGCGCCGCATCTGCTTTTTTACGGCCATTACGATGTCCAGCCGGTCGATCCGCTGGAGCTATGGGTCGACGATCCGTTTGATCCCGCGGTGAAGGAGGTCGATGGCGTGCGCGTCATCACCGGGCGCGGCTCCTCGGACGACAAGGGCCAGCTGATGACGTTCGTCGAGGCCTGCCGCGCCTACAAGGCCGTCAACGGCGCGCCCCCCTGCAAGATCACGGTGCTGTTCGAGGGCGAGGAGGAATCCGGCTCGCCGTCGCTGCACCCCTTCCTGAAGGCCAATGCGGATGAATTGAAAGCGGACTTTGCGATGGTCTGCGATACCGGCATGTGGGACGCTGAGACGCCGGCCATCTGCACCGGCCTGCGCGGGCTGACCGGCGAGGAGATCACGATTCACGCGGCGGACCGCGACCTGCATTCGGGCATGTATGGCGGCGCCGCCGCCAACCCGATCCGCATCCTGGCGAAAATCCTCGCTGATATGCATGATGAAACCGGTCGGGTGACCATTCCGGGCTTCTATGATGGCGTCGAGGAGACTCCGGCCCAGCTCAAGCAGTCCTGGGAGAACCTCGGCATGACGGCCGAGAAGTTCCTCGGCGAGGTCGGTCTCTCGATGCCGGCCGGTGAGAAGGGTCGGTCGGTCCTTGAATTGGTCTGGGCGCGACCGACAGCCGAATTCAACGGTATCTCCGGCGGTTATGAGGGCGATGGCTTCAAGACCGTGATCGCGTCGAAAGCCTCGGCCAAAATCTCGTTCAGGCTGGTTCACCAACAGGATCCCGAAAAAATCCGTGCAGCCTTCCGCGCCTTCGTGAAGGAGAGGGTGCCGGGCGATTGCCGCGTCGAGTTTCAGAAGCATGGCGGCGGGCCGGCGCTCCAGATGCCGTTCGATTCGCCTCTGCTGCAGAAGGCGAAATCCGCCCTTGCTGATGAATGGAACAAGCCCGCGCTGACAATCGCGATGGGCGGCTCCATTCCCATCGTCGGCGACTTCAAGACCATGCTCGGCATGGAATCGCTGCTGGTCGGTTTCGGCCTTGATGACGACCGCATTCACTCGCCCAACGAGAAGTACAATGTGACGTCCTTCCACAAGGGGCAGCGCTCATGGGCCCGCATTCTGGATGCCGTGTCGAAATAACAGCGACCGCCGCGCCGCATTGCTCCGCGTTGCGCATGCGGCTAATCAGGCGAACAAATGAAGCGGGAGCCGCCAATGACGATTCGTTTTCACCGCCACGACCTTCCGGACCTGCACAATTACAATGTGGACGCCGTGGCGATCGATACCGAAACGCTTGGCCTCAACCCGCACCGCGACCGGCTCTGCGTGGTGCAGATATCGCCCGGCGACGGCACCGCTGACGTCATCCAGATCGCCCAGGGTCAGAAGAAGGCGCCCAACCTCGTCAGCCTGCTGCGCGACCGCAAGATCACCAAGCTGTTCCACTTCGGCCGTTTCGATCTGGCCGTGCTCTACAACGCATTCGGCTTGATGCCGCAGCCGGTGTTCTGCACCAAGATCGCATCGCGGCTGACGCGCACCTATACCGACCGTCACGGCCTGAAGGATATCTGCTCCGAGCTTCTCGGCGTCAGCCTGTCCAAGGTCCAGCAATCATCGGACTGGGCGGCCGAGACGCTGAGCCCCGAACAGATCGAATACGCCGCCTCCGACGTGCTTTATCTTCACCAGCTTCGCGACAGGCTGATCGAGCGGTTGGAGCGGGAAAAGCGGGCCAAGGAGGCGGATGCGTGTTTCCGTTTTCTGCCCACGCGAGCGAAGCTCGATCTGATGGGCTGGGCTGAAGAGGACATCTTCGCCCATAGCTGACCGGCTACTCCGCCGGCAGCAGCTTCTCGCCCGGTTTTGCGGTCCTGTCGATCTTCGCCCAATCCGGCCGCTCGAACAGGAACGCGCCGTAGCCGCTCCATTTCACCATACCGTAGAGCACGACCGGTCCGACGACTGAGGCGACCGTGGTAATCAATGACATGGTGCCGATGTCGGCAATAACCCCGGTCTTCAGCAAGACCGTGCGGGTGACGGCCATCGGCAGGAAAAAGGCAAGGTAGACGACGATAGAGTGGGCGCCGAGCCAGGTCAGCCATGCGCTCCATCGCTTGTCTGAAATCAGCGACGCGATGCTGATCACCACCCAGATTCCAACCAGGCCGAGCAACAGGGAGACGACGGGTAGTTCGGCTATGCCGCCGGTCGCGCCCGCCTTTCCGCCAATGACCCCGCCATTGCCGATGTTCAATAGCAGATATGGCGGCAGACTCTGGGGCGCCTGCGTGAACACGAGAAATGCGTTGATCGGTGCCCACAGCGTGATCAGGACCAGCACCCATTTCGTGTTGGCGCGCGCCCAGGCCGCAATGGCGAAAATGTTCGCCGCGAGCACATAGCCCGCATAGAAATAGAAGAAGCGTGAGCAAAATTCATCAAAGGTAATCCAGCCGCTTTCCACCGGCAGGATTTCAAGTGCGGCCGCCCATCCTAGAACGAGCCAGCTCGGCAACGTCTTGGTCAGCCGCGCGACGACGAAGAAGACTGGCAGAAGATAGATGAACCACAGCGTTCCGAAGGGCTGCCAATATGCATTGAGATATTCGTGGGCGGCATAGCCCGCGCCATTCTCCAGCACCATTCCCGGCGCCTTGAACATGAACTGGATCGTCAGCCACAGCACGTAGAAATAGGCGAAATGGATGACCTTGCGGTCGATATAGCGCATCCAGGGCCGGTCAATGACGAGGCCGAGGAAAAGGCCTGATATCAAAAAGAAGTCGGGCATGCGGAACGGTCGGGCGAACGACACCACTGTGCCCATCCAGCCTTCCATTCCGGCATAGGCCTCCACGCCCAGCGTGGCGTGAACCATGACCACCATGATGATGCATATGCCCTTGGCCGTATCGACCCAGGGAACGCGGGATTTTTCCGAGGCCGCCATCAATTTCCCTTCCCGAAAATCGGGACCCGCGACAGCCTAACCGGACGCTGGTGGGCTTTTCGTTAACGAACAGCTGGCGCCGCAGGCTTAACGCACCCTTAAACCGCCGGGTCTAGGTTTCGGGCGGGACGCGCCCGGTGGCGAAATCGCTTCTTCCGGGCCGCATTAGGGATACGATGGCGCGCAAGAATAGACCCCGGACACGGATAGAGCCGAGGCTGGACACGCCCGGCCGTGCGCGCATGGGCGGCATGTCGGTCAGCCACGCGGACCGGGTTGTGCCGCCGCGTCGTCCGGCAAAGAAGACCAGGGCGGGCGGCCGCAAAACGGCATCGCGTTCGCGCCGCCGCTCAGGCAGACGCGGCCGCGGAGTGCTCGGCCTCCTGAAAAGCGCTACTTACTGGTGCCTCGTTCTCGGCCTTTGGGCGGGCATCGCCGCCACGGGCATGGTCCTTTGGTACGGCGCCCAGATGCCGTCGATGACGACCTGGGAAATTCCCGATCGTCCGCCGAATGTGCGCATCGTCTCGATCGACGGATCGCTGGTCGCCAATCGCGGCATGACCGGAGGCCAGGCGGTCGGCCTGCACGAGATGTCTCCCTATATCCCTGAAGCGGTGATCGCCATCGAGGACCGGCGGTTTCGATCGCATTTCGGCATTGATCCGATCGGCATGGGGCGCGCCTTGTTCGAGAACCTGACCACTGGTCACATTTCGCAAGGTGGTTCCACAATCACCCAGCAGCTTGCCAAGAACCTGTTCCTCAAGCCCGACCGCACCATCGAGCGCAAGGTGCAGGAAGTGCTTCTGGCGCTGTGGCTGGAGCACAAGCACACCAAGAACCAGGTCCTCGAAATGTATCTCAACCGGGTCTATTTCGGCTCCGGCTCCTATGGCGTCGATGCCGCGTCTCGTCGCTATTTTGGCAAGCCGGCGAGTGATGTGTCCCTGTCGGAGGCAGCGCTGCTCGCCGGCCTGCTCAAGGCGCCTTCGCGGCTTTCGCCGGCGCGTGATCCCAAGGCTGCGGAACAGCGTTCCCAGGTCGTTCTGCAGGCAATGCGCGATTCCGGGATGATCGACGATGGCCAGATGACGACGGCGATGAGCGCCCCGGCAACCCGCGCCGCGGCTTACTGGACGGGCGCCGAGCATTATGTCGCCGACAAGGTGATGGAGGAACTGCCCGGGCTGATCGGCGAGATCACAGGCGACGTTGTCGTGGAAACCACGCTTGATTTCGGCCTCCAGAAGGTGGCGGAAAGGACCATCCGGCGGCTCATCGACGAGAATGGCAAGACGCTGAAGGTCAGCCAGGGCGTTCTCGTGTCTCTCGACAACACGGGCGCAGTGCGGGCGATGGTTGGCGGTTACGACTACGCCAACAGCCAGTTCGATCGCGCGACCGAGGCGCGTCGCCAGCCGGGTTCCGCCTTCAAGCCTTTCGTCTACTTGTCCGCGCTCGAACACGGCATGAGCCCCCAGAGCATGGTGCTGGATGCGCCTGTGCGGATCGGCAAGTGGTCGCCTTCGAACTTCAACGACAAATATTATGGCGACGTCACGCTTTCCTTCGCGCTGTCGCGCTCGCTCAACTCCGTAGCGGCCCGCCTGGTGAGCAAGGTCGGCCCCAGAAGCGTCATCGAGGCCGCCTACCGGATGGGCATTGAGTCAGATCTTCAGAACAACGCTTCCATCGCGCTTGGCACTTCGGAAGTCACCCCGCTTGAACTGACGGCGGCGTATCTGCCATTCGCAAATGGCGGCTACAGGCCCTTCGTTCATTTCATCGAAAAGGTGTCCACACTGGAGGGCAAGGTGCTGTGGCAGCGCCGGACCGGCGGCATCCCGCGCGTCGTCAATCCGCAAGTCGTCGGCATGATGAATTCGATGATGTCGCGCACGCTGGAGGAAGGCACAGGCCGCAAGGCGGCCTTCGGGTGGCCCGCGGCCGGCAAGACCGGCACGACGCAGGGCTCGCGCGATGTATGGTTCGTCGGCTTCACGGGCAACCTGACCACCGGTGTCTGGTTCGGCAATGACGACAATTCGCCGACCAACAAGGTGACTGGCGGATCGCTTCCGGCGATGGCCTGGCATGACTTCATGGCTGCCGCGCATGACGGCATTCCGGTTGCCGCGCTCCCCGGTTGGTCGGGCGGCATGCAGCAGGCATTGCCGGCGAATGATCAGATCGGCGCCGCGATTGCCGCCGACCGCACGGCATCGATCCCCCCCGAACCCGTGCCCGGCGCACCGCTCGGCGCCAAGCCGAGCCGGGTTACCTCGATCCTCGATATCCTGCTCGGTAACTGATCTAGCTCGCCAGGAATTCGCGCAGAAGGTCGATTTCCGCATTGGTGGTGAGCGTCGGCGCGTGGCCGATGCCCTGATATTCCACAAGTTGAGGTTTCGGTCCGCGCTGAACCATCTGCGCGGCGACATCCGCAGGCAGCACGTCCGAATGGGCGCCACGCAGCAGGAGCGTCTTGGCGGCGATCGCGTCATACTCGTCCCAAACGTCGAGATCCGCCCGATGATGGGTGAACTGGGTCACGATCTGCGGGTCGTAGTGGACCGTAATGCGGCCGTCGTCGGTGCGTCTTGCCGAATTGTCGGCCATGCGCCGCCAGAAGGCGTCGCTGTTGGGGCCAAACGGCGCGTAGTTCTTGCGCAGCCACGCTTCCAGCTCGGCTACTGTGTCATAGACCGGCGGGTCGCCGACATAGGCCGCGATGCGCCCGGTCCCGGCTTCTGGAATGTCCGGCCCGATGTCGTTGATCACCAGATGGGTGATCCGGTCCCTGAGCCGGCCGGCCGCCAGCGTAACGCCGATCAGCCCGCCCATCGAGGTGCCGACCCAGCGCACCTTGTCGATGCCGTAGTGGTCGAGCACGCCAAGGGCGGTGTCGCCGAACACCCTGTAGGAATAGTCCGTCGCCGCATCCTTCGCCCAACTCGACAGGCCACGGCCAAGCGTGTCGGGGCAGATCACGAAATATGTGTCCGAGAGCGCCGCCGCCGCCTCGTCGAAATCGCGGCCGGTGCGCGCCAGCCCGTGCCACATCACGAGAGCCGGGCGGTCACGTGAACCCCATTCGGTCACGTGGATTTCGAAGCCTGCGGCTTGAACATAAGTCGATTTCGGCTGGATCATTTGGATCTGCCCTTGCCGAGCAATGTGCCCGCTATGCCAGCGGGGAAGAAATAGACCAGAAGGATGAAAAGCACGCCGAGCCATAAGAGCCAGCGGTCGGGGTTGAGCAGGTCGGGCACGAGTGGAATGCCGGCGGTCGCGTCGGCCGCGATCTGCATCAGGTCCTTCAGGTAGAATTGCGCCAGGCTCATCAGCACGACGCCGATGATCGCGCCAACCAGCGTGCCCATGCCGCCGATCACCACCATCAGCAGGATGTCGATCATGATCGCGAATGAAAGCGCCACTTCCGGCCCGGTATATTTCAGCCAAATCGCCCGCAATATGCCGGCCAGCGCCGCGATGACGGCGGCGATGCAGAAGATCGCAGTCCGGTAAAGAACGACCTTGTAGCCGATCGCCTCGGCGCGCAATTCGTTCTCGCGGATCGCCTCGAGCACGGTTCCGAGCGGCGAGGCGACGATCCGCGCCATCACCAGAAACAGTGCCAGCGAGCTCAGAAATACGAAATAATAGAGCGCGATCTTGCCGTTCATCGCCACATCGAAGATGCGCAGGACCTTGCCGTCGCCGTCGGTAAGCAGTTTGGCGGCGGGCGAGAAAATGCGCGGGACCTGATAGGTGATCCCGTCTTCGCCGCCGGTGAAATCTGAAAGCTGGCTCGCCAGAACCATCATCACTGACGCGGCCGCCAGCGTCACCATGGCGAAGAAGATCGCCTTCACGCGCAGCGACAGGAGGCCGATCAGGATCGCCAGAACGAGCGCCGACGCCACTCCGGCCGCACCGCCGAGAAGGATGGCGTCGAAGCCCGGCCCCATCGTCTTCAGCGCGATCGCTGTGCCATATGCGCCGAGACCGAAAAACATCGTATGCGCGAACGACACGATGCCGGTGTAACCGAGCAGCAGGTCGTAGCTCGCGACCAGCACGACGAACACGCAAATCCGCGCCGCCACCTCCTGGCTGCGCACATCGGGGAACAGGAATGGCGCGAACAGCAGCGCCAACCCGACAACGCCGACGATCGCATAGACGATCATGCGTCCGGTTCGCGCTCTGGATGTCGCGGCCTTCCCGGCAACGGTGGCGGTGGGAAGCGTCTGGGCGGTCATTGCGCGGCTACCCCTTGATCGCCGGTTTCAGCCCGTAGGGCCGCCACAAGAGCACGGCCATCATCAGGATCATGTTGGAGGCGAGCGCCAGCTTGGGCATCAGGAATGCCACATAATTGGCGACCAGCCCGACCAGGATCGCGCCGAGCAGGGTGCCTTCGACCGAACCCAGCCCGCCGATAATGACGACGATGAACACGATGATCAGCATTTCGGCGCCCAGCGCCGGCGTGATCAGCCCCTGGTAGCCGGCCCACATCGCGCCGCCCATCGCGGCCAGCGCCGAGCCCGCCATGAAAACGCCGATGAACAGCCGGTCGATGCGAAAGCCGAGCGCTTCCACCATCTCGCGATTTTCCACGCCCGCCCGGATCAGAAGCCCGATCCGGGTGCGGTTGAGCACAAGATGAAGGGCGACGTAAACCGCAAGGCCGAGGAAAAACGCGAAGATGCGGTAGACCTCGATGGCGACATTGCCGAACAGCAGCGAACCTTCAAGGATTGCGGGCCGCGCGACCGGCACCGGCGAGCCGCCCCAGATCGCCAGCAGCAATTGCTCGGCCACGATCAGCGCGCCCATGGTGATCAGGATCTGCCGCAGATGGTCCTTGTAGACCGGCCGCACGATAATGCGCTCGAAAAAATAGCCGGAGATCGCGCCGAACGCGGTGGCCGCGCAGATGGCGGCCATGAGCGCGATGATATTGAGCGCCGGGCTCGATCCGGTCAGCCAGGAACCGAGCGCGGCCAGAACCGACGCCGCGATGAACGCGCCGAACGAGACAAAGGCCGAATGGCCGAAATTCAGGACGTCCATGAGCCCGAACACCAGCGACAGGCCGGACGCCATCAGGAAGATCATCATGCCCATGGCAAGCCCGGCGGCGGTCAGCGTGACCCAGCTTGCGGGATTGCCGATCAGCACGAAGGCGACGACGGCCAGCGCGACCGGCAGCAGATAGACGCCGCCGAAACGCGACAATGTGTTGCCGAACGCCTCCATCAGTTCGTCTCCGCCATCGACAGGCTGAGCAGCTTCGTCTGCAGCCCCTCGTCATTTGCGAGCTCGGCCATCTGGCCATGCCAGGCGACGTGGCCGTCATCGATCACCGTCGCGCCGCGGCCCAGTGATTTGGCGAAGTGGAAGTTTTGTTCCACCAGCAGGATCGTCGTGTCCCTGGCAATCTCGCGGAACGCCTCGATCATCGCGTTGATGATCGACGGCGCCAGCCCCTTGGTCGGCTCGTCGATCAGAATCAGCTCGCGCGGCTCGATGATGGCTCGCGAGATGGCCAGCATCTGCTTCTGCCCGCCCGAAAGCGCATGGGCCTGCTTGTCCCAGAACGTTTCCATCGCCGGGAACAGGGCGAAGATGCGCCCCAGCCGGTCGTCGTCGAACGCGCCGGTGGCTGAAGCCAGCCGCATATTCTCCTCGACCGTGAGGCCGCCGAATATGCCCATGTTTTCCGGCACGTAGGCGATGCCGAGGCGCGCGATGTCGGGTGTGCGCAGGGCGGTGATGTCGTGATGGCGAAACACAATCGCGCCCGTACGTGCCCGCCACAGCCCCATGATGGTTCTCAACGTCGTCGTCTTGCCCGCGCCGTTGCGGCCGAGCAGCACGTGCACGCCGCCCTCCGGCACGTCGAAGGAGATGCCGTGCAGGATCCGGTATTGCGCGATGTCGGTATGGACATCGTCGAGCCGCAGGATGAAGTCGCTCATGCCTCCTCCTCCTGCCCGATGCCGAGATAGATTTCGCGCACGATCCGTTGCGCCATCACCTCGTCCGGCTTGCCGTCGGCGATCAGCTCGCCATTGTGCAGCACCACGATGCGGTCGGCGAGCGCGCGCACGACATCCATTTTGTGCTCGACCAGAAGGATCGTCTTCGATGTGTCCTTCTT
Source organism: Rhizobiaceae bacterium (assembly GCA_040880025.1). Taxonomy (GTDB): domain Bacteria; phylum Pseudomonadota; class Alphaproteobacteria; order Rhizobiales; family Rhizobiaceae; genus RCIO01. Next base: position 144,579 of record JBBDJD010000022.1, read on the forward strand.
GATCTCGGCGACCAGGTCGAGAATGACCGGCGCCTCGTCGACCGACATGCCGGCCGTCGGTTCGTCGAACATGTAGATGTCCGGCTGCATGGCCATCAGCATGGCGACTTCCAGCTTGCGCTGGTCGCCATGCGGCAGGGCGGCGGCTGGCAGGTGCGCGACCTCTTCGAGCCGCGTGCGCCTGAGATAGTCGCGCGCCGCGTCGCGCAGGTCCGTCAGGGCGGCCGCACGGCGGAAAATCTCGAAGCCCGCGCCCTGGCGGGCCTGAACGGCAAGCCGCACGTTCTCCTCGACGGAGAGTTTCGGAAACAGGCTGGTAAGCTGGAATGCCCTGCCGATGCCAAGCCCGGCCCGCGCCGAGGGCGACAGACTGGTGATCTCGACATCGCCCTTGAAGATGCGGCCCGCACTCGGCTTCAGTTGACCCGAAACGAGGTTGAACCAGGTCGTCTTGCCGGCGCCGTTCGGCCCCACGATGACCGTCAGTTCGCCGGGCTCAAACGCGCAGCTGACATCGTTGACCGCCGCGTGTCCGCCGAAGCGGATCGTCAGGTTCTCGGTGCGGAGGGAGTGGGGCATCAGCGTGAATCTTGGCCAGCATGAGGAATACAGAGGGCATTATGGCAGTAGGGCAGTACGGCGAAGCGGAATTATCCTGTTGCCTTACTGCCCTACTCACCTATTGCCCTATTACTCCTGGTTGTTCCGGCCGATGGGAATGTCCATCTCGTCGGGCTTGATCTCGCGCACGAGCTCCGGAATGGCCCAGTCGACACTGTCGTCGACCTTGATCTTGAAGTGATACATGGACTGCATCGCCTGGTGGTCCTCCGGGCGGAAGGTCATCGTGCCCTTCGGCGTCTCCCAGCTCATGCCTTCCATGGTCGCGATCAGGGTTTCGGTTTCCCAGTTCTCAGCCGTTTCCAGCGCCTTGGCGACGGCGAGCGCCGCAGCCATGCCGCCCGCGGTGAAGAAGTCGGGCGGGCTGCCGAAGCGGTCCTGGTGTTCCTTGACCAGCCAGTCGTTGATCTCGTTGTCCGGCGCTTCGTAATAGTAGTAGATCGCGCCTTCCATGCCGGGCACCTTCTTGTAGCCGACCAGAGCCGGCAGGATGTTGCCGCCGGTGGAAAGCTCGATGTCGTAGCGGCCGGGGTCTGCAGCCACCAGCGGCGTCATCGCGTCGATGCCGGCGACATAGATGACGATCACCTTGCGGCCCGGCTGGTCCTTCAGTGCGTTAAACAGCCGCTCGATGGTTGCGGTGAAGTCGGTGGTCTGCTGCGGCACGTATTCTTCAGCCACGATGTTGGCGCCGGTGCCTTCAAGCGCCGATTTCAGCGCCGAAATGCCGTCACGGCCGAAGGCGTAGTCCTGCGCCAGCGTGGCAACGTATAGGTTCTCGTCCGGCTGGAGAGCGAGCGCCTGCGCCTGCATGTCCATCGACGAATTGCGCGACGTCTTGAACACGTAGCGGTTGGAGTCCGGGCCGGTCAGGCCGTCCGCGACGGCGGGCTCGACCAACAGGATCTTCTCGTATTCGGCCGCCACCGGCAGCATGGCCGTCGCCACGCCCGACGAGGTCTCGCCAACGGCCAGTATCACGTCCTCGTCCTCGTATGCCTCAGCCAGCAGCGAGCGCGCGATGTCGGGCTTGAACTGGGTGTCCTTCTTGACGATCTCGATCTTGCGGCCTTTGATCTCCATGGTGCCGTTCGTGGCGTATTCCAGGCCGAGCTCGAAGCCGGTATGTGTCTGTTTCGAGTAGACTTCGAGCGGTGATCCGGAAATACCGTGGACCAGCGCGATCTTGGCCGGCCCGTCCTGCGCAGCCGCCATGGGCGCGGCCAGAACGGCTCCGGTGATCGCCATTGCGGCGAACAGCTTTTTCATCGTCAATTCCTCCAAAGCTCGACGTATCAGTGCCAACGTTGCGGCCGGTCTCGTCGAATTTACCGGCGCGCCCGGAAGGGTTCGCTCGCGGATGGAGCAGCCACTGTTGCCGCAACCGGCTATGCCGGTTCGCGCGGATCATGATGTTGGCAGTCCTCCCGCAGCGTGCCTCCGCATCAGTGGGCGCAAGGCCCTTGGTACGGTGCAAGCTGGCCGCTATTATCGGGCGTGGGGCAATTTAGTCGCAAGATCGTATAAATACGCATGAGCAATCCGCAGGATGACCAGAATCTCGTCGCGTTTCATCACGCGCCTATCGGCGTGGTGATGACCGCCAACCGCATGATCAGCACCTGCAATCCCGCCTTCGCGGCGATGTTCGGCTATCCGATCGAGGAACTGATCGGTTCATCCTTTGCCATCCTCTACCCTTCGATCGAGGAGTTCGTGCGCATCCGCAATGTCGGCGTCGAGCCGCTCAAACGCTACAACCGCTATTCGGACGAGCGCATCATGGCGCGCAAGGACGGATCGCTTTTCTGGTGCCGGGTGCGCGGCCATACGCTGACCCCCGACGATGATCCGTTGCGCAAAGCAGTGTGGAGCTTCGCCGATCTCTCCGACTATCGTCCGGTCGCCAGCCTGACCACGCGTGAGCGGCAGATCGTCATGCATCTCGGCGAGGGCAGAACCTCGAAGGAGATCGCCCGCATGCTGTCCATATCGCCGCGCACCGTGGAGGCCTACCGCGCGCGGCTCCTAAAGAAATACGGCGCCGGCAACGTGGCCGAACTGCTGTCGCATCTCAGCACGATGCCGCAATAGTCCGGCGCGCGGGGCTCAGGCGGCCTTGAGGATTTCTTCCATCTTTACAATGGTATGTCCGGTCAGCGTCTTGGCTATTTCGCCGACGATCCTGTCCTCCACCTCCTTGTGCAGCTTGTGCCGCATTTCGCCAAGCACAACCGGCGGCGCGACGATGACGATCTTCTCGAAATCGCCGCGATGCGCCATGCGGTAGAGCCGGTCCGCGATCTCGTCTGCGAAGCGTTCCTTGGCGATCCGGTGCCAGTCGGTTTCTTGCACCGCGCTGCGGTGATCGCCCGAAGCGTCGTTCAGCCTCCCCGGCCGGTCGGTGCCCTGATCGTGGGTCGGCGGGTTGGCTTCGTTCATTTCGCGCACGACCTGCAGATTGGGGTATTCAGCATCGCCTTCGTTGCGCATAAAAAGCGCCTTTTCGCCGTCGGCGACCAGCACCCAGATGCCGTACTCGAGATGGAATGACGTCATTGAATTTCTCCGTGTATGTGCGCCACCCTGGTGGCGTATATGGTACTGCTCGGGACCCGAGGAAACCGCCACTTCACAAACGTGCGGGTCACCCTTGCCGTTCCATCGAAAACCCAGGTATTCTGCCGCTTCGGGAATTGCTTTGCGCGTCCAGTGGCGAGCGCAGAAAAGCGATTTCGCGCCAATGAAGGCGCACGCGAGCCCATACCTTCAGAAAACCGTTGCCCGACGCGATTATTGCGGTCGGATTGGAGAATCGCATTGGCCCTCAATCAGACCCAGCCAAAGCTGAACACCTTTCCCGTTTTCATGCGGGTGGCCGACCGCGCCGTCATCATCGTTGGGGGCGGCGAGGAGGCGTTTGCAAAGGCGCGGCTGCTTGCCCAGTCGAGCGCCCGGCTCACGGTCGTCGCCGAACAGGTGGAGCCGGGTTTCGCCCGCTGGATGGAAGGCGCTGAAGTCGCGCTGGTTCGGCAGGCCTTCACCTCGTCACTGATCGAGGGCGCGGCGCTCGTATTCGCCGCCACCGGCAATGAGGCCGCCGATCGCGAAGTTGTGGATGCAGCCCGTGCCGCCGGCGTTCCAGTAAATGCGGTTGACCGCCCCGAACTGTGCGATTTCTACACTCCGGCCCTGGTCAACCGTGCTCCGCTGGCCATCGCCATCGGCACCGAAGGCGCCGGTCCCGTGCTGGCACAAAGAATAAGGGCGCGCATCGAACGGCTGCTTCCGCCATCGCTGGGCGCGCTTGCCTCGCTGGCTGCCGCCTATCGCGCAACAGTCGAGACGCTGGTCGAAAAGGGTCTGCCCCGCCGCCGCTTCTGGAACGCCTTCTTCTCCGGCGATACGGCGCGGAGGGTTGAATCAGGCGACGTATCGGGCGCGCGGCGGGTGGCAGACGGGCTTCTCCTCCATCCGGAGGCGTCCACCGGCCATGTATCGCTGGTTGGTGCGGGTCCGGGCGCCGAAGACCTGATCACGCTGCGCGCCCATCGCCTCCTGATGGAGGCCGATGTCATCGTCCATGACGCTCTCGTGCCGGAAGGCATTGTCGCGCTCGGTCGCCGCGACGCCGAGCGCATCGCCGCCGGCAAGCGCAAGGGCTGCCACACCAAGTCGCAGGCCGAGATCAACGAACTCCTGGTCGCGCTCGCCCGTGCGGGCAAGCGCGTGGTCCGCCTCAAGTCGGGCGATCCTCTGGTGTTCGGCCGCGCCGGTGAAGAAATGGCCGCGCTGCGCGATGCCAACATATCCTACGAGGTCGTGCCCGGTGTCACCGCCGCCTTCGCCGCCGCCGCGGATTTCGAGTTGCCGCTGACGCTGCGCGGAGTGGCCTCGTCCATGGTCTTCACCACCGGCCATGATCTTAAGGGCAAGAGCCTGCCCGACTGGGCGCGCCTGGCCATCGATGGCGCCACGGTCGCTGTCTATATGGGTCGTTCCAATGCCGCCGACGTGGCGCAGCGATTGATCGAAGCCGGGCTCTCGCCCGACACGGGTGTCGCGGTGGTCGAGAATGCCAGCCAGCCCGACCGCCGGCTTCTGCATGGCACGCTTGCCGACCTGCCCGCGCTGGCCGACCGCGTCGAACTGACCGGCCCGGTCATGACGCTGATCGGAGACACGGTCGCCGGCGCTCGCTTCGACAAGTCGGAACCGATCGCGGCGCGCCTCAATGCGCGTGCGCGCGTCTAAGGAGACGAACGTGAAGATACTGACGGCAAACCGGCTGATCGACGGCGAGGCAGTCTGGCTCGCGCCCGACTACAGCTGGTCCGAAACCATCGATGTCGCCGAAGTGGCGCGCGACAAGGATGCCGAGGCAAGGCTGGAGGCGGTCGGCGCGGAAGCGATCCGCCGCAACAGGGTCGTCGACGTCAATCTGGTCGATGTCGAACTTGTCGACGGCGCGATCGTGCCCATCCGCCTGCGCGAGCGCATCCGCGCGGCAGGTCCAACCAACCGTCTCGATCTCGGCAAACAGGCGAGGCCGGGCGCCGCAAGCGCGGTTTGAACGAATAGACCGGCAAGCAGAAAGCCAGCCGCAAAGAGAGAAGACATGTACCGTTACGATGAGTTCGATCACGCGTTTGTCGCCGCCCGTGTCGCGGAATTCCGCGATCAGGCCGGGCGCCGTCTGTCGGGCGAACTGACCGAGGACCAGTTCAAGCCGCTCAGGCTGATGAATGGGGTCTATCTACAGCTTCATGCCTACATGCTGAGGATCGCCGTCCCCTACGGTACCTTGTCGTCGAAGCAGTTGCGTATGCTGGCCCACATCGCGCGCACCTACGACAAGGGTTACGGCCACTTCACCACGCGCCAGAACATCCAGTTCAACTGGCCGGCGCTGAAGGACATTCCCGACATCCTGGAGGAACTGGCATCCGTCGAGATGCACGCCATTCAGACGTCCGGCAACTGCATCCGCAACGTTACTGCCGACCATTTCGCGGGTGCGGCCGCCGACGAGATTGCCGACCCGCGGCCCTATGCGGAAATTCTGCGCCAATGGTCGTCGGTGCATCCGGAATTCTCCTACCTTCCGCGCAAGTTCAAGATCGCCGTGACCGGCGCCGAGCGCGATCGTGCTGCTATCCAGACGCATGATATCGGCCTGCATGTGAAGAAGAGCGCAGACGGCCGGCTCGGCTTCGCCGTCTATGTCGGAGGCGGGCAGGGCCGCACCCCGATGGTCGCCAAGAAGATCAGGGACTTCCTGCCTGAGGCCGACCTGCTTTTCTACACGACCGCTATTTTGCGCGTGTACAATCTCCACGGCCGTCGCGACAACAAGTACAAGGCTCGTATCAAGATCCTGGTCCACGAGACGGGAGCCGAAGAACTGACCCGCCAGGTCGAGGCCGAGTTCGCGGCCCTGAAGGCCTCGGGCGAGGACCTGAAGCTGCCGCAGGCCGATATTCGCGCCATCGACCGCTACTTCGCGCCGCCGGAACTGACCGAGCGGGCCGAAGGCTGGGGCGCCGTCGCCGCCGAACGCAAGCTTGACGCCGGTTTCGACGCGTGGCTGCGCCGTAACGTCGTTGAGCACCGCAATCCCGACTACGCTTCGGTGACCATTTCGCTGAAAGGCATCGGCGAGGTTCCGGGCGACGCCACTGATGCCCAGATGGACGCGGTGGCCGACATCGCCGAAAAATACGCTTTCGACGAGCTCCGGGTCAGCCACGAGCAGAACCTTATCCTGCCGCATGTCGCCCGCGCCGATCTCAAGGCTGTCTTCGACGCGTTGGTCGCGATCGGGCTGGCGACGCCCAATGCCGGACTGGTGACCGACATCATTGCCTGCCCCGGCCTCGACTATTGCGCGCTGGCCAACGCCCGCTCGATTTCGGTCGCGCAGGAGATTTCAACGCGGTTCGGCTCGCAGGAAAAGCAGGAGGAGATCGGCGACCTGAAGATCAAGATTTCCGGCTGCATCAACGCTTGCGGCCACCACCATGTCGGCCATATCGGTATTCTCGGCGTCGAAAAGAAAGGCACCGAGCTCTATCAGATCACGCTGGGCGGCTCGGCCGACGAGAACACCTCGATCGGCGAGATCGTCGGGCGCGGGTTTGCGGCGGACGAGATCACCAACGCCATCGAGACGGTCGTCGAAACCTATCTCGCCCACCGCGCCGGCCGCGACGAGGATTTCCTCGCCGCCTACCGCCGTCTGGGCGCCGCACCCTTCAAGGAGGCGCTGTATGGAAGCGAAGCCCGTGCAGCTTGATAGCGGCATTGAAGCAATGGAACGCGCGGCCGATCTCGAGGCGCGCTACGGACGGCTCGACGCCGAGGACCTGATCGCGCTGGCCATCCAGGAATGGTTTCCCGGCGAGATCGCGGCGGTGTCGTCCTTCGGCGCCGATTCCGCCGTGCTGCTGAAACTGATCGCCAATGTCGATCCGTCCGTGCCTGTGGCGTTCCTCGACACGGGCAAGCATTTCGGCGAGACACGTGAATACCGCGATCAGCTTGCCGCGGATTTGGGGCTCGCCAATCTCAAGATCATCCACCCGCTCGACGAGCGGCTGGCGGGCGAGGACCCCGACGGCACGTTGCACAGCCGCGACACCACTGCCTGCTGCGACATCCGCAAGGTGGAGCCGATGGCGCGCGCGGTCAGGCCGTACCGGGCATGGTTCACCGGCCGCAAGCGCTTCCAGTCGGGCACGCGCCAGGCCATGCCTGTGTTCGAGGCGGTCGGCGGGCGCATCCGCATCAACCCGATGGCGGAATGGACGACCGAGGATCTGGCCGGCTACATGCGCGCCAACGATCTGCGCGAGAACCCGCTGGTCGCCTATGGCTATCTGTCGATCGGCTGCTTTCCGTGCACGGATGTTCCCAAGCCCGGCGAGGATGCGCGCTCGGGCCGCTGGGCGGGGCAGGCCAAGACCGAATGCGGCATCCATCTCGGCGGGCTCGACGCCTCGCTGGACTCCTCTTCACTGTAGGCCGAACGATGACCGACCAGACCGAAACCGCGGCCAGGCTGTGGACCCCCGAAGGCTTTGCCGAAGACGCATGGCTGCGTGTCGAGGAACTGCCGGCGGATGCGGGCCAGCGGCGCTACATCCTGCCGCTCGGCGCGTTCCTGGCCGTCGGCGACAACCGCCGCGCGGAACTGGCCGGCCGGCTGGGCGTGGAGATAGCGCCGGGCGAGGAGCTGGACGACATCGTGCCGCATCTCCCCGCGGTCGGGCTGGTGGCGCTGGCCTTTCCCGCCTTCAGCGACGGGCGCAGCTTTTCCAAGGCCGAGCTGTTGCGCACCCGCCACCGCTATGATGGCCCGCTGCGCGCCGTGGGCGACGTGCTGATCGACCAGGTGGCGCACATGCTGCGCACCGGCTTTTCGGAGCTTGCGGTGTCGAACCCGACGACGCTGAAGCGGCTGGAAGAGGGCCGGCCCGGCGGCATCGCGCTGCATTACCAGCCGACCGCGAAGGATGCTTCCATGGCCGGGAATTATGCCTGGCGGCGCCGCGCGGGCGCCTGACAATTCAGCCAAAACACGCCACCGCAGGCTGCAAATGGCGTTATTCTGCGCTCCGGTGCTCACGTACCTCATGTACGCTCCGCTCCGTTGCTCGAATAGCACCATTTTCGCCGTGCGCTGACCCGTTTTGAACCGAACTGTTCGGTCCGTTTCGCGCTCGCGGGGGTTGCGCTTCGCGCGCGAAACACTATGTTCCGGCCACGTCGCGCGGATTGCGCGCCGCCGATTCTGTGGCGGCGTCCTTGCCCCGATCCGGGCTCCGCGCCTTGCCTGTCGTTTCCCGACCCCACGAAGCGGCTCACCCGTTTGCCGGCGGCGTCCTTTTGCCGCCCCACAAGAAGGAAGATAAATTGCAGGTTCTCGTACGCGACAACAATGTCGACCAGGCGCTGAAGGTGCTGAAGAAGAAATTGCAGCGCGAAGGCGTGTTTCGCGAGATGAAGGCGCGCCGCGCCTACGAAAAGCCCTCCGAGAAGCGCACGCGCCAGCGCGCCGAGGCCGTGCGCCGTTCGCGCAAGCTGGCCCGCAAGCAGGCGCAGCGCGAGGGCCTGTTGCCCAAGCCGAAGCGCAAGGTCGCCGCCGGTCCCGGCCGGGGCTGATTCTTTTTCGCTCACGCCCGAGCGCTCGCCTGCGGCTCGCTGGGCTGCGCGGGCGCGCCGGACTCCCGGCGAGCGGCGGTCGCCGCCTCGCCCTTCGGGCGCAACCGCACTTTCTGACGCTTTGCAACTGATTTTCCGATATCCCGCCACGCGGCCGCTGGCCTTGAAGCCCGGCGCGGTCAGCGCCCGCCCGCGGTTTCGGCCCGGTCGAGCCGCGCCAGAAGCTGCGTCATCTCTGCGGACAGCCGCAGGTTAAGCGTGAACTGGGGCAGCGCCTGCAGCGAGCGGCGGTTTCCCGCGCTGGCCGCCAGCCGGAGCAACTCGCCCGCGACCTCGTCGCGGTTCTGCCTGTTATGTGCGTGTCGGGGCATGGGTCATCTCGTTTCCATCTGTGATCTCAACCCTTTGGCGGCCTTTCCGTTCCCTCGCCCGCGCCAACGGGGCGGCATTCATGCCGCTATGGTAAAATTTGAATTAATTGCCGCTGTTTCGGGCGGTTGTCAGCGCTTGCGGGGGTTTGTTTGCGCTCACGGCTGTTCGTCGTTGCGCGACGGCCTCCGCGAGGGCGGACCATTCGGTCCGACGCCCGGTCGGGCTTGCCGCCTTCGGCCGATAAGCGCGGTGCCCCAACACGTTCGTCATCCCGGCCAAGCGGCGAAGCCGCGCCGAGCCGGGATCCATTCCGGAACGGTCGTGAACTTCGCTGGAGTCACGGAATGGATCCCGGACAGCCTGCGGCTTCCGGGATGACGAAGTGGAGGTGGCTGCGCCCCTTCGCGCCCCCCTCTGTCCTGCCGGACATCTCCCCCACGGGTGGGGAGATTGGCAGCTTCGCCTTCGCCTCTTCTCCTGAAACGCTGGCGATTGGCGAAAGCAGCCGCGATGGCTGATCTCCCTCCTTGTGGCGGGGTGAGGAGCGGTCGCCTGAGGCGATCGATCGACAACGATTTGTCGATCGAAGCGAACGAACGTCCGGCAGCCCAGAGGGGGGTGTTTCATGTGCGCAAGCTTCTCCGTTGCCACGCCCCGTTTCCGGTCTGGCCATTGATCCTTCGAGCGCATCGAAGGTGGGAAGCGGGGCGCGGGTTCCGTGCCTTCGCTAACTGAATACGTGGCGCGTCTCCCGCGCCCCGCCGGTGTTCTTGCCCTGAGTACCTCCTTTCGGAAGAGCTCTCCCGGTGGTCTGGGAGGCTACCCGCTCGGGAGGTCGCCGATATTCTGGCTTCCTCCGGCTCGCCACCAATCAAGAGGCGAAGACGCGGACTACAAGTGGGCCCGGAGCTGGGGGCTCATCGCCCAGCAGCGCTCTCGCTGCGCTGCCGATCCGGCACCGACCGCTGCCCGGATGCTCGGAGTGCACACCCGTTTCCCGCGCAGCGGTATTTGCACCGGCGAGGATAAGGGAGATGGCGAGGGCGGGGATAAATCGGCGGGTGAAAAATCACGAAAGGCAGGCCGGGAAAGGGGTTGGGAGGTAGAAGTGTGGGTGGTTTGTCCACGCGGTACCCCCAAGGATCGCGCGAAGGGGAGGCTGTCAGCCGGCCCATTTCCGGCGTGCATTCGCCAATTGGTAGTCAACCCCTGTCATCCGGAACCGCCATGTCAGCATCTGCTGGCTGACCATGAATGCTTCCATCGCCGTACGGTCGGTCATGTCCAATCGGCGTATTTTTAGAAGCGCGGGTCTTGGCAAAAGAAGTGCACCGGCCAGCCAGTCCGCTTCGTCCTCTTGGATCTGATTATAGGTCGTCGGAACGAAATGCCCATCCTCTGTAAGCGATGCGGATGTAAGCTCATGCCCCAGAATGATGTGGGCAAGTTCGTGCATGACTACACTGTTTCGCCGTGGAGCCGATTGTGAGGAATTGAAGACAATCAGGTGATTTTCCTCGACCCGGATCGTGAATGCTGACCAACTCTCCGGGTCAAGGCGCGTCAACTGAGCGACATCGTGATCTTCTACATCCCCGACGTCCATTTCACTCCAGACCGTTGTGCCGAAGCTCGCTGAGAGTTCGGCAGCCGAGAGAGGGTCGTCGGGCGAAAGATTTAGATCTTCCCGTATACTTGCCGATCGCTTCTCGCATTGTGACTTGAATCCGCGGCGCAACAAACTTAGTGCCCCGCGACGTCGCGAACGTGCTCCTTGAATTGCTCCTCGGCACGCTTAATCAGATTGGCCAGTGACAGAGCTGTCTCACGCTGCAGCGTTTTGTTTTTCTTGAAGGCAATCTGCAGACCGCCCATTGCCGTAAATTTAGTGACCTCCTCGCCAATCCAATCGCATACCTTCTGAAGTGTAGCCTGATCCGGAACATGCCCGTTCTCGATCTTAGAAAGTGTGGTCGGGCTTATCCCAATTTCGCGGGCGGCCGCTCGGATGCCCATGCTGCCGCGTGCACGGACAACCAAATGCGCCAGATCATCTAATTTCATTCTTCCCCCATGGTGTCCACAAAAGTGGTATTTGTGTGCCAGCATCATGGACACTTGCTCCGAATCGCGATACCGTCCACCAAACTGGTACACATAGTGAATCATAACGCGTCGTCTCATGCAAAGAAATTCGCTGAAGCGGCTCGGGTACAGGAGACACAAATGTCCAAGCAGCCCTTGAGCGTCAATCTGGATGACCTACTGCTGGACATCGCAACTGCGATCGAGCCGTCGGACGCGGACAGGCGAATTGTGGGTCGGCGGTATCGTCAGCTTAAAGAACACTTGGAGCGCCCTTCCAGCCCGTTGGCTCCCTACATGCGTGATGACGAAAGCCGAATATATGCGCAGGGTTCTGTCGCAATTTCGGCTACGATTATCAGCGGTGACAAAGACGACCGCTTTGACGTTGATGCGATTGTGGAATTCGACGTTCCGTCGGGCTGGTCAAACGACAAAGCGCTCGACCTCCTCTTTGAGGCGCTTCAAGGTTTCCCCGGTGCAAAGAAGATCGTCAGGAACACCCGGTGCGTGAGGGTCGAATTCGCATCCATGCATATGGACGTCACACCGATGGACCCCGAAATCGAACCCCGCATTGATAGGGTCGGCGAAATCTTCCACAGCCCGGACGAAGGTGAGGCTTATCGAGTCCCATCCAATTCCTTCGGCTTCGCCCAATGGTTCCGTGGGTCGGTCGTCTTCCAGCAGGGCGTTGGGTCGTTTGCCGAACGGGTCGCTGCCCGTCGGGCGCTAAATGCTTTTGACCGACTGCAAGCACCTACGCCTCGATCGGCCGATCAGGATGACTTGCCGCCGATGATTCCGCCACGACTAGATGCGCAACAAGTCGTGGCACTCAAGCTGATGAAGCGATTCTTGAACATTGCCTACCAATCGCGATCGGTTCGGCGGCCGCCTTCCATCTATTTCACCAAGTTGTCGGCGGACTGCGGCTTTGAACCAAACGGATTGACCGCCCAGCTGGAGCGATTTGCGGGCTACGTTCAAAACGAGATGGCAGGAGCAATGGCAGTCGCAAGTGGACCTGATGAACGCAATCCGACTTACCCTGAGGATCGGATTAACGATCGTTGGCCGAATACGCAGGAAGACCGGCGCGTTTTGCATTCGATCATGGGCGATCTGCTTACTATTTTGCGTAGTGCGCGCCGGGCAACATTCGCGGAGATTGCATTTCTTCTGAGTGGCGTGTTCGGTGAAGCCATATCGGGCCGCGCTGTAGAGAAGCATCTCAAGCGCCGCGAAGGGGTGAGCAGCCCGATCTATATCAAAGGCACGGGAACAGTTGTTCCGGCTGCCGCATTGGCGGGCCCCGCTATCGCACGCGAGACGAGGCGCATACCTGATCACCACTTCCACTGCGAGGATCCATTGTACGATCGCAGGGATGATGAAGAGAAATAGACCTCGGTCACTGGGCGCACAGATCGATCGCATGCGAGGACGTTGGCCCAGTTTTCAGCACCGCAGATTAGACGGTGGTGCATCGCTTTGGCGTGGGACGGTTCAACCTTACCAAGCGCTGTATGTGATTGGTGTCTTTTGGCTTCCGGATTCAGTCCTGAAACCGTGGGTGTTCCTCATTGACCCGGAGTTGACACCGCGCCCCGGCGGCACATTCGAGGAAATACCGCACCTGCTGTTCGATGACGACAATCCAAAGTGGTCAGGGTTATGCCTGTTCGATCCGGATGGAAGCGAATGGTCGAACCGAGACCTTATCGCGGACACCTCTATACCGTGGGCGGTTGAATGGCTTCAGCACTATGAGTTCTGGCATTTCGACAAGATTTGGCGAGGAAAGAGCATTGGACCAGAGTCGGTTGCCGAAATTCGGGCATCCACCGTTCACCGACCGCAAGGCGAACTCCCGAACGACACCCCGTGAGAAACTTCCTTGGCCAACTGGGAAGCCATTCCGCATTCTCTCGCTCGACGGAGGTGGAATCAGGGGACTGTATTCTGCTTGCGTCCTGCAGCACATTGAAGCGAACGTTACCCGTGGAGAACCTGTTGCTGACTACTTTGATTTGATTGCGGGGACATCGACTGGTGGAATTATCGCGGTAGGGTTGGGCCTTTCGCTGTCCGCAACATCGCTTGTGGAACTTTACAGGGTGGGCGGCGAACAGATATTTCCGCCGGTCCAATATTGGCAGACTAAGCGCTTCCTGGAGAACTATGGGCAGAACCTGACGAAGCCTAAATACGATCACCAGACGCTGGAGGCACTTCTGTACAGAGAACTAAAAGACAGCGTTCTCGGTCAGTCGAGTGCGCGGCTTGCAATTCCAGCGTTCATGGTTCCAACATCGGAGATTGCCGTCTTCAAGACCGACCACCATCCGGATTACAAGCGCGATCATAAGATGGCGGCATGGGAAGTATGCAGAGCCACATCGGCTGCTCCAACCTATTTTGCTCCCCATGAAAGGAATGGTCGGGGGTTCGTGGATGGCGGGCTTTGGGCGAACAACCCCATCCTCGTCGCTGTGACCGAAGCACTGTCGTGTTTTGACATCTCCCCAGCGCAACTGAATATTCTCTCAATCGGCACTGGCAATCAACCGTACGAGATACCGCTGAAGGATGCGCGTGGTGGACTTTGGGATTGGCGCACACTGGTTTTGGGCGCGATGAGTCTCTCGACGGACAATGCTGCCGCTCAGGTCGGGCTTATGATTGGTTCAGAAAGCGTCTTACGACTCGAACCGGAACGGCAAATTGCCAGCATCGAGATGGATGATTGGCAGGAAGCTGTACGGCACCTCCCCGACGCTGCCACAATCACCTTTACCGAAGAGCGCGACAAAATCGCGAATTTCTTCAATGAAAAAGTTGAACCAAGATATCGATTCTACGGCCCGATTTCCGGGAGCGACAAACCGGCAGCGCGATAACCCTCAAACATCCAAATTCGCCACGCTCAACGCATTGTCCTGGATGAACTCGCGCCGGGGTTCCACCTCGTCGCCCATCAGGCGTGAGAACAGGCTGTCGGCGTCGGTGGCGTCGAGGACGCGGACCTGCAGCAGCGAGCGTGCGTCGGGGTCGAGCGTGGTTTCCCACAGCTGCTCGGCGTTCATCTCGCCCAGCCCCTTGTAGCGCTGCATGGTCAGGCCCTTGCGCCCGGTCGCGAAGATCGCGTCGAGCAGCGCCAGCGGGCCGGAGATCACCTGGCTGGCGTCCTTCCTGCGAAGAGTGGGCTGCTTGGCGTAGATCTCCTGCAGGCGGCCGGCATAGCGGTCGAGCGCGCGCGCATCCGCCGAGCCGATCAGCGAGGCGTCGAGCACCATGGTCTCCTTCACACCGCGCACGGTGCGCTCAAGCACATAGCCGCCGGTGCCGTCATTGGCCGGGTTGAGGCGGCCTTCCCAGCCGCGCTCGGTCTCTTCCGAAATCATGTCGAGGCGCCGCGCGATGTATTGGGCGGCCTCCGCCGCCTGACCGGGGCTGGCCAGCACCGCGGCGCTCATGGCGCCGGCGATCGTCGCCTGTTCCACGACCGAATGGCTGTAGCGCGAATGCAGGCCCTGGATGAGGGTGCGGACGGCCAGCGCATCGTCGATGACGGCGCGCAGGTCCGGCCCGGCGCGCACCTCGCCGTCGGCCAGCAGCAAGGAGGCCTCCTCGAGGCCCGAGCCGATGAGGAATTCCTCAAGCGCGCGCTCGTCCTTGATGTACTGCACCGACTTGCCGCGCGTCACCTTGTAGAGCGGCGGCTGGGCTATGTAGAGGTGGCCGTGCTCGATCAGCGCCGGCATCTGGCGGAAGAAGAAGGTCAAGAGAAGCGTGCGGATATGCGCGCCGTCCACGTCGGCGTCGGTCATGATGATGATCTTGTGGTAGCGCAGCTTTTCGAGGTTGAACTCGTCCTTGCCGATGCCGGTGCCGAGCGCGGTGATCAAAGTGCCGATCATCTCGGAGCCAAGCATGCGGTCGAAGCGCGCGCGCTCCACATTGAGGATCTTGCCCCTGAGCGGCAGGATCGCCTGGTTCTTTCTGCTGCGGCCCGACTTGGCCGAGCCGCCGGCCGAATCGCCCTCCACGATGAAGATTTCCGACTTGGCCGGGTCGCGCTCCTGGCAGTCGGCGAGCTTGCCCGGCAAAGAGGTGATGTCGAGCGCGCCCTTGCGGCGGGTGAGCTCGCGCGCCTTGCGGGCGGCCTCGCGCGCGGCGGCCGCCTCCACCACCTTGCCGACGAGGATGCGGGCCTCCGCCGGGTGTTCTTCCAGCCACATGCCGAGCGTCTCGTTGACCAGGCTTTCCACCACCGGGCGGACTTCCGACGAAACCAGCTTGTCCTTGGTCTGGGAGGAGAATTTCGGGTCCGGCACCTTGACCGACAGCACCGCGGTCAACCCCTCGCGGCAGTCGTCGCCGGTGATCGAGACCCTCTCCTTCTTGGCGATGCCCGACGATTCGGCATAGGCGATGACCTGCCGGGTCAGCGCGCCGCGGAAACCGGCCAGATGCGTGCCGCCGTCGCGCTGCGGGATGTTGTTGGTGAAGGCCAGCACGTTCTCGTGGTAGCTGTCGTTCCACCACATCGCGACCTCGACGGTGATGCCGTCGCGCTCGTTGATGATCGCGATCGGCACCTCGATCAGCGCCTTCTTGGCGCGGTCGAGATAGCGCACGAAGGCTTCCAGCCCGCCGTCGTAATGCAGTTCGACCTTCTTCGTGTCGGCGTGGCGGTTGTCGGTCAACACGATGCGCACGCCGGAATTCAGGAAGGCGAGCTCGCGCAGCCGGTGTTCCAGCGTGCCGAAGTCGAACTCGGTCTTGGTGAAGGTGCCGGTCGAGGGCAGGAAGGTGATTTCGGTGCCGCTGCGGCCTTCGAATTCGCCCGGCGTCTTCTTCTCCACGTAGGAGCCGATGACCCTTAGCGGTGCATCGGCCACGCCATGCGTGAAGCTGATCTCGTGGGTCTGTCCGTTGCGCCTGATCTTCAGGTTCAGATAAGACGACAGCGCGTTGACCACCGAGACGCCGACGCCGTGCAGGCCGCCGGAAACCTTGTAGGAATTCTGGTCGAACTTTCCGCCGGCATGCAGCTGGGTCATGATGACCTCGGCCGCCGAGATGCCTTCGCCCTTGTGGATGTCGGTGGGGATGCCGCGGCCGTTGTCGATCACGGTGACCGATCCGTCGGGATTGAGCGTCACCGTCACCAGGTCGGCATGGCCGGCCAAAGCCTCGTCAATGCCGTTGTCCACGACCTCGTAGACCATGTGATGCAGGCCCGACCCGTCGTCGGTGTCGCCGATATACATGCCGGGCCGCTTGCGCACGGCGTCCAGGCCCTTGAGAACCTTGATGGATTCGGCGCCGTATTCGGCTTCGGTGCCGGGGGCGATTTCAGGCGTATCTGTCATGGATATCCGTTGGAGGGCGATATTGCGGCCCCGTTCCCATCCGGCCGCGAATCGCATTGATTCAGATGATCGGAATATAGGGTTTCGTACCCCGATTTGGAAGGTTTGCCAGTGTTTTAGGTGGGGATGGCGGCTGCGGCGGCGCGCGCCGTGAAACCGTCCGGATGGCGGCCATTTGCAGCCGCCGCCCGCCGCCCCTAGATTGGGGCGGTCAGGACACGCCCATGGACACCAAACCCGCCCCGTTCGAGCCGCCGGCGCCCAAGCCGCGCACCAAGCCGCCATCGCTCATCCAGATGATGGGCATCGTCTACAGGAACCCGCTCGAACTGTGGGGCGAGCCGTCCTACAACAAGCCGTGGATTTCGATCCGCACCGGCATTGGCGGGCCGCTGGTGATCGCCAACGATCCGGGCCTGGTGCGCCATGTGCTGGTGGACAACGCCGCCAACTACAAGATGGCGCGGGTGCGCCAGAAAATCCTGCGCCCCATCCTGCGCGACGGGCTGCTGACGGCGGAAGGCGATGTGTGGAAGCGCTCGCGCAAGGCGATGGCCCCGGTCTTCACCCCGCGCCATATCAACACCTTCGCCAAGCCGATGCTGGAGCGTTCGCGGGCATTTGCCGAGCGGTATGCGGGAGTGGAGGAGCCGGTGGACGTCGCGCGCGACATGACCATGCTCACCTACGATATCCTCGCCGAGACGCTGTTCACCAACCAGATCGCCGGCGAGCCGGGTTCCTTCGCGCACCATATCGACCGGCTGTTCGAGACCATGGCGCGGGTCGACCCGCTCGACATTCTGGCCGCCCCCGACTGGCTGCCGCGCATCACGCGGCTGCGCGGGCGCTCGGTGATGAAGTTCTTCCGCGGTATCGTCAACGACACGATCACCATGCGCGAGCGGCTGATGAAGGACGATCCGGCGGCCGTGCCGACCGATTTCCTCACGCTTCTGCTGCGCGCCGAGGGCCCGGACGGGCTGAAGCGCGCCGAGATCGAGGACAACATCATCACCTTCATCGGCGCCGGCCACGAAACCACGGCCCGCGCGCTGGGCTGGACGATCTACTGCCTGGCCGAGGCGCCCTGGGAGCGCGAGCCGGTCGAGGCCGAGATCGACCAGGTGGTCGCCAGCGAGCCCGACCCGGTGAAATGGCTGGAGAAGATGCCGCTGACCCGCGCCGCCTTCGAGGAGGCGATGCGGCTCTACCCGCCGGCGCCCTCGATCAACCGCGAGGCGATCGAGGCGGACCGCTACGACGATCTGGAGATCGTCAAGTGCGCGCAGGTGCTGATCATGCCGTGGACGATCCACCGCCACCGCAAATTGTGGGACCGGCCCAACGCTTTCATGCCCGAGCGCTTTCACCCGGAAAACAAGGATCGGATCGACCGCTTCCAGTATCTGCCGTTCGGAGCAGGGCCGCGCGTGTGCATCGGCGCCAGCTTCGCCATGCAGGAGGCGATGATCATCCTCGCCGTCCTGATGTCGCGCTACCGCTTCGACACGCTGCCTCAGACCAAGCCCTGGCCGGTGCAGAAGCTGACCACCCAGCCCGACGGCGGCCTGCCGATGCGGGTGATAGCACGGTAGAGCGTCCCACACCCAAGAGGAAAAGAAACGTTGATCGCGCATCTTGCTCTTGATTCGAACCGGCGAGCCGCAGTGGCCACAGCGATGCTTCGCGCGGCGGATCGGCTCGGGCTTTCGCTGGGAGATCTTTCCGCAGTCGTCGATGTCTCGAAACCGCTTGAGCGGCTGAAACAGAACGGCCCGTCCCTGACGGGCAAGCCTTACGAACTCGCGCTTCTCTTCGTTCGGCTCTACCGCTCGCTCGACGCGATCACTGGTGGTGACGATACCGTCGCGCGGCAGTGGCTGAGAAATAAGAACACAGCGCTGGGATGCATTCCCGCGGAGCGCATCCGCAGCGTTGCCGGGCTTACCGACGTGCTTGCCTATCTGGATGCACGGAGCCGCGCCTAGCCGCCGCTCTTGATCATCTCCGCCGCCTTCTCCCCGATCATGATCGTCGGCGCATTGGTGTTGCCGCCGATCAGCGTCGGCATGATGGAGGCATCGGCCACGCGCAGCCCGTCGACGCCGCGAACCCGCAATTGCGGATCGACCACTGCATCGTCGTCCGTTCCCATGCGGCAGGTGCCGACGGGATGGTAGATCGTGTCGGCGCGGGCGCGGATATGCTCCATCAGTTCAGCGTCGCTTTCGTTGCCGGTCAGATAGAGCTGCCGGCCCCGATACTTCTCCATTGCGGGCGCGGCGAGGATGTCGCGCATGATCTTCGCGCCCTTGAGCGTGAGCGCGGCGTCGCGCTCGTCGGACAGGAATTTCGGGTCGATGCGCGGCGGCGACAGCGGATTGGCGTCAATCAGCCCCACCTCGCCGCGCGAGAAGGGGCGCAGCACGCAGACATGGCAGGAAAATCCGTGGCCGTAATGCACCTTGCGCGCATGGTCGTCGACCAGGGCGATGACGAAATGGAGCTGCAGGTCGGGCCGGTCGAGCGATGGATCGGATTTCAGGAACGCGCCCGCTTCAGCGAAGGGCGTGGTCAGAATGCCGCTGCCGTCGCGCCGCCATTGCAGCGCCCCTTTCAGCAACGCCAGGGCGCCGGGCAGGCTGAGGCCGATCATATCCCTGTCGCGCGACTTCCACAGCAGGATGAAGTCGAGATGATCCTGCATGTTCCGGCCGACGCCCGGCAGTTCGTGGCGGACCGCGATTCCGTGCCGCTCGAGTTCATCCGAAGGGCCGATGCCGGACAGAAGCAGAAGCTGCGGCGAGCCGAACGCGCCGCCGCAAAGGACTACTTCCCGCCGCGCGCGGATTTCGGTTTCCTGTCCGCCCTTGAGATAGCGAAGGCCGGCGGCGCGTCCGCCGTCGAGGATGACGCTACTCGCATGCGCGCCGGTGACGACGGAAAGGTTGGGGCGCTCCATGGCCGGGTGGAGATAGGCGGCCGCCGCCGAGCAGCGCTCGCCGCGCTTGGGCCCGTCCCAGAACTGCGTCACCTGGTAAAGGCCGGCACCCTCCTGCTCAGGCCCGTTGAAATCGTCATTGCCGCGGATCTGGCGCTCCGCGCAAGCCTCCAGGAACGCGCGAGACACCGGGCGCGGCGACTGTTGCTCGCCGACCTGCAGCGGCCCGCCATCGCCGTGCAGCGCGTCGCCGCCGCGCTGGTTCGCTTCTGCCTTGCGAAAATAGGGCAGCACGCTCTTCCAGTCCCAGCCCTCACATCCCAGTTCGGCCCAGTGGTCGTAGTCGGACGGGTGGCCGCGCACGTAGAGCATCGCGTTGATGGCACTTGATCCGCCGAGCGCCTTGCCGCGTGGCTGATAGCCGCGCCGGCCGTTGAGGTCCGGCTGCCGCTGGGTCGTGAATGCCCAGTTGGTTCTCTTGTTGAAATTTGCGGTCAATCCCACGGCCGCCGGTGTGCGGGTGATCGCGTCGCGCCCCTCGCCGCCCGCTTCGACCAGGCAGACCGTCACAGAAGGGTCTTCGGAAAGCCGCGCTGCGAGCACCGAGCCGGCGGAGCCGCCGCCGGCGATGACGTAATCGAACTCCTCCACCTCACCCCCCCCCAGGGTCTGTTGAGTATCAGCGCGCCGAGCTGTGCCGCTGCGATGATGCCCAACAGACCCAAATCAGCTTCGCCCCTGAAAGACGTCGGGCACGTGCACCGGCCAGCGGCGCGGCAGCACGGCGACGAGGTCGAAGCGCACCGACAATCTGCCATAGTCCGGGCGCCGCGACAGCCATAAATCGGCGGCCGCCTCGATGCGTCTTTCCGACGTGTATGAAACCGCTTCCATGGCCTCGACCAGCGTCGGCCGGGCCTTCACCTCGACCATCAGGACGAGATTGCCGCGTCGGGCGATCAGGTCGATCTCACCCGCCGGTGTGCGATAGCGGCGCGCCAGAATGCGGTAGCCCTTGAGGATGAGCGCGGCCGCCGCCAGCCACTCGCCGCGATGGCCGCGCCGGTAGGCGCCGAAGCGCTTTTGATAGCCGTCAGCGCGCATCGTCTTTCAGTTCAAGCAGGCGGCGGTAGAGCTCGGCTTTCTTCCCGCCGGTAATGCGAGCCGCTTCGGCGGCCGCCCGGGACGCACCCATTTCATCCGCCAGCGACAGCAGGATGCGGTCAATGTCTTCGGCGGCTTCGGCTTTCGGCTCGGGCGGCGGACCCACGCAGACGACGATTTCGCCCTTCGGCGCGCCGGCTTGCCGGTAATGTTCGGCCAGTTCGGCGAGCGTCCCGGTGCGGACTTCCTCGAACGCCTTGGTCAGCTCACGACAGACCGCCGCTCGCCGGTCGCCGAGAACCTCCGTCATGGACGACAGGGACGCCGCCAGCCGCCTGGGCGACTCCAGGAAAATCAATGTGCCCGGAACCATGGCCAGATCGCCGAGCCGCGTCTTGCGCTGGCCGTTCTTGACCGGAAGGAAGCCGGCAAAGAAGAACGCGTCGGACGGCAGTCCGGACGCCGTCAGCGCCGCCAGCGGCGAGGACGGGCCGGGTATGGGGATCACACGCAATCCTGCCGCCAGAGCCGCGTCGGCCAGCCTGAAGCCGGGATCGGATATCAGGGGCGTGCCGGCGTCGGATATCAGCGCGACGCTGCGCCCGGCTTCTAGGTCGGCGATGAGGCGTGGGCCTGCCTCGGCGGAATTATGTTCGTGATATCTTACGGTTCGGCGTTTGATGCCGTAACGGTCAAGCAGCACGCGCGACACCCGCGTGTCCTCGCAGGCGACCACATCGGCAGCGGCCAGTGTTTCCAGCGCCCGAAGCGTGATGTCGCCGAGATTGCCGATCGGCGTTGCCACCAGATAGAGCGCCGCATCGAGCGGCCGGGCGCGGTGCTCGGTTCCGCCGATCATGTAGCTTCGCCCCGCCCCCTCACTCATCGTCACGCCTCCATCATGGACTTATCGCATGGCGTCGACCCTTGGCAAAGCGGCGTACTTGCACCTGTCGTATTGGGATGCAAAAGAGTTGTGGGGGTTTTTAAACGGGCAGGGATACTGATGAAATCATTGAGAAAGTTGACCGCCGGGAGCGTGGCGGTCCTCGGATCAATCTTGCTGTCGGGCGCCGGAGCGCGGGCGCACGATGTCGATCTGACCAGACTGCCGGTCGGAGACGGCAAGGTCTCCGGGAGCGCGAAGGCGGGCTGGGCATGGGCGTGCCGCGTCAATCCGCAAGCCGGCGGCGCGCATGTGCAAGGGCCCTGGTTCAACGGCGACGGCACCTACGATCTCACCGCCAAGGCGATCGTGCCCGGCGACGTGATGTGGGATCCCAAATTCTCGATCGAGAAACAGGGCGACAATCGGGTCTTTGCCACCAACGACCTGCCCGATCACGGCACCGGCGTCTACCCGGTCGGCAGGAACACCGACGCCTACAAATACGACCGCAATCCCAACACGATCAGCGCGCAAAGCATCTCGTTCTCGGTGCCTGCGAACCCGGTGCCGGGAAATCCGTCCTGCATGCCGGGCTCCGTCGGCGTGCTTGTGTCGGGCTCGGTGCTGTTCAATCCGCTCGACGAACCGGGCCGCGACGCGGTCGCCTGGGAGACGCAGGACAATTGCCAGGGCCATCCCCAACAGACTGGCGTCTACCACTATCACAGCGTCTCGACCTGCGTTGACACCAAGACACTGGCGAACGGCCATTCCGCGCTTGCCGGCTACGCCATCGACGGGTTCGGCATATTCGGCCGCAAGGGCGTAGGCGGCGAGACGCTGATCTCCTCCGATCTCGACGAGTGCCACGGCCATACGCATACGATCGAGTGGGACGGCGCGTCGAAGGAAATGTACCATTATCACGCGACCTGGGATTTCCCCTACACGGTCGGCTGCCTGCGCGGCTCCTACGACAGCAAGGTCGCGCAATTGCTTGGCGGCGGTGGTGGCGGCGGAAACCAGAAGGCCGCTAAGCGGCCAAATCCGCCACCAAAGCGTCAAGCACCGCCGCCCCGGAAGCCGTAGCCCTGAGGCGGGAATTGCCGATCATCTCGATCAGCTTTTCCTCGCGCAAAACCGAAATGCGCTTGGCCGGGAGCGGTTTTCCGGCCAGCGCCTCGTAGCGCACGAGATCGATGCCTTCGGAGAGCCTGAGGCCCATCAGCAGGAACTCGTCGGCTTCTTCGGATCGCGTCAGCGTCTCGCCGCCGCTCACGCCATGTCCCCTGGCCTCGACCAGATTGAGCCAGGTTTCCGGCATCTTCTCGGTGAAGGTGACGACGCGCCGCCCGCCTTCGACGTAGCGGCCATGCGCGCCGGGACCGATGCCGGCATATTCGCCATAGCGCCAGTAGATCAGATTGTGCCGGCTTTCCGCGCCGGGACGGGCATGGTTCGAAATCTCGTAGGCCGGCAGCCCGTGCGCGGCCGTCACGTCCTGTGTCTGTTCGTAGAGCGCGGCTGCCAGTTCCTGATCGGGAACGGGAAGCTTTCCGGCCGCATGCAGCGCGAAAAACGGTGTGCCTTCCTCGATTGTGAGCTGGTAGAGCGACAGATGGTCGGCGGCGTAGCCGATGGCCTGCCTGAGTTCCCCCGCCCAGGCTTCGGGGGTCTGGCCGGGGCGGGCATAGATGAGGTCGAACGACATGCGCGGGAAGATGTCGCGCGCCAGCCCGATCGCGCCGATCGCGGCCTCCACGTCGTGCAGGCGGCCGAGGAATTTGAGGTCGCGGTCGTTCAGCGCCTGCACGCCGAGCGACAGGCGGTTGACGCCGGCGTCGCGATAACCCCGGAACCGGTTCGCCTCGACCGAGGACGGGTTGGCCTCCATGGTGATCTCGATCCCGTCCGGGACCGTCCAGTTGGCGGCTGCGGCCTCCAGCACCGCGCCGACCGTGGCCGGATCCATCAGCGACGGCGTGCCGCCGCCCAGAAAGATCGAGCGCACCGTGCGCGGGCCGGTGCGCTGCCGCATCGTGGCCATTTCGCGCGCCAGCGCGGCGGCGAAACGCGGCTGATCGACGGGCTGGTGGCGGACATGGCTGTTGAAGTCGCAATACGGGCATTTGGCGGCACAGAACGGCCAGTGCACATAGATGCCGAAGCCGGGATCGTTCTGAAGCTCGGTCATTGCTGGTGCAGCATGGCGCCGGCAAACAGCGCGAAGGAACGCGCCCTGTGCGACAGCGGCGCCTCGATGCCCTGTTTTTCCTCCGGGCGCATCTCGCCAAAGGTGAGTTTGTGACCGTCGGGCAAGAACACGGGATCGTAGCCGTGCCCGTTCTTGCCGCGCGGCGGCCATACCAGGGTTCCTTCGGTCTCGCCCCGGAAATATTCGGCATGACCGTCCGGCCAGGCGAGACAGAGCACGGAAACGAAGCGGCCCGTCCGCTGTTCCGGCCTGGTCGCGCCGGCCGCTTGCAGTTTTTCCTCCGTCACCCGCATCGCCTGCGCGAAGTCGCGGCTGCCGTCCATCTGCTCGGCCCAGTCGGCGGTGTAGACGCCGGGCGCGCCGTCGAGCGCGTCAACACACAGCCCCGAATCGTCGGACAGCGAGGGCAGGCCGGTGACCGAGGCGGCGGCGAAGGCCTTGATATAGGCGTTCTCCTCGAATTCCGTGCCGGTCTCCTCGGGCTCCGGCAGGCCGTAGTCGGCGGCCGATTTTGCCGACAGGCCGAACGGCGCGATGAGCGCGGCGATCTCCTCCAGCTTGCCCTTGTTGTGGCTGGCCACCACCAGCGTCTTGCCTGCCAGTTTGCGCATTCGGGTCCTGACCCTAAAGTCCCCAGATCGACGGATTGGCGAACTCGATGGAATTACCCGCCGGGTCGCGCAGATAGATCGAGCGGCCGCCTTGCGGCCATTCGAATTCCGCTTCTATTGCGATTCCCGCCTTTTCGAAATGCGCCTTCCAGCGGTCGATCTCTTCCTCGCTGGCGCGGAAGCACACATGGCCGTCGCCGGTGGCGCCATGCGGCGGCACGGGCAGTTTCGCGTCGGGGGCGGGCGGGTTCACGGTCTCATCCGGGTTGAAGACCAGAAGCACGCTGTTGCCCAGTTTGTAGAACACGTGCCGGTTCTTCACGCGGCTGATTTTTTCAATCTCCAGCACCCCGCCATAGAATTGCTCGGCGGCGTCGAGGTCGCGCGCGTAGATGGCGGTTTCCAGGATCGCGGTCGGTGTCATGTCCCGTCAGGCTGCTTCGATCGGAAAAAACTCGCCCTGGCCCTATCCGATCGCCATCTTCTGTAATTCCACAAGGCGGCCGATGCCCTTGCGGGCCATCGCGGTGAGCGCGGTGAACTGCTCTTCGCTGAACGGCTCGCCCTCCGCGGTGCCCTGGATCTCGACGATGCCGCCCTTGCCGGTCATCACGAAATTGGCGTCCGTCTCGGCCGCCGAATCCTCGATATAGTCGAGGTCGATCACGGGCTTTCCGCTCGAGATGCCGCACGAAATCGCCGCAACGTGATCGCGGATCACATGCTGCACCGTGGTCATCTTGCGCATTTCCATCCAGGCGATGCAGTCGTGCAGCGCCACGAAACCGCCGGTGATCGCCGCCGTGCGGGTGCCGCCATCGGCCTGGATGACGTCGCAGTCGACGGTGATCTGCACCTCGCCGAGCTGTTTCAGGTCGACGACCGCCCGCAAGCTGCGCCCGATGAGGCGCTGGATTTCCAGTGTCCGCCCGCCCTGCTTGCCGCTCGACGCCTCCCGGCGCATCCGCTCGCCGGTCGAGCGCGGCAGCATGCCGTATTCGGCCGTCACCCAGCCCTTGCCGGAATTGCGCAGCCATGGCGGCAGCTTTTCTTCCAGGCTCGCCGTGCACAGAACATGCGTGTCGCCGAACTTGACGAGGCAGGAGCCTTCCGCGTGCTTTGATATGTTGCGCTCGAATGAGACAGCGCGCATTTCGTCGGCTTGACGCCCCGATGGCCGCATTTTCCGGTTCACCCGTTATCCATGTGTCTGATTGTGGCGGGCTTGTAGCCCATGCGCTTCGCGAAGCAAAGCGAATCCGCCCGCAGTCTGAAGCGGTAATTGCCGCGATGCAATGCCCGCCTTGCACGCTGCCTGCGCCAGTCTATATTCCTATCCATGGCACATGGAGTTCAGGCATGACAATGCCGGTTACCGAGCCCGGCTCGCAGGTGCTCGATCAGCGCTCGCGCGAGATATTCCGGGCCATTGTGGAAAACTATCTGAGGGAAGGCGATCCGCTGGGATCGCGCAACCTCGTGCGCCTGCTGCCCCAGTCGCTGTCGCCGGCCACCGTGCGCAATGTGATGAGCGATCTGGAGCATCTGGGCCTGATCTACTCGCCGCACATTTCCGCCGGCCGCCTGCCCACCCAGCTCGGTCTTCGGTTCTTCGTCGACGCCTTCATGGAAATCGGCGATCTCTCCGACGACGAGCGCAAGGTGATCGAGGCGCAGGTGGTGGCCTCGGGCAACGGCCAGTCGCTGGAGCACATGCTGACGGAGGCGAGCCAGATGCTGTCGGGCATGTCGCGCGGCGCGGGGCTGGTGGTTGCTTCGAAGAGCGAGATCGCGCTCAAGCATATCGAATTCATCCAGCTGGAGCCGACCAAGGCGCTGGCGGTGCTGGTGGCGCAGAACGGCGACGTGGAAAACCGCGTCATCGACCTGCCGGCCGGCGTGACGCTGTCCCAGCTTCACGAGGCGTCGAACTTCCTCAACGCGCATATTCGCGGCCGCACGCTGTCCGAGGCGCGCCAGGAGATCGAACGGCTGAAAGAGCAAACGCGCCAGGCGCTCGATCAGCTTTCGCAGGACCTGGTCGAACGCGGTCTGGCAGTCTGGGCCGGCGCCGAGGAAGGCGCGCCGGCGCGGCTTATCGTGCGCGGCCGCGCCAATCTCCTGCAGAGCCTCTCCGAGGGCGCCGATCTCGATCTGCTGCGCCACCTGTTCGAGGACCTCGAAACCAAGGAAGGTCTGATTCAGCTTCTGGATATGGCCGAAGACGGCGCCGGCGTGCGCATCTTCATCGGTTCGGAGAACAAGCTGTTTTCGCTGTCGGGCTCTTCGCTCGTCGTGGCGCCCTATCGTGACAAGGATTCGCGCGTCATCGGCGCGCTCGGCGTCATCGGCCCGACGCGGCTCAATTATGCGCGCATCGTGCCGATGGTCGACTACACCGCGCAGGTCATTTCGCGCTTGCTGCGCTAACCGGTATCCGCGACAGGGGAGAGACGATGCACGGCCTGATTGGCAAGATGCGGGCGCAGCCCGGACAACGCGACGCGCTTGCCGCGCTACTGCTCAAGGGCACCGGCGGCATGCCCGGCTGCCTGAGCTATGTGATAGCCGAAGACACCGCCGACACAGACGCGCTGTGGATCACCGAGGTGTGGACGGATGAGGCCAGCCACAAGGCCTCGCTGCAGCTTCCGGCCGTGCAGGCGGCGATTGCCGAGGGCAGACCGCTGATCGCCGGTTTTGAAAGCCAGATCGTGACTGTGCCGCTTGGCGGGGCCGTATTGCCGGACAGGTGAAGAATTCCGGGCGCTGATGGTCGCCGCCTGCAGCACGCGCACTTGATTTTCGTCCCCCGAACCTCGATATCGGGCGCGAATATGACAATTCCCCAGAATATGGACGAGGCGATGAGCGCAGAGCCCAAAGAACAACGCACGCCCGGCGAAAACGCGGTCAAGGATGAATATGCCGAGACCGCAGGCGTGACCGGCGAGGCCGCCGAAGGCGGCGATGAGAACGAGGCGCAACAGGACGAGCATGAAGTTCTGCTGCGCCTGATGAAGGAAAACGAGGAACTGAAGGACGCACGGCTGCGCGCCGCGGCCGAAATGGAAAATCTGCGCCGCCGCACCGCCCGCGACGTGCATGACGCGCGCAATTACGCCATCGCCAATTTCGCGCGCGAGATGCTTTCGGTTTCCGACAATCTGCGCCGCGCGCTCGACGCCATCCCGCAGGAAGCGCGCTCATCCGGCGATGCCGGCTTCAAGGCGCTGATCGAGGGCGTCGAGATGACCGAACGCGCCATGCACGCCGCCCTAGAGCATCACGGCGTCAAGAAGCTGTTGCCGGAAGGCGAGAAATTCGATCCGAATTTCCACCAGGCCATGTTCGAGGTGCCGCGCGAGGATGTGCCCAACAACACCGTCGTCCAGGTCGTGCAGACCGGCTATGTGATCGGCGACCGCGTGCTGCGGCCGGCGATGGTCGGCGTCTCCAAGGGCGGTTCCAGGGCTGCGTCCGCGGATGCCGACACGCCTTCCGCCGAGCCCGGCCCGCCCGGACCTGAGGCCGAAAAGGACGCCTGACAGCGCGCTTCCGGCTACCCGCGAGCCTCCGTCTCGTCTAGGAATGGGGCGGAGGGACACATGAATCCGATCGAGCTGTTCGACTATGCCGGGATCGCCGTCTTCGCGGCAACGGGCGCGCTGGCCGCGTCGCGCCAGCAGCTCGACATCGTCAGTTTCCTGTTTCTCGGCGGAGTGACGGCGATCGGCGGCGGGACGCTGCGCGACGTGATCCTCGACGCCCCGGTCTTCTGGG
Source organism: Rhizobiaceae bacterium (assembly GCA_040880025.1). GTDB lineage: Bacteria > Pseudomonadota > Alphaproteobacteria > Rhizobiales > Rhizobiaceae > RCIO01. The sequence goes on from JBBDJD010000022.1 coordinate 172,747, forward strand.
TCGAGGAGCACAACTACCTGATCGTCGCCGGCCTGATCGCGGTGATCGTCTACTTCACCGCCCACCTGATCGAATCCCGATACAAGCTCCTGCTGTGGCTCGACGCGGTCGGGCTCGCCGCCTACAGCGTGTACGGTGCCTGGAAGGGGCTGGAGTTGACCGGATCGCCGCTGGTCGCGATCGTCATGGGCATATTCACCGCCACATTCGGCGGTATCCTGCGCGATCTTCTGGCGGGTGAGCAATCGGTGCTGCTGCGGCCGGAAATCTATGTCTCCGCGGCGTTGACGGGCGCCGGCGTCTATACGCTGGCGGCGACCTTCGACGTGGAACTGTTTGTCGCCGCGTCGCTCGGTTTCGCCGCCGCCCTGGCGTTGCGCGGCGGCGCGTTGCGTTTCGGCTGGTCGATCCCGCCTTATCGCAGCCGGCCCGGCCGCCCGCCCGAGGACATTCCCTGATAGCCGCTAAAGCAGGCCGCGCTGTTGGGCTTCCTGGCTGAGACTCTGGCGCGGGCGCGGTCCGACCTGCTGGATGACGATGCCGGCCGCCAGCGAGCCCAGCTTGCCGCAGTCGGCCATGCTCTTGCCCTTGGTGTATCCGTGGAGGAAACCGGCGGCATAGAGGTCGCCGGCGCCGGTCGTGTCGATGAGTTCGCTGATCTCGATGGCGTCGACCTCGACCCGCTCGTCGCCTCTGATGATGACCGAACCCTTTTCGGACCGGGTGACGACGGCCAGCTTGCAGTCCTGTCCAATCAGCTTGAGAGCCTCGTCGAACGACGAGGTCTGGTAGAGCGAGATCAGCTCGCTTTCATTGGCGAACACGATGTCGACAGTGCCCGACTTCATCAGTTCCAGGAATTCGCCTCGGTAGCGGTCGACGCAGAACGGGTCGGACAAGGTCATCGCCACTTCGTGGCCCGCTTTGTGCGCGTGGCGCGCCGTCAGGCGGATCGCTTCCTTGGCGAGCGGCGGATCCCAGAGATAGCCCTCGAAATAGACGACGGCCGAATTGGCCGACTTGTCAGCCTCGACATCTTCCGGGCCGAGTTCCACGCAGGCGCCGAGATAGGTGTTCATGGAGCGCTCGCCGTCGGGCGTGACGAAAATCATCGAGCGGGCGGTCGGCGGATGGCCTTCCAGCGGCCTTGTGTCGAAGGCCACGCCCTGCGCCCGGATGTCGTGTGTGAAGATGTGCCCGAGATGGTCGTTGGAAACCTTGCCGAAATAGGCCGCCCGCCCGCCGAAGCTGGCGATCCCCGCGGCCGTATTGCCGGCGCTGCCACCCGAGGCTTCGAGCGCCGGGCCCATATGGCTGTAGAGCAGTTCGGCGCGTTCGGCATCGATGAGGTTCATCGCCCCCCTGATGATGTCGTGATCGGTCAGGAATTTTTCCTCGCATCGCGCGATAATGTCGACGATCGCGTTGCCGATACACAGCACATCATACTTGCTCATACTTTTCTCCGCGTCGGTGAGTTGAAAATCCCCGCGCGGGTTTAGACCATGATGCAGCCATTGCAACCCCGCCTTGTGTTGCAGAGGCCTTCGGTCGCTCCTATCTCCATTCAGTTCGATCGGAGCCCAAGCATGATCCTCGATGCCGCGCGCGCTGCCATATCGCGCCTTTTCACGCCGGAATTCCGGGGTGTGTTCTTCAAGTCGCTCGGCCTGACGCTGCTTTTGCTGGTGCTGGCATGGCTGGCGCTGCGCGGGGTGCTGAGCGGTTTCGTGTTTCCCTGGATCGATGCCTTCCTGCCCAGCCTGCCGGACTGGACGAGCTGGTTCGGCGTGCTGGCCGGCCTCGCCGCCTCGCTGGGCATCGCGGTGGGTCTGGCGTTCCTCATTGCACCGGTCACGGCCGTAATCGCCGGCATCTTTCTCGATGACGTGGCCGAGGTCGTGGAGCGGCAGGACTATTCGCAGGATCCGCCGGGCAGGGCGGTGCCGATGATGCGCGGAATTGTTCTTTCGGTGAAGTTTCTCGGAGTGGTGATCCTGGCGAATCTGGCTGCCCTGCTCCTGCTTCTGGTGCCGGGCGTCAACATCGCGGCCTTTTTCGTCGTCAACGGCTATCTGCTCGGGCGCGAGTTCTTCGAGTTCGCCGCGATGCGTTTCCGGTCCGAAGCCGACGCCAAGGCGCTGCGCCGCCGCCACGCCGGCACGGTCTTTCTTGCCGGGCTGGTGATTGCCGCGTTCCTGGCGGTGCCGCTGCTCAACCTTTTGACGCCGCTGTTTGCGGCGGCAATGATGGTGCACCTGCATAAATTCATATCGAGACAGGCGGCGAAGGACGCGCCGGCTTCCGCGTGACGGCGGCTGGAGCCGATCAAGTGCGGTGAGGGAGGTTCAGCCGAATTGGATGGCGCCGCGGACGCAAATTCTGGCAGACGCCGCATCGGGCGCTGAGACCACGGAAGGGAACACATCATGACTGATCTCCTGCTCGCAATCGCGCACCATCTTCTTGTCTTTTCGCTTGCCGGCGTCCTGTTTGCCGAGTTCATTCTGTTGAAACCGGGGCTGAGCGGGCGAAATCTGTCGATCCTCGGCAATCTCGACCGCGCCTATGGCGGGCTGGCGCTGGCGATCATCGTCGTCGGTGTCGGCCGGGTCATGCACGGGCTGAAGGGCTGGGAATATTACGTCTACAACGATGCCTTCTGGGCCAAGATGGGTGCATTCCTGGTCGTTGGCCTGCTGTCGATCCCGCCGACGATCCGGATCATCAAATGGCGGCGCGACGCCGGCTCATCGAGCGGCCATGTCGTGCCTGACAGCGAGATCGCGTCCATGAGGCGCTATCTCCATGCCGAACTGGCGGTGTTCGCCCTCATCCTGGTTTTCGCGGCGATGATGGCGCGTGGGTTAGGCGCTTAGAGCGGCACCAGCGGCGCCGGCGAATTGCAGGTCTTGTCCGGCCATTTGCACAGATCGGCGATGACGCAGGCCTCGCAATCGGGTTTTCGCGCCTTGCAGACATAGCGTCCGTGCAGGATCAGCCAGTGATGGGCATGGCGCAGATAATGCTCCGGGATAATCCGGGTGAGCGTGTCCTCCACCTGCTCCGGCGTCTTGCCGGGCGCCAACCCGATCCGGTTGCCGATACGGAAGATGTGCGTGTCGACCGCCATGGTCGGCTGGCCGAAGGCCATGTTGAGCACCACGTTCGCCGTCTTGCGCCCGACGCCGGGCAGCTTCACCAGAGCGTCGCGATTGTCGGGCACTTCGCCGCCATGCTCGTCGATCAGCGCCTTCGACAGGGCAATCACGTTCTTGGCCTTGTTGCGCCACAGGCCGATGGTGCGGATGTATTCGCCGACCCGGGCTTCGCCCAGCGCCAGCATCTTGTCCGGCGTGTCGGCAGCGGCGAACAGCGTCCGTGTCGCCCTGTTGACGCCGATATCGGTTGCCTGCGCCGACAGAACGACTGCTACGAGCAGCGTGAAGGGATTGATGTGTTCGAGTTCGCCCTCGGGTGAGGGCCGCTGGACTGAAAAGCGCCGGAATATCTCCTCGATTTCCGCCGGACTGTAGAGCGTGGTCGGTGCCCGCGCTGGGCGGGGGCCGCGCTTTTCTAGCACGGGCATGGCCGCCGCAGCGTCCTTTTTGCTCTTGGGCTTTGTCATGAGGCCTCTATAATCGGGACATGGCCACAAGTCATGCCGCTGAGGAAACCCTGTTCCGCGCCCTTCTGACGCCGCACCGCTCGCTCGGAAGGAAGGGTTTCGCCGTGCTCATGGGCGTGCTGATTTTGATCTGGATCGGCATCGGCATCGCCTTCCTGTCGCTTGGCGCATGGCCGGTTGTCGGCTTTTTCGGGTTGGACGTGCTGGCGCTCTATCTCGCCTTCCGCTGGAACTACCGGGCGGCGAGGGCGCGCGAGGAGGTTTTTGTGTCGCGGACGCAGGTGGATATCCGCAAGGTCGCGCCCTCGGGGCGGGCCGAGCAACACCGCTTCAATCCGTTCTGGACGCGGTTTTCCGTCGACAGGCACGAGCTTCTCGGCATCACACGCATGGCGGTGGAAGGCGAGGGGCGGCAGGTGCCGATCGGCGGGTTCCTCAATCCGGACGACCGCGAGAGCTTCGCCACCGCCTTCGGCCGCGCACTGGCGGCGGCGAAGGCGGGGTAGTCATGAATCGGGTGGCGGTTGCTGCCTGCGCGCGCGATATGTGTGCGCAAGGAGAACGACCATGAACGCAATGACTGCAGTGCTGCAAAACGACATCACGCCCGAAGGCATCGACTACGAGATCGTGCGCCGCGTGATCGAGAAAATCAGCCTCGACTACCGCGACCAGCCGTCGCTGGAAGAGCTCGCGGACGATGTCGGCGAGACGCCGACAGGCCTGCAGAAACTCTTCACCCGCTGGGCCGGCCTTTCGCCCAAGACCTTCCTGCAGGCCGTGACGCTCGATCATGCGCGCCGGCTGCTGGATGACGGAATGCCACTGCTCGACGCTTCGTTTGAACTCGGCATGTCGGGACCGGGCCGCCTGCACGACCTGTTCGTCACCCATGAGGCGATGTCGCCCGGCGACTACAAGCAGCGCGGCGCGGGGCTGACCATCAATCATGGCTGGCACGTCTCGCCCTTCGGCCTGGCGCTGGTCATGGTGACGGACCGCGGCCTTGCCGGTCTCGCCTTCTGCGATCCTGGCGATGAACGCGCCGCGCTTGAAGACATGCGCGGCCGCTGGCCAAATGCCGGCTATGTCGAGGACATGGCTGCGACGCAGCCATACGCCGCCCGTATTTTCGAGCCGACCCGCTGGCGGGCGGACGAGCCGCTGCGCGTGGTTCTGATAGGCACCGACTTTCAGGTGCGCGTGTGGGAGGCGCTGTTGCGCATTCCGATGGGCAGGGCCTGTTCCTATTCTTCCATCGCCGATGGCATTGGCGCGCCGAAGGCAAGCCGCGCCGTGGGGGCTGCCGTCGGCGCCAACCCGATCTCCTTCGTGGTTCCCTGCCACCGTGCGCTCGGCAAGTCCGGCGCGTTGACCGGCTACCATTGGGGGCTGACCAGAAAGCGGGCCATCCTGGGATGGGAGGCTGGACAATTGTCGGCCAGCGACTGAGAACCCGAACGTGACCGCGGCCGGCCAATCGCAAATCTTGCTCCGTCGGTGAACGGCTCTAGAGTGCGCCCAGAATAAGGGGTGCCTCAATGATCATCGTCGTCGGTTCCATCAATCTCGATCTCAGCGCCAACGTCGAACGCCTGCCCGGGCCGGGCGAGACCGTGCCCGGTTTCGCTTTCGCGACAGCACCCGGCGGCAAGGGCGCCAATCAGGCGTTGGCTGCGCGACGCGCGGGCGCGGATGTGCGTATGGTCGGTGCGGTAGGCGCGGACGCATTTCCCGACCAGGCGCTGGCGCTGCTCGATGAAGCGGGCGTCGATCTTTCCACCGTGCGGCGCGTCGACGGCCCGACCGGAACTGCGCTGATCCTGGTCGGCGGAGACGGGGAAAACATGATCGCCGTGGTGCCCGGCGCCAACGGGCATGTGACGGAAAAGGACGTTGCGGGCGCCGGCATTGGGCTGGGCGACCACGTCCTGCTCCAGCACGAAATCCCGCTGGAGACGGTCGCCGCGGCGCTCGGGCGGGCAAAAAGCGCCGGCGCGATCTCCATCCTCAACACCGCGCCGTTTCAGGAAGCCGCCGCCAGCCTGCTTGCCCGCGCCGACTACGTCGTCGCCAATGAGACGGAATTCGATCTCTATGCCGATGCGCTGGGGCTTGCCGCCGGCGAACGGAAGGCGCGCATGCGCGCATTCGTGGAAAAGTCGGGAAACGTACTGGTCGTCACGCTGGGCGGCGAGGGCGTGCTGGCCGCTACGCCCGAGCAGGATTTCAGCGTTCCGGCGCTGCCGGTCACGCCCGTCGATACGGTCGGCGCCGGCGACACATTCTGCGGTTATCTGGCGGCAGGTCTCGACAGGGGCATGTCGCTGGCCGAAGCCCTGCGCCGCGCCGCCGCCGCCGGTTCGCTCGCCTGCCTCAAGCCGGGCGCGCAACCATCGATCCCGGTTGCCAGCGATGTCGAGGCTGCGCTAGTCCCCGCCGCGTCCTAGGGCAGCGCCGCCAGCCGCTCCGCCAGAAGCGCGAAAAAGCCGTCGGCGTCGATATCGCGCACGACGTGCACATTTTTCGGACGGCCGGTCACGCCCCACCAGTCGACCACCGTCATGCCCATCGTCAGCTCCGACTGGGTCTCGATCGCCACATTGCAATCGCGTCCGCCGAAAAGCTCGGGCTTGAGCAGCCACGCAATGACGCATGGATCATGCAGCGGGCCCCCATCGGTGCCGTATTTCGCCTCGTCGAAACGCTCCGAGAAGGCCAGCATCTCGCTGACCGCAATGCCCACCCGGTTGCCGATATTGCGGAAAGTTGCAACACGTGCAGCCTTGGACAGCGCCTTGTGGGTGACGTCGAGCGGCATCATCGTCATCGGCACGCCGGAGCGGAAGACGATGTCGGCGGCATGCGGGTCGACATAGATGTTGAATTCCGCGGCAGGTGTCGTGTTGCCGCCCTCGAAGAACCCGCCGCCCATCAGTACGATTTCACGGATGCGCGGCACTATGCGCGGTTCCTTCTCGAAGGCGAGCGCGATGTTGGTCAGCGGACCAAGCGGGCACAGCGTTATCTTGCCGCTCTCCTCGGCCAACAGCGTCTCGATGATGAAATCGACCGCGTGTGTGTCCTGAAGCTCCATTTTGGGTTCCGGCAGGTCCGGCCCGTCGAGTCCCGTCTTGCCGTGAACATATTCGGCGGTGATCAGGTCGCGCTTCATCGGCCGATCCGCGCCGGCACAGACCATGATATCGGGCCGCCCCGCCAGTTCGCATACCTTGCGGGCGTTCTTTTGCGTCAGCGCCAGCGGCACGTTGCCGGCAACGGCGGTGATGCCGACGACCTCGATCTCGGGACTGGCCAGCGCCAGCATGATCGCCACGGCATCGTCCTGCCCCGGGTCCGTGTCGATTATGATCTTGCGCGCTTCGGCCATTCCGTTACCCAACCCCTCGCTCTTGAACTCGTTTTCGCGGCGGACCATATCAGTGGGGCCGGCGAAAACGCCATCCGGGTTTTCGCCTATCCACGTCGCTCTTTGAGGACACGGTATGACGCGTATGTCGACTTTCTCGAGCCCGCTTCTTCTGGGGTTCGATACGATGGAAAAGACCCTCGAACGCGTCGCGAAATCGGCTGATGGCTACCCGCCCTACAACATCGAGCGGATCCGCGACGCCGAAGGCGAGGTAGACAGGCTCCGCATAACGCTTGCGGTTGCCGGCTTCTCCGACGAGGAGCTCGACGTGTCGACCGAGGAAAGCCAGTTGATCGTGCGCGGTCGTCAGACCGACGATACCGAGCGCGAATTTCTGCACCGCGGCATCGCCGCGCGCCAGTTCCAGCGCACCTTCGTGCTGGCCGACGGCATGCGCGTGACGGCGGCGGAACTGAAGAACGGACTGCTGTCGATCGACCTCGACCGGCCCCAGCCTGAAAAGCTGGTACGAAAAATCAACATTTCGGTGCGAGACTGAATCTGCCCGGACCGGAGAAGCTCTGATGCGGGTTGGTCTGAAGGGACTTCCTGCTCACAAGGAGGCTTGCCATGACTGAGTTTGAAACCACGTTTGAAACCACAAACGTCCTCTCCCAGGAGGAACTGGCCCATCTGGGCGAAGGCACCGTTGCCTATCTTCGCGAGTTCGACAGCGCAGAGCTGAAGGAACGCTTCCCGGACGCGCCCGACATGGCGCCGGGAACGAAGCTCTGGGCCGTGTTCGCGGCCAACGGCACGCCCATCCTGCTCGCGGATGCCCAGGCCAGCGCGCTTGCCGGAGCAATGCAGAACGATCTGACGCCCGTCAGCGTTCACTAGCACGATCTATTGCAGGGAAACGCCGCCTGTTCAGGCGGCGTGGGATGCGGGGGTCTGCGACAGGAAGGTGTAGATAGCCGTCGCGTCGCCGCTGCCGCGTATCTTCTTCACAGTATCCGCGTCGCGCAGAACGCGCGCAATACGCGAAAGCGCCTTCAGATGGTCGGCGCCCGCGCCTTCCGGCGCGAGCAGCATGAAAACAACATCGACAGGCTGGTCGTCGAGCGCTTCGAATTCGACCGGATTCTCCAGACGCGCGAACACGCCGGTGATCTTGTCCACGCCGGGCAGCTTGCCATGCGGGATGGCGATGCCGTTGCCGACGCCGGTGGAGCCCAGGCGTTCACGCTGCAGGATGGTGTCGAACACTTCGCGCTCCGGCAAGCCGGTGATTGCGGCAGCCCGCTCGGCCATGAGCTGCAGCAGCTGCTTCTTCGAATTGGCCTTCAGGTTCGGCATGACAGCCGAAACATCGATCAGATCGCTGAGATCCATTATTGGGTCCTTTAGTTTGGCCCTTCGCCCGGCAGGCGCCGTCCCTGACGCGAACCGGATGTGGTGTGGTTATCGGCTGTCCGCCGACGCCGTATCGATCCAGCCGATATTCCCGTCGGGTCGCCGGTACACGATGCTCACGTGCCGGTTGCCTGCGTTACGGAATATGTAGACCGGACTGTCCTTGGTATCGAGTTCGATTGCAGCTTCCGCGACGGTCAGGGTTCTGAGCGCTACGGTCTTTTCCGCAATCACGGCCGGAGCATAGTCCTCCGGCACTTCTTCATCCTCCTCCGCAACCGGCGCGATGATGCGGTATGCGAGGTCGATCGACTCGGCGGCTTCCTTGGTGGCGAAGCTATGCGACTTCAGCCGCCGCTTGTAGCGGCGAAGCCTCTTTTCGATCCGCTCGGCGGCGGCATCGAAAGCCGATTGCGGCTCCTGTCCCTGGCCCCCGGCCTGCAGTGCGATGCCCGTGTCGAGACGGATTAGGCAATCGGCGTCGTAACGCGAACCGGATTTCTCGACCGTGACGTGGCCGGAGAACCCGCCATCGAAATATTTGTCAACCGCGACGCCGATGCGATCCTCTATCCGCGTGCGGAAGGCATCGCCAATGTCCATCTGCTTGCCCGTAATGCGCAAATTCATTTGAAAGCTGACGATCCTGTAACCGAGGCTGAAGGCGTAGACTGATTGGAGTTTATACCGGTCATCTTTCCTTACAAGGAATTCCGGTTTTTCCATGCCGAAGCAGGTGTGAGTGTTCCCGTCGGTTCGACAGGCCAGTCAGTCCTAGACCCGTCTGCAAACCGGATTTCCCAGTTGCGGGCGGGCTTCTATTCCCTAAAAATGCGCTTGTCAACGAACCGCCTCCGCGGCCCGCAACAACGCGTTTTCCGAACCGGTCAGCGCGGCAGGCCGGCCAGCGCGCGCTTTTCGCGCCGCCGCTGCACGGAAGACGGAATGCTCATGCCTTCCCGGTATTTGGCGACGGTGCGCCGGGCGATGTCGACCCCGTTTGTCCTCAGGATATCCACAATCGCGTCGTCGGAAAGCACATCCACTGGCTTTTCGGCATCGATCAGCTCGCGGATGCGGTCACGCACCGATTCAGCCGAATGTGCGTCGCCGCCTGCGGCGGAAGCGATCGCGGCGGTGAAGAAATAGCGCAGTTCGAAGACGCCGCGCGGGGTGAGCATGTATTTGTTCGCCGTCACCCGGCTGACGGTCGATTCGTGCATTCCGATCGCGTCCGCGACCATCTTCAGGTTGAGCGGCCTCAGATGCCGGATGCCGTGGATCAGAAACGCGTCCTGCTGGCGCACGATCTCGGTCGCGACCTTGAGAATGGTCCGGGCGCGCTGGTCGAGGCTGCGGGTCAGCCAATTGGCGCTCTGCAGGCAGGTGGTGAGGAATTCGCGGTCCTTCGGATCCCTCGCCAGCCCCGCCACCTCCGCATAATAGGCATTGTCGACCAGCACCTTCGGCAGGGTGTCGGCGTTGAGTTCCACCGCCCATCCGCCGTCGGGGGCGGTGGAGACCATCACATCGGGGACGATCGTCTCCGAAGCGCCGCCCGAATGGGTCAGCCCCGGCTTCGGGTCCAGCAGCTTGATCTCGGCCAGCATGTCGACGAGATCGTCGCGGTCGACACCGCAAATCCGCGAAAGCGACACGAAATCGCGCTTGGCGAGGAGTTCCAGATTGGCGACCAGCGCTTTCATGGCCGGATCGAGCCGGTCGCGCGCCTTCAGCTGCAGCGACAGGCATTCCGCCAGATCGCGCGCGAACACGCCGGCGGGATCGAAGCCCTGGCACGTTTCAAGCACGCGTTCGACGATCTCCGGCTCCACGCCAAGCCGCTCCGCCAAATCGCCGACATCGCCATCGAGATAGCCCGCCTCGTCCACCGCATCAGCCAGGGCCGCGGCGATGTTGCGCTCCAGCGGATCGGTGAAGCCGAAGGCGATCTGCTCTGTAAAGAGGTCACCGAGCGTCGTCGGCGCCGCGACCATGGCGTCGAGGTCGAACCCGTCGCCGCCGGCGCCCTGGTTGGCCGTTCCCGAAACGGATTTCCACTGCGCGCTGAGGTCGGGACCGACCCGCTCGCTCCGGCCCGGATCGTCGGGAAATACGTTTTCCAGCGAGGTGTCCAGCTTGTCGGACATGGCCTCGGAACTCCAGTCGGCCTCGGCCGGCTCCCAGCCTTCCTCACTGTCCTGCCGGATATCCTCTCCGCTCTCGGACGGGGGCTCCTGTTCGCGCTCGTCATCGCTGCGCTCCAGGAGCGGATTGCGCTCGATTTCCTCGTCGATGAACCGTTCAAGCTCGATATGGGTCAGCTGCAGCAGCCGGATCGACTGCATGAGCTGAGGCGTCATGACCAGCGACTGTGATTGCCGCAACTGTAATCTGGCCGAAAGCGCCATCTGGTACCGGACCCACCCCTTACGCGCTCCGGCGCGGCCTCTGGGCCGCCCGAAGGGCCGGGATCAAACTGGCCCGGCTCTTGCATGTCAAGTTGAAAGCTAGCCGAAATGCCTTACCGCGACGTTACGGGCGCGTATTTCAGGGATTTCTCCGACGAATTCTGACGCAAATTGCCCGCAGGTGGGACATCACAGGCTGAAGCGCTCGCCGAGGTAATGCCGCCGTACTTCTTCGTTGGCGACGATCTCGGATGCGGTGCCGTGGGTCAGGAGCTTGCCGGTGTGGATGATATAGGCCCGGTCGATGAGCCCGAGCGTCTCGCGCACGTTGTGGTCGGTGATCAACACGCCGATGCCGCGCTGCGTAAGATGCCGCACGAGCTGCTGGATATCGGCGACGGCGATCGGATCGACGCCGGCGAACGGCTCGTCGAGCAGCATGAAATTGGGATCGCTCGCCAGCGCGCGCGCGATTTCAAGCCGCCTGCGCTCGCCGCCGGACAATGAAATCGCCTTCGCCTTGCGCAGATGCGAGATGTGAAACTCTTCCAGAAGCTCGTCCAGCGCCCGCTCGCGCGCCTTGCGGTTCTTCTGCGTGACTTCCAGCACGGCGCGGATGTTTCCCTCGACCGTCAGTCCACGGAAAATCGAGGCTTCCTGTGGCAGATAGCCGATGCCGAGCCGCGCGCGCCGGTACATCGGCATCGCCGTCACATCGAATCCGTCGATCAGGATCGTGCCCGAATCGACCGGCACCAGGCCGGTCACCATGTAGAAGCAGGTCGTCTTGCCGGCGCCGTTCGGGCCAAGCAGCCCGACCGCCTCGCCGGCCCGCACGGCCAGCGACACGCCGGCCACCACATTGCGGCCCTTATAGCTCTTGGTCAGGCTGCGGGCGACGAGCGTGCCCTTGAGCGACTCGTTGCTGGCGGCGGCTTCCGGCCGCGCCGCGCCGTCGGATTGCTCCGGTTTCCGGGAGAGTACGCGAAGCATCAGTTGCTCTGTGATTCTGGCTGCAACAGCATGCGCACGCGCCCGGTGTCCCCACCGCACCCGTCCACCTGCGACTCGCCGCTTTTGGTGTTCATCGTGAGCTTGCAGCCGACGACGACGTTGTCGCCTTCCGTCAGCACGACTTCCTTGCCGGTCAGGACCATGATGCCAGTCGCCATTTCGAACGTCCCGTGGTCACCGGTTGCGACCTGCTCGTCGGATTTGATGTAAACCTTGCCTTCGGCTTCGATGCGCTCGACCTCCGTCGCGCCGCTGGACAGCGATCCGTCGCCCGAACCGGTGTAGTAGACGACCATGCGGACGGTCCGAAGCAGGAAGGCGTCCTGGACCAGAGACACATTGCCGGTGAAGACCGCGGTCTGTTCCAGTTCGCGCACCTCGAGCCGGTCGCTGACGATCTCGATGGGCGAATCCCCGGACAGCAGGAAGCCGCCGTTGGCGCCGCCCTCATTCTGCGCGAGGCTCGAGGCCATACCCGCTCCCAAGATCAGGCATCCGCTCAAGGCGATCGCAAGGAGGCTGCCGCGCAGGCTAGTTCCCGGCATTCGCCGCTCCGTCGGCCGACGCCGGTGAGACGCGGTTGGGTTCGATCCGCATCTTGACGTTGCGCTCGAACACCATGACCGCGCCGCCGCCGGTCACCCTCAGGGTTTCAGCCGTGACGTTTGATCCGCCCGATTCGATCCGCACCTGGTCGCGCCCGTAAATATCGCCGGTCTCCATCAGCAATTCCGCGGATTGGAGATGCGCGGTCATGCCGTCGGTGGTTTCGATGACGGTCGGGCTGGTGATCGAAAGCTTGCCGCTGTCCCTGTAGAGCGTGCCGGTCGCCGCATCGACCTGCGCCCAGTCCTTTAGGCCGACCGGGAGCCTGGCGGCTATTCCCTCCAGATCGACGGATTCGGTTCGCGTAATGTCCTGGATGGCGCGCTGCGCCGACAGCTTGTAGGGGCGGTTGTTCGACGTGAAGCCGTTCATATGGGGCCCGTCCATGATCAGCTTGCCGCCTTCGATGGTCGTGCCGGCAAGGTCTATGGACACGCCCGTGATCGACGTGACGGCGGTGCGTGCGACAAACAGTGCCAGAATCAGGATGGCCAGGCCCGGCAGCGCCTTGCGGAAGAACCGGATGCGGCTCGAATGATGCCGCTCGCGGGCGAACATGCGATCCGTGACGCTAGCGCGCCGCAACGGCATGTCGATGGTGGTCGCGTCTGTCATCGGTTTCCCGCCAAGCAAACCAGTTCACTACGTTCGATGCTCGATCGCGTCGATCGAACGCCGCAGCGCGAAGGCATCGGACTGAGTGAATGATACAGGCCCGAATTGCCGGCACAAAGCCTGTCTTCGCACCGCACACTACACCCCAATATGGTTATTTTGGGATGAAAGAAAGCCTTGCGCCGTCACGACTGCGCGTTACGGGCTTCAACCCGCGCCATCCTTGCATTACACCACCTTCCGACAATCCATGCGAGGCCACCCATGCCAAACACCGCCGACGAGATAATCGACCGCCGCCGCTTGCGCCGGAAACTCACCTTTTGGCGCGTTGCGGCTCTTGCAGTTGCAGCCATCGCGATCGCCGCCGCGGCCTTCAGCACGTTCTCCGGCCAGTTCGGTGCCGTTGCGCGCGATCACGTTGCTAAGGTGCGTATTGAAGGCACGATCACCGAGGACGACGAGCTGCTGGAGCGCCTGCGCGCGATCCAGAAATCGAAGACCGTCAAAGGCGTCATTCTGGCCGTCGATTCGCCGGGCGGAACGACCGCCGGCGGCGAAGCGATATACGAGGCGGTCCGAAAGCTCGCCGCCGAGAAGCCGGTGGTGGCGCAGGTCGGAACGCTCGCCGCGTCGGCGGGCTACATGATCTCCACCGCCAGCGACCACATCGTCGCCCGCCAGTCCTCCATCGTCGGGTCGATCGGCGTGCTGTTCCAGTTTCCCGACGTTACGGGGCTGATGGACAAGATCGGCGTCAAGCTGGAGGGCGTGAAATCGTCGCCACTGAAGGCTGAGCCCTCGCCCTTCAGCCCGACGACCGATGAGGAGCGCGCGATGATCCGTTCGCTGGTCATGGACAGTTATGACTGGTTCGTCGGCCTGGTCGAAGAGAGGCGTCCGCTGTCGCGCGCCGAGGTGCTGGCGGTGGCCGACGGTTCCATCTTCACCGGTAGGCAGGCGCTGGACCGGAAGCTGGTCGATGCGCTGGGCGGCGAAGACGAAGTTCGCGCCTGGCTCGAAGGCAAGGGGGTGCCGAAAGATCTGAGAGTTGTGGAGTGGAAACGGGACCGTGGGGCGGAAGCCTGGCTGACCGGCTCGGCGGCGGTGCGGACGCTGGCGCGCATGTTTGGATTTCCAGCCGGAACGGATCTCCTTTCCGAACTCGGCGCCGACCGTATGTTCCTTGACGGTCTGGTGTCGGTCTGGCAACCTGAAGTCGCTCGTTGATCGGCATAAAACATAGAAAAATCATTCTGATAAAGCGGCAGCGGCGCTCTAACGAGGAGGGGTAGCTATGATTAAGTCGGAGCTCGTTCAGACCATCGCGAACCGGAATCCGCACCTGTTTTTGCGCGATGTCGAAAACATCGTGAATGCGATCTTCGAGGAGATCACGGTGGCGCTTGCGGACGGCAATCGGGTTGAACTCAGGGGATTTGGCGCGTTTTCGGTCAAAAACCGCCCGGCGCGCGTCGGCCGCAATCCGCGGACAGGGGAATCGGTCGATGTGGAAGAGAAGTGGATTCCCTTCTTCAAGACCGGCAAGGAATTGCGCGAGCGCCTCAACGGAGACAGTTAGGGCGCCCTGTACAGGGCATGGTTGCTCTGACGACGGCCGGCGGAAGCTGCCGGTCCTGACATGCGTGGACATGCGATGAACCGGATTCTCGTTTTTGTGGTCTTCCTGCCGTTGGCAATCGTGCTGATCGCACTGGCCGTCGCCAACCGCACATCGGTGCCGTTCACAATAGACCCGTTCAACCCCGGCAACCCGGGTCTGACGGTTGAACTGCCGCTGTTTGTCTTTCTGTTCGCCGCGCTCGGCATCGGGCTGATCGTCGGCTCCGTCGCGACCTGGATCAGGCAGGGCCACCACCGCAGGCAGGCGCGCCAGCGCGAGGCGGAAGTGCGCAGCCTGCGCAACCACCCGCCGCAGGTGACCGGCAACGCTTTGCCCAATCCCAACGCTTGACGGACATGCCTTTCTGAATGCGTATCATTTCCGCCGAAGAGGTCGACAGTGCTCTGGATTTTCCCGCACTTGTGAACGTGCTGCGCGCGGCGTTCCGGCAAGGCGCCATCCAGCCGGTCCGCCACCATCACACTGTCGAGCGACCCGGGGGCAAGCCGACCACGCTTTTGCTGATGCCGGCATGGACCGACTTCGCGGCGCAGGAGCACGAGGGCAACGGCCATATCGGCGTCAAGATCGCCACCGTTTCGCCCGACAACAACGCGATCGGAAAACCGGCCGTCATGGCCCAGTACCTGCTGCTTGACGGCCTCACCGGCGAGCCGGAAGCGCTCATCGACGGCCAGCGCCTGACCCTGTGGCGCACCGCGGCGGCTTCCGCGCTGGCGGCGGACTATCTGGCGAAACCCGACTCAAGCCGGCTGCTGGTGATAGGCGCGGGAGCGCTGGCGCCGTTTCTGGCCCGCGCGCATGCGGCCGTGCGTCCGATACGCAAGATCACGATCTGGAACCGCACCAGGGACAAGGCGGAACGCGTCGCTTCGGAACTGTCCGCCGAGGGTTTCGAGACAAGCGCGACCGACGACATCGACGCCGCGCTGGCTGAGACGGACATCGTCACAGCCGCAACGATTTCGACCGTGCCGCTTGTGCACGGCGCGTCATTGAAGCCGGGCGTCCATGTCGATCTGGTCGGCGCTTTCTCGCCGACGATGCGCGAGAGCGACGACGAAACGGTTCGCCGCGCGCGGGTCTATGTCGACACGCGCGGCGGCGCGCTGAAGGAGGCCGGCGACATCGTTCAGGCCATTGCTTCGGGCGCATTGACCGAAGCCGCTATTGCCGGGGACCTGTTCCAGCTCACCCGTGGTGAAGCCATGGGACGCGAAAACACGGACGAAATCACGCTCTTCAAATCGGTGGGCGCCGCGCTCGAGGATTGGGCGGCGGCTGTCCATGTTTACGCGAAGGTCGGCGCGTCCGCTTCGTAAGCGGACACCGGATGCGACAGATGCGGGGCGGCCCCACCGTTGCGCGGGTTCAGGCGCTGTGTCAAAAGCGCCGCCATCATCCGGAGACGACCTGCTTGAAACCAAGCCGCAACAAGAAACGCGCCGCACGCGGCTCCGGCCGCGATGCCGGATCGCGCGCTGTTGCTCCCGGCGGCGGCGGAAAGCGCAAGCCGGATATGCTGCGCGGCAGCTCCGGTGAGCCAGCCGCGGTTCAGGACAGACAAGCCGTGCTGACCGGGCAACGTCCGCGTCCGGCGTTCCGGCAGGGCGAGCCGCCCGCCGAACGCCTGCCGGTCATCCTCGAAGTCACGCCGGACAAAAACTACGCCCTGCTCGATTCCGGTGACGGCGAAAAGCTGGAGCGCTTCGGCGAATATCGCGTCGTTCGGCCCGAAGGCCAGGCGATCTGGCCGCGCGCGCTGCCTCAATCCGACTGGGAAAACGTCGATGCCGTCTTCACCGGCGACACCGACGAGGAAGGGCTGGGCCGCTGGCGCTTCCCGCGGGGGCCGCTCGGCGAAACCTGGCCCATGCGCCATGATCGCATCGACTATCTCGGCCGCTTCACCTCCTTCCGCCATGTCGGCGTGTTCCCCGAGCAGGCTTCGCACTGGCGGCATATGGAAGGCCTCATCCGCAATGCCGGCCGCCCGGTCAAGGTGCTGAATCTCTTCGGCTATACCGGCCTTGCCTCGCTGGTCGCGGCCGAGGCTGGAGCCGAGGTGACGCATGTCGACGCATCCAAGAAGGCGATCGGCTGGGCGCGCAAGAACCAGGCGATTGCCGGGCTGGAAAACAGGCCGATCCGCTGGATCTGCGAGGACGCGATGCGCTTTGCCGAGCGAGAGGTGCGGCGTGGCAGTCACTACGACATCATTCTTCTCGACCCGCCGGCCTTCGGGCGTGGACCGAAGGGCGAGGTCTGGCAGGTGTTCGAGGACCTGCCGGCGATGGTCGAGCTTTGCCGCGACATTCTCACAAAGAACCCGCTGGCGATCGTGCTCACCGCCTATTCCATCCGCGCATCCTTCTTCGCCACCCATGCGCTGCTGCGCGGCGCGATGGCCGGCAGGGGCGGCATTGTGGAATCGGGCGAACTCGTCATTCGCGAGCAGTCGGCGGGCAGGGCGCTTTCCACGTCGCTGTTCTCGCGCTGGGTGGCCCAATGACGACGCATCGCACCGGCGCGCCCGGACAGGTGAAGGAAGTCACCAGCCTGTCGAACCCGCTCGTCAAGGACATTCGCGCGCTCAGCGTGAAGAAATACCGCGACCAGACGGGCACCTTCATGGCCGAGGGGCTGAAGCTGGTCATCGAGGCGCTCGATCTCGGCTGGACGATCCGCACGCTGGTCATCGCCAAATCCGGCAAGGCGAACCCATCCGTCGGCAAGGTCGCGGCGCGCACGGTGGCATCCGGCGGGCTTGTCCTCGAAGTCAGCGAGAAGGTTCTGACCGCCATCACCCGCCGCGACAATCCGCAAGCGGTGATCGGCGTGTTCGAGCAGCACTACCGTCCGCTCGGCGAGATACGCCCGCGGGCCGGGGAGGTCTGGCTGGCGCTTGACCGTGTGCGCGACCCCGGCAATCTCGGCACCATCATCCGCACGGCTGACGCCGTTGGCGCCGCCGGCGTCATTCTGGTCGGCGACACCACCGATCCCTATTCCCTCGAAGCCGTGCGCGCCTCGATGGGCTCGATCTTCGCCGTCCCCATCGCGAGGGCCAGCGTCGAGGCGTTCGTGGACTGGCGCAGGACCGTTGGCGGATTTTTCGTCGGCACCCATCTGAAGGGAGCCGTCGATTATCGCGAAGTGGACTATGAACCCGGACCGGTGGTGCTCTTGATGGGCAATGAACAGCAGGGACTGCCTGACAGCCTCGCCGAAGCCTGCGACAAGCTCGTGCTGATCCCGCAGGCTGGCCGCGCCGATTCTCTCAACCTGTCGGTGGCGACCGGCGTGATGCTGTTTGAAGTTCGCCGCAAGGCGCTGAAGGTCGGTGGCTGATGCGGGCAATTGTCGTCTACGGGTCGGTTGGCGCGGCCGTCGTAATTCTTGACCAGATCGTCAAGCGGCTGGTCGAGACCGGCATGGCGATGAACGAGCAGATCCTTCTTCTGCCGTTTCTGTCGCTCTACCGCACCCACAACACCGGCGTGGCGTTTTCCATGTTCGCGGACGCCGACGACTGGCGGCTCATCGCGCTTGGCCTGGCGGTTCTCGTGTTCATCGGCTGGCTCGCCTTCAAGTCCGGCCCGCATCAACATATCGCCCGGGTGGGTTTCGCCCTTATTCTGGGCGGCGCGGTGGGCAATCTCATCGACCGCGCGCTGCTGGGCCATGTGGTTGACTATGTGCTCTTCCACACGCCCGTCTGGTCGTTCGCCGTTTTCAACCTGGCCGACGCGGCGATAACCGTCGGGGCCGGTCTCGTGATCCTCCAGGAGATCGTCGACTGGCGGAGCGGCCGCGGCGCGAAACAGCCCGGCCAAGATTGACCCGGCGCGCCCGCCGCCGCACATTTCTTTCAGATACCCAAACATGCAGGGAGCGACATGTCGGAGAGTTTCAAGGCCATTCTGGTAACGCGCAACGAGGACAAGTCCCAGTCGGTCGACATTGTCGACATGACTGAGGATCAACTCATGGAAGGCGACGTCACGGTCACGGTCGAGGCGACCACGGTCAACTACAAGGATGGCCTCGCGATCACCGGCAAGTCGCCAGTCATCCGCCGTTCGCCGATGATTCCCGGCATCGATTTCGCCGGCACGGTGACTGCTTCGGATCATCCTGACTGGCATCCGGGCGACAAGGTGGTCCTCAATGGCTGGGGCGTGGGCGAATCCCACTACGGCGCCTATGCCGGCCGCGCCCGCGTTTCCGGCGACTGGCTGGTGCCGCTGCCGGATGGCATGTCGTCGGTGGACGCCATGGCGGTTGGCACCGCGGGCTACACGGCGATGCTGTGCGTGATGGCGCTGGAGGGCCACGGCGTCCTGCCGGAGCGCGGTCCGGTGGTCGTCACGGGCGCCGCCGGCGGTGTGGGCTCCGTCGCGGTCGCGGTGCTCGCCAAGCTCGGTTATCACGTCATTGCCTCGACCGGCCGCGAGGCGGAAGCGGATTATCTGAAAGGCCTTGGCGCGGCGGAGATCATCGCGCGCAAGGAACTGTCCGAGCCGGGCAAGCCGCTCGGCAAGGAGCGTTGGGCTGGCGGCGTCGACGTGGCCGGCAGCCACATGCTGGCGAACGTATTGGCGCAGACCCAGTATGGCGGCGCGGTGGCCGCCTGCGGCCTTGCCCAGGGTATGGATCTGCCGGCGTCGGTCGCGCCTTTCATCCTGCGCGGCGTATCGCTGCTTGGCATCGATTCCGTCATGGCGCCCAAGGCGCTGCGAATGGAGGCCTGGAAGCGCATCGTCAATGATCTCGACCACCAGAAGCTGGCGTCGCTCGCCACGCGAATTCCCTTCGACGGCATCATTCCGGCCGCGAGCGATATCGTTGACGGAAAGATACGCGGCCGCGTCGTCGTGGAGATGTAGGCAGCTTCGGGCAAAGGAAAATCGCAGTTCGTCTAAAATTTGAATGACCTGTCCAAAGCTTCCCTAATCCATCGTCTGTAGGGTCCCTGCCATGTTGGCGGAACTCGATTTGGCTAGGGTGGGGAGTGTGCCGGAAAACGGCGCCGGTGCGCGTGCGCGCCGGAATTCCCTCGCCACGATTGCGCCAGAACGGCCTGGGAACAGGCTGTTCAAGGCTGGAATCGGCCCGTTCGATACGGCTTTTCAGGTCGGGCTCGTCGCGTCGGCCTTTGCGATCGGCGGTTATGCCAGCCTTGTCGGAGCGCCCGTGTTGCTGCAGGCGCTGCTGTTTGCGCTGGGCGTTGGCTCGATCGGAGCGGTTGCACGCGTGCGCCATGTCGGGCGCAAGCTCGCCCGGGCCAGGCACAATGCGGACTTTGAAGGCCGTCGCGAGATCGAGCGCCTGGCAGACCGCGTGTGGGAGTTGCAGGAGAGCGAAGAGCGTTTCCGCGGCCTCGTCGACGCTCTTGGCGACATCGTCGTTCACCGTGACCGCGAGGGTCGGATCGTCTACGCCAACCGCGTGCTGGCGTCTCTTCTCGAACGCGACGCGGAACAGCTGGAGGGCAAGATGCTCGCCGACCTCGGCATCGAGATCGGCGTCGTGCCCGACGCGGCGTTCAGCGACGGCGAATGCCTGAGTTCGACCGACGTCGCCATCCGCACGCCCGGCGGCGCCAAGTGGTTCTCGTGGATCGAGCTGTCGGTGCGCGACAAGCAGAGCGAGACCGTTTCTCATCGGGCCATCGCGCGCGATATCACCGACCGCAAGCGGGCCGAGCTTTCCGCGATCCGCGCCCGCGAGCGGGCCGAACACGCAAGCAAGGCGAAATCGCGCTTCCTGGCGACGGTCAGCCACGAAATCCGCACGCCGATGAACGGCATCATGGGGATGGCCAAGCTGCTTGGCGGCACCACGCTTTCGCCCGAACAGAACACCTATGTCGGCGCCATTTCCACTTCTGCCAGCGCACTTCTGGCGCTGATCGAGGATCTGCTCGATTTTTCCAGGATCGAAGCCGGCAAACTGGAACTTGAACCGCAGAAATGCTCGCCGCGCGAACTGGTCGAGCACACGGTCGAGCTTATGGCCGCGCGGGCCTTCGCCAAGGATATCGGTCTCGGCTGCCATGTCGATCCCGCCGTTCCCGAGACCGCGATGATGGATCCCGGCCGTTTCCGGCAGATCCTGCTCAATATCGTCGGCAATGCGATCAAGTTTACCGATACCGGGGGCGTGCTCGTCAACGTTACCAGCCGGCAGACCGCGCAGGAACGGGCCCTCGTGATCAGTATCACCGACACGGGGCCGGGCCTCGGCGAGGCCGATCTGAAACGCATCTTCGAGGAATTCGAACAGGTCGACGACAGCCGCACGCGCAAGCATGGCGGCGCCGGTCTCGGCCTGGCGATCACGGCCCGCATAGTGGAAGCCATGAAGGGCAAGATCGACGTGACGGGGGCGCCCGGCAAGGGCGCGACCTTCACGGTGACGCTGCCGCTCGACGACGCCGCGCCGCCGGCGGTCAAGCAAGGTACGGCGCTGGCGGGACTGCGCGCCATGATCGTGTCGGCCAACACCACGGAAGCCGATGCGATCGCCCGCACGATACGCGCCCATGGCGGCACTGTGTTTGTCGCGGAATCGGCCAAGATGGCCGGTGAGATCGCGCGGGCCGACGGCGGTGACTGCGACACGCTGGTGATCGATTCCGCGCTGGAGATGCCCGATTGCGCGCTTCTGAAGAAGATGCGGAAGGCGGGGTTCACGGCAAGCCGGGTCATTACGCTGATAACGCCCTCCGATCGTGGCCGGCTGGCCGAACTGCGCGGCGGCGGCTACACAGCCTTCCTGCCGCGCCCGGCGCGGGGTGAAACCCTGCTGCGGCTGTTGCTGCCCGGAAGCGGCGCCAAAAATGCGCCAAAGACAGCGGATCGGCCCCACGCGATGGCGATCCCGGCCTCCGGCGGCGCTTCGGTGCTGATCGCCGAAGACAACGAAATCAATGCCCTCCTGGCGCGCTCGGCGCTCGTCAAGTCCGGACACACCGTCGAGGTGGTGACCAATGGCAAGGCCGCGCTCAAGATGCTGACCGAATCGTCGCGGCATTTCGACGTCGTCCTGATGGACCTGCATATGCCGGTGATGGACGGCCTCGACGCCATTGCCAGCCTTCGCCGCCACGAGAACGAACGCGGCATCCCGCCCATCCCGGTGCTGGTGCTGTCGGCGGACGGCCAGGACACCACCCGCCAGTCGGTGCTGACCCATGGCGCCAACGGCTTCCTGACCAAGCCGCTCGATCCCGCGGAACTGGTGGCAGCCGTCGAGGAACACGCCGCGGCCTGACCAATCGGGCGACGGCGCGGCCTCCCGGACCTCCCTCGCGAATCTTGTTACAAGGGCAACCTGCCGCTATTGTCATGGTTATGTCGCAGTGCGTGATCTATGTCCCGGCCATGCGATGTGAGGAGAATCACCATGCGCAGCGCTATTCTCCCGCGCACGGACGCCGCAACCGGCGTTGTTGCCGGCAACCTGCGTTTTGGCGAGGCACTCGAGCAAGGTCTGCCGCTTGGGCGGATCGGATCGCTTGAGGTCAAGCTTGCTCGCACATCGGCCGAAATCGCCGCGGCCCAGCAAGTGCGCTACAGCGTGTTTCACGAGGAGCTTGGCGCCCAATCCACCGCGGCGGAGGCATTCGACAGGCGCGACGCCGACCGCTTCGACGACATTTGCGACCACCTGCTGGTTATCGACACCACGCTTGCCGGGCCGGAGCTCAGTCGTGTGGTGGGCACCTACAGGCTGCTACGTGACGAACTGGCCTACGCCTCGGGCGGATTTTACTCCAGCGACGAGTTCGAGCTGGACAGGCTGGTTGTGCGCCAGCGCGGCCGGCGCTTTCTCGAGCTCGGCCGCTCCTGCGTGCTGCCCGCATACCGCTCCAAACGCACCATCGAGGTGCTGTGGCAGGGAATCTGGGTCTACATCAGCCATCACGACATCGACGTGATGGTCGGCTGCGCCTCGTTCCACGGCACGGTGCCGGCCGCGCATGCCGAGGCGCTGTCGTTCCTGGCCCACAACTGCCGCCCGGCACCCGAATGGGACGTGAAGGCGGTGCCCGCCCGCCATGTCTCGATGGATATCATGCCCCCGGAGGCGATCGATATCCGCTCCGCGCTTGCCGCCATGCCGCCGCTCATCAAGGGCTATCTGAGGGTTGGAGCCAAGGTCGGGGACGGCTGCGTGATCGATCGTGATTTCGGCACCACCGATGTCTTCATGATCCTGCGCACCGAATCGATCTCGCCGCGCTACGTCAACTATTACGGCGCCGAGGCCGAACGATTCCTGGCCTGAGTCTTCCGCCTGTCAGGAGCCTGCGCAGCCGCGATTGCGGCGCGCGTGTTCAGCCGCCATTCTGCCCGCATGACGGATGATTTCGTTTTCGCCTTCGAACGCTTGAAGAAGGCCGGTGCGGGCCTTCCCGAGGTCGAGGCATCGACCTGGCACGGCACACCGTCGCTCAAGGTGCGCGGCAAGAGTTTCTGCCGGGTCAAGGATCCCGACACGGTGGTCGTGATGGTCTCTCTGGAAGAAAAGGAGATGCTCCTCGAGGCAGCACCCGACATCTATTTCGAGACCGATCACTACAAGGGTTATTCGGCCATGCTGGTGCGCATCCGCATCATTTCAGACGAGGAACTGGCGCATCGGTTGAAACAGGCATGGCTGCTCAAGGCGCCAAAGGCATTGGCGACGAAGCTCGCCTAGGGAGTTTCAGCCTTCCCAGTTCGTGCCGATAGGTTTTTCCTTCCGCTCTCTCGCCTGGTCTGCCAGGTCGCGGGCGCGGCTCATGTCGGCCTCGTCCGCTTCTTCGGGTTTTGTCTCTGCCTTTCCATCCGGGCAAAGCACCATGTCGAACATAACGGGGAAATGATCCGAGCCGCAGGCGGGCAACCGCTCCATTGCCTTGAGACGGAATTGCGGAGAGTGAAAGAGATGGTCGAGCGGCCAACGCATGACCGGGAAGCGGGCATCGAAGGTAGAGAAGACCTTGCGCCCGATCCGCGGGTCGAGCAGGCGGCTCACGCGCCGAAACCGGTGAGTGGTGCCTGACCAGGCGACATCGTTGAGGTCGCCTGTCACGAGAACCGGCAAATTTTCGGCGCGGACCTTCAAAGCGACCAGCGCCGTTTCGCCGTCGCGGCCTTCCGATCCGTGATGCGGAACCGGCGGCTCCGGATGGATGGCGTAAAGCCGGAAGTCGAAACCGGCCTGCTCCAGGTGCACGGTGGTGATAATCGACAGGACTCCATCCGTGAGCAGGCAATCCACCGAGGTGTCCGACAGCCGAAACCTGGACGCCAGGATCATCCCGTAGGAATTGTCCTGCGGCCGGGCGACGACCTCCGGATACCGTTCGAGCACGCCCGACAGCGCATTCCGCCACCCCTCGTCGACCTCCATCAACACGACGATGTCGGGATCGTGTTGTTCGAGTTCGGCTATCAACCGTCCGTACTGGCGGTTGGACATCTTGACGTTGCTGGTGACCAGCCGGAACGGCCTGCCGTGGTCCCGCGCCGGATCGTATCGCGCCGACTGTTTTCGCCACAGCGGCGTGAACCGCAGCACGTGGACCGCCTGGATCGCGGCGACCGCGGCAAATGCGGTTGCCAGGGCAGCCGACGCAAGGCTGCCGTCATTCCACACCACCGCTGCAATGCAGGCCGCCAGCGCGATCACGAGGACCTGCTGGCGGGGAAAGTCGCCAATCCGCACAAGCCCGTGAGACAACGGCAGCATCGGAAGCAGGGTGGCCGCCATGAGCAGGACCGCCAAAGTGCCTGCCAGGATCGTCATCACATGCTCCGTCGGTTTGCCGTCCCCAGCAACACTTCAGACAGGAATGGCCGGAACCGGTTCAGGTTCCCGCATCGTAGGCCGCGTTCACCACCGCGTAGCAAGCCTCAGAGCTTGCCGGAAATCACATAGCGCAGCGCCCGCGCCACCTCTTGCGGGCTGCGCGCCACTGAGTTGGCCGCCGCGTCGACCTCCTTCAGCGCATGGTCGAATTCGGCCGGATGCAGGACGATGACCGGCTTGCCGAGCGCGGCCGCATAGCCGGCGTCGAAGGCCGCGTTCCACTGCCGGTATTTTTCGCCGAAGCAGACGACGAGGACGTCGGCGCGCTCAAGACCGGTCCGCGTGCGCACTGCGTTCAAAAGCGCGCCCTTGCGGTCGTGCCAGAACTTGTCGTCCTCGGCGCCGAATATCTCCACCCCGCAATCGTCCGACGCATCATGGTCGGTGACCGGACCGTACCATTCGATGTCGAGCCCCTTGCAGGCGCCAATGATGGGTTCGCGCCAGTCGGTGTGGATTTCTCCCGCCAGGTAGACGTTGAGCTGCATCGGTATTCTCACCTTCGGTTCGTGTGAATGATCCGGGGGCGGATGCCGTCAATCATGACTGCCCGACGTGACGAGGCCGGAACGTCCATTGGCTACCCCTCACGTGCCCGCATTGTAGGCCGAGATCGCCGCCATGTTGACGATGTCGCTGTCCTTGGCGTTGAGCGAGACGATCTGCACCGGCTTGTTGAGGCCGACGAGCAGCGGGCCGATCACGGTCGAGCCGCCCAGTTCCTGCAGCATCTTTGTCGAGATCGAGGCAGAGTGGAACGCCGGCATCACGAGCACATTGGCCGGCCCCGACAGCCGGCAGAAAGGATACTGCTTCAGCAGGCGCGGGTTGAGCGCCACGTCGGCGGCCATGTCGCCGTCATATTCGAAATCGACCCGGCGCCGGTCGAGTATCTTCACCGCTTCCTGCACCCGCTCCGAGCGCTCGCCTTGCGGATGGCCGAAGGTGGAGTAGGCAAGCAGCGCCACGCGCGGCTCATAGCCCATGCGCCGCGCAAAGCCCGCGACTTCCTCGGCGATGTCGGCGATCTGCTCCGAATTGGGCATGTCGTGGACGGCAGTGTCGGCCACCAGCACGGTGCGCCCGCGGCACAGCGCGATCGACACGCCGATGACCCGGTGACCGGGCTTGGCGTCGATGACGCGGCGGATGTCTTCGAGCGCGGTCGAATAGTTGCGGGTGACGCCGGTGACCACGCCGTCCGCGTCGCCCAGCGCCAGCATGCAGGCGGCGAAGTGGTTGCGGTCGTTGTTGATCAGCCGCTGGCAGTCGCGGAAGAGATAGCCTTTTCGCTGCAGCCGCTCGTAGAGATGGTCGGCATAGATCTGGTTGCGGCGCGACAGGCGCGCGTTGATGATCTCGATGCCCGGCTTGTCGAGATCGACGCCGGCGTTGCGGGCCGTCTCCTTGATCTGCTCGTCTCGGCCGACAAGAATGGCCGTGCCGAGCTTCTGGTTCACGTAGGAAACCGCGGCGCGCATCACCTGCTCTTCCTCGCCTTCGGCGAAGACGATGCGCTTCGGCTGGCGGCGCACGCGATCGTAGATGCGTTGCAGGGTGGAGGCGATCGGATCGCGCCGGGCCGAAAGCTCCTGCGCGTATTTCTCGAAATCGAGGATCGGCCGCCGCGCGACGCCCGAATCCATCGCCGCCTTGGCGACCGCGACGGGAATTGCCGAAATCAGCCGGGGATCGAACGGAACCGGGATGATGTAGTTGGCGCCGAATTTCGGCCGGTTGCCCTGATAGGCGGCGGCCACGTCGTCGGGCACGTCCTGTCTGGCGAGCGCTGCCAGCGCCTCGGCCGCCGCCACCTTCATCGCCTCGTTGATGGTGGTCGCCCTCACATCCAGCGCGCCGCGGAAGATGTAGGGAAAGCCAAGCACGTTGTTGACCTGGTTCGGATAGTCCGAGCGGCCCGTCGCCATGATGGCGTCGGTGCGGATTTCGGCGACCTCCTCCGGCGTGATCTCCGGGTCGGGATTGGCCATGGCGAAAATGATCGGGTTCTTGGCCATCGATTGCACCATGGCGGTTGTCAGCGCTCCCTTGGCGGACAGGCCGAAGACCACGTCGGCGCCGTCCAGCGCGTCGGCGAGCGTGCGGGCATCGGTCTTCGCCGCGTGACCCGACTTCCACTGGTTCATGCCTTCCTTGCGACCCTGATAGATGACCCCCTTGGTGTCGCACAGGATGACGTTTTCGGGCGGCATGCCCATCGCCTTGATGAGTTCGATGCAGGCTATGCCGGCCGCCCCCGCGCCGTTGCACACCAGCTTCGTCGTCTTGATGTCGCGGCCGGTGACTTCCAGGGCGTTGATCAGGCCGGCGGCGGCGATGATCGCTGTTCCGTGCTGATCGTCATGGAAGACCGGGATGTCCATGATCTCGCGAAGCTGCTGCTCAATGATGAAGCACTCCGGCGCCTTGATATCCTCCAGATTGATGCCGCCGAAAGAGGGGCCGAGCAGCTTGACGCAATTGATGAATTCGTCCGCGTCCTCCGTATCGACTTCCAGATCGATGGAATCGACATCGGCGAAACGCTTGAACAGCACTGCCTTGCCCTCCATCACCGGCTTCGAGGCCAACGCGCCGAGATTGCCGAGGCCGAGGATCGCCGTGCCGTTGGAAATGACGGCGACCAGATTGCCGCGCGTGGTGTAGTCGAAGGCGCGGCTGGGATCTTCGGCGATCGCCATCACCGGAACCGCGACGCCGGGCGAATAGGCGAGCGACAGGTCGCGCTGTGTCGCCATCGGCTTCGTCGGATTGATTTCCAACTTGCCGGGACGGCCGGATGAGTGGAATTCGAGTGCTTCCTCGGGGCTGATCTGAGGTCCGGACGGGTCCTTGATGTCTTTCGCGGGCATGGCTGCTGGCGTTTCCTGAGTATGTTGTGGTCGTCTTTTTGTGGAGGTTTGTGCGGTAACCGGCATTAACGCTACACTTTCGGTCGCCAAACCGCCAAGCAGGAAAGTATTCAGACCGTTAACCGGGGAAGCCGCACGTCCGTGAACGACGAAACGCCCATCGATACGTCAAAGGCCAGCGCCGCGGCAGCGCCGCTGTCGGCTGCCGGCGCGACGCCGATGATGGAGCAATATATCGAGATCAAGTCCGCCAACCCGGACTCGCTGCTGTTCTACCGGATGGGCGATTTCTACGAGCTGTTCTTCCAGGACGCGGAGGTGGCGAGCCGCACGCTCGGCATAGCGCTGACCAAACGCGGCAAGCATCAGGGTGAGGACATCCCGATGTGCGGCGTGCCGGTGCATGCGGCGGATGACTATCTGCAGAAGCTGATATCGGCCGGCCATCGCGTGGCGGTGTGCGAGCAGACCGAGGATCCGGCGGAAGCGAAAAAGCGCGGCTCGAAGTCCGTGGTGCGCCGCGACGTGGTGCGGCTGGTGACGCCGGGCACCATCACCGAGGACAAGCTGCTCGCGCCGTCGGAAGCCAACACGCTGATGGCGCTGGCAAGGATAAAGGGCGCGCAGGAGGCGGGCATCGCGCTTGCCTGGATCGATATTTCCACCGGCGCATTCCGCGTCATGCAAAGCGCCTCCGACCGGGTCTTGTCCGACATTCTGCGCGTCGACCCGCGCGAGCTGATCCTGGCGGACACGGTTTTCGCCGATCCGGAACTGCGGCCGGTCTTCGACGTGCTCGGCCGCGTCGCGGTGCCCCAGCCGCAGTCGCTGTTCGATTCCGCCCTCGCCGAAAGCCGCATTGCCCGCTTCCTCGATGTTGCGACGACGGAGGGGTTCGGTTCGTTCTCGCGCGCCGAGCTGGCGGCGATCGCCGCTGCGATCGCTTATGTCGAAAAGACGCAGATCTCGGCCCGCCCGCCGCTGGAGCGTCCGGCGCGCGAGGATGCGGGCTCGACGCTGTTCATCGACGCCGCCACCCGCGCCAATCTCGAATTGATGCGGACCTTGTCGGGCAGCCGCGAGGGAACGCTGTTTGCGGCGATAGACCGCACCGTGACCGGCGGTGGAGCGCGGCTTCTGGCCGAGCGGCTGACCGCGCCGCTGACTGATCCGGCCTTGATCAATGCGCGGCTGGATTCGGTCTCGTTCCTTGTCGGGGAGGTGCAGATGCGCGGCGCTCTGCGCGCCTCGCTGAAGGCCGCGCCGGATATCGCACGTGCGCTGTCGCGGCTTGCACTGGGACGAGGCGGACCGCGCGACTTGGGCGCGCTTCGGGCAGGTCTGGCGGCCGGCGCTGAAATCGCCGGCCTCATGGGCGCCGCCGAACTGCCGGAGCTGCTGTCGTCCGCGCTTGCCGATCTCAGGGCCGCACCGGCGGATTTCGCATCTCACCTGGACACCGCGCTTGCCGACGAACTGCCGCTCTTGCGCCGCGACGGCGGCTTCGTGCGTTCAGGCTACGACGCCGAACTCGACGAAATGCGTGCGCTGCGCGACGAATCGCGCCGCGTGATCGCGGGCATGGAGCGCGACCTGATCGAGGAAACTGGCATCCGCTCGCTCAAGATCAGGCACAACAATGTTCTGGGCTACTATATCGAGGTCACCGCCAACCATCACGCCACGCTGGCCGGCACGGACGAAGCCAAGGCGCGCTTCATCCACCGCCAGACCATGGCCAGCGCGATGCGCTTCACCACCACCGGACTGGCCGATCTGGAAACCAAAATCGCCAATGCCGCCGACCGCGCGCTGGCGATCGAGTTGGGCGTGTTCGACCGTCTCGTCGCCGAAGCGACGGCACACGCCGGGGCGATCAGGAAGGTGGCCGCCGCTCTTGCCGAACTTGATGTTGCATCGGCCTTTGCCGTGCTGGCCGAGACGGACAATTATTGCCGCCCGGTGGTCGACGGCAGCCTTACATTCAAGGTGGAAGCCGGCCGCCACCCGGTCGTCGAACAGGCATTGCGCCGGCAATTGGCCGATCCGTTCGTCGCCAATGATTGCGATTTGTCGCCGGAGGGCGACGCCAAGCAGGGCGCGATCTGGCTGCTGACCGGGCCGAACATGGGCGGCAAATCGACTTTCCTGCGCCAGAACGCACTGATCGCCGTGCTGGCGCAGGCGGGCTCCCATGTGCCGGCTCAAAGCGCCCATATCGGCGTTGTCGACCGGCTGTTCAGCCGTGTCGGCGCCTCCGACGATCTGGCGCGCGGCCGCTCGACCTTCATGGTCGAGATGGTCGAGACCGCTGCGATCCTCAACCAGGCGGACGAGCGTTCGCTGGTTATCCTTGACGAGATCGGCCGCGGCACCGCGACCTTCGACGGGTTGTCGATCGCCTGGGCGGCGGTCGAGTTCCTGCACGAGGAGAACCGCTGCCGCGCGATCTTCGCCACCCATTTCCACGAGATGACCGCGCTTGCCGAAAAGCTGCCGCGACTCGCCAACGTCACCATGCGGGTCAAGGAATGGGAGGGCGAAGTGGTCTTCCTGCACGAAGTTGCCAGGGGCGCCGCCGACCGATCCTACGGCGTACAGGTGGCGCGGCTTGCCGGCCTTCCCGCACCGGTGGTGGAACGCGCGCGCGAAGTGCTCAACCTGCTGGAGCAGGGCGAGGTCTCCGGCAAGACCGCCGGCCTCGCCGATGATCTGCCGCTGTTCAACGCTGCGGTTAGCCGCGAGCCGGTGAAGCAGGCCGCGCGCGACGAGGTGAAGGAGGCGCTGGCCGACATTAATCCGGACGAAATGACGCCGCGCGAGGCGCTGGAGGCGCTCTACCGGCTGAAAACGATCTCGAAATAGCCTTCTCCGTCGCCCATATCGCGTTGCAGAGAATGGCGCTATAGAACGCGCCGACGAAAGACGGCCCATTTGCTGATTCCCGATTGACCTGACCAATGGCCAAAGTTCCCTTAAGACTTGAGCTCATCGTTGACCGCGCAACCCTGCGTGCTGGTCTCACGGCCATCGCCGAAGAGAACGGCGGCGACGGCGGCAGCGTCAAGACGCGCGCCGCGGTGCTCGATCTCGTCAAGACGACATTGGCCGAAGGAAGGGCGATCGCCGAACGCCTGCTCGCCGAGGACGGCGGCGGCACGGCCTGCGCGGCCCGCATCTCGCATCTGATGGACGAGATCATCGCCGCGCTCTACGAATTCGCCATTGCCCATGTCTACCACTCCCGCAATCCGAGCGCGGCCGAGCGCATGGCGGTCGTCGCCGTGGGCGGTTACGGGCGCGGCACGCTGGCGCCCGGCTCCGACATCGATCTGCTGTTCGTGCGCCCCTACAAGCAGACGCCTTGGGGTGAACAGGTCATCGAATACATCCTCTACGTGCTGTGGGATCTCGGCCTGAAGGTCGGCCACGCGACGCGCAATGTCGATGAATGCGTGCGCCTGTCGCGCACCGACATGACCATCCGCACCTCGATTCTCGAAGCGCGCTACATATGCGGTGACGCCGGTCTCAACGACGAATTGACCGAACGCTTCGACGAGAAGGTCATGCGCCAGACGGGGCCTGAGTTCGTGCAGGCGAAACTCGCCGAGCGCGACGACCGCCACGAAAAGGAAGGCGAGAGCCGCTACCTCGTCGAGCCGAACGTCAAGAACGGCAAGGGCGGCCTGCGCGACCTGCACACCCTGTTCTGGATCGGGAAGTACTTCTACCGCGTCCGCACCGCCAAGGAACTGGTCGACAAGGGCGTTTACACCCGCAAGGAATATCTGGAGTTCCGCAAGGCCGAGGATTTTCTCTGGGCGGTGCGCTGTCACATGCACTTCCTGACGGGCAAGGCGGAGGAGCGGCTGCACTTCGATATTCAGCGCGAGATCGCGGAGCGGCTCGGCTATCAGAGCCATCCCGGCCTTTCAGCCGTCGAGCGCTTCATGAAGCACTACTTCCTGACCGCCAAATCGGTCGGCGATCTGACACGCATCTTCTGCGCCGCGCTGGAGGAGGAACAGGCCAAGCAGGTGCCGGGGTTCAACCGGCTCTTCAACAGCTTCTCGCGCCGCCGCCGCAAGCTCGCCGGCACCACCGATTTTCTTGTCGACAATCACCGCATCACGATCGCCGATGAAGAGGTGTTCGAACGCGACCCGGTCAATCTGCTCCGGCTGTTCTGGCTGGCCGACAAACACGGGCTGGAATATCACCCGGACGCCATGCAGCTTGTCACCCGCTCGCTGAAGCTGATCGACCGCAACCTGCGCCGCGACGAGGAAGCCAACCGTCTGTTCATGGACGTGCTGACTTCGGGCCGCAATCCGGAGCTCAACCTGCGCCGCATGAACGAGGCGGGGGTGCTTGGCAAGCTCATCCCCGACTTCAACAAGATAGTCGCGATGATGCAGTTCTCCATGTACCACCACTACACGGTGGACGAGCATCTGCTGCGCTGCATCGGCGTGTTTGCCGAGATCGAGCGTGGCGAGGCGGAGAAGGCGCATCCGCTCGCCCATTCGCTGATGCCGGACCTCAAACACCGCCGCGAACTGCTTTATGTGACGCTGCTGTTCCACGACATCGCCAAGGGGCGGCCCGAGGATCATTCGATCGCCGGCGCCCGCATAGCGCGCCGGCTCTGCCCGCATATGGGATTCGGCAAGGAAGACACCGAAACCATCGCCTGGCTGATCGAACATCATCTGCTGATGTCGATGACGGCGCAGACGCGCGACCTCAACGACCGCAAGACGATCGCGGATTTCGCCGATGTGGTGCAGTCGGTCGAACGGCTGAAGCTGCTTCTGGTGCTGACCGTCTGCGACATTCGCGGCGTGGGGCCGGGTGTCTGGAACGGCTGGAAGGGCCAGCTTCTGCGCACGCTGTTTTTCGAGACCGAGCTTCTGCTGACCGGCGGTTTTTCGGAAGTCTCACGCGCCCAGCGCGCCGATGCCGCGCGCGAGCGGCTGGCCGAGGCGCTGGCCGACTGGCCTGAGGCCGAGCGCAAGCGTTACCTCAAGCTGCACTATGCCAACTATCTGATGACGGTCGATCTGGACGACCAGTTGCGGCACGCGAATTTCATCCGCGAGGCGGACGCCGAGGGCCGCAATCTGGCGACAACGGCCAGGCCGTTGACCTTCGAGGCAGTGACCGAAATCACCGTTCTGGCGCCGGATCATCCCCGCCTTCTGTCCGTGATCGCCGGCGCCTGCGCGGCGGCGGGCGGCAACATCGTCGATGCCCAGATTTTCACGACCTCGGACGGCCGCGCGCTGGACACCATCCTCATCAGCCGCGAATTCGACCTGGACGATGACGAACGCCGCCGCGCCGCGCGGGTGGGCAACATCATCGAGAGCGTGCTTTCGGGTAAAAGCTACCTGCCGCAGATGATCAGGGACCGCGGCAAACCGAAGCGATCGACCAAGGCGTTCCGGGTCGAGCCGCGGGTGGAGATCCGCAACACGTTGTCCAACCGCTTCTCCGTCGTCGAGGTTACCTGCCTCGACCGGCCCGGCCTGCTTTCCGAAATCACCGGCCGCATCTCCGATCTGTCGCTCGACATCGCTTCGGCGCATATCACGACGTTCGGCGAGAAGGTGATCGACACCTTCTACGTCACCGACCTGACCAGCCAGAAGATAGAGAGCGACAGCCGCATCAAGGCCATCCAGACAAGCATCATGGAGACTCTGGAGGGCGGGCCGCCAGCCTCCAAATCCGCCTCTTCAAAGGCGCGCGTTTCCGAGGCGGCCGAGTGAGTAGCCGCCGGTGAGCCTTATCTCCAAGTTTGCCAGCGTCGGCAGCGCCACGATGGCAAGCCGCATCCTCGGCTTCGCCCGCGAGGCGCTGGTCGCCGCCGTTCTCGGCGTCGGGCAGGTGGCGGACGCCTTCTATGCCGCCTTCCTGTTTCCCAACCTGTTCCGGCGCATCTTTGCCGAAGGCGCGTTCAATACGGCCTTTGTGCCGCTTTTCGCCAAGGAACTCGAGGGCGGCGGGCTGGAGGCTGCGCGCAAATTCGCCGAGGACGTGCTGGCGGTTCTGGTCACCATCCTGATCGCACTGTCGGCGCTGGCTATCATCTTCATGCCGTTTCTTGTCGGCACAATCATCGCGCCGGGCTTTTCCGATACCCCGGAGAAGTTCGACCTGACCGTGCTGATGACACGGATCATGTTCCCGTATCTTTTGTGCATGTCGCTGGTCGCGATGCTGTCCGGCGTGCTGAATTCGATGCGCCGGTTCTTCTTCGCCGCGCTGGTTCCGACCCTGCTCAACGTGGTGCTGGTCGGCATCCTCGTCGCGGCGATGATCTTGGGCATCGAGGCGCGCATGACCGGGCTGATGCTTGCCTGGGGTGTGTTCGCTTCCGGTATCCTGCAACTCGTGCTTCTCGTCATCGGCGTACGCAGCCAGGGCCTCGCGCTGCGGCTCAAGCCGCCGAAACTGACGCCGGGCGTGAAGCGCCTGCTGATCCTGATGGGACCCGCGGTGCTGACCGGCGGAATCATACAAATCAACCTGTTGGTCGGCCGCATCATCGCCTCCGCGCAGGATGGCGCGATCAGCCTGCTGAACTTCGCCGACCGCATCAACCAGCTTCCGCTCGGGGTCATCGGAACGGCGGTCGGTGTTGTCCTGCTGCCGGAACTCGCGCGGTCGCTGCGGGCCGGAGACACGAAGGACGCGTTGCACCTTCAGAACCGCTCGCTGGAATTTGCACTGGCGCTGACGCTACCTGCCGCGATCGGGCTGATGGTGCTGCCCGGGCCGATCGTCAACATTCTCTACGAACGCGGGGAGTTCACCTCTCTCGACACGACGATGACGGCAGCCGCACTCGCCGCGTTCGCGGCGGGGTTGCCCGCCTACGTGCTGATCAAGGTGTTCCAGCCTGGCTTCTTCGCCCGTGAGGACATGCGCACGCCGATGTGGTTCGCGCTGGTGACCGTCGTGGTCAATATCGGCATCAGTCTGGCGTTCTTCCCCTATTGCGGTCATGTCGCGATCGCCGCCGCGTCGACCCTGTCGGCCTGGGTCAATTTTGTGCTGCTTGCCGGCACGCTGTGGCGGCGCGATGATTTCCGGCCTTCCGGTGGAACGTTGCGGCGCGTGGCTCTGCTCGTGCTGGCCAGTGCCGCGATGGGCGGGCTTGTCTGGGGTCTCGACGATCTCATGACGCCTTGGACCGAACACGCGCTGGTCGGCGTGCGCATCCTTGGGGTGACCCTCGTCATATTTGCCGCGGCCAGCGCCTATTTCGCCATCGCCATAGGCTCTGGCGCGATCGACAGACGTGAACTCGCGGGGCTGTTTCGGCGGCGGCGCAAGCCCACTTGATTAGCGCTCCGCCCTCGTCCATAAGCCGCGCACCGAATTTCGCCGCGCGCGAAACGGCCCTCCACAAGCCACGGAACCCACTCGATGAATTCCATCAAGCAACGCGTCTTTTCCGGCGTCCAGCCGACCGGTAACCTCCACCTCGGAAACTATCTCGGCGCCATCAAGCGCTTCGTCGCCCTGCAGGACGACCATGACTGCATCTATTGCGTCGTCGACCTGCACGCGATCACCGTCTGGCAGGAGCCGGCGGAGCTGGAGCGGGCAACGCGCGAGGTGACGGCAGCGTTTCTCGCCGCCGGCATCGATCCCGAAAAGCACATCGTCTTCAATCAGAGTCGCGTACCGCAGCATGCCGAGCTTGCCTGGATTTTCAACTGCGTCGCCCGCATGGGCTGGCTCAACCGCATGACGCAGTTCAAGGAGAAGGCCGGCAAGGACCGTGAGAACGCGTCCGTGGGCCTGTTTGCCTATCCGACGCTGATGGCGGCCGACATCCTGGCCTATCGCGGCACGCATGTGCCGGTCGGCGACGACCAGAAGCAGCACCTGGAACTGACCCGCGACATCGCCCAGAAATTCAACAACGACTTCTCCGAGCGCATTGCCGAGCTTGGCGTTGGCGTCGAGATGATGGTCGGCGAGGAAAAGGTGGACGGCTTTTTCCCGCTCACCGAGCCTCTGATCGAGGGGCCGGCGCCGCGCGTCATGTCGCTGCGCGATGGAACCAAGAAGATGTCGAAATCCGACCCGTCGGACCTGTCGCGCATCAACCTGACCGATGACGCCGACACCATCGCCAAGAAGATCCGCAAGGCCAAGACCGACCCCGAACCCTTGCCGTCCGATGTCGAGGGTCTGGCAAGCCGGCCGGAAGCGGACAATCTGGTCACCATCTTCGCAGCACTTGCCGAGACCAGCCGGAAGGCTGTCATTACCGACTTCGGCGGCAGGCAGTTTTCGGAGTTCAAGCCCGCGCTGGCCGAGCTTGCGGTCGACAGGCTGGCCCCGGTCGCCGCCGAAATGCGCCGCATCTCGGCCGACCAGGTCTATGTCGACGGCATCCTGAGGAACGGCGGCGAACGCGCGGAGGCGGAAGCCGAGGAGACGATGAAGGCGGTGCGCAAGATCGTCGGCCTTTTGCGCGATTGAGAAACATTCGTCTCGATTGGCGCCTGCCTTGGGCCAACGAATGCCTGGTCCTGTTTCAACCGGCCAGCGGACTAGCTTGCCGCTGGCCGGGTCCGGTGGCAGATTGCGCGCGTCTTAGGCAGCCTGGGAAACGCTGAATGGTATCCAAACGCCTGAGCAGGGAAGCCGGCCACCGGCGCAAATTCCTTGCCGTCATCGACGAAACGGAAGAGTGCGAGCGGGCCGTCGCCTATGCGGCGCGCCGCTCCGAATCCACCGGCGGCGTGCTTGTGCTTCTGTTCGTCATCGATAGCGGGGACTTCCAGCAATTCCTTGGTGTCGAGCAGATCATGCGCGAGGAAGCCATGACCGCGGCTTCGGCGGCACTCGAGCAGCATGCCTCGAAAGTGCGCGAGAGGGTGGGGATAGAGCCGGAGTTTGAAATCCGCGAGGGTTCGCGGGTCGACGAAATCCACAAGCTGATCGAGGAAGATCAGGACATCGCCATTCTGGTGCTGGCGGCCGGCGCCGCCAAGGAGGGGCCGGGCCCGCTGGTCGCGTCAATCGCTGGCAAGGGCGCCGCTTTCCCGATTCCGGTCACCGTGGTGCCCCAGAACCTGACCGACGAGGATATCGACAGCCTGGCATGACGCGGCCGGGCCGCGTTTGCGCTTGAACCGCGGCGCTGTTGAGCCTATTTAGAACTATTCAAAAGAACATTGGAGACGGAGTGCCCGCCATGTTTATCCAGACCGAGGCAACCCCAAATCCGGCGACCCTGAAATTTCTGCCCGGCAATGAGGTCATGCAGTCCGGCACGGCCGATTTCCGCGACGCCGACAGTGCGCGCGCGACCTCGCCTCTTGCCGCGCGGCTGTTCGAGATTCCCGGCGTTACCGGCGTATTTCTGGGCTACGACTTCGTCACCGTGACCAAGCAGGAAGAGCCGGACTGGCAGCATCTCAAGCCGGCGGTTCTGGGCGCCATCATGGAGCATTTCATGTCCGGCGTTCCGGTCATGGCCGAAGGCACCGTGAACGACACGGCCGCGGATGAGGGTTCGGAATTCTTCGACGCGGAAGACAAGGAGATCGTGGTCACGATCAAGGAACTGCTCGACACCCGCGTGCGGCCCGCGGTCGCCCAGGATGGCGGCGACATTACCTTCCGCGGCTATCAGAACGGCACCGTGTTCCTCAACATGAAGGGCGCCTGTGCCGGCTGCCCATCCTCCACCGCGACGCTGAAGCACGGCATCCAGAACCTTCTGCGCCACTTCGTTCCCGAAGTGCAGCAGGTCGAACAGGTCGGCTGATCCGGCCGGCGGATTATTCGCCGCATTCCTGATACTTCCGACAACAAAAAACCGGGCTCATGGCCCGGTTTCTTGCTCTAGGCACCGTTGCCTGGACGGTCCGCCTACCTCTTTACCACGACCTTCGCACCCACTTCGGCGCGGTTGTAAATGTCGATGATGTCCTGGTTGATCAGCCGGATGCAGCCGGACGACACGTTGCGTCCGATCGAATTCCACTCCGGCGAGCCGTGAATGCGGTAAATCGTCGAGCCGATATACAGGGCGCGCGCGCCGAGCGGGTTCTGCAGGCCGCCGGGCATATAGGCCGGCAGGATCTTGCCCTTGGCCCGCTCACGCGCCCGCATGACGTCCGGCGGCGTCCAGCCCGGCCATTCGGCTTTGCGCGTCACCCGATGTGTGCCCGACCAGGTGAATCCGTCGCGGCCGACGCCGATGCCGTAGCGCATCGCCTTGCCTTCCGGCATTACGAAATAGAGGAACTTCTCACCCGTATCGACGACGATCGTGCCGGGTTTTTCCCTGGTTTCATATTTGACCACCTGGCGGTGGTACTTGCGGTCCACGCGGCTGATCGGCACCGATGGAACCTGATACCCCGCGTCGCGGACTGTGCTGTAGCTAGAGCTAAAAACCTGCCCACCAGTGCAGCCGGCCAGCGCGGTTGCGAGCCCTACAACGGCAACCGCCAAAATCGTTCTGATTCTCATGTTTGAAACCCAACCCCCGGCAAATGGATCGTGGCCCTCGAATCGAGCCGCAATTTCGACATTATTGTTAATGCGACGATCTGGCCCGACCAAGCGAATAATGACGGCGAAGCGCACCTTGCGGAAGGTTGCGGGAGCATTATTGCAATTCGGCAACAGCTCACGGAAATGTGAGCATGCGCGGCGGCGCAACTTCGCGGTTGGCATGCCGTTTCACGATCAGGCCAATCGTGCTTTGCTCCGCGCCTCCATCAAGGGAGCTTTCAGTGGCAGAGATCGTCAATACCGCGCCCAAATTCGTGACCCTTCTGGCCGGTGAGGCGCGGCCGGAAAGCACCTCCGTCGCAATCCTGTTGGGTACCGCCGGCAAGGAGACGTTCGGGCTGGAATTCGACGCTCGCGTCGCGCCCGCGGTCATTGCCGCGCTAGCGGGCCTGCTGGGCGAGGCGGTGTCCGCTCTGCCCGCCGACCGGCGCCCGAAAGGCCAGGCTCTTCAAACCACAGGCATGGCCTTCGGTGTGAACGAGCATGGCCAGCCGGGGATCATCCTGACGCTCGAAGGCGGCGCGGAACTGACCCTCGCATTGACCCTGTCGGACCTGCCGGCACTCAGGGAAATGATCGATCAGGCGCTGGAATCGATCGATCAGAGGACACATTAGCCTTGCCCGGCCTCCGAGCGGGTTCAAAACGGGAACATATCGTGGCATGAGTAGCTGATGCCGATCGTTTCGCCCTTCGCGGTCAACCCGCTTGCCGATGGCCGCCAGTCCGACCGGGCGCTGCTCGTGCGCCGCGGCGTGCAGCGGCTTCTGCTCGAGGCGGGAGCGGCAGCGCTGCCCGAACTGTCGCTGAAGACCGGGCGCCGCGCCGATCTGGTGGCGCTGAGCCGTTCGGGTGAAATCTGGATCGTAGAGATCAAATCCTCGATCGAGGATTTCCGCGTCGACCGCAAATGGCACGAATACCGCGCCTTCTGCGACCGCTTCTTCTTCGCCACCCATCCCGGCGTGCCGGCGGAGATTTTCCCCGAGGATTGCGGCTTCATCCTGTCGGACGGCTATGGCGCGGAGATATTGCGCGATGCGCCGGAACACCGGCTGCCCGCACCGACCCGCAAGGCGCTGACCCTGCGCTTTGCGCGCGCCAGCGCATCGCGCATCACCGCCGCCGAAATGGCCGGCGTGCCGGTGCCCGCACTTGAAACAGGCGAGGACTGAGACTACCGCGGCGCGCGCTTGGCGAGAATCCGCTGCAGGGTGCGCCTGTGCATGTTGAGCCGCCGCGCCGTCTCCGAAACATTGCGGTCGCACATTTCATACACCCGCTGGATATGCTCCCAGCGCACGCGGTCGGCCGACATCGGGTTTTCCGGCAGTTCCGGCCGGTCGCCCTTGCGCGTCAGCGCGGCATAGACATCGTCGGCGTCCGCCGGCTTGGCGAGGTAGTCGACCGCGCCCAGTTTCACCGCAGTCACCGCCGTGGCGATATTGCCGTAGCCGGTGAGAATGATCGTGCGCGCGTCGGCCCGCTTCTCGCGGATCATCGCCACCACGTCGATGCCGTTGCCGTCGCCAAGCCGCATGTCGACCACGGCATAGGCCGGAGCGCCGGCTTTCACCTTGGCCAGCGCTTCTTCCACGCTTTCGGCCGTATCGACGGTGAAGCCGCGGCTTTCCATGGCGCGCGCCAATCGCATCAAGAACGGCTTGTCGTCCTCGACGATGAGCAGCGAGCGGTCAGCCCCGAGCGCGTCGTCCGCAGTCTCAATCTGGGTCTCGGACATGATGTTTTCTTCTTTTTCTTGGCCGGATTTGCGAATTTCCGGGTTGTTTAGCCGAAATCGGCCGCGAGTCCAGCATTTAGGATGCCGCCGCGGGTTCTCCCACGAATGCGATACGCGGCCATTCCACCTTCGCCACGGCGCCCTTGCCGGGCTCGGGTGCGTTGGAAAATGAGATGGTCGCGCCGGAGCGGTCGAGAAGCGACTTGGCGATGAACAGGCCAAGCCCCAGCCCGCCGCCCGAACTCACGCTGCTGCGCCGCGTCAGATAAGGTTCGCCGATGCGGTCCATGATCTCGGCGGAAAACCCCGCGCCGTCGTCGGTCACCGTGATCGCCACCCGCTCCGCGTCCCAGTCCCACCGGATGATGACGGTGTCGCGGGCGAAATCGACGGCGTTCTCGACCAGATTGCCAAGTCCGTAGATGACGCCCGGATTGCGGCGGCCGACCGGCTCGGCCCCATCGCATGTTCCGGCCTCCAGCTTGAGCTCGATGCCGAATTCACGATGCGGGGCGACGGCTTCCTCGACCAGCGAGGTCAGAGGCATCCGCGCCAGGTGGAGTTCACCCTCGGTCGACAGGCTGGTGAGCCGTTTCAGGATTTCCCGGCAGCGCTCCGTCTGCGAGCGCAGCAGGCTGACATCCTCCTTGAAGCGGGGATCGTTCTCCAGGGCGCGTCCCATCTCCTTGGCGACCAGCGCGATCGTTGCGAGCGGCGTGCCGAGTTCATGCGCGGCGGCCGCCGCAAGCCCGTCAAGCGCCGACAGATGCTGCTCGCGCTGAAGAACAAGCTCGGTCGCGGCCAGCGCGTTGGCCAAGAGCCGCGCCTCCTCGGCCACGCGGTAGGCGTAGATGCTGGTGAAGGCGATCGAGGACACGACCGCCATCCACACGCCGGCAATGAAGATCAGCGGCATCATCAGTTGCGTGCCGGGATACCAGGGCAGCGGCAGGTGAAGAAAGGCAAGTGCAGTCGCGGCGGCGCCTACGATCAGGCCAAGCAGGGCCGTGTAATTGCGCGGCAGCGACGTGGCGGAAATGACCACCGGCACCGCCATGAGGACGGAAAACGGGTTGGTCAGGCCGCCGGTCAGAAACAGCAGCCCGCCAAGCTGCAGCGCATCGAAGGTGAGGATGCCGAGCGCCGCAAGCGGTTCCAGCCTGTGGGTTGCTGAAAAGCGGAACGACAAAAACAGGTTCAGCCAGGCCGAACAGGCGATCAGCGCGAAGCAGGGGCCGACCGGCATCGGAAACCCGAGCCAGAAGGCGACGACGACCACGGCGGCGCTCTGGCCGACGATGGCCAGCCAGCGCAGCCTGATCAGCGTGTTCAGCCTGAGCCGGTGGACCGTGGCGGGATCCGGTGTCGCGACCTCCTGGGACATGAGTTCGTTATGCGTCCGTCTCATCGCCGGGCCAAGTGCTATTTCCGCGGCTTGGCGCGGCTGGTTGCCGACGCTTCGAGCGGATTTTCCGGCCATTCATGCTTGGGATAGCGGCCGCGCATGTCGGCGCACACATCGCTCCATGAGCCGCGCCAGAAGCCCGGCAGGTCGCGGGTCGTCTGGATCGGGCGGTGCGCCGGCGACAGCAGTTCCAGCGTCAGCGGCACCGTGCCGCTGGCGATCGCGGGATGCCTGTCCAGGCCGAAAAGCTCCTGGACCCGGATGGCGAGCACAGGCTGATCGCCCTCGTAATTGATCGGGACGCGGCTGCCCGACGGCGCGCCGAAATGGGTCGGCGCGAGCGTATCGAACCTGCGCCTCTCTCCTGCCGGGATCAGCGCGGCAAGCGCCTGTTCGAGCGGCCTGGACCCGATGCGTGCGAAGGAGGCTTCGCCGGGCAGGAAGGGGAAAAGCCAGTCATCGAGCGCGGCAAGCAGCGCGTCGTCGGACAGGTCCGGCCACGGCGCCCCGAGGCCGCGATGAAGCCAGCCGAGGCGGGCACGAAGCGTTGCCGCTTCCCTGCTCCAGTCGAACAATTCCAGCCCGTGCGTGCGCAGGGCCGCAACGATTGCGGCATTGGCGGTGTCCCCTTTCGGCGGAGGAAGCGCCCGCTCGTCGAGCGTGATCGCGCCGAGCCGCTCGCTCTGGCGGGCTCGGATGGCCCGTACCTGCGCGTCGAAACCCGTCGTCGTCGCGGTCACGATGCGGGCGGCGAGCGCGGACCGCACATCATCCTCGCTGATCGCCGCCGCGGCCGTGATGCGCGCATTCTGCGCGCCGCCCTGCAGGTCGGCCACGACCAGCCACTCTCCGCGCGCCAGCGCGGCTGTCTCGTCGAGCATCGCGCCGCGCCCGTTGGCCAGCACATAGCGTCCCGGCGCGCCGCGTGCCTTGGCGACACGGTCGGGCCATGCGTGGAGGAGCAGCGGCCCGGCGGCGGCCGCCGAGCCCTTGGTTGAAGCCTTGTCGGCCGCCCGCGCCAACCGCTCCGCCAGACCCTTCGCAGCCGTTGCGCGCGGCGAGCGGTCGGCGCGAAAGCGTGACAGCCGGTGATCGAGATCGGGGTCGTTGCCGCCCAGTCCGCGCTCGGTCAGCAGCACGGCCAGTTCGGCTGCGGCAAAGGCATGACCTGTCTTGGCCGCTTCCGCCACCATGTGAGAAAGCCGCGCCGGCAGGGCGAGCTTGCGCATCGCCTCGCCGCTTGGAGACAGCCGTCCGTCGGCATCGATGGCATCCAGATCGAGAAGCAGGTTTCGCGCCTCCGCCAGCGCCGGGCCAGGTGGCGGATCGAGGAAGGCGAGGGCAGCCGGGTCGGCAACGCCGAAGGCCGCGCAGTCGAGCAGAAGGCCGGTCAGGTCGGCCTGCAGCATTTCGGGCGGTGTGAAGGCGGCGAGCGCCGCGGTCTGATCCGCCCGCCACAGGCGGATCGCAACGCCGGGTTGCGTGCGCCCGGCGCGGCCGGCGCGCTGGTCGGCGGAAGCGCGCGAAACCCGCACCGTCTCCAGCCGCGTAATGCCGCTCGCCGGCTCGTAGCGTGGCAGGCGCGACAGACCGCTGTCGATGACGACGCGCACGCCTTCGATGGTGATCGATGTCTCGGCGATCGCTGTGGCCAGCACCACCTTGCGCCGCCCGGCCGGCGCCGGGCGTATCGCGGCATCCTGCGCGCTGCCCTCCAATGCGCCGTAGAGAGGCGCCAGATCGACATCGGCCGGCAGCCGGTCCCGGATCGCGTCGGCCACCCGTTCGATCTCTCGCTGGCCGGGCAGGAAGGCAAGCACACTGCCTTCTTCCGCCGCCAAGGCGTCGCGGATCGCGCGCGCCATCGCCGCCTCGATGGCCTCGCCCGCGGGACGCTCCCGGTAGCGGACATCCACGGGGAAGCTCCGCCCTTCGCTCTCTATGACAGGCGCGCCGCCCATCAAGCCGGCAACGCGAGCGCCGTCGATGGTGGCCGACATGACGAGAAGCCTGAGGTCGGGCCGCAGTCCCTGGCGCACGTCGAGCGCCAGCGCCAGCCCGAAATCGCCGTCCAGCGAGCGCTCGTGGAACTCGTCGAAGATGATGGCCGCGATGCCGGAAAGCTCCGGATCGTCGAGGATCATGCGCGCCATCACGCCCTCGGTGACAACCAGAACGCGTGTCTTCGCCGACACCTTGCGGTCGAGACGCATCGTGTAGCCGACCGTTTCGCCCGGCTTTTCGCCGAGCAGGTCGGCCATGCGCCGCGCCGCCGCGCGAGCCGCCAACCGGCGCGGTTCGAGCAGCACGATCATGCCGTCGCCGCGCCATTGCGCGGCGAGCAGATGGAGCGGCGCCAGCGTCGTCTTGCCCGCGCCGGGCGGCGCGACCAGCACAGCTGAGCCCGCATCGTCCAGCGCGGCGGAAAGCGCCGGCAGCGCCGCCGTGACGGGCAGGTCTGGCAATGCCCGCATCGTCATTCGCCGACGTGCACGACCGCGCCGCCCGCCGCCTTGGCGTCCGCCTCGTCATGGGTGACGAGCAGCGTCGGCAGTCCCTTGTCGCGCGCCTTGATGAAGACCAACTCGCGCATCTGCTGGCGCAGTGCCGCGTCGAGCTTGGAGAACGGTTCGTCGAGCAGCAGGGCTCGCGGTTCCGCGATCAGCACACGGGCGAGCGCCACTCGTGCCTTCTGGCCGCCTGACAACGTGTCGGGATCGCGCTCCCCGAACCCGGCGAGATCGACGCCGGCGAGCGCCTGCTCCGCGAGTGCGCGCCGCTCGCCGCGGCCATGCAGACGCGACGGGATGGCGAAGGTGAGATTGCCGCCAACCGTCATGTGCGGGAACAGCAGCGGGTCCTGAAACAGGATGCCGACATGGCGGTCCTCGGCCTCGGCGCGCGTGATGTCCTCGCCGTCGATGAACACGCGGCCGCTTGCGGAAAATGCCGGGTCGAGGAACCCGCCGATGAGAGCGAGCAGCGTCGATTTTCCGGAGCCTGAAGGGCCCATCACGGTCAGCACGTCGCCGGGCGCGACTTTGTGAGAGATCGCCAGCAACGGTGCGCCGTTGAGCGATATGCGGATATCGTCGAGCAGCAAGCCCTTGCCGTCGCCCATGATTTTCCTTGACCTAAGCGCGCATTGCGCGGAAGCGCCGGAATAGCAGCGCCGGAACGAGCGTGGCAACGGCGAAGCCGGCGAAGGGCAAAGCCATCTGCAGGAATGCATAGACGCCGATGACGCGGCGGTTGCCGCCCGACGCAAGCGCGACCGCCTCGGTGGTAACGGTGGGCAGCCTGCCGGCCCCGACCAGAAGCGTCGGCAGATATTGCCCGATCGACACCGCGAAGCCGACCGCCGCCGCCGTCAGGATAGGCCGTGTGAGCATTGGCGCCCGCACGCGCCACAGCGTGGCCCTTCGCGATTTGCCGAGCCCGGCGGCGATGGCCTCATAGCGCCGGTCGAATGCGCGCCAGGGATCCGACAGCGACAGAAACACGTAAGGCAGCACGAAGACGAGATGGGCGATGATGAGCGCCGGCAGGCTGGCGACAGTGCCGGTCAGCACGAACAGGAGCTGCAGCCCGAACAGGAACGCCACTTGCGGCACCACCAGCGGCAGAAACACCAGCGGCATTGCAAAACGTCCGCCCCGC
Source organism: Rhizobiaceae bacterium (assembly GCA_040880025.1). Classification (GTDB taxonomy): domain Bacteria; phylum Pseudomonadota; class Alphaproteobacteria; order Rhizobiales; family Rhizobiaceae; genus RCIO01. The sequence goes on from JBBDJD010000022.1 coordinate 217,555, forward strand.
CGGCCGGTCTCGTTCTCCCGTACAAGGCACATTACCGCCAGCACAACGGCGATCAACGTTGCGGCCGCGGCGACCGCGAAAGTGGTCAGCAGCGGCCCGGCGATGCGGGGTGCGGCGCGCATCCAGGTCTTCAGCGTCAGCGTTTCAGGCGTTGCGTGGGGGAATTGCCATAGCCCGGCGACCGACCAGATCGCCAATGAGGCAAGTCCGGCGAAGACGATGGCCGCTGCCAGCGTCATGGCCGCCAGCGCCATGCTGCGCAGCCAGCGGTCGCGACGAAACGAGTATCCGGCCAGCGCCATCGCCTGCGTTGCCGCGCCGAGCATCCGCTCGAGGGCGATCCAGGTCAGGATCGCCGCGCCGGCGATCAGAAGCTGCAGCACAGCACCGGCGGAGGCGAGGAACCGCATGGAGATTTCGGGATCGTTCATCCAACCTGCGAGCCGGACGGCGAGCGTACCCGGCAGCGTCGGTCCGAGAATTGCCGCGACATCCACCACGGACGCCGAGAAGGCGATGACGGCGAGCACCGCAAGCCTGATTTGCCGGTAGATCTGCGGCCAACTCGCATAAATGAAACCCGCGATGCGGCCATAACCAAGCAGCGCCGTGATCTTGCGCGTGCGCTCCACCGGCACTTGAGGCAGCGCTGCCAGCGTGACCAGAAGCAGAAACGGAACTTCCTTGATCACCAGGCCGGCGATCAGCGACAGCCCGCCGCCGTCATTGACGATCAGGAGATCGGGCGGCCGTTCCCAGCCCGTCAGCCAGGGCGATGTCAGCCGGGCGAGTATACCCGACGGCGCGATCAGGAACGCGAAGCCGAACGCTGCGGCCGCATGCGGCACCGACAGAAGCGGCGATACGAGATGCTGGATCGCGGCGAAAATGCGCGTGCCGGCCCATGCCGCGACAAAGAACATCACCATCAGCAGCGAGATGGCGGCCGCCAGCAGGCCCGAATAATAGCTCATCCACGCCGAGCGCCAGATGCCCGGCTGCGCTGCGAGTTCGGCGAAAGGCGCGAGCGAGAACGAGTTGCCGTCGAGCGCCGGAAGGTAGCCGAAGGCGGGAAGCAGCGTTCCGGCAAGCCCCGCCACGACCGGCCCGGCCAGAAGCAGAATTGTGAGCGGCGGGCCGAGCCGGGCGATCATGCTGGCGCGGTCTGGGCGGTCAGTTCGCGACGCCGTAACGGCGCTTCCACTCCGTTTCGAGCCTCTCCATCCATGTCGGATGCGGCTCGTCCAGCGCCGGTCCGAGCTCTTCGGGCTGCAGTGTGGCGATGCCGAGTTCAAGCGCGTCGAACGCAGCCTTGTCGCTGGCCGGCAGGCCGGCGACGTCGAGCACGGTCGGGTCGCCCCAGACCTGCGGGTCCTGCTTGCGCGCCTGCGCTTCCGGCGAGATCAGGAAATTGGCGAGCACCAGTGCTCCGGCCTTGGCCGCCGCGTTGTAGGGAATGGCGACGAAGTGGGTATTGGACAGCGTGCCGCCCGGGAAGGTGAAGGAGCGCACGGTGTCCGGCAGTTCGCCATTGGCGATCGCGCTCGAGGCTTCCGCCGGATTGAAGGCGAAGATGATTTCGAGTTCGCCATCGGCCAGAAGCTGCCGCATCGCCGGATAGTTCTGCGGATAAGCGCCGCCGCTGCGCCACATCACCGGATGCAACTGGTCGAGATAGTCGAACAATGGCTGGGCGATTTCGTCGAAACTGGCCTCCTCGACCGGTTCGAGCAGCACGGAGCGGTCCGCGACCTTCTCGCTCAACACCTGTTTCAGGAAGGACGAGCCGATGAAGTCCGGCGGCTGCGGATAGGAGAAGCGGCCTGGATTGGCCTTCGCCCACTCAAGCAGCTCGTCAGCCGACATCGGCAGTGCCGACTTTTCGGTGCGCGCGCTGTCATAAAAGAAGACGAGCTTCGCCATGCCCCACGGGCTTTCCTGCCCGTCGGTGGGGATGGTGAAGTCGGTCAGGATGGTCGGTTTGTTCTCGACATCGACATATTGCCAGTTGGGCAGATCCTGCGCCCAGCCGGGTGCCAGCAGCAGGCCCTGTCGTTTCATCGAAGCGAAGTTCTCGCCATTGATCCAGATGAGGTCGACGGTGCCGGCATCGTCGCGTCCGGCGGCCTTTTCGGCCACCACCTTGGCCACGGCGTTGGCCGTGTCGTCCAGCTTCACATGGACGAGCTTGACGCCATGGCGATCCTTGATCTGCGCGCCCGCCCACTCGAGGTAGGCGTTGATGTTCTCCGAGCCGCCCCAGGCGTTGAAATAGACCGTCTCGCCACGCGCTTCCTCGACAACTGCGTCCCAGTTCGAAGGATCGGGATCGTCCGCGACGGCGGGAGCGACAAGCCCCGCGATGATAGCGGCGGCGGCAAGCAATTTCTTCAACAGGGCCTCCATGGGCGGACATGCATGAAAATCGCGACGATTGAGCATGCCGCACGGAAGCCGGTCAATTGCGCGGTGATCGCGCCGCGCTCAACATGGCGTGACAGCAGCGTGACGGTCATCGGGCCCCCGGTCATGCCGATTTGCCTGTCCGGTCCGCGCGGGGATAAGCTGCGGTCCCGACACTTGTGTTCCGAGCCGTTCATGAATCGCGTTTCAGCATCAGCCCTTGCCCTTCTCTGCACAGCAGTCACCGCTGCCCCACTGATGGCGCAGGAGGTGCCGCCGGCTGCGGTCTATCAGGCGATGCTGGAGGCAAACCGTGCAACGGGGTGGGTCCAGTTCCGTGAATATGACGGCCGCCAGTGGGTCTATTTCACGCCGCTGCAGACCATGCACTGCCGCCTGTCCGAAATCCGCTATTCGATCAATTCGGACGCGCTCGACCGGACCTTTCCGCTCGTCGATTGCGTGCCGGCGCTGCCCTTCAGCCTGCCCGGGGACGCAGGCATCGAGGAGATTGCCATTTCCCTGCAGCCGGGCGAAGCCGAGACCGTGACGGTGCAGGTCGTGTGGTCGGATGGCGCTGAATCCGAGATCGTCACCTACAGCCCATGCGAGGGCGTTGGCGATTCCACCTGCGCCCGGATAGCCGAATAACCGGAAACGCCGTAAAGCTGGCGCTACGGGATTCGTCAATCTGTCACGGAAATCAGGTAGTTGAGCGCCAAGAACTGGTAAAACCAAGGCATAAATGCGTTACGCGATCTATTTCACACCGCCGCAAAACGACCCGCTGACGCGGGCCGCGGCCAACTGGCTTGGACGTGATCCATTCGGCGGCCAGGTGTCGCCGCCGAAGAGCCGGGGCGGCCTGTTCGCTGAAGAGATCGCGTTCCACACCGCCGCCGCGCGCCGCTACGGCTTTCACGCCACGCTGAAGTCACCCTTCGCGCTTGCCGAGGGCGAGAGCGAAGCGGCGTTGCGCACCGCGCTGGATCATTTCGCCTCCGCGACAGCGCCGGTTGTCATCCCGCGCATTGTTCTCAGTCGCATTGACGGCTTCTTCGCCATCACGCCGTTCGAGCGGTCCGCCGCTCTCGACAGGCTGGCCGGCGATGTCGTGACCGCCTTCGATACCTACCGCGCGCCGATGACTGAGCGGGACATCGAGCGCCGCAATCCCGACAGGCTGCGGCCGGACGAACTGAAGAATCTCTATCTGTGGGGCTACCCTTACGTGTTCGAGCGCTTCCGGTTCCACATGACGCTGACCGGCAGGGTGAACGATGCCGAGGCTCACCGGGTCGAGCGGGCGATCCTCGAGCATTTCGGCCCGCTGCTGGACGAGCCGCTGGAAATCGGCACGCTGGCGCTGTTCGTGGAGCCCGAGCCTGGCGCGCCTTTCATGATACGCTCCTCGCATATGCTGGGCGCAATGGCGCAGCTGGAACATGCCTGAGGTATCCGTGTCGGGTAGCAACATCATAGACCCAGCCGTTCGCGGCCGCGCCTCGTCCGACGATCCCGAAGCGGCGGGCATCTTTATCGCGGTGGTCGGACCCAGCGGCGCCGGCAAGGATACGCTTATCCGCATGGCTCGTGACCTGCTGCGCAGCCGCCCGGCAGGCGCTGATACGCTGTTTGCGCGGCGCGTCGTGACACGCCCGGCCGACGCTTCGCTCGAAGATCACGAAACGCTGGACGATGCCGCATTTGCGGCGGCGAAGTCAGCGGGGAAATTTGCAGTGACCTGGACCGCGCACGGGCTGAGTTACGGCCTTCCGGTCGAGGTCGATGTGGCGATCGCGGCAGGCGGCGTCGTGGTCGCCAACGGATCGCGCGCCGCACTCGCTGCATTGTCGGAGCATTTCGAGAATATGGTCGTCGTGCAGATAACCGCGCCGCGCGAGGTGCTTGCCGAGCGTCTTGTCGCGCGCGGCCGCGAGACGCGCGGGGACGTGCTTGCCCGGCTCGACCGGGCGACGATCGTCGCCGACATCCCGGGCTCGATCGTGATCGACAATGCCGGCGCGCCTGAGGATGCCGCCCGCCAGCTGGTAGCCGTCATAGAAAAGGCGGCCGCGAGGGCCGCCTTGTGGGGACTGGTCTGAAGCGGGTCTTTTAGTCGCCGTCGTTCGCCTCGCCGGCATTGAGAAGGGCGTATTTCTTCTCGCCGAGCGTTTCGAACAGGTCGATCTGTGTTTCGAGGAAGTCGATATGGCCCTCTTCGTCGGACAGCAGTTCCTCGAACAGCTTCATGGTCACATAGTCGCCGAGTTCCTGGCAGATTTCGCGCGACTTCTTGTAGGAGGTGCGGGCGTCGTACTCCCCGGCAAGGTCGGCATCCAGGACTTCCTTGATGTTCTGGCCGATGCGGAGCGGGCCCACCTTCTGCAGGTTCGGATGGCCCTCGAGGAAGATGATGCGCTCGACGATCTTGTCGGCGTGGTGCATTTCCTCGATGGATTCGGCGCGCTCCTTGGCGGCGAGCTTGGCGTAACCCCAGTCCTCCAGAAGACGGTAATGCAGCCAATACTGGTTGACCGCGCCAAGCTCGAGAAACAGCGCCTCGTTAAGCCGCTCGATGATCCTTTTTTCGCCCTTCATGGCCGTCGCTCCCGTACTGGCCGCGCAGTCCACGCACACGGTCCAGGAATGTTACGCTATCCGACTCGCCGGAGTCGGACTGGCTGTGGAACTCTTCGGTGATCCGAATGATCGTTTCCACCACATTTGGGAAACAGCCGCAACAGCGTCCGCGTTGTTGAAGGGCGTGATAAACGGTTGCCGGCACGATCAGCCGCCACGGATCTTCGCAGAGCAGCGACCAGATGGTCTGCTCGATCTCTCGTTCCGTGATCAGGTTGCAATGACAGATCAGCATTGGCTTCTTGGCTGTACTTGTCGGCCGATACCGGCCGGCGGCTTGGCTTGCCTTCAATTCCGGTTCGAAACGTGCTTGGAGGTTCGCATGCCCGGATGTCGCGCACCTTGGCCTCGATCAATCTCGAGCCACTGGCGCAAGCCGCGCTGTCCGTCCTCCAATCGCACGGGTTCAAGGCCCGAACACCAAAGGTCGCGTCCCAATGTGAGCGGGACACTCAGGTTAAATAAGGGCCGGCGTCGCAATTTGTCAATTGCCGCCGGGGAAAGTCCTTAACGGATCAATAGGTTAGAATGATTCCAAAAAGAGCGGCAAGGTCCGGCGACAGATGTGGGAAACCCCGCGGCCTGTCGATTTTTCGATAGTGCCGCTTCGGACTTGAGGTCCACACTGACGCGGCATGACCGCCGACCAACCACAGCGATCCTTGCGCCATTGGCGCGACGCAGCGGCCGCCGCCGTTCCGGGCTTCCTGATTGCCCTGACGGTTGCGGCGGCGGCGAATTTCGTTGCCCTGGCCTATGGCGGCCCGGTTATGCTTCTCGCGCTTCTGATCGGCATGGCGCTGAATTTCCTGTCGGCTGAGGAACGGGCGCTGCCCGGGTTGCGGTTCGCGACCAAGCCGGTGCTGCAGGTGGGCGTCGCCCTGCTAGGCCTGCGGATTTCGTTTGGCGACATCAAAGCGCTGGGAACCGAGACATTGCTTCTGGTAATCGTCGGTGTCCTGGCGACCGTCGCCGCCGGGATCGTCCTTGCCCGCATGCTCGGCCGGACCGGGACCTTCGGGCTGCTGGCTGGTGGCGCGACCGCGATCTGCGGCGCCTCCGCGGCGCTGGCGATCTCCTCGGCCCTGCCACCGACAAAGGAACGCGATCGCGAAACGGCCTTTGTGATCGTGATCGTGACAACGCTGTCGACGCTGGCGATGGTCGTCTATCCGGTGCTTGCGCATCTGCTCGGCTTCGACGACCGAACGACCGGCATCATGCTGGGCGCCACGATCCACGACGTGGCGCAGGTGGTAGGCGCCGGCTACGCCGTTTCAGACGAGGCGGGGGATGCCGCGACGATCGTGAAGCTCTTCCGCGTCGTCCTGCTCTTGCCGATGGTGCTGTGCATTTCGCTGCTGTATCGCCCGCCTGGCGAAAGGCTCGGCGCGGCGCGCCTGCCGGTGCCCCTGTTCGCCGTCGTTTTCGCGCTGCTGGTCGCCGTCCACTCGTTCCAGCTGCTGCCGGCCGCCATCGAGCGGCCATTGGCGGAGATCGCGCGCTGGTGCCTGCTGACGGCGGTGGCCGCCATCGGCATCAGGACATCCATACCCGACATGTTGAAAATGGGCGGTTCGGCGATCGCGGTGCCGGCCGGCGCCACGCTTGTCCTGTTGGTGCTTGCGGCCGGTTTCCAGTTTCTGCGGCCTTAGAGGCGGCAACAACACCCAGGAGAAACAGGAGGCGCGGCACAAGCTGCCGGGCGTCACGGCTCCTTGTCTTCCTCCTCCCGGTTGATCGGATAGCCGCTGGCCGGGCCGAGGGCCGGCTGGATCAGCATACGGTCGAGCCACAAGTCGCGGCGGGTGCGGAATTGTTCGATGCCGATGGTCATCGCTTCGTGACCCTCGCGCGGCTGAGGACGGTAAGTGCCGAGCAGCCGATCCCACCAGGGAAGGTTGAAGCCGAAATTGGAGTTGGTCTCGCTCGGGTGAATCGAATGGTGAACCCGGTGCATGTCCGGGGTCACCACGACCAGCCGCAGGACCCGATCAATTGTCGAGGGAATTCGGATATTGGAATGGTTGAACATCGCCGTGGCGTTGAGCAGAACCTCGAAGATGAGTACCGCAACCGCCGGAGGTCCCAGCGCGGCGACGACCGCAAGCTTGATGCCCATCGACAGCAGTATCTCGACGGGGTGGAAACGCAGTCCCGTCGTCACGTCGAATTCCAGGTCGGCATGATGCATGCGATGCAGCCGCCACAGCGCAGGCACGGCATGGAACATGACATGCTGGAGATAGATGGCCAGATCGAGCACCAGCACCGAAACGAGGAAGGCGAGCCAGAACGGCACATCGAAGGCGTTGAACAGTCCCCAGCCGCGCTCCTGCGCCACCAGCGCCAGCCCCACCGCGACGATCGGAAAGGCCAGACGCACCAACAACGTGTCGATGACGACAATGCCGAGATTGCTGCTCCAGCGGAGAAGGCGCGGTATCTCGCGGCGGCGGCGCGGCGCGGCCACCTCCCACAGCGCCATCACCAGGAGGATGCAGAGAAAGAAGGCGATCCGGATCAGCGGCTCGTTCGCCAATATAAGGTCGGTCATTGCGCTTGAGGTCCTTGCAACGCTCGTCCAGGTGGAGTACATTCAATTAGTCGATTGAATGATATAGGATGAGGTATCGGGAAATGTCAACCGGTCCCAAGCAGGTGCTCTATTCGGAGTTTGCATCCGTCGCTCGCGCGCTCGGATCGCAGCACCGCCTGGAAATTCTCGAACATCTTGCCCAGGGCGAGCGCGGTGTCGAGGCGCTCGCCGAACGCGTCGTGTTGTCAGTCGCCAACACCTCGCAGCACTTGCAGCACCTCAGGCGGGCAGGGCTGGTCGCTTCGCGCCGCGCCGGCAAGTTTGTGCTCTACCGTCTGACCGACGAGAAGGTACTGGCGCTGATATCCGGGCTGTCGGGTATCGCCGAGCGCAATCTTGCCGAAGTCGACCGCATCCGGCGGACCTATTTTGACGACCGCGACGGCATGGAGCCGGTTTCGCGTGAGGAACTCTTGCAGAGAACACGCGACGATCTGGTCACCGTGCTCGATGTGCGCCCGCTGGACGAGTTCGAGGCGGGGCACGTGGCGGGCGCCGTCAATATTCCCTTAAGCGAGCTGGAGGCCCGGCTCGCCGAACTTGATCCCGATCGCGAGATCGTCGCCTATTGTCGTGGTCCCTGGTGCGTACTGTCCTTCGAGGCCGTCGCCGCGCTGCGCGCCCGCGGCTTCAATGTTCGCCGCCTGGAAGATGGCCTGCCCGAGTGGCGGGCGGCGGGCCTGCCGGTCGAAGCGGCCGGCTGATCCTTGCGGGCCCGATGGCGTTTTCGGAATGGCCCGCAAGTGTGTCCGGCATCCAGGAAGACTTGCTCCAGGCAGCACGTCAGCCGAAGTCGACGCCGAACTCGTTGATCACCAGCTGGATCTTGTTGGCAAACGTGTCCGAGGCGCCGCCTGCGAACAGAAGCCCCACGGCCTTGCCGCTATTCTGGTCGATCACGATTGAACCGGAATCGCCCGTCTGAGACATCGCGGTCATCTGGATCTGGTCCTTGAAAATTTGGTCTCCGCCGGGATAACCGCTGACCCTGACGGTGGCGTTGGTCGAACGTACGGTGCCGGTTGTCGCCTCGGTCGAGCGGCCGCACTTCTTGACCGGCATGCCGACGGTGGCGAAGGCAAGCCCGGCAATTGCCCCGTAGCAGCGTGTTCCCGCCCCCACGTAGGTATCCACCGGGGTCCGGATTTCGGCGATCGCGGCATCGAGGAAATCGTTGAGAACACCGCGGGAATTGTAAGCCACGGTGTCGGCGGGATAGACGCCTCCGTCGCCGCGCGCCTGCTGCAGCACTGCGTCGCCGTCCTTGCCGACGCCGCCGTAGAGCACATGCCAATTCGACAGGATGTAGTAGTCCTTGCCGTTTTGAATGACGCGTCCGCCCAGCGTCCCTGACCAGGCGGCCGTTGCCGGACCGCAGCTGTTGCCGCCGGCCGCGGGGCGACGACGGTCGGTGAAGCTCTGCGTGAAGATCTTGCCGACGACGCGCTTTTTGACCGGGATCGTGGCGCCTCCCGCCGTGAGCGCGCCGGTCGCGTCGGGGATCTGGAGTTCGTCGGGCGCGACAGGAGGGGTCAATCCGCGAACCGAGTGCGCCGCCTCGGCGCCGGGGTCGACCTGGATTTCCGGTGAGACGAGCGCAATCTCGATGACATTCTCGCCGTTTTCGTCCTCGATCACGCTGACCGCGGTGACGTTGGGATTTTCCATGATCTTGTCGACATGCGCGGCCAGTGTCAGGTCCGCTTGTTCCTTGGTTGCCATGACAGCATCCTTTCTTCGGGGTTGAGTTTACGGCGTCGTGGAGAATGATCCATCCTTGTGGTAGTCGACCGCGATCGACCGGACGCCGGTGGTGAAATCGCACTTGGCGGACAGGCCGGTGTCGTAGGTGATGACCTGGCCCACGGGAAAACTCCCGACTTTCACGTGGTAGATCGCGACCGTCGCGCAATCGACCTGGCTGTTGGGAAGCGGCGCGACGAAGCTCGACAACGTGATGCTTCCGTCCTGATTGATGGCCGCGCATCCGCAATAGAGCTCTTGCGAGGGCGCGGGCGAATAGGACGGGACCTGCACGCCGAAATAGCCGGCGCGGGGGCCCGACTGATACCGCGGCGCGGACAATCCGAGCGGGCTGATCGTCATGGTCGAAAAATTGTCGGCCTGGCCTGACGCGGCCGGCGTCAATTCGATCGGCTGTATCGCCGATGTCGCGCTGCTTGTTGCCTTCGCTCCGACCTGGGAGATGGAGGCGTTGAATGCAACCAGGGACGATGACGGGATATTGCTGATCGCGCCGACATAATTCTGGGTGTCGAAACCGAAATCCAGTTGTGAACCGGAACTGGCCTGAGGGGCCAGCGTGCCGGTTGCAAGGCAACTCGAAAGAATGGTCGGGCTGACACCGGAATTGGTGAATGCCGCCTGCTCCTGAAAGGCATAGAACGCGATCGCCTGATCGGACAGGTTGCTGATGATGATCTGGTATTGAGAGGTCATGGCGTCCGCCTTTCAGGCACCGTCTGCAAGCTGCCGGGGAGTTTGGGCGGGATTGCCCGCCGGACCAGCCGGCGCAAGCAGGGATGGCGGTGTGAGCAGGTACGGGAGACGAATGGCCTGCTCACACCTCCACGGCGAAACCGGCGGGACCGCTTACTGGATGATCTGCGTCGCCCACGAGCCGTTGGCATTGAGCGTTACATCGATGACCGAATGGCCGCCGGTGAAATCGCAAAGGGCGGCGTTGACGCTCGACGCCGTGAAATCCATCACCGTTCCGGGCGTGTAGGTGCCCGTCTGCACGTAATATTTCAGGATCGGCTGGCAATCCGTGTTGTTGCTGGGGTTGGCCACCACGAAGTTCGACAGGACGATGCCGCCATTGGCCTCGACAGCCGAGCCGATGTTGTAGATGGCCGGCGGCGAATATTGCGGGGTGGTGATCCGGAACGCGCCCGGCTGCACGCCGGTTCCGGCCGTCGGCGCCGTCAATCCCAACGGGCTGACGGATGCGGTGGTCCAGTCGTTCGCCGTTCCCGATGCCGGGGCGAGATCGATCGCCCGGCTGGCCGACGAGTAGCCCGAAGACTGGCCAACCTGCGGTGTCGAGTGCGCCTGCTGAATTCCGGCATAAAACTGCAGGTTGACCTGGAAAGTCAGGATCGACCCGGTGTCGCCGTAATTGCCCAGACTCTGGGAGAACAGGCTGTTGCTGTATACTTGCGCGCCGCCGGTATATATGGCCGGCTGCTGGAAGAAGTAGAAATTCTGGGTCGCGACCTCAAGATTTTTCACGTTGATCGTCAGAAGTGTAGACATAACAATTCCCTCCACAAATTGGACAAATCGAGGGCTGCGAACTCCGCTTGCAACAATTGCTCCCGGTTGGTTCCGATGTGCATTTGCTCTTTGCGTTCCCTCGCAAAAATTACTGCGGTTCGTGGAGAATGAATGCAACTATAAGTTGTTTACCGGAGGTTGATTCAACCCGAGAAGTCAACCTGTGATTGAATCTCGCCGATCACTCGCGTGAGGAAGTCCCCGGAATTTCCGCAGCCAGACTGATGAGGAGCGTGCCGATCCGTACCGGGCGCTCGCGGAGCAATCCGACAAGATCGCGTTCCAGTTCGCTCAATTGGCCCGGCTGCAGCCAGTCCGGGCCATTGCGGCCCAGCAGGAGCCAGTCCAGCGAGACATCGAGCACCGCGGCAAGGTTGCACGCATTGTCGACGGACATGGCGTGACCCTGCTTCCATTTCGTGATCGCGGCTGGCGAGATATCGAGTTCGGCGGCCAGCGCCATGGCCTTCGGATGGCCGCGCATCCTCATCGCCTGTTTGAGCCGTGCGCCGCGTTGCCTGTCGACTTGTTGGTTGCCCATGGTCGTCCTCCCCGTTTCGATCAGGGGAGTTAAGCCCAGTTGGCTTTTCGCTGAGCTAATCCCGGAAAATCGGGAGATGACGTCAGCTCAGACTGGCCGCCGGCCGATTTCGGATCGGAGCCGTTAGTGAAACGAACCGGCATGAGAAATGAAATGGTGCCAGGGGCGGAATCGATGTTTGCAACCAAATCTTTGAAAACAAAGATATATTAGCAGATCGGTAATATAACATTACCCCCGCAAGTACCCCCAAATCTACACGTACCGGTGGTTCGATTCCAAAACCGCAGCCGCTCGCGACAATTTGATCGCATTTTGCTACTCTATCCGTCCCTCGGGGTTTGTCACTACCGGGGCATCGCGATGCTCCCCAATCAAGGAGTTCTCGCGATGAGGATACTATCGAAACGGCAGGTGAAGGAACTAGTCTTGTATTCGCCACAGCACGTCGCACGCTTGGAGGCGGCCGGCCAATTCCCCAAGCGGGTACGGCTAGGCCAAAACAGGGTCGGCTGGGTTGAGGATGAGGTGCTTGACTGGCTCCAACAACGCATCGACCGTCGAGAAGAAGTGCCTGCTCGACACTCCTGAACAAGGAGCGGGTGGACCGCCCGGCCGGGCGGTCCACCCATTTCTCAATGATCGGAGATTCGGCGAGGGGTCGAAATGGTAACGACGCATCGCGCAGTCGCGTTGCCGCTGGACCGCGTTTTCTGAACTGCTAGGCTCGGCGTGGAAGGCGTGTGCGTCCCCCGTGGGTTGCCGCTGGACCGCGTTTTCTGAACTGCTAGGCTAATCTTCGCGCAACACTTGCCCGACCGTCGGTTGCCGCTGGACCGCGTTTTCTGAACTGCTAGGCTTTGTGGATTTCGGTTCTAAGATGGCGGCTTGGTTGCCGCTGGACCGCGTTTTCTGAACTGCTAGGCTCCAACAGCAGATCGATCCGGCATTCATTCCGTTGCCGCTGGACCGCGTTTTCTGAACTGCTAGGCTCGTCCAAAAGCTCGAAAGCGGCGGTCTTCAGTTGCCGCTGGACCGCGTTTTCTGAACTGCTAGGCTTCTTGAAGCGATCCACCAGTACACGGACCAGTTGCCGCTGGACCGCGTTTTCTGAACTGCTAGGCTACATAGGGTTGAGTCTGCCATGCTCGGCCGGTTGCCGCTGGACCGCGTTTTCTGAACTGCTAGGCTCATTCTGGTCATCACAACGGCATCGGGCCGGTTGCCGCTGGACCGCGTTTTCTGAACTGCTAGGCTCCGCCGCTGGCGCGCTCGTGGCTACGCTTAGTTGCCGCTGGACCGCGTTTTCTGAACTGCTAGGCTTACAGTCAATTCGCACCGCCAGTTTCATATGTTGCCGCTGGACCGCGTTTTCTGAACTGCTAGGCTCCAATCCCTTTCGGAGACCTGCGACCGAGTGTTGCCGCTGGACCGCGTTTTCTGAACTGCTAGGCTAAAGCCGAAATTCAATTCAAGGGTTCGGTAGTTGCCGCTGGACCGCGTTTTCTGAACTGCTAGGCTTCAACCGCGCTGCGATCAACACCGAAGACGGTTGCCGCTGGACCGCGTTTTCTGAACTGCTAGGCTCGACGTTCAGCCCTTCAAGGGCGGGCTGCTGTTGCCGCTGGACCGCGTTTTCTGAACTGCTAGGCTCATCGAACAGATGGCCATGACGATCTATGGGTTGCCGCTGGACCGCGTTTTCTGAACTGCTAGGCTGGCGCATGGAAGAGGCGCGCCGGGCTCGCGGTTGCCGCTGGACCGCGTTTTCTGAACTGCTAGGCTCAATATTGCCGGTATTGACCATCTGTTTCAGTTGCCGCTGGACCGCGTTTTCTGAACTGCTAGGCTGAGGCGGGCAGACTGCCGCTCATGTTCCGGGTTGCCGCTGGACCGCGTTTTCTGAACTGCTAGGCTTCTGCAACGCTCCGCTCACTGGATGGCACTGTTGCCGCTGGACCGCGTTTTCTGAACTGCTAGGCTGAAGGCAGCGGATGATGAGATTTCCATCGTGTTGCCGCTGGACCGCGTTTTCTGAACTGCTAGGCTGCCGGAAATGCCGGACGCGGGGTGATAGAGGTTGCCGCTGGACCGCGTTTTCTGAACTGCTAGGCTTCAGGTGCGATACGAAGTGAACCTCGCGTGGTTGCCGCTGGACCGCGTTTTCTGAACTGCTAGGCTGAATCGGTTTGCCGACACCTGAAACCAGTCGTTGCCGCTGGACCGCGTTTTCTGAACTGCTAGGCTCCTCACTGCGTCCAATATGCTGGCCATCGGGGTTGCCGCTGGACCGCGTTTTCTGAACTGCTAGGCTCATGACACGCAGCTTCTCGTAGGTGTCGGCGTTGCCGCTGGACCGCGTTTTCTGAACTGCTAGGCTGGCGGTCCATATCGGTAAGCACGCTAGCGGGTTGCCGCTGGACCGCGTTTTCTGAACTGCTAGGCTGATCACGCCGACACCATCACCGCCCTAGAGGGTTGCCGCTGGACCGCGTTTTCTGAACTGCTAGGCTATGAAGTGGCGGCGAATCGGCGTCCGCTTCGTTGCCGCTGGACCGCGTTTTCTGAACTGCTAGGCTCTAAGCCTAACTCAACGAGCCGGCGCGCAGGTTGCCGCTGGACCGCGTTTTCTGAACTGCTAGGCTCCGTCGTGATGTGCATCGCGGCGGCTTCATGTTGCCGCTGGACCGCGTTTTCTGAACTGCTAGGCTTCGGCCTCCGAAGTGCCGCCGTCCGACTGAGTTGCCGCTGGACCGCGTTTTCTGAACTGCTAGGCTAACACCCAGGGCCTTCACGGCGCGCGCCAAGTTGCCGCTGGACCGCGTTTTCTGAACTGCTAGGCTAAGGCGTTGCGATTGCACAGAAAACGGGCAGTTGCCGCTGGACCGCGTTTTCTGAACTGCTAGGCTTGCCGTCGTACTCGCTTACCTCGCGATAGAGTTGCCGCTGGACCGCGTTTTCTGAACTGCTAGGCTAGGTCGAGGTTTCAACCGTTCGGGAAATCTGTTGCCGCTGGACCGCGTTTTCTGAACTGCTAGGCTCGGTAGTGTCATCGAAATACCCGTTTTCCTGTTGCCGCTGGACCGCGTTTTCTGAACTGCTAGGCTTGAATACAGCGCCACACGTCGCGCCAACCTGTTGCCGCTGGACCGCGTTTTCTGAACTGCTAGGCTGAAGGTTCGAATGATCGACGCCGTAATTGAGTTGCCGCTGGACCGCGTTTTCTGAACTGCTAGGCTTGTGCTGGACATTTACGCCGCCGGTCCCCAGTTGCCGCTGGACCGCGTTTTCTGAACTGCTAGGCTCAACGAGTGGAAGGCCGCTTGCGCTCAACTGTTGCCGCTGGACCGCGTTTTCTGAACTGCTAGGCTATCCCGCGCGAGGTAGGCTTCCTTCGGCTCGTTGCCGCTGGACCGCGTTTTCTGAACTGCTAGGCTCGGGCACGGTATCGGTAAGTCGGCCGAAATGTTGCCGCTGGACCGCGTTTTCTGAACTGCTAGGCTGCCCTTCTTGTCCTTGTCGTCCTTGGCGGCGTTGCCGCTGGACCGCGTTTTCTGAACTGCTAGGCTGGACCTTGGGAATGGAATGTGGCGTCTGACGTTGCCGCTGGACCGCGTTTTCTGAACTGCTAGGCTCGATGTCCGCCGATCCTCTTGAAATAACAAGAGGAATCGGCGGCGTCAGCCGCTGCAAAACCCGGCCGCATGCTAAAAGAGCGCCAATTGTTCGGGATTTTTCTGGCGCGACCTGCGGCGCTGGTCGGAGAATCGGACAATATTCTCATATTGGCGATCGGTGAATTGGAACACATAAACATTGCCCGCTTCGGGTAAGTGCCCCTCGATTTTACGGATGTAGGAATCGAATTGCTCCTTGCCGTTGCAGAACCGAAGATAGTTCGAGAGTTGGCTCATTTCAAAGCCGATATCGAGCAGGAAATGACGAAACTTGGTCGCGGCCTTTCGCTGCTTCTTCGTATCGACCGGAAGATCAAAGGTGACGAGCATCCACATGAGCTGATATCCGCTCAGATGCGTTGGGCCGACATTGGCCTTAGCCGACCGGCGCGTCATCGGCGCCCTCCGAAGTCGCGGCCGCGAGGGAAAGCGCCAAGGCGTCCGGCAGTTCCAACGCTGGCTTCTTGGTTTCGAAGCTAGTGGCCAGAGAATGCACGAGGCGCTGGGCATGCACGGCGAGCGGCGAGTTTCCTGTTGCCGAAGAGAGATCGAGCGTGCCGATGGAGGCCAGCCTCCGTTTTGTTTCTGGGGTCACCTCCGCTTTGCCTTCGTGCACCAGCGCGCGTACCATGTGATCCACCAGCGGGCGATACGGTTCCATCAGATCGTCCGCGAGCGCGAAGGCATTGGCTCGATTGGCATGGAATATTCCGATCGTGGGGTGCAGACCTGCCGCGCAGATCGCTCGCGAAACGATCGCGCGCAGAACCGTATAGCCGTAGTTCAAAAGTGCGTTCGCTCCGTCCTCGGCCGGGTTTCGTGAAAAATCCGGCCCGAGTAGGGCTTTCCAGTAGCGTCGCGCTGCCTGCGCCTCAACATTTTCTGGATCGCCCGATCGTACCTTTCGCGCCAGCATTTCAAATGCCCCGGACTCCACCCCGTTGGCTGCAAGGATGTGACCCTGCATACGAATTTTGGCCCCTACTATTTGACGCCAGAGCTGCTTGCAGAGCGGCCGTGGGGCGGCGATCTGCGACCGCATTCGGGCGGCCTGCATATGGTGGCCTTCCAGCGGCCACACGCAAGAGATCGGCCGGTGGTTCGCGCCGCATAGCACCACCGGGATACCGCGTTCGCTCAGCCGAACGAAAACTGTGTTGGACCATTTCAGTCCATGCGCATGGGTGATCAATGCGCCAATATCATCCAGCGCGATACGGCCGCGTTCACTCCGGTCCTCCTCCACAACAAGAAACCCTCGGTGGATGGAAAGAAACAGATTGTCAGTTTCTATATCGACGACCCTATCCATCCTTCAAGGATAGGGCTGCCGTCGATATGGCCCAAGAACTATCGAGAGTTTACCTTAACGGTACTGTTGCGTGCATTGCGACTTTCGCGGTCCTGCGGTCCCGGATCAAAAACGCGCCCGATCTCATCGACGCGCACCTGACGTAGTTTGAGCTTCTTCAATCCTCCCGCCGTCGGCGCATAATACTTGAACGGGTCGATGTCGTTCGACATTGCGTCGCGGCGCTTCAGGTCACCGGCCTCTTTGTGGGGAACAAGCGTAAGCTGACCATTGACCCCGAACTTAACGACGGTGCCGATCGTCGGCCCAAGAACGGGATGCTCATATGCCACCATGTCGTTCTGGTGCAGGCTTAGTACTTTCCGGGGGTTATGGTGTTGGCGCAGCACATTCGAGGTCCAAGTTGGCTGATGCGCATTGAACATCGTGACCACTTCCGCGATCCAGCGCCCGTCGGCCAGTTCCCAAACATCGTACCGATAGTTGGCGTCCCCTTTGTAGCCCTTATAAGCACGGCCTTCGCGATCGCGGATCGGGATAACGCGCAGCGGTTCGGTCATGCGGACGCGACGGATGCCCTTGAACTGCCGATGCTGGCCCGGATTATGCCGGAAGTGCAGAAGCGCCTGCGTCAGTTCCTCCCCCGAAAGGCTACCCATTACTGAATAAAGCGCGGCCTGGAGGTCTGTGTCGCGGATCGCGGGAATGTCCTTCGGTGTCAGGGAGGTGAGAGGCTTACGGCGCACGACGATGGTGTTGCCCTTTTCGTCCACCTCGCCGGTGAGTCCGTAGGCCGTGTCATTGTGAAGTTGCCCCGCCGTCTGTCCGTACATGCCGGGCTTGGGCAGGGTGCCATGATCCGGTTTATGGCTGACGACGATCCGGTCAAGAGCAGCTTTCAAATCATCGCGAAAACCGGGCCAGGGTGGATCGATCTCGCGCAGCGCGTTTTCATCACCGACCGCTTCGCCCCTCCCGGCCGCAGTAGCAATCTTTTGGAGAAGACTGCGCGTTGTTACGCCCACCACAGCAGCGTCAATGGCGTGGTGGCGATGATCCTTGCGGTTCTTCTCCTTGGTAACGTCGTCATAGTTATGATCAGGCAGTAGGTTATTCAGACCCCAGCGTCGACGCAGCATTGCGGTAAGCCGGCCGGGGATGACACGCACATGGTTCCTGCGGCTAAAGACACCCCATTCGTCCGGCTCCTCGTCCTCGTACAGGCTGCCAATGTACTCATGCGCAAGGCGTGACAGATACTGCGTGTCCGTCATCTGGCGTGCAAGGAAATCACGCTCTTTCTCGAAGCGCTCCATAGCGTCGCGGGCAAAGCGCCATTGCTTGTTTCTCGGTAGCCTCGTTGCGCGTTCCAGGATTTCGTCATAGCGACCTTGCCATTGCGGCACGTCGGCCGGCGCGCGGTTGCCTTTTTCGCGGTTTGCCTCGGTCATACACAGGATGCGGTTCGCCTGACTGTCGTCTAGTGTTTGCGACCAGGGAAGAATGTGGTCCACATCGACCTCACCGGAAAACAACATGCGGAGAGAGATTGGCATGCCGCTGTAGATGCAGCGACGATCCTCGGGCTGATCGGGATTGAGCTCTTCCCAGAGCTTGAGCAGCACGCGGTTGTAGCCGTTGTCCGACTGGCCCAGTTCAAGTAACTTCTGCGATCGCCTTTCGGCGTCGCGGGTGTTGCGCGCGATCTCGGCGTTTTTTCTCCGTTTTTCTTCCTCGTTGAGTTTCAGTTCGCGAGCCAGTTCGATTGCGATTTGCTCCGGCCTGCCATAGTGCGCGATCAGTCGGTTCATCACCCGCTGGAGCTGGTTCAGCCCGATATGCACAGTTGGATTGGTGATGCGTCCCTTGCGAATGTCGTATGGGTCGTCGGGATCCTCGCTGCCCGGCGGAATGCGCCGCGCCAGCACTTCCTGATATTTGGGCAACTCGTCGTGAGCATCGCCACGGCCAAGCAGAGCGTGGTCGTAGCCCGCGCGCTTGGCTGCTTCCGCCTCGACGATCACATCCGCCTTCAGTTCTTCCAGCATGGTGCCGATCGCTGTCGGCCCCAGCCGCCCATATCCCGCTGGCAAGCGCACGCCCATCACGGCTTCCGCTTGCTCCTCGGTCAGCCCACAGTTCGATTCGAGCCACGCCCGCAGCGCTAGGGGGTCTTCTGTTTCGCGCAGTCTTTCCACGATCGCCCAACGCCGATCGAGAGGCAATTCGCCCCAGCGATTGCCGAATCGCTTCTTGTCGGCCAGTTCGGCGTATACTTCGTCCCCCTTCATCTTGGCGCGGCTCTCGCTCTCCTTGTTGAGCCGCGAGCCCGAAGTCAGCTTCAGCAATCTACGGATTTGAGCAAAGGTCATATCGCGCTTGCTACGGAGTTGCTGCACTGCCAGATCGCGCTCTTCCAGAGTTAGCTTTCGTGAGGATTGGTGTTCGTCAATCACGGCCAACTCGTTCACCTCCTTGTAGAGGCGAAAGAGCTGAAAAAGCGGATGTGCCTTGGTGAGCCGGAATTCCTGCGGATTGAAGCTGCATTTTCCCACACGCGCAGGCTTCAGTGGCCGCTGATAGAACATGACGCGGTACAGGTGTTCGCGGCGTTCTTCGGGCAGCAGGTCGGGGTGGAATGTCTGCTGCGCGTCCCAGATACGATGAAACTCGTCCTCCAGCAGACTGCGGGCAGGATAAAAGTCATAGGCTGACTTCTCCGGTTCGCCTCCCTCTATGGTAGCAGCCTCTGCCAAGTTTGCGTCCACGCGCACACGCACCCATTCGCCTTGCGCGCGGCGAAGCGCCAGGTATTCGCCCAGTGTACGAGCGCCTTCCGCGTCCATCGCCCTTTGCAATCTGGAAATGCCGACGGCGATCTTGCCGGCGTCATTGTCGCGTCTGTCGGTCTTGCGATTGGATTTGAAGCCGCGCCGCTGGTTGAGGTGGAAGAGTACGCGGCCGATGTGGAAAGGCGACAGCTCCTCATCGAGCGCGCGGGCGCGCAGTGCATAGACATTATTCACCGCCTGGCCAATACCTCGATCATTTGTCTCCCCGATGAGCCTCTTTCTGGCCGCAGTGTCTTCCGGCATCAGCCCGTATTCAGTGAGGGTTCGTAGCAGCGCTTTGCGCCGGCGAAGGTAGCGGTCGCGGCGGCGAGCCATTGCGCGCGCGTTGCGCCTCCCTTCCGCCAGCGAGGTGCCTGATTTCGGCTCGCGGCCATCGGAGAAAATGCGCACGCCGGCATCAACAATCCCGTACGGATCGCTGTCGGCATCAAGTTCAAAAACAGCCCAGCCTATCGAATTGGTGCCGATATCGAAGGAAAAGAGCTTCTTGCTGGACATTTTTTCCACCCAAAAAACAGCATCTTGCAAGAAACCGACGCCCGCGCCAAGGATTCCTTGAGCGCGGGCGCTACCGCCAAGCAGTTCAGAACAAACGGTCCAGCGGCAACTACATGACATCGTTCGGCAGCTAATAGCCACACAACAGATCACGTAGACGGTTTCCCACTCGCGCCAGAGGTCGACTCAACCAGTGAGTCGACGGGAGCATAGGAGCAGATTCGGAAGACGAGCTCAACTCCTTACATGACATCGTCTTTGAGTTTACGTGGCCGTCGCGGTTGCAGTGGCCCCCAAGATCAGCTATCTATTCTCCACTGCCAAGCAGTTCAGAAAACGCGGTCTGGCTGTTAACAAGCTACGACAGCACCAAATAAGGCGCGTCCTTTGGGGCGCGCTTTTTAACTTTTTGACACTTGTCCGGGTCGAACCCGCCGGATGCTGCAAGCCATAGCAGCCATGGGCGGGCATGGATGAGCGGCTCAAGGTTTTTGCAAGTCAATCCCACATCCGCTTCGCCATCTCCCTCTCCTCCGGCCCAACCACATCAGCGTAAATGGCAGTAGTCGCGAGGCTAGCGTGCCCGAGCCATTTCTGGACGAGGGTGAGAGGTACGCCGGAGAGGACTGCCGAGACGGCAAAGCCGTGGCGCAACCCACGCGGCGAAGCTTGGAGACCGGCAATGCCAGCCTTGGCCATTACGTCCTTCACCCGTCGCCAGGCGAAGGTGCGACCGAAGGACCAAAGCGGCAGATCGGGATGATCGCGTTTCTTCCCCTGCAACAGCAGGCTGACCAGCGTGCCGGGCACTGGTATCTCGCGCACCACCACCTTGCCGCGCTTCTTTAGCGAGCGGATGGCGATCAGGTTGGCTCCAGGTTGCACCGACGAGACCGTGAGCGACAGCGCCTCGGATATCCGGCAGCCCGTGTAGGCGAGCGTCAGGCAGAGCGCGCGGGTATCGTGGTCTTCTTTGGAGGCAGCATCGAGGAAGGCGCGCCTCTCATCAAGATTTAGATATTTGCGCCTGCCGTCGATGGCATAGAGGCTGCGATGATGCTGATACAGCGCGCTTTCGCGCCAAGATGCGATTGACATATGAGAGCGGCCAAACTGGCGGGACTTCTTGATCGGACCCGCCGCCAGTCAGTCGTCCCGTAGCGGTTGCCGCCTCGTGAACAAAATGGCCAATTTTGTTCTCCGCCTACCGATCCGCCTTTCCGTCCATCCTTCGCCCTGTTGATGGATCGATGCTAGCCGAAGGTTCGTCTGGATTCAAGAATAAGCATCGGTATTTTCCCATATTTCGTAGATAAAAACAATTTTGGCCATTCTGTTCTTTTATCGCGTTCCAGCAATATCAAGAATAGAACCAATGTTTTCTGGTCTTTCCATCAAAATCTCCGCGCCTTGCTCTTTCAAGCCCGTGCTCTGCACAGGAGGAACAAATGCGCCTTGCAATACTGATCGCCGTGGCCGCTTTCACCGTTTCAGCCGCCGCCGACACTGAGATCGTGGTCGGCAAGGATACGCCGATCTACACCATGTTCTGCGTTCAAGCCGATCCGGCGATTACCCTGATGCAGCGCCTTGTGAAGGGAGACGCGATCACTCCCGCCGACTACGGCGGGCTGTGCGCACTGTATGCCGAACGGGCAGTGATCGAGACAGTGATTAGTCAGCAGGACGACCCATTCGGCCATACCTGGACGCTCGCGTCGGTGCGCCTGCCCAATGATCGGGTCGGCTATATCCTCACAAGCATCGCCGTGGTTGAAGGAATGGAGATTTAGCAACAATCGCACGGCGGGTCATCTCGCCGTGCGAACCTCCCCTCCGATCAGCTTGCCGCTATTTCTTTCGGCGCCCCATGGCAGCTGCCTTTGACTTTCGCCCCAGTCCTATCTTGAGGGCCATTGCCGACCGCTGGGCAGCATAGGCCGGTGCGACCATCGGATAGTCGGAGAGCAAGCTCCACTTCGCCCGGTACTGCTCCGGGGTGAGTTCATGGTGCGTGCTCAGATGGCGTTTCAGCGACTTGAACGTCTTGCCGCACTCCAGGCAGACGATGTGATCGTTCCTGACCGATCGCTTCACCGGTACGGCTGGTACCGGCTTCTCAATCTCTGCTGCTGTGTCGCCAGATGCCAGCTTTGAGAGCGACGCGTGCACGGTTTCGATAAGCTCGGGCAGGTTCGGAGCCTGGACCGGATTATTCGTCACATAGGCCGAGACAATATCGGCGACAAGCTCGACGAGTTCACCCTTGTCCATCTGATCGGTCATGGAAAATTCCTTCGTGGTTGCACTCCCCGACATCGGCAATATCCATCCGTCCCGGCAATTGCAACGCGGGGATCGAGAAGGGGATACGCTGGGGGATACCGTATCCCCAAGCTGTCCTGTTTAAAGACGGTGTACATAGATGCTCTTGGCGGAACATAGAGACGCAGATTTCCGAGCGATCAAAATGTGATTCATACCCATTTCTGGTATTCCCCACCCACCACCCCGTTGCCACCGTCAAATCTTGTGATTGACCAGATCACTGTGCTCGATAGATTGAAGCGGGGCGCTGTTTTGGACGGGGATCATCATGAATCTTTTGCTCGGCCGCGCACAGAAGGACGCGGTATTCTCACTGGTACCTCTCAGGCTCGGCAGCGGCGTTATGTTTCAACTGCATGCCGAACTGGAACTCAACGAGGAAGAAAAACGTCTGCTGGCGACATACAAGTTCACCCGGGCGTCGCTCGTCCTTTCGGACCCGATCGATGATTTGAAGAAGGCGTTCCGCCCGGCCTTGCTGCTCGGCATACCTGCATACATCGTCTTTTGGTTCATCTTCGGGTTTTGGACAGCGCCTTCGGTGACGCTGGTATTCATCGGGGTCATGACCGTGGTGTATTTTCGGGCTCTGCGGGAACGGATCCTCGTCAGCGATCTTCTTGACGGGGGGCGCACCTTTCACTGCGACAGCATCATCGACCTGATCCACAAGGAAGCCTTCCTTGAGAACATCTGCGCGTATCTGCGCCAGGTGCTCGAAAGCGCCAAGAACTGGCAGGACCGCGAGATCATACCGATCGCACCACTCGACAAGAAGGTCGCCAAGCTCGTCGTGCTCAGGGGCGCACGTGCCTGACTATCCGGTCTATCGCGGCTTCGGCCTGCGCGGAACGATTGAGCGGCTGGCGAAACTGACGCTCACCGAGATCGGCAAGTCCGGCACGCGGCGCACGCTGGAGGAATTGACGGAACGGCTCGCGCGACAGCTCGGGGAAAAGGGGCTGGACACGGAGGCCGGGGTCCGAGCGTTTGCGCATAGCATTGCCGCCGGTGCCCTTTCCAGCTTCGCCAAGGAGGAAGGCGACCGCGCCCCGCCCCTCTATTTTGAGCCGCTTGCAGCCGCCGTCCGCGACCTGCTCGACTATGAAGCACTCTTCACCTTGCCGGACCTCACCGGTGAGGGACCGGCCGCGCGCTCTGCCCTCTGGGAGGCCGAAGACAGCCTACTCAAGTTGGCGGCGCGGCTCGATCGCCTGGATGAGGTTACGGATGCCCTCTCCAACCTGTTCGCCTGGCTCATCGAGCCGGTGGTCACCGCGATACCGGCGCTGCTTGTTCCACCGACGAAGGAGCGAACCAACATCGTGTTCGAGACGCCGCTTCTCGACAATCTGGCCGAACTGCCGGCAGCGGTAGAGCGGATGGTGCAGGCACCCTTCGCGCCCGATTGGGAAGAGTTCGGATTAACCGAAGCGCTGAAGGTTCGGCTCGAATACAATCTTATGGTCGCTTCTGGCGGCACGCCCGGCGATCCAGCCGCTCGTGAGCGATCGCCGAAACTGCCGACCCGCGCGCCCGTCATGCCGCCAAGGGAGTTGGTGACCAGCTATCTCGGCGGCACACCGCTTACGTCGCTCTTCGACGTAGCCGTTCCGATCGTCATTCCGACCGAAACCCGCTTCGAGCACCACCACATCGTGGCCGGCAGCGGCCACGGCAAGACGCAGACCATCCAGCAGCTCATCCTGCATGACCTCGATCTGGTCGCCGCCGGCCGCGCCAGCGTCATCGTCATCGACAGCCAGGCCGATCTCATTGACACCATCGCGGGCATGGAGGTGTTTGCGCCGGGCGGTCCGCTTCACGACCGGCTCTGCCTCATCGATCCGACCGATGTGGAATGGCCGGTGGCGCTCAATCTGTTCGACGTTGGGCAGAGGCGCTTGCAGCGCTACTCCGCGCTCGACCGCGAGCGGCTCACCAATTCGATCCTGGAACTCTATGACTTCGTGCTGGGGTCGTTGTTGGACGCCGGCATGACGCAGAAGCAGAACGTCATATTCCGATACGTCACCCGGCTCTTAATCAACATCCCCGGCGCCACCATCCACACACTTCGCGAACTGCTCGAAGACGACGGCTACGACAAATACGCTGCTCACATCGCCAAGCTTGAGGGCTCTGCCCGTGCCTTCTTCGATAACGAATTCCGCGGCAAGGAATTCCAGCAGACCAGGCGGCAGGTGCTTCGTCGCCTGTACGGCATCCTCGAAAACCAGACCTTCGAGCGCATGTTCTCGCACCCCAAGAGCAAGCTCGACCTCTTCGCCGAGATGAACGCCGGCAAGGTGATCCTGATCAACACCGCCAAGGACCTACTCAAAGAGAGCGGCACGGAAATCTTAGGCCGCTTCTTCATCGCAATGATCACCCAGGCCGCCCAGGAACGTGCTGTGCTCGCCAAGGACAAGCGTCTGCCGACCTTCGTTTATGTCGACGAGGCCAGCGATTATTTCGACCGTAACATCGGCATCATTCTCTCCCAGGCGCGCAAGAACCGCGTCGGCATGGTGCTCAGCCACCAATATCTGGGCCAGCTTGAGCCGAAGCTCCTAGAGGCGATCTCGGCCAACACCGCCATCAAATTCGCTGGCGGCGTGTCCGCCAAAGACGCGCGAGCGCTTGCCGGCGATCTCCGTACCGACGCCAGCATGATCGAGAACCAGGATAGGCTGACGTTCGCGGCATATGTGAAGGGTGTCACCAAGCGGGCGGTCTCAATCCGGATTATGGCTGGATTTATGGAAGACCAGCCGCGCATGAGCGCGGAAGACCGCGAGCAGGTCCGTGAGGCGATGCGCGAGAAATATGCTGTGCATCATACGGAGATTGGGAGCCAAGACGAACCGGCCGCCGAGGATGAACCAGGAGCGCTGGACGATGAACCCGACACCGGCCAGCCGATGCCGTGGAATTAGGCTCGCAAAGCAGAGTCCAGTCTTGATCGAATCAGGAAAGCAAGTGCCGATTATGACCGCCTACGACTCAAGACGGATTCCGACGCGTATTGTGCTTCGGGACCTTTTGTCAACCTACGAGAGCTTTGCATCATGCGACTGGCCGAACGATTTTTTTGCGATTGCAGACGACTTGCGAAAGGTGTCGCATAATCAATCTACTGACTCGACCAACCGGTAGGCTACAGCCGACTGCAATAGGACCATGAAAGATGGACATGCGCAGGCTCAATCTCGGACAAGTGAGCGCATTCCTTTCCGTTGTTCGTCTGGGCGGCGTTCGAAAGGCGGCACAATCGCTCTATCTGACACAGCCAGCTGTGACCACGCGTATAAAGAATCTTGAAGAATCTCTATCAACGGAACTCTTCGACAGGACCACGCTCGGATTGAAATTGACCAAGGAAGGAGAACTCTTCCTAAGATACGCAGAAGGTTTTGAACACCTTTCGGACCAGGTGGAAAAGAACATTATCGATCCCGCTAGCGTTGAGGGATATCTCCGCCTCGGAGCATCCGAAACGATTGCCCAATGTTGGCTACCTGACTTCGTATCACGGCTTCATCGGAAGTATCCCAATATCCAGGTTGAGATCAACGTCGATATCTCGTTGAATTTGCGCGCTGCGCTTCTAGATCGGCAAATCGACCTCGCCTTACTGCTGGGGCCAATATCCGAGTATTCGGTCGATAATATCGAGCTGCCAGAATTTGATCTCGCATGGTACGCATCGGCCGCATTCGTTAAGCATGGAGATGACCCGTCTTCCTATCTGGCCAGACCCATCGTTACATATGCGCGCAATACGCGGCCATACCGGGAATTGAAGGCGCTTCTCTTGGAGCATGTCGGGCCTGGCGTAGCGCTTTTCCCGTCATCGTCATTGTCCGCCTGCTTTCGCCTCGTTGAGGCGGGAATCGGCGTTGCTGCCCTGCCACGGGCGCTAGCGCGGCCGTACACTGAAAACGGCGCCATTGTTGAATTCGATCCTGGCTGGACGCCAAGTCCGCTGACATTCACTGCATCCT
The DNA here is from genome assembly GCA_040880025.1 of Rhizobiaceae bacterium. Classification (GTDB taxonomy): domain Bacteria; phylum Pseudomonadota; class Alphaproteobacteria; order Rhizobiales; family Rhizobiaceae; genus RCIO01. The sequence continues at coordinate 243,715 of JBBDJD010000022.1, forward strand.
ACCTCGGCGAACCGAAGACCCATATGCTGGAAATCGCAGCAAAAACCGCGCTTGAGGCCGCCCGCGACCATGCGGGTATAAAGTTATTTGATGCGAACAGGCAAAAATAATCGATTTGCGTTGATGTCCCCATGAGGGAATCCTCCTGGCCAAAGCAGGGGGTTTCAGATGGACGAAGATAGTGGGCGGTTGCGACAGGCAGATCTGCCGGCAGTTCGCTCCGCCATTCGGTCGGGCCGCTTCCACTCTCATACCGCAGGGCTGGGGTCCGGGTTTCTTCAGGCTAATCTCGCCATTCTTCCGGAAAGCGCTGCACTGGATTTCATGCGCTACTGTCAGCGCAATCCCAAACCGTGTCCGCTCGTTGGTGTTTCCGATACCGGAAACCCGATGATGTTTACGCTCGGCCGCGACATCGACATTCGCACGGACGTGCCTGCGTACAACCTCTACCGGCATGGAGTCCTCGATAGCACGCTAACCGATATCACCAGTGTCTGGCAGGACGATTTCGTCGCCTTCGCCCTCGGATGCTCCTTCACATTTGAGCATGCGCTGATGAAGGCCGGTATCGAGATTTGGCACATTCAAAACGACACTACCGTTCCAATGTTTCGGTCGAATATCGACACAGTCCCGGCAGGCGCATTCGAGGGCAAAATGGTCGTCACCATGCGCGCGCTGCCAGCCGCTGAGGCCAAACTAGCTACCGATATTTCGAGCCGATACCCGATGGCCCACGGTAGCCCGGTGCATTGCGGCGACCCCTCGAGGATCGGCATCGACGACCTTTCGCTCCCCGACTGGGGCGATCCCGCACCCGTGCCAGAAGGACATGTCCCGGTTTTCTGGGCCTGCGGCGTCACTCCTCAGGTTGCGCTCGAACGAGCAAGATTGCCGATCTGCATCACCCATAAGCCCGGTCACATGTTGATTACCGATGTTCCCGACGACGCAGAAGTCTCAGCAGTGCCATTCCTCTAGCAACCGAAACATCACTCAAGGAGATATGAAATGAAACGGTATTTTGCATTGATCGCCACGACCGCCCTGATTGCATCCCCGGCCATAGCCGAGGACCTCAATGTTGTCGGCAGTTGGTCGAGCCTACCGCTACACAAGCAATATGAGCGGCCATACTGGGAAAAGATGCTTCCTGAAGCATCCAAAGGGGCCATCAATATCTCACTCACGACCCACGACCAGATGGGCCTCGGCGTCGGAGACGTGTATCGCCTTCTGGGGCAGGGAGTATACGATGTAGGTATGACTGTTGCCGACTATGCTGTCGCAGACGCGCCCGAACTTGAAGGCCTCGACGTTCCTCTTCTTGCCATCAACGCCGAGGATGCGCGCGCCATGATTGATGCGGCGCGGCCGATGGTGAACGACATATACAGGGACCGCTTCAATTCGCACGTCCTGGCAATCGCTCCCTATCCACCCCAGATCGTATTCTGCAACAAAGAGATTTCTAGCCTGTCCGACCTTGCGGGCCTTAAGGTGCGCGGCTCCGGACGCATGACAGCAAAGTTCCTCGAAGCATTGGGTGCCGAGGGGGTGAATGTTAGTTTCGCCGAAGTTCCGGGCGCGCTGCAGAAGGGCGTCGTCGATTGTGCCGTGACTGGAGCCGGTTCAGGCTACAGTGCGGGCTGGTGGGAAGTATCATCCCATCTGTTGACGCTGCCGCTCGGAGGTTGGGATCCAGTCGTTACCGCGATCAATATGGACAAGTGGAACAGCCTCGATGACAGCATGAAGGAACTGATCACAACCAGCATTAAGAGCGATTTCGAGGACCCGGCCTGGGTAAGCACACAAAACGCGTTGACCAACGACATCGCCTGCCTGACGGGCAATGGCGAGTGCGCAGAGGGCGAAGCCCGTTCGATGACGCTTGTCGAGGTAAGCGATGCTGACTTTGATCGAGCTCGCGAGATTCTCGTCAACGAGGTTCTGCCCGACTGGGCCGACCGCGCAGGCAGTGAATGGGCAACGCGCTGGAATGAGTCCGTCGGCGAGACCGTCGGCATCACGGTTCCGGCCAACTAAGGTCGCGACCAATAAGGAAGAGCCCGCATGACGCAAGATTTTCTCACGGCGTTCCGGCGGCTGAACGGTGTGGTCGCTATTCTAGTCGGCGCCTTGCTCCTGGTATGCGCAGCTTTCGTGCTGCTCGACATCCTCCTGCGTCAAGTAGGCTCCTCCTTCGGCGGCACGGACGAAATCAGCGGATACGTGATGGCCATCGCCACTTCATGGGGCATGGCTTTCGCCTTGCTGGAGCTCGGCCATGTGCGCATCGACTTGTTGCGCAGCCGCTTTACCACCAAGGGGCGCGTGCTGATCGACCTCGGATCCATGCTTGTTCTGAACGGGACAGTCACGCTCATTGCCGTGCAATGCTGGCCAGTCGTCGCTACTTCGGTCGCCAATGGTTCGACAGCGAACACGTCACTCGAAACGCCGCTGGCGCTTGTTCAGATTCCCTGGCTCGCCGGTTGGATGTGGTTCGCGCTCATGGGATGGCTGACATTCGTGGGCGCCGTGCTGCTCGTCTCACAGGGGCGCTTCGATGCGACTGAAAAAGCCATCGGTGCTTTCGCAGATCAGGATGCCCTACTGTGATCGTCTACGTCGCGGCAGGGCTGATTGCGCTTCTTAGCCTGTCGATTCCAGTCGGCATTGTCCTCTTCCTGATCGGCCTTGGCGTCGACGCCTTCTTCAGCCAGTTCCCGCTTATCCGCGGTCTCGGCAATCTTGTATGGTCATCATCGAACAGTGCGACTTTGATCGCGATACCGTTCTTCGTTTTGTTGGGCGAGATTCTGGTTCGAAGCGGCGTGGCAACGCGCACCTATTCGGCGCTCGACAGGTGGGTTTCGTGGATTCCCGGGGGGCTGATCCACGCCAATATCGCCACGGCCACAATGTTCTCGGCTACTTCGGGCTCCTCGGTCGCAACGTCCGCGACGGTGGCGACAGTGGCCATGCCACAGGCCGAAAAGCTGGGCTATGATCCAAAGCTCTTCTCCGGTGCAATCGCAGCCGGCGGAACGCTTGGCATCATGATACCGCCCTCTATCAACCTTATCGTCTACGGCTTTCTGACGCAGTCATCCGTTCCACAACTCTTCCTCGCCGGACTTGTGCCAGGGTTCGGTCTGGCAATTGGCTTCGTCATTTTGACTGCGGTCATTTGCGTGATCCGACCAGGTCTCGGGGGCGAACGCCGAGTCTTTCCGTTCTCCGAGATGGTAGGCGCGCTCAAAGACCTTGTTCCGATCATTGTGCTTTTCACGCTCATCATTGGCACCATCTATAAGGGTTGGGCGACGCCGACCGAAGCAGCTGCCGTTGGTGTCGCCGGATCCCTTGCGATCGCGGCCTTTTTTCGAGGCATCTCGGTGCCCATGCTAACGGCATGCCTTTCGGGAACAATCAAGATTACCTCAATGATCATGCTGGTTGTTATTGGCGCGTCGTTCCTGAATTTCACCTTGGCCTCCGCCGGCATCGGCTACGAACTTCGCAGCTTTCTCGAGGACATGGGGCTGTCGCCGCTGATGACGATCCTGGTCGTCGTGCTGATCTATATCGTGCTCGGTCTCTTCATCGAGACCCTCTCGCTGATGGTCGTTACAATTCCGATCATCGTTCCGCTCGTCCAGGCGCAGGGCTACGATACGATCTGGTTCGGTATCCTGATGATCGTGCTGATTGAGATGGCATTGATCACGCCGCCGGTGGGCCTCAACCTTTACGTAGTGCAGGGTGCACGCAAAAGTGGAAGCATCAGCGACGTGATGCTCGGCGCCTTCCCATACGTTCTTGTCATGCTGGCCATGGCGATGGCGCTAATAGCCTTCCCGCAAATTGCTTTGTTCCTGCCAAGTGTCTTGTAGCCGGCATACGCCGGCCGATACGCCGCGAGACAGCTTCAGATTTGGAAATGAGATCACGCTGTCCGACGGGATTCAGCAAGAACAGGAGATGTGACTGATGTGGCAATTCTGGGTGGACCGCGGCGGAACGTTCACGGACGTTGTGGCACGCAAGCTCGACGGCACACTGATCTCACGCAAATTGCTGTCGGAGAACCCGGAGCGTTACACAGATGCTGCCGTTCAGGGCATTCGCGAAGTCCTGGAACTCGGTGATGGCGAACCCATACCAGATGGCACGATCTCGGTCGTCAAGATGGGCACGACGGTGGCGACAAACGCATTACTCGAGCGCAAGGGCGAGCGCACGCTCCTTCTCATCACGAAGGGACTGCGCGATCTTCTGCGCATAGGCTATCAAAACCGCCCAAGGCTCTTCGACCTGCACATTATCCTCCCCGAACTCCTCTATGACGAAGTGATTGAGGTGACCGAGCGGCTTTCAGCCTGCGGCGATGTTGTTACCCCGCTCGACGAAGCCGCCGTCCGCGCGGCGCTCGGGGACGCACATGCGAAGGGTTATCGATCCGTCGCTGTGGCACTAATGCATGGCTATCGCTTCCCAGACCACGAGAAGCGGATCGGCGAGCTAGCACGCGCGTCAGAATTTGATCAAATTTCCCTGAGCCATCAGGTTAGCCCACTCATCAAGTTGGTCTCGCGCGGCGATACCACTGTCGTGGATGCCTACCTGTCGCCGATTTTGCGCCGCTACGTTGCTCAGATCAGCGATGCGCTTGGCGCGGCGAAGGGCGGTTGCGCGCCGCTCATGTTCATGCAGTCGAACGGCGGGCTCACCAATGCCTCGCTTTTCCAGGGAAAGGACTCAATCCTTTCGGGCCCCGCAGGTGGAGTCATCGGCATGGTGCGTAGCGCCGAAGCAGCAGGGTTCAACCGCCTGATCGGCTTCGACATGGGCGGTACGTCCACCGACGTCTGTCATTATGCAGGGTCGCTCGAACGATCCTTCGAGACTGAGGTCGCGGGAGTGCGCATGCGCGCGCCGATGATGAGTATCCACACGGTGGCGGCAGGCGGCGGTTCGATCCTAACCTATGCGAATGGCCGGATGCAGGTAGGCCCAAATAGCGCTGGCGCCAATCCTGGACCTGCTTGCTACCGTCGCGGCGGTCCGCTCACTGTGACCGATTGCAACGTGATACTCGGAAAGATCCAGGTGAACCGCTTCCCGCGCGTCTTCGGTCCGTGTGGCGACCAACCGCTTGAGCCGGATGCCGCGCGTGCAAAGTTCGAGGAGATGGCAAGGGATATTGCCAATGAGACCGGCGAGCCTTCTCGCAGCCTGGAAAATCTGGCAGAGGGCTTCTTACGTATCGCGGTGGAGAATATGGCCAATGCCATCAAGAAAATCAGCGTCCAGCGCGGCTATGATGTAACGCGCTACACAATGAACTGCTATGGCGGCGCAGGTGGGCAACATGCATGCCAAGTAGCCGACGTCCTGGGCATTGAGAGCATCTTTATCCATCCGTTTGCGGGTGTGCTTTCTGCCTTCGGCATGGGACTCGCAGATGTTCGCGCGATCCGTGAGTACCAATTTGCTAAACCAATCGAGGCCGCGTCCGAAGCAGAAGCTGCCCTCTCCCGTTTAGATCGCGAAGTTGTCGGGGAAGTATCTGGTCAAGGTATTCCGCGTATCAAGATCAAGACGGTGCAAACCGCGCATATCCGCACCGATGGGTCGCACCAGACACTTGCTGTGCCGTTCGGCTCGTCTGGAGAAATGCGCGCAGCCTATGCGGCAGCACATCAGCAGCGATTCGGATTCGTGCCCGAAACTGATCGACTAATCGTTGATCTTCTGACTTCTGAGGCAATCGGCTTGACTGGGGAAGACGTGACGCTGCCGACTGCGAGTCCCTGTACATTGGTCCAAACGGGAATTGCATCAATGTACGTGGGCGGCGAATGGAAGGACGTGCTGTCCGTCGATCGCAAGGAAATACGACTAGGCCAGAGGGTGGACGGTCCGGCCATTATCTTCGAACCGACTGGCACGAATGTGGTAGAGGCGGGCTGGCAGGCAGAGTGCATCGAGGGCGGCAACCTGATCCTCCGCCGTATCGTGCCGCTGAACCGTCAAGAAGCCATTGGCACCAGCGTCGATCCGGTCATGCTGGAGGTTTTCAACAATCTTTTCATGTCGATCGCCGAGCATATGGGCGCAACGCTTGCCAACACTGCCTACTCGGTCAACATCAAGGAGCGCTATGATTTCTCCTGCGCTATTTTTGACGCCAACGGTGATCTCGTCGCGAACGCGCCCCATGTGCCAGTGCATCTCGGTTCGATGAGCGAAAGCGTGCGGACGATATTGCGCGAGAACAAGGGCGATATCCGTCCCGGTGATGTGTTCATGATGAACAATCCCTACGATGGCGGCACCCATCTTCCTGATGTCACGGTCATCACGCCGGTGTTCGATCAGGTCGGCGAGAAGATCGTATTTGTCACAGCCTCGCGCGGACACCATGCGGATATCGGAGGCAAGACGCCGGGATCCGCTCCACCTGACAGTCGGCATATCGACGAAGAGGGGGTACTTGTCGATAACTTCCTGCTCGTCAAGAATGGTCGATTTCGGCTTCAGGAAACGCGCCTCTTACTCTCTTCTGGTCGCTTCCCGTGCCGCAATATCGATCAGAACATAGCCGATCTCTCGGCCCAGGTCGCGGCCAATGCAAGAGGGGTCGAGGAACTGGGTAAGATCGTCAGCCAGTTCGGATTGGGCGTCGTCCATGCCTATATGGGACACATCCAGGACAACGCCGAGGAAAGCGTCCGGCGGGTTCTCGACGTGCTGAGGGACGGTGCGTTTACCTACTCGCTAGACAGTGGCGCAAGGATTGCGGTCAAGATTTCCGTGAACCGCGAGGCGCGCAACGCCGTTATCGATTTCGCGGGAACGTCGGACCAGGATACGCTCAACTACAACGCGCCGCTTTCTATCTGCCGGGCTGTCGTGCTGTATGTTTTCCGCACTCTCATCGATGCAGATATACCTATGAACGAAGGTTGTCTGAAACCGCTCGAAATACGGGTGCCAGCAGGCTCGATGATCAATCCCGGATATCCGGCGGCAGTTATCTCGGGCAACACGGAAGTCAGCCAAGCGATCGCCGATGCGCTTTATGGCGCATTGGGCGTGATCGCCGGATCACAAGGGACGATGAACAATTTTGTCTACGGAAATGATCGCCACCAGAACTACGAGACGATTTGCGGCGGCACAGGCGCGGGCAACGGATTTGACGGTGCGAGCGCAGTGCACAGCCATATGACCAACACCCGCATGACCGATCCCGAGGTTCTCGAAAACCGGTTCCCCGTTCGGGTTGAAGAATTCTCTATCCGCCGAGGTTCCGGCGGAAATGGAAGGTACCGGGGTGGCAACGGAGTCACACGCAGGTTGAGATTTCTCGAGCAAATGACAGCGACTGTCCTTTCATCACACCGCGTAACGGGACCGTCCGGTATGGAGGGCGGTGAGCCTGGCGAGCGGGGTCGCAACCTTCTCGAACGTGCCGACGGCACCATTGTAGAACTCAATGGAAATGATGAAGCGGAAATGGCGAACGGCGACATTTTCGTCATTCACACGCCAGGTGGCGGTGGGTTCGGAGCAGAATGACTTGAAAATAAGAGTCTAATCATGCCGAGGCTGATCACCAGTCACGATGACGAGACGGAAGTCAGCTCCTGACACGCCAGTGATAATAGCCAACTTCAGTCTATTACTCCCGTCAAGTTCCAACGGCCGGCTGCACACATTGAATCGTTGGTTTGAACGCACAGAATTGTGATCGGTGAATTTCTATTACCAGCATTGAACATAGCCGTTCAAGAGATTGCATGGCGTACGTTGCCTGGCGGTTGGCGGCCGCCCAATCGTTCCGAAATGGAGAAACGAGTAATCCAGGATAGGCTCGGCCGCCGTTCCCGCTTTCGGCGAATGCCGAGTGGCAAGCGGTTGTTTTTGACCGATCGCGATGTCGCCATCCTGCAATCGCTCCATCGCTACCGGTTCCTTCGGACGACGCAACTCGTCGCGCTGCTCCAGCCGAAATCCGAAAAGCGGTTCATCGAGCGGCTGGGTGACCTCTACCACGAAGCCGGCCTGATCGATCGACCGGCGGCTCAGTGGCACCGTTTCGACGCGCGCTACCAGCCGATCGTGTACGAACTCTCGTCAAAGGGAATGTCCCTGCTTGAAAACTCAAGTGAGCTGCCGCTTCGAGCAGTAACCTTTTCGGTTGGCGGGAGACGCAGTCCGGTGCCGCAGTTCGAGCACGCCATGATGATCGTGGACACGCTGGTCACGGTCGAACTGGAGGCACGGGACACATCAAGTCAGCGTTTCGTGCCGGTCGACGAAATCCTGACACGGATGCCAACACGTTCTCTCGATCGCAGCGCGCCGAAGCACCCACTCGCCGTGCCGACCACGATCCGCCCAAACTTGCACATACCTTCCCTGACCAAGCCGATGATGACGCATTTGATCCCGGACGCACTGTATGGCATCGAGCATCTGATCGATGGCGAGAAGCGGTACCGCTTCTATGCCCTCGAATGCGAATACAAGAGCCCGCGCCGGCGCTCTACGGCCCGCCTGTCCAGCACTGCCCTCAAGCGGTCAGCCTACGACACCTTCATCGCTGAACGAGGATACCGCGAAGCATGGGGCATTCCGAACCTTGATATCCGAATAATCGATCGAGCAGCGGGCAACCGATAAGAAAAGCGGCGTCCGGAGATGCCGCTTTCAGCCATTCGGCTATCGCTCAGGTTCTGGGGGAGGATCAATTACCTCTAATGCCAGCGCCAGAGCTTCGAAGATCGTGATGTTCTTCGGCTCCGGGTCCCATAGCCGCCGCTTCCTCGGCACCCACCGCGCCAATTCCGGAAATCGCTCGGCGAACGCTTCTGCCTCGGTGTATTTGTTCGGGAACCGGTGCGGTCTCTCGACTTGGATATCGAACAGGAGTTCGCGTTCTGCGACCCGAACAATAGCCTCCAGGTTCATTTTGGCCTGCCGGCCCTTCCGGGAGCGCATGGTAACCTTCTCCGTCACCACCACGTCCGGCCGCATCTGTTCGATCCAGGCCTTGGCGTACCTGGCGGCATCTGTGGGTGAATGGCTGGCAGCATATGAGAGCTGCCAGTAATGCAGGCGCTGACCGACGAAGAAGACATAGGCGACTCGGCCGGTGCCGGCGGCAATCGCCAGCACTTTCTGCCCCCTCATGCTCTCCTATTGGCTACGACTTCCAATCGTCGGGACAGGTCGGACAGTGTATGGGCGCGGTTGAAGCCCAGCGCTTCATCCGCGTCCGCTGCCTTCGGCATCGTGCGCAGCCGCTCCACCAAATTGTCGACCGTATCGTCGATGAGGCCGGACAGCAGCGCGTCGAGTGATTTGCCGTACACAATCGAGAGCGCGACCAGTTGATCGGCCGCCGGCAGCAGACGGCCCTTCTCGAAATCGCAAACCCGCGCCCGCTCGATTCCTAGTAAATGCGCCACGTCGGCCTGGAGCAATCCGGCCTTCCGGCGCGACACCTTGAGGTCCAAGGCGATGCTTTGGTTCTTCATATGTGTAAAAGAACTTAGACTGATAACGCACCAGCCGGTCCGTCCCGGACCTCGCATCGGACCTCGCGCCACGATCGCCGGTATTCATGCTCGGACGATTGCTACGATGCGGGTACGGACGGCAATGGTACTGGTCGAGCATAACCGCTACCGGTCCGGCGCCGTAGACCCCGTAAGTTGCAGACCCAGACGTTTGATGTGGATAACTCCGGCTACCACAGCTGACATTTTCATCGCATCCATCACCCCAAAACCACCACGCTCGCCTCCGCCGCTTCGCACCAGGGCTTTTCCTAAGGAGCCCTGGTGCGGCGTCGTCATCGAGCGTGGTGGTTTTGATGGTGTTTGGTAGTTGAAATCCTAGCCGATCAGCACCCCAATGCTAGAAGGCGAAAGTTGCTCGCCCGACAACTTCCATCTCCTAGCCCGTCCTCTCCGCTTCGATACCATTGCGGAATGCGAGACAAACAACATCACGACGAACTGCCGCCGGAGTTGGAACGCTACCTGGCGCTGTGTGAACGCATCTTTGAGCGAATGGTCGAGAGCGGTGAGTGGCCCTGGCCCGACTCGCCAGATTTCGATGATGTGGTAGAGTCCGAGGATAATCCCAACGATATATGAAAAAGTGTTTTGGGTACGTCCGCGTCTCGACGGCCAAGCAAGGCGAAGGCGTTTCGCTGGAGGCTCAGAGAGACGCCATTCTCGCCTTCGCCGAGCGAAACGACATCACCGTCACCAAATGGTTTGAGGAGCTGGAGACGGCGGCAAAACGCGGCCGGCCGATATTCAGCGCCATGCTGCGGGAACTGCGCCAGCGCCGCGCCGACGGCGTGGTGCTGCATCGTGTCGACCGGGGAGCGCGCAATGCGTTCGACTGGGCCCGGATCGGCGAGCTCTCCGACGCCGGCATCGACGTGCATTTCGCGGCCGACAGTCTCGACTTTCGATCGCGCGGCGGCCGGCTGACGGCAGATATCCAGGCTGTCATCGCCGCCGACTACATTCGCAATTTGCGCGAAGAGACGATCAAGGGTCTGTATGGCCGCCTGAAACAGGGCATCTATCCATTCAAGGCGCCGATCGGCTATCTCGACAATGGTGGCGGCAAGGGAAAGACAATTGACCCGGTACGCGGGCCCTTGGTGAAGCGCGCCTTCAAACTTTACGCCACCGGCCGGCATTCCATCCGCTCCCTGCAAGCGGAGTTAGCGCGGCAGGGCCTTTGCACCGGACGCGGCCGGCCGCTTTCCAAAGGGGCCGTCGAGAACCTGCTCCAAAACCCCTTCTACACCGGCATCATCCGTATCAAGCGGAATGGACAGGTCTTTGAGGGAACCCACGAGCCGCTGATTTCGCCCACGCTATTCGAGACAGTGCAGGCCGTCCGTACCGGTGGTCGGCCTGTGAAGAAGTTCACCCGCCACAGCCACACCTATCGCAGCCTCTTCAAATGCCAGAATTGCGGTTGGTCGATGATCCCGGAACGCCAAAAGGGCCACGTCTACTATCGCTGCCAGCAGCCGGACTGCCCTACCAACAGTATTCGGGAGGAGGCGCTGGAGGGAGCGGTGGTGGCGATTCTCAACATGGTCGAGCAGTCCGACGACACCATTGCCGCCATCACGGCTGCGGTCGAGAGGTGGGCGTCAAAGCACTCCTACGCTGCCGACCGCCAGAACCTCAATTTGCAACTGCGCAACGTCGAAAGCCGCCTGGACCAACTGACCGACGCCCTCCTTGAGCAATTGATCGACAAGGAAACGTTCAACCGGAAGAAGGAGGCGCTACTCGTTCAAAAGGCCGGCCTTGAACGGAAGCTCGCCGAGATGGGTCAAAAGCAGGTCGACCCAACCCTTGTGCGGTCATTTCTCGAACGTATCAAAAGCCTTGCAGAACACTACGTTTTCGCGCCGCCGGAGGAAAAACGTGTGATCGCCGAGATCGCCACCTCGAACCGAACGGTCTGGCAGAAAAACGTATACCTGGAGCCGTCGAATTGGCTGAAGGCAGCGCAAGATGCGCTCGGTGTCCTACAATGTGCCCATTATCGACCCAATTCTCGAAGGGTATCAAAGTTGCAAGAGGACCAAATACAGGCGTTGATGACGGCGGCAGGTTCAGCGGCATTCAAGCGCATCGACGATGTGGCGAAACGCCAGCCTGAGCGCTGACGGCGAGCCAGCAACTTTCGCCTTCTATGGTTCGTAGTTCGGCAGGCATACGATGTCCGTGTGCTCCATAGCAATCAGGTCACAAACCTTGGCACCACCCTTGGCCGCCAGGACGGAAAGGTATTTGGCATCCGGCAGCCGGATAGGCATTTTCATCTGTTTGCCATCGGACAGACCGGTACCGGCAAAACGACCCTCATCGCATCGTTGGTTCGCCAGGATATTGAGCATGGCCGCGGTTTCTGTCTGATCGACCCGCACGGCGATCTGGCGGCGAAAGTTGCGAGGATGGTCGGCGGTGACGGCGTTTATTGGAACGCCGCCGATCCCGCCTCACCATGCGGATATAACCCCCTTTCAAAGGTAGGGGCCAAATGGCGACCGCTGGTCGCGTCCGGGTTGGTGGAGACGCTGAAGAAGCAATGGCCGGACGCCTGGGGAGCAAGGATGGAACACTTGCTTCGGTTTGCGGTGCTGGCGCTCTTGGAACGGGAGAATGCTACGCTAGCGGACATCCTGCCGCTCTATCTCGACAAGGAGTTCCGGAAAGAGGTCGTGGCCGGAATTACCGACGAACAGGTAAGGCACTTCTGGACCGTCGAATACGGCAAGCTGCGGTATCAGTTCACACTGGATGGCGTTTCGCCGATCGCGAACAAGCTCGGCGCCTTCTTGGCGCATCCGGTGGTGCGGAAGGCTGTCTGTGAGCCGGAGAAGCCGCTTCGCTTTCGTCAGATCATGGATGAGGGCGGGATGTTGGTCGTGAACCTCGCCAAAGGGCGGCTGGGAACGGACATCTCCAACGTGCTTGGTGGCATGGTCGTCTCGGGCATCGCCAGTGCTGCATACAGTCGGCAGGATCAGCCGCAGGAAGCGCGACGGCCGTTCTTCCTCTATGTGGACGAGTTTCACTCCTTCACCACATCCGCCTTCGCGGACATGCTGGCCGAGCTTCGCAAGTACGGCGTGGGCCTTGTGCTCACCACGCAGCATTTCGCGCGGATCGAGCCGGATGTGCGCGAGGCGATCCTTGGGAATGTCGGGACGCTGATCTCCTTCCGCGTCGGCGCGACCGACGCCGCGCTTCTAGCCCGCCAGTTCGGTGAGGACGTGCCGCGTCCGCGCGATCTGGTCAACCTCGCCAACCACGAATTGTTCATAAAGCTCATGGTGGACGGCGTGCAGACCAAGCCGTTTTCGTCCAGGACGCTGCCGCCGCCGTGATCGTCCCATCGCGGCTCGTTCCCTCGCCGCTTCGCTCGAATGGTCGAGCGAAGCGGAAGAGAGAAGGAGTTCTTTCCATGAGTTCTTTGGTCAAGGAGAACCAACGCATCAGCGTCCTGAACGACCAGCTGCGCAAGCTCCACCGGGGCGGTATGGTCGTCATCTCGCGGGGCATTGCAGCGCTCGATCGAAAGGTCTGGGCGAAGGTGATCGTGGCAGTAGCGGAGTTCGATAACTTCACGCCGGACAACGATCCATATGGCGAGCACGACTGCGCGGTGGTCGATGTCGATGGACTCAGGGTCATCTTCAAGATCGACTATTTTGATCCGACCATGCTCCATCACTCCGATGATCCGACCGATCCCGCGAAGACCCGGCGGGTCATGACGATCGTGCTGGCGGAGGAGTATTGAGGCGGAAGCCTCCAATTACAGCACCCGCTTGACGGGTGCTGTATCATGTCGATTCGCCTCTCGGATAGCGCCTAAAACGCGGCCGATTGGTGGGGGTGGCCTCTATTGATGCCGCTAAAGTATGTCCAGTGAACGCAGGGTCGGTTTTGGGACTTGTACCGCGCCGAGTTCAACGGAGGCTCCAAACCTCGAGAAGGTGGAGACATTACTAGCAAGACGCCGAAGATTGCCCGTGAAACGGCCTCCGGAAAACCCCGCGCTATTCATTGGTACGACCTATGATATTTATGGAATACCAACCAATAATCCCAATACCAGACTGGGAGCCCAACATATGACCAACAGCGAAAATTCGACTGAATTTGACCAACCGTCGGTGCAAGAGGTTGAACAAGCGATACGAACCCTCATTCGATGGGCGGGTGATAATCCATCTAGAGAGGGGTTGGGAGAAACCCCGAAGCGTGTTGCGCGTGCATATAACCATTGGTTCAAAGGGTACTCAATTGATGCAATAGAGATGCTAAATCGCACCTTTGAAGAAACCGACGGCTACCACGGGTTGATCGTACTAAAGAATGTTGAGTTCTACAGCTTTTGCGAGCACCATATCGCGCCGATAGTCGGCAGGGCACACATAGGATATGTGCCGAATGGCAGAGTCGTCGGAATCTCCAAGATTGCAAGACTTGTCGAGGTATATTCAAAGCGGTTACAAATTCAAGAGCGGATGACTCAGCAAATTGCCAATACTCTGATGGATGCGCTCAAGCCATGCGGCGTAGCGGTTGTTATAGTTGCCGAACATCACTGCATGATAAGCAGGGGCGTCGCGAAGCATGGAGCTCTAATGGAAACAAAAGCATTACTCGGCTGCCTCGCAACAGACGAGAAATATCACCAAGAGTTTCTGAGTTCTTGCTTACCGTAAGAAAAAACAAACAGATAGTAACAATAGAGAAAGATCATTTTTCCGATAATTTCTTACAAATGGCTACGGCGAAACCATGATTATGCGGCTCACCGTGGTCGGCATCCAATTCTACCCTTTCCTCATAGAAGCGAAGATAGTAATTTGAAGGTATCAATGACAACAACTCACCCGGCCGAAAATATGTCTTAATCGCTCCACTGTATTCACTTTTCGCTCCGCCACCGGAATAAGCAGGGTCTTCTACCGTGTGAACTTGTACAAATACCCATGCGCCTGCCCTAAGTTTCTCCAACATTTGTGAAATGCTGCTAATAGCGTCGCTCCTCCAAAGGTGATCGAACAAGGTAACGGAAACTATCAAATCATAGGCCCCATAGTTCAATTTCAATTCGGACACGTCGCCACAAAATGTCCGAATTTTATCCGCGACGCCAACTCTTTGCGCCCTTCTAAGAAGCTTCGACAGGCCCACAGACGATTTATCTACACAGTCTAATTTATCTACGTGTTTTACAATGTGAAGTGCGTCTCTTCCGTCTCCGCAACCCAACTCCAAGGCTACGGATTGGCTATGTAGCTGAGAAAGTACTTTTTCCAAGCCTGGTGTCAACTCAACACCGAAGCTCGCCTCATCTTGGCTGTAGATGCGGTTAAAATCAACCATCGCCAAGGTCACCGTTCGCTGCAACCACCGCGCCTGCATACCGTGACAGTCTAGAGCCTCGGTACTTTGTTTCATATTCCCTTAGCAGACGTAAACTAGCCTCCCTATAATTGAATTCTGCGGAAGACATCGAAAGTCCTTCGATAAAACGATCTCTACAAACAATATCTATGTTGTCAGGCATACCGTCCTTAGTGACATTAACACACCATAGGGAACCGTCGGGTTGCGCTCTAGCTGCGAATACAATTTGAGAAATACCCGCATTGCGCGCGGCCCCCAAGCACATTACACAGGGTTCAAGCGTGGTGTACAAAACAGCGTCAAACAAATCGCCAATTGCCTCTGCGCTCTTGAGGCATTCGATTTCTGCATGATCTAAGCTCGACGATCCCGAATCGCTATAACCAACAGCCACAATGCTTCCTGCTAGCGTTATGCACGCAGCAACTGGGAACCGACCCTTATCAAGGTTCTCTCGGGCGAGAGACAATGCATATTCCATAGCATCAGTCTTCATCGGCATTTGATTTCGTGCGTCCAAACAGTTTTCCAGCTCGCGCTAACGCACGGCTCACTGGTGGCGTAGACAGGTTTACGATAATACCGACAACGACTGTTCCTACAATGCCTGTCATCCAGCGCGTAGTGCTGCTTAGCTCAAACCACCAGGTCACCGCAACCTCGATCGTGGCAACCGCGAAATCGTATGCGATCAGCGTGGAAACATAGATAAGACTCCATAAGCTGATATAGCTTTCCGCCAATAAAATCAGCAGAACGGCAATAATTCCATTCTTACCAGAAATGTACCGAAGCATAGAGCTGCTAGCGGGGTAAGAGGTAGTAGCGGGTATCTGTAAACCGTCGCTTAGCGCCACCGCGAGGGAGCGAACGTACTCAGACATAAATCGCCCATACTCAGACGTACACCACATTGTGACGTTGACGTTATCTTGTTCGAAATCAAAAAGATTCCAACTACCATCACTTTTCTGCCTTTCAGAGATGAGGCGGAATATATCCGTCAAGGTCCCATAATGCCGCGAAAAATCATGCGCAAGCAGAACGTTGCCAACATCTACCAACGTATTTGAATGAAAAACGGTGTGTCCAGGCGCTGCCTTGGCAACGTATGATTCCACGTCCACCCTCCACTGATCTCTGTGAGCAAGGATATAGTCAACGGTCCCGGAGACGTGCTGCGCACCCATGTCCTTCCCGACGCGTAGCAAGCAAAGCGATGCCCTCGCAGAATTACCGACGTCTGTCGGTGCGCCTGGTCTAAATCCCCACCCAAGGTCGTCGTTCCGGGTGCTCAGGAGAAACTTGGACGCTCTTGACAGACTATGAGTTGAATCTCCCTCTGTAGCCAAGCTGAGTCCGTGGATAGCATAGTAGGTAGCAATAATTCGGGAGTTCGCGCCTTCTGGAAGCCCGGGTTCCACCCCCCAGCCCCCGTCTCTATTTTGGGAATCAATGAGCCATCTTGTAGCTCTTATCAGCGCCGAGTTAAGGCGTTGGGTTTGAGCGAACAAGCCAACGTTCCCTTTGGCCTTCTCCAGCGCCCGTAGCGCGTGGCCTGTCGACATTGTAGAGCTGTGTTGCCCTCCTGCGGTTAGAGGCCAGCCGCCATCTTGGGACTGGCTTGTTAAAAGAAATGAAATCAACAGACGGGTGTCTTTTAGCGATACCAAAGATGGACTAGACGCGGATAGGACAAAGTCCAAAACCTCCGCCGTGGTCCAACAACCGGTTGGGTCGTTTGGTTCTACAGCCGGTATACCACCGTCTTCTGTTCGAAACGTAAGCAAGAACTCCGCTGCTTTTTCCCACCGCGCACTCATCGTGATTCCACCGACACAACTGCATGAGAAATCGCATCTGCAGCAAATTGTATCTCTCGATCCCCGATGGTAACTGGCGGCGCAAGGCCGATAACGTTGGCGTAAGGCAGGCCTGTTTGAATTGCGACCAAGCCATTGCACAGCAAATGACGAACGACTTGACTTGTCTTGTGGAAGGCGACCCCGTCTCTATGTCCGATTTCCACCGCACACATAAGGCCGTCGCCGCGTACATCTGTTACCGATCCGCTTCGTGATAAAGCAGAAGTCAGAGCATTTAGCAGACGCGAGCCAGTGTCTTTCGAACGAGCAGGAATATCTTGTCGAATGTGTTCACGAACAGTTGCAATAGCGGCCGAAACACCCAGCGGATTTGCGCTAAACGTTGAACCATGCAGTGGCACAAGAGCGTCGGAGCGGAACGACGAAGAAAGGGCTTTCGTCATTACACAAGCTGCTATCTGGAAACCATTTGCCATTGCCTTTCCGAAACAGATTGCGTCGGGTTCAGCGCCGGCATTGATCGACCGGGCATTGACACCGCTGCGCCCAAAACCACAGAAGATCTCGTCGGCTATGAGCGGAATACCGAATTCTATCGATACTTCTTTAAGAAGAAGCTGAAAGCCAGAAGGAGGGAACAAGTATCCACCGGTTCCCATTGCCGGCTCAAATATTATGGCGGCGTATTCCACGCCCGAATTTTTGTCGCTCCGAATAGATTCGGAAATATTTTCCCTTAGTGCGTCTAGATCCTCCGGTGACTCGGGATATGGAAACCAACGCGAGTTGTTTGTCAGCTTCCCGAACGGTCCCGAGAGTGCCTCGTGCGCTGTGACATTTAGGGCGCCCAACGACTGACCATGGAACCCCCTTGAGAACGAAATGAACCGATGTCTGCCGGTGCGCAGGATGCAAGCCTTGAGGGCAATATCGATGGCCTCTGAACCCGAAACAGCGAAAGAAACGCCCCAAAAATCATCGCTCAAATCCAATCGGGACAAAATGCTTTCTGCGAGAATAACTCTGCCCGCAGACGGGAATAACTCCCCCATTGAATGATGCAGGTTACCTGTTTGTTCGATCACAGCTTGCACGACGCTCGGATCGTTATGGCCTAGCAAGCACGCGCCAAAGCCCGAAGTAAAATCCAAGAACACATTATCGTCTTCGTCTCGAACAATATGGCCTCGTGCTTCCTTCCAAAAGATCGTTTGATCCGGTTCCGCAAATCTAGTCAGGTGGTTTACTTCGCATCGCTGCGATCTGCGAACGAGAGCGTTTGAGCTGGTAAGATTCTTTATACCTATATCGAGTGCGTATTTCATCTCATCGAGCACTCCGCGAACGCACTTTGCCCAGGACTTTCGGAGATTGTTAGGCGTACATAGTCCAGCCGTCTGATCAACTCGTCCTGTAAAAGCGATAGAAACTCGTTTAAGATAGTTCCGGAGAGTATTTCCGTCGAAGAGTTTACGGCATCGACAAACACACAGTGGCTCGTTGGAAGCACAAAATGCATCGAGCCGCACTCGACGGTTGTTGAATCGCCTTTAACGCGAACTGTTATGTATGGCGACTGCAACGGCACTAGGGTTTTGTGATTGTATTTCTGAATAACAGACTTGATTGCCGGTTTAATATCGCGGAAGTCAACTAATATACCCTCACTGTCCAAGTCGCCTGTCATGGCGAGGGAAAGCTGGTAAGAGTGTCCGCTCAATTCCTCAAGCACGCCACCGCTCGTCACAAAGTGCGCAGCGGAGAAACTGAGATCCTCCCTGTTGAGAACGATGCCCGCCATCTGGTTGGTTTCTTATCCGCCCCGTTTCCTTCGTTCTACAAGCTGTGATATTATTTATTAACCATGGAGGTATTGCCGGTGGAAATCAAGGATTTTGAGCTGATCAAACGGATCGTTGCTGCACCTGGTGCTGCGGCTTTGGCAGTTGGGGCCGGAAACGAGATTCATGTTGCCATGATGCATTATTCGTTCGCGGATGATTTGTCGGCATTTTATTTCTCTACGGATCAAAACAGCAGAAAGGTTGCGTTGATTCGCGCATCTGGGAAACGCGGCCCAGCTTCGCTAGCAATTGGCACGCGGGATGAGGACAGTCAGTTCGTGCAGGTGGACGGGCAGTGTATGGTACTACAGGGAGGTGTGCCGGAAGATATAAAGGATAGGCATTTGGATAGAAATCCGTCGGCGGCGGAATTCAAGGATGATCCGGATACGGTGTACCTAAAATTTACGCCGGAACGCGGTGTCTTGACCGATTATTCTCGCGGGGAATTTCAGATTCCTTTTTCGTCCCTTATGGAAGCTAAGGGGTAGAGGCGCTAAAGCTCTGAATCGAAAGTGGGTGCCGTGGTTCCCGTACATCATCGACTAACCCAATTGTCCTTCGTTGCGCGACGCTTTTCCTACGGAGATCAAAAGACCTCAGGATGTGGAACCCGCGGGGCCGCTCGTGATCGATCGGCAGGAGTGTCGGGAGCGTTCAGCAGAAGCGTACTAAAGTCATACCCGACCTCGTCGCTATCCGACAGACACGGCACTGGTCGAGTCTGACCCGCTGAGGTTGGCCGCCTTCACCATCCCACCAATGTGTTGGTGAGAGTTATGGCAAGATCGTCCGTAGTTCCTTCAGCTAGTGCACCCAATCCATGCAGCGTCGTATTCTGAGCATTGCAAAGCCAATTCCCGACAACGGCGTTGTCGGAAACTCTACTCGAGTTCCCCAGCTACACGCAACTCATCGAGCAGATCGGCCCATTCCTGCATCAGCTTGACCCGCTGGTCCCAATACGAGGCACGGTTATACGCGCGGCGGATGGCGTTCCGGTCTTGGTGTGCGAGCGCCGCCTCGATTACGTCCGGATCGTGCCCACGGTTGTTGAGGATCGTGCTAGCGCTCGCCCGGAATCCGTGGGCAGTCACTTCATCTTTGGCGTAGCCCATGCGTCGGAGCGCGCTGTTGAGGGCGTTTTCGGACAGTGGCCTTCTGGCTGTGCGGATTGAGGGAAACACCAGTCCGCCAGCCTCAGAGAGCGGCCAAACCTTTTCCAGTACCGCGAGCGCTTGCCGGGAGAGCGGCACGTCATGTGGCTGACGCATTTTCATCCGTTCAGCCGGTATACGCCAAATGGCCTTGTCGCGGTCGAATTCGTCGCGCAGCGCGTGACGCACCTCTCCAGGTCGCACACATGTCAGCGCTAGGAACTGGAGAGCAGCCCTGATCGTCGGCCAGCCGTCATACCCGCCAATCACGGTGAGAAGTTTGCCGAACTCGCGTTCGTCCGTGATCGCCGGGCGTGCGGTAGCCTTCGGTGGCTGAAGCGCGCCATGGAGTACGGTCGTGGGATCGCTGTCTGCTCGCAGCGTCACGACCGCAAGCCGAAAAACCGCTCCGATGGTCCCCCGAAGCCGGCGAGCGGTCTCGCGGCGACCGCTCTTTTCGATGCGCTGCAAGAGGTCGAGGATTTCGGCCGGAGTGATCTCCTTGATCGGCCGTTTGGCGAGCGGCTTCGCCAGATCCAGAAGCAGCCACTCAGTCTTAGCGATTGTTCCGTCGGCCGCGTCGTTCGCCTTCATCCGATGGATGTATTCCTCGGCGATGAGTCCGAAGGTGGTACGGGCTGCCGTTGTAGCGGCTATCCGGTCCAGCTTCTTTTGCATGGAAGGATCGTTTCCAGAGAGCAATTGGCGCTTCGCGTCGTCGCGCTGCCGCCGCGCATCGGCGATCGATACAAGCGGGTATTGACCGAAGGAGAGGGTCTTTTCCTTTTCGGCAAACCGGTATTTGAGCCGCCAGAGCTTCGAGCCGCTCGGCTGGATAGCGAGATAGAGGCCGCCGCCATCGGCAAGCTTGTAGGGCTTCTCGCGCGGCTTGGCGTTGCGGACGCTGAATTCGGACAGGGGCATTTGGGGGTATCGCCTCCAGTGGGTTTCGAAATACCCCCACACGATACCCCCAATTTGGTGCGAAGCAAGGGTTCACGGTGTTTCGCCATGATCAGGCTTAGTTGCTGAAAGCGTTGAAAAACAAGGATTTTTGAGAAGATATGTTCAGCGCGGAGAGGTGTGTCTGGTGCCCAGGGGCGGAATCGAACCACCGACACGCGGATTTTCAATCCGCTGCTCTACCAACTGAGCTACCTGGGCATCGGGCCTGTGATGTCCGGCTATTGCGCCGTTCGAGGCCCTGGCGGTTGTTGGTTTTCCGCCCGAAGCGGGCCGCGTTATAGCACGTGTTTGGCTGCTGTCCAGCGCCGCTTTGGCGCCGCGGCGAAACCCCGCCGCGGTCAGCCGTCGTCGCTCTCCGGGCCGCTCGGTTCCTCCTCCCGCCCGGGCAACACATAGGCGCCGGAAAGCCAGCGGTTGAGGTCGACATCCTTGCAGCGTGTCGAACAGAACGGATAGGTCTCGCGGGCCGAGGGCCGGCCGCATTCGGGGCAGGGGCGGCGCGGCCTGAGCGGGGTCACCTTGTCTGTGGGCGCGCCCGGCAAGGTCACATCCTCGCGGACAGCCAGGCGAAATGCACCTTGTAGCCGTCGCCCACGAGCAGGCTCACCGTCTCATGGAGCGGCAGCCCGACGACGCCGGTGTAAGAGCCGACGAGCTTGACCACGAACGTGCCGGCCAGACCCTGGATGGCGTAGCCGCCGGCCTTGCCGCGCCACTCGCCCGAGGCGAGATAACTTTCATGTTCCTCGCGCGACAGGCGCTTGAAGCGAACCCTGGTCTCCGAGGTCTTCTGCCGCACCTTGCCCGAGGGGGCTATCATGCAGACGCCGGTGTAGACCCGGTGCGTTCGGCCCGACAAAAGCCGCAGGCAATTCGCCGCCTCTTCGGCCATGCCCGTCTTGGGCAATATCCGGCGTCCGACCGCAACCACCGTGTCGGCAGCCACGATATAGGCATCGCCTTCGTCCGGATCCTTGCGGTAGATCTCGAGCGCGCGTTCGGCTTTCTCGCGCGACAGGCGCTTGGCGAGCGACGCGGGGTGCTCGGCCCGTTTCGGCGTCTCGTCGATCTCGCTCGGAATCAGCCGGTCGGGCTCGATGCCCGCCTGTTGCAGCAATTCGATCCTGCGCGGCGACCCGGATGCCAGCACCAGTTTCTGGAATACGCTCATCGGTGTCCCGTCGCAGGCGTCAGGCCCGCGCTTGCTGCTCTATTTGAAACGGTAGGTGATACGGCCCTTGGTCAGGTCGTATGGCGTCATTTCCACGAGGACCTTGTCGCCCGTCAGCACGCGAATGCGGTTCTTGCGCATGCGGCCGGCCGTATGGGCGATGATTTCATGCTCGTTTTCCAATTTGACCCGGAACATCGCATTCGGCAGCAGTTCGGTGACCACGCCCGGAAATTCCAGTACTTCTTCCTTCGGCATTCGATACCTTTTACAAGAGAAAATCCGGCCCTGGGCCGGAAATTGCGCGGAACCTATACGATAAGCCCGGATTTGTGAACACGCATTATCCGGCGCTTTCGAGCCGCCGCGCGCCGCCAAACCGTTCCTTCAGCCGCGCCGCCAACCGGTCGCGCACCGCGCGGTAGGCGCCCAGTATCTGTTCGCGTGTTCCGCGCGCATCCGTCGGGTCGGCGGTCGGCCAGTATTCGACCTCGATCGCATGCGTGCGGGTCAGTTCCAGCGCGGCGTGATGGGCTTCCGGAGACAGCGTGATGATGACGTCGAAATAGGCGTCCTCGAGATCGTCGAGCGCCCGCGGCTGGCGCTCGCCCAGCGACATTCCGCTTTCGGCAAGGACAGCATCGACGAACGGGTCGCGCTCGCCCGCGCGCACGCCCGCCGAAGCAATGAACACCGAGCGCGGCAACATGGTCCTGGCCAGTTGCTCCGCCATCGGCGAACGAACCGCGTTCATGCCGCACAGAAACAGCACCGAAGCCGGAAGATTCTTGCCATCCTCCGCGCTCATCTCAGGCCTTGAAGCTCCCGGCGTCCGGCGCCTTTCCGACCGCCACGGCTCAGCCCCGCCAGTGCAGCACGCAGACCAGCGTGAACAGCCGCCGCGCGGTGTCGAAATCCATGTCGATCTTGCCCGACAGACGGTCCATCAGCGTTTGCGAGCCGTCATTGTGCATGCCGCGCCGGCCCATATCGATGGCCTCGATCTGGCTGGGCGTCGACGTACGGATCGCCTCGTAATAGCTCTCGCAGATCAGGAAGTAGTCCTTCACGATGCGTCTAAACGGCGTCAGCGAGAGGATGTGGGTCACGACCCCCTTGTCGGTCTCGTCGCTGATGGCGAAAACCAGCCTGTTTTCGGCCAGCGAAAGCCGCAGCTTGTATGGTCCGCCTTCGTGGCCGACGGGACGGAAGCCGTTTTCCTCGATCAGGTCGAAGATGGCCACCGCGCGCTCATGCTCGATGTCGGGCGTCGAACGGCCGATCGACTCGTCGAGCACGACGTCGACGAGGCGGGCGTTTTCGGGAAGTTGCTCCGCCATGTCGGCGCCTAGAGATTGAGGCGCAGGGAAACCGAACGCGCATGCGCGTCAAGTCCCTCGGCTTCGGCCAGCCGGATCGCGGCGGGCGCCAGTGCGCGCAGCTGCTCGGGCCCGAGCTTGAGCATCGAGCTGCGCTTGACGAAGTCGAGCACGGAAAGGCCCGACGAGAACCGCGCCGAGCGCGCCGTCGGCAGCACATGGTTGGAACCGCCGACATAGTCGCCGATCACCTCCGGCGTGTGGCGGCCGAGGAAGATCGCGCCGGCGTTGTGGATGCGCTCCGCAAGCGCGTCGGGCGCCGCCACGGCAAGCTCGACATGTTCGGCCGCGATGCGGTTTGCGAGCGCGGGGGCATCGTCAAGCGAGCGAAGCACGATGATGGCGCCGAAATCACGCCAGCTTTTCTCGGCGATGTCGCGGCGCGGAAGGCGCTGCAATTGACGCGCGACGGCCTCGTCGACGGCGTCGGCCAGCGCCGCATCGTCGGTGATCAGGATCGACTGCGCCGCCGCGTCGTGCTCGGCCTGCGCCAGAAGGTCGGCGGCGATCCATTCCGGATCGTTGTCGCCGTCGGCGATCACCAGCACTTCGGACGGGCCGGCGATCATGTCGATGCCCACAGTTCCGAAGACCTGCCGCTTGGCGGCGGCCACGAAGGCATTGCCTGGCCCGACGATCTTGGCGACGGGTTTGATCGTTTCGGTGCCGTGGGCGAGGGCGGCGATCGCCTGGGCGCCGCCGACGCGGTAGATCTCGTCGACGCCGGCCAGCCTGGCGGCCGCCAGCACCAGCGGATTGATGATGCCGCCGGGCGAGGGCACCACCATCACCACGCGCTCCACGCCGGCGACGCGCGCCGGCACGGCATTCATCAGCACCGAGCTTGGATAAGCGGCGCTCCCGCCGGGCACATAGAGACCGACGGCTTGGATTGCGTTCCATCGCCAGCCGAGCTCGACGCCGAGCGCGTCGGTGTAGCGTTCGTCCTTCGGCAGCTGGCGCTGATGGTGCGCGGTGATGCGCTCATGCGCGAATTCGAGCGCCGCGCGGGTCTCGGCGTCAATGCCGTTGGCCGCCGCCTCGATGTCCTCGTGCGCAACGCGGATGCCGGCGGTGTCGAGATCGACCTTGTCGAACCGCGAAGACAGTTCGACCAGCGCCCTGTCGCCGCGCGCCCTGACATCCGCGATGATATCGCGTACGACGTCATCGACATCCTGCGACACTTCCCGCTTGGCGCCGAGAAGCTCCGCGAAGCGCTGTTCGAATTCAGGCCCTGTGCCGTCGAGGCGAACCGCCATCGGTCTCGCCCTACACGCCGTGCCGGGGTCGCGCCGCCGCTTCCCACGCGCCGCCGAGGTCGGTGAGCTGAACCTCGATCACCTCGACATCGAGAGCCAACGCTGCGCCGCCGGCGAAAATGAGGACCATTTCACCGGCCGGCGCCTTGGTCTCGGCGAAGTCGATGGCAAGCAGTGACAGCACTGCGTCCGATTTCGCCCGGTCGACGCCGCTTGTCCGCACCCCGAGCACGCGGTTGATATGCAGGACGCTGCGCCGACGCTCGCCGCGCCGCGAGAACAAGCGCTTCTTCTTTTCCCAGGCATAGCGGTTGATCGGAATGACGAGCTGTTTTTCGGCGGCGTTATATTGCAGGTCGCCAACCTTCGTCACCGCATCCTGGACATGCGCCGAAATGATCTGGAGATCTTGCTCGTCAAGGGCGACAAGGCGGAGGGGCTGCATGGCTGAACGCGCTTCTTTGGTGCGGCTGGTCGGGTTTCGCTTCTGTTAGGCGTTCTTGTGTTGCGGTGCAACCGCGATAGCCGGCGCGGGCGCTCCGCGCCTATTCGCCGACACGCTCCAGCCGGGCGCCGCAATTCGTCAGCTTTTCCTCCAGCCGCTCGAAACCGCGGTCGAGATGGTAGACCCGGTGGACCATGGTTTCGCCCTCCGCGGCGAGCCCGGCGATGACCAGCGACACGGAAGCGCGCAGATCGGTCGCCATCACGGGCGCGCCCCTCAGCCGCTCCACTCCCTCAACCGTCGCGGTCTGGCCCGAAAGCGAGATGCGTGCGCCGAGGCGCGCCAGTTCCTGCACGTGCATGAAGCGGTTTTCGAAGATCGTCTCGGTGATCCGCGAGCGGCCGCGCGCCTTGGTCATCAGGCCCATGAACTGCGCCTGAAGGTCGGTCGGGAAGCCGGGAAACGGCTCGGTCGTGACGTCGACCGCATCGATGCCCGATCCGTTGCGCCTTACCCGGATGCCCGAATTGACCGGCGTGATCTCCGCCCCGGTCCTGGAAATGGTTTCCAGCGCGGTTTCAAGTATGTCGGGCTGCGCCCCTTCCAGAAGCACGTCGCCGCCCGTCATCGCCACCGCCATCGCATAGGTGCCGGTCTCGATACGGTCGGGAATGACGCGGTGGCGCGCGCCGGAAAGCTGGGTTACGCCGTCGATGGTGATCGTGTCGGTGCCGGCGCCCGAAATCCGCGCGCCCATGGCGTTGAGGCATTCAGCCAGGTTCACGACCTCCGGCTCGCGTGCCGCGTTTTCCAGCACCGACTGGCCCTTGGCGAGCGACGCCGCCATCATCAGGACATGCGTGGCGCCCACCGAAACCTTCGGAAACACGAACCGGTTGCCGACCAGGCCCTTCTTCGCGTTGGCGTTCACATAGCCGTTGTCGATCTCGATATCGGCGCCGAGCGCCATCAGCCCCTCGATGAACAGGTCCACCGGCCGCGTGCCGATCGCACAGCCGCCGGGCAGCGACACATGCGCCTCGCCCATTCTGGCCAGCAGCGGCCCGATCACCCAGAAGCTCGCCCGCATCTTGGAGACGAGCTCGTAGGGCGCGGTCGTGTCGACGATGTTGCCGGCGGTGAAATGGATGGTGCGCGAATAGCCGGGCGTCTGTTCCCCGCGCCGGCCGTTGACCGAATAGTCCACGCCGTGATTGCCGAGAATGCGGATGAGCTGCTCGACGTCGGCCAGATGCGGCACGTTTTCGAGCGTCAGCGTCTCGTCGGTCATCAGCGAGGCGATCATCAGCGGCAGCGCCGCGTTCTTGGCCCCCGAAATCGGTATCGTGCCGTTGAGCTCGTTGCCGCCGACAATCCTGATCCGGTCCATTCAAGTGCCTTTCCGGCCGCGAGAACAGGCCGTTTCGAAGTGGTGTGCCGGTTTAGAGCAACGGCCCTTCCGGTTCAAGAACGGGCGATTATCCCAGCGGTTCTAATGCCGAACATGGTTTTCATGTGTCGCGGCGGGTCAAATCCCCGGTGGCCCCCGCGGCGCCGTCTGAACCGCTGTCGCCGGGTTCCGGCTGGCGTTCGCGCGCCTGTTCCTTGCGCCGCTGCAAATTGGCGCGCAGCTGTTTGGCGAGACGCTCTTTCCTGGGGTCTTTCGGCTGCTTTTTGTCCATTGTTTTCAGTGTGCTCGGCAGTTCTCGGCCGCGTGTCCGGCATCGGCGGCGCTTGAACAGACTAACGCCTTCCTCACCTTGCGCATATGGCCCGTCCCGGGAGCCGGCGCAATTCGCCCCGTCCGCCTTGCGCTTGCCTGTCCGTTATGGCAGAAGCGCCGCACCTTTCGGCAGGCTGCGGTAGCTCAGTGGTAGAGCACTCCCTTGGTAAGGGAGAGGTCGAGAGTTCAATCCTCTCTCGCAGCACCATTATATCCCTTTGAAATCCTTGAAAGCCTTGATCCGTAGGGTTTCCGTTGCTGGAATGTGGTCAGCGGCATAGGCATTGGATGCGGCCGCCGACTAACGCCAGAATGACTGAAGCCCGCCAGTGGACGAGCTATTCTCTTCGTTGACCTGCCGCTATCTGCTTGGCTCGAACGGCAGCGAGCTTTGCAGGGCGGATGAAGAGCCTGTCAAGCAGATCGCTCGTTAGGTCTTCTAGCGCTTCGGCTTCCTCTGCCGTGTAAGGATCAGCGTCGTGCACTGCGTCGTTTCCATCAAGCGCGGCGACGTCAGCCAGTTCAACGATATCTTCATCCAAGATTTTCATTTCACCAAGCGCTTTGATCCGGCTTCTCAGCGCTTCGGCGGCCTTCCGGTCTATCAATCGAGGGTCAGTTGCGAACAGGTGTTTGGTAGCGACATCGATTGTTTTCCGGAAGATCGCCCCAGCCGCTTCATAGTGATTCGATCGTCGGCAAACAGCAGCTTCATGAAAAAGGTCAGCAATGCGCGTTGGGACTGTGTCCGGTAGTTTTGGTGCTGCAACGTGAATAAGAACCGGCTCCCTGTCATAGTGGCGACCGGTATCCAATACACCAGGGTGTTCAACTGGATTATTTTGCGGCTGCCCTCTATAAATACTCCCTCTCATACAGGATTGGCACACCACGAACACTTCGAAATTGAGGCTGTCGAATTGAACGAATCCACGCGCTATCATTTGGACCTTAGAGGTTCCGCATCGAACACAATCGCGGACTAAAAATCCCATTACTCACCTCTTAGATATACTTGTTTCATTGTCCACCTTAGCCTTCAACGAGGCGGCGAGGTTGCACGATTCCCCGATTTGCGACAAGTGGACTTCCGGATCGCATTCGCTGAGGAAGTCTGACGAATGAACACTAGCGAGCATCGGATACTCGCGCTCTACAAGCGTTTGATGGATGAAGCTCGACGGCGTATCGACGCGATAGAAATGCTCGTAAATCGGGAAACAGGTCTTGAGGCACGTTTTGCAAGAGAAGCTGCCTATCTACAGCTCCGAATGATATGTGAAATCATTGCGGTTGGTTGTGTTGTGGCGCACGACGGCCTCGCGGAACTCGACGCGTCGAAAGAACTGCGGAAGGCATTTGCTGCCGACCGGATTGTGAATGCGCTTTCTAGCCTACACGACCGATTCTATCCGCAACCGATCAGGGTAGAACGCGAGACCGCCGGGCATATTTCGGTAAGGGACGCAGATGTTGAGCATCTGTCGAAGGACGAACTGAAGGCGCTCTATAGAAGCTGCGGTAACGCCCTACATAGAGGTACTCCTGCTAAAATTGTTGCAGGCGAGAAGCTTGAAGCGGACTGGATATCGAACGTAATGCATAACTCGCAGCTCGCAGCAAATTTGCTGTCAAGCCACGCACTTGTCATGCGTGGAGACGAACGGGCCATCTTCGCCAATTTCATCTCAGGGGAGGTATGGATCGGCGATGCGCTCTGATCTCTAACATCCGTCACGATGAACAAAAAAAGCCCCGTAAAATTTCGATTTTACTAGGAGTGGGCCGAGTTCAATCCTCTCTCGCAGCACCATTATTCACTCCGGCAGGCTTGCCAGAAACGTTCAGCGCTCTGTCCGCCTCAGTGCACCTTTCCCGCCAGTTTGCGCAGGAAGTTCTTCAGCGGCTTGGCGCGGTGATACACCGCAGAGATGGCCTGACCCTTTGCGCTGAGCGGCACCGACAAATTGTCGAGCGGGACTTCGCGGGCTGAAAAATCGCTCTTGTAGCCCGAATTGCCGAGCCCGGCGTCGAAATGGGCGTCGCCCCTGTCGCTGCGCTCCCAGATGAGATCGTGCAGCGACTGCAGCCCGGGCGCATAGGGGCCGAAATTGACGATATCGGCCGCGCACAGGATCGAGTGCAGGCAGTCCCTGCCCATCACGCCGAAATCGGCGGAGACGATCTTGCCGTCGACCACCATGCCGGCGGTAATCGTTTCGCCGCCTTCAGCGCCGGCCAGCGCGCAGGCCTTGTAGAAGGCGAAATAGGCGTCGTTGGCCAGAATGTCGTCCTTGAAACGGCGCGTCCGCTCGGCGCGGATGAATTCCATCGCCGCCTCGATCTCGTCGGGCGCCGTGAAGCTCTTCCACCCGACCTGGTCGTGCTCGCCCTCCAGCTTGCGGCGGCGCCGGTCGATATTCTTGCGGAAGCCCTTCTTGAGACTTTCCTTGCGCCAGGATTCGAATTCGCCGGGCTTCAGGTCGATCACATAGGCGCTGTTCTCGCAGGGCGAGCGCGCCATGCCGCCGAACAGCCGGTCCAGCGCGGCGCTGTCGCCCGCCACCTTGCGAAGGAACAGAATGTCGGCAAACGCGATGTACCCGGCCAGCGCGGCGCGCACAGATTCGTCGTCGCACAACGCCTCGAGCGTCTCCGGTGTGCAGATGACGGCATTGTAGTCCGCCACGCCAAGATCCGCCGCCTGGAGAATGGTGGCGCCCGCGACTTTCTGCGACACAAGCGGAATGACGGCCTTCAACGCGCCGCCCTCGCGCACGGTCACGATCAGCGGCTTTGCCGAAACACCCGGCGCCAGCACCTTGTAAAAGCAGTGGAGCCAGAGCGGGCTCTGAAAGCCGCTCACGCCCGATGCATCATAAAGCGAGCGGTATTCCTCCGATCGGAAATCGAAGTCGTTTTCCGATGCCACGATCATGGACCCGGCGGCCCCCCGCGCCCGCTCAATTGTCTGGTCTTTCGCCATTCCGATCCCCCGGTATTCTTGGCTTCCCCACATTCGCCGCGTCCCCACGCGGCTTTCCCCAGACTGCGCTTTTCCTATCGAACCCAGGTTTCGATCCCGTTTATTCCGCGGCGGCTGGCTGTGCGGGGCTTCCGCCCCATTTCAGCAGCCGCAAGACCGACCCGTCGAAGCCGGCCAGACGTTGCGTCGAATAGCTGAGCGCCAGCGCCAGAAGCACGAAGGACAGCGCCGATGCGCTCACCGCGCCCATGATCCCGAACAGCGGGACAAGCAGGAAGAACCCCACGGCGCGCAGCGCGACCGAGCTCGCGATGATGCCGAGATAGCGGCCCTCGTGGCCGGTCAGCATCAGAATTGGCGCGCAGGGCTGGGCGGCGGCGGCCGCGGCGGTGCCGAGACAAAGAACGATCAGCGCCGGGTAGTACTGGACATAGTCAGGGCTGATGAAACCAAGCGCCAGCTTTCCCCCAACGATGATGGCGACCACGCCTAGCGCGATCATCGACAGAAGCATGACGGCCATCAGGTTCAGCAGCCGGGAAAGGCTCTCATATTCCCGCCGGTAATAGAGATCGGGAACGTGGCGGCTGGCAAAGAGATGGACGCCGTCCGACGCCGACGCGAAGATGTTGGCGAAGCGCGTCGTGACGAAATAGCCGCCCGCGATCGCCGGCGTCGTCAGCAGCCCCATGATCAGCACGTCGAGATACTGGTTTGCCGCTTCCAGGCCGGTCGATAGCCACAGCCGCATGGAGCGGCCGGTCCATGTCCGGGCGTCGCCGCGTGCGGCAACGCCCCAGATGCCGGGGAACCGCGTCGATACGTGGCGCAGGAAGACCACGGCGTGCAGTACGACACCCACGGCGGTGCCGCCTGCCAGCAGGTAAAGCACGGTGGACACGTCAGCAGTCGCCTGCGAGGCGAGGTCGTATGCGAGATAGCCGATCGCCGGCAACACCGGCAAGAGATTGCCGAAGCCGTCGCCGACGCCAACGCCTTTCGAGGCGCGCAACAGGTGGGCGGTCGTCTGGATCGCGGCGTAGAGAACGAGATAGACCGTCGCCGCGCGCGCCAGTGAGGCGCCGTAGGACATGTCGGCCCAGAAGTAGAAACCGCAGGCCGTGACCATCGTGCCGGCCAGCCACAGCAGCGCGCTGAAGCGCAGCGCCCCTTTCATCGTGGCGGGATCGTTGTCGGCCGAATATTCGTTCCAGCTCCGCATCAGAAGAATCTGCTGGCCGAGGGTCGCGACGATGCCGGTCAGGCCGACCGCCGAAAACAGGATGGAAAAGACGCCGAACTCGACTTCCTTGAGCACGTTGACCGCAAGCGCGATCAGCGCGAAGTTGAAGACCATCATCGACGCCTTCAGCACCAACACGCCGGCCATGCCCCTGATCGAAGGCTCGCGCGAGAGGACACGCAGCCGTTCCAGCCAGCCGCTGCCGGCCGATGCGGGCCGCGCTTCGGGTGGGCGCCGCCCGCTATCGAACATTGGGCAGAATCCCCTTGATGAAGTTCTTCAGCGGCTTGGATCGATGGTAGATCATGGCGAGGGCCGCGCCTGTCGGTGAGTAGGCGCGCGTCAGGTTGCTGACCTCGATCTGGTTCGGCCGGAAATGGCCTTTGTAGCCCTGATCGCCCAGCCCCATGTCGAAGCTGGCATGCCCGTCGCCGATGCGCATTTTGATGACGCGGTAGAGGAGCTGGACTCCCGTCGACTGATGGTCATGGTTTTCGATATCCGCACCGATCAGGACGGCGTGATAGCCGCCGTCGCCCGACAGGCCGAACAGCGCTGCCACCGGCTCGCCTGCGATCGTGCTGACATAGGTTGTCGCTTCGCCGCATTTCGCGCCGGCGATCGCATAGTCGCGGTAGAAATCGAAATAGCGCCGGTCGTCGAGCAGGCTTTCGCCATACCGCCCGTGCCGCACCGTGCGCAGGAAGTCGAACGCCGCCCGAATGGCGTTCTCGTCGGTAACGGCACGATGTTCGTACAAACCGATTTCGCGCTCGGTCTTGCGCTGCAGGCGTCCCATTTCCTTGGTAAATTTCTTGCGCAGCGTCTCCTGCTTCCACTGTTCGGCATCCGTGCCGGTGTCGCAGACATAGGCGTCGTTTTGCGCCTGCTTCTGGCGTGAATGAGGAAACAGCCGTCGGACGTCGAATCCGCCCGCCCATATCTTTCGGAAGAGCAGCAGATCATGTTTGGATGTGGCTGCCCGAAGCTGCATCAACGCGGCAGGGTCAGCGGCAAACTCCTCGAGCGCTCCGGCACCCGCAACGATGTCGTTGCGGTCGCACACGCCGAAATCCGCCGGCTGTATCACCGAGACGCCGGCCGAGATCTGAACGACGAAGGGAAACACGGCGATGAGCCGGCCGTCCATGCAACTCCTGATCGTGATCGTGTTCTGGGACGCGCGCAATTCAGGCATCAACTGCTTGTGCAGCATCGACAGCCACAACGGAGCCTGAAAGGCGGACGCGCCGCTGTCGCGGTACAGAGCCCGGTATTCCTCCGACAGGAAGTCGAAAGCGGGTTCGGTACCGACAACATAGCGGTCCGCGGTCCTGATTGCGGCCATGCCGTGCATGCACGCGTTCCTTTTCGGTCAGGCCTGTGATCGGGCGAGGTCAGAGCGGCCTTCGGGCGCGGAGGCGTCGATGCGGAACTCGCGCACTTTCACCACGTCGCCCTTGATCTGGCCGCCGAGCTTTTTCCACATGAGTGCCGCTGCCGCCTTGGGATAGACGTGCATGCCGTGGTCGTTGGTGGAGCCGGCCCCGATGCCGACGGTGCGGCGCAGAACGCCATTGCCGTAATGGACCGCGTAGGAGTTCCAGATTTCCTTCGTCCAGTGCTCCATGGTGACGGAGATGTTGAGGCAATCGTGGTTCTGCACGCGGTGCGGCGCATAGAGCGGCCAGGTCAGCATTTCGCCCGGCTGAAGATCGACCTTGGTGGCGTATTCGTCGAACCAGTTCTGATACTCCAGATCCTCGTCCGTCTCGCGCAGCAGGATCTTCTCGACGCTCTTCGGGCTCATGAATGCGTCGGAGCGCGGATAGAGATAGACGCTCTTCACGCCCTCGATCTGCCACAGCGACTGGCCCTGGATGTCGGCGTGGTAGAACACCTTCGCATTCGGCGAGGAGATCAGGACGCCGATATTGCGCTTGAACGTCTTGAAGCCGGGTATCCGGCCTTCGAACTCGTCGAACACCTCGTCGAGCAGCTTCCGGTATTCCGGCGACCAGTCCATGACCCGACGGATGTTCATCCACATGCGGCCCTTCTCGATAGCCGTGATGGCGTCCTTGCCGGACGCGCCGCCGAGCACGCCGTAGATGCGGTCCGGCCGGTCGGTTTCCACGCACATTGATTCCAGGCCGAGTTCGTCGGCCGGGCAATTCTCGATCAGCTTTGCGATCGCTTCCCGCGTGAACAGTCCGGTCTCGCGCAGCGCGTGATTGAGCTTGATCAGCTCGCGGCCGAACAGGCGCTCGTGGCGCGGCTGCCAGTTGGTGATGATGTCCCGATTCATGACCATGGAATTCATTTCGATGCGCTCCTCAGGCTCTCGTATTTCCGCTTGTGTTCGGCTTGGCCGATGGTGATCCGGATTGGCCGCGGCATGTCCCACTTGGAAACAGCGTGGCCCGTCTGGTTCTCCTATCGCGAATTCCATGCCGAACCCGCAATTCGGCGCGGCGCATTGGTGGCGCGGTTAACGCTGAGTTAAGATCGAAGAAGCATCCGCCGGTTTCGCCTATTTCGGCCGCAAAACCGGGCGCGGATGCGTGATCCGTCCAGCCTGGACGACGGCGCCTGGAGCCCGCGAGCACCGTATTCGGACAGGTATGACGGGCTGGCGTCTCGACTTGTCCCGATTGGGGACAGTCTGTCCCGTGCCTATCCCGCTCTGCGCCAGTCGCGCCGGGTGCGGGTAGGCATGTCGGAGCCTGCACGGAGCCGGTCCCGTTGTTCTCTGAGAAGTTCGACCGGATCCTGCTTCGCATCGGAACCGGGCTCGCCCCAGGCGTCCAGCAAGGAGACGGGATCGTGCACCGGGCGCTGCTTGGCCGGGAGCGAGGGCCGGTCTTCAATGTCCGGTGCGGGGCGTCGCGCGGTCCGGGAGTATGCGGCCCGCTCGGCGGGGGCCGGGTGACGGTGGGCGGGCATGGGACGGGGATCGCGCTTTGCAATCGAGCCGAAGTCGCGGCCGACCGCCACGAAGGCGGCGATCGCCAGGCTGAGCATTGCGATGGCCGGACCCACCAGCGTTATCGAGGGACGTGTCGAGCGCAGTGGCGGAACCGCCTCCGACACGATGCGGACATTGTCCTCGATCATCAGCGCGAGCTCGTCCGTCTGTTTGTTGCGTGACAGGAACTGCTGGTAGATCTCGCGATTGGCGGCTGCCTCGCGCTCCAGCGCGTCGAGTTTCACCTGCGCCGCTTCAGTCAGATTGACGCCCGAGCTGAGCGAGCCGATCTGCCTTTCCAGTTCCGCCTGCTTGGCCGCCGCGACGTCGAGCGTCGCTTTCAGCTGTTGCTCCAGAAGCTGCCGCTCCTGGGTGATCTGGGCGTCGACGCCACGCACCATCTGCTGGGTCTGCTGGATGCGCGGATGGCGGGGTCCGTATATCTGCCGCTGCTGCTCGAGCGACTGCGTCAGTTCCGACCGCTGCTGGCGCAGGAAGGCCAGTTGCCCGCCTTCGCCGGTCTGTTGGGACGAGATCGAGATGCTGCCGCCGTTCTTGACCTCGTCGTAGCGCGCCCGCGCTTCTTCGGTAGCGTTCTTGGCCAGTGCGAGCTGTTGGCTGAGTTCGGTGAGCTGGCGCATCTGCAGCGTATTGTTCTGGTCGACGAAAACGATGCCGTTTTCCGCCTTGAACTGCTGAACGGCTTCCTCGGCATCGTTGAGCTTGGCGCGCATTTCCACCAGGCGCGTCGACAACGACTTGGCGGCGTTTTCGGTTGCAACGCTGCGCGACTGGTTCTGGCTGTCGGCGAAGGCATGCGCGACGCCGTTTGCGATCTGCGCGGCCTCCTCGCCGCCGTCGGCGGAATAGGAAATTTCGACGAGATAGGTCGCGCCCTTGCGATCGACCGCAAGCTTCCTCCGGAACTTGGCGAGAGCGGTCAGGCGTTCGGTCTGGCTGAGCTCATCCGGCGCGCCCATCAGCCCGAGTTCCTGCATGGTCGCAAGCAGGAAGCCGTCGGACTTCACGATCTGTATCATGCTTTCCAGCACCGCTGCATCGGAGCCGATTGCCGGCAGCACGTCCTCCTGCAGGGTCACGCGCTGGTCGCGCGGATCGGCAAGCACGATCGCGGTCGCCTTGTAGGGAAAGGGATAAAGAAGCAGCGCGCCGACGCAGATCGCTGTGAGCACTGCGGCGACGATCGCGATCTGAAGCCAATTGCGCGTGACAAGGCCGATCAGCGCCATTGGATCGACCACCCCGTCCTGTGCCTGAGGCATTGCGGTGCGCGGCGAAGCTGCATGCCGCGCGCTTCGCTGCGAACGTGCCGTGCCATGGGCCGGTTGCGGCATGTCCCACTCCGAACGCATTCAGGGCTCCTGCAATTTTCCCGGTTCCGCGCGCAAGCGCCGCTGCGCACAGGTCCTGGAACTATGACCAAGGGGTAAACAGAAATGTTGAATGCGGGGTTAACCTCTCGGTGATGGCCAGGCGCTAGATTGGCGCCACATGCCAATTGCCGGGCGGCTTTCGCCGTGTCGCCGCTGCCTGAATCCGGATCGACCGATGGCCGACTATGCCAGTGCCCACACGCCAGCAGGCGACGACCGAGCGGAGCGCCGCTTCGCCGGTCTGGCCGAAGCGATGGCCGCCGCCATTGAGGCCAGCACCTTGCTTGTGATCGCGGTAACGCTGGTTGCCACGCCGCTCCTCCTGCATCTGCTGAATCCGGCAGCCGGCATCGCGGCGGCTGTCGTTCTCGCCGGCGCATGTGCGTGGCGCATGCCGAAGGTCGCCATTGTCGCGATCGTCTTTTCGTTTCTGTTCCAGAACTTGATTGTCTC
This sequence comes from Rhizobiaceae bacterium, assembly GCA_040880025.1. Lineage (GTDB taxonomy): Bacteria > Pseudomonadota > Alphaproteobacteria > Rhizobiales > Rhizobiaceae > RCIO01. The sequence continues at coordinate 279,528 of JBBDJD010000022.1, forward strand.
GCTGATCGCCGATCACATTCGCGATGCCGACGATTTCGACGTCATCCGCGGCTACAACTTCCTGGTCCTGAGCGCGGTTTGGCTGACGACGGCGATCCGCTTCATTGGAAGCTGGACGGGCCGCGACCGCGCGCTCGACCCGTATCTGAAATTCACGGTCGCCGTCATGGCGGTGATCGGCATCTACTTCATCGTCGGCTACGCCCGCACGGGCATCACGGCGGTCGTCTATCTGCGCAACATCGTCACGCCGCTTCTCTTCTTCCAGATATGCCTTGTCGTCTTCGCCCGCCAAACGGTGCGGATAGGCCCGGCGCTGTCGGCGCTCGCCGTCCTGACGATCATCTGCGGCTTCACGGAGTTTCTGGCGCGAGATTTCTGGCTGGCGGTCACCAATGGCCAAGCCTATTGGGACGTGGGCGGCGGCGCCAACTGGATGACGCTGGCTTTCGACAAGGCCGCGAAGGAAACCGGCCTCGTCGCCACCAGCCTGACCGACACATTCAAGATCGCGTTTTTCAACTCGCCGTTGCTGGCGGATCTCCAAATTGAGGTCATGCGGCTTTTCGGTCCCAACATGCACGCAATCAGCTTCGCCTACGCGCTGGCTTTTTTCTGCGTCTTCAGTCTCTACCGCGGCCGTTTCGGATTGGCGGCGCTGCTTTTCGTTCTGATGGTGCTCACCAATGCCAAGGGGCCGCTCATCATGTTCATTCTGGTCGGCGGCGGCTGGGTGGTGTTCCGGCTCTTCGGCGCGTATCTCGGCTTTGCCGCGATGTGCCTGGCGCTTGCCGCCTACGCCGTTATGGGCGTGATCATCGGCCTCGATATTGAGGATTATCACGTGTTGGGATTGATGGCTGGCCTGCTGGACTTCCCGACCCAGCCGATCGGGTGGGGCATAGGTTCCGGCGGCAACCTGTCGCCTGATTTCGCCACGATCGACTGGTCGGCCGCTCAAGGCGCGGGCCGCACGCCATTCGCCGTTGAGAGTTCGGTGGCCGTCCTGCTCCACCAGATCGGCATCTTCGCCTTGGCCGTAATTTCACTCTACGTCTGGATCGCCTGGCGGCTTATGAAGCTGGCGCGCACCACCCAAAACGATCTTCACGCCGCAGCGGCGCTCGGCCTGATGGGTATTGTCGTCAATGGCCTGTTCCAGGAGGAAGCCTATTTCGCGCCGCTGGCGCTCGCAATGTATCTCGGCCTTGCCGGCATGATCCTTGGCGCGGCGATCCGCAACGGGGTCTTGGAACCGGACGGCGAAATCAATTCTTGACCTTTCTCTGATTGGGTGGGTGCCGAACGGGAACGACTTGGCGCAATGACCAACGGTTCGCGCGGCCGGCCGGTCCGGCTGCTCTTTGTGCAGACACAGGCCGAAATGGCCGGCGCCCAGGAGATATCGCGGCTTCTGGGAGACGCGCTTGCGCATGCCAAGGTCGATGGCCAGCCGGCTTTCGAAATCGATCACCTGTTTCTCTACCGCAAGACCGGCGCATTCGACGGCATGCCGCGCGTGCATTTCGTCAGCGTCAAGCGGCCATCGAACCCGCTCTCGCTGGCCGCCTTCTTCTGGCAGCTCGTCGGCATGATGCGTCGACTGAAGCCCGACGTGGTGCTGACCTTCCAGCATTTCGGCAACATCGTTGCCGCGCCCGCCGCAAGGCTGGCGGGCGTCGATCGCGTCATCGCCAACCACGTCTCCGCTCCGGCCACGATCACCCCCGCCGTGCGCGCCATCGACCGGCTGCTTGGCCGCGTCGGGGTTTATGACGTCATCACCGCGAATTCCCGCGAAACCTGGCGCGACTATCAAAGGTACCCCGCCTCCTACACCAAGCGCATGGTGCTGGTTCCGCATGGCTTCGCGAACAAGCTTTCGACGCTCGACAAGGCGGCTGCCCGCGCCGCGTTTGATCTTCCCGCCGAAGCGCCGGTGATCGGCAGCGTCGCGCGGCTCCATCCGCTGAAATGTCTGGATCACGCCCTGCGAATTCTGCCGCAATTGCCTGGATGCCACATTGCGATTGCCGGGCAGGGCACCGATGCCGAACGGCTGCGCAACATCGCCGACGAACTCGGCATAACGGACCGGGTTCATTTCGCGGGCGAGCTTGAACCGGCTCGCATCGGCGATTTTCTCTCCGCGCTTGACGCTTTCGTCTTTCCTTCAAGTGCAGAAACGTTTGGACTGGCCGCGGTCGAGGCCGCGCAGGCCGGCGTGCCTGTCATCGCCAACGACATTCCGGTCCTGCGCGAGGTGCTGGAGATAGACGGCGTCGCTTGCGCGCGGTTTGTCGACACATCCAATCCGCAGGCGTTCGCGCAGGCCGTATCAGAGGTGCTGGGCAATCCGGACGTAGCGGACGAGCTTTCGCATCTGGGTCGCCGATTGTCGGAGCGCCATTCGCTGGCCGCGATGGTCGAGGCCTACCGGGAGCTCCTGACGTCCAACCGGGAACCCGATATTGCAAAGGCGCGGACCGTTTCGGGACCCGCGTCGACCAGCGCGCGGTCATGAATGCGAAACACATCCGCAAGCTCTCGGCGCTGATCGTCGTCGAGGCTTCCTCGCTTGCGCGGTGGGTGCCGGCGTTGGCGCGCGCGCTCGAATCTGACTGGAATTCCGATGTCAGCTTGCGGGTCGTTGAATCCGGACAGCCTGCCGGTTCGGCCCTCACCTCCCTGCTCACGCTGGAACGCATGGTCTTGCGCGGCCATCGCCCGACATGGAGCGATCGCCATTCGCGCGGCGAAGTTGCCGATCTTCTCGAAACCGAAAATGTGCGCGAGCCTGAAGTAGTCGTTGATCTCCGGCAGGTTCCGGATGGCGAATGGCCGGCGAAAACCCTCGTCCTGCGCCCTCGCTACAATGGCGGCTTCGGCGAGACCGCACTGGCATCGGCGCTGTTCTTCGGCGGCACCCCCCGCATCGAGATCGCGGCCTGGCAGGGCGATGGAGACCCGCGCATCGCCGCCGAAGGCTTGGCGTCGTTGGAAGCGGCGGACGGCATTGGCGGCGCCATGGAGGCGGTGTGGTCGCGGGTCATTCCGTTGGTCGTCAAGGCGCGCCGAAACCTGGCTCCCGACACCCCGGCGGCTGACGCTCACCCACGCCAGCCGAAGCCCATCTCGGGCGCCAATATTGCAGCCTACGGCGCAAATTCGGTTGCCCGCGCGGCTGCCCGCGCCGCTTATCGCCTCTGCTGCCATGCGCCGCATTGGCGCATTGGCTGGCGTCGCCCGGCTGAGGGCGCCGACGTCTGGTCGCGGCGCGATCTCGGCGGCGAACGCTGGAATGTGCTCGCTGATCCCGGCGATCATTTTTATGCCGACCCGTTTCCTCTGTTCCGGGATGGCCGGGACTGGCTGTTCTTCGAAGACCTCGATCACAAGACCGGCAAAGGCATCATCTCGGTTGTCGAGTTCGGCGCGAATGGCCGGCCCGGCGATGCACAGCCGGTCCTGGAGGAGCCCTGGCATCTCTCATACCCGTTTCTGATCGAGCAGGAGGGTGAGGTCTACATGGTCCCGGAAGCCTCGCTCTCGGGCGAAATCGCACTCTATCGTGCGACCGATTTCCCGCGCGGCTGGGTGAAGGAAGCGACGCTTGTCTCCGGCGTGGAGGCAGCGGATGCGACCATTATACGCCATGAAGACCGCTTCTGGATGTTCGCTGTAGTCCGCAATGGCGTTGGCGGCTATTCCGACACGCTCGCCGTCTGGAACGCGCCGTCGCTGTTCGGGCCATGGACGCCGCACCGCGAAAACCCGCTGCTGATCGATGACCGGGCGGCCCGTCCGGCCGGCAACATGGTTGTTCGCGACGGGACCCTGTGGCGGCCGGTGCAGGATTGCCGCGGCGGCTACGGCGCGGCTCTCGGCCTTGCCCGCATCGACCGGCTGAACACCAGGCGCTTCGAGCAGCAGGTCGAAACCGTTTTGCGGCCGAACGCGGATTGGCCGGGCCGCAAGCTGCATACGCTCAACTACAATGGCCGTATCGAGGCGATCGACGGCAGCGTCATCCGGCCGAAATTTGGCATGGTTGCCAGTCTCGTCGAGGCGCGGACACGGCCCTCCGGTCAGTAGTCCTGGTTGCCCTCAGGCAGGAGCGCGCCGATCACGCCGGGGTCCGGCATTCCGGTTTCGGGGTCGATTAGACCGAATCCGTCCTGGAAATCCCAATGCGTCCAGCCGATGCAATGTGCCCGTGCCTGCCGGCCGACGGCCGCGAGCCATTCCAGCCGTGACGCGCGGGGCGCAACGAATCTCAGCACGCCGAATTCGTTGACGATCACCGGACGGTCGTAGCGCTCGCGCCACGCCGCCATCATGCCGAATGCGGCAGCTATGCCGTCCTCCGTCCAAGGTTCGGCGAGTGAGGACTCAAGCTCGCCGGCGATCGCGCCGCGCCCCTCGTCGCGCAGCTTTGCGACGTTGGCCCGCACCCCGGCGTCGGTGATCTCCGCAGGGAATGGCAGGCCGGTGAGATGTCGCAGCGGGTCGTCCGGCCCGCCCCAGTTCGCGCCCTGATGAGTGAAGTAGAACGGGTCGTAATAGTGAACGGCATAGATGATGTTGCGGTCGCCGAATGGCTCCATGCCGGAAAGCGTTTCGTGGCGCTGCGGCCCGGCGGGTCCGACGACGATGGTTCGATCCGGCAGCCATCGGCGGATAGCGGGGATCAGGCCTTCTGCCACGGTATTCCAGGTCTCATGGTCGGTTGGCGGCTCGTTGAGAAGTTCCACCGCCACCTTCTCCGTGTCGAATACCCGGATTGCGGGGGCCATGCGCCGCCAGATGGCGGACAGGAATGCCTTCGCCTCGTCGGGACCGCGGACGAGGTAGGGCTCGGCCAGATGCCCGGCATGCAGATCTATCGAGACGGTGTAGTCGAGGCTCAGCAGCAAGACGATCTGCTCGAAGAGAACCTCCGCGAAATCCCGCTGTTCGCCGTCGACCAGCGGCGGGCGCTCGACCGGCAGCCGGATATGGGTAAAGCCCTCGCCGCGCAGCGCCCGAAGCTGTTCGATTGTGGGACGGCGCGCGGGATCGGGATGATCCCAGCCGGGCAGGTTGACGCCCTGGCGCATCGTTTCCAGCAGCCGCGGATTGGGGAAGCCGGCCGGCGCGGCGCATTGGGCGGCGGCAATCGCCATTGCCGGTGCCGTAATCAAAAAAACCAGCGCCGTCAGCAGTGCGAACCACCGGCCTTTCGGTTCAGCCATCGTTCAGGCCGAATGACGGATGAGGGCGGAAATCGCCTGCGGATTGGTGGTGATATAGCGCATGGCGAGCCGGCGCGGCTCAAGCCAGGCGCGGTAGACCCATTCGAGGCCAGCCGCCTGCATCCAGCGCGGGGCACGCCGGTTCTTGCCCGACAGGAAATCGAACAGCCCGCCCGACGTCTTGATGACGCCGACATTGGTGAGCCGGTCGATATTGCGGTGCACGAACTGTTGTTCCAGCGGTACGCCGAGGCCGATCCACAGGATATCCGGCGCAGCCTTGTTGATCGCGTCCACGACCGCGTCTTCCTCGTCGCGCGCGAAATAGCCGTTGCGCCGCCCGGCGAAGGTCAGCCCCGGAAAGGCCTTATGCATGGTCTCGACCGCGCGCTGGTTCGCATCCTCGTTGGCGCCGAGGAAAAAGAAGCTCGCGCTGGCCTTTTCCGCTTCCCGCGCCACCGCGTGAACGAGGTCGGTAGTGGCGACGCGTTCGGGCAGGGGCGTGGAAGAGAACAGCCGCGAATAGGTGACCATCGGCATGCCGTCGGCATGGATCTGGTCGGCAGACAGCATCAGTTCGAGAAACTCCGGGTCGTCGCCGCACAGGGCGAGCACCTGGCCGTTTGCCGAGGTGGAGTAGAATGGCCGGCCGGACTTGCCGCGCCTGGCCAGCGCGTGGCGCACGAAGGCCGCCGCCGTCGTCTTGATATCGGCGCGGACGATCGGCAGCCTGCCGAGCGTCGTCGTTGGCCAATCTCTCATTCTTGTGCCGGTTTCCGTTGTCACGTTTTGAGCCACCACATTTTGCATGCCCGACGGTCATGCAAGCCGCTTGCCAGTCGCGACACATAAAGCCCGGATGCCTGGGCCTCTTCAAGCGCTTGCTTAATCGAAGGTTAATCCCGCTCCGGCCGACCCCGATTGACAAAGCACGGCCTGTTCCTCTTTTTGGGACGCAAAAATCGAAGGACAACCAATGACCAACGTCGCCCCGGTAGGGCTTGCGCGGGATCTCGCGATCAGGGCCGATACCGGAAGGCCGGTCCGTATCGGATTGATCGGATGCGGCGAGATGGGCACCGACATCGTCACCCAGGTGACGCGCATGCGCGGGATCGAGGTGGCGGCGATCGCCGACACGCAGCCGGGCCGGGCGAGGCAGGCGATTGCGATTGCCGGCCGCGATGCCGAAAGCGCGGCGGATGCCGACAATCCCGACGCGGTTAACGAGGCGATCCAGGCGGGGCGCACGGCGATTGTCGCCGATCCGCTTCTGGCCGCCACCTCCGATCTGGTCGATGTGGTGATCGACGCGACCGGCAAGCCGGCCGTCGGCGCGGAGATCGGCCTTACCGCCATGGAGCACGGCAAGCACCTCGTCATGATGAATGTCGAGGCCGACGTCACCATCGGCGCCTATCTGAAGGATGCAGCGCGCAAGCTCGACGTCGTCTATTCGTTGGGCGCCGGCGACGAGCCGTCGTCCTGCATGGAGCTGATCGAGTTCGTGTCGGCGATGGGTCACGATGTCGTGGCCGCCGGCAAGGGCAAGAACAACCCGCTCAACCATGACGCCACGCCCGACGATTACGAGGCGGAGGCCAGGCGGCGCAACATGAACCCGCGCATGCTGGTCGAGTTCGTCGACGGCTCCAAGACCATGGTCGAGATGGCGGCGATCGCCAATGCGACGGGATTGGTGCCCGACAGGCCGGGCATGCACGGCCCGGCCGCCACGCGCGACGAGCTTTCGTCGGTGCTTTGCCCGGTTGCGGACGGCGGCGTGCTGTCGCGCAAGGGTTGCGTGGATTTCTCGGTCGGCAAGGGCGTCGCGCCCGGCGTCTTCGTGATTGCCGAAATGGATCATCCCCGGCTGCGCGAGCGCATGAACGACCTCAAGCTGGGCGAGGGGCCGTACTACACCTTCTTCCGGCCCTATCATCTGACCAGCCTTGAAGTGCCGCTCACCTGCGCCCGCGCCGTGCTTTACGGCAAGGCCGACATGGTGCCGCTGGATAAGCCCGTGGCGGAAGTCTGCGCGCTGGCCAAGCGCGATCTCGCGGCGGGCGAGACGCTCGATGCGATCGGCGAATATATGTACCGCTCATGGATCATGACGGTCGGGGACGCACGGGCGGCAGGCGCGGTGCCTTGCGGCCTGCTGGAAGGCGGCAGGGTGATCGCGGCGGTGAAGAAGGGCGAACTGCTGACGGCGGCGAATGTCGCCCCCGACCCCGCCTCGAAGCTGCTCGAACTGCGGCGAAGGCAGGACGAGATGCTGTTGGCGGAGTGAAAGTGCTTTAGCTCGCGCCGCTCACCGATCACGAACTGTCGGGCGGCGACAGCACGTCCAGCGCCAGCGCGTGGCACTCCTTGAGCACATCGTCCACCCGGTGGATGGGACGCTTGCGGCCGCCGGGCGGGCGGCCCATGCGCAGCGGCATGACACGGCCCGGCCTGCTCCGGAGCCTGTTTCGCTGATACCAGCGGGCAAGGCGGCGCGCCTCGCGCGGCAGGTTGGCAAGGGCGCGCCTTGATGAAAGCAGCCGGCTGCAAAGGCCAGTCGCATCGACCGGATCGTCGGGGGAGACAACCGGCTTCTGCGGCAGCGGCGCCGGCTCGGTAAATCCCACGACGCAGATGCGCGGCATGAACTTTGAGGCGCGCCTCGGCGGTTCGAAGGAAAACCGTTTCAGCGGATCGAGCAGCGGGAATGCGGGGATGCGGAGGGTGGCCTGAGCCCCTGCCGGCTCAACCCCTTTGCCCAGAGCGGCCAGATCCGGCCGCACGCCGGCAGGCTGAACCACGACCTCCCGCGCGGCAATCACGATGAGACGCCGGATGGCGGCTTCGGCGGCGCGCAGGATGCGCCGCGCATGGGCATGCAGATGGCGGGGCAGGTGCGAATTACCCGCCGGCCCATCCTCGGGCAGCCCGACGAGCGCGCACAGCGCCGCAAGGATGCGCATGAGCGCCTCGCGGTTGCGTCTGATTGCCAGGGTCCAGTCCATTCCAGCCTCGCGTTGATCTGCGGGCATTGTCGGAGAGGCGAGGGGGGCGGGGATAGAAAAGCGGGTAGTGGGTAGGGAATAGTCAGTCAGGACAAGGGGTTGGCGGGAGCTGCGTCCGGCATCTATCCACGCTGCGGTGGCGATTGGCGAGGCGGCCGATGCCGGCGACATCTCTCCCCTTGCGGGAGAGAAAGCGATTTCAGCGTCTTAGCCGGAGCGCAGCGGAGGCTAAGTGCTAGAAATCGCAAGTGAGGGGCAATTCAGGCAGCGCGCCTCAAGCCCCTCTCTTGTCTTTTCCAAGCACTTGCTCGCTTCGCTTCGCAAATGCAGGAAAAGACTTTCTCCCCCGCAAGGGGGGAGATAGGGCGCCTTCGACTGCGGCACCCATGTCGCACCTCCGACGCATGGATTCTCGACATGCTCCGCTCGTTCCTCGCTCACGCGGTCGGAATGACGGGCAAGAGGGCTGTGAAGTCGCGAGCCGTCGGTTGCCGGGAAGGACTCAACCCGCGGGACCAGTCGAAGTCTCGCTGGAAAGCAGGCGAGCCATTTCGTCTTTGATTGTGTGGTCATCGTAGGGCTTTGAGAAGAACCTGCTTCCCGTGGGCAGACTGCTTTCTTCGAGAATTGCGTTTCCGGACGCAACAATCAGCTTCACGGGGGGCCATCGATGGCGAATGAAGTGGGCTAGCTTGATGCCATCCATCGTCCCTGGCATCTGTACGTCGGTAAACACCAGGTCGATGTCGTCCCGCGATTCCAGGATTCGAATTGCCTCGTCTGCATCGCACGCCTCCAGCGCTTCGTAGCCCGCAGACAGAACAAGGTCGATTGCGCCCATCCGAACGATCGCGTTGTCTTCGACAACGAGAACCACCGCTTTGTCCTTGTTCATTGCTTACTCGTATAATGGGGAGCCTTACAGGCTGCGATGGTATAGCGCTTGGGAAGCAAAACGGTTCCTATGCGGCATTAGAAAAGCCGCTTTCACCGGCGCTTTCCTTGTGGCCGATTGTGACTGCGGTGCCGGGGTCTGCATCGCTCGACTGTATTTCGCCGTTCAAATTTTTTGCGAGCGCCTCCACAATGCCAGTCCCCAGTCCCGCCTTGGGTGCATCGCTAGCCGCATGCATGCCGACGCCGTTGTCGGTAACCGAAAGAGTCCAGTCATTTCCGGACGATCGATAGTTGATCGCGATCTTGCCCGGTCGCTCATCGGGAAAGGCGTGCTTGAGGGCGTTGATTACAAGCTCGGTCACGATAAGCCCCAGGCTCACGGAAACGTGCGGTTCCACGGCGCTGTCGTCGACGGTCACCTCAATCGATAGCCGGTCAGGATCAGCGATCATCGACGCTCCGAGGCTTTTGCTCAGCTGCGTCAAATAGGCACGGAGATCGACTTTTCCGGCTGTGGACGTTGAGAGTTGCCGTTGCAGAGCCGCGATCGACATGACCCGGTGATGGGCGTTGTTGAGGTGCCCGCGCGCTTCCTCCGACTGAACCCGGCGAGCACTCTGCATGAGAACGCTGGCAATGATCTGAAGGCTGTTCGCCACCCGGTGCTGGACCTCCTGCATCAGGATCGCATTGTCGCGAACCAGATCATCTTTCAGTCGGGTTTCAGCGCGCGCATCGGTCACGTCGGCTACGGCCAGAAGCAGGCGAATATGATTGATGTCGCCGTCATCGAGAGTGCGAGCGTTGACGACCAGGTTTCGTGTTTTGTGGTTCGGCCGCTTGAGATCAATTTCGTAGGCGTCGATCTGTGCACTTCCCGAGGCGGTCGCCTTCAGCAGCGAGGCAAGCTTCGGCATCGCCCATTCGCCGTTTCCAAGTTCGCTAAGGCGACTACCGGACGCTGCCGCTGGATTGATATCAAAGGTCCGGCAGAACGATGCGCTCGCCGCTATGATCTTATGATCTTCAGACAGGAACAGAAGTGGCTCGTTGGATGCTACGACCATGGCAAGAGTACTCGCCGCTTCGAAATGGTCGAATGGGGTTTTTTGCATGAAAGTGGCCCTCAAGGGCCGGAGACTCGCGGAGCGAACCACTACTCGGCAGAAGCGTCGCCGGTCAGCAAGGACCAGCCGACGAACATACGCTAGCACGCCTGATGCGGATACGCGTCATACTAAATGTTGCGGCTGCCATATCGTCGCGGTGAGAGTTCGACTCTGTAGCGAGCGCCTACAGTGACACAGGCGTTTGGAAACCTGCGATTCTCCCGCCGAAGCGGTCAGTCATGGTGATATCCAGCCAATCAATGCCGCTTCCCCCCTACCGCCCCAACTCCTCCGACCTCTGCCTCGCCGCTTCCACTGCTTCCTCCACCAGCCTCTCCATCTTCCCATCCCCCATCAACACGCCCAGCGCTGCCGCCGTGGTGCCGTTGGGGCTGGTGACCTGTTCCCTCAGGCGCGACGGCGGGTCGTCGCTGGCTGCCGCCAGCGAGGCGGCGCCTAAAGCCGTCTGCATGGCGAGCTTCGCGGCGGTGTCTTTCGGCAGGCCGGCCTTTTCGCCCGCCGCCGCCAGGCACTCGATGAAATGGAAGATATAGGCCGGGCCGGAGCCCGACACGGCGGTGACGGCGTGCATGAGGTTTTCGTCGTCTATGGTCTCGACCATGCCGTTGGCGGCGAGCAGCTCCTTCACGCCGCGAAACGCGTCGGCGCTGACGTGGGCGTTGGCGAACAGCACGATCATGCCCTTGCCGATGGCGGCCGGCGTGTTGGGCATGCAGCGGATGATCGGCGTGTTGTCGCCGAGCGCTGCTTCCAGCGCGGCGACAGGCGTGCCGGCGGCGATGGAGACGAATGTCGCGCCGGCTTGCGCGAAGGCGCGGTAGTCCCCGGCGACCTTGACGATGACCTGCGGCTTGACGGCGAGGATGACCAGCGCGTCGGCCGACGGGGAGGGGCCTTGCGCGGTTTCGTGAACGGTCACGCCCAGCCCCGCCGCGCGGTCGCGCAATGGCCCGGTCGGCTCCACGATTTCGACCTGGCCGGCGGCGAGCCTGCCGGCGTCCAGCCAGCCCTTGAGCATGGCGAAGCCCATATTGCCGCAGCCGACGAGAACCAGTTTTTCGTGCGCCATTTCTTGCCCCGATATCCGCTAAAGCGGACACAACTAGCAAACCTCGTCGGCCATTGCAGCCACGTTCGCTGTTGTGGCCGTCATCCTCGGGATTGTCCCGAGGATCTGCCAAGTCTGCAACGTCAAAGCGCTGGCGATGTAGGTAGATCCCCGCCACAGGGGCGGGGATGACGGGCGGTGGTGTCGGCCGCAGCGCTCGCTGTCGGTATTACGCGGCAATAAGCCGCTTCCAAATCATTGTATTCGCGGGTGATGCGCAATATGCCGCTGCGTGACATTCGGACGCGACATTCGCGAGAAGGACCGGCGGGAAATGGCTGAGATAATCGACGGCAAAGAGGTGGCCGAAAGCGTGGTGGCCAAGGTGACCGAGGCGACGGCGGCGCTCGCCGGCTCGGGCGTCACGCCGGGTCTGGCGGTGGTGCTGGTTGGCGAGGACGCGGCGAGCCAGGTCTATGTCAACTCCAAGAGCCGCCGCGCCAAGGAATGCGGCTTCCATTCCGTCCAGCACAATCTGGACGTGAAGACTTCGCAGGCCGATCTCTTGAAGCTGATCGGCGAACTCAACGCCGACGATGCCATCCACGGCATTCTGGTGCAGCTGCCGCTGCCGGACCATATCGACGCCGACGCCGTCATTCAGACAATCTCGCCCGACAAGGACGTCGACGGTTTCCACTACATCAATGTCGGCCGCCTCGGCACCGGCGCGCTGGACAAGGCTTTCGTGCCGTGCACGCCGGCCGGCTGCATGATCATGATCGAGCGGGTGCGGGGAGCGGACCTTTCCGGCCTGAGCGCCGTCGTCGTCGGCCGCTCCAACATCGTCGGCAAGCCGATGGCCAATCTGCTCCTCGCCGCCAACGCCACCGTGACGATTGCCCACAGCCGCACCAAGGATTTGCCGGCGGTGGCGCGGGCCGCCGATATACTGGTCGCGGCCGTCGGTCGGCCGGAGATGGTCAAGGGCGACTGGGTCAAGCCCGGCGCTACTGTCATCGATGTCGGCATCAACCGCATTCCCGCGCCAGAGAAGGGCGAGGGCAAGACGCGGCTGGTCGGCGACGTTGAATTCGCGGGAGCGTCGAAGCAGGCGGGCGCGATCACGCCGGTGCCGGGCGGGGTGGGGCCGATGACCATCGCCATGCTGATGGCCGCCACCGTGACCTCGGCCTATCGGGCGGCAGGCAAGACCCCGCCGAAGTTCTGAGGGTCTCGCCGGGGCGTTCTGGCCCAGCAAGCCGCGCAAGCGCATGGCTGTTCCGATTGGCGTCAATCGGCTAGAACCTCCGGCCATGCACGATCCCGCCCAAACCGGCCGCCACTTCGCATTCCTGCTGGTCGACAAATTCTCCATGTTCTCGCTGGCCGCCGCGATCGACACGGTGCGCTCGGCCAATCGTGCGCTGGGCTATGATTTCTATTCGTGGACGACGGTGTCGGTCGACGGCGAGTCCGTCATGGCGTCCAACAATCTGCCGATCAAGATCGACTATTCCGTCACCGATATGAGCCAGGCCGATATCCTGTTCGTCTGCGTCGGGCTGACCACCGAGTTCCCCGGCAAGAGCAAGCTGCTCGGCGCGCTGCGCTCCTGGGGCCGGCGCGGCGGCTCGCTGGGCGGGCTTTCCGTGGGCTCGCACCTGCTGGCCGAGGCGGGGCAGCTCGACGGCTATCGCTGCACCATCCACTGGGAAAACCGCGCCGGCTTCAAGGAGCGATTTCCCGACATCGAATGCACCGGCGGCGTCTACGAGATCGACCGCAAGCGCTACACCTGCGCCGGCGGCACGACATCGATCGACCTGATGCTGGAGATCGTGCGCGCCGATTTCGGCGCCGCACTCGCCAACGAGATCGCCAACCAGTTCCAGCACGAGCGCATCAGGACCGCCAGCGACCGCCAGCGCATCGGCCCGGAGCGCGATCTGACCGGCAAGTCGGACAAGCTCAGGAAGATCGTCGAGCTGATGGCCGACAATCTCGACGAGCCGCTGTCGGCCGGCCAGCTGGCCAAGTCGGCGGGGCTGTCGGTCAGGCAGGTCGAGCGGCTGTTTCTGCGCCACCTGACCATGACGCCCGGCCGCTATTACATGCGGCTGAGACTGGAGCGGGCGCGCGAGCTCTTGCGCCAGACCAACATGCCGATCCTCGACGTAGCGATCGCCACCGGCTTCACCTCGCATTCCTATTTCGCCCAGAGCTACCGGCTGCAGTTCGGCCGCCCGCCCAGCGAGGAACGCCGCACCACCTATTGAGGGACTGGCCGGCTGCTGCTAGCCCACGTGCAGATCTATGTCGGCGACGACGATGCCTCGGTGGAGCGTCCGGAAAAGGAGCTGAAGGCTTTCGAGAAGGTCGCGCTTGCGGCGGGAGAACGCGCGCAGGTGTCCTTCAGCCTCGATGCGCGCGCCTTCGCCTTCTATTCGGTCGAAGCCGGCAAGTGGCTGGTCGAACCGGGCGATTTCACGATCCGCGCCGGCCTGTCATCGGCCGATCTGCCGGAGGAGGCAAAGGTCAGCCGCGAGACGACGCTTAAACTGCCGGTTTAGGCGAACCGGCGCGTGAGCCGGCGCGCCGGTTCGGGCTACAGCAACGTTTCGAACAGGAAGTAGCCGGCACCGATGGCGAAGCCAAACGCGACCAGGGCGAGCAGCCCGTCGCGAAAGATCAGAGCGAGCGCGAAGGCGGCGATCGCACTCCACGAAATTGTGCCACCGAAGGGTACGATTTCAAGCGGGGGTATCGTCAGCGCGACGAGAATGCAGAGCCCCGCAGCGACCCGGACGAATGGCGGCTTCGTGAGCCAGACCAGGCGTCGCGCCAGCCACCGGTCGATGATGCGCGCCGCTGGACGCAGGTAGCCGGTCGCAGCCGCGAGCCGCGAACTCTCAATGCCCCGGCTGCGGACCATTCGAGGCAGCCAGATGCCTTTCGTCCCGATCGCCATCTGGCCTGCAACGAGGATCACGACGATCGCCATTGCACTTGGCAGGACCGGCAGGCCGCCCAGCGGCGTGAAGGCGATCAAGGCCGGCACCAGGAGGATGACGCCGAAGGAGCGATGTCCGACCTTGTCCAGAATATCGTCGACGGAGACCGTCTCCGAGTCGTTCGCGCCGATACCCTCAATCTCGTCAAGAACGGCCTGAAGCGAGTTCTGCGCCTGCTGTTCGGGCATCTGCTACCCCACCATCATGCGCGATCATCCGGGATTGGGTAACCGCGTCTGATGGCTTCAACCCGAACACCGGCCACATGTTCCGGCGGTCCCGGTCCCGATCGGGGGAGGCCGTCCTCAGCCCTTCACGTATTTGCGCCAGTCGTGCTCTTCCTTGAAGCCCAGCATTTCGCGGATCTTGCGGTTGGAAAACAGCGCCTCGTTGTCGCCGAGCTCGCGGGTCACAGGTACGCCCGGAAAGAAGCGCTTGAGCAGCGTCGCGTTGGGGATGTTCATGCCGTTGGTGTCGTTGCCGGCATTGAACACCTGGAAGCCCAGCCCGTCCTTTTGCAGACACCGGTCGACGATCTGGCCGAGATCGCGCGCGTCGATGTAGCAGAAGGCGTTGCGGCGGCGGGTTTCGGGATTTTCGAACCAGGCCGGAAACAGCTCGGCATATTCGTGCGGCTCGATCACGTTGCCGATCCTCAGCGCATAGATGTCGAAGCCCGAGCGCCGCTGAAAGGTGCGGGCCGTCTTCTCGTTAAGCACCTTGGACAGCCCGTAGCTGTCCATCGGGTCGACGTCGTAGTCTTCCTCCAGCGGCAGCGAATGCGGGTCGGTCTGACCGTCGGAAAAGCAGATGCCGTAGGTGGTCTCCGACGAGGCGATGACGATCTTTTCGATGCCGAGCTTCACCGCCGCCTCGATGACGTTGTAGGTGCCGATCGTGTTGACGCGAAAGGTCTCGTTGTCGGGGTTGATGAGGATGCGCGGCACGGCGGCGAAATGCACCACCGCGTCGAAGGACGGCACGCCCTTGCCGGGCTCCAGCTCGTCGAAATTGGCATAGGAACTCATCACGTTGAACATCTGGCCGCTATCGGTGATGTCCGCGGTGATGTTGTCGACGCCGGGATGGTCGAGCGGCTTCAGATCGACATTGACCACCCGGTGGCCCCGCTCAAGCAGGTAGGGCACGACGTGCCGTCCGGCCTTTCCGCTGCCGCCGGTGAAAAAGATTCGCTTCTTGGTGGTCATGCCGCTTGCTCCGCTGCTCGTCATTGCGGGGGTCGGTATAGGACGTGAGCGGCGGGCGCGAAAGGGCGAGGGGCTATTCGCGCCTGAGATAGAGCCACAGCGTCACCGGCGCCAGGAGCAGCGTGAGTACGACCGGCGCCGTCAGCGCCAGCGCGATCTCGGCGATGGTCACGCCTCCGCCCATCAGACCGCGCAGCGCGGTGGTCATCAGCGAAACGGAATTCACGTCCACGAATGCGCGCAGCCAGCCGGGCATGGTTGCCGGGTCGACCATGATGTTGGAGGCGAAGACCAGCGGGAACAGGAAGGTGAAGCCCACCGTCATCACCGTGGTCGGCGTGCGGATCAGAAGTCCGAGCACGATGAACACCCATCCCATGCCGAAACCGATCGCAATCAGCATGGCGAATGCGCCGACGACACCGGCAATGCCGGCCTCCGGCCGGTAGCCGAGGATCAGCCCGATGGTGAGGATGATCGAGGCGGCGATCAGGTGTCGCAGGATGTCGCCCACCATCAGCCCGGCGAACGGAGACAGCGACCAGATCGGCAGCGAGCGGAACCGGTCGAACAGTCCTTTGCTCAGATCGGTTGACAGCCCCATGCCGGAATAGACGGCGTTGAAGACGACCGTCTGGACAAGGATGCCGGGCAGGAAGAACTGCAGGTAGTCGGCGGTCGAGCCCGCCAGCGCGCCGCCGAACACGAAGGTGAACAGCAGCGTGAACATGATCGGCGTCATGACCAGGTCGAACAACTGCTCCGGCACATGCTTAAATTTCAGCATCGCCCGCCAGCCGAACACCAGCGCGTTGGAGAAGGCCGATGGCGGTCGTGGCCGCTCGGCAGGGCTGAGGTCGAAAACCGAACTCGCGTCGCTCATGGCTTGTTCTCCTGTTCGGCGGTCTCGTCTTCGGCTGGATGCCCGGTTAGCGCGAAGAACACGGCGTCAAGGCTCGGCTGCCCCATCGAAAAGTCTGTCAGTTCGATGCCGGCGCCGACCAGCGCCGCGACGGCTTCGTTGGCCGCCTGCGCCGTCTCGGCGAGAACCGAAACCTCGCCCCCTTCCACGCTTGTCTGGACGGCCGCGCCCAGCTTCGCCTCCAGCAGCCGCGAGGCTTCGTCGAGCCGTTCGGGATCGGCGACCGTGACGTTCAGGAAGCCGGAGCCGGTCGCCGCTTTCAATTCGCGGCTGGTGCCTTCGGCGATCTTCCTGCCATGGTCGATGACGGCGATGCGCGCGGCCAACTGGTCGGCCTCCTCGAGGTATTGCGTGGTCAGCAGGATGGTCACGCCGGAACCGGCGAGCTTGCGGATCATGCGCCACACGCCCTGACGCGCCTTGGGGTCGAGCCCGGTCGTCGGCTCGTCGAGGAACAGCACGCCCGGCGTGACGATCAGCGACGCGCCAATGTCGAGCCGGCGGCGCATGCCGCCTGAATAATCCTTCACCTGCTTGTTGCCGGCGTCGGCAAGGTCGAACGCGGCGAGAAGATCGTTTGCGCGCTGCCTGGCCGCCCGCCCGCGAAAGCCCCACAGCCGCGACAAAAGGATCAGGTTTTCACGCCCGGTCAGATCCTCGTCCAGCGAGGCGAACTGGCCGGTCATGGCGATGGCCTCGCGCACGCGGCGCGGCTGCGCGACGAGGTCGTGCCCCATGATGCTCGCGGACCCGGCATCGGGCTTGGCCAGCGTGGCGAGCATGCGCATCAGCGTCGTCTTGCCGGCGCCGTTGGGACCGAGAATGGCGAAGATCATGCCGCGCGGCACGTCGAGGTCGATGCCGTCGACGGCCTTCACGTCGCCGAAATGCTTGACCAGGCCGCGCGCGGATATCGCAAGGCCGCTGATTTCGGAGGCGGCGGACAGGCCGCTGATGGGAGACGAATCGTTCATTGCGACCTGCCGGTTCCGCAAAAGTTGGCCGTATCTGGGACGCGCCTGTGCCGCAGACAACGCGGCAGTTGTTTAATCCCGTTTGATCCAGCTTCAAACACAGGAACGTGTCACTGCTGACAAATCCGACAGTCGAACCGTCATTTTTTCGCAGAAGTCGTCGCGGCGGCGGCAACACGCGAAGTTTACCGGCCTTGGCGGCTGCAAGTTCGGGGCGGGCTACCACAATGCGGGATTCGCGCTAGATTGGTGGTGCCGCGTCCGGGTTTGGACCGGATTTGCTGGCATCGGGAGGACATCGCATGACAATCCGCAGCCTGTTTGCATCCATATTCTTCGCGGTTGCCGCAGCCGGATTGGCGGCCACCACAGCGCATTCGGAGATGATTTCGCTGAGCGCCGAACTCAGCGGGGCCAACGAAGTGCCGCCCAACGACAGCGCGGCTTCGGGCATGGCCGAGGCGACACTCGACACCGAAACGCGCATGCTATCTTTCTCGGTCACCTATGAGGGCCTGAGCGGGCCGGCCATCGGCGCGCATATTCACGGTCCGGTGGGCGCCAGTGGCAATGCGGGCATCATGATCCCGTTCTCCACCACGCGGTCGCCGATCGAAGGCTCGGCCGAGCTGACCGCCGCGCAGGTGAGCGACGTTCTGGGCGGTCTGACCTATGTGAACATCCACACGCAGAAGCATCCGGGCGGGGAATTGCGCGGCCAGCTGGCGCGGTAGGCATCAGCCGAAGACCGATGCGAAAACGCTCAGGCGGCGCGTATCCTGGCGGCCGCCGTATCGCGCTGGGCCGTTCCTGCGCCCATGAATTCGAGAAATTCCTGCGGCGGCAATGGCGGTGAAACCACGTAGCCCTGGCCGATGGCGATGCCGCAGGCGATCAATGCTTCCACCTGCTGGCGGTCCTCGATGCCTTCCGCGATGACGCTCATGTTCATTTCGCGCGCCAGCCGGACCAGCATTGCGATCATGCTCGCGGCCGCGGAATCGAGTGTGACGGAGTCGATGAAGAACTTGTCGACCTTCAGAATGTCGGCGCGCAGCCGCTGGATCTGCGACAGGCCGCTATGGCCGATGCCAACATCGTCAATGGCGACCTTGAAACCGTAGCTGCGGACTTCAGCGACGATCGCGGCGGCGAAGTCCGCATCCTCGAAATTCTCGCGTTCGGTGAGTTCAAGCGTGACCTGACGGGCGGCGACGCCGGCGGCCGACACTGTGTCACGAAGCTGTTGGATGAAACCGCCCGCCGCGAAGTGGGACGGTGAAATATTGACCGACAGGTGGAAATTCTCGTCCGCTTTCAGCAGCGGCTGGATATCCACAAGAGCGGTCGAAAGCAATTGCCAGGTCAGAGCCTGGATACGCCCGCATTCCTCGGCCAGTTCGATGAAGCGGGCAGGCGGGATCACCGTGCCGTCAGGCTTGACCCAGCGCGCCAGCATTTCGGCGCCGGTGATCGCACCGGTCCGCAAATCGAAGATCGGCTGGAAATAGGGCCGGATCTGACCCTGCGCGATTGCCCGGTCAAGTTCCTCGAGCGGCGGTCGGGGGCGGAACAGGCCGCGCGCCAGAAGCGCTCCGAAGAGCAGGCCGAGCAGACCGGACAGCGCCATGATCGGAAGATAGGGCTCCCGATTCCACGCATCGAACGCACTGCGTTCGATGCGGATGACGCTCTGCAGCGGAAATCGGTACGAGGGAACGGTCAACGCATAGACTGGACCATAAGTGTCGAAAGCGGCGTTCGAGGCCGTGCTGGCAATCATCTGACTGTTTGCAAGCTGCAGGGACGCGACGCTCCGGGTTCTCAGTTCCGCGGGGATGACGTCGAACAGTGACCCGTCGACCGTGATGATGCCGGCCAGACTGAGTTCGGTGTCGACGTCGATCATGACGCCCAGCGCGGTGCCGAAGAACTGCTCGACACGGAAAAGCCGCACGGCTCCCCCTGTTGCCAGCAGCATGTCCTCGCGCGTGACCCAGCCCTTGTCGAATTCGAGCGTTTCGGCAAACGCCGAGCAAAGCACGGTGCCGTCGGGCCGCACGACGCGGATGTCCTTCATGACGCCGCTACGATAGAGGTGAAGACGCAAGGACTGCAGCGCGGCGCTGTCGCAGCCGACATTGCCGCTTTGGGCAACCCCCCTGAGCGCGGATATCCCGTTGTCGACCACAGTTTCGGAGCGGCGAAGCGCAATTCCGCCGAGTTCTTCGAGCTGGCGCTGACGCTGCGTCTCGATGAGGTAGTTGGCGGCGAATTCGCCGCCGGTCAGAAAGACACCGACCGCCCCCAAAAAGAGAAGCATCCGTGCGATCGCCCGCCAGCGCAGGCTGTTACGCAGCTTGATCATCCGTTTGAAGTTTATTGACCAAGCGTCAATTTTTTGTTGATGCGGCGATTTCTAGAACACCGCCGCGCCCTGGTCCGCCCGGCCGGCCCTTTGGCGGAACCCGGCGAAAAGCTCGCGGCCGAAGCCGGATTCGTTGCCCGACAGGTCCGGAACCGTGATGTCGCGGCTGTCCAACTCTTCCGCCGGCAACAGCACTTCCAGCGTTCCGGCCTCCGCATCGATCCGCATCGGGTCCCCATTGACGATCTTGCCGATCACGCCGCCGTCGAGCGCTTCCGGCGTCACGTGGATGGCGGCGGGGACCTTGCCGGATGCGCCCGACATGCGCCCGTCGGTCACCAGCGCCACCTTCTGGCCGCGGTCCTGCAGGATGCCGAGCACAGTGGTCAGCTTGTGCAGTTCCGGCATTCCGTTGGCCTTGGGCCCCTGGAAACGCACGACCGCGATGAAATCGCCTTCGAGCGCGCCGGCCTTGAACGCGGCGTTGAGCTCGCTCTGGTCGCCGAACACCCTGGCCGGGGCCTCGATGACGCGCTGTTCCGGCTTGACCGCCGAGACCTTGATGATCGCGTTGCCGAGATTGCCTTTCAGCACCCTGATCCCGCCATTTGCCTGGAACGGTGCGGTGGCGGTGGTGAGCACCTTGGCGTCGCCGCTGACCTTGGGCGCCGGGGTGCGGCTCACCGCGCCGTCGTCGCCCAGCCTTGCCTCGACCGCATAATGCCGCAGACCGTCGCCCCACACGGTGCGGACGTCCTCGTGCAGCAGGCCGTCATCGAGCAGTTCGCGGATCAGGAAACCGAGCCCGCCGGCGGCGTTGAAATGGTTCACGTCGGCAAGTCCGTTCGGGTAGACCCGCGCCAGAAGCGGCACGATGTCGGAAAGTTCGGAGATATCCTGCCAGCTGATCGCGATGCCGGCCGCGGCGGCCATCGCAATCAGGTGGATCGTGTGATTTGTCGAGCCGCCGGTGGCGTTGAGGCCGACAATGCCGTTGACTATGGAGCGCTCGTCGATCATCCGGCCGACAGGCGTGTATTCATTGCCAAGAGCCGTGATGGCCAGAGCCCGCTTCGCGGCCTCGCGCGTCAGCGCTTCGCGCAACGGCGTTCCCGGATTGGCGAAGGTGCCGCCCGGCGAATGCAGACCCATGATCTCCATCAGCATCTGGTTGGAGTTTGCCGTGCCGTAGAAGGTGCAGGTGCCGGGGCCATGATAGGATTTGGACTCGGCCTCCAGCAGTTCGGCGCGGCCAACCTTGCCTTCGGCGTAAAGCTGGCGGATGCGCGACTTTTCGTCGTTGGGCAGGCCCGACGTCATCGGCCCGGCTGGAATGAAGATCGCCGGCAGATGGCCGAAGCTCAGCGCGGCGATCACAAGCCCCGGCACGATCTTGTCGCATACGCCGAGATAGATCGCTGCGTCGAACATGTTGTGCGACAGGCCGATGGCCGCCGACATGGCGATCACGTCGCGCGAGAACAGCGACAGCTCCATGCCCGGCTGGCCCTGGGTGACGCCGTCGCACATGGCCGGAACGCCGCCGGCCACCTGCGCCACGCCGCCCGCCTCGCGCGCGGCATCCTTGATGAGTTGCGGAAAGGTCTCGAACGGCTGGTGCGCCGACAGCATGTCATTGTAGGAGGTGATGATGCCCAGATTGGGCACGCGCCCGGTCGAAAGGGCATCCTTGTCGGCTGGGCCGCAGGCGGCGAAACCATGGGCGAGGTTGCCGCACGACAGCACGCCGCGATTGGCGGTCGAGCCTGCCGCCGCGTCGATGCGTTCCAGATAGACTTCTCGCGCCGGCTTCGACCGCTCGCGAATGCGGTCTGTGATGTTCTGGATTTCCTGTCGGACAGTCATGTTTCGTCTCTTTCAAGCGGCCCAGTAGATCTGAGGCGCGGTGGCCGCTTCGGCAAAGAAGCGGGCGATTGGCAATTCGCCTTCGGCGAGCGCCTGGGTGAGAATGTTTCTGCGCTCCCCGCTCTCGATGTGCAGCACGAGGAGGCGGGCGCAGGCGAGCAACTGCATCGAAAGCGTCACACGCGGTTCACCGGCGCTTTGCGCATGAACCGGCAGCACGGCCTTGCCGTTCCGGTTCACATGGAGCGCATCGAGGTTTTTGGCATCGGGAAAGAACGAGGCGGTGTGGCCGTCCGGCCCCATGCCGAGCACGGCCACGTCGAGCGGCGCGGGCAGCGCCGAGACCTTTGCATCGGCCTTGATTGCCGCTTCCTCGACCGACCCCTCGGGCGAGTACAGCGGCAGCAGCATTGCATCGGCGGCCCTGTCCCGCATGAGATGCGTGCGCGCCAGTTTCTCGTTCGAGCGCTCATCGTCGGGCGGAACGAAACGTTCGTCGACCAGGACGATCGTCACCCTGTCCCATGCAATCGGAAGATGGGACAGGGCTTCAAAGAGCCGCCTGGGCGTCCGTCCGCCAGAGACCGCCAGTGTGGCTGCTCCTCGCAGGGCGATGGCCTCGCCGAGGGTGTCACCTATGCGCCTGGCCAGCGCATCCGCCAGTTCGTCGGGCGAGCCGAATTCGTGCCACTCGGCCTTGTGCCGGACCGCTGGGGTCATGTGCTCTCGTGCCACGTCCGCCCGTCGCGCTCGATCAGCGCGATCGAGCTCGAAGGCCCCCAGGTGCCCGCGGTATAGCCCTGGGCCGGCTGGCGGTTCTCCTCCCAGGCGCCGTGGATGGGATCGATCCACGCCCATGCGGCCTCTACTTCGTCGCGGCGCATGAACAGCGTCTGGTTGCCGCGCACGACGTCCATGACAAGGCGTTCATAGGCGTCGGGATTGCGTTCCTCGAACGATTCCGCGAACGACATGTCGAGTGGCACGTGCCTGAGCCGCATGCCCCCCGGACCGGGATCCTTGATCATGATCCACTGCTTCACGCCTTCGTCTGGCTGCAGCCGGATGACCAGCTGGTTGGGCGAAACGGTTCCCGCCGCTTCCTCGAAGATCGAGTGCGGGATCGGCTTGAATTCGATCACGATTTCGGACACGCGGGCCGCCAGCCGCTTGCCGGTGCGCAGATAGAACGGCACGCCGGCCCAGCGCCAGTTCTCTATCTCCGCCTTGATGGCGACGAAGGTCTCGGTCTCGCTTTCGCCATTGCCGAGTTCTTCCAGATAGCCCTTCACCGCGCCGCCGGACGAGGCGCCCGCCTTGTACTGGCCGCGCACGGTGCTCTTGACCGCTTCGCCGTTCGTGATCCGGTGCAGCGAGCGGAGCACCTTCAGCTTCTCGTCGCGCACCGCATCGGCGTCGAGCGAGGCGGGCGGCTCCATAGCGACGAGGCACAGCAGTTGCAGGAGGTGGTTTTGCACCATGTCGCGCAGCGCGCCTGCCCTGTCGTAATAGCTGACGCGGTCCTCAAGCCCGACTGTCTCGCCCACCGTGATCTGCACATGGTCGACATGGGCGGAATTCCATAGCGGCTCGAAGAGATTGTTGGCGAAGCGCAACGCCATCAGGTTCTGCACCGTCTCCTTGCCGAGATAGTGGTCGATGCGGAAGATCTGATGCTCGCTGAACACCTGTCCGATCGCGTCGTTGAGCTCGCGCGCCGAGGCCTGGCTGCGCCCGATCGGCTTTTCCACCACGATGCGCGCGAGCGGCGTGACCAGCCCGCAGCTGTGAAGCTGGCGCGAAATGTCGCCGAACAGGCCGGGCGCCACGGCAAGATAGAATACCCGGATGCTCTGGGTGTCGCCGATGGCGGAGGCGAGCTCGGAAAACCCGTCGCCGGACTTTGCGTCGACCGGGACGTAGCTCAGCCGCGCGATGAACTTGTCGATCTCGGCCGGGTCGCGATCCCCGTCGCCGACATGCTCGTCGATCGCCTTGCGGGCAAACGCCTGGAATTCCTCGGTCGAGAGTTTCGACCGCGACGCCCCGATGATGCGGGTGGGCTCCGAGAACTGGCCGGCGCGCTGGCGCTGGTACAGCGCCGGAATCAGCTTGCGCTCCGACAGGTCGCCCGTGCCACCGAAGACGATGAAGTCGAACGGGTCGACGGGAATGGTCTGGCTTGTCATGTCTTCGTTCCGTTCCTGCGCGCCGCGTATAATCTAATCGATTTAGATTGGCCAGTGCCGTTCGCCTGATCCAGCGGCCTTGACACCGCATGCCGCGCCGGGTTTCACCTCATTTCGTTTCGAAGCCGCAGCATAGCGCTATTTCGCAGGTGCAGCATAGGCTTGCGACAAAGCGAAGCAGCAGGGAATTCAGCATGGGAAGCCAGGGCAAACAGGCCGCAGCGCAAGCGCTTGCCTACATGAACCTGATCGACGGGAAACCGGCTGACGCGTTGTCGGGCAAGCGTATGGACGTGGTATGCCCGTCCGACGGAGAGGTGTTTGCCACAATCGCCGCTTCGGGCGAAGCCGATGTGGACCGGGCGGTGAAGGCCGCGCGCAAGGCATTCGACGAAGGCCCGTGGAGCCGCATGCCGGCGGTCGATCAAGGCCGTTGCCTGACTCGGCTTTTTCACCTGGTCGAGAAGCACGGCGACGAGCTGGCCGCGCTGGAATCGCGCGATACCGGCAAGCCGGCGAGACAGGGCCGCGCCGATGTCACCGCGACCATGCGCTATTACGAATTCTACGGCGGCGCGGGCGACAAGATTCACGGCGACACGATACCGTTCCTTGACGGCTACACCGCGCTGACATTGCGTGAGCCGCACGGCGTCGTCGCCGGCATCATCCCCTGGAATTACCCCCTGCAGATTCTTGCCCGTGTCGCCGGCGCGGCGCTTGCGATGGGCAACACGCTGGTGGTCAAGCCGGCAGAGGACGCTTCGCTGTCAACGATCCGCATCGCCGAGCTTGCGCTGGAAGCGGGCATACCGGCGGGCGTGTTCAATGTCGTGACAGGCTATGGCCGTGACGCGGGGGCGGCGCTGTCCGGCCACCCGCAGGTGGACTACGTGACCTTCACGGGATCGCCGATGACCGGCACCGCGATCCAGCAGGCGGCGGCGGTCAACAATCGCGGCGTGACCATGGAACTGGGCGGCAAGTCGCCGCAGATCGTCTTCGCCGATGCCGATCTCGACGCGGCGATGCCGGTTCTGGTCAACGCGATCATCCAGAATGGCGGGCAGACCTGTTCGGCCGGCAGCCGCGTCCTGATCGAGAAGCCTGTCTATCGCGAAGTGGCGAAGGGATTGGCCGAGCGCTTCTCACGCCTTGTCGCCGGCCCGCATGACGCCGATCTCGACATCGGCCCGCTGATCAATCCCAGCCAGCTTCAGCGTGTGTCCGGCTATGTCGCTGCCGCCGAGGAAGCCGGCATCGAGGTTCTGGCGCGCGGTTCCGTCCACGCCGATGCGCCCAGGGGCGGCTATTATTTCGCGCCGGCGCTGTTTGGCGCCGTCGATCCCGGCGCTGCGATCGCGCAGGAAGAGGTATTCGGACCGGTCCTGTCGCTGTTTCCGTTCGAGGGTGAGGAGGACGCCGTGCGGCTGGCCAACGACACCGAATTCGGCCTCGTCGCCGGAATCTGGACGAAGGATGGCGGACGCCAGCACCGGGTCGCCAAGCGGGTGCGCGCCGGCCAGGTCTTCGTCAACGGCTATGGCGCGGGCGGCGGCATCGAACTGCCCTTCGGCGGGTTCAAGAAATCCGGCCACGGCCGTGAAAAGGGTTTCGAGGCGCTCTACGACATGTCGGCGACCAAGACGATCGTGTTCAATCATGGGTGAGAATCGGTCAGTCGGGATTTGAACTGAGGAAGGCCCCAGAGTATTCTCTGCAAATGGACCGAGACAGCATCATCGCCACGCTGCGAAAGCACCAACAGGAACTGCACCGGCAGGGCGTTTCCCATGTCGCCCTGTTCGGCTCGTTCGCGCGCGATGAGGCAAACCGCTCAAGCGACATCGACATCCTGATCGACCTCGACCCGGATGTTTCCCTCTCCGTCTTCGATTATGTCGGCGTGAAGGATTACATCGCCGGTCTGTTCGACATGCCGGTCGATGTGGTCAACAGGCGCGGCCTCAAATCCCATCTGAGAACACACGCCCTGGCCGATGTGGTCGATGCCTTCTGACGATCGCGACCGTGTTCTCCAGACGCTTGCCCGCAATATCAGGCTCGCCCGGGAGTTCGTCGAAGGCTACACGGTCGAAAGCTTCGCCGCCGACGAACGCGCCATCTACGCCGTAACGCGTTGCCTGGAGATCATTTCGGAAGCATCTCGCCGCCTGCCGGACCATATCAAGAAGCGCCATCCCGGCGTTCCATGGATCCAGATCGCCGGCGCCGGCAACGTGTATCGCCATGACTATGAGGATGTCCTCGCCGGCCTTCTGTGGAATACGGTGCACAAGCACCTGGACGAGCTGGAACAGGCCGTGCGGATCGAGAATGCACGACGAACAAAGGAAAGCTGAATGCCACGACTGAAAGACAAGGTCGCCATCATCACCGGCGCGGCTTCCGGCTTCGGCGAGGGCATGGCCAAGCGCTTCGCCGAGGAAGGCGCCAGGGTCGTCGTGGCCGACATCAACTTTCGCGGCGCCCAGCGCGTCGCCAAGGAAATCGGCGACAACGCGGTCTGCGTTCAGACCGACGTCTCGCTGAAATCCGAATTCGACGAGATGATGGATGTGACGATGAAGGCCTTCGGCCGCGTCGACATCATGGTCAACAATGCCGGCTACACGCACCGCAATGGCGACATGCTGGACGTCGACGAGGAGACGTTCGATCTTATCACCGCCGTCAACATGAAGGCGATCTATTACGCGGCGCGCGTGGTCGTGCCGGTCATGGAAAAACAGGGCGGCGGGTCGATCATCACCACTGCCTCGACGGCGGGGCTGCGGCCGCGTCCGGGTCTGACATGGTATAATGCTTCGAAGGGCTGGGCGATCACCGCCACCAAGTCGATGGCGGTGGAGCTGGCGCCCAGGAACATCCGCGTCAACTGCCTGTGTCCCGTCGCCGGCGAGACCGGCATGCTGGCCCAGTTCATGGGCGAGGACACACCGGAACTGCGTGCCAAATTCCGCGCTTCGATTCCTCTCGGGCGACTGTCGCAGCCGCTCGACATCGCCAATGCGGCCCTGTGGCTGGCATCCGACGAGGCCGAGTTCATCACCGGCGTGGCGCTCGAGGTCGACGGCGGACGGTGCATCTGATCGATGATTGATCGCAGCATGCAGCGTCGCCCGCTGAACCGGCATAGCCGCAACAAGGCAGGCCGCCGATGACCGGCGACCAGATATTCCTCTTCGGGCTTCTTGCCGCCGTCTTCGCCATGCTGGTTTGGGGGCGTGTCCGCTACGATCTCGTGGCGTTCGCCGCGCTGATCATCGCCGTCGCAGGCGGCGCGGTCGACCCCCATGACGCTTTCGAAGGTTTCGGCCACGAGGCCGTCGTCATCATCGCGCTTGTGCTCATCGTTTCACGCGCAATGCTGAATTCGGGCGCGGTCGAGCTGATCGCGCAGTTCGTCGTCTCGCCCGACCGTTCGCTGCCATCCCATATCAGCGTCATGTCGGTCGTTGGAGCCGCGCTGTCGGCCGTCATCAACAATGTCGCGGCCCTCGTCATCCTGATGACGCTCGACATCGAAACGGCGAAAAAGGCCAAGCGCGCCGTTTCGCTTTCGCTGATGCCGCTTTCCTTCGCGACGATCCTGGGCGGCATGATCACGCTGATCGGCACCCCGCCCAACATCGTGATTGCCCAGTTTCGCGAACGGGCGCTGGGCGAACCGTTTTCCATGTTCGACTTCTCGCCGGTGGGGCTGGTCTGTGCGACGGCGGGCATCCTGTTTGTTGCTCTGGTCGGCTGGCGTCTGATCCCCCAGGATGGCCGGAAAGCCGCGGCCGAAGATGGCGAAGCCGGGCTTTTTGTCGCCGAGGCCAAGGTGCCGGAAGGCTCGAAATCGATCGGCAAACAAGTGTCCGAACTCTATGAATTGAGCGAGGAGCACGATGTCGCCATCGTCGGCCTCGTGCGGCGCGGCAAGCGGTTTCCGGGCCTCGCTTCGGGTGAGGAAATCCGCAAGAATGATTTCCTGATGCTGGAAGGCAACCCGAAGGCGATCGAAACCTTCATCGGCGCTGCGGGGTTGAATGCCGCCGGCACCGACAAGCATGGCGGGCTGACCGGACGGTCGCTGACCATGATCGAGGCGATCGTGCCCGACGGCGCTCGCATGGCCGGCCGCACCGCGCTCGATCTCAGGCTGCTCTACCGCCGCGGCGTCACCCTGTTGGGCGTATCACGGCAAGGCAGGCGGTTTCGCGAACGCGTGCGCAGCCTGACCATCAAACCGGGCGATGTCGTGCTGCTTCTCGGACCGGAAAGCCGCGTCAACAACGCCGCCGAATGGCTGGGTGTGCTGCCGATCGCCGACAAAAGCCACGCCGTCATTCAGCGCAGCAAGGCGCTGTTCGCCATCGGCACTTTTGCCGTGGCTGTGGGGCTCTCCGTGATCGGCTTGTTGCCGCTGGCGATCGCCCTGGCCGGCGCGGTGGCGGTCTACGCCGCCTTCAGTCTCATCAGTCCGCGCGAGGTCTACGAGAGCGTAGAATGGCCGGTGATCGTGCTTCTGGCCTGCCTGATCCCGCTGGGACTGGCGCTCGAGGAATCGGGCGGCACGGCCCTGATCGCCGATCTCATTGTCAAATGGACCTTCAACTTGCCGGCATGGGCGATCCTCATGGCGGTCATGGTGGTGACCATGACGCTTTCGGACTTCCTCAACAATGTGGCCACGGCCTTGATCGCCGCCCCCATCGCCATGGAGGTCGCCGGGCGTCTCGACGTCTCGCCCGACCCGTTCCTGATGGGTGTCGCCGTCGCGGCATCCTGCGCGTTCCTCACGCCCATCGGCCACAAGAACAACACCATCATCATGGGACCCGGCGGCTACCGTTTCGGCGACTATTGGCGCATGGGCCTGCCGCTGGAGATCATCATCATCGCGGTGTCGGTGCCGTCCATTCTGTTCTTCTGGCCGCTGTAGAGGCTCACGCCGCCGCGACGGCTTCTTTCGGCCCGACGAGCGCCCATTTCAGCCCGTACTCGTCGCGCATCATGGCGTAGCGGTCGCCCCAGAAGGCGTCATGCGGCTCCATCACGGAGATGAAGCCTGCGCCGATGGCGCGGTTCCACCATTCCCGCAGATTGTCTACGGTGATGTGCAGCGTGCAACTGCCCGCGCCCGTCTCAGTCATGCCGTGCTCCGGGAAGGGGTCGTTGATCATCATCGCGCTGCCGTTGATGATCATCTCGCAGTGCATCAGCCGGCCGTCATCGACGACGCGCGTGTCGATGATTTCCGCGCCGAGCGCCTTCTCGTAGAGATTCGATGCGGCTTTTGCGTCGGATACGCAGACATAGGGAATGACGCCCTTGTAGGGGTCCTTCATTTCGGTGACGGTCATGGGAGGTCTCCTGCGGTTCTTTCTCAGAGCGTCTTCGCCAGTTCCTCGAGCTGGGTTGCGCACTGTCCCCAGCCTTCATGGAAGCCCATCTTCTCGTGTTCTTCCTTGTCCTCGGCCCGCCAGTGCCGGGCGCGGGCGGTGTATTTCGTCTTGCCACCGCCGGCATCCTCGAAGGTGACGATGGCGGTGAAGAACGGCTTTTCGGCCGGTACCCATCCGGCCGAGTAGGCGTCGGTAGTGACGATCTTCTCGTTCTCCACAACCTCGAGATAGACGCCCGATGCCGGGAACACTTCGCCTTCGGGGCCGTGCATGGTGAATTTGCTGGCGCCGCCCGGGCGCATGTCGATCTCGGCGTCCCTGATCGTCCACGGCTTTGGCGCGAACCACTGTTCGAGCAGCTTCGGGTCGCTCCAGCAGCGGAACACCTTTTCGCGCGGCGCATCGATGATGCGCTCCAGAACGAGGTCGAATTGGTGGTTTTGATGGTTGGCGGTCATGGTCGTTTCTCCTCAATCTCGCTTATGTCCCAAGGACGTGCCGGCGCCGCCTGCCCCGACATTTCGAAATCACTTTTCCGCCGCGACCGGCTCGGGCGATTTTCCGCCGTCCTGCATCAGCCGGTCGAGGTGAATGCGGATATGCGCTGCCTCGGCGGCCGAATTGGCCAGGGCGATCGCCTTGTCGAATGCCTCGCGCGCCTCGTTCTTCCGGCCGAGCTGCATGAGATAGGCGCCGCGCACGCCATGGAAATTGAAATAGCTTTCGAGCTTCGGCGCCAGCGGCTCGATCGTGGCGAGCGCCTCCGCCGCTCCGTGCAGCTTGGCGATTGCAACAGAACGGTTGAGCGTGATGACCGGCGAGGGCTGCATGATCTCCAGCGTTGCATAGAGCTGATCGATGCCCGTCCAGTCGGTGTCCTCGGGCCGCGCCGCGCGGGCATGCAGCGCGGCGATCGCCGCCTGCACCTGATAGGGACCGGGCGCGCGATGGCGCATCGCCTTGTCGATCAGCGCCAGCCCTTCATTGATCATCTGCCGGTTCCACAGGGTCCGGTCCTGCTCTTCCAGGAGCACGATGTGACCGTCGGCGTCGAAGCGCGCCGGCATGCGCGAATGTTGCAGGAGCATAAGCGCCAGCAGGCCCATCATCTCGGGCTCGGCGGGAAACAGCCGCAGCAATAGCCGCGCCAGCCGGATCGCTTCCTCGCAGAGCGGCGCGCGCGCCGGCGCTTCGTCGCCGGTGGCCGAATAGCCCTCGTTGAAGACGAGATAGACCATCGCCGCGACGACCGCGAAGCGCTCCGCGCGTTCCACCGGACCCGGCGCCTCGAACGGCACATCGGCCTTGGCGATACGCGCCTTGGCGCGGGTGATGCGCTGCTCCATCGCGCTTTCGGAAACGATGAACGCGCGGGAAATCTGCTTTACCGACAATCCCGAAACGATGCGCAGCGCCACCGCGATCTGCTGCGTGGCGGGCAGGTCCGGATGGCAGCAGACAAAGAGCAGCCGCAGCACGTCGTCGCGGTAATCCGCATTGTCGAGCCGCTCGGCCATGTCGGCTTCGCTGTCGTCGAGGTCCGATATCTGGTCCTCGGGCGGCAGTTCGGTCTGGCGGCTGAGTTTGCGGATCGTGTCGATGCCCGAATTGCGGCCGACAAAGATCAGCCAGGCGGTGGGATCGCGCGGCGGGCCGTTCTTCGGCCAGTTCTTCAGCGCGCGAAGGCTGGCCTCCTGAAACGCTTCTTCCGCCGTGTCGAGGTCACGGAAGTAGCGCAGCAGGGCGGCGACCGCCTGGGGGCGGGCCGCGGAGAGCGCTTTGTCGATCCAGGCGATGTCGGTCATGAGGTCCCGTTGGGAATGAAGAGCTGGATAGGCCTGATTTCATAGGAGCCCATGGCGAGATTGGCTTTGGCGAGGTCACGGGCAATGTCGAGCGCCTCGTCCAGCGATTCGACGTCGACTACGTAGAAACCGAGAAGCTGCTCCTTGGTCTCCGCGAAGGGCCCGTCGATGATGATCGGCTCGTCCCTGGTCTTGCGAAGCGTGGTTGCGGCGGAAGTCGGCAGCAGGCGAGCCACCGGGCCGAGCTTGCCCTGTTTTTTCAGCGGCTCCTGCACGGCCAGCAATTGTTTCATGCACAAATCGTCCTCCTCCTTTGTCCAGGCGGAGGTGATTTCCTCGTGGTTGTAGCAAAGGATCGCGTACTGCATGTCGGGCCTTTCCGTGGCTAGGACGTGTGAACGTCATCCTAGCCGACAGCAGGCGGCGAAAATATCGCGTTGAAGCGGAAGTTGATGGGCCAACGTTTGCCTCCCCTTGGGAAGGTGAACGGACCCCTTAAATCCTGTCCCTGAGCGCGTACCAGTTGAGCGCGAGGAACAAGAGCGGCTGGCGCAGCAGGCTGCCGCCGGGAAAGGCGGGGATTTTCAACTCCCGCAGGAGACGCAGACGGTCGCGGTTGCCGGTGATGGTCTCGGCGTAGAGCTTGCCGGTGAAGTTGGACAGCATCACGCCGTGGCCCGAATAGCCGCCGGCCGAGATCACGCCCGGCATGACCTCGCGCACGAACGGTTTGCGCGGCATGGTGATGCCGACATAGCCGCCCCAGCCATGCGTGATCTCGACATCGGCGAGCGCCGGATAGATTTCCGCGATCTGCCGGCGGATATGGATGTGAATGTCCTTGGGGTCGCTGGCCGCGTAGATTTCGCGGCCGCCGAACAAGAGCCTGCCGTCCTTTGACTTGCGGAAATAGCGCACCACGAAACGGGAATCCGACACCGACTCGCCGCCGGGCAGCACCGGACTGTCATCGCCCAGCGGCACGGTCGCGCCGATGAATGAGCCGATCGGCATGATGTGCGCAGCACTCACCGGCTCCAGATCGCCGCCATAGGCGTTGACCGCGACCAGGCATTTGTCGGCGGTGATCGTGCCGTGCGCCGTCGTCACCACGATCTTTCCGGTCTGCCGCGCAATCCCGGTGGCGGCGGTGTTTTCGAATAGTTGCGCGCCTGCCTCTTTGGCGACGCGCGCTGTGCCGATCAACAGCTTCAGCGGGTGGATGTGTCCCGCGCCGGTGTCCCGGACGCCGCCCACATAGTGCGTGGAACCGACGCGTTCGGCGGTCTCGGCGGCATCCATGAGGGTGATGTGCGGGTAGTTGAAGCGCGCCGTCATCGCTTCGGCGTGCTCGCGGAATTCGGGCAGTTCGCGCGCCTTGTGGGTGACGTTCAGGTGGCCCGGCCGGAAGTCGATGTCGATATTGTTGACCGAGGCGAATTCGAGCAGATGCGCCTTGGCCTCCTCGGCGAGATCGAACAGCGCCTTGGCGCGCTCGAACCCGAATTCGGCTTCAAGCTCTTCAGCGCCGGATCGCTGTCCGGTGCCGAGCTGCCCGCCATTGCGGCCCGATGCACCATCGCCGAAGCGGTGTTGATCGATCAGGACGACGCTGACTCCCGCTTTGGCCAGATGCACGGCGGCGGATAGACCTGTGTATCCGCCACCGATGATCGCGACATCGCAGGCAGTGGAGCCGTCAAGCGGCGGGTATTCCGGCCGTTTGCCGGCGGTGTCCTCGTACCAGGATCGGCCGGGGGAGATGGGGGATTGGTAGTGCATCAGGAGGGCAATAAGGCAGTAGGGCAGTAGGGCAATATGTTCATGCGGGGACTCCGGACAGTTTGCGGATCAGAAGCCTGAGCAACTTGCCGACACTTTCGCACTGTCGCAGCAGGGGCGCGATAACAGCCTGATCGGCACTACTGCTCTCACACATTCAGCAGCAGATACTCCCGCTCCCACGGGCTGATGACCTCCATGAAGGTCTCGAACTCGGCCTTCTTGATCGCCGCGTAGGTGGCGACGAAGGACTGGCCGAGAATTTCGCCGAGCGCGGCGTCTTCTTCCAGCAGCGCGACGGCGTCCAGCAGATTGCGCGGCAGTTCGATCTTGTCCTCGTTGACGGCCGCCGTGGCGGCCTCTTCCGGCTCGAGCTTTTCGCGGATGCCGGCGAGCCCGCAGGCGAGCGACGCCGCCAGCGCCAGATAGGGATTGGCGTCGGACGACGGAATGCGGTTTTCGACGCGCCGCGATGACGGGTCGGAGCGCGGAATGCGGAAGGCCGTGGTGCGGTTGTCGTAGCCCCATGCGGTGTTGACCGGCGCCGACGCCGCCTTGGTCAGCCGACGGTAGGAATTCACATAGGGCGCGAACATGATGAGCGCCGCCGGCACATGGCGCTGCATGCCGGCGACGAAATGCCGGAAAACCCTGCTTTCGCTGCCGTCGGCTTCGGAGAAGATATTGCGGCCCGTGCGCTTGTCGACGATCGACTGGTGGATGTGCATCGCCGAGCCGGGCTGGTCCT
This sequence comes from Rhizobiaceae bacterium, assembly GCA_040880025.1. Classification (GTDB taxonomy): domain Bacteria; phylum Pseudomonadota; class Alphaproteobacteria; order Rhizobiales; family Rhizobiaceae; genus RCIO01. Next base: position 313,138 of record JBBDJD010000022.1, read on the forward strand.
GGATCGGCTTGGCCATGAAGGTGGCGTAGGTCTCGTGTTTGAGCGCGGCCTCGCGGATCGTGCGCTTGAACATGAACACCTGGTCGGCGAGTTCCACCGGGTCGCCGTGGCGAAGGTTGATTTCAAGCTGCCCGGCACCCTCCTCGTGGATGAGCGTGTCGATCTCCAGCCCCTGCTTTTCGGAGAATTCGTAGATGTCGTCGATCAACTCGTCGAATTCGTTGACGCCGGCGATCGAATAGCCCTGGCCGCCGCCGATGGGCCGGCCCGAGCGCCCGATCGGCGGGGTCAGCGGATAGTCCGGGTCCGGGTTCTTGCGCACCAGATAGAATTCGATCTCCGGCGCGACGACGGCTTTCAGTCCGCGCTTGTCGTAGGCGCGCACCACGCGCTTCAGCACGTTGCGCGGCGTGAACTCGATTTCGCTGCCATCCTGGTGAACAAGGTCGCAGACAACCTGCGCCGTGGGGTCGCTCTCCCACGGCACTTCGGAGAGGGTGGAAAGGTCCGGCAACAGCTTCAGGTCGCCGTCATCCTGCGGATAGGAAAAGCCGCCGCCGTCCTCGGGATAGGCGCCGGTGATGGTGGTCATGAACACCGCCGAAGGCAGGGCGAGCGAGGTATTCGAGGTGAACTTCTTCGACGGCATCATCTTGCCGCGCGCCACGCCTGCCTGGTCGGGCGTGATGCACTCGACATCCTCGATGCCGCGCCATTCGAGCCAGGCGACCGCTTCCTTCCAGCTTTTCACGCCTCTTCGGTTCTTGAGAAAGGCTGGCGTGCGAACACGGCCGCCGCGTGATGCGGGGCGCGCTTCCTTCTTGGCAGGCGGCATCAATCACCAATGATTCATTGCAGTTGAAGTGATTATAGCTGGCGCGCCTAGGGGAAGGGAAGGGTGGGGCAATCCGGCAATGTCGTCGCGACCCGCTTTCCATTGCGCAAGGCCGATCCAAGTCTGTTCCGGTCGCCCGCCGGGATGATAAGGAACAGCCCGGACAATGCGGAGCCTGCGGGCGTGATCGACAAGACCGAACCTTCGGACGACGCCGGAAGCGAGATGAAGGCGCTGATGCGCGCTGATCTTGTCAGCGCAATGAAGGCGGGGCGAACGGCGGAGACGAAGCTGCTTCGCGCGCTGGTGGCCGCTATCGACAATGCGGAAGCGCCGCCTCTCGACCCAGACCGGAAGGCAGCCGACCAACATCAGTTTCGCGACGGATCTGCGGAAATCCGCAGACTCGGTCTCGACGGCGCTGCGGTGCGCGCGATCCTGGAGGCCGAGATGCACGACCGCGAGAGTGCGGCCGCCGAAATGGACCGCCTCAACAGGCAGGACCGCGCAGCTGCCCTCCGTGCCGAGGCCTTGCTGGTCAGGCGCTACCTCGCGTGACAGATTCGCCGTGTTGATCTATAGACGCCGCGTCCAACAGCCAGCGGCCAGAACCACATTGCCTACGTAAACGCCGGTCTCGTCAGTTCCACACGATAAAGCGCGGCACGCCAATGCGTCGCCGTACATTTTCGCATGAAAGCTCTTCATGGTGGCGTTCGAGACCGGTTTGGCATGGCTGAACCGCGCCGGCTTTTGCTCGGCCGCCATCGAATTTTCTCCCCTGTCACACCGCGTTGCCGGTCGTCGCCTGGTGAGCTTCCCAACAGGAAGCGCGAACCGGCATGTCCGAAATATTGCTCGTCAAATGGACGATACGTCCGCAGGAGCCTCCTCGGCCGTTGTTGCATTGCAGGCGCTGCAGCGGCACGAGAAGCTACAAAACGGGTGACAGGATCAGGGTCAACGCCAACGGCAAGCGGGTCGATGCGTGGCTGATCTACAGATGCACGTCATGCGACGGCACCTGGAACCGGCCGATCCTGGAGCGCAGGCATGTCCATTCGATTGATCCTCAATTCCTGGCATCGCTGTGTGCGAATGATGCGATGGTCGTCGACGGCATCGCCTTCGATATCGATGATTTGAAGCGTTGGGCGCCGCGGCTGGAGGAAGCCACGAAGGTTGTGGTGGCGAAGGAGGTGCTTTCGGGGAGCGCCGCGCAGCCGGGCTATCTGCGGATTCTCTGCGTAGTGCCTTACCCCGTCACCCTTCGTCTGGACCGGCTTCTTGCGGACAAATTGCAGCTGTCTCGAAGCCGTATCCACGCGCTTGAGAAATCGAATGCGTTGGTCGTGGCCGCTTCGAATTCGGCACGCGCGTTGCGCAAACCCGTGCGTGACGGAATGGAGCTGTTGATCAAGCTTCCGGTTCATGATGCCGACTGGATTACGCGGGCGGCGTGTGATGATGCCGATCGGCTGTAAACGCTGAAAAAAACGGCCGCCGGATCGCTCCGGCGGCCATTCGCTTCCTCCCACTGGTCTTGTTCGCCAGGGTTCTATTCGCCTGTCGTGCGGTCGGTGACGATCACCGGGATCAACAGATCGCCCCAGTTGCCGTTGCCGCTGTGATGGCGCGCCGAGCGCACCAGCTCCACCGAGATGCCGGTTTCCACGGCCTTCATCACCGACTGGTTGAGCCTGTGCAGGTCGTTGGCGACCATGCGGATCGCCGCCTGCTGGTCTCCGTTCATGGCCGAAGACTGCTCTTCGGCACGTTCCTTGACGCGGGTCTTGGGTGCCATTGGTCTTCTCCTTCGGTTGTGTAGCGGCTACTCGGCCGCCGGGCGGAACTGCGCGGTTTCGGTGGATTCCTTCATCGCGGTCGTCGACGACTGGCCGCCGGTGATCGCCATCGACACCGCGTCGAAATAGCCGGTGCCGACCTCGCGCTGGTGCTTGGTCGCGGTGTAGCCGTTGGCCTCGGCCGCGAATTCCGCCTGCTGCAGCTCCGAATAGGCCGCCATCTGCCGGTCCTTGTAACCCCGCGCGAGCTCGAACATGCCGTAATTGAGCTGGTGGAAGCCGGCCAGGGTGATGAACTGGAACTTGTAGCCCATCGCGCCCAGCTCGCGCTGGAACCTGGCGATGGTGGCGTCGTCCAGATTCTTCTTCCAGTTGAAGGAAGGCGAGCAATTGTAGGCCAGAAGCTGGTTCGGATGCTCCTTGCGCACGGCTTCCGCGAACCTCTTCGCCTGCTCCAGATCCGGCTTGGAAGTCTCCATCCAGATGAGATCGGAATAGGGCGCCATTGCGATGGCGCGGGCGATGCAGGGCTCCATGCCGTTCTTGACGTTGTAGAAGCCCTCGACCGTGCGGCCTGAATCGTAGTCGACGAAGGGCTGGTCGCGCTCGTCGATGTCCGACGTGATCAGCTTCGCGGCTTCGGCGTCGGTACGGCAGATGATCAGCGTCGGCACGCCCATCACGTCGGCGGCGAGCCGCGCGGCGGTCAGGTTGCGGATGTGCGCCGCGGTCGGGATCAGAACCTTGCCGCCGAGATGGCCGCACTTCTTTTCCGAAGCAAGCTGGTCCTCGAAATGGACGCCGGCCGCACCCGCCTCGATATAGGCCTTCATCAGCTCGAAGGCGTTGAGCGGCCCGCCGAAGCCGGCTGCGGCGTCGGCGACGATCGGCGCGAACCAGGTGTCGACCGAAAGGCCGTTGCCTTCCGACGTCTCGATCTGGTCGGCGCGCTGCAGCGTCTTGTTGATGCGCTTGGCGAGCTCCGGGCCGGCATTGGCCGGGTAGAGTGACTGGTCGGGATACATCGCGGACGCGGTGTTGGCGTCGGCGGCGACCTGCCAGCCGGACAGGTAGATAGCCTTCAGCCCGGCGCGCACCATCTGCATGGCCTGGTTTCCCGACAGCGCGCCGAGCGCGTTCACGAAATCCTCTTCGTGGATCAGCTTCCACAGCCGGTTGGCGCCGGCTTCAGCCAGCGTATGACGGATCGGCAGCGAACCGCGCAGGCGCACGACATCGTCCGGGCTGTAGGGCCGCTCGATGCCGTCGAAGCGGCCTTCGGGCGCGGAAGGAACGAGATTGTAAAAATCTGTCATGGCGATCTCCGATCGAAACTTGATTGCTGCTGCAAGGCGGTCTTGGGCGCGCCCCGTTCGGTGTGTTTTTTACACTGCATTGCGATACAAACGAGGAAATAGCGGAAAAGGCTCCATAAATTCGCGTAAGTCTGTATTGCTTTTGACAGAGTGCCTCTGTAAATTTGTCACGTTTGTAAAACCTGCCACCTGTGCGCGGGTTGTAAATGATGTAAAGACCGGGCCATGGCCGAGCAGAAAATCTTCGCGGGTCCGCGCATCCGCCGCATCCGCACCAACAAGGGCCTGACCCAGACGGCGATGGCCGAGGGGCTGGGGATTTCGCCCTCCTATCTCAACTTGATCGAGCGCAACCAGCGGCCGCTGACGGTGCAGCTCATCCTCAAGCTCGCCTCCGTCTACAAGGTCGAGCCCGACGAACTGCAGGCCGATGCGGGGCTGAACGTGACGGCGCTGCGCGAGGTCTTCGCCGACCCGTTGCTGGCCGGCGAACTGCCCGGCGACACCGAACTGATCGAAGTGGCGGAGGCAGCGCCCAACGCGATGGCGGCGATGGTGAAGCTGTTCCGCGCCTATCGGGAACAGGCGGAGCGGCTGACAGACCTGTCGGACCTGCTCGCCCGCGAAGGCCGCGCGACGTCGATCGCCGGCGCCAGGCTGCCGATCGACGAGGTGCGTGAGGTCTTCGAGCGGCGCCCGAACCATTTCCCGGCGCTTGAGGACGAGGCCGAAGCCTTCGCCGCCCTGCTCAGGCCCGGCGACGATCTGCCGGGGGCGCTGAAGGCGTGGTTGAAGGCCGAGCACGGCATTGTGGTGCGCGTGTTGCCGGTTGCGACCATGCCCAACTGGCGCCGCCGCTACGACCGCCATTCGCAGCGTCTGTTCATCTCCGAGCGCCTGTCGCCGTTCGATCAGCTTCGCGAGGTGGCGATGGAGGCCTCGCTGATGCGCATGTCGGTGGCGATCGGCGGCGAGCTGAAGGCGCTGAAGCTTTCGTCCGACGAGGCGCGGCGGCTCGCCCGTTTTGAACTGGCGCGCTACGCCGCGCATGCGCTGATGATGCCATACAAGCCGTTTCTCGAAGCGGCCGTCCGCGCCCGCTACGATATCGACGTGCTGCGTTCGCGTTTCGGCGTCTCCTTCGAGCAGGCGGCGAACCGGCTGACCATGCTGGGCCGCGAGCGTGCCGCCGGCGTTCCGTTCTTCATGCTTGAGGTCGACAGTGCCGGAAACCGTTTTCGCCGCGCCGGCGCTCAAGGGTTCCCGCAGGCGCGCTTCGGCGGCGGCTGTCCCAAACTCGCCGTCCACGCCGCATTCGGCCAGCCCGGGCAGGTGATGGTGGAGGCGGTAGAGATGCCGGACGGCGCGGAGTTCCTCACCATCGCCCGAACGCTGGAAGGGCCGCAGGGCGCGTTCAACGAGCGGCCCCGCCGCACCGCCCTCCTGCTTGGCTGCGATATCGGATTCCGGAACGAGATCGTCTACGGCGCAGCACTTCCCGGCGCGGCGTCAGGCGGCAAGGTGGGTGCGGCTCCCGCTACCGCGATTGGCCCCGCCTGCCGGCTGTGCGAACGTCAGGGCTGCCTTGCCCGCGCCGAACCGCCGGTGACGCGTCCGCTGGGGCTCGACGAGATGGTGACCGGGCTGTCGGCGTTCGATTTTCAGTAGGCGATGGGATCCGCGGCGACGCACTCTCTCATGGCCGCTCCGGGTCGATTAGTCGCTGACCTTCATTCACCCGCTCCATCATGCCAAAGCCGATGCGTAGGTCAGCCATCAGCATCAAATCGCTGAGATCGGCATACTGGATATGGGCGCCTTGGCGTTTCCTCTCATGTTCTCGCTCGTCGGCGGTGTAGCGGTCCACGGCCCACCCTTCGGAGAACCCGCTACTCGTGTTGTTGCTGCCCGATACCGGAGTAAGCCGGACGAACTGGTAGCCCTTGGAATGTGCAGTTTTCCGGTTCATGGCGTGACTCAGAACCAAACCGGCAATATCCCGATCCGGCAATAGTTTCTTGTACGCAGTCCGATAGCCGTTGTGGTCGATGTCCACCCAAACTTGCCGAGGGCTGAAGAATTCCAGCGCCCCGGGCAAATTCCATATGCGTAGCCGATCGTCCCGAGGCGGGGGCGGGGGAATGCGTACCAGAAGGGCTTTGAGGCCGGACCGGTTCTGCCGCTCTTTTTCAATCTCACCGATGTAGGTTTCTATGGCTGCTTCATCGACGGCAGCGATTGGAACGTGCAGACATCGGGGCACTTTCCACATTCGAAGGGCGATTTCCTGAGCCTTGTGGTCTGGCCGGATGTTCATCGAAGTTGCCTGCCCACTGAACTCTTCGAAAGACCCTCGTCCACCTCGCCTACCCGATATCGAGCACCACGTTGCCGTTGACCTTGCCTTCCTCGACCGCCTCATGCGCGGCGGCGATATCGCGCAGGGGAAAGCGCGCGCCGATCGAGTGCTTCAGCTCGCCACCGGCCAGCATCTTGCCGAGTTGGGTAATCGCCGCGCTGCGCACTTCCTGGGGGAGTTCGTAGACCAGGAAGACACGCAGCGTGTAGCTGTTCCACAGCATTGCCGGAAACGAGATCGGGATGTCGCCGGCCTGGTTCGACCCATAGCAGACGATCGTGCCGTGCGGGCGCATGATGGCGTCCGCAATCAGCGAAGCTGTCGAGGACAGATCCATGTCGATGATGCCGTGCACGCTCTCGCCGCGCGTCAGATGCTTTACGACCTCGGTCACGTCCTTGCTCTTGTAGTCGATGATGAAATCGGCGCCCGCTGACCGCGCGTGATCCGTGCGCTTGTCCGACGCGGTTCCGATGACGCGCGCACCCTGCAGCTTGGCCATTTGCGTGGCGTAGTAGCCGACGGCCGACCCTGCTCCTGTGACCAGCAGCGTCTTGCCTGCTACCTTTCCGCAGAGCGTGACGGCATGGAGCGCCGTGAGCGCCGGAATTCCAAGGCACGCGCCGGCAGCGAAATCGACATTGCCGGGCAGGCGCACGGCCTGCCGCTCGGGCACGCAGATATACTCCGCCGCCGTGCCGTCCGTGCGCTTCCACTGGCCGTTCCAGATCCAGACCCGCTCGCCGGTGCGCGCGTGCGACACGCCGTTGCCGACCGCGTCGATAACGCCCGCGCCGTCGCTGTGCGGTATGATCCGCGGGCCGCCCGGCGGCCGGCCGCGCCTGCCCTTGACGTCGGAAGGATTGACGCCGGAGGTGGCGAGCTTGACCCGCACCTCGCCCGCTGCCGGCTCCGGCATATCGACGTCTCCAACGACGAGCACATCCCGCGCGGGGCCGTTGCGCTCGTACCAGGCAGCCTTCATCTGCATGTCCTCCAGAAAATCATAGCAAAGCAGTAATGGCCGCGTACGGCAATGCGTTCCGCGTTGTTGCCCCGGGCGATGGTCAGGCCGGACTGAACTTGCTCTCGACCGCTTCGCCTTCCGCGAAGCGCCACTGGCGTTCAACTGGTCGTAGACCGGGCCTCTTCCGGCGTTGCCGGGCTAGCCGTCACCCATCGGCCTTTCGCCGGCAAACAGTGCCGCATGCTTGGTCACCAAGGCCACGATGCGGTCGATCACGGTGCGCACGTCGGCGCGGTGGCGGTCGTCATTGTGCATGACGATCCACTGTGATTCTGCAAGTTCCGCGACCGGTTCGCCGGCGCGTTCCAGAAGCGGGTCGCGGTCGCCGGCGAAGCAGGGCAGGAGGCCCTTGCCGACGCCGGCGCGGATCAGGTCATGCAGTGTGCGCGGTGTGTTGGCCCACGCGGCGATGACGATGCCCGGCTGCTCGCTGACCCACCGCGCCGAGCGCGTCGCGATGTCCTCAGGTGCGATCGCGACCCACTCTTCGCGTCCGGCATTGGGATGGTTGCGCGCCCGGAACGGCGCCTGCGCCAGCGAAACGGTGCGGCGCGCGGCCAGATTGGCGCTGTCGGGCGGAGCATTGCGGATGCCGATTTCGACCTCCCTGTGGGCGATGTCGAGCTTGGCTTCCGTCGTCTTGAAGGCGATGCGGAACGGATCGTCCGGCTTCCACAGCTTGCCGAAATTGGCGGCGAAGAAGTTCGCCGTCCAGGTACCCGCCGAAATGCGCACGATCGAGCGAGCGCCATCGGCCGCCAGCCAGTCGCTGATCGACTGTGCGCCGTTTTCCATCGCCAGCGCCTTGTCGAGCAGTGTGCGGCCGTCGGCGGTGAGCGCGTAGCCGGTCTGCCGGCGCACGAATAGCGGCCGGCCGACTGCCTGCTCAAGCGTCACCATGCGCCGGCCGACGGTGGCCGGGCTCGAGCCGAGCCGTGCGGCCGCCGCCGAAAGGCTCCCGGTGCGTCCGACGGCGACGAAGATATGCAGGTCATCCCATGATACGTTTTTCATTTCTGAATGATATAATGCGAATTCCTGCGCTTCAAGCGCGTCTTTTCACGTTCTATCTGCCATTCATGAAAAGGATGGAGTTCGATATGATCGACTACATGGTGGCAATGGCAGTGATCCAGTATGGCAATGCCGGCCGCAGTGAAGCGCGCCGCAGGGATTGGGCACTGAGCAACTCAGGTGAGACGAAACCGTCGCGCGTCGCGCGCCGCTTCCCCTGGCTGCGGGCTCCTTGACGCCGGGCATCGCGCCGGTTGGGCGCAAGCCGATGCGCCATTGACAGTCCCGACGCTGCCGGGCCACCTTGGCTGATCGTCAATGGCGCGGCAGGCACATCTTGCAGAACACGGTAGCCGGCAAGGCCGAACCTGTTTCCCAAATCGTCGACAAACCCGCGCTTGCGCCAGATCCCGGCGCTCCCGGCGTAGACAAGGCCGGTGACCTCCAGGGCTTCACCTCGGCCGAACACCGGGCCGAATATGAGGCCTTTGTCGCCGAACATCCCGACATCGAGGCGGTCGAATTCCTGCTGGTCGACCCCAACGGTGTGATGCGCGGCAAGTGGGCGCCCGGCGATTCGCTGAAGAAGGCGTTTCAGGAAGGCGTCAATTTCCCGATGTCGCTGCATGGCCTCGACGTCTGGGGGCGCGAGGTCGTGGAGACCGGTCTCCATATCGAGACCGGCGACAAGGACGGCTATTGCCGCGCCACGCACGGCTCCCTGTCGATCGTGCCGTGGGCCAAGCGCAAGACCGCGCAGGTATTGTTGCAGACCTTCACGCCGGAAGGCGAGCCGTTCATGGCCGATCCGCGCCAGGTGCTGAAGAAGAAGATTGCCGAAATCAACGAAAAAGGGCTGTTTCCCGTCGTTGCCTTCGAGCTGGAGTTCTACCTGCTCGACCCCGAGACTGACTGGGACGACGGCATGCCCGGACCCGTCGGCGCGACCGCCGGCCCTGACCGGCTGCGCATGTACGGTCTCGACGACCTAGCCGAGCATGCCGATCTTTTCGACATGATCCGCGATGCCGCCGACGCGCAGGACCTGCCGATCGACACCATCATCAAGGAGGCCGCGCCCGGTCAGTTCGAGGTCAATCTCAAGCACCGTTCCGACCCGCTGCGGGCCGCCGACGACGTCATCATGCTGAGGCGCATCGTGATCGGCAGCGCGCGGGCGCACGGGCTGACGGCGACCTTCATGGCCAAGCCGTTCCTGGAATATGCCGGCAACGGCATGCATGTGCATGCATCCATGCTTGACGGCGATGGCAACAACATCTTCGCTGGCCCGGACGGGCGCAGAAAGCTTGAGGCGGCGGTTGCGGGGCTTCTGAAATCGATGCCGGAATCGCTGCTTCTGTTCATCAATACCTGGAACGGATTCCGCCGCATCACGCCCGGTTCCTACGCGCCGACGCGCGCCGTGTGGGCCGAAAACAACCGCTCGGTGGCGCTGCGCATTCCGGTCTCGACGGAGGAGAACCGGCGCGTCGAACATCGCATCGCGGGCGCCGACGCCAACCCCTATCTGGTCATGGCCGCGCTCCTGCAGGGCATGGTGGAAGGCATCGAGGGCGACATGGTCCCGCCGCCGCCGGTGGAAGGCAACGCCTATGACGAGGACGGGCTTTATCTGCCCGACGATATGGACGATGCGCTTCAGCTGACCGCCAAGAGCGGCTTCATCGACCGCGCGCTGGGCCCGCTGCTCGCCAAGGTCTACCGCGACCTGAAGCGCGCTGAAATCCTCGCCTTCTTGGGTGAGATAACGCCACTCGAACGCACGACTTATCTATAGCGGCGTGCGGCAGATTGTGCCTTGTCGCACTGCCTCAACGCCAATAGGCTGATTGGAAACAGCACCCGCTACCGGTCTGATTGCGCGGTGCACAACAACGCTGACAGAGGAGAACAGGATGCTTCGCAGGTCATTCCTCGTTTCGGGCGCCTTCGTGGCGGTCGTGGCATTCACGGGTACTTCGCTTGCACAGGATCGCGTGGTGAATGTCTACAACTGGTCGGATTATATCGACGAGTCGATCCTCGAAGAGTTCACCGCCGAAACCGGCATCAGGGTCGTCTACGACGTCTTCGATTCCAACGAGATACTGGAAACCAAGCTGCTTGCCGGCAGCACCGGCTACGACGTCGTGGTGCCGACCGGCACGTTCCTGGCGCGCCAGATACAGGCCGGCGTTTTCCAGAAGCTGGACAAGTCGAAGCTGCCCAATATCGAACATATGTGGGAGACCATCGGGGAGCGGACCGAGAAATACGATCCGGGCAACGAATACTCCATCAACTACATGTGGGGCACCACCGGTATCGGCTACAATGTGCGCAAGGTGCAGGACGCCCTGGGCATCGAGCGCGTCGACAGTTGGGACGTGATCTTCAACCCGGAGATGATCTCCAAGCTGGCCGATTGCGGCGTCTTCATGCTTGACGCGCCGGCCGAGATGATTCCCGCGGCGCTGAACTATCTGGGGCTCGACATCAACAGCACCGACCCGGACGAACTGGCCAAGGCCGAGGAATTGCTGCTGTCGATCCGGCCCCATGTCCGCAAATTCCACTCGTCCGAATATATCAGCGCGCTGGCCAATGGCGACATCTGCGTGGCCGTCGGCTGGTCGGGCGACGTGTTCCAGGCGCGCGACCGCGCGGCGGAAGCCGATCAGGGCGTGGTGATCGATTACGCCATCCCGAAGGAAGGCGCGCAGATGTGGTTCGATCAGATGGCCATCCCGGCCGACGCTGCCCATCTCGAGGAAGCACATATCTTCCTCAACTACATCATGGATCCCAAGGTGATCGCCAAGGCGTCGAACTATGTCTTCTACGCCAACGGCAACAAGGCTTCGCAGGAGTTCCTGGAGCCCGACGTGATCGACGATCCGGCGGTCTATCCCGACGAGGCGACGCTGGACAATCTCTTTACGACTGTTCCGCCCGACCCGCGTACCCAGCGCCTCATGACTCGACTGTGGACCCGCGTGGTCACCGGTCAATAGCAGACGCCCCGGCCGCGCCGCCGGCGCGGTCGGTATCTTTTCATATGGGCGGGCAATCCATGAAATCGCTTGGCAGCATCCGCAGGAGCTTCGCACCATGGGAGGATTCTGACGCCAAGCCGTACATCCGATTCGAGAACGTCACCAAGAAGTTCGGCGACTTTGTTGCCGTCAACGACCTGTCGCTCGACATCTATGAGCGGGAATTTTTTGCGCTGCTCGGCGCATCGGGCTGCGGCAAGACGACATTGCTGAGAATGCTGGCCGGGTTCGAGGAGCTCACCGCCGGCCGTATTCTGCTCGACGGACAGGACCTGAGCGGCATCCCGCCCTACCGGCGGCCGGTCAACATGATGTTCCAGTCCTATGCGCTGTTTCCGCATATGACCGTGGAAGCCAATATCGCCTTCGGACTGAAACAGGACCGCATGCCGCGCGACCAGATTGCCGCCCGCGTCGGCGAGATGCTGAAGCTGGTCAAGCTGGAGCAATTCGCCAAGCGCAAGCCGCATCAGTTGTCCGGCGGCCAGCGCCAGCGTGTCGCGCTCGCCCGCTCGCTCGCCAAGCAGCCCAAGGTGCTGCTTCTGGACGAACCGCTGGGAGCGCTCGACAAGAAGCTGCGCGAGGAGACCCAGTTCGAGCTCACCGATCTTCAACAGCAGCTGGGTCTCACCTTCGTCGTCGTCACGCATGATCAGGAGGAGGCGATGACGATGGCCGACCGCATCGCCATTCTCGACAAGGGCGAGGTGATGCAGGTCGCGACGCCCGCCGAGGTCTACGAGGCGCCGGCGACGCGGTTTGTCGCCGAATTCGTCGGCTCCGTGAACATGTTCGAAGGCACGGTCGCCGAGCGAGCCGGGACCGGCGTCCGCATCGCGCAGGATGGCGGTGGGATGATATCGGCCGACAATGCCGGCGATGCGGCAGCGGGCGATCATGTCGCCTTCGCGATCAGGCCGGAAAAGATGCGTGTCTCTTCGCGCGATCCGGGAGACGGCGCACCCAATGCGATGGCGGGATCTGTCTACGACATCGCTTATCTGGGCGACATGACGATCTATTATGTGAAGCTGGATGGCGGACAGGTCGTCAAATCCGCCATGCTCAACAGCTCGCGTCTCATGGATGACCCGCTGACCTGGGATGACCGGGCCTGGATCAGTTTTGCGCCGGATGCCGGCGTCGTGCTGGCGCGGTAGGGCGGCATGAACCGCCTCATTCCCGCAATCGCCAGCCGGCTCGTCATCCTCATTCCTTATCTCTGGCTGCTCTTCTTCTTCCTCGTTCCCTTCGTCATCGTCTTCAAGATATCGCTGTCGGACCTGGCGATATCCATGCCGCCCTACACGCCGGCGGTCGACGGCATCCGTGAATTCCTCGGACGGCTCGGCGAGTTCGATCTCGAGAATTTCCAGCTGCTGATGTGCGACCTGCTGGGCTACATCGGCGTGGGCGAGAGTCTGTGCCAGAGCGGCTTTGCTGCCGATTTTTACGATCGGCCCTATTTGTCGGTTGCTTATCTTTCCAGCCTCAAGATCGCATTCAACTCCACCGTTCTGGCGCTGCTGGTGGGCTATCCGATTGCATACGGCATGGCGCGCGCGCCGCAGTCGCTGCGCACCACGTTGCTGTTGCTGATCATCCTGCCGTTCTGGACCAGCTTTCTGATCCGCGTTTATGCCTGGATCGGCATTCTCAAGCCGGAGGGTTTGCTCAATCAGCTTCTCTTCGCGCTCGGCGTTATCGACGATCCGCTGATCATCATGAACACCAACCGGGCAGTCTATATCGGCATCGTCTATTCCTACCTGCCGTTCATGGTGCTGCCGCTCTATGCGACGCTCGAAAAGATGGACCATTCGCTGATCGAGGCCGCGCAAGACCTCGGCTGCACGCCGCTGTCCGCGTTCTGGAAGATCACCTTCCCGCTGTCCTTGCCGGGCGTCGCCGCCGGCTGCCTGCTGGTATTCATCCCCGCCGTCGGCGAATTCGTCGTTCCCGATCTGCTCGGCGGTTCGCGCACGCTGATGATCGGCAAGACGCTGTGGAGCGAATTCTTCAACAACCGGGACTGGCCACTGGCCTCCGCCGTGGCCATCATCCTGCTGTTGATCCTCGTCGTGCCGATCATGCTGTTCCAGCGGGCGCAGGCCCGCGCGCAAGGGTAGAGCGGGATGAACAACGGGCTCACCAGGTTCAATATCGTCTCGCTGGTGGCGGGTTTTGCCTTCCTCTACCTGCCGATCCTGCTGCTGGTCATCTACTCGTTCAACGAATCCCGGCTCGTCACTGTGTGGTCCGGCTTTTCGACCAAATGGTATATCCAGCTTTTTTCCAATCAGGGGCTGATCGACGCCGCCTGGGTCACCTTCCGGGTGGCGTTGATATCGGCCAGTGTCGCCACCGTGCTCGGCACGCTCGCCGCGATCGCGCTGACGCGCTACACGCGCTTTCGGGGACGTGTCCTCTTCACCGGCATGGTGTTCGCGCCGCTCGTGATGCCCGAAGTCATCACCGGCCTGTCGCTGCTGCTTCTGTTCGTGGCGGTTGGCCTCGACCGCGGTTTTCTCACCGTGACGCTCGCCCACATCACGTTCTCCATGTGCTTCGTGGCGGTCGTCGTGCAGTCGCGCCTGCTCACCTTCGACCGGTCGCTGGAGGAAGCCGCGATGGACCTCGGCGCCACGCCGACGCGCACATTCATCCAGGTCACGCTGCCGGTGATCCTGCCGGCCGTCGTTTCGGGCTGGATGCTCGCCTTCACGCTGTCGCTCGACGATCTCGTCATCGCCAGCTTCACCTCGGGACCGGGCGCGACAACGCTGCCGATGAAAATCTACAGCCAGGTCCGCCTTGGCGTGACGCCCGAGATCAACGCGGTGTGTACGCTGCTCATCGCGGTTGTCGCCAGCGGCGTGCTGATCGCGTCCGTCGTCAACAAGAGACGCGATGTGCAGCGCGCCCGCGACGAGCAGGCCGCGCAGCGCGATGGCGGTTGAGCAAGGTACGCTCTAGGACCCCGACACCAACCTATTCCGCAGGAGTCGGGATGACGGGGGATACGTAGGGCGAGTCCCACGATCCGCCGATGAAGAACAGCATCCGCTCGCGATCGGACGCCTCGGTTTGGGCCATGGGACTGATCGAGCCCGAAAGCGCAAGACCCCGGCCGGGCAGGGGAACCAGCCCGCGGAGCGTCACAAGCTGCCCCGCGCTTCTGATCTCGGCGTTTTCGAGCCGGGCGGTCCCGTTCTCGATCTTTGCCTTCACGTTGAGGCTGTCGAATGCGATCGATCCGCCCGAAATCTCGTCGAGCGGGAAGAATTCGCCCTTGCGCGCCTTTTCCGAAAATGCCGCCAGGTCCAGGCCGGCCATGGCTCCGGCTCCCAGATTGGCGGAAAACGTGCCTTGCGCCGTTCGCATGATGGACAGCCAGTCATTGCCGTCGCCCTTCAGCGACATCATCAGGTCGCCACGCGCGATCGGCATCAGATGGCTGACCTGCATCGTTTTGGCCAGCGCGCCGAGATCGATTCCGATCCCGCGCAGACGGACCTCCACGCGGCTGGCGGGTCCCGGCTGATCGATGCGGAACCCGGCCTGCACCGTGCCGCCAAATGCCTGCGCGTCGGAAATGTCGAAAGCCGCTAGCCCGCCCTTGATCTGCGCGGACGCGGCAACGTCGGTGAAGGACAGGGTGCCGGCGGTCGCCGTGTCGGCCGAAAGCCGCAAGTCGAGGCTCATCTGTTCGGCGACCTTGCCGTCAATGGTGCTGTAGCGGCCCCATCGGTCGGGCGTCAGCGCGGAGAAGGCGGACAGGAACGATTGCAGGTTGATCGTGTCGAACGCCAGCGTGCCCGCAACCAGCGGCACGGTTTCGCCGAAGGCTATTTCGAGCGTGCCGCGGCTCGGATTTCCGTCAAGCGTCACCGTCGCTTCCGACAGGTTCAGCCGGCGAACGGACCCGCTGACATTGGCATCGAGCGAGATCGCTCCGATCGCCGCGCCCGGCGTGATCTCGTTGCCCGACCATTCCAGCATGCGGCGCAATGACGGCGACGACAGCTTGCCCTTTCCCTGAACGAAGCCATCCTTGCCGAGGTTGGCAAGACCTTCATAGGTCAGGCTGAGCGGCGATGATTCGAGCGCGACGGTCGCAGGCGCGGCGGCGCCGGCAAGCAGAAGCAACGGTTGTTGCGAGCTGAAATTCACATTGACGAGCTCGCCGCGCCATATCGCCGAGACCGAGACGGAGGCGGCCCGGTTGAAGGCGGCCCATTGCAGCTTGCCGGTCATGCTCGACAGCAGTTCGGTATCCGCACCGTGGCGGGATATTGAGAGCTTGCCCTCCACGATTTCGACGGTGCCGAGGGCGTCCGAAGGCAGTTGCGAGGTGTCCGGCTCGGCCGGATTTTGCGCCACGATGGCGCGCGCCTTCGCCATCGCGTCGGCGATCCGGCCACGCCCGGAACTGACCGGCGCGGGCGGCAGCGCTTCGGCCGCCACCGTGAATGTCGGGCGCACCAGCCGAAGCTGGGTAAAAACGATATCGCCGCCCAGCGCCGCAAAGGCCGCCAGAGCGGCGTCAATCCTTTCGACTCGAGCGACCGGCTCGCCGCCGCGTCCGAATTCGAAAAAGGTCACGTCGGTCAGACGCGCGGTGATGACCGGCCACACCTCTATGCTGGTCTCAGCGCCCAGCGTGACGCGATAGCCGGTCCACTCGGTGAGCTCCTGCGCGATCCGGTCGCGGACAATCTGCGTGGATGCGACGAAGGGCAACGCGGCCAGTATCAGCGCCGCGATCACTACGATCGCGCCGGCCCCCCAGGCCAGCCTCTTCACCACCGGTCGCGGCATGTTGCCTCGTATCCAAAGCCGGGACGGTTTGCCGGCATTCCCAAGCCCTGCTTCTGCGTAAACAACTCACAACGCATTTCAAGCATTTATGGCTTCGCGATGGCGTTTGGCGGTGAGAGGGCGGTTCGCGTCCAATCGCCTTGGCCCGTGCCTATAGGTATTTCCAACCTCTTGCCGGTTTCGGGAACGCGCGTCATAAGCAGGCCGCCTGACAGGAGGAAACCCCATGCCGCAAACCGTGCCTCTTTGGACGCCGTCCCCCGACGCCGTGGAAAAGTCCGCAATGAACGAGTTCATGGCGGAGGCCTCAAAGCTGGCCGGGCGCGAACTGGCGGACTTTGAGGCGCTGCACGCATGGTCGGTCGATGACAGGGAATCCTTCTGGCCGCTGGTCTGGGATTATTGCGGCGTCGTCGGCGAGCAGGGCGGCACGGTTCTGTTGAATGGCGACAAAATGCCCGGCGCCCAGTTCTTTCCCGACGCCCGCCTGAACTTCGCGGAGAACCTGTTGGCCAAGGCCGGCGGCGGCGATGCCATCGTCTTCCGCGGCGAGGACAAGGTGAACCGCCGCTGGTCCTGGGCCGAACTGATCGACAAGGTCTCGCTAATCCAGCAATTCATGCGCGCCAGGGGCGTGAAGGCAGGCGACCGCGTCGCCGCCATGATGCCGAACATGCCCGAGACGGTGGCGGCAATGCTCGCCGCCACGTCGCTGGGAGCCGTGTGGTCGTCCTGTTCGCCCGATTTCGGCACGCAGGGCGTGCTCGATCGTTTCGGCCAGATCGAACCGACGGTCTTCATCGCGCCCGACGGCTACTACTACAATGGCAAGACCATCGATGTTGCCGGCAAGCTCGCCGAGGTTCTGACCAAACTGCCGACGGTCCGCGCCACGCTGATCGTGGACTATCTCGGCCAGGCCGAAGCGGTGGCGGCGAAGATCGAAGGGGCTGAGGCGCTGGAGGCGGCCACGGCTGCGTTTTCGCCGGCCCCGTTGCAGTTCGAGCGGCTGCCGTTTTCGCATCCGCTCTACATCCTGTTTTCGTCGGGCACGACCGGCATTCCCAAATGCATCGTGCATTCGGCCGGCGGCACGCTGATCCAGCATGTGAAGGAACAGCGCCTGCACGCCGGGATCAGGCCGGGTGACCACTTCTTCTATTTCACCACCTGCGGCTGGATGATGTGGAACTGGCTGGTCAGCGGACTGGCCTCCGGCGCAACGCTGCTGCTCTATGACGGCTCGCCCTTCTATCCCGACGGCAACGCGATCTTCGATTTTGCCCAGGCCGAGCGCATGACCTATTTCGGCACCTCGGCGAAGTTCATCGACTCGGTGCGCAAGGCTGGGCTGGAACCGAAAAAGACCCACGACCTCGCAAGCGTCCGCGTCATCTCCTCGACCGGATCGCCGCTGTCGCCGGAGGGCTTCGACTTCGTCTATTCGGGCATCAAGGACGACGTGCATCTGGCGTCGATCTCGGGCGGAACCGACATCGTTTCGTGCTTCGTGCTCGGCGTGCCGACCAGGCCGGTCTGGTCCGGCGAAATCCAGGGGCCGGGTCTCGGCATGGCCGTCGATGTCTGGGATGATGACGGCCATCCGGTGAAGCAGGAAAAAGGCGAACTGGTCTGCACCAGACCCTTCCCGGCGATGCCGATCATGTTCTGGAACGATCCGGACGGCTCCAAATACCACTCCGCCTATTTCGAGCGCTTCGACAATGTGTGGTGCCATGGCGACTTCGCCGAATGGACCGGGCATGGCGGCATGATCATCCATGGCCGTTCCGACGCCACTCTCAATCCCGGCGGCGTGCGCATCGGCACGGCCGAAATCTACAACCAGGTCGAGCAGCTTCCCGAAGTGCTGGAAGCGATCTGCATCGGCCAGGACTGGCAGGACGATGTGCGGGTGGTGCTGTTCGCCCGCCTGGCCGACGGCGTCGCGCTCGACGAAGCGCTGGAAAAGAAGATCCGCGACAAGATCCGCACCGGCGCCAGCCCGCGTCACGTTCCCGCGCGCATCGTAGCCGTGGCGGACATTCCGCGCACCAAATCCGGCAAGATCACCGAGCTTGCGGTCCGCGATATCGTGCACGGGCGCGGCGTCAAGAACCGCGAGGCGCTGGCCAATCCGGAGGCTCTGGAACTGTTCCGCGACCTCCCGCAGCTGGCGCAATAGGCTGCCCGCAGGGTTAACGAATGGTAGCGCGGAAATTTACCTCGATTTCAGGAGTGGTACAGAAGCGTAAACTTCTAAACGGCCCGGTAAGGACTTGTTAACGGGCGGGCGACGATAGTCACGCCCACAGATTGACGCGAATTCGACATTCGAACGAGCCCGCTCTGACAGCCATAGAATTCAATTTGGGCGCCTTCCGGGGCGCCTTTCTTTTTGCCCGGAATTCGACTGGCTCTAAAGATTTGCGTCGCGGTCCCGCATCAATGCTCCTGACAGCAGGATCACCGGCACGATCGACGTCGCGATGATGGCAAGCGACGCCATCGCGCCGTCTTCGACCGCCCCGCGCGAGGCGTCCTCGAACACCGACGTCGCCAACGTGTTGAAGCCGAAAGGCCGCAACAGGATCGTGGCCGACAATTCCTTCACCGTATCGACGAAGACCAGCACCGCGGCCGTGAACACGGCAGGCTTCAGGAGCGGCAGCATCACGCCGACCGCGCTGCGGGTGGGCGAGCGTCCCAGGCTGCGCGCCGCTTCGTCCAGATGCGGCGGCAGCTTTTCGATGCCGCCACGCAATGCGCCTTCCGCCAATGCGAGAAACCGGATCGAGCAGACGAGAACGACGGCCGCCGCCGATCCGGTGAACAGCAGGCCGGTCGAGACGCCGAACAGATCGCGCGCCCATGCGTCGATCGTGTTGTCGATGCGCGCCAGCGCGAACAGGAGGCCGAGGCCGAGCACCGTTCCGGGAAGCGCGTAGCCGACCATGGCGAGCCTGGTGGCGATCGCGACCGGCTTCGAACGTACGAGCCGCGCGGCGTGAATGAGGAGTAGTGCGACGAAAACGGTAATGACCGCGGCGCTCGAGGCCACGATGATGCTGTTCATCAAAGCGTCGGCGAGATCGGGTTCCGCAAGCTGGTAAAGCCGCCGCGAGGCATAGTCCCCGAATATGTAGACCGGGACGCCGAACCCGAAGCCGACCGGCGCCGCCGTCGCCAGCGTCGCCAGCGCCGCGCGGACACCCGTCAGCCTGACGCGGGGAGGGTGAGCGTTCATCTGCGACCCGCGCCCGACATGGAAGCGCTGACGCCGCCGCGCCCATTGTTCCATCAGCAGGACCGCCGCCACGATGACCAGCATCGTAAGGGCGATCTGGGCAGCGCCTTCCAGGCTGCCGCGGTTCAGCCAGGTCGTGTAGACCGAATAGGTGAGGGTCTGGACGCCGAGATATTTCGACGCGCCGATATCATTGAGCGTCTCCATCAGCACCAGCGCCACGCCGGCGGCGATCGCCGGCTTTGCAACGGGCAACAGCACCGTTCGCAGAACCTTCAACGGCGCAGCACCCAGCGTGCGCGCCACATCTCCGATATTGCGGCCCTGCATGATGAAGACCACGCGGCTGGTCAGATAGACGTAAGGGTAGAGCACCATCGAAAGCACGAAAGCCGCGCCCGGCGTCGACCGGATTTCGGGGAACCAGTAGTCGCGCGGCGTCTCGAACCCCGCGACTGCCCGCAGCGCGCCCTGAACCGGGCCGGAAAAATGCAGAAACTCGGCGAATGCATAGGCCGCGAGATAGGGCGGCACGGCCAGCGGCAGCACCAGCATCCATGCCAGCGTGCGCCTCAGCGGAAAATCGTAGGCGACAACCATCCAGGCGCTGGTGACGCCGATCGAAGCGGTTCCGGCGGCAACCAGAGCGAGCAGCCAGAGAGTTGTCGACGTGGATTTCGGAATGACGTGCTGTGCGAGGTGCGGCCAGTCGGAACCGTCGCCCGACAGCGCAATCGCGATGACCACCGCAATCGGCAATAGCGCGATCACCGCTGCCAGAAGCGCCGGCACGACCGCGCCATGGTGCCGGTTGCGCTTCACTGCCCGTGGCGGGGCCGGCGGCAGGTAGCCGGACGGTACGAGAACGGTCATCCGCAGCCCCGGTCAAGTTGCCACAGGCTGGAAATGCGCAAAAGGCCGGATCGCCGATCCGGCCTTTTGCAGTTTCTGGCGGCTACGGCTCTCAGCTGGACGGCCCGTCGTTGTAGCCAACCTTGTCGACCAGCTCCGATGCGGTCTTGCGGTTGGCCGCGATGTCCTCGAGCGGCAGCGCGTCAGGCTTGATCTCGCCGAAACCCTTGACGATGTCGGACGCCTCGGTACCCGGGCCGATCGGGTATTCGAACACCTGCTCGGCATAGATCTCCTGGCCTTCGGGGCTCGACAGGAACTCCATCAGCTTGATGGCCGCTTCCTTGTTCGGCGCATGTTTGGCGAGCGCCATGCCGGAAATGTTGACGTGGGTGCCGCGGTCGCCGGTGTTTGGGAACAGCACCTTGATCGCGTTTGCCCACTCCTTCTGTTCCGGCTCCTTCTCATTGGTCTGCATAAGCCCGACATAATAGGTGTTGCCGAGGCCGATGTCGCACTCGCCGGCATGGATGGCCTTGGCCTGGCCACGGTCGTTGCCGTCGGGCTTACGGGCGAGGTTGTTCTTCAGCCCCTCGAGCCAGGTCTCGGTGTATTCGGCGCCGTGATGGGCAACCATCGATGCAAACAGAGCGATGTTGTAAACGTGCTGACCACTACGCGTGCAGATCTTGCCTTCCCACTTGGGATCGGCGAGCTCCTCGTAGGTGATCGTGTCCTGCTCGACGCGGTCCTTGGAGGCGTAAACGACGCGGCCGCGCGTGGTGAGGCCGAACCAGTGGCCTTCGGAGTCGCGGTACTGCGCCGGGATGTTGGCGTTGATCGTCTCGTTCTCGACCGGCTGTGTGACGCCGGCGGTCTTGGCGCCCGACAGGCGGCCGATGTCAACGGTGAAGATCAGGTCGGCTGGAGAGTTCGAGCCTTCCGCCGCAATGCGCTCGTCGATGCCTGAATCGAGAAACAGCACCTGCGTTTCAATGCCGGTCTCGGCGGTGAACGCGTCGAGCAGCGGCTTGATCAGGTCGGGCTGGCGGTAGGAATAGATGTTCACCGTTTCGGCGGCGACGGCTGCGAACGGAACGTAGGCAATGCCCGCGGCAAGTGCGGCCGCCGAAAGACGGGTAAGCGCGCTGCGGGATGTGGAACTGGACATGAAAAACCTCCAAAGCTGCGGGGTTCAAATTCCCCGGAGTGGCCAATGAGGGTCGCCTGTGCGACCGGCCGCCTCTATTCGAAGATTTCAATCCCTGCGTCAACGGAAATGATAATGAAATCAGTAGTTTGGAATTATTCTAAACTAAAATCGTCAAGTTTTCAGATACTTGGCGGTGTGCGGCAATTTGACTGTGGCGATCAAGTTTTCGTCAGTCCGCTAGAACGCGTTGCGACGGGAAAACAATCTCGACCAGAGTGCCTTCGCCGGGCGTCGACTGGATCACGAAACGCGCGCGGTTGGCCTCGACCATCGCCTTGGTCAGCGGCAGGCCGAGGCCGGTGCCGTCGCCGCGAGGCCGTTTCATCGCATTGATCTGCTTGAACGGCTTCAGCGCCTGTTCGATGTCCGCGGCCGCCATGCCGACGCCCGTGTCGCGCACCCGCACGGCGATGTCCCCGCTGGATTCATAAGCGGTCGACACGATCACCTGCCCGCCCGCCGGCGTGTAGCGGATAGCATTCGACAGGAGATTGAGCGCGATCTGGCGAATGCTGCGCAAATCCGCGACCACATCGGGCAGGTTTGATGCGAAGCTGGAGCGGATGATCACGCGTTCGCGGTTCGCCTGCGGCTGCATCATGGCCACCGCCTCGCCCAGCACGTCGTTGAGCGACACCGCCTCGTAGGAGAGTTCCTGCTGGCCTGCCTCGATCTTGGAGATGTCGAGCAGGTCGTTGACAAGGTCGAGCACGTGATTGCCCGATCGGTTGATGTCGCGCAGGTAATCGCGGTAGCGATCGGACCCGATCGGCCCGAACTTCTCGTCGACCATGAGTTCGGAGAAGCCGATGATGGCGTTGAGCGGGGTGCGGATTTCGTGGCTGACCCGCGCCAGGAACTCCGTCTTTTGAGACGACGCCCGCTCCGCGGCTGCACGCGCCTCCGTCAGCTCCTCCTCGGCGCGCTTCCAGTGCGTGATGTCGCGCAGAACGGCGCAGAAGCCGCTGTCGTTGGGCAGCCGGCCGATGGTCATGAACAGCGGAATGAAGCGGCCCTGCGATTCGCGGCCGATGACCTCGCGCCCGTCATTCAGCACGCTGGCGACCCCATTGCCGGCGAGCCCGTCGAGATATTCACGCGCCGGGCGCTGGCTTTCGATGGCAAAGAGAGAGGTGAAGGGACGGCCCGTGACATCGTCGCCATCATAGCCGAACAGCGCCTCCGCCGGCCTGGAGACGGAGCGGATCGCGCCCTCATTGTCGATGATGATGACACCATCGGTCGCCGTGTCGATGATCGTGCGGAGTTCCGCCAGCCGCGTTTCCAGATCCTTCATCGCGGCATCCGGCGCGACATCCGTCTGGTCCGCGCGGCGCAACGCCAGGAGCAGCGCCTTTCCTCCCTGCCAGCCGACCGACTGCAGGAACGCGTTGACCGGGAATTCCGCGCCGTCGCGGGTGCGCAGCCTCAGCTTCTGGTCGCTGGCCCCGTCGGCCGCGTAGGGATCGGCGAAGATCGCGCCCATTCCGCCGGCCAGATCGAATTCGGCCAGCGACCGGTAGCCGGTCAGGTTCATGAATTCGCGGTTGGCGTAGTGCAACTCGTCCCCGGAATGGATGAGCAGCGGCAGCGGCAGGCGCGAAAGCACGGCTGAATCGATGCCAAGCGCCGCGTCGCCGGGCAGGCCTCCGGCGAAGGCGGAAGGCAGGAATGCCGACAGCCCGACCGGCGCGCGCCGTTCGCCGGCCTCGCGTCCGGGCGCGGGATTGTCCTCGGCGGCCGCCGTCTCTGTATGCCCTTCATCGGGGCCATCGTCCGCGGCTGCGTCCGACGCTTCCGGCTCCGCCGTCTGACCGTCGTCCTCGACACTGTCGGCGGGAGCGTCCTCTTGTGTCTCCGCTTCTGCGGTCAAGGCATCCGCACCGTCTTCGGCGCCGGCAACCTCTCCGGTCTCGTCAGTGCCGTCGTCGGCTGTTTTCGTTTCCGAAACCTCGGCGTTTCCAACGACGTCCTCCGCCGCTTCGACCAGGAGATCGGCCGCGCCGTCCTCGCTCGTCTGGGCTTCCGGATCGTCCAGAAAATCGGTGCTGGCTTCGTCGTCCGTCGAAACGGCGGGTTCGGATGCGCTTGCACTATCTTCATCCGCCGAAGTTTCGGCTGTCTCGGTTTCGGTCCCTGCGGCGGGCCTGTCGTCTTCCTGCCGCGCATCGACCCCGTCGCTTGAGGCCGTGGCCGGATCCGCGTCATCTTCCCCGGCGACCGTGGTATCGTCTTCGTCGCCTGCTTCCTTCAGCCGCTTCCCGATCTCCTGAAAGTTCTGCTGCTCGCTGCTCGACAGGCCTTTGGGTTGCTGCTGCTGGCTGCGCCGCTCGGCCAGTCTGATCACCTTGTCGGATTCGCGCCGCTCCTGCGTGCCGCCAAGCGCCAGCGCGGGAACTTCGCCCTGAAACGGGTCTTCGCCCTCACCGGCGAAATCATCGGGTGCGGCGATTGTCTCGCCTTCGGCCTCCGTCTCCGCCTCGAGCGGCTGTTCTCCCGTCAGCAACAGCCCGCGTGCCTCTTCGTCGACGACCGCGTCGCCCATGCGCGCAATGCCGAAGCCCCGGAAACCCTCGAATGTCCCGTCGCGCCCGTAGACGGGCAGGGCAGCCAGATCGACGGGCGCCACCAGATCGGTCCCGGCGATCGGCCACAGCACGGAACGGCCCGACCAGGTGTCGCGCCGTTTCATCAGCCCGGCGATCTCGTTGTCGGGATCGAGCCCGAACGTCTCGGCCACCTCCGCGAAATCACGTCCTACGATGTCGGAAGCTTCCGGCCCGACCGCATAGCGGAATTCGTCGGACAAGGCGCTGAAACGGCCGTCGGCATCGGTGCGCCAGACAAAGCGCAGCGGCGCCGCAGCGTGGTCGAGCGCCGCGCCCATGATCTCCGATGCCGGTTCTGTGCCCTTGGCATCCTCCGAGCGCGCCTGTTCCGAGGCGTCATCGGATTCGGTTGTCTCTCCCGCGGATTCCGCGTCGCGTCCGTTGAAGTACCACCCATCGTCGGGGCGGTCGTGCGAACCGGCCGCTTCGTCCGACCGATCTCCGGTCTCGGGCTCGCAGTCCGCCGCACCGGAAACGGGGACGTCATCGCCTGCGACAGCAGCGATCTCCTCCGGATGCGCCGCCGCTGCCGGGGCGGCGTCTTGTTCCTCGTCATGCGACTGGATCGAATCGTCGTTCGCTGCGGAGCCGGGAACCGCGGCGGCAGAGGCGGGCTCTTCATCGGGGGCTTCGTCTTCGCGCCCGCCATCGTTTGCGATCATCAACAGGCTGACGGCTGGGTCGTCGGCCAGGCGCACGATTCCCGCCGGCAACTCTCCCTTGGGGGTCGCGATCGGGCGCTTGACCATGCGGTCCGCCTCGCCGGCCACCTCCGTTGCCAGCGCGGCCAGTGTCTCGGCACCGATGCCGAGTTCGTCGAAGCCCTCCGACGCGGCCAGCACTGCACCTGAGGCGTCCACGACAGCGACGCCGCCGCCATCGGGCGCCAGCCCTGAAATGGCGCGCGCGGCGCGTGCCTCTTCGCCGCGCGTGTCCGCCAGCGCATCCGGCACCGAAAGCAGGATTGCCTGCTCGCCGTCCGGCAGCGCGATGATGCTGGCCGAAAACATGACTGTCTGGCTCGATACGCCCTTGGCGAGACGGACCGCGATGGTGCGGCCGGCGCCGATATTCGGAAAGCCGGGTGTCGCGGCGATCTGGCGCCGCGCCGCGGCCGAGAATTCCGGATCCCCGCCGACGAAGCTCGCGATCGTTGCATGGCCGAACAGGATTGCTGCCGGGCCGTTTGCCCAGATGACCTCGTCCAGCCCGCCCGGCACCACAAGCGCGGCTTCGCCAGCGGCGAGTTTCTCACGTACGCCGTCGAGCGCGGAGACATCCAGATATGAGTAGCTGCGCGGGTCCATGAAGCAGGCTTTGTCCGGTCGGTGGTTCAAGGTGTTAACATATTGGTAATAATATCAAGCCCGACGCCAAGTCCACATTTCGCTCGACTCGTGCACGGCGACCTGCGGGCGTGGTTAACCCGTATCAATCCGATTCTTTGAGTGCAATGCAGCATCAGATGTTGCAATGCACAAAACAGGGTGCTATATAGGGTCCAGAAACGAACAGCTACTACGTGCCGATGGCACGGAAAGGGAAACAGAAATGACCAAGGCAGCCACAAAGACCGCTGAAATCACCGAATTTCCGGCATTCGACGCCGGCCAGGCATCCGAGCAGTTCCGCGCGATGACCGAAAAGAGCGTCGAGCAGTCCAAGGAAGCATACGCAAAGGTGAAGAACGGCATGGAAGACGCCCAGAAGATTTTCGAATCGACCTTCGAGACCGCCAAGACCGCCGGCAGCGATCTGTCGCTGAAGTCGATCGCCGCCCTGCGCGCCGGCACCGAAGCCAATTTCGCCCACATGGAAGCGCTGGTTGGCGTCAAGTCGCTCTCCGAGATGCTTGAGCTCCAGACCGCTTACATGCGCAAGAGCTACGAAATGATGGTCGAGCAGGCCAAGGATTTCCAGGCCGCCTCCACCAAGGCCGCCGAGGACGTGTCCAAGCCGGCGAAGTCGGCTTTCGAGAAGTCCATGAAAGAATTCAAGGTCGCCTGAACGGCTTGACCTGAACGAGCTACCTGCGGGGCGGTATCCTCCTCCCACCAAACCGCGGGTTTGAAAGGCCGACACCTCCTCCCGTCGGCCGGACATAGGAAAAAGGTCGGCACCTCCTCCCGCCGGCCTTTTTCTTTGCCTGCGTTTCAGCGGCCACCTACCGACTTACCGGCTTGAATCTCGGTCCGATTGGCCTTATGCACCGCCAACGAAAGCCCTGCGGTTGTAGCTCAGTTGGTTAGAGCGCCGGATTGTGGATCCGGAGGTCGCTGGTTCAACCCCAGCCAACCGTACCAGTTTTCCCAATCCCGAAAAATCGACGCCCCATTGGGAACCCTGCGCCGGGATCGCAGTTGTTTCTGCATGAACGCGAATCCGCCCCGCCCGTTTCCCGAGCCGTTCCCCACGCCGGAACCCATTCCCGATCCGACGCCCGGACCCGTGCCGCCGCCCAAGCCGTTTCCGCCGACGGGACCGCGGCCGCTCTGAGCTGCAGGCTCCGGGCTAGAAAAGGTTGCCCTGGGATTGGGGGCCTTTCGGTTTTTTCGCTGGTGGCGCTTTCGGCTTCGACACGCCGGCGCCGGCGGCGATCGCCTCGGTCTCGCCGTCGGCGAACTCGATGCGCAGATGCTCGCCGCTGTCGATATCCGCGGCGTGTTTTTTCACCATCCCGTCACTATCTCGGACCACGGCATAGCCGCGCCCAAGGACGGCCTTGTAGGACAGGCTTTCGCTGAGCCGCGCCGCCTGCGCCCAGCGCGCTCGGGCGCGCTCGGTTCCGGCCGTTACGGCGGTGTCCATTCGCTTCGTCGCGACCGAGAGGCTCTGCCGCCCGGCCTGTGCCAGCGCGGCGACCGGCTCGATGCGCAGCCGTGCCGCCGCCTGGCGTAACCCGGTACGGCGTGTTCGCAACAAGGCATCCGCGCATTTCGGCAACTGGTCGCCTTCGCGCGCCAGCCGCCGCCTCGCTTCAACGATGCGCCGCTCCAGCGACGCCGGCGACAGCCTTGCCCGGCCCAGCCGCGAAGCCTTCCGCTCGACCGCCACTTCGAGCCCGCGCCCGAGCCGTGACGATGCTTCGTCGAAGCGCCGCCGCGGGATGGCCAGCAACTGATCCGCTGAGGGCAGCGCGCGCGCGGCTGCCCTCAGCGCCTCGCGCTTGCGGTCGGCACTGCGCGACATGCAGCCGCGCAGCCGCGCCGAAAGGCTGGCGACGGTCGCTTCCAACTCCGCCTTCACCGGAACGGCAAGTTCAGCCGCCCCGGTCGGCGTCGGCGCGCGCATGTCGGCGGCGTGGTCGATCAGCGTCCAGTCCGTCTCGTGGCCGACCGCCGAGATGACTGGAATGCCGGAAGCCGCAACGGCGCGCACGACGATCTCGTCGTTGAAACCCCAGAGATCCTCCAGGCTGCCGCCGCCGCGCGCCACGATCAGAATGTCCGGCTTTGCTATCGGCCCGCCGGGTTCGAGCGCGTTGAAGCCCTCGACCGCCGCCGCCACTTCCGGCCCCGCCGTCTCGCCCTGAACTCTGACCGGCCACACGATGACATGCAGCGGAAACCGGTCGGTGATGCGGTGGATGATGTCGCGGATGACAGCACCCGTCGGCGAGGTGATGACCCCGATGACCCCGGGCATGTAGGGCAGCGGGCGCTTGCGCTCCGCCGCGAAAAGCCCCTCGGCCTCAAGCTTCCTGCGCCGTTCTTCGAGCATCGCCATCAGCGCGCCGGCCCCGGCCGGCTCGATCTGCTCGATGACGATCTGGTATTTCGACGATCCGGCATAGGTGGTGAGCTTGCCGGTGGCGATCACCTCCATGCCCTCTTCAGGCTTGAACTTCAGCCGACCGAACGAAGCGCGCCAGACCACGGCCTCAATGCGCGCCCGGTCGTCCTTGAGGCTGAAATAGGCATGGCCGGACGAATGAGGCCCGCGATAGCCGGAAATTTCGCCGCGCACCCGAACATTCCCGAACGCGTCCTCGACCACGCGCTTCAGCGCGCCTGAGATTTCACTGACGGTGAACTCGGTGGCGTTGGTCGGCGAATCGTCTGGCGGGAGGTC
Source organism: Rhizobiaceae bacterium (assembly GCA_040880025.1). Taxonomy (GTDB): domain Bacteria; phylum Pseudomonadota; class Alphaproteobacteria; order Rhizobiales; family Rhizobiaceae; genus RCIO01. Next base: position 341,366 of record JBBDJD010000022.1, read on the forward strand.
GCTCATGCCCGATTGGGACGCGAAGGACGGCAGGCGTCAAGGCTCTAGGAGGCGTTCGCTTCCCGGAACGAGACGAGGCGCTTGGCTCTTTCGTCCCACAGCACGAGTTTGACGCACCGCAGGCTTTCCAGAAGCGTGATCCGCCCGATATCGCGCAGATCGGGATAATCCCGCAGCACCTGCGGAAGACGATAGAACGGCACTTTCGCCGACAAATGGTGCACATGATGGATGCCGATATTGCCGGTGATCCAGCGCAGCGGCTGGGGAAGGTCGTAATGCGAACTGCCGTGCAGAGCGGCGTGCTGAAAGTTCCAGTCGCTGTTGTCGGTCCAGTGCGTTTCCTCGAACTGATGCTGAACGTAAAACAGCCAGACGCCGGCAGTGGCCGCCATCAGGGTAATCGGCAGCTGAACCATGAGAAACGGGCCGATCCCGATGAGCCAGATCATGAGCGCGATCGGGATCGCGATGCCGAGATTGGTTGAGATCGTCGATGCCCAGGGCTGCGCTCCGGCGCGCATGAGGCCGATCGGCAACCGGTACTGGCAGACAAACAGCCACGCCGGACCAAGGCCGAACATCACCAGGGGATGGCGGTAAAGCCGATAGCGCGCGCGACCCCACCAGGGCAGGGCGCGATATTCGTCGACCGTGAGCGTGGTGACGTCGCCGATGCCGCGCTTGTCCAGATTGCCCGCCGTGGCATGATGAATGGCATGGGTGCGGCGCCAGTAATCGTAAGGCGTGAGAGTAAAGACGCCCATTACGCGCCCCGTCCAGTCGTTGACGCCGCGCCGGGCAAACAAGGTGCCGTGACCGCAATCATGCTGCAGGATGAAAAGGCGAACCAGGAATCCGGCCGCGGGGATCGTCAGCAGGAGGCCCCACCAGTGGCCGTTTACGGCAGCAAGCGCCGATAGCGTCCACAGACCGACGAAGGGAACCGCGGTGATAATGATTTCCGATACGCTGCGAAGGACGCTGGGCTCGCGATAGCGGGCCAGCACGGCATTCCAGGCATGGGCTTTGTCTTCCTGCATGCCACCGGCCATCTTTTTGTCAGAGTTCACGAAGTGCCGGGCGCGACGGACCCAAAGTCCATGGCCGAGCTGTGCATTTTTTCTTTGTCCCGGTGTTCATGGCGATTTACTGCCCATCGGTCAATGAAACTTGTTTGTCAGTGCGTGGCCCGGCAAACCGTTCAGGTCGATGTTGAGAGAGGAAGATCGCGATGGCGCGGGTCCGCGCCGGAAACAAAATTCAACGAACAAGATCGATTTGGAAGCCGTAATCGGCGAAGGCGGTTGAAACAAGGCATGCCGCAAGGCCCAATCACCAGCTCGGCGCGAGCTGGCGCTGCTTTTGCCGCCGGGCGCGGGCGAAGGCCAGCGCCTCCGGGTCGAAGCCGGGAACAGCCTCCGTCGGCGGCACCGAGATGTTGTCCAGGCTCTCGGCGATGTGGCGGGCGATCGCGTCGACGATCTCCGGCCGCGTCGTGTGCCCGCGCATGATGCCGATCTGAACGTCGGGGAGCGGAATGAAGCCTTCAGCCTCGCCAAGCACCCGCATGCCGGGGCGCAACGCGCATTCCGGCAACACCGAAACCGCCAGCCCGCCGAGCACGGCGGCGATGACCACCTGCGCCGACCAGCTGGTGAACAGGATGCGGTATTCGCGGCCCTGCCCGGCAAGCACTTCGGTCGCCGCGCGGCGCCAGGCGCAGCTCGGGCGGCCGACCGCCAGCGGCAGCACCGCTTCCTCGTGCACGGCATGGGTCGCCGAGGTGACCCACAACAGCGGCTCGCGCCGCACGACCTCGCTGACGCGCGCGTCGTCGCACTGTGTCACCAGCGCGATGTCGAGCTGCCCGCGGCGGATCAGGTCGGTGAGATTGGATGTCGGCTCGCAGACGACGGACAGTTCAACGCGCGGATTGGTCCGCACGAAGCGGCCCATGATCTCGGGCAGGAACCTGTCGGCATAGTCGTCGGGCGTACCGATACGGATTTGCCCTTCCAGGCTGGAATCGTCGAAGGCCGCCAGCGTCTCGCGATTGAGCCGTATCAGCCGCCTTGCATAGGCCAGCAGGCGTTCGCCGTCCTCCGTCAGCCGGTTGGTGCGGCCGTCCTTGGCGAAGAGCGGCTTGCCGACCCGCTCCTCCAGCCGCCGCATCTGCATCGAAACGGCGGATTGCGTGCGGTGCACTTCCTCCGCCGCGCGTGTGAACGAACCGGAATCCGCGATGGCCAGGAAAGTCTGAACCTGGTCGAGGTCGAGCGGCGAGGCCATGGCAAAACCCATCATCTGTTTTGATGCTAAAGATTAAAAACATTCGTTGGACTAATCAATAGCGTCACGGCATATCGGTATCGTTCAAGCGACAAACCGCTTCACTTCCCGCATCGGCCGCATCCTCCCGGCGCCGAGCGGGCGTGTCGTGCTGTCAAGACGAAGGAGAAATGTCATGGCCGTTTTCGAAGCCAGGGAACCGTTGGGAATGGGCGCGCCATGGATCGCAGCCGCCAGGCGCGTATCCGGGGTGGCCGCGGCGTTCTACCGTGACTGGAACAATCGCCGCCAGTTCCGCCGCCTCAAGGAGATGTCGGACTGGGAACTGGCCGATATCGGTCTGACCCGCGACGATCTCCGCGCGGCATGGAACCGCCGTCCGGACGTCGATCCGACGGCGCATCTGGCCGCGCTCAGACACCAGCGCAATGTGCTGGAGGATGCGGCCGGCCGCGTTTCCTGAGCGCGTCACGCTCCCAACGCAGGCGGTTCCCCCACCCCTCAAAGCCGGCGCCATGCCGGTCGCCTGCGCATTGCCCGGTTCCGAAAGGAGCCGGGCTTTTTGCTTTGTGGGCGCGTCGATTCCGTGATCATATCCGTTCGCGGAACAGTCAGCGCCAACGGCCGCCTTGTGTCACGGCGCTTTTGAAAGGTGGTCCGATGGCAAAGTCGTCGGGCACTGCAATAGGAGTTGCTTGTCTGGGGTTCGCAGTGGCGATGTCGTTTCTTGCCTCCACCGCCGCAATCGCTGAAGTCAAGGAAGGCGACCCGGGTGCAACCTGCACCAACAGCACCGAAACGATCCAGGGTCAGCAGGCGAGTTGCAAGTCCTGTACGGCGACCAAGTGCGATACGTCGGGCAACACCGTAAGCAACTGTCGCACCGAAACCACCAAGACATGCACCATCGGGGGGCGGGTGGTGAACCCCACCAATCCGAAGGGCAATGTCTTCAGGGCGCCGGGAACACTGAGGCTCGCGCCGAAATCCGACTAGGCAAAGAAACGCCCCAAAACTAGCGCCGCTTCTCCATCCCATTGAGATACCGGTCGAAGATGGATTCCATGTTCTTCCGGTAGTCGTCGCGCGTCTTGGCACCTGCCTCGAACATCTCGCCGAACAGATCGTCATAGGGGTTGCGCGAGCGGCCCGAAGGGTTGGCCTTTGGTTCAGGCTCGGGCGCGGCCCGCTGCCGGCCGCCGCGCATCATCTCCTCGAATAACTTGCCGAACGGATTGTCGCCGTAAGGGTTCTCCGGTGCTTTGGCCGGTCCCGACGCGCCGCCGAACATGCCTTCCAGCGCCTTGCCGAAGGGATTGTCGAACGGATTCATGCCCGGCTGCGGCGCTTCGGGATGCGGCATTTTCATGCCGCCCTGCCGCATCATCTGTTCCAGCATGTCGCCGAGCGGGTTTGAACTCGCCGTTTGCGCCCGCTGCGGTTCGGTCGATTGCTTGTAGATGCCGCCCATAATCATGGAGGCCAGAACGGGGAGCATCTGTTTCAGCACCTCCTGGCCGATGCCGGTCGCGGCTTCCGCCTGTTTGGCGACCGCGCGCGACACCTCCTTGGAGCCGAACAGATGGCCGAGAATACCGTTGCCTTCCTCTATGCCCGACGGCAGGAAGGCGCGCTGCATGTCCTCGTAATATTTGGCATGCTGGCCGGACGAAAGGGCCGACAGGAACGCGCCGACACTGTAGGGGTCCGACGCGTTGCGCTTCAGCCCCTGCGAGAACGCCGGCATCAGGGCCGCCATTGCCTGCTCGGCCTGCTCCTGCGTCAGCCCGAACTGGCGCGCCATCTGGTCCACCGCCGCGCCATTCTGGGCACTGGTCAGCATGTCGTAGAGCGGAAGCATGGGCGGTCTCCTCGCGGCCTTCTTCGTGACGGCAGGCTAGAGGCTTTCACGGCAACAATGAAGAGGCGGCCGAAGGCATGCCGTTAAGGCCGACCCGCGATTGGCGCATTGGCCTCAGGCATTCGTCGCTTCAATCGACAAATCCTCGTTGACGGCTGGCAGGTCTTCAGTTCAGTCAGCCAGCCATTAAGATTGTCTTTACCAACAATGGCAAATATGGCCGCCACGACCCCTCAGTTCATGGATTCTGCATATCGTTCCCGCATGCTAAGCGCGATGTGGTTTCGCTGATCATATTGATTGTTCGATGTGCGCAATACTGCGCAGTACACCGAACTGCGGCTGCATCGGGAGGCAGCCAATGCCGAGACCGCAACCGACCGCCCGAAACTCGACACCCGAACACCTCGGCCGAGAGGCGTATCGCGGCCGGGCGGCTGCACACGGGCATCCCGCACGTGGCGCCACGGCCATCGAACTTGCAACGCTCTACGCTGCGCTCGACAATATCGAAAACGGCGTAATTCTCCTCGACCACGAACTGCGCGCCCAATACGCCAACCCTGCGGTGCATGAGATGTTCAAATCTCCGCGGGAGTTCATCGACGGCAAGCCGCTTTATGCCGAGATGCTGGAATACGCCCGGCGAAGCGGCGCCTACGCCGTATCGCCCGAAGAACTCAGGCGCTACATTTCCGAGCGGCTCGCCTGGGTTGTGTCCGGGAATCAGACTCCCATCGATCAGCACCTGAGCAGCGGACGGGTCATTCGTTGCCAGTGTGCCGTGCTTCCCGCCGGCGGACGCATGCTGACCTACAGCGACATTACAGACATAGTACGGCACGGGGAGGTGCTTGAGCGGCTCGCGACGACAGACGGAATGACCGGGATTTACAACAGGCGTCACTTCATGACGCTTGCCGATCATGAATGGAGTCGGTCGCGACGCTATAGCCGGCCTTTGTCATTCCTGATGATCGACATCGATTTTTTCAAATCTATCAATGATCGTTTCGGACATGAGGTAGGTGATCGGATGATCGTTCATCTGACGAGGCTTGCCAGCGGCTGCAAACGCGATTCCGACGTACTCGCCCGGATCGGCGGTGAGGAATTCGCACTTCTGCTGCCGGAGACGGATCTGGCACAGGCTCAACTGGTCGCCGAACGTCTGCGTCGCGAAGTTGCTGAAAATCCGCTCATTGCCAGCTCGGATCAGATTTCGACAACCATCAGCATCGGCGTGGCAATGTGTACCGATTCCATGGATGGAATTTCCGATCTCATGAAAGTGGCTGACAAGGCGCTTTACGACGCGAAAAACAGCGGGCGCAATCGTGTGGTCTGTACCACGGATATTGGCAACATCATGGACCACAATCCGGGCGATGCGCTCGTCCCGGTCGCCAAGGAATAGCGCCAAAGCCGGGTTGGCTTCACCAGCCGCCAACCGACCGCGTCAATACGCATACTCCATGAACGCCGGTTCGATCGAATGATCCCACCGTGTGCGGTAGGACTTGATCATTTCCTCCGCGCTGGTCGTGCCGCGCGCAACGACCTCCTCGAGCGGCGCCAGGAATTCGGATTCGTCGAAGCCTTCGCTGTTGAGGCGGTTGCGGTTCTTGAGGCCGGTTCGGGAAATCCCGAGCACTTCCCGCGCGATTTCACGCAGATTGCCGTCTCGGAACGGGGTTTGCAGCGCCTTGGCGGGCACAGTGTCGCGCATGGCTTCCACCTCGGCGAATGTCCAGTCGGCGGTCAGAGCCTCGGCCTGGTTCAGCGCGGTCTCGTCGTAAAGCAGCCCGACCCACAGCGCCGGCAGCGCGCAGATGCGCCGCCATGGTCCGCCGTCGGCGCCGCGCATTTCAAGGAACTGCTTCAGCCTTACATCTGGAAACAGCGTCGAGAGGTGGTTTGCCCAGTCGCCCATGGTGGGTTCGGCGTCGGGCACCGAATTGCCCAGCGCACCGTCGAGGAACTGGCGGAAGGTGATGTGCGTGCAGTCGTAATAGTGCCCGTCGCGGATGAGGAAATACATCGGCACGTCCAGCGCCCACTCGACATAGTCGGCGAAGCCGAAATCCGGCGAGAAGCAGAATTCGAGCAGGCCGGAACGCTGGTTGTCGGTGTCGCGCCATATGTCGGCGCGCCAGCTCTGCAGCCCGTTCGGGCCGCCGTCGGTGAAGGGCGAGTTGGCGAACAGAGCCGTGGAAAGCGGCTGCAGTTTCAGCGCCACCTGCATCTTGCGCCGCATGTCGGCTTCCGACGAGAAGTCGAGATTGACCTGGATGGTGCAGGTCCGGTGCATCATGTCGAGGCCCTGGCTGCCGACCTTGGGCATGTAGGCGCGCATGATGTCGTAGCGCGACTTCGGCATCTGTGGCGTCTCGGCAAGCGTCCATTTCGGGCTGCCGCCGAGACCGAGAAAACCGACACCGAGCGGCTGCGCGATCTCTCGAAGCTGCGCCAGATGCGCGTTGCCCTCGCGGCATGTCTGGTGGATCGTTTCGACCGGCGCGCCTGAAAGCTCGAACTGGCCGCCGGGTTCGAGACTGATCGCGCCCTGGCCGGTCGGCCCGCCGAGCCCGATGATGCGGCCGTCATCCAGGATCGGGTCCCAGCCCAGCGTGCGTTGCATGCCTTCCAGCAGCGCCTTGATGCCGCGCGGGCCGTCATAGGGTACCGGCGCATTGCCGTCGATATAGAAGGGGAATTTCTCGTGCTCGGTGCCGATGCGCCACTTGTCGCGCGGCTTGCAACCCGCCGACAGGTAGCCGGTGAGATCGTCCAGTTCGCCGATCGGCCGGGAATCGGTCGTGTCGCGCGCCATTGATGTTCATCCTCCGGCCAGAGCGAGCGCCTGCTTGCGGCAAACGCGTTCGGCTATCAAGTGAATAATCCTGACGTTTCGTCACGCTTTCCTGATGGTGCCGGCTCTGGATCAGCGCCAGTCGCCGACCGTCGCCTGGATGACGGCGAGCGCCGCCACCGCCGCCGTGTCCGCGCGCAGGATGCGTGGCCCGAGCGGAATCGGTGTGACGAAAGGCAGCGCGCGGAGCTGTCGTCTTTCCTCGTCGGAAAACCCGCCTTCCGGCCCGACCAGAAGTCCCAGTTTCGTTTCGGCGACGGCTTCCAGCGCCGGGCGGGGATTATTGGTCTCGGCCGCCTCGTCGCAAAAGATCAGGCGCCTGTCATCCTCCCACGCCGAAATCAGCGCGGCGAAGCCGATGGCGTCGCGCACCGGCGGGATCGCCAGGATGCCGCATTGCTCCGCCGCTTCCACCACATTGGCCTGAAGTCGCGCCGTTCCGACCTTTGAAAGCTGCGTATGCCGGGTGATGACCGGCTGCAGTGCTCCGGCGCCCATCTCCACCGCCTTTTGCACCAGATAGTCGAGCCGTCCCGCCTTGATCGGCGCAAAGGCGAACAGCATGCCGGAAGGCTCGGGTTGTGGGCGGGTCTGCTCGATCAGCGCCAGCCGCACGGCTTTTTTTGTCGGCGCCTCGTCGATGCGCGCCAGCCACTCGCCATCGCGGCCGTTGAAGACAAGCAGCTCCGCGCCCTCGCGCATCCTGAGCACATTGACGAGGTAGTGGCTCTGCTCGCGTTCGAGATCGACAGTCCCGCCCTGGCCGAGGTCCGCCGTCACATAAAGCCGCTGCAGTTTGTAGTTGGCGCGCATGGGCGAGTGATGCTGCGTGAGCACCCGCCGGTCAAGCGCCGGAAGGATGGCGCGTTGCCCTGGAGGCGCCGCCATGCTCTGTTCGGCGCCGTTGAGACGAGGAGTGCTGGCCGATGGTCTGGTCGTTTCCGCTGGTCACGATTGCAGGCACGCAACTGCGCGTGCACGTAACCTTTTTCCTGATCCTGCTGTGGTTCGCATGGCTCTACTATCAGGACGGCGGAACGGCGGCGGCGGCGGTCGAGGGCATTTTCTATGTGCTTGCGGTCTTCGCCTGCGTGGTGTTGCACGAGTTCGGCCACGTGCTGGTCGCCCGCCGCTTCGGCATCAGGACGCCCGACATCACGCTTTTGCCGATTGGCGGCCTGGCCCGGCTGGAGCGCATGCCGGAGGAGCCGCGCCAGGAATTCCTGATCGCCATAGCGGGACCGCTGGTAAACGTGGTCATCGCGGCGATCATCTTTTCCTGGATCGGGCTCACGACCGATATTGAGCAGCTCATACAGGTGGAGAACCCCCGCGCAGGCTTCCTCGTCAAGCTGGCGGGCATCAATGTCTTCCTCGTCGTGTTTAACCTGATCCCCGCCTTTCCGATGGATGGCGGGCGGGTCTTGAGGGCGCTTCTCGCGACCCGCATGACGTGGGCCCAGGCCACGCAGATCGCCGCCACGACCGGGCAGGGGCTCGCCTTTGTGTTGGGCTTCCTCGGCCTGCTCTACAACCCGATCCTCATCTTCATCGCCATCTTCGTCTATCTCGCCGCCGGCGCCGAAGCGCAGAACGCGCAACTGCGCGACGTGGCGGCGAGCCTCATGGTGAGCGATGTCATGGTGACCGAATTTCGGTCGCTCCAGCTCGGCACGACGGTGGACGACGCCGTGGAAGCGCTGATGGCGACCAGCCAGTCGGAGTTTCCGGTGACCGACGCGGACGGACACTTCGCTGGGCTTTTGACGCGCGACGCCATGATCCGTTTGCTGCGTACGGCCGGGCCCGACGCGCCCATCGACAGCGCGGTCGTCGACATCCCGCAGATGAACGGCCGCCAGCCATTGCGCGAATGTCTGCGGCTGATGCAGGAGGGCGGCGCCGCGGCTGTCGCGGTGACCGACCGCGCCGGCGCGCTTGTCGGGCTGATGACGCGCGAAAACCTCGGTGAGATGCTGATGGTGCGCTCCGCCGCGCCTGGAGGATTCAGCTTCCGCCGGCGCCGTCAGGGCTGAGGTGCGGCGGCGCGCCGCGCCACAGACCCCACTAGCCGCCGGCGCTGTCGTGCCACACCGGCCGGTAGCCGGCCTTGAGAACCGCGACGGTCGTTGGCGGCGTGATCAGGAATGCAGGCGAGGGCAGGCTGCGGCATGTCGATGGGGTCTCGCCATAGCCGCTGAAGCTCCACGGCAGCAACTTGCCGCTGCGAATTGCGAATGGCTTCGGCCCAAGCGCGATCATTGCCCCGTCGGGCAGTTTGCGCACCTCAGCCTCCGACATTTCGCGTGCCGTTCCGCCCGAGGCCAGACGCTCGGCGTGGAGCCGGCGGTCCATCTCGGTGGCCTTCGGCTCGGCGATGGCGAACGCATCGCCGAAACACCCGATGAATTCCTTCGCGTGCCGCCTGCGGCAGTAAAAGCAGGGGCGGTGACCGGCTGCGAGCGCCGTCACCTCGTCGAGAAAGAACAGCTCCGTCCAGCCGGCGCCGCCGGACGGCGCGTTGCGGCCGAACACATCGCGGGTCGCCCCGCGCGGGTGGACGAGATCGCAGATGATCCACGCTTTCGTGGTCCAGCGGCGCTTGAGCAGGGTGCGCGATTTGGAATCGTGGATTACGCCCCTGTTCCCGGTGAACAGACCGCGGGCCACGGTTGCGTGGATTTTGCCGAAGGCGTCGACCCGGTTCTGCAAAGGCATCTGAATTCACCTGTCCAAAAAGGCGGCACTATCCGTGATTGCCGCCGCTTTAGCCACCCGATCCGCGGGTCGCGGCAATTTTGGCACGCCGCAGGAACAGATTAACCACGACATCCATTTGTCACTGGCTTCCGGCTATTCAGCGGCCTAGTCGATTGCCGCGACTTTGTGGCCGTGCGAAAACGGATTGGTAACCATGACCGGTCCAATAATCGAGTTGAGGGTGTGTTGGGGGATGGTCAATATGAGAACCGCCGTTTTGTCGCTGCTTCTGCTTGCGGCAGTTTCCATGGGCGCAATCGGCTTCTATTCGACCAAGGCGGCGGCCGACCGGCCCGCGCCCGACGGCTACGGCATCACCCCGCTGGCCCGCTGACTGTCAGCACTTTCTTTTCCTTGCCTTCGATGACCAGCGCCGTCAGCAAACCGCTGTAATACGCGCCCGTGTCCACATCGACGCGGTTCGCCATGAACTCCGGCTCCTCCACCGGCGTGTGTCCGTGCACGACAACCTTTGGATGAAGCCTCGGATCGTTGAGAAACGTCTCGCGAATCCAGATCAGGTCGTTAGGGTCCTGCTCGGCGAGCGGGACACCCGGCCGGATGCCCGCATGGCAGAAAAAGAAGTCGCCGAACGCGGCCGACAAAGGCAGCTTTGCCAGAAATCGCAGATGCTCCGCCGGCATCGCCGCAACAAGCGCCTCCTTGGTCGCGCTGGCAGCTTCCGGCGAGGTGAAATCGGCGGTGACGCCGTAGGATGCGGCGGTCTGGAAGCCGCCATAGCGCTCGAACAGCCTGATCCGGTCGCCGACGCCCAGAAAGTCCAGAAACGCCTGATCGTGATTGCCGCGCAGCGTGATGACGCGCGGGTCGCGTTCCTTCAGCGCGATCAGATGCGAGATAACGCCGCTCGTGTCGGGTCCCCGGTCGCCATAGTCGCCGAGATAGACGATGCGCCACTCATCCGGCGGGCTGGACCTCAGATCGTCGGTGATGCGGTCATGCATCGCTTCCAGCAGGTCGACGCGGCCATGGATGTCCCCGACCGCGAATATGCGCATTCCAGCCGGGCCTTCGGCATCGAGGAAGTGAACACCCTTGGTCAATCCGGAGCTCAATCTCTAGTCCCCGGCAGCGCTCGTACCGCCGACGATGATGATGTGCAGCGCGCGGGGTCCGTGCGCGCCGAGAAGCAGTGTCTGTTCGATGTCGCCCGACCGCGACGGTCCGGTGATGAAGTTGAGCGTGCGCGGCATCTTGCCCTTGCCATGGCGGTCGCGCAGCCGGTCGAGCATCGTCTCCATGTCGCCAGTGATGTCCTCGGTGTTCACGATCACGATGTGATGTTCCGGCAGGAAGTTCAGCGTCGTCGGGTTATCCCTCCCCGAAGTGAGGGCAACCGTGCCCGATTCGGCTATTGCCGCGGCCGCGTGACTGACCGCCACCTCGTGCGCACCGTCGGACGGCCCGATCGTGACCTGCAGCGTGCGCTCTTCAACCCACGGGATGGCGCGCAGCCGCTTGTCTCCGCCCATCCTGAGCCTGGCGCCGAGATTGTGCTTGCGCAGATAGGCCGAAACCAGTTTCGGGACGTCCTTGGGCGAGGAAGCCCGGTCGACGCTCGCCGCCGCGCTTTCCGCCATCTTCCTGAAAAGCTTGATCTGGGCGGCGTGCCCAAGCTGGCCACGCGCCGGGATCACCCCGCGCGGCGGGAAGTCGAGCCTGGCTGAAACCGCCACACGCCGCGGATCGTCCTCCTCGTCGCTCGAATGCAGAGCGGCGCGGATGCGCGCCAGGATGGCGTCACGGCTGCTCATGCCGGCGCGTCCTGTTTCAGCGTGCCCCGGTCGCGCCATTGCTGCAGGAAGGTTCGGCCCTCCGGCGCGGGCAGATCGCGGTACTTCACCCAGCCGCGCGCGAATGGCAGGAAGCGGAAGCGCCGCTTGCGTCCGCCGAAAACGCCGATCAGCGGCATGGCGATATAGGTCGTCAGCCGGTAGATCCTCGGCCGCCGGGCGAACCAGGCCCAGAACTTCAACCCGCGTCGTTGTGCCGTGGGGTTCAGACCGCGCTCCCACTCGCGTTCGCGCCAGTGCCGCATCATCTTCGGCAAGGGAATGCGCATCGGGCACACAGCCTCGCAACGCCCGCAGAATGTCGAGGCATTGGGCAGATGGCCGGCCTTGTCGACGCCGATCAGCGACGGCGTCAGCACCGCGCCCATCGGCCCCGAATAGACCCAGCCATAGGCGTGGCCGCCGATCGCGTGATAGACCGGACAATGGTTCATGCAGGCGCCGCAGCGAATACAGCGCAGCATGTCCTGGAACTCGGTGCCGAGCATCGACGAGCGGCCATTGTCGAGCAGGATGACGTGGTACTCCTCCGGCCCGTCGGGGTCGTTCGGCCGCCGCGGTCCCGTCGACACCGTGGTGTAGACGCTCATGTCCTGGCCGGTGGCCGAGCGCGCAAGCACACGCATGATCTGCGCCGCGTCGTCGAGCGTCGGCACGATCTTCTCGATCGACGCAACCACAATGTGCACGCGCGGCATCGTCTGCGTCAGGTCGCCATTGCCCTCATTGGTGACGATGATCGACGAGCCGGTTTCGGCGACGAGAAAATTCGCGCCGGTGATGCCGACATCGGCGTCGAGATATTTCTGCCGCAGCACCTGCCGCGCTTCCGACAGGAGCTGCTCCGGTTCGGCCAGGTCGCGGTCCGCGGGAAACTCCGTGTGGACGCGGCGGAAGTCGGCCTCGACCTGATCCTTGTTGAGATGCACCGCCGGCGCGATGATGTGGCTCGGGTGCTCGCCCCGCAGCTGGATGATGTATTCGCCGAGATCGGTCTCGATCGGCTGGATGCCGGAAGCTTCCAGGAAATCGTTGAGCTCGATCTCCTCCGTCAGCATCGACTTGCCCTTGGTCACGGTGCTGGCGTTGTTCATGCGGCATATGTCGAGAATGATGCCCCGCGCGTCCGCCGCAGTCTCCGCCCAGTGGACCTTGCCGCCAGCTTCCTCCACCTTTTGCTCATAGGCCTCGAGGTAGAGATCGAGATGGCCGAGAACATGGTCCTTGATGGCCTTGGCGCTGTCGCGCAGTTCGTCGAATTCCGGCAGCGCGTCGACCGCCGCCTGGCGCCTGCCGATGAAGCCGGAACGGACATTGCCCATCGCCCGCTGCAGCTGCGGGTCGTTCAGCGCCTCGTGCGCATTGTCCTTGAATGAGGGGGAGGTGATCTGCATTGGCGTTCAGCGCCTTCCCCCGATTGGCGGCTTGTCGGTCATGCCGGCGAGCACTTCGGCGATGTGGCGAACCTCGACGGTGGAGCGCTGGCGCTTCAGCTTGCCGGCGATGTTCATCAGGCAGCCGAGATCGCCGGCCAGAAGCATATCGGCGCCCGAAGCCGTGATGTTGGCTGTCTTCTTCTCCACGATCGAATTCGAGATCTCGCCATATTTGACGCAGAACGTGCCGCCGAAGCCGCAGCAGACATCGGCCTCCGCCATCTCCGTCAGCTGCAGCCCTTTCACGCTCTTCAGCAGCTTGCGCGGCTGGTCATGAATGCCGAGCTCGCGCAGGCCCGAACAGGAATCGTGGTAGGTCGCGGTACCCGGCAGGCTGGCCGCGACTTTGGTAAGGCCGAGCACGTCGGTGAGGAAGCTGACCAACTCATGCACCTTGTCGGCGAAGGCGGCCGCGCGCGCTTCCCATTTCGCATCGCCGCGAAACAGGTCGGGATAATGCTTCTTCAGCATCCCGGCGCACGAGCCCGATGGCGCGACCACGAAATCGAAATCCTCGAAAGCCGCGATTGTCGCCTTTGCGATGGCGCGCGTATCCTCCCGGTCGCCTGAATTGTAGGCCGGCTGGCCGCAGCAGGTCTGCGCGGCGGGCGCGTCGACCACGCAGCCGGCATCCTCCATCAGCTTGACGGCGGCAAAACCCACGGACGGGCGGAAGAGATCGACGAGGCAGGTGACAAACAGCCCGACACGGGGCGCTGTCGTATCTGGTGTGCTCAAAGTGGCTCCCGTCCGTTCCCAGCGGGCGAATATGCTCCGGTCGAGATTTTCTCTTAACCGCGCCGCCCTCGCGTCGTTATAACGGGCGGGTCAGCGCCGCGAAAGGCGAAGTTCGGAGGAGACTTAATGTCCGGCATAGCGATGCCGAAAGCCAACGCCGCCACGCTCGGACGCCGCGACGAGATCGTGGTCGACATGCGCCAGATCGTACCGGGCGAGGGCGTTGTGGAGACCGAGCGCGAGATGCGCGCTTTCGAGACGGATGGCCTGACCGCCTACCGGCAGCTTCCCATGGTCGTGGTGCTGCCAGAAACCACCGCGCAGGTGGCGCGTATCCTGAAATACTGCAACGATCGCGACATCCGCGTGGTGCCGCGCGGCTCCGGCACTTCGCTGTCGGGCGGCGCGCTGCCGCTGGAAGACGCCGTGCTTCTGGTGATGAGCCGCTTCAACCGCATTGTGGAAATCGACTATCCCAACCGCGCCGTGGTGGCGCAGCCGGGCGTCACCAATCTCGGCATCACCCATGCTGTGGACGCCGACGGTTTCTATTATGCGCCCGATCCGTCCTCGCAGATCGCCTGCTCGATCGGCGGCAACGTCGCGGAGAATTCGGGCGGCGTGCACTGTCTCAAATACGGGCTGACCGCCAACAATGTGCTGGGCATCGAAATGGTGCTGATGAATGGCGAGATCATCCGTCTCGGCGGCAAGCATCTGGAAGCGGAAGGCTACGATCTTCTCGGCGTCATGACCGGGTCGGAGGGGCTGCTTGGCGTCGTCACCGAAGTGACGGTGCGTATCCTGCAGAAGCCCGAAACCGCGCGCGCCATGCTGGTCGGCTTTCCGTCCAGCGAGGCGGCGGGCCAGTGCGTGGCCGACATTATCGGCGCCGGCATGATTCCCGGTGGCATGGAGATGATGGACCGGCCGGCTATCAGCGCTGCCGAGGACTTCGTCCATGCCGGCTATCCGCTTGATGTCGAGGCGCTGCTGATCGTCGAACTCGATGGCCCGGCCGCCGAGGTCGACTGGCTGATCGAACGCGTCTCCGCGATAGCCGACAAGAACGGTTGCACGACCAGCCGCGTGTCGAATTCGGAGGAAGAGCGGGCTTCCTTCTGGGCCGGCCGCAAGGCGGCGTTTCCGGCCGTCGGCCGCATCTCGCCGGACTATTACTGCATGGACGGCACGATCCCGCGCAAGGAATTGCCGCGCGTGCTGGCCGGCATGCGGGACCTCTCGGAGAAATACGGGCTGCGCGTCGCCAACGTCTTCCACGCCGGCGATGGAAATTTGCATCCACTCATCCTCTACGACGCCAACCAGCCGGGCGAGCTGGAAGCCGCCGAGGCGTTCGGCGCCGACATATTGCGGCTTTGCGTGAAAGTCGGCGGCGTGCTGACCGGCGAACACGGCGTCGGCGTCGAAAAGCGCGATTTGATGCCGGAAATGTTCACCGAGGCCGATCTCGACCAGCAGATGCGGGTCAAATGCGCCTTCGACCCGAACCATCTGCTCAACCCCGGCAAGGTGTTCCCGCAACTGCGCCGCTGCGTCGAACTTGGCCGCATGCACATCCACCGGGGCCAGGTGCCGTTCCCGGACATTCCGAGGTTTTAGAAATGGTAGCGGGCTTCCAGGATTTGGGTTCCTCGCCCCCGTTCCACGGGGGAGAGGTGGCTCGGGCAAAGCCCGAGACGGAGAGGGGGAAAGCTGAACAGCCGGGTCGTCGTGCGCCGAAGTCGATCTCGCGCGCCCGCGCACTTCGGCGAGGCGACAACATGGCGGAAGCGGTTATTTGGAACGAGTTGAAGGCATCGAAGCTGGGCGGATACAAATTCGTTCGGCAAATGCCGGTGGGTCCGTACTTTGCAGATTTTGCTTGCCGGAAGGCCAAGCTGATCATTGAGATCGACGGAAACCAACATGCCGGCAGCGATCATGATCGCCGGCGTGACGATTTCATGCGTACAGCAGGATATTCGATCCTTCGGTTGTGGAGCCACGACGCGATCAGACAAACAAACTCCGTCTGCAACACGATCCTGGCGGTATTGGAGGGTAGGTTGTCCGAGAGCGTGGAGGCGGCTGATTTGCGCTTTCTTCCGGCCGAGCGGGTGCGGCGTAGATGACCCCCTCTCCGGCTCGCTGCGCTCGCCACCTCTCCCCCGCTTTGCGGGGGCGAGGAAATCCCGAGATATTGTCGTGACCACATTCACCCCAGCCTCCGCCGCCGAGGTTCTCGACGCCGTCAAATGGGCGGTGTCGGAGGAAACGGCGCTCGAAATTCTCGGCCACGGTTCCAAGCGCGGCATCGGACGGCCTTTGCAAACCGAGCATGCGCTCGATCTGTCGAAACTCACCGGCGTGAGGCTCTACGAGCCTGAGGAACTGGTGCTGTCCGCGCATGCCGGCACGCCGCTGGCCGAAATCGAGACCTTGCTCGAAAAGCACAACCAGCAACTGGCATTCGAGCCGATGGACCCTGCCGGCCTGTTTGGCGGCGAGCCTGGCAAGGGCACGATAGGCGGCACGCTGGCCACGAACCTTGCGGGTCCCCGCCGTCTCAAGGCCGGCTCCGCGCGTGATCATATCCTCGGCATCGACGCCGTGTCGGGCAGAGGCGAGCAGTTCAAGTCCGGCGGCCGGGTGGTGAAGAATGTCACCGGCTACGACCTCTCCAAGGTGATGTCAGGGTCGTGGGGAACGCTGGCGGTCGTGACCGACATGACGTTCAAGGTGTTGCCGGCG
The DNA here is from genome assembly GCA_040880025.1 of Rhizobiaceae bacterium. Lineage (GTDB taxonomy): Bacteria > Pseudomonadota > Alphaproteobacteria > Rhizobiales > Rhizobiaceae > RCIO01. The sequence goes on from JBBDJD010000022.1 coordinate 357,893, forward strand.
GCACAGGAAGAAACGACCGTCGCGCTGCGCAGCCTGACAGACGAGCAGGCCGCAGCCGTGATGGCCGCCGCCATGGGCTCGAGCGCCGAAGTCTCTTCCGCCGCGCATCTGCCCGAAGGTGTTGCCGGCACGGTCGACCATGGCGCGCTCGGCGGCGATGCCGCCACACTCCTGCGCGTCGAAGGCTTCGGCCCGTCCGTAGCGAGCCGGGTGGAGACGCTGAAAACCCTCTTGCGCGACGCGCCGGAAATCGAATTGCTCGAACGTGCACGGTCGCGCGCGGTCTGGCGTGACATACGCGACTGCGTACCCTTCGCCGATGGCACTGAAAAGCCAGTCTGGCGCATCTCCGTTGCACCTTCGGCAGGCCACCAGATGGCGCTTGCGATACGTCAGCGTTCGCCCGCAACCGTATTCTATGATTGGCAGGGCGGGCTGATCTGGATGCGCATGGAGGCCGAGGACGATGCCGAAGTCGTCCGTGAGGCGGTCGTCAAGCATGGCGGCGGCCATGCCACGCTGCTGCGGGCGCCGCCCGGGGTGCGTTCGGCCGTGCCGGTGTTCCAGCCCCAGCCGCCTGCTCTGGCGGCATTGTCGGCCCGGCTGCGCGCCGAATTCGACCCCAATGCGATTCTCAACCCCGGCCGCATGTACGCCGCGCAATGATCGGCTAGTATGGGCGGCCCAAAACGAGGAATAGGCACATGGCACAGACAGAAACCCCGCCACCACCGCAGGCGCGCGAAACCGACCGCTGGCTTGAACCCGGCAAGACCAACGTGCAGGTCATCTACATTCTTTATCTCGCCGGCTTCGTGATCGGCATCACGCCGCTGGTCGGCCTCGTGCTGGCTTACGTGAACCGCGGCAAGTCGGCGCCCTGGATCGAGACGCACTACACATGGGCGATCCGCACCTTCTGGATCGGTCTGCTGTACGCTCTCGTGAGCGCGCTGCTGATGTTCGTTCTGATCGGCTTCCTGATGTTGCTGGCGACCGCGGTATGGTTCATCCTTCGCATGATCTTCGGTCTGCAGGCGCTGAGCCGCGACGAGCCGATGAAAAATCCCGAGAGCTGGGTGCTTTGAACGCCGCGTGATATGCTTCATAAGGTGATCGATATGACAGAAGACGAACTCTTCGAATCGAACCCGGATGTCGTAAGTGGTGCGCTGGTGTTTCGGGGCACGCGGATTCCTGTCGAGGCTTTTTTCGAGAACCTCGCGGCAGGTCTCTCGCTCGAAGACCTGCTGAGGAACTATCCTGCGATCGGACGTGAGCGCGCCGAGGCTGCAATCCTCCTCGCGGCTAAGAAGTTCCGGCCGGCCGCTTGACGAGTGCCGTACTCGACGAGGCGGTACCCGCCGATGCGGCGGCGCTGCTGTCGGCAAAGCAGGTAGCCGTTGAAGGCTTTCCGGACGGATGGCGAAGCTTGATGGACGGCAGTGTTCTCGATCGTGCCGCGGAGGCGGGGTTCGATTGGCTTATCACCTGCGACAAGAAAATGCCGTTCCAGCAGAATCTCGCCGGGAGGACAATCTCGGTGCTGATTCTGCCGAGCCCGCGATTGCCGATCATTGAGCACCTCAGCAAGACGTTGCGCGAGACGTTGACGAATCCGGTTCCGGGTCATTTCGTGCATGTGGATGACACGGGACGTCCGACGGGAAAGCCGGCTTCCCACCTGCAAGGACGGAAACGCAGCTAGATGCAAACCTCCTTCACCGCCGAGCAGCTTGCCGATCCGCACATTGCGGAGGCGGACGGCATACTGCGCAAATGCGTGCATTGCGGGTTCTGCACAGCGACCTGTCCGACCTATGTGACGCTTGGCAACGAGCTCGACAGCCCGCGCGGCCGCATTTACCTGATCAAGGACATGCTGGAGAACGGCCGCGACGCGGACGAGGAGGTGGTCACCCACATCGACCGCTGCCTCTCCTGCCTGGCCTGCATGACCACATGCCCCTCGGGCGTGAATTACATGCACCTCGTCGATCATGCCCGCGTCCATATCGAAAAGACCTATCGACGGCCGTTGATCGACCGCTTGATCCGCGCCACGCTTGCCAACGTGCTGCCTTATCCGGAGCGGTTCAGGGCGGCGTTGAGGCTGGCGAAGCTCGGCCGTCCGTTCGCTGGACTTTTCCGCGCCGTCAAACCGCTCAGGCCGTTGGCGGCGATGCTGGCGCTTGCGCCGTCTTCGGTTCCGGCCGCCTCTCCGTCAGCGCGCCCGTCGATTCATCCCGCGTCCGGCGCAAAGCGCGGGCGCGTGGTGCTGCTCAATGGCTGCGCCCAGCCGGTCCTGGATCCCGGTATCAACGAGGCCACGATCCGGCTGCTGACCCGGCTGCACATCGAGGTGGTTGTCGCAGCAGGCGAGGGGTGCTGCGGCGCGCTGGTTCATCACATGGGCCGCGAGGACGGAGCGCTCGCCTCCGCATGCAGCAATGTCGACGTCTGGACCCGCGAGATGGATGCAGGCGGCATAGACGCCATCATAATCACCGCGTCGGGCTGCGGGACGACGATCAAGGATTACGGGCACATGCTCAGGCTCGACCCGGCCTATGCCGACAAGGCAGCGCGGGTTTCCGCATTGGCGAAGGATGTGACGGAGTATCTGGAAGAGCTCGACCTGCCGGAGCCCGCTGTCGCGCCCGGGCTGACCGTCGCCTACCACTCGGCCTGCTCCATGCAGCACGGCCAGAAGATCACCCGCCAGCCCAAGGCGCTTCTGGCGAAGGCCGGCTTCCGCGTCGTCGAGCCGCGCGAGGGCCACCTGTGCTGCGGTTCGGCCGGCACCTACAACATCATGCAGCCGGAGATCTCCGCCCGCCTGCGCGACCGCAAGGTGAACAACCTCGCCGCGACCGGCGCGGATCTCGTCGCCACCGGCAATATCGGCTGCATCACCCAGATTGCCGACAGCGCCGGCATGCCGATCGTCCACACCGTCGAACTGCTCGACTGGGCCTATGGCGGGCCGTGTCCCGAAGCGCTACCGGCGGCTGCCTCGCGTGAGGCGGCAGAGTAGTCAGTCCGCCAGGCTCCTGCGCCAGAACACGAACGGCAAGGCTATCAGATACATGATGATGCCGTAGACGCCCGAGACCAGGCTGAACGGCGTCAGCGACGTGGCCTGTTCGACGATCAGTGACCCGACGGTAATGCCCAATGTTGCGTTCTGGATGCCGGTTTCGATCGAGATCGTGGTCGCCTGCTCGCGGTTGAGGGCAAAGATCCAGCCCAGCGCGATGCCGACGGTCAGAAGCACAACGTTGAGCGTGATGACAGCCGGACCCAGAAGTGGAATGTTGTCGATGAAGAGCGACCAGTTCGCAGCCAAAGCTCCGATCACGATGACGACGAACAGGATGACGGAGAGCCGGTCAACCGGACGTTCGATCACGGCCGTCAGCCCCGGGGCGAAATGGCGAATTGCCATGCCGACGGCGACCGGAAGCGCGGTGAGCAGAAAAAGGGTTCCGGCGAGCGACGCCAGATTGACCGGTGGCGCGTTCACGCCCATCCAGTGATCGATCATGAATGCGACCAGCAGCGGCACCGTAATGATGGACACCAGCGTGATGACGCCGGTCAGCGAGATCGAAAGGGCCAGGTCTCCTCGCGCCAGCTTCGTCAGCATGTTTGACGTGAATCCTCCCGGACAGAAGGAGAGGATCATCAAGCCGACTGCCCACTCGGGCGGCAGCCGGAAGACAACCGCGATTATGTAGGCGGTGATGGGCAGGAGAACGAGTTGACCCAGCGCGCCTATGCTGAAGGCTTTCGGCTGGATGAAGACGCGCTTGAAGTCGTCCAGAACCAGCCCCAGTCCGAGCGAGAACATGATGACGACCAGCGCCAGCGGCAGGAATACCGATATCAAAATACCCATGCGCCCATCCCGGATAACCCGGGCCCTTTCCCCAACAAGCGGGATATTAAACCCTGGTGTTGAATTAGACCATGGCGCGTTAATGAACATATGAAGGAAAAAGACGGCGTCGGTTTTATCACCGCGCCGCCTTTTCCCGACAGTCCGGCCTTCCCCTTCAAGGCCGAGCCGTCCCCCGCAACCGAATTCAGATAACGACGACCCTGGTGCCCACTTTCACGCGGTCGTAAAGGTCGATCACGTCCTCGTTGCGCATGCGGATGCAGCCCGAAGAAACGTTGCCCCCGATCGTCCACGGCGCGTTGGTGCCGTGAATGCGGTAGAGCGTGGAACCGAGATAAAGCGCCCGTGCGCCGAGCGGGTTGGCGGGGCCGCCGGGCATGTGAACCGGCAGGATTCGGCCTTTTTTCTTCTCTCGCGCGATCATTTCGGCAGGCGGGCGCCAGTCGGGCCACTGCTTCTTTTGCGAGATGTTCTCGGTGCCGTGCCACTGGAATCCTTCCTTGCCGACGCCAACGCCGTAGCGGCGCGCCTGCCCGCCTTCCTGGACGAGGTAGAGAAACTTGGTCGCCGTCTCGATCACGATTGTTCCCGGCTTGTGCGGGCCCGAATAGTCCACCGTCTGCGGCAGGAACTTCGCGTCGATCTGGGGAGCCGCGCTTCGCCCGGCGGCGGGCGCCACGGCGGCGGTGCGCACGAACTGCTCGGCCCGTGGCGCGATCGGCTGTGGCGACTGGCGCACGATTTGACGCTGTTCGCGGCGAATCACCTGCCGGGGCGCGGGGGCCATGCGCACGCCGCGCAAACCGCTGACGCGGGCGTCCTGCCGCGAGCGGGTCAACTGCATCACCCAAGGCGCGCTGAGGTCGGGGCTGACCACGAGCGGCGGGCGCTCTCCATAGCGGTCATTGGCCTCGGCCCTCAAAGCGCCGGCTGCGACCAGCAGGACGGCCAGGATCGGCAAAAGTCGTTTCATCACAATACTCATCTGTTACGCAAACTCGTCGGCAACCGCTGCGCGGCTGACTTCCCGCACCTGCGAAATCCGATTGTGACGGCTGGCGGCCACCGAAACGTGAATCGGATTGCCTAAAATGCGCGATTTCGCCGAAAGCTTTTGGTGTGGTTACCGCTCGGTTGAAAACTCTGGTAAATCGCAGGTAAATCAGCCTGTTGGATGGGGATTGGCGATGGGAGACGAGATAGCGGGGTTGATCGAGGGTCCGGACGGCGCGATACGCTGCTCCTGGCACGGAAATCAGGCGGACTATCTCCACTACCACGATCATGAATGGGGACGGCCGGTCACCGACGACAGGCGGCTGTTCGAGAAACTGTGCCTGGAAGGTTTCCAGTCCGGGCTGTCGTGGATCACCATCCTGCGCAAGCGGGAGAACTTCCGCGAGGCGTTCCACGACTTCGATTTCGAGAAGCTGGCGACATATGACGACCGGCATGTCGACCTGCATCTTCAGAACGCCGGCATCATCCGCCACCGCGGCAAGATCGCTTCGGTCTTCAACAACGCCCGCCGGGCGCTGGAAATGTGTGAGCAGCATGGTTCTCTGGCGCGCTGGTTATGGTCGTTCGAACCCGGTGCGGACACAAGGCCGAAGGTGGTGGACCGCCCCTTTCTGATGGCAAATCCGAAGACGGATGCGTCGACGCGCATTTCGAAGGAACTCAAGACGAATGGCTGGTCATTCGTGGGCCCGACGACGGTCTACGCCTTCATGCAGGCGATGGGGCTGGTCAACGACCATATCGAAGGGTGCGTGTGCCGCGAACTGGTTGAACTCGAGCGAAACCAGTTCAAGCGGCCGGGCTGAATCGTTCCCATCCAACCGGAGCGTTTTCGCACCCGAGCGGCAGGCCGGGCTCGTGCAATCGCGCGATGCGGAATGAAAAATGGCGTACCGCCTCTTACGCGCCGCCTTGACTCGCCAATCGGCAACTCATATTTGAGCGCCAGTTAGCACTCGCCCATGGTGAGTGCCAACATTCATCCGGCGAGACCGGAAAAACGGCATCTCCTAATCCGCTTCGAGGATCAAACACAATGGCTAAAACGAAGTTCCGCCCGCTTCACGACCGCGTCGTCGTACGTCGCGTCGAGTCTGAAGAGAAGACGACCGGCGGCATCATTATTCCCGACACCGCGAAGGAAAAGCCGTCGGAAGGCGAGATCATCGCCGTCGGTTCCGGCGCGCGCGACGAAGCAGGCAAGCTCGTCCCGCTCGATGTGAAGTCCGGCGACCGCGTCCTTTTCGGCAAGTGGTCCGGCACTGAAGTCAAGCTCAATGGCGAGGATCTCCTGATCATGAAGGAATCCGACATCATGGGCATCATCGGCTGATCGCAGCCGCATCGGATCAAATCTCAATCTGAATTCGGGCCCCGGGCCCAGGAGCTGAAACATGGCTGCTAAAGACGTAAAATTCTCCCGCGACGCACGTGAGCGCATGCTCAGGGGCGTCAACATCCTCGCCGACGCGGTGAAGGTCACGCTGGGCCCCAAGGGCCGCAACGTCGTCATCGACAAGTCGTTCGGCGCCCCGCGCATCACCAAGGACGGCGTCACCGTCGCCAAGGAAATCGAGCTTGAGGACAAGTTCGAGAACATGGGCGCGCAGATGGTGCGCGAAGTCGCTTCCAAGACCAACGACATCGCCGGTGACGGCACCACGACGGCGACCGTTCTCGCACAGTCGATCGTTCAGGAAGGCCACAAGGCCGTTGCCGCCGGCATGAACCCGATGGACCTGAAGCGCGGCGTCGATCTGGCCGTTCACGATGTGGTCGCCCAGCTCGCCAAGCAGGCGAAGAAGATCAAGACTTCCGAGGAAGTTGCTCAGGTTGGCACCATTTCCGCCAATGGCGAGGAAGAAGTCGGCAAGATGATTGCGGAAGCGATGCAGAAGGTCGGCAATGAGGGCGTCATCACGGTCGAGGAAGCCAAGACCGCCGAGACCGAGCTCGAAGTCGTCGAGGGCATGCAGTTCGACCGCGGCTACCTGTCGCCGTACTTCGTGACCAATCCGGACAAGATGGTCGCCGAGCTGGAGGATTGCTACATCCTTCTGCACGAGAAGAAGCTCTCCAACCTTCAGGCCATGCTGCCGGTTCTGGAATCGGTCGTACAGTCGTCCAAGCCGCTGCTGATCATCGCCGAGGACGTCGAGGGCGAGGCTCTGGCCACGCTGGTCGTCAACAAGCTGCGTGGCGGCCTCAAGATTGCCGCCGTCAAGGCTCCGGGCTTCGGCGACCGCCGCAAGGCCATGCTGGAAGACATCGCGATCCTCACCGGTGGCCAGGTCATCTCCGAGGACCTCGGCATCAAGCTCGAGAACGTGACCCTCAACATGCTGGGCCGCGCCAAGCGCATCCGCGTCGAGAAGGAAAACACCACGATCGTCGACGGCGCCGGCAAGAAGAGCGAAATCCAGGGCCGCGTCGGCCAGATCAAGCAGCAGATCGAGGAAACCTCTTCCGACTATGACCGCGAGAAGCTGCAGGAGCGCCTCGCCAAGCTGGCCGGCGGCGTTGCCGTCATCCGCGTGGGCGGCGCCACCGAGATCGAGGTGAAAGAGAAGAAGGACCGCGTCGACGACGCCCTCAACGCCACCCGTGCGGCGGTCGAGGAAGGCATCGTCGCAGGCGGTGGCGTGGCTCTGCTGCGCGCATCTGTCGGCATCAAGGTCAAGGGCGCCAACGCCGACCAGGAAGCCGGTATCCAGATCGTGCGCCGCGCCCTCCAGTCTCCGGCTCGCCAGATCGCGGCCAACGCCGGTGCGGAAGCATCGATCGTTGCCGGCAAGATCCTCGAGAACAAGTCGGTCACCTACGGCTACAACGCCCAGACCGGCGTTTATGGCGACATGATCCAGATGGGCATCGTCGATCCGGTGAAGGTGGTTCGCACCGCGCTCCAGGACGCCGGCTCGGTTGCCGGCCTGCTGGTCACCACCGAGGCGATGATCGCCGAATCGCCGAAGAAGGATTCGGGCGCTCCGGCAATGCCCGGCGGCGGCATGGGCGGAATGGGCGGCATGGACTTCTAAGGAAGTCCATAAGCACGCCCATCACTTTAGTTGCTCAAGCCCGTCAAACGGGCTTGAGTGGCGGCATGGACTTCTAAGGAAGTCCATAAAGCACCATAATTTGGGGAAGGGCGGCAGCGATGCCGCCCTTTTCGTTTGGATTGACACCACGCCTGGACTTCCGTGAAGCCTCGCCCCGGCCAGAGGCGCCGGCCGCCCGCGGCGCAAGCAAGGTGAAGCCTCTCCCGATATTTCCCCGCGAACGGCATCTGGCTGGCGAACCCGGGCGCGGAATTGTTGATGATCGGGGTGGTGGCGGTCATGCTGATGGGTTCCGGGCGCCGGCCGGTTGAGCGTGGTCGACCTGCCGCAGCCTATGTCTTTTCAGGTATCAGCCCGCGCGGCGAGAACCGCAGCACCAAAAGCAGGATCAGCCCCATCAGGAAAAGCCGCATGTGCGGGGCGGCGTCGAGCAGATGGTTGCGCACAACGCTGCCATGATCGAAACCGGCGGTGAGGGTGTTCATCAGCACGATGCCGGCGGGTTCCGCCTCGATCCAGACGAACCAGATCAGGAAGCCGCCAAGCACCGCGCCCCAATTGTTGCCCGAGCCGCCGACGATCACCATCACCCAGATCAGGAAGGTGAAGCGCAGCGGGTTGTACTGGCCGGGCGTGAACTGGCCGTCGAGCGTGGTCAGCATCGCGCCGGCGACCCCGACCACCGCCGACCCCAGGATGAAGGTCTGCAGGTGGCGCGCGGTCACGTCCTTGCCCATGGCCTCGGCCGCGTCGCGGTTGTCGCGGATTGCCCGCATCATTCGGCCCCACGGCGCGTTGAGCGCCCGTTCCGCCAGCCACATGACGATGGCGAGCACGATGGCGAACAGGATCGCGTAGCAGATCTTGACGAAGATGCTGGAAAAGACGATCGGACTGGCCCCCAGGCTTGCCGACAGATCGAGAAACCAGGGCGCCCGCTGAAGCTGTATCTCGACGGGCACGGGCCGCGCGAGGCCGGAAACGTTCTTCACGCCGCGCGTCAGCCAGTCCTCGTTTTTCATCATCGCGAGGATGATTTCAGAAATGCCCAGCGTGGCGATCGCCAGATAGTCGGCGCGCAGGCCGAGCGCCACCTTGCCCACCAGCCAGGCGGCCGCCGCCGCGAATACGCCGCCGACGATCCATGACAGCAGGACCGGCAGCCCGAGACCGCCGAGATAGCCGGTACGCGCCGCGTCAAACCCCTCGATGGCGCTGACGGCGGGATCGAAGACCGCCCGGATGACGAAATAGCCGACCACGGCGACGGCGAAGGCCGCCGGATTGCGCCAGCGGCCGCCGACGTAGCGGCGCGCGAGAATGACGGCTGCGACCGTGCCGATCAGGGCCAGCAGCGACAGGCCGATGCCGACGCCGCCAACCGACCAGGCGCCGATCACCGGCGGTTGGGAAACGAGCACGGCAGCCACGCCGCCGAGTGCGGCGAAGCCCATGATGCCGACATTGAACAGGCCTGCGTAGCCCCATTGGATGTTCACGCCGAGCGCCATCACGGCCGAGATCAGGCAGAGGTTGAGAATGTTGAGCGAGACGTTCCAGCTCTGCGCGAAGCCGACCAGCACCAGCAGCGCCGCCATGCAGAGATAGAGTATGAGGCCGTGCCGGGTCATTGCAGCAGCCTCCCCCTGAAGATGCCTGTCGGCCTGATCAGAAGCACGATGACCAGGATGACGAAGGAGACCGCGAACTTGTATTCGGTCGACAGAAGCTGAACGAGGCCGCTGGGTTCGAAGCTGAGATATTCGAGCACCCGCTTGTAGGCATAGGTGACCATGACTTCCGAGAATGCGACGACGAAACCGCCCGCGATTGCGCCGATCGGCTGGCCGATGCCGCCGACGATCGCAGCCGCGAAGATCGGCAGCAGCAGCTGGAAGTAGGTGAAGGGCTTGAAGCTCTTGTCGAGGCCGTAGAGAACGCCGGCGATCGTCGCCAGGCTGGCCGCGATGATCCAGGTGACCGCCACCACCCGCTCCGGGCTGATGCCCGAAAGCAGCGCCAGATCCTCATTGTCGGAATAGGCGCGCATCGCCTTGCCGGTGCGCGTTTTCTGCAGGAACCAGAACAGCCAGGCGACGACCGCCACCGCCATCACGACCGTAATCAGCACGGGCAGGCGGATCGTCAGCCCTTCGTCGAGCCCGGTCATCTCCTTGAAGTCGCGCGCGCTGATGATAAAGCGGGCGCCGTCCGAAAAACGCTGGTCGTCGGGACCGATGACAAAGCGCACGATGCCGTTGAGCATGAACATGATGCCGATCGACGCCATTACCAGCACGATGCCCGGAGATCGTTGCCTGCGGTAAAAGGCAAACACGGCCCGATCGAAAAACAAGGTGATCATCACCGCGGCTGCAATGCCGAAGGGCAGCGCCAGCAGCGCCGTCGGCAGCGGATCGATGCCGATGCCTGCGGCCTGCATCCACCATGTGACAAGGATGGTCACCATGGCGCCGAATGCCATCAGGTCGCCATGCGCGAAATTGGCGAAGCGCAATATGCCGAAAACGAGCGTGACGCCCAGAGCGCCCAGCGCCAGCTGCGACCCGTAGGCCAGAGCAGGCACCAGCACGAAGTTGGAAAACAGTACGATGGCGTTGAGGAATTCGGTCATCGCTTCACCCGCCGAGGAACGATGCGCGCACGTCCGGATTGGCCAGCAGCGCCTCTCCGGTGTCGGTGTAGCGGTTGCTGCCCTGGACCAGCACATAGCCGCGATCGGCAATGCTGAGCGCCTGCCGGGCGTTCTGCTCCACCATCAGGATTGCAATGCCGGTGGCAGCGATCTCCAGGATGCGGTCGAACAGCTCGTCCATGACGATGGGCGACACGCCGGCTGTCGGCTCGTCCAGCATCAGAACGCCGGGATTGGTCATCAGCGCGCGTCCCACGGCGACTTGCTGCCGCTGCCCTCCGGACAGCTCGCCCGCGGGCTGGTGGCGTTTTTCCCTCAGCACCGGGAACAGATGGAACACCTGATCCATGGTGTCGCTGAAATCGTCGGTGCGGATGAACGCTCCCATTTCGAGGTTTTCCTGCACCGTCATGGTGGTAAAGACATTGCCGTTTTGCGGCACGAAGCCCATGCCGGCCTGTACCCGGTCCTGCGGCGAAAGCCCGGTGATGTCCTTCCCGTCGAGCGTGATGATCCCCTCGCGCAGTTTGAGCATGCCGAATATGGCTTTCATCGCCGTCGATTTGCCGGCCCCGTTGGGCCCGACGATGACGACGATCTCGCCCTTGTCGACGGCGATGTCGCAGCCCTGCAGGATGTCCGCCCCGCCATAACCGCCGGTCATGCCGAGGCCGGCCAGAAAGCTCATGGGCGCGCCTCCGCCGGCTTGCGCTGAGGCCGGTTCTTGAGGCCGGTGCCGAGATAGGCCTCGATCACCTGCTCGTTCTTCTTCACCGCCTCTGCGGTTCCCTCAAACAGCACGTGGCCTTCCGCCATGACGATCACCGGGTCGCAGAGCGAGGCGATGAAATCCATGTCGTGCTCGATGATGCAGAATGTGTAGCCGCGCTCCTTGTTGAGCCTGACGATCGCGTCGGCGATTGTCTTGAGCAGCGTGCGGTTCACGCCGGCGCCCACTTCGTCGAGAAAGACGACCTTGGCGTCGACCATCATGGTGCGCCCGAGTTCGAGAAGTTTCTTCTGCCCGCCGGACAGATTGCCCGCCCGCTCATCCGCCAGATGGTCGAGATGCAGGAATTCGATGACTTCGTCCGCCCGCTGGCGGATTTCGGCTTCGCGGGCGCGCACCTTGGCGTCGCGCAGCCACACGTCGAGAAGCGATTCGCCGGGCTGCTCCGGCGGCACCATCATCAGATTGTCGCGCACCGTCAGCGACGAGAATTCATGGGCGATCTGGAAGGTCCGCAGCAGGCCCTTGGCAAACAACTCATGCGGCGTCAGGCCGGTCACGTCCTCGCCGTCCAGAAAGACCTTGCCGGAGGTCGGCTTGAAATGGCCAGCCACCACGTTGAACAGCGTGGTCTTTCCAGCCCCGTTCGGCCCGATCAGTCCGGTAATGGAACCCCTGGCGACTTCAATGCTGGCGCCATCGACAGCCCTGATGCCGCCGAAATGCATGTGGAGGTCTTCCACGCGGATCATGCATGTCCCCGATTATGCAAACAGCCCGGCCTTGGTGGCCGGGCTGCAAGTTGAGATCGACAGCCCTAGCGGAACTGGATTGTCTTGTATGCGCCGTCTTCCACGACGTACTCGCGATAGGTGCCGGCTGCCTCTCCGGGGCCGATCAGCTCGACATTGGTCGCGCCGACATAGTCGACGTCGGTGCCTGCCTTGATCAGTTCGAGCGCCTTGCCGAGTTCGCCCGGCAGGATCTTTTCGCCCGGCGCGTTGGCGACATCGAGGACATGGTCCTTGATCGCGGCGCGGTCGGTCGTGCCCGCCTTCTGCATGGCCATCGCGATGAGAGCGGCGGCATCATAGCTTTCGCGACGGAACGAGCCGTCGGGATCGACGCCATTGGCTTCCGCCGTCGCCACGAATGCGTCAGCCCCTTCGCCTTCCGACCACGGCACCGAGCCGATCGTGCCGTTGAGGTCATCGCCGATCGCGGCGATCAGGCTTTCGGCGAACATGCCGTCGCCGAGTGCGAACTTGTCGAAAGCGCCGGATTCAACCGCCGAACGGATGATGCCGACGCCGCCCTGATCGGCATAGCCGAACACGACGAGCAGGTCGCCGCCGGCCGCGGCCAGCGCACCGATTTCGGCCGAATAGTCACCCTTGCCGTCTTCGTGCGGGGCATTGATGGTCACCGTGCCGCCGTCTTTCTCGTAAGCGCCGGCGAAGGAGTCCGACAGGCCCTTGCCGTAGTCGTTGTTGGTGTAGGTGATGGCGACCGTCTTGATATCCTGCGACATCAGGATGTCGCTGAGCACCTGGCCCTGGCGGGCGTCGGACGGTGCGGTGCGGAAGAACAGGCCATTGTCCTCGATGGTCGACAGCGCCGGCGACGTGGCCGAAGGCGAAATCATGACGACGCCGTTCGGAATGGCGACGTTATTCGCCACGGCCGTGGTAACGCCCGAGCAGTCGGCGCCCATGATGGCGACGACATTGTCGGACGTCACAAGGCGCTCCGCGGCGGCTGTCGCGGCCGCGCTGTCGATGCAGGTGGAATCGGCGCGAACCGAAACCAGCGTCTCGCCATTGAGGAAATTGCCGCTATCGTTGATTTCCTTGAGCGCGAGTTCGGCGCTGTCGGCCATGCCAGGCGTCAGCGACTCGATTGGGCCCGTGTAGCCGAGCAGTACGCCGATCTTGACTTCCTGCGCCTGGGTGGCGGAGGCGGCCGCAAGCAGCGCGGCGGCGCCGGCGGTCGAAACGAGCGCCTTACGGATGATGGAACGCATATTGATACTCTCCCGTTTGTTTTTGTCCCTTTTGGCTCATGCCGGAGACCCGGCATGGCGGCGGTGGGGCCGATACTTGCCCATCAGCGCCTTTCTTGTAAAGCGGTGGCTAATGCCGCTGGGTTAGGTCAAGAGCATCGCCGCGCATTGCGCCGCGCCGCTTCCACGGCCATATCGGAGAGAGTTCCTGCAATTTGCACCAGGAGGTCAGCCATGGCCGGGATACGTTCGGAAACCGATACATTCGGCGCCATAGATGTGCCGGCGGACCGATATTGGGGCGCCCAGACGGAACGCTCGCGCAACAATTTCAGGATCGGTGCGGAGCGCATGCCGCTGCCGCTGGTCCACGCGCTGGGGCTGGTGAAGCGGGCGGCGGCGGATGTGAACGTCGTGCTCGGCAGGCTCGATCCCAAGCTTGGCGAGGCGATCGGCAGCGCCGCCGACGAGGTGAGCGGCGGCAGGCTGGACGACCACTTCCCGCTGGTCGTGTGGCAGACCGGATCGGGAACCCAGTCCAACATGAACGCCAATGAGGTGATCTCAAATCGCGCCATCGAGATGCTGGGCGGCGAGATGGGTTCCAAGAAGCCGGTCCATCCCAACGACCACGTCAATATGAGCCAGTCGTCCAACGACACCTTCCCGACGGCGATGCATGTCGCGGTCGCGCTGCAAGCGAAGCAGCAGCTGCTGCCGGCGCTGGATCACCTGAAGGACGCGCTGGAGGCGAAGCGTGAGGCTTTCGCCGATATCGTCAAGATTGGCCGCACCCATACGCAGGACGCCACGCCGCTGACGCTGGGCCAGGAGTTCTCCGGCTATGTCGCCGCACTCGAGCTTTCGGCCAAGCGCATCGAGGACGCGCTGGACGATGTCTATGCGCTGGCGCAGGGGGGAACGGCTGTTGGCACCGGTCTCAACGCGCCGGAAGGCTTCGCCGAGGCGTTCGCGGCGCGCGTGGCCGATCTGACGGAATTGCCGTTCCGCACGGCGCCGAACAAGTTCGAGGCATTGGCCAGCCATGGCGCGCTGACCGCGTTCCACGGAACGCTGACGGCCCTTGCCGCCGACCTCTTCAAGATCGCCAACGACATTCGCTTTCTGGGATCGGGTCCCCGCTCGGGGCTGGGCGAACTGATCCTGCCGGAAAACGAGCCGGGCTCGTCCATCATGCCCGGCAAGGTGAACCCCACCCAGGCCGAGGCGCTGACCATGGTCGCCACGCAGGTGACCGGCAACCACACCACCGTCGCAATGGCCGCCAGCCAGGGCCATTTCGAGCTCAACGTGTTCAAGCCGGTGATCGCCAATGCGGTCCTGCAGTCGGTGCGGCTTCTGGCCGATTCAATGCGTTCCTTCGCAGACAATTGTGTTTCCGGCATCGAAGCCAACGAACCGCGCATCGCGGAACTGATGCGCCAGTCGCTGATGCTGGTGACCGCGCTGGCGCCGACGATCGGCTACGACGCGGCGGCGAAGATCGCCAAGACCGCGCACGCGAGCGGTGCAACTTTGCGTGAAGAGGCCGTGAAGAGCGGGCTGATTACGGAAGCCGAATATGACCGCATCGTGCGGCCGGAAGCCATGATACGGCCCGGTTGACGTCCGCGGGGCACAATCACGGCGATGCGACCCATTCCTGGTGAACGCTGCGTTCAGCACCGGCGGGCTTATGGCCGCCGGGCGGAAGGAGTATGGAGTACGACTGATTCTCAGCCAGGGGACATTTTATGTCGAACAATGTGATTCTTCTTATTGCGCGGATCCTGCTCTCGTTCATGTTCATCATGGCCGGTCTGTCCAAGTTCGGCGGCATTGCCGGAACGGCCGGCTATATCGGCTCGGTCGGACTGCCTGCGCCGACGCTGCTTGCCTGGTTGTCGGGGTTCTGGGAAGTCGTTGCCGGCATTGCTGTGCTGATAGGGTTCCAGACTCGCTGGGCGGCCCTGGCGCTTTCGGCCTTCTGCGTTCTCACGGCGGTTATCTTCCACACCGACTTCTCCGACCAGATGCAGATGACGATCTTCATGAAGAACATCACCATCGTGGGCGGCCTGCTGGCGTTGTTCGTCGCGGGGCCCGGCTCGATCTCGGTCGACGGCCGACGCGGCATGGCGCCCGCTCACGCCTGACACAACGACTTGTAGAAAAAGGCCCGGAGCAACGCTCCGGGCCTTTTGCTATCGGGCAATTCCCGGTTGCGCTACGATGCAGAGAGATTCGAGGGGCCTGACATGGCAACGGGAATTTTCCTTCTTCTGGCGCGGGTGCTGCTGGCGGCGATGTTTCTCACCAGCGGCTTTGCCGCACTTTCCGACATCGCCGGCACCGCCGGATATTTCGGCGGGCTGGGCCTGCCGTTTCCGGGCCTGACGGCGTGGGGCGTCGGCCTGTTCGAACTGGCGGCGGGTGTCCTGCTAATATTGGGACTGCTCACACGGCCGGTGGCGGCGCTGCTCGCCGCCTTCACGCTCGTTGCGGGCTTCCTCGGTCATTACGGTCAGGGAGACAGCGCGATGCTCGCTTTCCTGCATCAGCAGATGTTTCTCAAGGACATCGCGGTTGCCGGCGGTCTGATCGTGCTGGCGATACAGGGCGCGGGCAGGTTCGCGCTGGATGCGCGGATGCGCTAGGCTTCAAGCAGACCGGCAATTTCGGTGATGATCGCCTGATCCGCTTCGCCCCGCTCCTTCTTCGACGCCGCAAGGCACGCCTCAGAGCGCAGGATAACCCCGTCCTCCAGCACCTTGAGATGGTTGGCGCGCAGCGTCGAGCCGGTCGTGGTGATGTCGACGATCACGTCGGCCGAGCCGGCCGCCGGCGCGCCTTCGGTGGCGCCGAGGCTCTCCACGATGCGGTAGACCTGGATGCCGTGCAGCCCCGAGAAGAACTGCTGGGTCAGCCGCCAGTATTTGGTCGCGATTCTGAGCCGCCGGCCATGCCGCTGGCGGAAATCGGCCGCGACATCGTCCAGATCGGCCATGGTGTCGACGTCGAGCCACATGTCCGGCACGGCGACGACGACATCGGCGCGGCCGAAGCCGAGACGGGCGGTGACGTCCACGCGGCTGTCGAAGTCGGGAACCGTCTCGCGCAGCAGATCCTCGCCGGTCACGCCGAGATCGATATTGCCCTGGGCAAGCTCGCTGGCGATCTCGGAAGCCGAGAGGAATACGAGTTCCACCTCCGACCGGCCGGCGAGCGCGGCGCGGTAGCGGCGAGCATCCTCCGGCATGTCGGCCGGCAGGCCGGCATCGGCCATGTGCTTCAGCGTCTGTTCCTTCAGGCGGCCCTTGGAGGGCAGCGCAAGCGTGATGCTCATAACGCCCCCCTCGGCGCGCGCACGCGCCTCGCACCGCCCCCTCCACCGCCTACGGCGGTCCCCCTCCCCCGTAAACGGGGGAGGATCCGGGTTGCGCAAGTGTCGCCGCCGATGATCCTCCCCTGCGAAGCGGGGGAGGGGGACCATGCGAAGCATGGTGGAGGGGGCGGAATACGCGCGCTGTCGAAGAGACTGCTGCTCATCGCCGCGCCTCCTCGATGCGGTCGAGCCAGACCGAGAAGCCGACGCCGGGAATTGGCGTCTTCGCGCCCAGAAGCGTCAAGAGCCGGTCATAACGGCCGCCGCCGGCCAGCGGACGCGAAGCGCCGGGAAGTCCGATCTCGAAGACGAGGCCGGTGTAGTAATCGAGCGGGCGTCCGAAAGCCGCGTCGTATTCGAACGAACCCGTGAGCGAGTGCGAGGCGATCGCCGCCGCGCGATCGCTGAAACGGGCGAGGGCTGCCCCCAGCGACAGGCCGGCATCCTTCGCGAAACTCTCAAGCGCGTCATGCGCTTCGGCCAGCGGAACGCGGATGGCGAGGAAGCTCTTCAGCGCCGTCAGCGCCTCGTCGGAAAGGCGCACGCTTCTGAGTTCCGATTTCTCGATCAGCCTCTTGGCGATTTCCTCCGGCGTGCGCCCGGCGCCCAGCGAATGGCCGGCCGCTTCCATGCGCTCCGCGATGTGGGCGGCCAGCGGCTCCGGCTCTCCCGCCATCAGCAGCGATGCGGCGGGCTCCTCCAGCGCCGCCGCGCGCGAGGGACTGGCGAGGTCGGCAAGCGCGGTCTCCAGCGCTTCAGCCGAACCAAACGCGCGCGCCAGCCGCTTCTGCCAGCCGCGCGGCAGGCCGAGCGCGGCGAGGATGGCCTCGAACACCGACTGGTCGCCGATGGTGGCTTCGAGCCTCTGGCCCGGCAGCAGCCGCGCGAGCAGCGCATGCGCGTCGGCCACCGAGCGCGCGTCGGCCGCTGCGATGTCGGTCTCGCCAAGGTCTTCTATGCCGGCCTGGAAGAACTCCGCCCCGCCTTCGCGCCGCTGGCGAAACACCTCGCCGACATAGCCGTAGCGGCGCGGCGTGGCCGCGTGAGATGCAATGTGATTGAGACAAACCGGAATGGTGAATTCGGGCCTGAGGCAGAGCGCGGAGCCCGTCTCGCTCTCGGTCAGGAAGATGCGCCGCCGCAAATCCTCGCCCGCCATGTCGAGGAACGGGTCGGCCGGCTGCAGGATGGCGACATCGGCCAGCGGCGCGCCGCAGGCTTCGAACTGCGCTTCTATCTCCGGCGCGAAATCGGGCAGGGCGGTCATGGCAGGC
>JBBDJD010000022.1:376022-527853 GCA_040880025.1 Rhizobiaceae bacterium
GGCAGGCCAGAGGGGGGTGCGAAGGAACATCGAACGTCTCAGGCATTTCGCCTGTCCGCCTTCTGGGCGTCGAGCACGCGTCTCACCGCCTCGACCAGCTCGGCCTCCGGCACCGAGAATTGCGCCGGCCGGCCCTCGCGCCAGGCGGTGTTATCCTCGATCTCCTTCGACAGCTGCTCGCCGAGCGCCATGTCCTTGATCTGCACTTCGCCCTTTTCGCGCTCGTCGCCGCCCTGGATGATGACGCACGGTGCTCCACGTCTGTCGGCGTATTTCATCTGCGCCTTCATGCCCGAGCCGCCGAGATACATCTCGGCGCGGATGTTCGCGTCGCGCAGGCTCGTCACCATCTTCTGGTAGCGGCCGAGGCTGTCGGTATCGCGGTCCATGACCAGCACGACCACGGGGGCGATCACGCTGCTGGTGTCCAGCTTGCCGAGGTTCTTCAGCGCCGTGGTGAGGCGCGAAACGCCGATGGAAAATCCGGTCGCCGGCACCGGCTCGCCGCGAAAGCGCGACACCAGCCCGTCATAGCGTCCGCCGCCGGCCACCGAGCCGAAGCGGACGATCTCGCCCTTCTCGTTCGGCACCTCGAACAACAGCTCGGCCTCGTAGACTGGGCCGGTGTAGTATTCCAGGCCGCGGACGACGGAGGGATCGATGCGGATGCGGCCGTCGTCATAGCCGCTCGCGATCACCATGTCGGCGATTAGTTCGAGCTCTCGGAGAGCCGAAATAGTAGTTTCGTTCAGTTCATAGAACGCAGCAACAATGCCAAGATAGTTCCAGAATTCGTGGCTGGCTCTGGACACGCCCGATTCATTTACAAACTCGATACCCGGTTTGGTGGCACGAACTTCATCGGACCATGTCTGAGGCGGATCGTAATAAGGGTTGGGGCAATCCCAAGAGTCGTATCCGACTTGAGGTTCAAGTTCGTCCTCAAAAGCAATCGTCTCGACAAGAATGCGCGCCGTATCTTCATCCAGCCCCGCGCCCTTGGTGAAATCGCCGCTCTCGTCCAGCCTGCCCTTGCCGAGCAACTGGCGCACGCCATCGGGACCGAACTTGTCCAGCTTGTCGATGGCGCGCAGCACGCCGAGCTTCTGGCCGGCATCGGTGACGCCAATCGCCTCCAGCACCCCGTCCAGCACCTTGCGGTTGTTCACCCGGATCACGTAGTCGCCGCGCGCGATCCCGACCGCCTCCAGCGTGTCGGCCATCATCATCGCCATCTCTGCGTCGGCGGCTACGCCCGGCGTGCCGACGATATCGGCGTCGAACTGCATGAACTGGCGAAAGCGCCCCGGCCCCGGCTTCTCGTTGCGGAACACCCAGCCCGAGCGGTAGCTGCGGTAGGGCTTGGGCAACTGCTCGAAATTCTCCGCCACATAGCGCGCCAGCGGCGCGGTGAGATCGTAGCGCAGCGAGAGCCACTGTTCGTCATCATCCTGGAAGGAAAACACGCCCTCATTCGGCCGGTCCTGGTCGGGCAGGAACTTGCCCAGCGCGTCGGTGTATTCCACGAAGGGCTGCTCCACCGGTTCGAAGCCGTAGAGCTCGAACTTGTCGCGGATGGCGCCCATCATCGCGTCGACGGCGCGAATGTCGTCGGCCGTGCGGTCGGCAAAGCCGCGCGGCAGCCGCGCCTTCATTTTCTCTGACCTGTCAGCCATGCGTGAGGAAGCCCGTCGAATTATGAGAGAATTTGTCGTGCGACAAAGTCGCGGCTCTCCTAGACGAAGGCACGGAAACGGGCAAGGGCGCGGGGCGGTTTTGCTCTCACCGGTGTCAGCATCTGTCAGGATTAACTTTCCATATTTATCCACGTTGCTCCCGATCGGCGCGACAATGCCCGCAGGTCAATGACGAGGCGGGAGATGATGGACTGGACCTTGGCGATTAGGCGCAACCGCGAGGCGCTGTTGCGCATCCTTGCGGCGCTGTTCGCGCTCGTCGGGCTTGCCGGGCAAGACCCGGCGGGCGTACCGAAAGGCGCCACCCTGCCGCGCCATCTGCACGCCCATGCGCTGCGCATCCTGCGCGCCGCCGAATCCGCCATCCGCCGTCTTGTCGTCATTGCCGCGCGGGAGGTCGTGGTTCAGCCGCGGCGTGGATCCTCCCCTGTTTATGGGGGAGGTGTCGCCGAAGGCGACGGAGGGGGCGGCGTGGCGCAGACCCCAATCCGCATCCCCGCATTCCCGCTGCTCGATCCGCTGAAACGGTTTTCCTTCGAACCGCCGAGGCGCGCCTCAAAGTTCATGCCGCGCATCTGCGTCGTGGGATTTACCGAGCCGGCGCCGCTGCCGCAGAAGCCGGTTGTCTCCCCCGACGATCCGGTCGATGCGACTGGCCTTTGCAGCCGGCTGCTTTCATCAAGGCGCGCTCTTGCCAACCTGCCGCGCGAGGCGCGCCGCCTTGCCCACTGGCAGGCGCGGAACCGGCTCAAGCGGATGCCACGCCGCGTCGCGCCGCTGCGCTTCGGAGCCCCGCCCGGCAGGCGAAAGCGCCCAACCCACGAAGTGGACGACATATTGAAGGAGTGCCACGCGCTGGCGCTGGACATCCTGTCCCCTCCCGACACGTCGTGACTGACTCTGGATTCTGGCCAGTTCCGCTTTTCCCAAGCCGCGCCAGCGGGCGACGTCGTTTGCGCTGCCCGGCTTCTGGTGCATCGGCGTACGATCGCCGGTCGGACGCGGGGCGGGGTCCGCCCGCCACCCCGCGCCGCCCCGCCCCCTCAGCTTACGATTCTGAGGTTGGACAGCTCGTCGGCAATTTCCTTGAACGTGTCGGACAGGCTGCCGCCGGTCGCGTTCCAGTAGAGCTTGGCGGGCTGGCCCGACGCCTCCTTTCGGAAGCGCGAGTCCGATGCGCAACTCTTGAGCGCGGCGATCGCCTCGCTGTCGCCGTAGCTGGAAAGGTCGAGCGACACCGTCATGATGGTCATGCCGGCCATTTTGGCGTTGCCGCACACCGAGGCCATCTGCTCGTTGAGCGCCCTGGTGTAATTGCTGTTGGAATAGTCGCTCTTGCCGACGGCGCTGCTTGTCCCGTGAAACAGCCTGCCGTAGCCGTTGGCGCCGTAACCCGGCTTCAGATAGCCGTAGGACGAATAGATCGACTTGGCGCCGGCCGTGTCGTTGAAGCCGAGCGAACCGGGCGTGTAGTAGGTGTTCTTGCCGTCGGTGAGAACGATGACGATCTTGTCGTTGCCTTTTTCGGAATCGGGCCGGCCTTCGGTGAACGGCGCGCCGCCCGAAACCACGCGCCAGCCCCAGGCGAGGCCTTCCGGCACGTTGGTGCCGCCGTTGGGCTGCATCGCGTCGATCGCCGTCTTGATCGTGTTGATGCCGGTCTCTGTCGTCACGTCGACCAGCGGCGTGATCGCGTTGGTCGTGCAACTGTAGTTGGGACCCGTGCCGTAGCCGGTCGAGGCGTCGATCGGCAGGGGTTCGAGGTATTTCGCCATGTTGATGAGCCGCGTCCGGCCCGACGAGCTCTCGGTGCCGTCATTCCACCAGTTGTTGGAGGCGTCGTAATAGTCGGGATACGCGTCCTCTTCGGTCTCCCAACGGTCGCCCGGCTCGTCGGGAGCGAACATCGGCACGAACAGCGTCTCGGGGTTGCCGGCGGCCACGCCGTTGGAGACAGCCGTCGCGGGCTCGTCGTTCACGTTGTAGGGGTAGGGCCGGGCCTCCACGCAGCCCTGCCAGCTCGTGAAGCTGTCATAGGTCACCTCGTAGTAGCCGACGTCGTAGTTCTCGCAATCGCCATCGTCCCAGTCGATGCAATGCTCTTCGCCGTTTTCCTGGTCCGGCACCCATTCCTTCGAGACAACCTCCTTGATGTCCTCGAACAGCGTGAATCGGCTGAGCGCCTTGCCGTTGCCGTCGCCCCAGCCGGTGCCGCGCTTGTACCAGACGTCGCCCACCTTTTCGGTGGAGCGCTCGGCCTCTGCGATCTTCGTCCAGTCGAAATTCTCGTGATGGACTGGCGAGACGCCCCAACTGTCCATCCACGCCGCGCCGCTATTGGCCGATCCGACATTGACCGACGCCGCGAACGGCACCAGGCCGAACTGCACCGGCTTCTCGACCTGCTTGATCAGCGCGGCCTGGTTGGCCAGCGTATCGACAAGCTGCTTGGCGGCGGTCTTCAAAAGGTCGATGCGCTTCTCGCCGGACCCCGAGCCGGTGTAGTTCATCGATCCGGAATTATCGAGAACGAGCGCCACTTCCAGCGTGTTCTTGAGCCTGATTTCGGTCGCCGCGGAGGAATCGATCGAAGCCTGCGCCTGGCGGTTCATCATTTCCTGAAAGGCGGGGAAGAAATACGGCGTGTAGTTGAGCGTCGCCGACAGCTTCAGCGTCCCGCCGCCGGCCTCGTTGTTGGGCAGCACGACGGACAGGTTGGTGTCCGCCGGGTCAACCGGTCCCAGATTGGCTTCGAAGAAGTCCTTCGCGTAGGCAATAACGGCCTCGTCGGTGGCGCCCGACACGATATGACGCGCGGTCGCGATACCGGCCGCGTCGAGCGCGCTGAGCATCGCCTGCCGCTCGCGGTTGAGTTCGGCGTAGTCGACGGCCAGCGCGACACTGCCCATCAGCGGCACGAGACCCACCACCACCGCAATGGCGTAGTTGCCGCCCCTGTCCCGGACAAAATCGTGGAAAAGCATTGCAGGAAACCCCAGCGAAACCCAGGGCGCAATGTGACAGGGAATCCGCTAATCCGGAGTTCAGACCTGCAATGCAATTCTTAACGATTGCTTAGCGTGATTTTAACCACGGGAGCCGTGCAAGGGTCCGACGGAAAGCGGCCCCGCCAGGTGGGACGGGGCCGCTTCGTTT
Organism: Rhizobiaceae bacterium; assembly: GCA_040880025.1. Classification (GTDB taxonomy): domain Bacteria; phylum Pseudomonadota; class Alphaproteobacteria; order Rhizobiales; family Rhizobiaceae; genus RCIO01. Next base: position 380,876 of record JBBDJD010000022.1, read on the forward strand.
GTCGTCTGTCGTGAATTGTCAGCCGACGATGCGCAGGTTCGACAGTTCGTCCGCGATTTCCTTGAAGGTGTCGGACAGGTTGCCGCCGGTGGTGTTCCAGAACAGCTTCGCCGGCTTTGTCGGATCGGAGCTGTCGCGGCGGAAGCGCGAGTCGGAGGAACATTCCGTCAGCGAAGCGATCTGCTCTTTCTGGGCGGTGTTCGACGTCGACAGGTCCAGCGCCACCGTCATCACGATCACGCCCTTGTCCTTCGCGTTGCCGCACGTCGCCAGCATGTGCTGGTTCATGGCTTTTGAATAGTTGCCGTTCGAGTAGTCCGACGAACTGGCGGTCGTGCTCATGAACAGCCGCGATTTTGATTCGCCCGGCTGGTTGCGCCCGGCATAGCCGTAGGCCGAGTAGATCGACTTGTTGTTGGCCAGGTCGTTATAGCCGAACGTTCCCGGCGTGTAGTAGGTGTTCTCGCCGTCGGTCAGCACGATCACCACCTTGTCGTTGCCGTTTTCGCTGTCTGGCCGGCCTTCGGCAAAAGGCTCGCCGCCCGACACGACGCGCCAGCCCCAGGCGATGCCCTGCGGAACGTTGGTAGCGCCGCTGGACTGCATGGCGTCGATCGCGTCCTCGACCGTATCGAGACCGGCCGCGGTGGTTACGTCGGTGAGCGGCGTAATTGGTGTGGTGGTGCAGCTTTGGTTGGGGCCCCGGTCGAACCCTGCCGCCGGAGTTCCGTTGGGCGCGGGGTCGAAATATTTCTTTGTGTCGCTCTGGCGTTGCTTGTCGTTGCCAGTGCCGTTCATGCCGTCGTACCAATAGTCACCATGAGAGCTACGGTTCCAGTTATCACGGTTATCCGTCTCGTCAGGCGCGAAAGACGGCACGAAGAGCGTCGCCGGATTGCTGCTCGACGGCGTTGTGTCATCTCGGTTGTAGGGAACCGGACGGACCTCGACGCAGCCGTCCCAGCTTGCGTAGGGAGCGTAGCTGTTTTGATAGCCGCCGACGTCTTGCCACTCCCACCAGTAGCAGGATCCTTTCCACCAGAATTTGCACACTTGTTGCCAGTCACTCTCCCAGCCTGAGCCGGTGATCCGCTTCATCTCGTCGAACAGCGTGAAGCGGGTGACGATCTCGCCCTCGTCGTCGTTCCAGTCGGAACCCTTCTTCTTGTAAACGCCGCCTTGCAGTTCGATCTTCTTGTTGCTGCCGGAGAATGCGGTCCAGTTGAAATTCTCGTGATGGATCGGCGAACGGCCCTCGGTGTCCATCCAGGATGCGTTCGCATATTGCGAGCCGACATTGACGGAACCCGCGAACGGCACCACGCCGAACTGCACCGGCTTCGATACCTGCTTCATCTGTCCGGCCTGGGCAGCGAGCTTCTTGACCAGCTCTTTTGCCGCGGCCTTCAGCAGCACGAGGCGCTTCTTGCCCGAACCTGAGCCGGTGAAATCCATCGACCCGGAGTTATCGAGAACCAGCGCCACTTCCAGCGTGTTCTTCAGCCGGATTTCCGAAGTCGCGTTAAACGAGATCTCGGTTGTGCCGCCTTCCTTGCCCATCAGGGCTGAAAACGCCGGGATGAAATGGGGGTGGTATGTCAGGTCGGCTGTCAGCTTGAGCGTGCCGCCGCCGGCGTTGTTGGCGGGCAGGACTATGCTCAGCGTTGCGTCCGCCGGGTCGACATCGCCAAGATTGGCTTCGAAGAAATCCTGCGCGTAGGCGATCAGTTCCGCGTCCGTCGCGCCATCAATGACGCGGCGTGCGGTCGCGATGCCGGCCGCGTCGAGCGCGTTCAGCGTCAGCTGCCGTTGCCGCGACATCTCCGTATAGTCGACCGCGAGGGCCAGACCGCCCAGAATCGGCACGATCGCGACTGCCGTCATCAGCATGTAATTGCCGCGGGTGTCGGAAAGAAATCGACGCAACATCGTCTGTGTACCCCAGCCTGACTCAATTTGGGCGCCATGATGCGCACAAATCCCTTAAGGCGAGGTTTTCAGCAGATTCTAATTTACGCGGTTGGTTTCATGTTTTGTTTACGTGTCGGCCATCGCCGCGCGGCGGGACGCAGGCGCCTTGATCAACCTGGGTCCGGAGAAACGTTCTCCCTCCATGAGATCGATCCCCAGATCGATCAGGCTGACCGCGTCTTCGTCGCGTGTCACGCCGGTCGCGATTATGCTGATACCGGCCTCGTGCAGCGCTTCGACCATGTCGGGCCCGGATCCTTCGCTCTGGCGTGAACGTTGTCTGCCCAACAGCCGGTCGACCGCGATTTTCGCGAACGCAACGCCGCGTTCCGATGCCGCTTTCGCCTCGTCGGAGCCGCCTTCCCAGTCCTCGAGAGCGATGCGGAACCCCTCCAGCGTCAACTTGTCGAGATTGTCGCGCGCGACGCCATGAAGCTCGAACTTGCCGGCGGCGATCGAGAGAACAACCGATTTCGCCAGCGCCCTGTGGCGCGATGTCAACTCCGCCAGGTTCTGCATTTCGGCTTCGTTGGAAAGCAGGGCCTCCGAAATGGCGATATGGAACGGCATTTTCTCGCTGTCGGAACCGAGCTGGCGGCGGCCGGTCTCGATCGCCTCCCTCAGCAGCGCCTGCTCGAAGACAGCCTCATTCAATCCGGCGACGGGCCGCGCCAATCGCCTGATGTCGCGTGATTCCTGCTCGTCGCCCTGCGTAATATGAGCATGAACCTCAAAGCCGACGGCGGTGCTTTGTGAAACCGAAATGATCGGCTGAAGGCTTATCTGCAGTGCGTGGCCGGATACGGTCTCGACCAGTGCCTGCTCGAACGCTTCGCCCGAAGCAGTTGTTGCCGTGGTCTGCCGGGTTTCGACCCGGACGGGCCTCGGCCTTGGCGCCGGCGTGTCGGCGTCGGAACGCTGGTCGTGTGATTCACTGCCCGCGCCGCGCCGGTCCGTCATGCCGCGGATTTCGTCCGCCACCATGCGGTTGAGTTCGCCGATCGTGGCGGAATCCCTGCTGCTTCGCGATGCGACCTCGTTCAGCGCCATCTCGACCGAGCGGGAAAATCGCTGGAAGTCGCCGCGCACGGTCTCGGCCCTGCGAACGGCGTAGATTGCGACGACGATGGCGACCAGCGCGACAGCTATGCCGGCGAGCGCCAGCGCATTGCCGGGGACGGGATTTTGCGCTGCTTCGGCATCGCGCGACGCGAAATAGAAGGCGATGGCCGCGAAGGCCACGATCCAGGCGATGAATCCCCGTCGTTCGAACATGCCGATCCCGGTTTTGCCAGCGCCCGAGCGCGCCAGCCAAGTCCCTGCCAATGTTGTGTCACCTGCCGGGACACCTGTTAAGCAAAAGCTGGTGACAGGGTGAACGGGTTCGGTTAATTGCGGGCGCTCATCTCCGACACCTGCCGCGCGAACCAGAATGGATTTCCAACAATGACGGCAAAATTGCCGCGGGCGATCAATGCCCTGGCTGACATATCCGGAGATTACGACGTAATCTTGTGCGACGTCTGGGGCGTTTTGCACAACGGCGTCGACGCGTTTGTGCCGGCCGCGGCGGCGCTTGAAAAGGCCCGCACCGCCGGCAAGGCCGTCATCCTCATTACCAATGCGCCGCGCCTGGCGCGCGAAGTTGAGGCGAGCCTCGAAACGATCGGTGTGCCGCGCGCCTCATGGGACCGGCTGGTGACGTCGGGCGACGTGACGCGCGCGCTGATCGCAGAGGGTCCGCGCCGCGTCTTTCATCTCGGACCCGACAGGGATCTCGCGCTCTTCGACGATCTGGATGCCGAACGCGTCGAGGAGTTCGAGGCGCAGGCGGTGGTTTGCACCGGCCTGTTCGATGACGAGACGGAAGCGCCGGAAGACTACGCGGAGATGCTGCGGCGGCTGCGGGCGCGTGACCTGCCGTTCATCTGCGCCAATCCCGACATCGTGGTCGAGCGTGGCGACAGGCTGATCTGGTGCGCCGGCGCGCTGGCGCGCGATTACGCTCAGCTGGGAGGCCGCACCCTGATTGCGGGCAAGCCGCACAAACCGATCTACGACGCGGCCCTCGAGGCGGCGGCGGAGGTGCTCGCCCGGCAAGTTCCCGTGTCGGAGGTTCTGGCCATAGGCGACGGCATTCTGACCGATATCAAGGGCGCGGCCGCGTCAGGCATCGATGCGCTTTTTGTCACCGCGGGAATCCACGCCGGCGATTATGGCGGGGCCACCCCGGACCCGGACCGGCTTGCCGAGTTTCTCCGCAAGCACGGCCTTGATCCGCTCGCCATGATGCCGCGGCTGCACTGAGGGGGCGGGATGATGGCCAGAGGCTTCACCCGGATTGCCGGTTCGGCGGACCTGCCCGATGCGCTGCGAGGAGGGGTGGTTGCGATCGGAAATTTCGACGGTGTTCATCGCGGACATCAAAGTGTGCTGCGCCAGGCCCTCGATATCGGCCGATCGCGGGAAGCGCCAGTCTTTGCGCTGACATTCGAGCCGCACCCGCGCAGCTTCTTTCGGCCCGACGAGCCGATGTTTCGTTTGACGTCCGCGCCGATGAAGGCGCGTGTCATGGAGGCATTCGGGCTGGATGGGGTGGTGGAAATCCCCTTCACCCAGGCAGTCGCGAGCACCGAGGCCGAGGATTTCGTTGCCGGCATTCTGGTCCGCGATCTGGCGATCGGTCACGTTGTCATCGGCCATGACTTCCATTTCGGCCGCGCTCGCGGCGGCAATCCGGCCTTCATGGCGGATGCGGGCACGCGGTTCGGGTTCGGCGTCACGTTGGTGGATGCCTTCGCGGACGAGGGCGGCGAGGTCGTCTCCTCGACCCGGATTCGTGAATTCCTGTCCGAAGGGGATGTGACCGCCGCCGCGGGCCTGCTCGGTTACCGCTTCACGGTCGAGGCCGGGGTCGCCGAGGGAAGGCGGCTTGGGCGGACGCTCGGATTTCCGACGGCAAACATGGCGTTGCCGGATGCCGTCGATCTGCATCACGGTATTTATGCAGTCCGTTTCCGGCGTGCGGATGGAACGCTGCACGACGGCGTTGCCAGCTTCGGCCGGCGCCCGACTGTCGAGGATGACGGTGCGGCCCTGCTGGAGACCTACCTGTTCGACTTCGACGGCGACCTGTACGGCGAGACCTGTCAGGTTGTCTTCTTCGGCTTTCTGCGCCCCGAGCTGAAATTCGACGGGCTTGACGCGCTGACGGAGCAGATGAAGGCGGACGAAGCGGAAGCGAAGGCGCTGCTTTCGGGGGTGAAGCCGCTGTCCGAGCTCGATGCGAATGTAGCATTCGCGGGCCCTTGAAGCGGTGAGGCGGCCTCAGCCGTCCGCATGTGGCAGGGCGGGTATAGCCGACGGCGCGCGGCGCATGCCGCCCGGTGGCATGAAATCCGCCTCTTTATTCGCCGCCGCACCTCCGCTAAAAGCCCCGCCCATGACCAGTCGTTATTTCGGTTTCGGCCGCATCATACGAATTAGCCGCCCGGGCTTCCGCGCGCTTTGACGAGCCGGAAGGTCCGGGGACGACGAAACGCGCTGACGCGCATCCTCCGCACGAGATCAGCCAGAAGCCCGCGCCCATGCGCGCGCCGCAGGCCCGAGAGACCGACATGACCGACACCGCCGAAAAGATCGATTACTCGAAAACGCTCTATTTGCCGCAGACCGGGTTCCCAATGCGCGCCGGGCTGCCTCAGAAAGAGCCCGAGATTGTCACCCGCTGGGAGGATATGGACCTCTACACGCGGATGCGCGAGGACGCCGCCGGCCGGCCCAAATATGTGCTGCACGACGGCCCGCCCTACGCCAATGGCAACATCCATATAGGGCACGCGCTCAACAAGGTGCTGAAGGACGTCATCACGCGCTCGTTCCAGATGCGCGGCTATGACTCAAACTACGTGCCCGGCTGGGACTGTCATGGGCTGCCGATCGAATGGAAGATCGAGGAGCAGTACCGCGCCAAGGGCCTCGACAAGGACCAGGTGCCGGTCAACGAATTCCGCAAGGAATGCCGCGACTTCGCCCAGCACTGGGTTGACGTGCAAACCGGCGAATTTCAGCGCCTCGGCGTCGTCGGCGATTTCAAGAACCCGTATCTGACGATGAGCTACCACGCCGAGGCGCGGATTGCCGGCGAACTCTTGAAATTCGCCATGTCCGGCCAGCTCTATCGCGGCTCCAAGCCGGTGATGTGGAGTGTCGTGGAGCGCACCGCTCTGGCCGAGGCCGAGGTCGAGTATGCCGATCATGAATCGGATACGGTCTGGGTGAAGTTTCCGATCGTCGCCTATGACAAGCAACTTGTTGCCGAAATAAACGAGCAGCAGGAAGCGGTAGTCCGGGTCGTCGCACCGGAACTTGATGGAGAAGATCAGGATCCGCTTCATAGTGCAGATCTGGCTGGGGCTTATGTCGTTATCTGGACGACGACGCCTTGGACAATTCCCGGAAATCGCGCGATTTCCTTTGCCGCAAGGATCAGATACGGCCTCTTCGAGGTGATCGAGGCCATAAATGACTTCGGCCCGCAGGCCGGTGAACGCCTGATTGTGGCGGAAGGTCTCGCTGAAGACTGTTCCGCCAAGGCAAAGGTCAAGCTGCGCGAGGTGTATTCTGACCTTCCGTGGTCATTGCTTCAATCGGTAGTCTGCGCCCACCCTCTCAAGGGCTTGGGCGGCGGCTACGAATTCGACGTTCCTCTCATCCCCGGCGATCACGTCACCGACGAGGCCGGCACCGGCTTCGTCCACACCGCGCCCGGCCACGGACGCGAGGACTTCGATGCCTGGATGGATCACCAGAAGGAATTGAGCGCGCGCGGCATCGACACCGCGATCCCCTTCACCGTGGATGATGGCGGTTTCTACACCAAGGACGCGCCGGGCCTCGGCCCGGACCGCGAGGGCGGGCCGGCGCGCGTCATCGACGACAACGGCAGGAAGGGCGACGCCAATCAGGCGGTCATCACCGCGCTGATCGAAAGGGGCATGCTGTTCGCGCGTGGGCGGCTGAAGCATTCCTATCCGCACTCCTGGCGCTCCAAGAAGCCGGTCATCTTCCGCAACACGCCGCAATGGTTCGTCCATATGGACAAGGAGCTTGGCGATGACACGACGCTGCGCTCGCGCTCGTTGAAGGCCATCGACGACACCCGCTTCGTGCCCAAGGCCGGTCAGGCGCGTCTTCGCGCCATGATCGAGGACCGGCCCGACTGGGTTCTTTCCCGTCAAAGAGCCTGGGGCGTGCCGATCTGCGTCTTCGTCAACGAGGATGGCGAGGTGCTGAAGGACGAGGCGGTCAATGCCGGCATCCTCGCTGCGTTCGAAGCCGAGGGCGCCGACGCATGGTTCGCCGAGGGCGCGCGCGATCGCTTTCTGGGCTCGCGCGCCAACGAGCCGTGGACGATGGTGCGCGACATTCTCGATGTCTGGTTCGATTCAGGCTCGACCCATACCTTCACGCTGGAGGACCGGCCCGACCTGAAATGGCCGGCCGACGTCTATCTCGAAGGCTCCGACCAGCATCGCGGCTGGTTCCATTCCTCGCTGCTGGAAAGCTGCGGAACGCGCGGCCGCGCGCCCTACGACACGGTCATCACCCATGGCTTCACCATGGATGAGGAAGGCCGCAAGATGTCGAAATCGCTCGGCAACACGGTCGTTCCGCAAGACGTGATGAAGCAGTCCGGTGCCGATATTCTGCGGCTGTGGGTGATGACGACCGACTATTGGGAAGACCAGCGGCTCGGCAAGAACGTGCTGCAGACCAATATCGACTCCTACCGCAAGCTCAGGAACACGACGCGCTGGATGCTGGGCACTCTGGGGCATGACGAGGGCGAGGATGTTGCCCTGGCCGAAATGCCGGAGCTCGAGCGGCTGATGCTGCACCGGCTGACCGAACTCGGCGAACTGGTCAACAAGGGCTACGACAATTTCGACTTCAAGCGCATCACGCGCTCTCTGATGGATTTCATGGTGGTCGAACTGTCGGCCTTCTATTTCGATGTCCGCAAGGACGCGCTTTATTGCGACGCTCCGTCTTCCGTGCGCCGCAAAGCCGCGATCGTGGTTGTGCGCCACCTGTTCGACAATCTGGTGACGTGGCTCGCGCCGATGCTGCCTTTCACCACCGAGGAAGCCTGGCTGGAGCGCTATCCGAATGTGAAATCGGTGCATCTGGAGCAGTTCCGCGCCATTCCGTCCGAATGGCGCGACGACGTGCTGGCCGCGAAGTGGCGCAAGATCAGGCAGGTGCGCCGGGTCGTAACCGGCGCTCTGGAGATCGAGCGGCGTGACAAGACGATCGGTTCATCTCTGGAAGCCTCGCCGGTGGTCTACATCGCCGATCCGGAACTGCGCGCGGCCATTGCCGGCCATGACATGGACTTCGCCGAGATCTGCATCACCAGCGGCATCAAGGTTGAGGCGAGCGCGCCGCCGCAAGGCGCCTATACGCTCGACGAGGTGCCGGGTGTCGGCGTCGTCTTCGCGCGCGCCTCAGGCGTCAAATGCGCGCGGTCATGGCGTTACACCGACGATGTCGGCTCCGATCCGGAGTTCCCGGACGTGTCGGCTCGCGATGCCGCCGCGCTGCGCGAGCTTAAGGCTATCGGCAGGCTTTGATTGCCCTTGCCGGCCGCGTAAGTTACAAAGGCGTGCAAATCCGGCGTCATCTTGTCGCCGGATTTGTGGGTATTGGGTTTGGGTGGATGAGTAACCGGCCAAATTTTGGGCCGGGAATGTGAGAGGCTGAATTTCGTGATCAATCCCGCTCATGCGCGTTTCGCGCGCGCGGCGCTTGTTTCAGGCGTCATGGCTGCTGGTCTTGGACTGGCGGGCTGTGTCGCGTCGCCGACCTACGGCACTGACAAGACGGCGAACAAGCAGCTTCTGGAAGACGTGACCGGCATGCTGGCGCTCGGCCCCAAGAAGGGTCCGCAAATCGACTACAAGCCGCGCCCGGAACTGGTTACGCCTGAGACGACGGCTGTGCTGCCGCCGCCGCAGGATGATGTCGCGACGGCCTCGAACCCGCAATGGCCTGAGGCGAATGAAGAACGGTTGGCGCGTATCCGCGCCGAGGCCACTGAGAACCGCGACAGCCCGTTCTATCGTCCAAATATCGTCAATGACACGACAGCGGGGGATACCGGCGTCACCAATGACGATCCGGTTCTGGCCAATATGAGCAGCCGCGAGCGGCACGAGGAAATCCAAAGGCGTCGCATCCTGGCGCGGGGCGGCGGCTCCAACAGCCGCCAATATCTCAGCGAACCGCCGGTGGACTACCGCCGGCCCGCGGAGACTGCTCCTACCGACGAAGTCGGCGAGGCGGAATGGAAGAAGGAACGCCGCGCGCGCCGCAACGCTGGCGGCGGACGCAGCCTCTTCTGATGAGTTGATGGGCGGTGCGCCGCCCTCCCTGCGCTGAATGGCTTAATCGCGCCTTTCCCGAAAGAATTCGACAAGCAGCGCCGCCGCGTCGGTCTCGCCCAATCCCGGGTAGATTTCGGGCGCATGGTGACAGGTGGGAGACGAATAGAACCGTCCGCCGTGAATCACCGCCCCGCCTTTCTCGTCTTCAGCGCCGAAATAGAGCCTTCTCAATCGCGCGAACGAGATGGCTGCCGCGCACATCGCGCAGGGTTCCAGCGTGACGTAGATGTCGCCATCGGGCAGCCGCTCCAGCCCGGCTTCACGGCAGGCCTCGCGTATGGCGACGATCTCCGCATGCGCGGTCGGGTCGTTCAATTCGCGGGTCCGGTTGCCTGCTCGTGCGACAATCTCGTTGCCACGCACGACTACCGCGCCGACGGGAACTTCGCCGCGCGCCGCCGCCTGCCGCGCCTCTTCCAGCGCCGCTCCCATGAAATCCTTCCGCTTCGTCATCAAGCAGCGCCGCCGATTTCCCTCGCACCATCCCTAACCCTTTGATATCTAGCGGGCCTCACGAACGAAAGCCACATGACCGACGATCGGAAAAAACCGTTTCACAAGCGCACCGAGCGCGATGGTGAACGCAGGCAGGGCGCACAGGCGGCAAAACGCACGCCGGGCGCCGACAGCGCCGCGCCCGAACGCATAGCCAAACGGTTGGCGCGTGCTGGCGTGGCGTCACGCCGCGATGCCGAGGCGATGATCGCCGCCGGGCGCGTGGCGGTAAACGGCAAGGTGATCGAAAGTCCCGCGCTCAATGTGAGCGGCTCGGACCGTATCGACGTCGATGGCGCGCCGATTCCCGAAATCGAGCGCACGCGTCTCTTCCTTTACCACAAGCCGACCGGCCTGGTGACGACCAACAAGGACCCGCAAGGCCGCAAGACGGTGTTCGAGGCGCTGCCGCCCGGTCTGCCAAGGCTGGTCTCGGTGGGGCGCTTGGACATCAACACCGAGGGCCTGTTGCTGCTCACAAACGATGGCGGGCTGTCGAGGGTGCTCGAACTGCCGGCGACGGGCTGGCTCCGGCGCTACCGTGTGCGCGTGCACGGCAAGGTGGACGAGAAGGCGCTGGCCGGCCTGAAGGACGGCATTGCGGTGGACGGCGTCTATTACGGTTCCGTCGAGGCGTCGCTGGAGCGGGTGCAGGGAACCAATGCCTGGCTCTCGATCGGCCTGCGTGAAGGCAAGAACCGTGAGGTGAAGAACATTCTCGCCGAGTTGGGGCTGGAGGTCACGCGGCTGATTCGCATCTCGTACGGGCCCTTCCAGCTTGGCGAATTGACCGAAGGCGCGGTGCAGGAACTGCGCGGCCGCGCGCTGCGAGACCAGCTTGGCCCACGGCTGATCGAGCAGGCGGGCGCCAATTTCGATGCGCCTGTCGTGAACCAGCAAAAGCCGGCGGAAAAACCGGCCGGCGGCGACAGCAGGCAGGACCCGCGCCGGCCTACCGGCGGCGCGAACCGTTACGGCGACAAGCGCAATTCCCGGGAGGCCGCGTTGTCGCGCCTGACGACGAAGGAGCCGTCACGCGGCAAGCAGTCATCCAAGGATGACGATAAACCGCGCGGCACGATGGAGCGGCGCTCGCGCTCGTCCAATGTCTGGATGGCGCCCGGCGCGCGCCCCACGGGTCCAAAGGCCGCTGCCGCGTCGGCGGCAAAGACGCCGCTCGCCGATCCGAACCGGCGCGCCGGCAAGAAGGCGGTCGCGGCGGATTCGAAGGCGGGGCGGACCAAGGGAAAACCGCAGCCAAAGGGCGATCACGCAGGCGGCAAGCCGCGGCGGGGGCCGCGTACGGGAGGTCGCCCGAATGCGGATCGTCGGCGGTGAGCTACGCGGGCGGACGCTCGTAACACCGCGCTCGACAGCGATCCGTCCGACCAGCGACCGAATACGCGAAGCGATATTCAATATCGTCGCCCACCGCCGCCCCGGGGGTCTCGAAGGCGCGCGTGTGCTCGACCTGTTCGCCGGCACGGGCGCGCTTGGCATCGAGGCGTTGTCGCGGGGCGCGGCCATGTGCCTCTTCATCGAGGAAGCCGCCGAGGCGAGGGGCCTGATCCGCGACAATGTCGAGACATTCGGCCTTGCCGGACGGGCGAAGATTTTCCGCCGCGATGCAACAAGCCTGGGCGAGATCGGCACGATCCGGCCGTTCGATCTCGTCTTTGCCGACCCGCCCTACCGCAAGGGGCTTGGTGAACGCGCGCTGGAATCGGCTCTTGCCGGAGGGTGGATGACGCCCGGGGCGACGATTGTGCTCGAGGAAGCGGCAGACGCTCCCTCCACCCCGCCGAGCGGGTTCTCCCTCGCGGACGAGCGCGAATATGGCGATACCATCATCCGTTTTCTCGACCTTGCCTGACTTTGTTCTAGATTGCGGGCTTGGATGATGTGATTCCCGCCGCGCGCTGTCGTGCGCAATTGCCCCGATTTTCTGACCCGGTCCGGATTCCCGAATGCCATTTTCGACTGCCTTCACACAACGGCTCCTTGCAACAATGATGGTCGCGGCAGCGCTGCTGGCCTTCATGTCCGTCGCCCGCGCCGACAATGGCGTGACGACATTTGAGCTCGACAACGGGCTTCAGGTGATCGTTATCCCTGATCATCGCGCGCCGGTCGTCACGCATATGATCTGGTACAAGGTCGGCAGCGCCGACGAGACGCCGGGGGGGTCGGGCATCGCCCATTTCCTCGAACACCTGATGTTCAAGGGCACCGAGAAGCATGCGGCGGGCGAATTTTCCGCCGTGATCGCCGAGATCGGCGGTAACGAGAATGCCTTCACCTCGCAGGATTACACGGCCTACTTCCAGCAGGTCGGCCCCGACGCGCTGCCGACCATGATGGAATTCGAGGCCGACCGCATGCGCGGCCTCATCCTGACCGACGAGGTGGTCGCGCCCGAGCGCGACGTCGTGATCGAGGAGCGGCGGGCGCGCATCGAGACAAGCCCCGGCGCGCTCCTGTCGGAGGAAGTGGAAGCCACGCTGTTCCAGAACCACCCCTACCGCTATCCTGTGATCGGCTGGATGCACGAGATAAGGGAGCTGGACCGGGAAAAGGCGCTGGCTTTTTACGATCTGCACTATGCGCCCAACAACGCGATCCTCGTCGTTGCCGGCGACGTGGAGCCCGAGCAGGTTCGGGCGCTGGCCGAGAAAACCTACGGCCAGGTGCCGCGCGGACCGGATTTGCCGCAGCGCACAAGGCCGCGGGAACCGCATCAGGACACCAATAGAACCGTGACGCTGAGAGATCCGCGCGTCAGCTTGCCAAGCCTGCAGCGCAGCTGGGTCGTGCCGTCCTACACCTCAGCCGAGGAGGGCGAGGCCGAGGCGCTGGACCTTCTCGCAGAGATACTGGGCGGCGGTGTCCGCAGCCGTCTCTATCAGCAGCTCGTGGTCAAGGATGGAATCGCCGCATCGGCCGGCGCCGGCTATCGCGCGACGGCGCTGGACGATAGCAGTTTCAGCGTCTACGGCGCGCCGCGCGGCGACGCCGACCTCGAAACCGTGGAAAAGGCGATCGAGACAGAAATCGCCCTGATTGCCGAAAAAGGCGTCAGCGAGGACGAGCTGAGGCGGGCCAGAAACCGGTTTCTGCGCAGCATGATCTTCGCCCGCGACAGCCAGTCCGGCATGGCGCGTATCTACGGGTCGCTGCTGGCGACGGGCCTTGCTGTTGAAGATATCGACGCCTGGCCCGACCGCGTTCGCGCCGTCACGGCGGAAGATGTTCGCAACGCTGCCCGGCGCTATTTGGCGTCCAGTGCATATGTGACCGGGTACCTTCTGCCGGATGAGGGAGTGATCCAATGAGTGCGCCCATGATGGTTCGAAACAGCATCACGACGCGTATCGAGAACGCGGCGGTCGCCTTCATTCTTTCCCTGTTTTTCCTGACCTTTCCATCGCTTGGGCCGGCACATGCGTCGACCGAGATCCAGGAAGTTCGCTCCGAAGGCGGCATCACCGCCTGGCTGGTCGAGGATTACACGGTGCCGATCGTCGCGCTGCGTTTCATGTTCGAAGGCGGATCGACTCAGGACCCGGAGGGCAAGGAAGGTCTCGCCAATCTGATGACAGGGCTGTTTGACGAGGGCGCGGGCGAACTCGATTCGGAAGCGTTTCAACTTGCGCTTGACGATGCGGCTGCCGAGATGGGCTTCAGCGCCGGTCGCGACGCGATTTCCGGCTCGATGCGCACGCTGGCCGAAACCCGTCCGGAGGCGTTCGGCCTGCTGCGGCTGGCGCTGACCAGGCCGAATTTCGACCAGGCGCCCATCGATCGCATTCGTGCGCAAATCGTCGCTGGCATTCACGCACGTTCGCGCGATCCCGAGACGGCGGCCCAGATAGCCTTTGCAAAGGCCGTCTATGGCGACCATCCCTATGCGCGGCAGTCGGAGGGAACGCCGGAGACCCTGGCAACAGTTACGTCCGACGATTTGCGCAGACTTCATTCCAGACTGTTTGCCCGCGACAATCTGATCGTCGGCGTCGTTGGCGCTATTGACGCGGAGACGTTGAAGGCCGAACTCGACCGCCTGTTTGGCGATCTTCCCGAAAATGCCGATCTTGTTTCCGTGGCCGACGTTGAGCCCAAGCTCGATCAGACGGTGCGCATCGACTATCCGCTGCCGCAGACATCGCTTCAACTGGCCTATAAGGGTATTGCCCGAGACGATCCCGATTTCTTCCCGGCGCTGCTGATGAACCACGTGCTTGGCGGCGGCTCGTTCACGTCGCGGCTTTTCGAGGAGGTGCGCGAAAAGCGCGGACTGGCCTATGGCATAGGATCGGGCCTTTCCAACTCGCGCCATGCCGACGCTCTGGTCATGGGCACGGCGACCAATGCCGACCGGGCAGCCGAGACACTCGACGTCATTCGCGAGGTCGTCGCCATGATGGCCGAAGAGGGGCCAACGGAAGCCGAACTCGATGCCGCAAAGCGCTACCTGCTCGGCGCCTACGCGATCAACAATCTGGCGTCATCGGGCGCTATCGCCAATACGCTTGTCGGATTGCAGTTCGAGTCGCTTGGCCTAGACTATATCCAGCGCCGGCCGGCGTTGATCAACGCGGTCACGCGCGAGGAAGCTGCAAGGCAGGCACGCGAACTCCTGAGCGGTGAGCCTGCCGTATTGATGATCGGCCCTGGCGCCGAAGATGGAGAATGAGTTGGAAGCGCCAACGTCTGCTCGCCCGGCGCCGCCCGCGGAAACCCGTTCCGCCGGCAAGGGCAAAGGGCCAAGCGTAGCCATCGCGTTCGGCGCCGGGGGGGCGAGGGGTCTAGCCCACATCCACGCCATCGAAGCACTGGACGAGCTGGGCATCCGCCCTGTCGCCATTGCCGGCTCGTCGATAGGCGCGATCATGGGTGCATGCATGGCCGCTGGAATGACCGGCGTCGAGATGCATGAATATGCGCGTGCCATATTGAGCAATCGCGCAGAGGTGATGGCGCGCATGTGGCGCTCGCGGCCGGGTACGCTGGCCGAAATGATGACCGGCGGGTTCCGTGCCCAGTTCAATGCCGAGCGCATTCTGAAGGCTTTTATGCCTGATGCGATTCCCGCCCGCTTCGAGGATCTTTCGATACCGCTTCAGGTGACGGCGACCGATTATTACGGCCATTCGCTTGCCGTATTCGATCACGGCGATCTGTTGCCGGCCCTGTCGGCGTCGGCGGCGATTCCCGCCATATTCAAGCCGGTCAGTCATGACGGCCGGCTCATGGTCGACGGCGGCATCAACAACCCGGTCCCCTTTGATCTGCTGAAAGGCAAGGCGGACATCGTCATCGCCGTCGATGTTGCGGGAGGTCCGACTGTGGGCAGCCGTTCGTCGCCCAGTTCGATCGAGCTGATTTTCGGAACCAGCCAGCTCATGATGCAGGCCAACACCGCCTTGAAGCTGAAGATGCAGCGGCCCGACATCCTGCTCCGGCCGCCTGTGTCGCGCTTTCGTGTGCTCGATTTTCTGAAGATCGACGCCGTCATGGCCGAAACCGTTTCGATCAAGAGCGAATTGAAGCGGCAGGTTGAAATGGCCTTGGGGGGCAAGCAGACCAAGGTTCCCGCCATTCGCTAGCGCAGTGTGTCCATTGGGGCCATTGCACTGGGCGGTGCCGGACCATAGATGGTCTGTCTAGCCCGCAAATCCCCAACCGGAAAACCGACCATGCCCGACGCCGCCGAAGCCCGTCATCTCGTTGACCTCGTATCGTCCCTGGTCGACGCGGCAAAAAAGGCGGGTGCGGATTCGGCCGACGCGGTTGCCGTGCGCGGCCGTTCGACCGCCGTCACCGTGCGTCTCGGCAAGGTTGAGGGAACGGAGGCCTCGGAAAGCGACGACATCGCGCTGCGCGTATTCATCGGCAGGCGCGTCGCCAGCGTCTCCGGCAATGCGACATCGGACCCGGCCGTCCTTGCCGAGCGCGCTGTCGCGATGGCGCGCGTTTCGCCGGAAGATCCGTTTCAGGGTCTCGCGGATCCGAACCGTCTGGCCCGGTCTCCGAAGGACCTGGACTTGCTGGACCATACGAAGCTGTCGGCCGATGAACTGCGTGAGGCGGCGCTCGCCATGGAAGAGGCCGCGCTTGCCGTTTCCGGCATTACCAATTCGGGCGGCAGCAGTGCCGCCGCCGGCCTGGGCGGGCTGGTTCTGGCGACGTCGGATGGCTTTCTCGGTGAATATGCGGGCTCTCGCTTTTCGCGCTCGGTCAGCGTCCTTGCCGGAGAAGGGACGGCGATGGAGCGCGACTACGATTTCTCCTCGCGCCCCCATTTCACCGATCTGGAAAAGCCCGAGGCGATCGGACGCAACGCCGCCGAACGCGCCGTTCTGCGCCTTGGCGCGCGCAAGGCAAGGACCGGCCCGGTTACGGTCGTGTTCGACCCGCGCGTGGCGCGCGGCTTTGCCGGGCATATTTCCTCAGCCATCAACGGCGCATCTGTAGCCCGCAAGACGAGCTTCCTGCGCGACATGATGGGCAAGCGGGTAGCAAGCGCCTCGGTCACGGTCACCGACGACCCGTTGAAAGTGCGTGGACAGGCCTCGCGGCCATTCGACGGCGAGGGCGTTGAAGGTCAGCCGTTGACGATGATCGACAAGGGCGTGCTGGGTCACTGGCTGCTGTCGACATCCGTAGCGCGGGAACTGGGCATGGAGACCAACGGCCGCGGCATGCGGTCCGGCTCCTCGATCAATCCCGGCTCCACAAACTTCGCCATCGAGCCGGGCGACACGCCCCCCGAGGACCTGATCCGTGATCTGAAGGAGGGCTTCTATGTCACCGAGGTCTTCGGCCACGGCGTCAACATGATTACCGGCGATTACAGCCGGGGGGCGTCCGGTTTCTGGATCGAAAATGGCGAGCAGACCCATCCGGTCTCGGAGGTCACGATCGCCGGCAATCTCAAGGACATATTCCTCAATGTGACGCCGGCAAGCGACATCGACCGCAATTTCGGGACCGCTGCGCCCACGTTGATTGTCGAAGGCATGACCCTTGCCGGCTCCTAACGTCGCCGCTGCGGGCGTTGCCGATGATCTTGCCCTGATCACCGAGGCCGCGCGCGAGGGAGGAGAGATCGCCCTGCGCTATTTCCGCAGGGATCCCGAAGTCTGGATGAAGGTCGGTGATTCTCCGGTCACGGAGGCCGATTTCGCCGTCGACGCCTTTCTGCGCGAAACGCTGACCGCCGCGAGACCGGATTATGGCTGGCTTTCTGAGGAGACGGTCGACACGGCCGAGCGGCTTTCGGCGCGCCGGACATTCGTCGTCGATCCGATCGACGGAACACGCGCATTTGTCGATGGCCGCGACGTGTGGTGCATAAGCATCGCCGTGGTTGAGGATGGCCGGCCTTTGAGCGGTGTCCTGGACTGCCCTGCGCGCGGCGAGGTCTATGCGGCATCGCTGGGCGGCGGAGCGCGCAAGAACGGCCGCCCGACCGCGGTGCGTGCAACAAGCGGCGATCCGACCGTCGCCGGGCCGAAGCCGATGGTCGATGTTCTGGAACGGGCGACGCGGCAATCGCTCAAGCGGCATCCCTACGTCCCCTCGCTTGCCTATCGCCTCGCCATGCTTGCGGAGGGAATGATCGACGGGACCTTCGTCAAGCCGAATTCGCATGACTGGGATCTGGCGGCCGCCGATGTCATTCTCGGTGAATCCGGCGGGCGCATTCTCGATCCGTTTGGCAACGAATTGCACTATGCAGGCCCCGATCCCGCCCATGGCGCACTTGCCGCCGGCTCCGGCGTTCTGCTCGATGCCATGGTGCATACCATCGCCACCTATCGGGATTGAGGGCGGGCGGCGGTTTCAATGCCATGCAATTTGGTCTAGATGATCCGCCAACGCGCGGCACGTTCTCCAAGGTCACCGGCCGCTATTTTCTTCGAGGTCGTACTCATGTCCAACTCAGTACCTACAGATCAAAAACAACTGCTTCATCTCGTATTTGGCGGCGAGCTTTCGTCGCTGGAAGGCGTTACGTTTCGTGACCTCGAAGCGCTCGACATAGTTGGCATCTATCCCGACTACAAGTCGGCGCAGACCGCCTGGCGCGCCAAGGCGCAGGCCACTGTCGACAACGCCCACATGCGCTATTTCATTGTCCATTTGCACCGTCTCCTCGACCCGGAATCAGACGCCACGAAAGCAGGCTGAGCCGATGTCCGTGGCCGGGTCGATGGCGCTCCGCGCCTGTGCGCGTACTCACAATAGAGGCGCCCGCCAATGAGCGAGCGTTGGGCGCGCAGGGTCCTTTCGACCTATCGCTGGACCGGGGCTGCCGCCTATCCATTTGTCGGCGGCTACCTGGCCTGGCGCGCGACCCGCGGCATGGAGGACAAGGGCAGGCACCGGGAACGGTATGGCCGTGCCGATGTCGCAAGGCCGGACGGCCCGCTGATCTGGATTCACGCAGTCAACGACCGCGAGACAGTGACGATCACGGCGCTCGTCGGCCGCATACTCGCGCTCGGCATCAACATTGTGCTGACAACCGGAACCGTATCGTCGGCCCGTATTGCGCGCGAGCGCTTGGGCGAGCGCGTCATCCATCAATATGTGCCGCTTGACCTGAAGCCGGCCGTGAGCCGGTTTCTGGACCACTGGATCCCCGATCTGGCGATTATCGCGGAGTCCGAAATCTGGCCGATGACCATCCTGGAGCTCGGCGCCCGGCGCATTCCGGTTATCCTCGTCAATGGCCGCATGTCCGACCGCGCCTATGCGCGATGGCGCAGATGGCCATGGCTGGCCGAAGCGCTGCTGGAAAATCTCTCTCTGGTCATTGCCCAGTCGGAGCAGGACGGCGAACGGTTCCGGACCCTCGGCGCGCGCCCCGTTACAGTGTCCGGCAACCTCAAGACCGATATCGAACCGCCGCCTGTCGACGAACTGGAGCTGCGGCGCGTTCTCGACCAGATCGGCAGCCGGAAGCGATGGTCGGCGATTTCCACGCATCCGGGTGAGGAACTGGCTGCGGGTGAGGTGCACAAGCTCATCATGGCCCGTTTCCCCGACGTGCTGACGGTGATCATGCCGCGTGATGCCGGCCGGTGCGACGCAATCGAGACCGAATTGACGGCCTTGGGCCTCAACGTCGCGCGCCGCAGCCGCCGCGACAAGGTGACCGGCAAGATCCACATTCTCCTGTGCGACGGACAGGAAGAAACGGGCCTGTACCATCGCTTGAGCGACATCGCCTTCTTTGGCGGGTCGCTCTACGGCGAGGGCGGGGAGAACCCGCTGGATGCCGTGATGTTGGGCGCCGCCGCGCTTTCCGGCCCCGATTTTGCGCACTACAAGGACATCTATCAGCCACTCATGAACCAGGGCGGAGTGCGGCTGGTGAAGGACAAGGACATGCTGGCGGGCGCGGTCAATTTTCTTTTGCGCAACGAAGAGGCTCGGCACCGGATCGCGAAGTCGGGCGCAAATGCGCTGGAAACCATGCGCGGCGCCCTCGACAAGACCGTCCGCAACCTCGAACCGTTCATCCATCCGCTCGTGGTGAAGGCCCGGCTGGACAGCGGCATGAGGCACCGCCGCTGATGGCTGGCCGCCATTTGCCGTAGGCGGACGCAGGGGAGCAGATAGTTGGGAGCCAGCGAAACACCGCCATTCTGGTGGGAGAAACCGGACTGGAGGGCATTGGCTCTTGCGCCGGCGGCGATGGTCTACGCCCGCGCGACCCGGATACGGCTGTCACGCGCGCCGCGCGAGGTGGTGGACGTCCCGATCCTGCGCATCGGCGATTTTGCGCTGAGCGTTCCGGGCAAGACCCAGGCGGCGATGGCGGTTGCCCGTTCGACCAGGAAAATTGGTCACCGGCCGGGTGTGCTTTGCCTCGGCCCGTCAGGGTTCGGGGCGACGCCGCATCTTGTCGATGCGCACCACGACAGCGCGCGCCATGTCGGCGACGCCGCGATCGAAATCGCGTCCGTGGCCCCGGTGGCCGTCTGCAACGGCTGGTCCGCTGCCGCGCGGATGCTCGCCGCCGAGGGATGCGATTTCCTCATCATGGTTGACGGCAACTCGGCCTGGCCGCTCCAGGTGCATTTCACGCTGCTTGTCGTCGACGCCGGGCGCGGACTCGGCAACGAAAGGATCGTTCCGGCTGGTCCGGTCCGTGGACGGTTGACGGATCAGGTCCGCAGCGCCGACGCGATCCTGCGCATCGGGGAGGCGTTGGGCGCGAACGCGGCCGTGCGCGCCGCCGCGCGCGCCGCAAGGCCGGTCCACGAGGCCCGCGTTGTGCTGCGCAACACACAGGCCCTCGCGGGCAAAAGGCTGCTCGCATTCTCAACGATCAAGGACGTCGACGGCTTTGTCGGCGCCGTTGAAAAGGCGGGCGGCAACATCGTTGCACGGCGCCCTTTCGCGGAGGGGCACTATCTGTCCGCTGATGAACTCAACGAACTTCTGGCAGAAGCCGTCGCTGAAGATGCGCGGATCGTTTCCACCCGGCGCGATCTCATCCGTCTGGAAAGCGGTGATGTGTTGCCGGAAGGTTTCCGCGAACGGCTCGACATACTGGAGATGGCCGTCGAGTTCGAAGTCGACTCGACGGCTCCGGCGATCATCAACGACACGATTGCGGAATGGCGGCGCGTGCGCGCGCTCTAGACGCGGTTTTCCTTCCCCACGGTAATCGGATATCCTGTGCGGACATGGGAGGCGCGACGTGACCGAACAAACCTCGACGCACGTGGTGCGTGCACCCTGGCATCTTTGGGTAGTCGGCGTGGTGTCGCTGCTGTGGAACGCGATGGGTGCGTTCGACTATCTCATGACCCAGTCCCGGTCCGACTGGTACATGGCTCAGTTCACGCCTGAACAGCTCGAATACTTCTACAGCTTCCCGATCTGGGCCGATGCCGCATGGGCGTTCGGCGTGTGGGGTTCGGTGCTGGGCTCGCTCGCGCTGCTGCTGCGCCGAAGCTGGGCGGTGTGGCTGTTCGGGCTGTCGGTGGTCGGTCTCGTGTTCACGTCTATCTACAATTTCGTGCTGACCAACGGCATCGAATTGATGGGAGGCGGCGCGGCCGTGTGGATGTTCTCGATCCTGATCTGGGTGATCACACTGGCGCTGTTCTTCTATGCGCGATGGATGACCAGGGCAGGTGTCCTGCGCTGATCGCGCGGCTCAACCCTTGCGCTTGCGCAATTCCGGATCGTGTTCCATCTCGGCCTGCAAGGACGCGTCCGCGTTGAGATAGGCCTCCTGCCGCGCGACGCTCCAATATTTCAGCTCATCGAGCGGAATACTCTCGCCGGTCATCGCGCAGCGCACGAAGGCGCCGGGTGAAATGACCTGAAAGTCTCCATCAAGATAACGGATCCGCGCCTCGCGCGAGCCCGGACCTTCAAAGCGGTTCATAACCTGTCCACGTTGCGGTTCGCCGGTATCGGAATAACCCCAGCCCGATTGGTCGTCCTTCGCCTTACCGCCACAGATCAGGCGGGTCGTCAAGGCTGCCAGCTATCGGCGTCCGAACAGCCGTTCGATATCGCTGAGCTTGAGCTCGATATAGGTCGGCCGACCGTGATTGCACGTGCCGGAGCCGGGGGTTGCTTCCATTTCGCGCAGCAGCGCGTTCATTTCCTCCGGCCTGAGACGGCGGCCCGACCGCACCGACCCGTGGCAAGCCATGGTGGCGGCAACCTTGTGCAGTCGGGCGCGCAACGTCTCCGCTGTATCGTTTTCCGCGATCTCGTCGGCAAGATCGCGGACAAGGCTCTGCACATCCGCCTCGCCGAGCATGGCCGGGGTCTCGCGCACCGCCACCGCGCCCGGCCCGAAACGCTCGATCCCCAATCCCAGTTTCGCGAGCAGTGGCGCGTGTGCGGCAAGCCGGCCGACATCCTCTTCGGGAAGGTCGATGATCTCGGGCAGCAGCAGCATCTGCGCCGGCACGTTCCGCCCATCCAGTCCACGCTTGAGGGCTTCGTAGACAAGACGCTCGTGCGCGGCATGCTGGTCGACGATGACCAGCGAATCGGCGGTCTGCGCCACGATGTAGTTTTCGTGGATCTGCGCCCGCGCCGCGCCCAGCGGGGCATCGGTCGGCGCGGGTATGGCCTCGGCCTGCCGCGCGCTGACAATCGGCCCCGCCTCGAACAGCGCCTGATCCGATTCCGCGAAACCCCGCAGCGGCTTGTGGAAGTCGTGCGGCGCGACAGGTTCGCCCGCGCGCGGGTGCTCTGGCCTGAAGGCTTCCATCATGGCGCTTGCCGCGGACGTCGATGCCCTTATGCCGCCCGCCGCCAGCGTCTCGCGTATCGCCCCGACGATCAGGCCGCGCACCATGCCCGCGTCACGGAACCGCACGTCCGCCTTGGCGGGGTGAACATTGACATCGACATCGGCCGGATCGAGCCACAGGAACAGGGTCGCGACCGCGTGCCGGTCGCGCGGCAAGACATCGGCGAATGCGCCGCGTATCGCACCCGCGATCAGCTTGTCGCGCACCGGGCGCCCGTTCACGAAGGCATACTGCTGCTGGGCGGTTGCCCGCGAATAGGACGGGATCGAGATATGGCCGGTCAGCCCGACACCTTCGCGTTCGGCGTCCACCGTCAGCGCGTTGCCGATGAACTCGGCGCTGAGAACCTGCGAGATGCGCTGGGAGCGCGCATCGCCGCCGCCTGCTGGCGGTAGTTCCAGCGTCGAGCGATCGCCGCCGCTCAGCGTGAACCGCACGTCGGGGAACGCCATGGCGATGCGCTTGACGACATCGGTGACTGCCGCTGCTTCCGCGCGAGGACCCTTCATGAATTTGAGCCGCGCAGGGGTGGCATAGAACAGGTCGCGGACCTCGACAGTCGTGCCCCGGTTCGCGGCCGCCGGCTTGACGGGCGATATCGAGCCGCCTTCCACGTGGATTTCCGCGCCCTCGCTGGCGTCCGCGGTGCGGCTGCGGATCGACAGTCGTGCGACCGATCCGATCGACGGCAGGGCCTCGCCGCGAAAGCCGAGTGTCCGGATATCGGTGATGTCGCCGTCGAGTTTGGATGTGCAGTGACGGCCGACGGCGAGCGGCAGTTCCCCGGCCGCTATGCCCGCGCCGTCATCGATGACCCGGATGAGGCCCAGCCCGCCGCCCGCCGTGGCGATTTCTATTCTGCGCGCACCGGCGTCGAGCGCATTTTCGACAAGTTCCTTGACCACGCTTGCCGGCCGC
This sequence comes from Rhizobiaceae bacterium, assembly GCA_040880025.1. Classification (GTDB taxonomy): domain Bacteria; phylum Pseudomonadota; class Alphaproteobacteria; order Rhizobiales; family Rhizobiaceae; genus RCIO01. The sequence goes on from JBBDJD010000022.1 coordinate 404,007, forward strand.
TCGACGACCTCGCCGGCGGCGATCTGATTGATCATCGTATCGGGAAGCTGGCGGATCGGCATCCGGCCACCCTACGCGGATTCGAAGGCGGGGCGAAGCGCCGATCTCCTCGTTTTACCCAGTTCCGCCGCTATTCTGATTCCAATCGATGCATGCGCCGGCCATCCGCTTGTCGAGGGAAGCGCCGGCCGCTACTCGGCGGCCACGTGTCTCGGTGGCGTCTTCGTTCCATGCCGCATTCGCGATTGCAGCCATTTGCGCGCCTGCGCGTCCGGCATGGGAAAGGCAATCGAATAGCCCTGCACCTGATGGCAGCCGATCGCCATCAGCGTCTCAAGCTCGGCCTCCGTTTCCGCTCCCTCCGCGATCAGTGAAATTCCGAGGCCGCGCGCAAGCTCCGTGATCGCGCGCACGATCATCGTATTGTCGACATTCAGGTCGATGCTTTTGACAAAACGGCGGTCGATCTTCAGTCGGTCGATTTCGTTGGGATTGACGTGGCTGAGCGACGCGTAGCCGGTGCCGAAGTCGTCAAGTTCCAGATGAACGCCAGCCGCGCGAACGGCACGCAGCTTCTGGGCGATGCCGGTCTTTTCGTCATCGAGGATGACTGACTCGACAATTTCCAGCGAAAGCTTCTCAGGTGGCAGTCCCGATTCCTCCAGAGTGGAAAACAGGAAATCGTAGAAGTCGGGCTCCCGCAATTCCACGCCGGAGACGTTGATCGCCAGCCGTCCGAATTCATAATCCTGGCGATGCCACTCCGCGGCCTCGCCGATCGCCTTTTGAAAGATTATGCGGCCGATATCCGCCATCAGGCCCGCCTTTTCGGCAACGGGAATGAATTCGCCCGGCGAAACCATGCCGCGTTCCGGATGGTGCCAGCGCACCAGAGCCTCGACGCCGGTCGTCCTTCCGTCGGTCATCGATATCTGCGGCTGGAAATAGACTGCGAAGTCCCGCCGCTTGATTGCGTCGGCCAGGTCGCGCTCGAGCCGCTTGCGGTGGTCGAGTTCGGCGCGCAGTTCCTCCGAAAAGAACGAGCATGAGCCGCCGCCGCTTTTCTTCGCGGCGTAGAGGGCGAGATCGGCATGAACCATCAGGTCGCTCGCATTGTCGGCGTCGACGGGATAGACGGCGATGCCGGCGCTGGCGCCGGGCAGGATTGTCGCGCCTTCGAAATCGATCGGTTCGTTGATATTCTCGATGATGCGGTCGGCCACCGCTTGAATGTCGTCCGACGTTCCCGCCGCGTTCAGCACCATGACGAACTCATCGCCGCCCAGTCTGACGCACAGGTCGGAAGCGCGGCACGCTTCCTTCATCCGCTCGGCCGTCTTGACCAGAACGAGGTCGCCCGCGGCGTGGCCGAGCGTGTCGTTGATCTGTTTGAAGCGGTCAAGATCGAGCTGCAGCACCGCCATGCGTTCGCGCCTGCGGTGGGCGGTCTTGATCAGGCGCTCGAAATGGTCGCGCAGGAAGGCACGGTTGTAGAGCCCCGTCAGTCCGTCGCGCACCGCGATATAGGCCATGGAGTCGCGGGCGTTGACGAGTTCGCTGGTCCGCCGGCCGATTGCCCCGGCCATCGGCATGAATATGAACAGCACCACCAGGACGATTATGCCGATGATGGCGTAGAACAGATATCTGTGTGTGTCGCGCAAGACGCCCAGCTTGGCGAGCGATACGGTGGATATTCCGTGTTCCAGCGCCGAGAAGCCCGCCAGAGCCGCTGTCGCGATCGTTTCGTCGAGTTGCACACGCTGGCTTTGTTCCGACAGCGATGCCGTGTCGCCGCCCGCGGCGGCTTCCTCGCGCAGGGCTGCGACCAGGCGATGGCCGTTGGCCGCCAGGCCGGCGACGAAATGGTCGAGATGGTGAGGCGCATCATAGAGTATGGCCTCGACCTTGTGATCAGTCGTTGCGGCGGGCGAATTCGCCGCGGGGTCGGTCTGTTCCAGCACCAGGCCGTATGTCCGTTCGAACTGGGCGACCGCGTTTTCGAGCGCGTCGATCAAAGGCGAGCGCTGGTCGAGGGGAACGGTTTCCGCCGCCCCGGCGAGGAAAACGATCCGCTGCGACAGCGCCTTTTGCTGGCTCACCATCGACAGCAGCGCATCATCGCGCTGGTGGGCATCGAGCCGATCCTGCACAAGCAGGAAAGACACCATGGCCATCGCGGCGATGATGAGGACTGCGCCCCAGTATGCGGCCTTGATGAACAGAACGATACGCTCGTCGCCGCCCGCCATGTCTTCGCGATTCATGTTTGTCGCCCCAGCCCGGCTATTAGCAATGCGTTAATTCACGCAGGGAAAAGGTTAACGGCATCGCAACCTCCACGGCGAAATCGGAGCGGTCGGCTTTCATTTGCCGCAGGTGGTTACCGTGATCTTGCGCAATTATTCGGCATCGGACATGAGTGCCCCTGATTGGATCAGCGGCGGCGGATCGGCTTTCCGCGCGGGCCATTTGTGCCTACACTGTCGACACCAAATGAGGGACGGAGCGCGTCGGACGATGAATATGGAATCAAAGATATCGCAGCCGATGGCGGGCTTTGTCTGGGACGACCCGTTCCTGCTGGAAGGTCAGTTGTCCGAAGACGAAAGGATGATCCGCGATGCGGCTGCCGCCTTTGCTGCCGAGAAGCTGATGCCGCGAATCGAGAAGGCCTATCTCGAGGAGACGTCCGATCCTTCGATCTTTGCCGAGATGGGCGAGGCGGGACTGCTCGGCATTACCGTGCCGGAGGAATATGGCGGGCTGGGCTCGACCTACGTGACCTACGGGCTGGTCGCACGCGAGATCGAGCGCGTCGATAGCGGCTACCGCTCCATGATGAGCGTGCAGTCGTCTCTGGTCATGTATCCGATCCATGCCTACGGCTCGGAGGAACAGCGCAGGAAATACCTGCCCAAGCTGGCAAGCGGCGAATGGATCGGCTGCTTCGGCCTGACCGAGCCCGATGCCGGGTCCGATCCCGGCGGTATGAAGACCCGCGCGGAGAAGATCGACGGCGGCTACCGCCTCAACGGCTCCAAGATGTGGATCTCCAACGCCCCGATCGCTGATGTCTTCGTTGTGTGGGCGAAATCGGCGGCCCATGACAACCAGATCCGCGGCTTCGTGCTGGAGAAGGGCATGAAGGGACTGTCGGCGCCGAAGATCGAGGGCAAGCTTTCGCTGCGCGCTTCCGTCACCGGCGAGGTGGTGATGGACAATGTCGAGGTCGGCGAAGACGCGCTGCTGCCCAACGTCTCGGGTCTCAAGGGCCCGTTCGGGTGCTTGAACCGGGCCCGCTACGGCATTTCATGGGGTGCGATGGGTGCTGCCGAAGACTGCTGGTTCCGCGCCAGGGCATACGGCCTCGACCGCAAGCAGTTCGGCAAGCCTTTGGCCGGCACCCAGCTTTACCAGAAGAAGCTGGCCGACATGCAGACGGAGATCGCGCTCGGCTTGCAAGGCTCATTGCGCGTCGGCCGGCTGATGGACGAGGGCAAGATGGCCCCGGAGATGATCTCGCTGGTCAAGCGCAACAATTGCGGCAAGGCGCTCGATATCGCCCGCCAGGCTCGCGACATGCATGGCGGCAACGGCATCCAGATCGGCTATCATGTGATGCGCCACGCGCAGAATCTGGAAACGGTCAACACCTATGAGGGCACGCATGACGTCCACGCCCTCATTCTCGGCCGCGCACAAACCGGCATTCAGGCGTTCTTCTGAGCATTTTGCAGCGGGTGCGCACCACTTCGCGTTGCACAAATACGGTCTGAAAATCTGGCCTTATTTGGTCGTCGAGCGAAACTTGTTCATCAGATAGGGGCCGGACAGAACCGGATCGTATTTCGGTTTCCCGCCGGGCTTCAGGCACTGGTCAAGCACCACGATTTCCGCATCCCAGTTGGGCTGATGGAAGAAGGCGAGCGATTGCCGCCGGTCCATGCCGCCCTGCTCGGGCGACGGATTGACCACGCGGTGCAACGTCGAGACCCAGCGGTCGTTGGTCCACAGCGCCATCAGGTCGCCGATGTTGATCAGGAAGGCGTCCGGAACTGGCGGTACGGGCGTCCAATTGCCGTCCGGCGTCCTGATCTCCAGCCCGCGCGAGCCGGCCTGCGGAAGCAGGATCGTCAGGCTGCCGTAATCGGTGTGGGCGCCCGCCCGCAGCTGGCCGGGTTGGGGAGGGCGATGCTGTTCGGGATAGTTGAGTGCCCGCAGCGCACTGATCGGAGCATCGATGAAGGGTTCGAAATAGTTCTCCGGCAGTTTCAGCGCCGCCGCGAAGAGCCGCATGATGCGCGCCGCCAGATCTTCCATCGAGGCATAGTACGCCGTCCACGCCTCCCGGAACCCGTCCGGCGCTTCTGGCCAGATCGTATCGGCATAGCAGAATGTCAGCGCATCCTGGTCGGTGATGCCCTCGGGAACCGCCTGCGGCCCGCCGTTGAAGCTTTCCTTGAGGTCAGGCGGGCTTGTCGCCTCGCGCGACTTGGCCAGCGCCTCCAGTTCGGGGCCGAGATAGCCATAGGGATAACCGGCATAGGGAGCGGCGGCATGCTGCTTCTCATCATAAGGCAGCGAGAAGAACGTCCGCGCCTTGTTCCACACCCCGTCGATCGTCTCTTGCGCTACGCCGTGATTGGCGATGGCGAGAAACCCGGTCGAGCGGCAGATGCCATCCACTTCGGCAGCGCGCGCTGCGCGCTCGGTGCGGCTCGCCTTCTCAAACCGTCCCAGATCGAATACGGGAAAAGAAGCAGATGACATGTCCGGCCGCCCCATGGTGATTGCAACCCGGATCGTAGTCTGACGGCTCCCGGCCGCCAACCGCGATCTGACGCAAGGCCGGAGCGCCAGGCGGATGCCCGGATCGGAGGGCGAGCATGACCAGGAAATTCATCGACCATATCGAGACGGAGCTCGACGGCCTGCGCGCAGCGGGCCTCTACAAGTCCGAGCGCGTGATCACCTCCACGCAGTCGGCCGAGATCGAGACCGGCGGCCGCAAGGTGCTCAACTTCTGCGCCAACAATTACCTCGGCCTGGCCGACAATCCCGTATTGCGCGCGGCGGCCAAGGCGGCGCTCGACCGCTATGGCTACGGCATGGCCTCGGTGCGCTTCATCTGCGGTACGCAGGAAGAGCACAAGCAGCTCGAGGAACGCATTTCGGCCTTCCTCGGCATGGAGGACACGATCCTCTATTCCTCCTGCTTCGACGCCAATGCCGGCCTCTTCGAGACGCTGCTGGGCGAAGAAGACGCGATCATTTCCGACGCGCTCAACCACGCTTCGATCATCGACGGTGTGCGGCTCTCCAAGGCCCGCCGCCACCGCTACGCCAACAACGACATGGGCGAACTCGAGGAGCGGCTCAAGGAGGCGTCCGGCGCGCGCTTTCGGCTGATCGCCACGGACGGCGTCTTTTCCATGGACGGCATCATCGCCAATCTGCAGGGCGTTTGCGATCTGGCTGAGAAATACGACGCCATGGTCATGGTCGATGACAGTCACGCCGTTGGTTTCGTGGGCAGACACGGGCGCGGCTCGCCGGAGCATTGCGGCGTGGAGGGCCGGATCGACATCATCACCGGCACGCTCGGCAAGGCGCTGGGCGGCGCGTCGGGCGGCTACACCAGCGCGCGCGGCCCGGTGGTTGAGTGGCTGCGCCAGCGCTCCCGCCCCTATCTGTTTTCAAACACGCTGATGCCGGCAATCGCCGCGGCGTCGATCAGGGTATTCGACATGATCGATGCAGGCGACGATTTGCGCGGAAGACTCTATGCCAATGCCGAGCGTTTCCGAACGGCGATGACGGGCGCCGGCTTCACGCTTGCCGGTGCCGGCCACCCAATCATCCCGGTGATGATCGGCGACGCGTCGCTGGCGCAACAGATGGCGGAGAAGCTTCTGGAACGCGGTATCTACGTGATCGGGTTTTCGTTTCCGGTCGTGCCGAAGGGGCAGGCGCGCATCCGCACCCAGATGTCGGCGGCGCATTCGACGGCCGACATCGACCGGGCGGTGGCGGCGTTCGCCGAAGTCGGCAGAGAACTCGGAGTCATTTCCTGATGTCCAACATGATGCGTGCGCTGGTGAAATCGAAAGCTGAACCCGGCATCTGGATGGAGCGGGTGCCGGTGCCCGAAATCGGACCCAACGATGTTCTCATCAAGGTCCGCAAGACCGCGATCTGCGGCACCGACGTTCACATCTACAATTGGGACGAATGGGCCGCCAAGACCGTGCCGGTGCCGATGGTGACCGGTCATGAATTCGTCGGCGAAGTGGCCGAAGTCGGCAGGGAAGTGAGCGAATACCGTGTCGGCCAGCGTGTCTCGGGCGAGGGGCATATCGTCTGCGGCCATTGCCGCAATTGCCGGGCGGGCAGGGGCCACCTGTGCCGCAACACGCTGGGCGTCGGTGTCAACCGGCCCGGCGCCTTCGGCGAGTATGTCGCCCTGCCGCAGCACAATGTGGTCACGATCCCCGACGATATTCCCGACGAGATCGCCGCCATTTTCGACCCGCTCGGCAACGCCGTCCACACCGCGCTTTCCTTCGATCTCGTCGGCGAGGACGTGCTGGTTACCGGCGCCGGGCCGATCGGCATCATGGGTGCGCTGGTCGCGCAGTGCGTCGGCGCGCGCAAGGTTGTCATCACCGACATCAATCCGGTCCGGCTCGAGCTTGCCCGAAAGCTCGGCGTGCATCATGTCGTCGATGCCTCGAAAGAGGATTTGCGCGATGTGATGAGTGAGGAGCACATGCGCGAAGGCTTTGACGTGGGTCTGGAAATGTCCGGCTCCGCCAAGGCCTTCCGCGACATGATCGACGTGATGAACAATGGCGGCAGGATCGCCATTCTGGGCATCGCGCCGACCGGTTTCGAGATCGACTGGAACAAGGTCATCTTCAAGATGCTGCATCTGAAGGGCATCTACGGCCGCGAGATGTTCGAGACCTGGTACAAGATGATCGCGCTGGTGCAGGGCCCGCTCGATGTGTCGGGGCTGATCACCCATCGCCTCGGCGTGGGCGATTACATCGAGGGCTTCGAGGCCATGAAATCAGGCAATTCGGGCAAGGTGGTGCTGGACTGGTAGGGTTGTCCTGAACCATCCGAAAGGCTAATGCGCCACACTTACCTCAAGGGCAAACGTCGAACAGGCCGATGGCTTACACCAAACACAGAACCTTCCGCGAATATGTGAAGGCTCTGTATTGGCGCCACGAGCGGCCGCTTCCTCTCGGTCCGAACCTGAAGGCCGGCATGGGCGCCATCGCGGGCGTTGCCATGGTCGGCAGTCTGGCGACGCTGACCGGTCTGCCGCTTCTGCTGGCGCCCTTCGGGGCCACCTCCGCATTGCTGTTCGGCCGCCCCACCAGTTCGCTTGCGCAGCCGATCAACGTAATGGGGGGCTATCTGATCGCGACGGTTGCCTGCGACGCCGCCTTTTTCCTGTTTCCGCATGCATGGCTTGCCGCGGCCGTTGCCGTCGGTCTGGCCGTCATGGTCATGCGCTGGGCGCGGGTCACGCATCCGCCTGCCTGCGCCATGCCGATCCTGGGTTACGACGCGAACTTTCATGGCATCGAGTTGTTCGCGACCGTATTCGTCGGCGCCGTGCTGCTAATCACGCTGGCGCTGCTGGTCCATCGTATCCCGCCGCGTCGCCGCTATCCCCTATAGGCGGTGTGGACTGGTAGGATTTGGCGGTGCTCCCGATGATGCTCTCCAGCGCATCCAACCCGGTCCGCGCCGCTTGTTTGTCGGGTGAAGCCAAGCGTGCAAGCAGGCTCTGCTCGAATTCCCGCGCCAGTGGAACCAGTTGGCGATAGGCGTCTTCGCCGGCCCTGGTCAGCGACAGACGCTCAACCCGCCGGTCCTGCGTGTCCGCCTCGCGCATCAGCCAGCGGCGCTTTTCCAGCGCCGTGACGGCGCGGCTGACCTTGGTCTTGTGCATGGCCGAATGGGCGCCGATCCCGGTCGCAGCCATCATGCCGTATTGCCCGAGAGTCGCCAGCAGCCGCCATTCCGGCCGCGTCAGCCCGAACCGCTCCTTGTAGATTCGTGAAAAGTCACGGCTCACCGCCTCGGCGAGCCGGTTCAGCCGGTAGGGGAGAAATGTCTCCAGAGCCAGGCGATTGTCGGTCACGATGCCTCATCCCCGTTGATAGTTACAAAAGCGATTGTTACATCCGCAACAAATAACGTCAATCAATGCCGGCGCACAGCGCTGGCGGGAGGAACCGATGCAGTTCTCCTACATGCCGGGCTTCGGCAACGACTTCGAGACCGAGAGCCTTCCGGGCTCCCTGCCACAGGGCCAGAACAGTCCGCAAAAGGTGAATTACGGGCTCTATGCCGAACAATTGTCCGGCTCGCCGTTCACGGCCCCGCGCGGCACCAATGAGCGGTCTTGGCTTTATCGAATGCGCCCGAGTGTCCGTCACACGAAGCGGTTCACGCGAGAAGAGCTCTCCAACTGGAAGACCGCCCCGCATATCGTCGACCACGGCCTGCCGCTCGGCCAGTATCGCTGGGACCCGATGCCGCTGCCCAACGAAAGCACCAGCTTCCTTGAGGGCATCCGCACCATCACCACGGCAGGCGACGCGTTGACCCAGGTCGGCATGGCCGCCCATGTCTACGTTTTCAACGAGGACATGGTCGACGATTACTTCTTCAATGCCGACGGCGAGATGCTGATCGTTCCGCAGCATGGCGGCATCAGGCTGAAGACCGAGATGGGCGTGATGGAAGTCGAGCCCGCCGAGATCGCCATCATTCCGCGCGGCATGATCTTCAAGGCCGAACTGATGGACGGCCCCGATAGCGGCGGCGCGCGCGGCTATATCTGCGAGAACTACGGCGCCAAGTTCACGCTGCCCGACCGTGGCCCGATCGGCGCCAACTGCCTCGCCAACCCGCGCGACTTCAAGACGCCGGCTGCCTGGTACGAGGACAAGGAAACGCCCTGCCGGCTGCATGTGAAATGGTGCGGCACGTTCCAGGTCACCGAGATCGGCCATTCCCCGCTCGATGTCGTCGCATGGCACGGCAACTACGCGCCATTCAAATACGATCTCAATACGTTTTCGCCGGTCGGCGCGATCCTGTTCGATCACCCTGATCCGTCGATCTTCACGGTGCTGACCGCGCCGTCGGGCGAGGAAGGCACCGCGAATATCGATTTCGTCATCTTCCCGCCGCGCTGGATGGTGGCCGAGCACACCTTCCGCCCGCCCTGGTACCACCGCAACATCATGAGTGAGTTCATGGGCCTCATCAAAGGCCAGTATGACGCCAAGGAAGAGGGCTTCGTGCCGGGCGGCATGAGCCTGCATAACATGATGCTGCCGCACGGACCGGATCGCGGCGGCTACCAAAAGGCAACCACGGTGGACCTCAAGCCGGTCAAGCTGGACGACACCATGGCGTTCATGTTCGAGACCCGCTATCCCCAGCAATTGACGGAGTACGCCGCGAAGCTGGAAACCCTGCAGGAAGACTATATCGACTGCTGGGAAGGTCTCGACCGCAAGTTCGACGGCACGCCGGGCGTGAAATAGAAAGACAATCGGCCCGCGCTTCGCTGGTCGAACATCGGGAGGAGAAGCGGTTGAAGCTCGCCACACTCAGGAACGGCACGCGCGACGGGCGGCTCGTCGTCGTCTCGCGCGACCTGACGCGCTGCACCGATGCCTCGTTCCTCGTCGCGACTTTGCAGGATGCGCTCGACGACTGGAAGCGCGTCGCGCCGCATCTCGAAGCGATGGCCGAAGGGCTGGAGCACGGCTCGGTTCCGGCGGAGCGCTTTCATGAGCATGACGCGCTCTCGCCGCTGCCGCGCGCTTACCAGTGGGCCGACGGCTCCGCCTACGTCAATCACGTCGAACTGGTACGCAAGGCGCGTAATGACAAGTTGCCGGAGAGTTTCTGGTCCGACCCGCTGATGTATCAGGGCGGCTCGGACAGTTTCCTCGCTCCCCGCGATCCCATCGCAATCGCCGACGAGGCCTGGGGCATCGACATGGAGGGCGAGGTGGCGGTCGTCGTCGACGATGTGCCGATGGGCGCGACGGTCGACGACGCGCGCAAGGCCATTCGCCTCGTGATGATCGTGAACGATGTCTCGCTGCGCGGCCTGATCCCAGCCGAGCTGGCGAAGGGCTTCGGCTTCTTCCACGGCAAGCCGTCCTCGGCCTTTTCGCCCGTTGCCGTCACTCCGGACGAGCTGGGCGATGCCTGGGACGGCGGCAAGCTGCATCTGCCGCTGATTGTCGATCTCAATGGCCAGCCCTTCGGCCGGGCCGATGCCGGCGTCGACATGACCTTCGACTTCCCGACATTGATAGCCCATGCGGCGAAGACGAGGCCTCTCGGCGCGGGTGCGATCATCGGATCGGGCACCGTCTCCAACAAGCTCGACGGCGGGCCGGGCAAGCCCATAGCAGAAGGCGGCGTCGGCTATTCCTGCATCGCGGAGATCCGCATGATCGAGACCATCGAGGCTGGCAGCGCGAAGACCCCGTTCATGAAGTTCGGCGACACCGTGCGCATCGAGATGAAGGACGCCGAGGGCCACTCGATCTTCGGCGCGATCGAACAGACGGTCGAGCAGTGGAACCGCTGACGATTTCGGGAGGAAGAGAATGGCGCATGTGAAGCCGCTCGACCGGACGAGCCTGCCGCAATTCGCGGAGCTGTTCGAGCGCTACGACCGCATCCGCGGCTTTCTGCCGAACTCGATTCTGACGATGGGCCGCCGCCCGCGCATCGCGGAAGCCTTCATGCATCTCAACCAGGCGATCCTCTACGAGGGTACGGTGCCGGAGCAGCTCAAGATGATGGTGAGCTACATGGCGAGTTCGGCCGCCGGCTGCAACTATTGCCAGGGTCACATGGCAAATCTTTCCAGCATCTATGGCGTGCCGGACGACAAGATTGCGGCTATCTGGAATTTCGCGGATAGCGACCTCTTTTCGGAGGCCGAGAAGGCGGCGCTGCGTCTCGCCTTCCACGCTGGATCGGTGCCCAACACAGTCGAGGCCGAGCATTTCGAGGAGTTGCGCGGGCATTTCAGCGAAGAGGAGATCGTGGAGATCGTCGCTTCGATCGCGCTCTTTGGCTACCTCAACCGCTGGAACGACACCATGGCCACGGAAATGGAAGACCTACCCGGTCGGCGCGCCGAGCGCGCCATCGGTCCGGTTGGCTGGACCGCCGGCAAACACACAAATAGCGGCAGTAGCCAGGGACAGGATTTATGAGCAAGCAATTCGCTTCAGCAGGCGACCTCGCCGACAAGAAGATATCATTCACCGAGATCGGCAAGGATCTGTGGGCATTCACCGCAGAGGGCGATCCCAACACCGGTGTCATCATTGGCGACGACGCTGTGATGATCGTCGATGCGCAGGCGACGCCTCGGCTCGCCAACAAGGTGATCGAAAATGTCCGTTCCGTCACCGACAAGCCGATCAAATATGTGACGCTCACGCACTATCACGCCGTGCGGGTGCTCGGCGCCTCGGCTTACAACGCCTCCGAGACGATCATGTCCGAGAAGGCCCGCTCCATGGTCGTCGAGCGTGGGCAGGAGGACTGGGATTCGGAGTTCGGGCGCTTCCCGCGCCTCTTCCAGGGGCATGAATCGATCCCCGGCCTGACCTGGCCGACTCAGACCTTCAACGACCGCATGAGCATCTATCTCGGTAAGCGCCGTATCGATCTGATGTTCCTCGGGCGCGGGCACACGGCGGGTGACATCGTCGCCTTCGTGCCGGACGCAAACGTCATGTTCACTGGCGATATCGTCGAGTATCACTCGGCCTGCTATTGCGGCGACGGTCATTTTCACGACTGGCCGACGACCCTCGGTCGCATCAAGGCTTGGGAGCTGGACGCCATCGCGCCCGGCCGGGGCGACGCGCTGGTGGGCGCCGAACGCGTCAACGAGGCGCTCGACAACACGGCCGACTTCCTGCGGTCGACCTATCGGCCCGTCGCGCGCGTGGCGCTCGGCGGCGGTACGCTCAAGGAAGCCTGGGACGCCTGCCGCGCCGAATGCGATCCGAAGTTTTCCGACTACGCCATCTACGAACATTGCCTGCCATTCAACGTGGCGCGCGCCTATGATGAAGCGCTGGACATCGATACGCCGCGCATCTGGACGGCCGAGCGCGACCGTCAGATGTGGGAACAACTTCAGGGGTAGGGCATGAGCGCGAGCACACTCTTCATTCTGGTGTCGGGCTTCTGGGGCCTGGCGATGATCGTCAACCTGGTCGAAACGGTGCGCCTCTGTTACGCGGTTGAGCACCGCTCGGGCATGGGAGGCCAGAAATCGGGGCTCCGGGTCTTCGCCAACATCTGGGGCGTGGCCATGAACCGCGACGTGGCGCAGGATGAGGAAACCCAGGAACTGCGGCGCCAGATGAACCGGCGGCTGATGATCATTGTCGGCGGCTTTGTGATCTTCGCTGTTTTCGTTCTGGTGGCGGGACCGGGTGTGGACGCGGCCTGATGCCCCGCTACACTTACGAACCCTTTCCCTACAAGACGCCGCCGGAACTCAGCGGAGCCGAGCCAAGGCGTCGCCCGGTGGTCATCGTCGGCGCCGGGCCTGTCGGCCTTGCCGCGGCGATCGACTGCGCGCTTCACGGCATTCCCTGCACCGTGCTGGACGACAACGATGTTGTCTCCGTCGGCAGCCGCGCCATCTGTTGGTCGAAGCGCACGCTGGAGATTTTCGATCGGCTGGGCGTGGGCGACCGCATGGTGGAAAAGGGCGTGACATGGAAGGTCGGCCGTCTGTTCCACCGCGACAAGGAGGTCTGGAATTTCGACCTGCTGCCGGAAGCCGGCCACAAGATGCCAGCCTTCATCAATCTCCAGCAATATTATGTCGAGCAATATCTGGTCGAACGCGCGGCGGACTTCCCCGACCTGATCGATCTGCGATGGAAGAACAGGGTGACTGGCGTCGAACCGAGAGCCGACGGCGCAAAGGTCTCGGTCGAAACGCCGGATGGAGCCTACGAACTCGAAACCGATTGGGTGATCGCGTGCGACGGCGCGCGCTCGGTCCTGCGGTCGATGATGGGCCTCGATTTCGAAGGCCGGGTCTTCGAGGAGCGCTTCCTCATCGCCGATGTCGAGATGAAGGCCGACTTGCCGTCGGAACGCTGGTTCTGGTTCGAGCCGCCGTTCCATAGCGGCCAATCGGCGCTGCTGCACAAACAGCCCGACAACATCTACCGCATCGATCTGCAACTTGGCTGGGACGCCGACCCGGAGGAAGAGAAGAAGCCCGAAAACGTGCTGCCGCGCATCGAGAAGGTGATCGGCCGTTCGGATTTCGAGCTCGACTGGGTCTCGGTCTATACCTTTCAGTGCCGGCGGCTGGAGCGCTTCGTGCACGGCCGGGTGGTCTTCGCCGGCGATAGCGCCCACATCGTTTCGCCCTTCGGCGCGCGCGGCGGCAATGGCGGCATTCAGGACGTCGACAATCTGGTCTGGAAGCTGGCGCTGGTGATCGGCGGCGCGGCGCCCGAAAGCCTTGTCGCCACCTATGACGAGGAGCGTATCCACGGCGCCGACGAGAACATCGCCAATTCGGCGCGCGCGACTTCTTTCATGACGCCCAAGAGCGGGATGGAGCGGCTGTTTCGCGATTGCGTGCTCGATCTCGCCGGCGAGCACGAATTCGCCCGCAGGCTGGTCAATTCGGGCCGGTTGTCGAGACCCTGCTCGCTTGAGGGAATGAGCCTGCAGACACCGGATGACGGGAGCGAAGGCATTGCGCCCGGCGCCGCCATGTCCGACGCGCCGGTCGGCAATGGCCGCGGCGAAGGCTGGTTGTTGCGTCATGTCGGCGGCCGCTTTTCGGTGATGGCGGTTGAGGCTGAATTGCCGGAAGACCTGCCCGGGGAGATCGACAGCGTGTTTGTGACCCGTGATCCCGCCCGCCGCGCCAATCACGCTTCGACGCTGGTGGACACCGAAGGTGTCGTTGCCGCGCGATACGGTGCGGGAAATACCTACCTCATCAGACCCGACCAGCATGTGGCGGCACGTTTCCGCAATCCCTCGGCGATCGACATCAAGTCGGCCTATGACCGCGCGACCGCGAGAGCATGATGGCTGGTGAAAAGCAGCCAGCCGAAATCGGCCGCGACCGGCTGGGGGCCGATGGTGACGATTTCTATGCCGCGCTGATGGCGGCGCATGACGGGCTGAGCTTCGAGGAAAGCGCGCGCCTCAACGCGCGCCTGCTGCTGCTGCTCGCCAACCAGGTCGGCGATCTGGAAATGCTGAAGACAGCGATAGAGGCGGCCAGGAAGACCTGACCGCCCCTGTCGGGCTGATTGCGGGTTTCTTATTCGGCCGCTTCCACCTTGATGACGCCGCGCTTGATCTGGTCCTGCTCGATGGACTCGAACAGGGCGCGGAAATTGCCTTCGCCGAATCCCTCGTCGCCCTTCCTCTGGATGAACTCGAAAAAGATCGGGCCGATCACGGTTTTTGAGAATATCTGCAGCAGGATCTTGGTCATGCCGCCATCGATCACGCCTTCGCCGTCGATCAGGATGCCATGTTTCTTCATCCGCTCGACCGGCTCGTCATGGCCGGAAACACGGGCCTTCGACATCTCGTAATAGGTGTCGGGCGGACCGGGCATGAATTTCAGCCCATTGGCCGCCAGCCTGTCTGTCGCGTCGTAGATGCCGTCGGTGCCGACCGCGATGTGCTGGATGCCCTCGCCATTGTACTTCTTCAGGTACTCGGCGATCTGGCTGGTATCGTCCTTGGATTCGTTCAGCGGGATGCGGATCTTGCCGCATGGCGAGGTGATTGCGCGGCTGACCAGCCCGGTGATGCGGCCGTCGATGTCGAAGAAGTGGATCTGCTTGAAGCCGAACAGGTCGCGGTAGAAGTCCCACCATTTGTCCATGTTGCCGCGAAAAACGTTATGGGTCAGGTGGTCGAGGTAATAGAAGCCGACGCCCTCCGGCTTCGGGTCGCGTTCACCGGTCCACTCGAACTCGTCTTCATAGGCCGAGCCTTTGTCGCCGTATTTTTCGACGAAATAGAGCAGCGAGCCGCCGATGCCGACAATCGCCGGCACGTCAAGCGTCTGGTCGCCGCCGTCATAGGGCGCGGCGCCTTTCGACACGGCATGATCGAAGGCGTGTTTCGCATCGACCACGCGCCAGGCCATCGCGGGCGCGCAGGGGCCGTGCTCGTCCACGAATTTCATGCCGTGCGAGCCGGGCTCGGCATTGATGATGTAGTTGATGTCGCCCTGCCGCCAGACCGTTACGTTCTTCGTCCGGTGCTTCGCCACATTGATGTAGCCCATGCGGGTGAAAAGCTCTTCGAGCTTTTCCGGCTCCGGATGCGCGAACTCGACGAATTCGAATCCGTCGGTGCCGGCGGGGTTGTCCTTGCTGATCTTGGCGGGCGGGGCATCGTGCGGGAAGGGGCCCATGGCGCTCTCCTCTCGAGTTCTCGTATTCAACTGCCAGTTTACGCGCACGGTTCCGCAAGAGGCTTGCATTTTGCCGCCGCGGCTGGCGTATTGGCGCACGTTTCGTGCAAAAATATGGGGTATCGCATGCAAACAGAGCAAGTCGATCAGTTTGACCGCAAGATACTGGCGCTTCTCCAGCGTGATGCGCGTCTGACCAACAACGAGCTTTCAGCCAAGGTGAACCTGTCGCCGTCGCAATGCTCGCGGCGCCGCCAGCGGCTGGAGGATGAGGGTTTCATTCGAGGCTACAGAGCCGTGCTCGACCGGGAGCGGCTGGGTTTTCCGCTGGTCAACGTCATCACCGTGACGCTCGCCACCCACAATCGCGACAATGCGCGCCGCTTCGCGCGGCTTGTCGAAGGCTTGCCTGAGGTGCAGGAGGCGCACGCGCTGACAGGCGAGATGGACTATTTCCTCAAGGTCGTCACGCCGGACCTGAAAACGCTCGCTGAATTCGTCAACGGCGTGCTCTTGCCTCACGAGAGCGTGCAGCACGTCAAGACGGCGATCGTGCTAGAAACGCTCAAGGAATCGGACGCGCTTCCGCTCGATGCGTGACCGGACGACAGGCCGCACCAGCGGGCCAAGGCCGGCGCTTGCGATGGCAATGTTATTCGATATAACAATGCCCCACGCGCGTTGCCCTGCCGGACCGCAGAAGCTAGCGTGCGCCTGGGAACTCGCTACGGGAGGAGGGGCATGAACCTCTCAGCCATTGTTGGATTGCTCGCGCGCGGCCTCGCCGTTGCGGGCGGCCTCGTGCTAGTCGTGCTGACGACCCTTACTGTCGTCAGCATCACCGGCCGCGCCTTCATATGGGCCGGCCTGTCGCCCGTACGCGGCGATTTCGAGCTGGTGGAAGCGGGCGTCGGCTTCGCTGTCTTCTCCTTTCTTCCCTGGTGCCAGTTTACGCGCGGCCATGCCACGGTCGACATTTTCACCAACTTCCTCCCACCGGCAGCCAACCGGATCATCGACCTCGTCACCGAGATACTTATGACGGTTTTCATCACCGTCGTCGCTTGGCGTCTCTGGTACGGCATGCTTGACAAGATGCGTTACAACGAGACGACGTTCATCCTTCAGTTCCCCGTCTGGTGGCCCTACGCGGCATGCATGGTTGCGGCGGCGATCGGCGTCATGGTGTCGTTCTATCTGCTCTACGTTCGTGTCCGGGAGGTCGCCACGGGTGAACAGGCCCTCCCATCCGGCCAGGGGGGCCTACATTGACCAACCTGGAACTCGGGATAGCGTCCTTTCCCGTACTGATCCTGCTGATCTTCCTGCGCATTCCAATCGGCCTTGCCATGCTGATCTGCGGCGCGGTCGGCACCTATCTGATCTTCGGTTCGTGGAGCCCGATCCTGTCGAGGCTGAAAGGCGAGACCTACTCGACCTTCTCCAACTATTCGCTGTCGATCATCCCGCTGTTCCTGCTTATGGGACAGTTCGCCACCATGGGCGGCATGTCGCGCTCCCTGTTCAGAGCGGCCGAAACCTGGTTGGGCCATCGCAAGGGTGGTGTCGCCATGGCCGCCGTCGGTGCTTGCGCCGGCTTCGGCGCCATCTGCGGCTCCTCGCTGGCGACCGCCGCGACCATGAGCCAGGTCGCGCTGCCGGAACTGAAGCGTTACGGCTATTCGGGCTCGCTGGCGACCGGAACGCTGGCGGCTGGCGGCACGCTCGGCATCCTCATCCCGCCATCGGTCATCCTGGTCATCTATGCCATCCTCACCGAACAGAACATCGCCAAGCTGTTCGTGGCGGCTTTCATACCTGGCATCCTGGCGGCTATCGGTTACATGCTGGCCATCGCCATCTATGTGCGCCTCTTTCCTGGCTCGGCGGGCATGCGCGCGCGCGCGCCCTACTCGGAACGGTTTGCCGCCTTGCTCGAAGTGTGGCCGGTTCTACTGGTGTTCCTGGCCGTGGTCGGAGGCATCTATCTCGGCTGGTTCACGCCGACCGAAGGAGCGGCAGTCGGCGCGGCGGGCACGGGGCTGATCGCGCTCGTCAATGGCGGGCTGAACCGTCATACCCTCCTTGCGTGCATCCTCGCGACGGCGAGCGCGACCGGGATGATCTTCTTCATCGTGTTCGGCGCATCCGTGTTCAACAGCTTCCTTGCCCTGTCGCAGCTCCCGCAGTTGGCGGCGGCCTATGTTGCAGAGCAGGGATTCAATCCCTGGGTCGTGCTGACGCTGATCCTGGTGCTTTATATGCTCTTCGGCTGCGTCATGGATTCGCTGTCGATGATCCTGCTCACCGTGCCGATCTTCTTTCCGATCGTGACGGCCCTCGACTACGGGCTGACCCCCGAGGAGTTCGCCATATGGTTCGGCATACTTGTCCTGATCGTTGTCGAGGTCGGGCTCATCACACCGCCGGTCGGCATGAATCTGTTCGTCATCAACTCGATGGCCAAGGACACGCCGATCTACCAGACCTATCGCGGCGTGCTGCCTTTCGTGGCCAGCGACATCGTCCGGGTGGTCATCCTGACGGCCTTCCCGGCCATCACGCTGTGGATGATGCGCCTGCTTTATTGATGAGCGGCCGCCGGGTCCGGCTGCTGCCCGCCCCTTAGTTCCTGAACGGCCATGTGCTGGGACAGGAACACCCGGCCGCTGAGGTGATCGAGAAAGTCGGTCCGCTCCAGCCTGTCCATCACCGGTCCCTTAACCTCGCTCAGATGCAGCGCCACGCCGCTCTCGGCGAGCGTCTTGTTGATCGTTTCCAGCGACTCGAGCGCGCTGAGGTCGATGGCGTTGACGGCCGGGCACATCAGGACGACGTGCCGGACTTCCGGCTGGCGGGCGATCAGGTCGAACAGATACTCCTCCAGATAGCGGGCATTTGCGAAATAGAGGCTTTCGTCGACACGCACCGACAGGATCGCGGGATATGTCAGCACCTTGTGCCGCAACACGTTGCGGTAGTGCTCGGTGTCGGGAACCTGCCCGACAACGGCCACGTGCGGCCGTGATGTCCGGTAGAGATAGATGAGCAGCGACAGGCCGACACCCGCCGATATGCCCATTTCCACGCCCACGAACAGCGTCGTGAGAATGGTGGCGGTGACCGCCGCGAAGTCGGCCTTCGAGTAGGTCCAGCTTCGTTTCAGTATACCGAAATCTACGAGCGACAGCACCGCCACGATGATCGTCGCGGCGAGTGTGGCTTGCGGCAGATAAAACAGCAGCGGCGTCAGAAGCAGCGTCGCCAGGCCGATGCCGATTGCGGTGAAAATGCCCGCCGCCGGTGTCTGCGCGCCCGCGTCGTAATTCACCACTGACCGCGCGAAGCCGCCGGTCACCGGGTAGCCGCCCGAAAACGCCGCCGCGACATTGGCCGAGCCGAGCCCGACGAGTTCCTGGTCCGGGTTGATGCGCTGGCGGCGCTTCGCGGCAAGCGTCTGCGCCACCGAAACGGATTCCACGAAGCCGACGATCGTGATCAGCGCGGCGGAACCGGCAAGCGATAGCCACATTTCGGCGTCGAATGCCGGCACGGTCAAGGGAGGCAGACCCTGCGGCACGGCGCCGACCAGCCTGACGCCGGCGTCGCCGAGCTCGAGGCCCCATGCCGCCAGCGTCGTGACGGCGACGGAGGCGACGGGTGCTGCCTTGGCGATCATGTCTGCTGGTCGGGACGCGAGGCCAAGACCGGTCAGCAGGCGCTTGAGGCTCCGTCGCGACCAATAGAGAAACGCGGCCGAGCCGAGGCCGATGACGGCCGTCGCCACATTGGCGGCGCCGGCGTTTTCCCACAGCGACAGTGCGATGTCCTGCAGCGTGTGTCCCGATGCGGGTATGCCCAGCACATGTTTGAGCTGACCGGCGGCGATGAGGATGCCCGAGGCTGTGATGAAGCCCGAAATGACGGGATGGGACAGGAAGTTGGCCATGAAGCCGAGCCGCAGGACGCCGAGCGCCAACAGCATGAGGCCGGACAGCAGGGCGAGCGTCAGCGCCGCCGCCACTGCTTCCGGCGAGCCGGCCGCAGCGAATTTGCCCACGGCCGCGGCCGTCATCAGCGACACGACCGCCACCGGTCCGACGGCCAGCACGCGGCTGCTGCCGAACATGGCATAAGCGACCAGCGGCAGGGTGGAGGCATAGAGCCCCGCCTGCGGCGGCAGTCCCGCAAGCATCGCATAAGCGAGCGATTGCGGGATCAGCATGATCGTCACGATCACCGCCGCCGACAGATCGTTGGTCAGAGCCTCGCGGCCGTAGTCTCGCCCCCAGGTCAGGGGCGGCCAGGACCGGAAGAGGGAGAAACTGTCGCGCATGACCCTGTGTCTGAATGAGTGACATCGTGCGCGCTCCAAAGGGAGCGCGCATAGGCGGCATCGGTGATCTGGAGAGGCCGGCTATCCGCGGCGGCCTCGAGGCTCAGCTTTTCTGCTTCGCCATCATGTAGAGGTTGGTGCTGCGCGCGCCGGAACGGCAGTAGGCAAAAACCGGGCCTTCCAGGTCGTTCAGGGCCGTCGCGGTGTCGTCGACATCGGTCATGGTGAGCTGACCGCTGACCGCAGGGATATAGCGGAACGCCAACCCGGCTTCGCGCGCCGCCGCCTCAATCGTCTGGTGCGGCACCGCGCCGTCCTCATGGTCCGGGCGGTTGCAGATGATGCTGCGGAAACCCGCGGCCTTGATGGTTGCGATGTCGGCCGGATCGATCTGGCCCGAAACCGAAAAGTCTTGCGCGACTTGGCGAATGTCCATGATTGCCTCTTGTGCTGTCCGTCGCGGTCAGAGTTCGTTGACCGGAACCTTCAGATACGTCTTGCCATCGGGGTCCTTCGGCGGCAACTGGCCGGCGCGCATATTCACCTGCAGCGACGGAATGATCAGCTTCGGCATCGAAAGCGTCGCGTCGCGCTCCTGCCGCATCTTGACGAATTCTTCCTCGCTGACGCCATCATGCACGTGGATGTTGTGTTCGCGTTCGTCGGCCACCGTGGTTTCCCATTTGATATCGCGGCCATTGGGCCCGTAATCGTGGCAGATGAACAGCCTGGTCTCGCCTGGCAGTTCCAGCACCCGCTTGATCGAGTGGTAGAGCGTGCGCGCGTCGCCGCCGGGGAAGTCGGCGCGCGCCGATCCGCCGTCGGGCATGAACAGCGTGTCGCCGACGAAGGCGGCGTCGCCGATGACATGCGTCATGCAGGCCGGCGTGTGGCCGGGCGTGTGCATGGCATGGGCGGTCATTGTGCCGATCTCGTAGCTGTCGCCATCCTTGAACAGCCGGTCGAACTGCGAGCCGTCGCGCTGGAATTCGGTGCCTTCATTGAAGATCTTGCCGAACGTGTCCTGCACGATGGTGATGTTTTCGCCGATACCGAGCTTGCCGCCGAGCTTCTCCTGAATGTAGGGCGCGGCCGACAGGTGATCCGCGTGGACATGGGTCTCGATGATCCACTCCAGCTTCCAGCCATGCGACTTGATGTACGCGATGATCTCGTCGGCGCCCTCATATGCGATGCGCCCGGCGGCATAGTCGATGTCCATCACCGAATCGATAACGGCGCAGGCATCGGAATTGGGGTCCTTGACGATATACGACACCGTATTCGTCGGCTCGTCGAAGAACGGAACGACCTCTGGGTTGAGCGACAGGTCCGGTTTGAAGGGCAATGACATGCTTGGTCTCCTTCCTCGTTGGGTCACGCACGCGCCGCGGCTGCGTTCGCCATGCGGAATTTCAGGATGCGGGCCGCGGCAATTCCCGCAGCCATGGCCGCAACGAATATGGCCGCATCCGCGCCGCCGAAACCGAGTGCGGGTATGGCGCCGCCCGGGCAGAAACCCGTAACGCCCCATCCGATACCGAAAACGGCTGAGCCGCCGACCAGTTGCATGTCGATCTTTCGGCTGGTCGGAACGTCGAAGCGACTTTCCAGCACCGGCTTTTCCTGACGGCCGAACACGATCCGGTAGCCGACAGCGGTCACTGCGAGCGCACTGACCATGACGACCAGCAGGCTCGGGTCCCAGCTGCCGGCGATATCGAAGAAATTGAGCACTTTGGCCGGGTTCGCCATGCCGGAAATGGCGATGCCGATGCCGAATATCCCGCCGATGATCAATGCGGAGAAGAGCTTGTTCATGTGCTTACGCTCCGATCACGTGGCGAACGACATAGACGGAAGCGAATGTGGCTGCCATGAAGATCGCGGTCGCCGCGATCGAGCGTGGCGAAAGCCTTGCAATGCCGCATACGCCGTGGCCGCTGGTGCAGCCGGAGCCGTAGGTCACGCCGACGCCGACCACCAGGCCGCCGGCAATCAGCATTGCCGTGCTCGGCGGTACGCTGAAGCCGATTTCCCCGCCGAAGGCCAGGTAAATCAAAGGCGAAACGATCGCGCCGGCAAGAAATGCGGCGCGCCATTGCCAGTCGGAAGAGAAGGGCGGCAACACTCCGCCGATGATCGCCGTCATGCCGGCGATGCGCCCGTGCAGGGCCATGAGAAGCACCGCCGACAGCCCGATCAGGCCGCCGCCGATCAGGGATTGCCAGGGCGTGAATTCTGTTACTGCATCCATTTTTCGTTCCCGTCCGGACTTGCGATTTGCGCTACATATGCTAACATATTCATATCTTCAAGAGGAGAATTTGGTGCTCGATACCGAAAGGCTCGCACGGTCCGCGAACGAGGTGGCTGAACTGCTGTCCGCGCTGGCCAGCCCCAACCGGCTGATGATCCTGTGCAACCTTCTCAACGGCGAGATGGCGGTCCTGCCGCTGGCCGAGGCTGTGGGCATGAGCCAGTCGGCGCTTTCCCAGCAGCTCGCAAAGCTGCGGGCGCTCAAGCTGGTCAGCGCCCGCCGCGAGGGCCGCACGATCTATTACAGCGTCGCCTCAGACAAAGTCGCCCGCATACTGGGTCAGCTCTACGATATGTATTGCGTTACCACCGACAAGCAGGCGCGCGGCCAGGAAGCTGCCGCAGCCTGACCGCCATCAGCCGAACAGGCTGCCTTTCGCCGCCAGCGCGCGCAGATGATGGTCGGCGTCGCCGAAGGCGACATCGATCATGGTCATGCGCTTGAAATAATGGCCGACGGCATACTCCATCGTCATGCCGACGCCGCCATGAAGCTGGATCGCGGTCTCGCCCACCAGCTTGCCGGCGCGGCCGATCTCGGCTTTCGCCGCATGCATGGCGCGTGTGCGTTCGTCGTCGTCCCCGCTGTCGGCCATCATGGTTGCATAGAGCGTAAGCGACCGCGCCTGCTCCATCGCCACGAACATGTCGACCGCATCGTGCTGCAGAACCTGGAAGGCGCCGATCGGCATGCCGAATTGCTTGCGCACTTTCAGGTAGTCGAGCGTGAGCCTGTGAAGCTGGCCCATCACGCCGATGGCTTCCGCTGACAGCGCGGCGATCGCTCCGTCAACGACGCGCTTCAACAGCGGCAGCCCGGCCTCGGGGTCGCCGATGACGGCTTCCGGCCCGACCTTGACGTTGTCGAGGGTGACATCAGCCGCACGAAGGCCGTCCTGCGTCCGGTAGCCGCGCAGCGTCAGTCCCTTGGCATCCTTCCCGGCCATGAAGATACCGATGCCGCCTTCGTCGCGAGTACCGCCTGAGACGCGCGCGGTGACGAAAATGCGGTCGGCGCTGTCGCCGGCGAGCACGACATTCTTTGTGCCGGACAGCACATAGCCGCCGCCGTCCTTCTTGGCCGCCGTCTCGACATGATTGAGGTCGTAGCGCGAATTGCGTTCCGTATGCGCCAGCGCCAGCTTTAATGCGCCTTCCGCGATCTGCGGAACGAGTTCGGCGCGCTGTTCCGCCGACCCGCCGAGCCTCAGCACGCCGCCGCCCAGCACGACTGTCGCGAAATAGGGCTCGAGCGCCAGGGCCTTGCCGAGCGATTCCATGACGATCATGGTCTCGACCGGGGTTCCGCCTAAGCCCCCGTCCTCCTCGGTGAACGGCAACGCCATCAGGCCCATCTCGGCAAAGGCGTTCCACATGTCGGCGCTCCAGCCTTCCGGCTGAGCCATGATCGCCTTACGCTTCTCGAAGTCGTATTTGTCGGCGAGCAGCCGGTCGAGCGAATCCCTCAGGATCGACTGCTCCTCGGTGAAATCAAAATCCATGTGCTGTTCCGAAACCTGAAGGGTGCCGGGGCTCAGAGCCCCAGCACCGCCTTTGCGATGATGTTTTTCTGGATCTCGTTCGACCCGCCATAGATCGAGACCTTGCGGTAGTTGAAATAGCCGGGTGCGGCGCTTGCCGCGTAGTCCGGCTCGATCGGCGGTTCGTTCGAGCCTTCGATGTCCTCGTGATAGGGCAGGGCGTGCGGGCCCATCACCTGCATCAGGAGATGGGTGATGCCCTGCTGGATTTCCGAGCCCTTGATCTTGAGGATCGAGGAGGCCGGGTCCGGCCTTCCGGTGTTGCCGCGCTTGGCGTCGGCCGCGACCACGCGAAGCTGGGTCAGCTCCAGCGCCTTGAGATCGATCTCGATCGAGGCAAGCTTCTCGCGGAAGCGCTCATCTTCCAGCAGTGGCCGTCCGCCCGACATCTCCTTGGACGCCAGATCGCGCACCCGCGCGATCCGCTGCTTCGACATGCCGACGCGGGCGATGTTCGTGCGCTCGTTGCCGAGCAGGAACTTGGCGTAGTCCCAGCCCTTGTTTTCCTCGCCGACGAGGTTTTCGGCCGGCACCTTCACGTCGGTGAGGAACACCTCGTTGATCTCGCGGCCGCCATCGATGGTGACGATTGGCCTGACCTCGATGCCGGGGGTGTTCATGTCGATCAAGACGAAGGAAATGCCCTCCTGCTTCTTCACCTCCGTGTCGGTCCTGACCAGGCAGAAGATCCAGTCGGCATATTGGGCCAGCGTGGTCCAGGTCTTCTGGCCGTTGACGATGTAGTGGTCGCCCTGGCGGACCGCCCGCGTCTTCAGCGAGGCGAGGTCGGAGCCGGCGCCGGGCTCGGAGAAGCCCTGGCACCACCAGTCGTCGAGATTGGCGATGCGCGGCAGGAACTGTTTCTTCTGCGCCTCGTTGCCGAATGTGTAGATGACCGGGCCGACCATGTTGACGCCGAAGGGCAACGGTGTCGGCGCGGGGTAGCGCTGCAGTTCTTCCAGGAAGATGTATTGCCGCATCGGGTCCCAGCCGGTGCCGCCATACTCCTCCGGCCAGTGGGCGACGGCCCAGCCCTTGTCGTCCAGGATGCGCGTCCAGCGGACGAAATCGTCCTTTTCGATATGTTCCCCGACGGCCATCTTGTCACGGATGTCGTCCGGCACGTTCTCCTTGAAGAATGTGCGGACCTTGTCACGGAAGGCGATCTCTTCGGGCGTAAAGCGCAGTTCCATGGCTTCTTCCCTTCTCAGTTGATCTCGAACAGGCCTGCGGCGCCCATGCCGCCGCCGACGCACATTGTCACGACGGCGTATTTGACGCCGCGCCGCTTGCCTTCGATCAGCGCGTGGCCCGAAAGCCGCGACCCGCTCATGCCATAGGGGTGGCCGAGCGCGATGGCGCCGCCATTGACGTTGAGTTTCTCCGGGTCGATGCCAAGCTTGTCGCAGCAATAGATCACCTGCACGGCGAACGCCTCGTTGAGCTCCCACAGGCCGATATCGTCGACCTTCAGCCCGTGACGTTCCAGGAGGCGCGGCACGGCGAAGACCGGCCCGATGCCCATCTCGTCCGGCTCGCAGCCGGCGACGTTGAAGCCGCGCAGGATGCCGAGCGGGTCGAGGCCCCGCTTCTCGGCCTCCTTGGCGCTCATCATGACGTTGGCCGATGCGCCGTCCGAAAGCTGGCTGGCGTTGCCGGCGGTGATGCAGCCGCCCTCGCGCACCGGCTTCAGCCCGGCGAGGCCCTCGGCGGTGGTGTCGGGACGCGGTCCCTCGTCATGGGCCAGCGTCACCTGCTTGTGGCTGATCTCCTTGGTTTCCTTGTCGACCACGGCCATGCGCACGTCGATCGGCGCGATCTCGGCATCGAACCGACCGGCCTCGCGCGCTGCGGCGACGCGGCGCTGGCTTTCCAGCCCGTATTCGTCCTGCTGTTCGCGGCTGATGCCGTAGCGCTTGGCGACGTTCTCGGCCGTGTCGATCATCGGCAGATAGACCTCCGGCTTGATGTCCATCAGCTTCTCGTCGACGAGACGGAACGTGTTGCGGTGATCGTTCTGAACCAGGCTGATCGATTCCAGGCCGCCGGCGATACCCGCCGTGACGCCGTCATTGCGGATGGCGTTGGCCAGAAGCGCCATCGCCTGCAGGCCGGACGAGCATTGCCGGTCGATCGTGGTGCCGGCGACCGTCACCGGCAGCCCGGCCGTCAGCAGCGCGCGCCGCGCGACATTGAGGCCCGTCGCGCCCTCCTGCATGGCGCAACCCATCACCACGTCCTCGATTTCGCCGCCTTCGAGGCCTGAACGCTTCAGCGCCTCGGCAATTGCGTGGCCGCCCAGCGTGGCGCCCGGTGTGTCGTTGAGCGCGCCGCGATAGGCCTTGCCCACCGGCGTGCGGGCCGTGGAGACGATCACCGCCTCAGTCATATCATTCTCCCTTCGGATGGTCAGGACGCGAGAGCGGCCTTGCGCCGCTCCGCCTCCTCCTGTTTCAGTTCGAGTTTCGACAGCTTGCCGACTGCCGTACGCGGCAGCGCCTCGCGAATTTCGACCGACGCCGGCAATTCGTGCGGACCGAGGCGCCCTTTCAGGAACGCGCGCAACGCGTCGAGCGTCACCGGCCGGGCGCCGTCGCGCAGCTTCAGGAACGCCTTCGCAGCCTCGCCGCGATAGTCGTCGGCGACGCCGATCACCAGCACCTCCTCGACATCGGGATGCTCGTAGATCGCCTGCTCGATGAGTTGCGGATAGACGTTGTATCCGCCGCAAAGGATCATGTCCTTCTTGCGGTCGACGATGGTGAAGAAGCCTTCTTCGTCCATGAACCCGATGTCGCCGGTCAAAAGTCCGCCTTCGGAAAACGCCGCCGCCGTCTCTTCCGGGCGGTTGAGATAGCCGGTGGTGACGTTCGGGCCGAAGATGCGCAGTTCGCCCGTTTCGCGAGGCGGCAGGACGCGCTTGGGGTCATCCAGCGCAACCACGTCCATCCAGATGCCGGGCAGCGGCACGCCGATGGTGCCCACCATGTCGGACCGCGACGGCGGGATGTTGGTGCCGGCGGGTGAGGTCTCCGTCATGCCCCAGCCGCCGAGCACGTCACGGCCGCTGCGCGCCTTGATCTTGCGCGCCACCTCGACCGGAAGCGGCGCCCCGCCGGAGGCGCAATAGCGCAGCGAGGACAGATTGCGCTTTTCGAAATCGGGCAGGGCGGCAACCGCAATCCACATCGTCGGAACCGCCGGAAAACTGGTCGCTCCATTCTCGATTTCGGCAAGCGCCGTCTCGGCGTCGAAGCGGGTGTGGAGGATCAGTTCCAGCCCGTTGTTGATCGCCCTCAGCATCACCGCGGAGAGGGCGTAGATGTGGAACAGCGGCAGGAACAGAAGCACACGGTCCTCGCCGGGACGCATCAGCCCAAGCGCATCGAACCAGCAGTCGTAGCTCGAGACGGCGGTGGAGAGATTGCGGTGCGTCAGCAGCGCGCCCTTGGGCAGGCCGGTGGTGCCGCCGGTATATTGCAGCAGCGCCAGATCGTCGGCCGAAACTTCAGGAAAGGCCGCATCGCCTGCGCTGTCCATGAATGCGGCGAACCCGACGACGCCTTCGCCTGCCGGCATCGGCCCGGCGATCGCGGAAGCGCCCAGCGCCGCGTCTTCGCCGACGATCACCGTATCCACGAAGCCTTCACCGACCAGCCGCGCGGCCCGCATCGCCATCTCGCCGATATTGGTGGTGACGATCACCCTAGCGCCGCTGTCGGTCAGCTTGTGCTTCAGCACCATGTCGCCGTCGAGCGGCGAGAGATGGACCACGGTCAGCCTCGCTTTCACGGCGCCAAAGAAGGCGATCGGATGATAGAGCGTGTTTGGCAGGAACAGCGCGACCCGTTCGGCCTTTCTCAGCCCCGCGGCGATGAAAGCCCGCGCGCAGCGGTCCACCTGTTCTTTCAGTTCGGTGAAGCCGGTATTCCGCTCGCGAAAGGAAAAGGCGGTTTTTGCGCCCCATTCGGCCGCCGCGCGGTCGACGATCTCGTGGATCGGGTAGGCGTCGAGTTCCACGTCCGGGGAAAGACCCGGCGGGTAGACCGCCTTCCATGGGGCGTGGGCGAGGTTCATGTCACGCCGGGCGCGCCGAGAAGCTGCCGCCGGACTGTGCGAGCCGCTTCAGCGATTCCGCCGGCTTGAACACCTCGTTGCCGGTCTTGCCGTACCAGTGTTCCAGTCGCTCGACGATCTTCGGCAAACCTTCCAGATCGGCCCAGAACATCGGCCCGCCCTTGCCGATCGGAAAGCCGTAGCCGTTGGTCCACACAATATCGATGTCGGAAGGCCGCTGCGCGATCTTCTCCTCGAGGATTTTCGCGCCCTCGTTGACCATCGGATAGAGCGTGCGCTCGATGATTTCCTCGGCCGAAATCGTTCGCCGGTTGACGCCCTGCTCGCGCGCCTTGTCCTCGATCAGCTGGTTGACTTCCGGATCCGGCTTCGGCGTGCGCGAGCCGCCCTCGTAGAGGTAGTAGCCCTTGCCGGTCTTCTGGCCGAAGCGCCCCATCTCGCACAGCGCGTCGCCAATGGCCGCAGTTGTGCCGAGCGACTTGCGCGTGCGCCAGCCGATATCGAGCCCGGCGAGGTCGCCCATCTGGAACGGACCCATCGGCCAGCCGAAATCCAGAAACGCCTTGTCGATTTCCTCCGGTGTCGCGCCTTCCAGCAGCAGCGCCTCGCCCTCTGACGAGCGCGCGGAGAGCATGCGGTTGCCGACGAACCCGTGGCACACGCCGACCACAACCGGCACCTTTCGCATACGCCGGCCGACATCGAGCGCCGTTGCCAGCACGTCGGGCGCGGTCTCGGTCCCGCGCACGATCTCCAGCAGCCGCATCACATTGGCGGGCGAGAAGAAATGCATGCCGAGCACATCGGCCGGGCGGCTGGTCGCGGCGGCGATCTCGTTGACGTCGAGATAGGAGGTATTGGAGGCCAGGATCGCGCCGGGCTTGGCAATCGCGTCCAGCTTGCCGAACACCTCCTTCTTGATCGGCATCTCCTCGAACACCGCCTCGATGATCAGGTCGCAATCCGCGAGGTCCGCGTAAACGGTCGTGCCGGTGATGCGGCCGAGACGCGCGTCGCGCTCATCCGCCGAGATCGAGCCCCGGTCGACCGAGGTCGCGTAGTTCTTGGAGATCGTGCCAAGGCCGCGCTGCAGCGCCTCGTCGCTCATTTCCAGGATGGTGACGGGTATGCCGCCATTGGCCAGTGACATCGCGATGCCGCCGCCCATGGTGCCGGCGCCGATCACGCCGGCTCTCTTGACCGCGCGTGGCCGCACCTCCTTGCCGACGCCGGCGACTTTGGCAGCCTCGCGCTCGGCGAAGAACAGATGGCGTTGCGCGCGCGACTGGTCGCCCTGGACGAGACGAATGAAGGAGGCTCTTTCGGCCTTCAGCGCGTCGTCGAATTCCATCTCGATTGCGTTGCGAACCGCGTCCGCCGCCGCGATTGGCGCTTCGAGCCCGCGCGCCTTGCGCGTCACTTCCTTGATCAGGCCCTCGAAGCCTTCCGTGTTGGCGCGCACCGGCGCAAGCTTCTCGTCCCGGTCGCGAATGCGCACCAGCGGCTTGCCTTCAGCAATCCTGGCGTTTGCGAATTTCACGGCGTCGGCGACAAGGTCGTTCCCGGCTATCGCGTCGACGAGCTCCGATTTCAGCGCCTCGGCGGTGCCGATCGGATTGCCGGACACGATCATCTTCAGGGCCTGTTCCGGACCGACCACGCGGGGCAGCCGCACCGTTCCGCCGGAACCCGGCAGAAGGCCAAGCTTCACCTCGGGCAGGCCGAGCTTGGCGCTCGGCACGGCGACGCGGAAGTGGCACGAAAGCGCCAGTTCCAGCCCGCCGCCGAGCGCGGTGCCGTGAATGGCGGCGACCACCGGCTTGGGCATGTCTTCGATCAGTACGCAAAGATCGGGAAGGTTGGGCCGCTCCAGCGCCTTCGGCGTGCCGAACTCGGTTATGTCCGCGCCGGCAACGAAGGTGCCGCCGGCACACGCAATCACGATGGCCTTGACGCCATCATCCGCCCCCAGCGTTTCCAGGGCCGCATATAGGGGCTGGCGCATACGGAAGCTGAGTACGTTGACCGGCGGATTGTCGATCGTGACGACCGCCACGTCGCCCTCGCGTGCAACTGAGATGATATCGCTCATTCACTCCCCCGGTTCGGCCGCTGTTTCCGCGGCCTGAACACTACGTCCTCAGAAATTCCCGGATCAGTTTCGCCGTTGCGTCAGGCTGTTCGATGCAGGGCAGATGGCCGGCATCCTTGACGATCTCGAACCGCGATCCGTCGATCAGATCGGCTGTCGACCGCACCAGGTCCGGCGGCGTCGAGCCGTCCTGGTCCCCCACGATGCACAGCACCGGTATTTTCAGCGCGCGGGTCGATTCAGTCAGGTCGGCGTCGCGCAGCGCAGCACACGTGCCGGCATATCCGTCCACCGTGGTGCGCGTCAGCATCGCCGTGTAACCCACGAAATCCGGATTGGAGGGATCGCGGTAGGCCGGCGTGAACCAGCGCTCCATGATCGGCGTCGCAAGCGACGCGATGCCGTCCTTTGTCACTGCCTCGATGCGCCCGTTCCACAGTTCGTCGGTGCCGATTTTGTGTGCGGTGTCGGAAAGCACCAGCCGCTCGACCAGGTCGGGCCGCAACGCGGCCAGTCCCTGGGCAATCATGCCCCCGACCGACAGTCCGACGATGGTCGCTCTGCCGATGCCGAGATGATCGAGCAAGGCGGCCAGATCGCTGACATGGTCGGTCAGCGCGTAGGGTGCGGGCGTCGCCTCGGAAAGCCCGTGGCCGCGCTTGTCGTAGAGAACCAGCCGGTAGTCGTTCTCGAACGCGGCCGCGACTGCATCCCAGATGCGAAAATCGGTGCCGAGCGAGTTTGAAAACACGATGACCGGCCCGTTGGCCGGGCCGCGCACCGCATGGTGAACAACCACGCCGTTGACGCGTGCAAACCGCATTCGCTCTCCTCCCAAACGCGACATACTACCGAGTATGTTGCAATCCTGTCGGGCGGTCAACGCCCCGGGACTGGGTATGACAGTGGCAAATGCGACACAAGCGCGCAAGTTGCGAAAGTTCATTTCGCAGAGCGAAATTATCCGAGTCGCTTGCTCGTTATATTTGATCGTATATAACGGCTCAAGCTGATGTCGACGGTCGCCGTGTTCGGACCGACCACCGATGGAGAGGTGAGGATAATGACGCTGGCTCGTTGGGTGGGGATTGCGCGCGCGGGGTTTGCCGCGCTGACGATGGCGCTTCTGATGGCATTTGCAGGTGCTGCGCATGCGCAGGAGCGGCTTGTGGTCTTCGCCGCCGCCAGCCTCAAGAACGCCATGGACAATGTCGCCGCCGCCTACACTGAAAAGACAGGCGTTGAAGCGGTGGTCTCGTATGCTGGCAGTTCCGCGCTCGCCCGCCAGATCGAACAGGGCGCGCCGGCCGATGTCTTTGTCTCCGCCAGACTCGACTGGATGGATTATCTCTCCGAGCACGGGCTGACCGACAAGGCATCCGAAGTTAGGCTTCTGGGAAACCGCATCGTGCTCGTCGCGCCGGCAGATTCGACGGTCGAGGCGAGGATCGTTGCTGGGTTCGACCTCGCCGCGTTGCTGGGCGACGGACGGCTGGCCATGGCCAATACCGACGCCGTGCCCGCGGGCGTCTACGGCAAAGCCGCGCTTGAGGCGCTGGGTATCTGGGGCGCCGTCAGCGGCAGGACCGCGGAGGCGGAGAACGTGCGCGCCGCCCTGGCACTGGTTTCGACCGGCGAGGCGCCGCTGGGCATCGTCTACCAGACGGACGCATCGGCCGACCAGAAAGTCCGCATCGTGGACAGCTTTCCCGAAGACACCCACCCGTCGATCGCCTATCCCGCCGCGGTGATCGCCTCGTCGGAAAACCCGGCCGCCGTGGACTTCCTGAAATTCCTGCAGACGAATACGGCCCGCGGTCTTTTCGAAGCGGAGGGTTTCGCGGTACTCGTGCCCGCTCTTTCAAACTGAACCGGCTGCGGAACAAGGCATGGATTGGCTGGGTCTCGGCCCCGAGGAGTGGGATGCGGTAAGGCTGTCCATCCGGGTCTCCGTCTGGGCGACCGCCGCCAGCCTCCCCTTCGGCGTACTGATCGCGATGCTTCTGGCGCGTGGGCGCTTTCCGGGCCGAACGCTTCTCAACGGCATCGTCCACCTGCCGCTGATCATGCCGCCGGTGGTGACAGGCTACCTGCTGTTGCTCGGCTTTGGACGGAAAGGCCCGATCGGCGGCTTTCTCGAAGAATATTTCGGCATCGTCTTTTCATTCCGCTGGACGGGTGCGGCGCTCGCCTGCGCGGTCATGGGCTTCCCGCTCATGGTCCGCGCCATCCGGCTGTCGGTCGAGGCGGTCGACCGCCGGCTCGAGGCGGCGGCATCCACGCTCGGCGCCAGCCGGCTGTGGGTATTCGCCACCATCACCCTGCCGTTGGCATTGCCGGGCATCGTCGCCGGCGCGATCCTCGCCTTCGCCAAGGCGATGGGCGAGTTCGGCGCCACCATCACCTTCGTCTCCAACATCCCCGGCGAAACGCAGACGCTGCCATCGGCGATCTACACCTTCATTCAAGTGCCGGGCGGGGAGGGGGCGGCACTCCGATTGACGCTCGTATCCATCGCCATCTCGATGGTCGCCCTGCTCGCCTCCGAGGTGCTGGCACGGCGCATCTCGCGCCGCATCGGGGCCGAGCCGTGATCGCGGTCGACGTCAGCCACCGGCTGGGCGATTTCACGCTCGACGCCGCGTTTGAGAGCAGCGGCCGACTGACCGCGCTGTTCGGGCCGTCGGGCTCGGGCAAGACGACGCTGGTCAATCTGATCGCCGGCCTCATCAGGCCGGAACGGGGGCGCATCGAGATCGACAGCCGCGTGCTGGCCGATACCGATGCCCGGCTCGTGCTGCCGGCCAAAAAACGCCGCATCGGCTACGTGTTCCAGGATGCGCGGCTGTTTCCGCACCTGACTGTGAAGCAGAATCTCGGCTATGGCCGCTTTTTCGCGCCGCGCGGCGAACGCTACGCGCAAACCGGTCCCGTGGTCGATCTGCTCGGCATCGGTCATCTGCTCGATCGCCGGCCCGATCGCCTGTCGGGCGGCGAGAAGCAGCGCGTCGCGATCGGCCGCGCGCTCCTCGCCAGCCCGCGCCTGATTCTGATGGACGAGCCGCTTGCTTCGCTGGACGAGGCGCGCAAGGCCGAGATCCTGCCCTATGTGGAGCGGTTGCGCGACGAGGCGGGCATCCCGATCGTCTATGTCAGCCACTCCGTCGCCGAGGTCTCGCGGCTTGCGACCGATGTGGTCGTGCTGCGTGATGGCAGGGTCGCTGCATTCGGACCGACGGCATCCATCCTGTCGCGGCTCGACATTCTGCCCGAGGACGAGATCGGCGAGGGCGGCGCGGTGCTCGAAATGCGGGTCGCCGGCCACGATCAGGTCTTTGCAATGACGACCCTGCGATCCTCGGCCGGCGATATCGTTGTGCCGCGGCTGGCGGCGACAATCGGCGCAGTCGTGCGTGTGCGCCTTCGTGCCCGCGACGTGATGATCGCGACCGACAAGCCTGTGGGCCTTAGTGCCCAGAACGTTCTCGCTGGCAGGCTCGTTTCCATGGAGCAGGTCTCCGACAACGCCGTCGACGTACGGGTCGATTGCGCCGGCGAGATTGTCATCGCGCGTATCACCAGACTGTCCGCCACACGTCTGCGCCTGGAGCCGGGGCAAAGCGTGTTCGCCGTGGTAAAGACGGTGAGCGTCGGGCCGGTCGGCGCCGCGCCGGCTCACTGACCGAGGAGATCGCGATGCCTGTTTTGAGCCTGCGCATCGATTTCGAGGATGGCGGCCGCATCGGGCCCGGCAAGATCGCGCTGCTGGAGAAGATCGCCGAGACCGGTTCGATCTCGTCGGGTGCCCGCGCCATGGGCATGTCCTACAAGCGCGCCTGGGATCTGGTCGACGAAACCGGCCGCCTTCTGGGCGCACCGGTGGTCGAGACAAGGGCAGGCGGCGCGCGTGGCGGCGGCGCGCAGCTGACCCCGGCCGGCGAACGGGTGCTGGAGCGCTTCCGCGCCATCGAGGAAGCGGCGGCCAAGGTGGCCGAACCGCATATCGACGCGATGCTCAAGGACAACGGCTAGGAAAGTGCTTTCAGGTCGGCCCGCAGCCTGTCCGGATCGCCGCGCGAGAGCAGTGCTTCGATCTCTTCCTCGGTCCGTTTCCAAGCGGGAACGGCCGCCGCAAGCTGGCTCCTCCCCTCATCGGTCAGCAAGAGAAGCCGCGAACGCTTGTCGTCCGGGTCGGGTTCACTGTTCGCCAGTCCCCGCCGTTCCAGAACCTTGAGATTGGCCGTCAGCGTCGTGCGGTCCAGCGCCAGCAGAAACGCCACATCCTTCATGCGCGCCGGTTGAGGCCGGTTGAGCGACATCAGCAGCGAGAATTGCTGATTGGTGAGCCCGTGCGGCTTGAGCGCCTCGTCGAACCGCCGCGCCAGCTGCCGCGCCGCGCGCTGCACGTGCAGGCACATGCAGTGATCGCGGACATAAAGCGTCGTCTCGAATGACGGTCCGATCGGCTTTGACATCATTGTCATGTTATGTTGATATCAACTCAATTGTCCAGTCCCGCTATGTCGGCACTGGCCTATTCTGTACGTCCTTGTCCTGAAACGTCAGGACGAAATGGAGGAACACATGGCCGAGAAGGTTCTGGTGCTGGCCGGCACGAAGAAGGGCTTGTTCATCGCCGAGAGCGATGCGTCGCGCAAATCCTGGAGCCTTCGCGGACCCTATTGCGAGCATTGGCCGATCAACCACGCGGTCGCCGATCCCGAAAGCGGCGCCATTTTCGCCGGCGGCGGATCGGAATGGTTCGGCCCGGCGGTGTGGAAATCCGAAGACCTCGGCGCAACCTGGACTCATTCGAGCGAGGGACTTGCCTACGAGGAGGGCAAGGAGCCGGTCAGCCAGGTCTGGAGCCTGGCCAGGCGCAACGGCACGCTCTACGCCGGCGTTCAGCCGGCCGGCCTTTTCGCTTCCAATGACGGCGGCGCAAGCTGGTCGCACATGGACGGCCTGCAGAAGCACCCGACTCGGCCCGACTGGAACCCCGGCGGCGCCGGCCTCATCCTCCATTCGCTGGTGCCCGACCCGGACAATGACGACCGCATCTGGATCGGCATTTCGGCCGCCGGCGTGTTCGGCACCGAAGACGGCGGCAAGACCTGGGAGACCCGCAACAAGGGTACGCGCGCCGACTTCAACCCGGAAGACCAGCGCTATCCCGAGTTCGGACAATGCGTGCATTGCGTGGTCAAGGCGCCGGGCATGAAGGACCGGCTCTACCAGCAGAACCATTGCGGCATGTACCGGTCCGACGATGGCGGCAAAAGCTGGGTCAGCATCGAGCCCGGCCTGCCTTCGACCTTCGGCTTTCCGGCGGCCGCGCATCCGCGCGATCCCGACACGCTGTTCCTGCTGCCGCTCAACGGCGACTCCGCAGGCCGCTACATGCCGGACGCGGCAGCCGCCGTCTACCGCACGCGCGACGGCGGCAATAGCTGGCAGGACTTGCGCAACGGCCTGCCACAGGAGAACGCCTATTTCGGCGTACTTCGCCAGGCGATGGCGACCGACAGTCTCGACAAGGCCGGCGTCTATTTCGGCACCGGCGGCGGCGCGCTCTACGCAAGCAACGACGAGGGCGAGAACTGGATCGCCATCGCCGAGCACCTGCCGGCCATCCACTCGGTGGAAACGGCGGTTGTCCGGGCGTAGGATAGAGCCATGGATCAGAGGCTGAACAGCGCGGTCAGGGCCAATGCGGGCGAGGTGAACGTCACCCTCGCGGCTCCCCTGGCCGATCTCTTTCCCGGCGCGCCGCGCAAGACGAAGGTGGTCGCCGGCAATGTCGATCACATGGTCGATGCGCTGGACGAACAGTGGCCCGGCATGCGCGACCGCATCTGCGATACGCGCCCGGCAATCCGCAAGCACATGAACATCTTCGTGGAGGGCGAGCGCGCGACGCTGGAGACGCCGCTCAGCCCCGGCGCGGACGTCTATGTGCTGACGGCGATCAGCGGCGGGTGAGCGGCCGGCCCCTTCTATGCCGGTTCCCTTCTGGAATTCTGAAACGCGACATATTCCCGCAAGGGATGGAGAACTGACCTCATGGCAAAGCTCGTCTTTGGAATGAACCTGTCCCTGGACGGCTATGTCGACCACGAGAAATTTGCGCCTGATCCGGCGCTCTTTCGTCACTGGATCGAGTTCGTGCGCGGCTTGGCCGGCAGCCTTTATGGTCGCCGCCTGTACGAGATCATGCGCTATTGGGACGAAGACCATCCCGAGTGGGGCGAGGACGAGCGCGAATTCGCGCTCGCCTGGCGAAGCCAGCCGAAATGGGTCGTGTCGCGGTCGCTGAAATCGGTCGGTCCGAACGCCACGCTGGTTGCGGATGACGTCGAGGCGACGATCCGCGGGCTGAAGGATCGGCTCACCGGGGAGATCGAGGTTGGCGGACCCGATCTGGCGGCGAGCCTGGCCGAACTCGGTCTCATCGACGAGTATCGGCTCTACTTTCACCCCGTCGTGCTTGGCGGCGGCAAGCCGTTCTTCGCCGGCCCCCGGCCGCGGCTCCGCTTCGTCGCCAGTGATCGGATTGGCGGCGAGGCGATCAGGCTGACATACGTTCCCGCTTGATCGCGACTGAAGCGCACGCAGTTTGTTTGCGCTCACGCCGAGTTCCCCCGGAGCAAGTCCGGGGTCACCGGCTCCGCGAGGGCGCGCCATAAGGCGCGACGCCCGGACGGGCTTGCGGCCTTCGGCCGTGAAGCGCAGCAGGTTTCTCCCGTTCGCCATCCACGAACCCGCGGCTCATGACGTGTCGGGCGCGGAATGCGGTATCGGCCAGGCAAATGCCGCGAGCATGGACAAGGCGTTCGCGACGTCGCTTATGGCCGGCAACCGGCCGAATGGCGGCGGTTCCGTCCCGGCGCCGAGTTCGCTACGCACGCCAAGCATCAGCCTCGCTTGCCGCTCGAGCTGTCGGGCCAGCGCCCGAAGGCTGACGGCGAGGCGCATCGCGTCCGCCGGGCGCGCGCCCGCTGGTTCGACCGGCATCGATGCGATTGGCGCATCCCGGCCGCAGGCGACGAAATCCCGCGCCACGGCCTCGGCACGGCGCAGGACCCAGAGCACGAAGCCGCGCACGGCCGGGGACCGGCTGACTGCACGGTCGGCCAGGCCAGCCAGGGCATTGAGCAGCGCGACGATGCGCATCAGCGCTGCCCGTTCCTCCTTCAGCGCCCGTGTCCCGTCCATCATGCCCTGCCTCGTTGTTGACGCGGGCATTGTGCGGAAGGTTCAGGAAGCGTGGACAAAAAAGCGAGTGGCGGTTAGCGAATAGCGAGCAGGGACAAAGGGTTGGCGGGGAAAAGAATTTTTCCGGCACCGAATCTATCCACGAAATCGCGGCGGTCGCGGCCGGTCTCTTTCCCGGCGCGCCGCGACGCACCAAGGTCGTGGCGGGGAATGTCGATCACATGGTCGATGCGCTGGACGAGCAATGGCCCGGCATGCGTGATCGCATCTGCGATACCCGCCCCGCGATCCGCAAGCACATGAACATCTTCGTCGAGGGTGAGCGCGCGACGCTGGAAACGCCGCTCAGCCCCGGCGCTGACGTCTATGTGCTGACGGCGATCAGCGGTGGCTAGGTGGCGGCGCTCCGGCTCACAACGAGTCACAGCCTAGTTCGCTGGATATTCTACTGACGCCCACGCGGGGAGCCTGCTGACAGAACGATGTCAGCAGGGGGCATCTATGATGTCACGCGATGATCTGGGAACGAATGTCAGCAAGACCATGAAAATATCTCCGTTTCTCGCTGCTCTCGGCGCCGAAGGTCCCGCACCCGACCGGGCGAAAGACATGGCCCTGTATGGGCGGCTAATCGGAAGCTGGGAAATGGAGACCGACCACCGCCTCGATGACGGCACAATCCAGAAATCGACTGGCGAAATCCATTTCGGTTGGGTGATTGAGGGCCGTGCAATTCAGGACCTCTGGATCAGGCCAAAACGCCCAGCACAGTCAACCATGTATGGAACCACGCTACGCGTCTTCGATCCTGCAATCGATGGCTGGCATATCATCTGGAGTGACCCGCTCAATCAGGACTACTTGCGCCAGATCGGGCGAGCCGAAGGACGGGACATTGTCCAGATCGGTGATGACTCTCGCGGACGGAAAACGCGATGGCGTTACACCGAAATAGCCGCCGACAGCTTCCGGTGGTTCGGGGAGGAAAGAGCTTCCGAGAATGATCCCTGGAAGATCACCTATGAGCATTTTGCTCGCCGGACCAAACTCGCGAAACTGTCCTAGACGTTCCTTCTCTTGCCCTCCAGCAGGTCGAGCACCGCGCGAGCGGCGTCGAGCACGTTGGTGCCAGGGCCGAACACCGCTGACACGCCATTGTCCATCAGGAACCGGTAGTCCTGTTTTGGCACCACGCCGCCGACCACGACGATGATGTTCTCCGCCCCCTTGGCCTTCAGCGCGTCGACCAGCTGCGGCGCCAGCGTCTTGTGGCCGGCCGCCAGCGACGACATGCCGACGACATGGACCTTTTTCTTCACCGCCATGTCGGCGGCCTCGTCCGGCGTCTGGAACAGCGGCCCGGCCAGCACGTCGAAGCCGATATCGCCGAACGCCGACGCGATGATCTTGGCCCCCCGGTCGTGGCCGTCCTGGCCGAGCTTGGCGACCATGATCTTCGGCGTTTCGCCGGCGGCCGAAGCGTGTGACCGGAAGCGCTCGACCAGTGTCTTGTATTCCGGTTCGTCGCGATAGGCGGGTCCGTAGACATCGTGCACGACTTCCGGCTCGGCGGCATGATCGCCGAACGATTTTCGCATCGCGTCGGTGATCTCGCCGACCGTGGCGCGCGCCCGTGCGGCTTCCACAGCCGCTGCAAGCAGATTGCCTTCGCCCGAGCGGGCGGCCTCGGCCAGGGTCGTCAGCGTCTCTTCGACCTTTTTCGGGTCGCGCTGGCGGCGGATGCGCTCCAGCCGTTTGACCTGCGCCTCGCGCACAGCCTTGTTGTCGACGGTCAGGATATCGAACGCGTCGTCGGCATCCGTTCGGTACCTGTTGACGCCGACGATCACCTCGTCGCCGCGGTCGACCGCCGCCTGCCTGCGTGTCGCCGCTTCCTCGATCAGTCGCTTGGGATAGCCGTCATTGACCGCCTTGGTCATGCCGCCCATCGCCTCGATCTCCTCCATCAGCGCCCAGGCCTTCTCCGCCAGCTCGTCGGTAAGGCTCTCGACATAATAGGAGCCGGCCAGCGGATCGACGACATTGGTCACGCCGGTTTCGTGGTTGAGGATCAGCTGCGTGTTGCGCGCGATGCGCGCCGAGAACTCCGTCGGCAGCGCGATTGCCTCGTCGAAGGAATTGGTGTGCAGCGACTGCGTGCCGCCCAGCACCGCGCTCATGGCCTCGAAGGCGGTGCGCACGATGTTGTTGTAGGGGTCCTGCTCCTGCAGCGACACGCCCGATGTCTGGCAATGGGTGCGCAGCATGTAGGAGGAGTCCTTCTTTGGCTTGAACTCCTCCATGATGCGCGACCACAAAAGCCTGGCCGCCCTGAGCTTCGCCGCCTCCATGAAGAAGTTCATGCCGATGCAGAAGAAGAACGACAATCGGCCGGCAAAAGCGTCGACGTCGAGCCCGTTCTTTATCGCCGCGCGCACATATTCGCGCCCGTCGGCAAGCGTGAAGGCGAGTTCCTGCACCAGCGTCGCCCCGGCCTCCTGCATGTGATAGCCGGAGATCGAGATCGAGTTGAACCGCGGCATGTTTTCGGCCGTGTAGGCGATGATGTCCGACACGATCCGCATCGAGGGCTCGGGCGGATAGATATAGGTGTTGCGGACCATGAACTCCTTCAGGATGTCGTTCTGGATGGTCCCGGACAGTTCCGCCGTGTCGCAGCCCTGCTCCTGTCCCGCCACGATGAACGACGCCAGCACCGGGATCACCGCGCCGTTCATCGTCATCGACACCGACATCTCTTTCAGCGGGATGCCGTCGAACAGGATCTTCATGTCCTCGACACTGTCGATCGCCACGCCGGCCTTGCCTACATCGCCTTCGACGCGGGGATGGTCGCTGTCGTAGCCGCGATGGGTGGCGAGATCGAAGGCGACCGACAGGCCCTTCTGCCCGCCCGCCAGCGCCTTTCGGTAAAATGCGTTGCTGTCTTCGGCGGTGGAGAAGCCGGCATATTGGCGGATCGTCCAGGGCCGGCCGGCATACATCGTCGCGCGCGGACCGCGCAGATAGGGAATGACACCGGGCAGCGTGTCGAGGTGGGCGATCCCGTCAAGGTCGGCCTCGGTGTAGAGCGGCTTCACGTCGATGCCTTCGGGCGTATGCCAGGTCAGAGTATCCGGATCGCCCCTGATTTCCTTTTCGGCCAGCGTGCGCCAGATTTCGAGTTTCGATTTGCCGTCCATCATCCATCCCGTTCAACCTGCCGGAAGCTTCCTCCAGCGTCTCGGTCATATCATCCTGCGGCGGGGATGGAACAGTTTGCTTGGACTGCACTGCGGAGATGCCGGTATTATTGAACATGCGCCGCGGCACCGCCGAGGGCTCCTGACCTGAGTCTGGGCGCTATACGGAATCGCGGCGCCCGCACGGGACCTGTCGAAAGTAGTGTTCCATTTGGACTTCAGAATATTAGCATATTGCAAGATTTGAATATGACCGAGGTCAAATAAGACAGCGAGGCTGGGCTGAAAAACGTGGTTAAGATTCCAAGAATGCGACTTTAACCAATCTAATATGAAATAAGACAAATGCGTGGACGCGAACGGAAACAGAAAATATAGGAGCGGTGCTGGGAGAGTTTAGGGATACGATCATGCAACAGCATGTATGCGATATAAATTCCCACGCGCCGCAATTCTTCGTAGACAACGGGGTTGCTTATGACCCAGTTGAAAACAAGCCGCGCTTCTGGATCCACGACCAGTACTGGATACCCTATTTGTCAGATGACAAATGGCCGCTCTATGTCCAGGACGGAAAATACATCTACGACTATCCGCGCGAGGAAGGTCCCGTCTTCTACTACCGCTAGCGCGCTGCCTGGTATGCCTGCAGACCGGATATGCGTGCGATCGTGCCCGGCTCAGGAATGTTCGCGGCGCACGATTGCAGCGCCATCGGCCATCGCCTTCATCTTTCCGAACGCCACTTCGCGCGGCAGATATTTCAGTCCGCAATCCGGTGCGACGACAATTCTGCTCGCGTCCTTGTGTGGGAGCGCACGGCGGATGCGGTCCGCGACTGTCTCGGCGCTTTCGACATCATGCGTCGACAGGTCGAGCACGCCGAGAATGATCTTCTTGTCGGGCAGCGTCTCAAGAACGGAGCAATCGAGTTTCGATTGCGCGGTCTCGATCGACACCGAGCCGCAGCTGCAACCCGAAAGCTCGGGCAGGAAGGAATAACCCTCCGGCCGCTCGTGGATGATCGCCGCATAGCCGAAGCAGATATGCACGGCGGTCTCGCCCTCGATCCCCTCGAGAGCCCGGTTGAGCGCGTCCAGGCCATACTGGCGCGCCGGTTCGGGCCGCGCCTGCATATACGGCTCGTCAATCTGCACGATATCGGCGCCCGCGGCGAACAGGTCGCGAATTTCGGCGTTCACCGCCGCGGCATAGTCCTGCGCAAGTGCCGCGGGA
The DNA here is from genome assembly GCA_040880025.1 of Rhizobiaceae bacterium. Lineage (GTDB taxonomy): Bacteria > Pseudomonadota > Alphaproteobacteria > Rhizobiales > Rhizobiaceae > RCIO01. The sequence continues at coordinate 445,531 of JBBDJD010000022.1, forward strand.
TCGTTGTAGTAGTCGTCCTGCGCCTGTTGCGACATCGTGAACGGCCCCGGCACGGTCATCTTGATCGTGCGGTCGGTATTGGCCCTCAGGAACTTCACGTCATCGACCTCGACCGCGTGTTTGCGCGTCACCTTGCCGACAATGCGGGGAACCGGATTGGGATGCCCGGAGCGGTCGAGCGCCGATCCCGGATTGTCGATATCCACGCCGTCGAGCGCCGTGGCGAAGCGGTTGGAATAGCTCTCGCGGCGCATCTCGCCGTCGGTGATAATGTCCAGTCCGGCCCGCTCCTGGTCGCGGATGGCCAGCAGCGTGGCGTCGTTCTGCGCTTCGTCAAGATGCTCGGGCGCGACGCGCCACAGTTCCTTCGCGCGCACGCGCGGCGGAAAGCGGCCGGCCAGTTTCTTGCGGTCGATCAGCCATTCGGGCTGGGCGTAGGAGCCGACGAGCGAGGTCGGCAGAAGCGGCAATTTGTGAGTCAATAGATTTCCCTCATTTTGCAGTTTGCAGGCGGAGCGCTGTCGCCCCGCCTGTCATCGGTTCATGCGCGGAACAGGTCCCGATCCACGCCGGCAGCCTCGAACAGGTAGTCGCGGCTTGCTTCGAGTTCGCCGCGCAGCTTGGGCAGGTCGACGTCGAGCAGTTCGCCCTTCCACTTGCGTATCTTGCCGGCCACCATGACGGTGTCGACATTGGTGCGGTCCATCAGCGTGACGACCGCTCCGGGGACGTGGTTCAGCGGCGTGACATTGATCGCGGTGGCGTCGAGCATGACGATGTCGGCTTCCTTGCCCGGCGTCAGCGAGCCCGTCTTGCCGTCGAGCTTCAGGCCTTTAGCGCCTTCCATGGTCGCGAAGCGGATCACATCCCGCGACGTCAGCATCGGCGGCAGGTTCTCTTCGCCCGCCAGCGCCCGCTCATTGATAAAGGCCCGCTGCAGCGTGAATGCGCTTCGCATCTGGGTGAACGGGTCGGCCGTCATGGTGCATTCCACGTCGCTCGAAAGTGAGGGCTGCATGCCGAGGTCGAGCGCGGTCTGGATCGGCGGCATGCCATGACGCATCGCCATTTCGATCGGCACGGCCAGCGATACATGCGAGCCGGCGTCGGCTGCCGTCTTCCATGCCATCTCGGACATGCCGGTCATGTGGATGAAGATGTTGTCCGATCCGAACTGGCCTGACTTGGCGAGTTCATCGAATGTGGGCTGCATGCCGAAGGTGCCGACGACATGCAGCGCGATCGGAATGCCGAGCTCACGGCCGATCTTCCACGCGTCCTCATAACCCGGGATATAGATTTCGCCGCCCATGACCATGGTCAGTAACTGGTCGTCGGAGGCGAAGTGTTCCTCTTTCAGACGCCGCGCGTCGCCGGGGTATTTAGCCTTGTCGCCCCAGCCTTCGAAATAGCCGAACACCGACCGGCGGCCGGCATCCTTGAGCGCCTGAACCACCGCGTCGGAATGCTCCGGCGAATGGTGGATCTGCGAGACGTCCATGACCGTCGTCACGCCAGTGTCGAGCTGGGCGATCGAGCCGAACAGCTCGTTGATGTGAACGTCCTGCGGCCGGTAGACCATGGAGAACTTCTGCAGGATGTACTCGTAGTAGTTGACCGCGCTGTGCGGCTGCCCGTCATTGATCAGGATGCCGTCGGCCAGAAAGCTGCGCAGCGCCGTCTCGAACTGGTGATGATGGGTGTCGATGAATCCGGGCATCACGATCATGCCGGCCGCTTCGATCACCTCCGCGTCGCCGGCGTCGAGATTGGGTCCGACAGCCTCGATGGTCTTTCCCGACACCAGAACGTCCGCCTCGGCGAAGTCGCCGACATCCGGATCCATGCTCAGAACATGGCCACCCCGGAACAGCACGCGCTTGCCTTCTTCCCCGGTACCCGACGGCAAGCCCTGCGCCTGCGCCGGACCGGCCGAAAGCAGGCTCGATGCCGCTGCCGCGGCCCCGACCACTAGTGATGCTTTCAGGAAATCGCGCCGCGACTCGCAACCGAATTGCGGACGGCCTTCGTCACAAAGCTTGCACATGATTTCTCCTCCCAAAGAAATTTGTTGTTATGGCTGCCGGTGCTCCCGCCGGTGCGCGGAGACCGGCGCCCCGTTACGTCTCCACGCTGGGGTACTCCTTGCCGTTCCAATGCTGCAGACGCTTCGCGAACTCGCGCTGGAAAGCCAACGGGCCGTTCTCCTTCATGTAAGGCCCGTCATAGATGCCGATGAAGAGAGTGAGGTTGAGGAAGAAGTGCGCGCCCATCTCGAAGAGCGCGACGAAATCGTGCTCCACCAGAGCCTTGCGCTCCGTGTCGGTAAAACCGTGCACGGTCGATAGCTCCACCTCGTTGAGGCGCGGCCCGATCGACTGTTCCCACGTGGCGACGAAGTTCTTCGGATCCTCGGCGTAGCGCTTCAGGAAGTCGGGATTGCGATCGACCTGGAACAGGAATTTGTTGACGTAATATTTGCTCATGCCGCGCGCTCCCGTCCCTGCCCCATCTGGGCCTGCGTCCGCGGATACCAGGTGAGATAGGCTTCCATGGTGTGGAAGAGGTCGAGATTGTCGACGTAGTCGGCGCTCTCCGGCCCGGCGACGCCGAGCATGAGGATGAAGTTCAGGAAGCCGTGGGTGGCGTTGCCGCTCTTCGCCATGCTCTCCTGGCTGACGTTCGCAAGGATGGCGTCGATGTCGCCGTTGCGCAGCCAGTCGATCGCCTGACGGTCGAACTCCGGATCGGGGCCGGTTTCCATGAACTGGCGCGGACCTCCAAGCTCCAGCGACAGATGTCCGGTGCCTATGGCCGCGACGCGCTTGTCCGACGGATACTCGTCGATCGCCTTCCTGATCGCCCGGCCCAGATCGTAGAACCGCTTGGGCGAGGGCAGGGGTGGAGCGAAGATGTTGGTGTAGATCGGCACCACCGGCAGGTCGTTGTCGGGCCGGACGGTGATGATCGGACAGATGATCGAGTGGTCGATCTTCAGCTCGTTCGAGAAGGCGAAGTCGAAGCCCTGGTCCATCAGGTTCTGGTGCATGAAGCGCGACATCGCCATATCGCCTTCCAGCACGTATTTCGGGATGCCGAACTCGCGCTCTTCGTTCCAGAAAGTGGCGTCGTAACGCTCGGCCTTGCCGATCAGGAACTGCGGACAATTGTCGAGGAATATCTGGTGGAAGTGGTCGGACCCCACCATCACCAGGATGTCCGGTTTGGCGCGGGCAAGCGTCTCGCGATAGGCCTCGACCTTGCGCTTCCATTCCGGCGCCTGCGGGATCTGCTCCTCGGGCGGCATGGTCGTCGCCCTGAGATAGAACGGGTGGTGGGTCGAAGCCAGCGTGGCGACGAGTTCAGCCAAGGTGGTACTCCTTGCAAGTTGCGCGGCGCGGTGCGCGAATTTCACTCAAGCGGCTCCCAGACGGCGCTCCGCGATATGTCTTTGCGCCTGGCATCCTCAAGCGCCCATGACGGATAACAGGATCGGGTAGCGCTGGATCATGTGGCCGATGCGTGATGCCGTCGCGCGCAGCGTGGGAAGGCGCTCGGCCACGAGCATCTCCGGCGTCACCATGCCGGTGTAGCCGGAGGTGTTCAGGGCAGCGACCGTCTTTCCGTCCGGGCAGCGGATCGGCACGGCGAGCGCCGTGATCCCGTAGTCCAACTGGTCGACTGTGGTGGCGTAGCCGGCCTCGCGCACGGCGATGATCTCGCGATACAGGTCGGCCGGATCCGTGATCGTCTTCGAAGTCAGGGCTTCAGGCCGCACGGCTTCGATATAGGCGTCGAGCGCCGCGTCGGAGAGACCGGCCAGCAGCACGCGCCCAAGAGATGTGGCACATGCCGGGTAGCGCGCGCCGACCACCGCTGCCGCGCGGCGCGCCCGCTGCACCGAATTGTGGGCTATATAGATGACGTCCGTGCCTTCGAGCGTGCCCACCGACGAGGCATCGCCGAACTTCGTCACCAACTCGCGCAGATCGGGCTGCAGCACCTCGTCGATGCGGGCCGAGAAGTAGAACGCCGAACCGAGTGTCATCACCTTCGGCCGCAGATGAAACCGTCTGTTCTTCTGTCCGATGTAGCCGAGCGTCTGCAGGGTAATCAGGCTGCGCCGCGCTGCCGCTGGCGACAGGCCGACACGCCTGGCAACCTCGCTCAACGTCATTTCCGCGTGCGATGCGTCGAAACATTCCAGGATCGCCAGACCCTTGGCGAGGGCCTCGACGAAATCCGCCGGCCGCTCCGTGCTCGCAGCCGGTTCGCCGGCGTTCTCAACGGCCTCGCTCAGCCGCATTGCGCGCGGTTCCGGCCAATGCCGCGGCGAATGGCGGTCCGCCCTCTCGCGGCGACCTGCTGGCGCGATGGCATGCGCATTCTCTCCTCCACGCGATTGCGCTCCCTTCGTCATCCAATGTGGGCGAACCACACTTGGAACTTGACGCTAGGCTAGATGACCCTTAGCTTTTCGACAAGAGCAAATTATTTCGGCATGCGAAAACTAACCTATGCGTATTGGAAAACAGGATCAGGCCTTCTCGGCGATCGCCACCTCTGATGCACACAGCATCACCGTGCGCGGTCACGACCTGTGCGACGACCTGATCGGCAAGATCGGTTTCACCGACTATTTCTGGCTGCTGGTGACGGGGGACCGCCCGTCCGAGACCCAGCAGGCGGTCACCAATGCCTGTCTCGTCGCGATAGCCGAGCACGGGCTCGTGCCGAGCGTGCAGGCCGCGCGCATGACATTGGCGGCCGGGCCGGACGCCTGGCAGGGCGCGATGGCGGCGGGCCTGCTTGGAATGGGATCGGTGGTTGCCGGAAGCTCGGAGACTGCCGGGCGCTATATCGTCGAAGTGCTGGAAGACAGCCGCAAATCGGGCCAGGACCTCAATGCCGCGGCGCGCAAGAGCCTTGAGGGCCTGAAGGCCGCGCGCGCGAAGGTTCCCGGCCTCGGCCACCCGCAGCACAATACCGGCGACCCGCGGGCAAACGTCCTGATGAAGCTTGCCGGCGAACTTGGCGTCGCTGGCGATCATGTCGCCTGCCTGCGCGCCATCGGCGAGGAAGCGCCGGCGATCATGAACCGGCCGCTCCCCATCAACGTATCGGGCGCGATTCCCGCGCTGATGCTCGACGCGGGATGGCCGGTCGATGCGATGAAGGGGATCCCGCTGTTGGCGCGCGCCGCCGGGCTGGTGGCGCATCTCTACGAGGAAACCCAGCGCTCGATCGGCTTCGTGATGTCTCACAAGGCCGACCTTGCAATTGAATATGACGGCCCCGCCTCGGCCGCGAAGAATACGGACTAAGGGCTGCTTGATGGCAAAGATACTGAAGGACGTCAGGGTCGTCGAACTGGGAACCTACATTACCGGTCCCGCGGCAGGGATGCATCTGGCCGACCTTGGCGCCGATGTGATCAAGGTTGAACGTCCGGAGACCGGCGACCCCTTCCGCGCCTTCAAGGGAGGTCTCTATTCACCCCACTACCAGACCTACAACCGCAATAAACGCTCGATCGCGCTCGACACGACCAAGCCCGACGACCGCGCGGTGTTTCATGAACTGATCGCCACCGCCGATGTGTTCATCCAGAATTTCCGGCCGGGCGTCGCCGAGCGGCTTGGAGCCGGGTTCGACGAGCTCATGCGGATCAATCCGCAGCTTGTCTATTGCGCGATCACCGGTTTCGGCCAGTCCGGCCCGGCTCGTGACCGGCCCGCCTACGACACGGTCGCGCAGGCGGCCAGCGCCTATCTGCGCCTGTTGACGCCGCCGGCCAATCCGCGCGTCATCGGCCCGGCGATCGCCGACGCCGTGACCGGTCACTACGCCGCGCTCGGCATCGTCGCCGCCATGCTGGAGCGGGTGAAAACCGGCAAGGGACGCCGCCTCGACATCTCCATGCTCGAGGCGATGTGCCATTTCAACCTCGACAGCTTCACCCATTATTTCAGCGTCGGCGAGGTGATGGGTCCGCTCAGCCGCCCGATGGTCTCGCAGTCTTACACATTCGCCTGTTCGGACGGGAAATGGATCGCCATCCATCTGTCCTCACCACCGAAGTTCTGGGAGGGACTGGTCGCGGCTGTGGGCAAGCCGGAACTGCTGGCCGACGAACGCTTCGCGGAGCGGGCGGCACGCATCAATCACCAGCAGGAACTGATCGACGTTCTGACCCCGGTCTTCGCGACGAAAACGCGGGACCATTGGTGCGACATCCTGCTTGAAAACGAAGTGCCTCATTCGCCGGCATACGATTCCGACGAGGCGCTCGAGGATCCGCAGGCCAGACACCTCCACATTGCCGTGGAGGCCGAGCATCCGCAAATGGGGCACTTCAAGACGGTGCGCCCGCCCTACAGCTTCGACGGTGAAGCCGACCTGGATGTTCTTCCGCCGCCAACGCTCGACGAGCACGGCGCCGAGATCCGGGCTGAACTCGCACGCCGCAAGGCCGGCTGAGCGATGGAAAGCGGAGAGGAATAAAGATGGGATTGCCGGTCAAGGACGTGGTGCAGGCCTCGAGCCAGATGCTGCAGAAACAGCTCTACGCGATTTTCACGACGCCGACCGGTGCTATCGAACAAATCCTCGAAAACCTGGAAGACCATCTTGCATTCCAGGTTTCCCTCGAAAAGGAGGGCATCCTCTATGCGGCGGGACCGATGTGGTCCGATGACGAGCAAAGCTGGGACGGCGACGGTCTCGTGGTTGTACGCGCCGCCTCGCGGGAAGAGGCCAGGGCAATAGCCGAACGCGACCCCATGCATGTCAGCGGGGCGCGCAAATTCACGGTGCGGCCGTGGATGATCAACGAAGGGACGGTGACGATCCGGCTCGACAGTTCGAGCCAGACCTTCTCGGTCCTGTAAATAGAAAGGGAGGAAGTAGAAATGAAAAAACTGGCAGGACTACTGCTCGCAGGAGCATTCGCCTTTCCGTCTTCGGCCATGGCGCAGGAGACGATCAACCTGACCGTGGCGTCGAGCCATCCGCTCGTTATTCCGTGGGTCGGAATGATCAAGTCGCATTTCATGGCCGAGACAGATCGCATCCTCGCCGAAGGCGGCAACTACAAGATCGAGTGGCAGGAAGCGTTTGGCGGACAGCTCTACAAGGCCAACGCCACCCTGACCTCCGTCGAGGAAGGCATCACCGATATCGGTTGGGTGTTCTCGTTCCTGGAATCGGCCAAGCTGCCGCTCAGCCAGGCCTCGACCTACGCGCCCTTCGCGACGGCCAATCCGCCCGTCCAGCTTGAGGTCATGTGGGAGCTTTACGAGAACAATGAAGCGTTCCGCAACGAGTGGGAACAGTACAATCTGAAGGTGCTCGGCCTCACCGGGACGGACAGCTACGACGTCTACACCAAGGAGCCGATTTCCGGCTTCGCGGATCTCGACGGCATGAAGCTGTCGGCGCCGGGCGTGCTTGGCGCATGGCTGCGCGGCACGGGCGCCAACCCGGTCGATGGCGCGCTGACGACGTTCTACACCGATATCCAAACAGGTGTTTCGGACGGCGTTCTGTCGCTGGCTCTGGGGGTGCTTCCCTCCAAGCTCTACGAGGTCGCGCCTTACATCACCCGCGTCGACATCGGCACCGCCTACTCCGGAGCTGTCGCGATCAACAGGGACGCCTGGGATGGCCTGCCCGAAGAAGTGCAGAACGCCATGATCGAGGCCGGCAAGTTCTACACCGAAGCACACGGCAAGGACCTGCTGGAGCGCCATGAAGCCGCGCTCGACAAGATGGTGGAAATCGGCGCCAGCCAGAATCCGCCGGTCACGATGACCGACATGTCCCAGGAGGACCGCTCCGCCTGGGTTAACGGCATGCCCAACATCGCCGCCGAGTGGGCCGCCGACGTGGAGGCGCGCGGGATTCCCGCCAAGGATTTCCTGGCCGCCTATATGAACGGGCTTCGCGAGCGCGGCGAAACCCCGGTTCGCGACTGGGACAAGGAGTAAGATCCCGTCGAGAGAAGGGGGCGAGACGTGAGTAACGACTCGCATCCTGCCGGCGCTGCTGGGGGGCGGCGCCGGCGCTCCATGATCCATCTGATCTGGTCGCGCGCCGTGGACAGCCTTGCTGCCATGGGAACGATCATGATCGGCCTGCTCATGGTCATGATCTGCACGGACGTGTTCGCGCGAAACATCACCGGCGGTTCGCTTCCTCTCGTTTCCGAGCTTGGGGCCCTGACGCTGGTGATGATCGTCTATCTTCAGCTTGGAACGACCATCCGCAACAACCGGCTGGCGCGCACCGACTTCTTTCTGGACGCCATCGGGGAACGCTCTCCAAGGTTCGCCGCATTTGTTTCCGGAATCTGGGACTTGTTCGGCGTTGCGGTGTGCGCGTGCATCGCCTGGTCCACCTACGGCATATTGCTGAAGGATATCGAGCATCGTGAGTTCATCGGCGTGACTGCCGTCATGACCATGCAGACCTGGCCGTTCCGCGCCCTGATACTCCTCGGCAGCGCCGTGGCCGCGGCCCAGTTTGTCGTGCAGGCCGTTCGTGCCTTCACGCTGGCCGCGGGTTCGCCGCGGAATGCCCCATGACCGGCATAGAGATCGGCGCTGCCTGCATCGCGGCCCTCGTCATCCTGATCGCGCTCGGCATGCCCATCGGCATCGGCATGATCGTGGTTTCGTTCGCCGGCGTCTCGTTCATCCGCAACGAGGTTGTGGCAACGCGGATGATCGGTTCCGTCGCCAATGACAGCCTTGAGGAATATCTGTTCGCGGTGGTGCCGCTATTCGTGCTGATGGGACTGCTGGTCACGATTTCGGGCGTCGGCAAGGACACGTTCGACGTGTTCGAACGAATGCTGAAGCGCGTGCGGGCGGGGCTTGGCATCGCCACCGTGTTCGCCAACGCCGTCTTCGCCTCGATTACCGGCATCTCGATCGCCTCCGCCTCGGTGTTTTCGCGCGTGGCGGTCCCCGAAATGACCCGCCATGGATACAGCCGCCGCTTCTCGACCGGCGTCGTCGCGGGCAGCTCGGTGCTCGGCATGCTGATCCCGCCCTCTCTGCTCATGATCATCTATGCCGTCCTCGCCGAGGAATCGGTCGGCCGCATGTTCCTGGCGGGAGTCGGTCCCGGCATCCTGCTGGCGCTGCTCTTCTCCGCAACGATCCTGATCCTCGCGACCTGGTGGAAGTCGTCAGTGTTCGAGCGCGAGACCGGGGATTTCGAGATGGAACCCCAATCGGTCTTGGTCACGGCAGCCAAGGGCGTTCCCATCCTCGTTCTGGTCACGCTTGTCCTGGGCGGGCTCTATGGCGGGTTCTTCAATCCGACCGAGGCCGGCGCGGTCGGCGCGCTCGGCGCGCTCGTCATCGCTGTCGCAAGGCGCTCGCTTAACCCGTCGAGGCTGTGGGGGCTGCTTGTTGAGACAGGCCAGGTGACCGTATCCGTCCTCTTCCTCATCATGGCGGCCACCTTCTTCAGTCGTATGCTCGCCATGTCCGGCCTTCCAAATGCGCTGGCGCAATCGCTCTTGAGCGGCTCGATCGGTCCCTACGGGTTTCTCATCATCTTCCTCGCGCTTGTGATCGTGATGGGTTTCCTGATCGATTCCATCTCCATCATGCTCATCCTGCTGCCGATCGCGCTTCCGGTCGCCTCGGAAGCGGGTTTCGACCTGATCTGGTTCGGAGTGCTGACCGTGGTCGCCGTCGAAATCGGGCTGCTGACGCCGCCATTCGGACTGTCCGTGTATACGATCAAGTCGGCGCTCGATGAGCCCGACCTGAAGGTCGGTGAGATATTCGCCGGCGCAATGCCGTTCGTTTTCGCGATGATCCTGGGGCTCGGGGTCATCATTGTTTTTCCACAGATCGCCACCTGGTTGGCAAGGCTCTGAATGATGACGAAAATCCTCTGCCTGTCCGGAAGTTTAAGGGCCGCGTCTTCGTCGCGCGCCGTGCTGGAAACGATCTGCCGCAATCTGGGCGATCGCGTATCCGTCACGCGTTTCGATATCGGCGCGCTGCCGCACTACAACGCCGACCTCGATTTGCCGGATCCGGTCCCGGCCCTCAAATCCGCCATCGACGAGGCCGACGGGCTGATTATCGTGACGCCGGAATACAATTACAGCGTCCCGGGCGTGTTGAAGAATGCGATCGACTGGGCGTCGCGCCCGGCCTATGCCTCGGTATTTTTGGGCAAGCCTGTCTTCGTTGTATCCACCTCCGGTGGCGCGCTCGGAGGCGTTCGCGCGCAGGCCCATCTCAAATATGTTCTCAACGGGATGCTGGCCCGCGTATTTCCCTGGCAGGAAATCGTCGTCACGCATGCCAACAAGAAGGTGAAGGACGGACTTCTGGACGACGAGGCGACCGAGACCTTCCTTCTCCAGGGTGTCGATGCGTTCGTCCGCTCGCTGGAGCGCGACTAGAAAACCGCGCCACGCTTCCGCTCACGCGAACAGCGATTTCTCTGGCGGGTATCGCGCACTAGCGATAGTCGCGCTCTGCAAAGGGAATGCGTGCCACCGCCTCTCGGAGCATGGCAATCAGGTTTGCCTCGGCGCGGTTGAAGCGGGTGCCCGGATTGGTGACGATATGGATGTCGATCGTCGGCGGCTCGTCGAACGGCGGCAGGCGCCACAAAAGTCCGGCCTCCACATCGCGGCGCGCCACATGGATCGGCAGCGGCCCGATTCCCAGCCCGGCCACGATCATGCGCCGCACCTCCTCCAGGCTGGAGGACACGCCGATCACCCGATCCTCCAGTTCCGCCTGGGCGCGCAGCAGCGCCACCGGCCGCAGCGCGTCGGTCAGCCGGTCGGTCTTGAACGAAACGGAAGTCTCGCCGCGCAAATCGGCCAGCGACAGGTTTGCGTGCCCGAACAGCCGATGCCGCGGTCCGCAATAGAAGCCGAAATATTCGCGGAAGAGCCGCAGATAATCGAGATGCGGCTGCTTCTCGTGGACAAGGCTGATGGCGAGACTGGCCTGGCGCTGGCGCACCGCCTGAATGGCGTCGCGGCTGGTCAGCACGTCGATCGAAAGCGTGGCCAGCCTGTGGCGCTGGTGGAACTGCGACAGCACCTCGTCCAGCACCGGCGACACCACGTGGCTGGCCATCGCCAGCGTCACGTGGCCCGACACCTCCTCGTCCGTGTCGCGGATCAGCGTGCCCAACCGGGAGATGCTGCCGAATATCTCGATCGCCTCGTTGTAGAGAAGCCGTCCCGCCGGCGTCACCTCAAATTGGCCCGGCGCGCGCAGGATCAGCCGCTTCGACAAGTGTCCCTCCAGACGCCGCAGCGCGTTCGAGACGCTGGGCTGCTTCAACCCGAGCGTATTGGCGGCGGCGGTGATGCCGCCCTGCTCGATGATCACCAGGAAGGTGCGGATCAGGTTCCAGTCAAGGTTCCACACCATGCGCCCGGAAGGCGATGGCGGGGTGGCGAGATGGTCCCTCATCCGATCTCCGTTCAATCTCATTCATTGAAACTATGGCGCGCATTGCCATTATGTATTTTGAGAATGTCTTCTCCATAAGTCAAACTCTGCTCCGATCCTCTGAGAAGGCTGCGGGGAACGGCCGGCAAGAGGCGGATGGGAGATCATGGGTGAATCGGCTGGCGCGTCGCGCCCCTGGATATTACTGTCACCGGCGCTTGGCGCGATCGCATTCCTGCTGGTCGTCCCGGTCTTCTTCATTGTCGTCTATTCATTCTGGCTGCGCTCGGCGGCGGGTGGAGAGATTCCCGGCTTCTATCTCGACAATTGGCAGGAAGTGCTGAGCGATCGCTTCTACCGCGACATCCTTTTGTCGACATTGCGCATCGCCGCCATCACCACGGCCCTGTGCGCGATCCTTGGCTACGTGCCCGCCTATTTCATCGCCACGTCGCACACCCGTCACAAGACATTGCTGCTCCTGCTGCTGATCCTGCCCTTCTGGATCAGCTACATCATCCGCACAATGTCCTGGATCAACATCCTGGGCGTGTCCGGCGCCCTGAACCAGGTGATGATGGCGGCAGGCATCGTCAACGAGCCGGTCCAGATGCTCTACAACGAGGCCACCGTGATCCTCGGGCTGGTGCACTTCCTGCTGCCCTTCATGGTGTTGAATGTCTATGTCAGCCTCGACGCCATCGACCCCAACCTGGCCGACGCCTCGCGCTCGCTGGGTGCCAACGGCATGCAGACATTCCGTGAGGTGACGCTGCCTCTGTCGCTTCCCGGGCTCGCGGCAGGCGGCCTTCTGTGCTTCGTTCTGGCCGCCGGAACCTACATTACGCCGCTGGTGCTCGGCGGGCCGCGCGACGCCATGTTCGCCAACCTGGTCTTCGAGGCGATCATCACCCAGCTCAACTGGCCGCTGGGTTCCGCCCTTTCGATCGTGCTCCTGATCATCCTGGGTGGCATCGTGGCCATCTACAACCGTCTGATCGGCATCGGCCAGATCGCAAAGTCGTTCGGGTAGCGCGATGTCCGGCTGGTCCCTCATCAGGCTCTACACGATCGCAGTCTATCTGTTCATGTTCCTGCCGGTCGCGGTGGTCGTGCTGCTGTCGTTCAATTCCAGCCAGTTCGGCGCTTTCCCGATGGAAGGGTTGAGCCTGCGCTGGTTCATCGAACTGTGGAACAACGATGCCATCGTCCGCGCTTTCCGCGTCTCGTTGCTGCTCGGCGCGTTGACGGCGGTCATCTCCACGGTGCTGGGGATCCTGGCTGCGCTGGCGCTGGTGCGTTACAACTTCCGGGGCAAGAACACGATTTCCACGCTGCTCATTGCCCCGATCCTCATTCCCGAGGTGGTGCTGGCGGTGGCGCTGCTGCTTTTCCTGCGCTGGCTCAGCCTGCCGCGAAGCTTTTTTCTGCTCCTCCTCGGCCACGTGGTCTTCACGCTGCCTTTTGTGCTTCTCGTGGTGCAGGCGCGGCTTGTGTCCATCAAGCGCGAATATGAGGAGGCCGCGCTCAGCCTCGGTGCGGGACCGATCCAGACCTTCTTTTCGATCACGCTGCCGCTGCTCATGCCGGCCGTGTTCGCGGGCATGGTCTTCGCCTTCACGATCTCTTTCGACGACATCACCGGCACGATGTTCTGGAAGCCGGGAGGCGTGGAGACGGTGCCGACCCAGATCTTCGCCATGTTGCGCAACTCCATCTCGCCGGAAATCAACGCGCTCGGAACCGTGATGATCGTCATGACGGTCGCGGTTCCGGTCGCGGGCATGGGAGTGGCGCGCTGGATGGCGGCGAGACGCCAACAACAGGAGTACGCCCGCGGCTCCAGGGAAACGACGGGCATGAGAACCAATGGGAGTATTTCGATGGACAATACCAGACGCTACGCAAGACTGCTGGACCGCTATCGCCACGGCGATGTGAGCCGCCGCAATTTCCTCGGTCTGATCGGGGCATCGGCCGCGGCTTACGGGGTGATGGGTAGCCCCTTCACCAAATTCGCGCATGCGGCGACACCCGACCAGGTCCGCTTCGACGGCTGGGGCGGCATCGTGTCGGAAGCATTCCGCGAACACGCTTTCAACCCCTATACGGAAAAGACCGGCATCACCGTGGTCGACGGCACCTTCGGCGGCGCCGACGAGTATCTGGCGCGGGTGCGCGCGAGCCAGCCGGGCGAGTTCAACCTTGCCCATCTGTCGGGCGTGTTCGACTATTCGCGCTACCATTCGCTGGAACTGACTTCGGAGCTCAACGAGGACAACATTCCGAACCTGCAGAACGTCATTCCGGCGCTGCAGCAGGTGTTCCGCGATATCACCAACGGCAAGCTCTCCGCCGTTCCCTACGATTATGGCACGACCAGCATCGCCTACAACCGCAAGTTCATCTCCGACGATGAAGTGAAGGAGAAGGGCGCCAAGGTGATGATCGATCCGGCCCACAAGGGCAAGATCGGCGGCTGGAGCGACTGGAAGACCCGCATCTGGTACGGCGCGCTGCAGACCGGCCAGGATCCCAACAACATCGAGGATATGGAGGCGGTGTGGGACGCAATCCGCACCAACCGGGACCTGGTGCTGAAGTACTGGGCATCGGGCGCCGAGCTGATGAGCCTGTTGGCGGAGGAGGAAATCCACGTCACGGAAGGCTGGTCCGGCCGCATCAAGGCTCTTCAGGACCAGGGCCACGACATCGGCTATTTCGATCCGCCCGGCGGTCTCGGCTGGCAGGAATGCATCTTCGTCATCAAGGGCAGCCCGATGGAAGCCTGCGAGGAACTGCTCAACTTCATGCTTGAGCCGGAGGTGGCGATCGCCGTGGCGGAGGGACAGAACTACCCGTCATCGCTCGATCCGCAGAAGGTCGAGATGACCGACAAGGTCAAGGCGCTGCCGGCATTCGACCCCAGCGGCACGCTCGAAGGGCTCAACTTCTTCAACGCCGACTACTGGAACAGCAACGAGGAAGAGTGGGCCAAGCAGTATTCGCGGGTCGAACGCGGCTACTGACGTCAACCGGGCCGCGAAGCGTTCGCGGGAAGCACCGCTTCGCGGCCCAGACCATCCGGAACGGAGTTCCACGTGACCAGTTCAGGCAGCGCAGTCGCGCTCAGGGGTATCGTCAAGCGGTTCGGCAGCGTGACCGCCGTGCATCGGTTCGATCTCGACGTCGAGGAGGGCAGCTTCGTCACCCTGCTCGGACCGTCGGGTTGCGGCAAGACGACGACGTTGCGCATGATCGCGGGCCTGCTCGATCCAAGCGAAGGCGAGATAGAGATCAAGGGCCGCAGCGTCACGCGCGTTCCCATCCACAAGCGCAATCTGGGCATCGTCTTCCAGAACTACGCCCTGTTTCCGCACAAGACGGTATTCGACAATGTCGCCTTCGGACTGAAATACCGCGATGTCACGCGCGAGGAGATCGCCGAGCGCGTCCAGAAGGCACTCGACCTCGTGCAGTTGCCGCAGCTCGGCGACCGCTATCCGCGCCAGCTTTCGGGCGGTCAGCAGCAGCGCATCGCGCTTGCCCGCGCCATCGTCATCGAACCCGACGTTCTGCTGCTCGACGAACCTTTGTCGGCGCTCGACGCAAATCTGCGCGAGGACATGCGCGTCGAACTCAAACGCATCCAGTCGCAACTCGGCATCACCACCATCTTCGTCACCCACGACCAGTCGGAAGCGCTGGCGATGTCCGACCGAATCCTGGTGATGAGCGCCGGCCATGTCGAGCAGATGGGCGCGCCGGAGGACGTCTATACCGCTCCCGCCTCGGCCTTTGTCGCCCGCTTCCTTGGAAATTCGAATCTGCTGCCGTGCAAAGTGGTCGGGCGCGACAAGGAGGTGATGGAGATCGCCGTCGACGGATTGGGAAATCTGAGCATTCCGGCCAGCCGCGCCAGCGGAATGAAGCCGGGCGACGATGCGATGATCGTGATACGGGCCGAGAAGCTGGGACTGGGCCGAAAGAATGGCGACGTGCCGCCCGATGCGCTGGCGCTCCCCGCCGAAGTGACGGCCGTTGATTATCAGGGCCAGGCGGCGCGCTATTTCGTCACCGTCAAGGGGCACACCATGCAGGCGCTCAACCCGATCGAGGAGAGCCCCTTCAGGCAGGGCGAGCAGGTGACGGCGGTCGTGCGCGGCCGCGACTGCGCCCTCGTCGGCCCGGAACAGCGCCCATGAACATTGAGTTCGCCGCGCAGCCCTCAAACCTCTTCTATCAGTCCCGCCAGCGTCGGCCGCTGGTCGGCGAGGCGCGCGGCATCTACATCTGGGACGTTGACGGCCGCCGCTTCATCGACGGATCGAGCGGCGCCATGGTGGCCAATATCGGCCATGGCAATGAGCGCGTGCTCGACGCCATGCGCACGCAGATGGCCAAGGCGACCTTCGCCTACCGGCTTCACTTCGAGAACGAACCGGCCGAGCGCCTCGCAAGGCTGACCGCGTCGAAGATGCCGGAAGGGCTCGACCGCGTCTTCTTCGTCTCGGGCGGTTCGGAGGCGGTGGAAAGCGCCATTAAGCTCGCCCGGCAATATGCGGTGGCGACCGGCCAGTCGGACCGCTGGAAGATCATCTCGCGTTATCCTTCCTATCATGGCTCCACACTCGGCTCCCTGGCGCTGACCGGCATGGAACTGATGAGCAAGCCGTTCGAGCCGATGCTGCGCGAGATGCCGAAGATTCCGGCGCCAACCTGTTATCTCGATCGAGACGAACTTTCGATCGACGAACGCGGCCTGCGCTACGCCGAGATGCTGCGCGACGAGATCGAGCGGCAGGGACCGGACAGCGTGCTGGGTTTCATCATGGAGCCGGTGGGCGGGGCCGCGACCGGCGGCCTTGTGGCGCCCGACAGCTATTACGAGCGCGTCGCCGAGATCTGCCGCGAATACGGCATTCTCCTTATTCTCGACGAGGTGATGACGGGTGCGGGACGCACGGGCCGCTTCCTGGCCGCCGAGCACTGGGACCTGAAGCCGGACATCATCGTGCTGTCGAAAGGCTTCGCGGCCGGCTATGCGCCGCTCGGCGCCATGGTGGCGCATCGCGATATCGTGGAGCCGGTATTGGCGGCCGGAGGCTTCATCCATGGCTTCACCTATGCCGGCAATCCGCTCGCCTGCGCGGCCGGTCTCGCGGTGCTGGAAGAAATCGACAGGCTGGAACTGTGCGCCAATGCCGAGGAAATGGGCGAGGTTCTCAAGGCGGAACTGATCGGCCTGAAGGCGCGCTATCCCTTCATCGGAGACGTGCGCGGCAAGGGGCTTCTGCTGGCCTTCGAGCTGGTCGCCGACGCCGAAACCATGACCCCGCTGGCCAAGGGTCTCGACGCCCATATCCATCTGGTCGAGGAAGCCTATTCGCGTGGGCTGATCCTCTATTCACGCCGCACCCGCGGCGGTCTGGAGGGCGATCACTTCATGGTCTGTCCGCCGCTGATCGTCAGCCGTCAACAGATCGGCGAGATCATGGAAGTGCTGACCGACAGTCTCGACGCCTTCGCCGACCGGTTCGGGTTGCCGCGCGGAAAGCGCTGATCATGGCCGATGGCATCATCCTCACCTGCGCCCTGACAGGCTCCATTCACACGCCCACAATGAGCCCCCATCTGCCGGTTACCGCCGACGAGATGGTGGAGCAGGCGCTGGGCGCGGCCGAAGCCGGCGCGTCGGTGCTGCACCTGCATGCACGCGATCCGCGCACCGGTATGCCGAGCGCCAGGGTAGAGGATTTCATGGCCTTCCTGCCGCGCATCCGCCAGCAGTCGGACGCGGTGATCAACATCTCAACAGGCGGCTCGTCGCAAATGGGCCTGGAAGAGCGGCTGGCGCCTGCCCTGGCGGCAAAGCCGGAAATGTGCTCGCTCAACATGGGCTCAATGAATTTCGGCATCTTCCCGCTTGCCGCCAGGCATGAGGCCTGGAAACATGATTGGGAACCGGAATTTCTCGAGGCCACCCGCGACGTGGTGTTCACCAACACCTTCGCCGACATTGAGCACATATTGACGGAACTCGGCGAAGGCTGCGGGACGCGCTTCGAGTTCGAGTGCTACGATGCGGGCCACATCCAGACCGTCGCCTATTATCTGAAGCAGGGCCTCATCCGCCCGCCCATCTTCATCCAGTTCGTGCTCGGCATTCTCGGCGGCATCGACGCAAGCCCGGAAACGCTGGTGTTCATGAAGTCGACCGCCGACCGGCTGCTGGGCGACGCCTACCGCTTCTCCGTACTTGCTGCCGGCCGCCACCAGATGCGGCTCGGTACAATGGGCACCATTATGGGCGGTAACGTCCGTGTCGGGCTCGAGGACAGCCTCACCGACGGAGCCGGGCGGGACCTGGCCCCCGACAACGCACATCAGGTGGCGCGTATCCGGCGCATTCTTGAGGAAATGGGTTTCGCCGTTGCAAGCCCGGAGGAAGCGCGCGCCATGCTCAATCTCAAGGGCGGCGATCGCGTCGCCTTCTGAGCGCGATATCAGGAACAAGCGGAACCAAGCATGAAATTTGTCTTCCACGAGGCCCAGCGCCGGCATGATCCCAAACACTTCCTGTCCTCGGGCGCGCCGCAATCCAACCCCGAAGTGCCCGAACGCGTGAACCGCCTGCTTGCGGGGGCGCGCGCGGCCGGGCTCGAACAGGTCACACCCGGCGACCATGGCCTCGGCCCCGCAGCCGCCGTCCACACGCCCGAATATCTGCGCTTCCTTGAGACGATCTATACGCGATGGCAGCGCATTCCCGACGCGTCGCCCGAAGTGGTGCCCAACATCCACCCCGACCGTCGCGACTTCTCCTACCCCGCCTCGGCCGTCGGCCAGGCGGGCTACCACATGGCCGACACGGCCTGCCCGATCTCGGCCGACACCTGGGAGTCCATCTACTGGAGTTCGCAAACGGCCGTCGAGGCGGCCATGATGGTGCGCGACGGCGTGGCAGCGGCCTATGCACTGAGCCGTCCGCCCGGCCACCACGCCTTCGCCGATCTTGCCGGCGGCTTCTGCTTCCTCAACAATTCCGGCATCGCCGCGCAGGTTCTGCGCGCCGCGCATGACCGGGTGGCGATCCTCGACGTCGACCTGCATCACGGCAACGGCACACAGGGCATCTTCTACGCCCGCCCCGACGTGCTGACAGTTTCCCTGCATGCCGATCCGGAACGCTTCTACCCCTTCTTCTGGGGGTACTCTTCCGAACGGGGCGAAGGCGCCGGCCTCGGCTACAACCACAACCTGCCACTGCCGCGGGGCTCCGGCGACGAGGTCTTTCTCGACGCGCTGGACGCAGCACTGAAGCGCATCGCCTCATACGCGCCCGGCGCCATTGTGATCGCATTGGGACTGGACGCCTTCGAGGGCGATCCGTTCGGAGGTCTGTCCGTCACCACGGCCGGGTTCCGACAGATCGGCCGGCGCTGTGCCAGCATCGGCGCGCCTGCTGTCATCGTGCAGGAAGGGGGCTATTTGTGCGATGCGCTCGGCGACAATCTCACTGCCTTCATGACCGGTTTCCGGGAAGGCACGAAAATCTAGCGGCACGCGTTGAAACCATGATCTCGACCGACATTCTCATCATCGGCGGCGGCATTGCCGGCGCAGGCATCGCGGCCGCGCTCGTCGGTCGCAAAGATGTCGTCATACTGGAACAGGAAGAGCGGCCCGGCCTTCATTCGACCGGACGCTCGGCGGCGATCTTCATCCAGAACTATGGCAATGCCGTCATCCGGTCGCTGAGCGCGGCCAGCCGCCCGCTCTTCGACGCGCCGGAGCCGGAATTTTTCCCCGGACCGCTGTTGAGCCCGCGTGGCATCATGTTCGTGGCAGACGAGCAGGACCTCCGGCAGCACGAGGACCTTCTCCGGCAATCCGATGGCTTGGCGCCAATCTCGATCGAGGGCGCGGTCGCCCATGTCCCGTTGCTGAGGCCGGAACGGATCGCGGCGGCCGCTTATGAGCGCGACGCCACCGACATCGACGTCAACGCGCTGCATCAGGGCTGGCTCAAGAAGGCGCGCAGGGCCGGTGCGCAGGTCTTGGCGGGTGCCGTTCTGACGGCCGCGCGCCGCTCCGGCCGCCGCTGGCTGGTCGAGACCAGCGCGGGGCTGGCCGAAGCGCGGATCATTGTCAACGCCGCCGGCGCCTGGGCCGATACGATCGCCCGGGCCTGCGGCGTTGCACCGGTCGGACTGGTCGCGATGCGCCGTTCGATAGCGGTGATCCCCTGCCCACGGGGCTATGATTGCCGGGCCTGGCCGCTGGTCGCAAACTCCGCCGACCGGTGGTACTTCAAACCGGATGGCGGCCGGCTGCTGGTCTCTCCGGCGGAGGAGGATCCGGTGGAGCCACACGACGCGTTTGTCGACGACATGGCGCTCGCCGAGGGAATCGATCGCTACCAGCAGGCGGTACGGGAGGAGGTCACGCATCTCGAAGGGAGCTGGGCCGGATTGCGGACCTTTGCACCCGACAAGACTCCCGTGGTGGGCTTCGATCAGAATGCGGAAAACTTCTTCTGGCTGGCCGGGCAGGGCGGCTACGGCATCCAGACCGCGCCCGCGCTGTCGCTGGTGGCTGCTGGGCTCGTGCTGGGCGAGACCCCGCGGCTCGGCGTTGATCTTGCCGCCATGGCGCCGAACCGGACAACAATCTGAACCGGCGTGTGCGGAGGGGCGGGTGCGGGCAGTTTTCCGACGCCCGGCGCGCCATTGACGTGTTGAAGGGGGAGCCGGCCCTGAACCCATGCTTCACGCGGCTCGACAACGCGCTGTTGCAGCCCCATCATGGCTCGGGCACGGTCGAGACGCGCAGGGCCATGGACCAGTTGATGCGCGACAATCTCACCATCCATTTCGGCGGCAAACCGGTGTTGACCCCGGTTGTCTGAGCCGGCTTCGACTGGGCACGGTCCCTGCAACAGGTTCAAAAGCCGAGAGGAAAAGGACGCAACATGAGCTTGGAACTCTTCGCCCTCGGCGGGCGGCGAGCCCTGATCACCGGATCCGGACAGGGAATCGGTTACGCCCTGGCCGTCGGCCTTTCCGACGCGGGTGCGGAGGTCGTGCTGAATGGCCGTGACGAGGCCAAACTCGCCAGGGCTGCCGAAACCCTGCGCGCGCGCGGCGCCACGGTACACGAGCTGGCGTTTGACGTGACCGATCATGACGCCGTGCGCAAGGCCGTGGATGCGTTCGAGGACGCCACTGGCGCCATCGACATCCTGATCAACAACGCCGGGATGCAGCACCGTTCGCCGCTCGAGGATTTCCCCGCCGACGCGTTCGAGCGGATGTTGCAGACCAACATCGCCAGCGTCTTTCATGTCGGTCAGGCGGTGGCACGCCACATGATCGCGCGCAGGCAGGGCAAGATCGTCAACATCTGTTCCGTCCAGACCGCGCTGGCCCGCCCCGGCATCGCCCCCTACACCGCAACCAAGGGAGCCGTGGCCAACCTGACCAAGGGGATGGCAACCGATTGGGCGAAATACGGGCTGCAATGCAACGGCCTGGCGCCGGGCTATTTCGAAACCCCGCTGAACCAGGCGCTGGTCGACGATCCCGAGTTCAGCGCATGGCTGGCAAAACGGACGCCCGCCGGCCGCTGGGGCAAGGTCGAGGAACTCGTCGGAACCTGCATCTTCCTGTCGTCGCAGGCCTCGTCCTTTGTCAACGGCACGACGGTCTTCGTGGACGGGGGGATCACGGCCTCGCTGTGATACTCGGAAATACTCGGGGTATCTGCACCTGATCTGCCTGATGAAGCTGAGCGTGCCGGACAGATGTTCGCGAACGGAAGCCTCGGGGCTGCCTACCCGGTCAACGTGCTGCTGATCCGCTTCGGCGTAAAGGAAGGCATGGTGGATCCGCGTGAACAGCTGAGTTGAGAGAAGCCCGGCCTGACGCCAACGCGCACTGCCGAAATGGCCGCGCTACATCACCGCCCCGATCTGCCAGGGCACGAATTCCACGCCGCCGAAGCCCAGATCTTCGCTTTTCGATTTCTCGCCCGACGCGACGCGGATCAACAGTTCGAACAGTTCCTCACCCTTCTTTTCGATCGAAACGCCCTCGCTGATGATGTCTCCACAGTTCAGATCCATGTCGTCGGACATGCGGCCATACATTTCCGAATTGGTGGCGATCTTGATGCAAGGAACCGGCTTGTAGCCCGAGACCGACCCGCGGCCAGTGGTGAACGCGATCAGGTTGGCGCCCGACGCAATCTGGCCGGTGACCGAGCACGGATCAAAGCCGGGGCTGTCCATGAAGACGAAACCCTTTGTGTCGATCAGTTCGCCAAACTTGTAGACGCCGCGCAGCGGCGCCGTGCCGCCCTTGGCGACCGCGCCCAGCGACTTCTCCAGGATCGTCGTCAGCCCGCCGCGCTTGTTGCCGGGAGACGGGTTGTTGTCCATTTCGCCGCCATTGCGCGCCGTATAATCCTCCCACCAGCGCACCCGCTCGATCAGTTTCTCGCCCACCTCGACAGTCTCGGCCCGTCGCGTCAGCAGGTGCTCCGCGCCATAGATTTCGGAGGTTTCCGACAGGATCGATGTGCCGCCATGGCGCACGAGGAGATCGGAGGCATGTCCGAGTGCCGGGTTGGCGGTAATGCCGGAATAGCCGTCCGATCCGCCGCACTGCAGTCCGACCATCAGTTCCGACAGGGGTGCCGGCTCGCGCGTCTGCATGTTGGCGAATTCGGCCACACCGCGTAGCGCCTCGAGGCCGCGTTCAATTGTCTTTCGCGTACCGCCTTCCTGCTGGATCGTCATGTAGCGAAGCATGCCGTCGGCGCGAATGCGCCGGCCACTCACAAGTTCGGGGATCTGCAATACCTCGCAGCCAAGTCCCAGCAGCAGGATGCCGCCGAAATTGGGATTGCGCGCATAGCCGGAGAGCGTGCGCATCAGCGTGGCGTAGCCTTCTCCCTGTCCCGACATGCCGCAGCCGGTCGCGTGAACGATCGGAACGATGCCGTCGACATTGGGATACCGCTCGAGAAACCCCGCCTTCTCCGCCGCCTCGGCGATGAATTTGGCGACCGAGCCGGAGCAGTTCACGGTCGTCAGTATGCCGATGTAGTTGCGCGTCCCGATCCTGCCGTCGGCGCGGCGGTAGCCCATGAATGTCCGCGTTTCCTCGACCGGCTGCAGCGGCGCATTTCGGCTGGCGAAGCCGTAGTCCTGCTGGTGTTCGCCCATGCCGAGATTGTGCGCGTGCACGTGCTCGCCCGGCGCGATGTTGGCCTTCGCCTGCCCGATGATCTGGCCGTAGCGATAGACGTTCTCGCCGGCGCCTATTGCAGTGCTTGCGATCTTGTGACCGCGCGCAACCGATTGAGTCAGAGGCGCGTCCACATAATCCACCGCCTCTCCGGCCTGCAGGTCCCGGATTGCAATCACCACGTTGTCATTCGGCTGCAGCCGAAGTGTCTTGCGGACGGCGTCGCTCATCCTCGTGCCCTCTGGTTGACGCTATCGGCGGTTCTAAGGGCTCCGTTTTCGAATAGCGAGACGAGATGTTGCGTCAGCACCGAAACAAAAACGGGGCTTTGCGGCAGGTCGTCGCCGAATATCTCGGCAACGCCGAGCAATCCTCTCACGAGTTTCTCCGGCGAGCCACCGGCGGCGTCGGCAATCGCGCGCAACTGTCCGGCCATCGGGTCCTTCACGTCGATCGGCCCGCCCAATTCGTCGATGCCCGTCACGTAGCGCATCCACGCCGCAACGCCGAGCGCGCCACGCGTGACCGGCAGACCGCGCGCAATGCGATCGCGAATTGTCCCCAAAAGGCGCTGCGGCAGTTTCTGGCTGCCATCCATGGCGATCTGCCAGGTGCGGTGCTTGAGGGCCGGGTTGGAGAACCGTGCGATCAATGCATCGCGATACGCACCGCGATCGACAGCGTCGCCCGACAGCATTGGCATGACTTCTTCCGACATAAATCCGCTGATCAGGGTCCGCAGCGCGTCATCCGCGATGGCCTCGTCGACGTGCTGGTATCCCGCTAGATACCCCAGATAAGCGAGCATGGAGTGGCTGCCGTTGAGCATGCGTAGCTTGGTCAATTCATGTGCCCGAACGTCATTCACCAGTTCCGCGCCGGCATTCTCGAATGGCGGCCTGCCAGCGGTGAACCGGTCCTCGATGACCCACTGGGTGAAAGGCTCGGCGATCACCGGCCACGCGTCCCGCAGGCCTGTCGCCTCGAGGACGAGCTCGCGGTCCCGGTCGGTGGTCGCCGGCACAATCCGGTCAACCATAGTCGAAGGGAAGGCGACTTCGCGGCGGACATAGTCGGCAAGGTCCGCATTGCGAAGCTGGGCGACGCCGGTCACGACGCGTGCAGCCGTTTGGCCGTTCGACGGAAGGTTGTCGCAGCACAGCACCGTGAACGGCGCGGTGCCGGCCATCCGACGCAGTTCGAGCGCCCGCACGATCAGCCCCGGTGCCGAGACCGGCGCGTCCGGGTGGGCGATGTCATGGACAATATCGGGATGAGCCGCATCGAGCGCGCCTGTCGCGGGGTCGTGGCAATAGCCCTTTTCGGTAACGGTGAGCGAGACGATACGGATTTGCGGGTCGGCCATTGCCGCCAGAATTTCGTCGCGCTGCGTGGTGGCATCCAGCACGTCGAGAAGCGAGCCGATGATCCGCGTCTCCACGCCCGAGCCGCTGCGCACCGCGACGGTATAAAGGAAGTCCTGCGGGGCGAGCGCTTCCCGGGTGTCGGGCCGCCGCAGCGAAACACCTGTGATCCCCCAGGACGGATCGGTCGCGAGTATGTCGTCCACATAGACGGCGATATGGGCGCGGAAGAACGCCCCGACGCCGAGATGCACGATACCAGGACTGACGGCCGACCGGTCGTACGGCAGCCGGTTCGCGGCCAGCGACAGGGAAAGCCGCCCGACGGCGCGTTCTTCAGTCAATTTCGATCAGCGCCTTGATGAGCCCGTTTTTCTGTGTCGCCCAAACGGGAATGTCTCGTACCGCGTCGCGCAAGCTGGTGCGATGGGTAATCAGGCGGTCGACGGGCACCTCGCCCGCCTCTATGGCCGCGATCACCCGCTCGAAATCTTCCGACGTGGCGTTCCGGCTTCCGAGCAGCGTCATCTCCTTGCGATGGAAATCCGGATCGGCAAAAGTGATCGCGTCCTTCACCACGCTGACCAGCACATAGCGGCCGCCATGAGCGACATATTCGAACCCGGCCATCATGGCTTTCTGGTTGCCCGTCGCGTCAAACACAACGTCGAACCCTTCGCCATCGGTAGTCAGGTCGACCGCTTGTGAAGCGTCGCTGCCGGCAGCCACCGTCTCCACCTTGGCGATCGAACGTGCAACCGCCACACGCTCGGGATCGACGTCCAGAACCGTCACTGACGCGCCGGCCAGCCGCGCGAATATCGCAACGCCGAGGCCGATCGGGCCGGCGCCAACCACCAGCGCCCGGTCACCGTTCGCGATCCCTCCACGCCTCACGGCATGAGCGCCGATGGCCAGGAATTCGACCGTTGCGCATTCATCGGTCGTCAGCCCGCCGGCGGGGATGAGATTTCCCGGCGGCAAGGCAAGCAAACCCGCCATTCCGCCATCCTGATGAACGCCCAGCACCGAGATATTCGTGCAGCAGTTCGGCTTGCCCGCCCGGCATGCCACGCAGTGACCGCAGGAAAGATAGGGATTGACGACACAGATATCACCGGGCGCAAGTTTTGCGTCTGCGGGTGATTCAACGACCTCGACCGCAAGTTCGTGCCCCATGACGCGCGGATATTCGAGAAACGGGTGCTTGCCCTCGAAGATATGATAATCCGTACCGCAAATGCCGACACGGCGCGGGCGCACGAGCGCCATTCCCAGGCCGGCTCGAGGAGCCGCCAGTTCGGTCACGTTCAGCTTGCCAGGCTCCAGACAAACGAGGGCTTCCACCGCCTGCCACTCCAGTAACAGCGTTGTTGATTGATGGATTGAGCGAGGGCCGGCTGGTACTGCCGGCCCTCGGTCGTCTTACTTGAACTGCGCCATGTTGTCCTTGGTGACAAGTGCGGCGCCGGAGTCGATGAGCGACTCCACCGTTTCACCACGGATTGACCTGACGAGGGCGTCCACGCCCAGTTCCGCCATCTTGGACGGGAACTGCGCCACAGTGGCGTCCTCAACACCGGCCTCGAGCGCCTCTTCTTCGCCGCAGCAGAAGTCGAAGCCGACGAGAACGATGTCGTCATTCGCGATGTCCGCATTGGTGATGGCGCGCGCCGCACCCGCCGCCGGCGGACCACAGGCCGCATAGATCGCCTTCAGGTCCGGATTGGCGGTGAGAAGGTCTTCGGCGACGTTGATGCCGAGTTCCTCGGTGCAGTTGGTCGCGCCCTTGCCGACGATCTCGACATTGACGCCCTGCAACCCTTCGAGCATGCCGTTGACGCGATCGTCGAGCGACGGAACGCCGGGCACGCCTTCCAGTATGCCAAGCGTATCGCCATCCTTGAGCACGGTCTTCAGGTACTCGCCGGCGATCTTCCCGGCATTGTAGTTGTCGGTCGTCGCCAGTGCCGTACGGCCGTCCCAATCAGGGATGTTGTTGTCCATCAGGACAATCTTGACTCCGGCTTCGATTGCCCGGTCAAGGGCCGCAGCGACAGTCGGATCAACAGGCGTGATCGCGATGCCCTGCACGCCTTGCGTGACCATCGATTCAATCAGGGCGATCTGCCCCTCGATGTCGGTGGCCGATGTTCCCTGACCGTAGATGATTTCCACGCCAGGGTTGGCCGCGGCATAAGCTTTGGCGGCATCTTCCATGGTGCCGAAGAACGGCACCGGGAATTTGGTGATGAAGCCAAGCTTGATGTCTTCCGCGGAAGCGGTTCCCGCGCTTGCAAATGCAATCGCCAAACCCGCAAGCAGCACTCGTATTCTCATCCTACACCTCCCGTTCTGGATCGCCTCGGACTGAAACGACCCTTTATTTCGCCGCCGGACCCGGCAGCGAATTCCTCTATGCATCCGCGCCAACGATCATGGAGACGAGCTCCTGCCGATTGGTGCGGTCCGGTTTCAACTCGCCCACCTTGCGGCCCTGCAGCAGCACGACGGCGCGGTCGGCCAGTTCGATGACGTGTTCCATGTTGTGCGTGATCAGAATGACCGCCTTGCCCTCGGCCCGCAGCTGCAGGATCAGGTCGAGAACCTTGCGGGATTCGCGCAGACCGAGTGCCGCGGTGGGTTCATCGAGGATCACGACCTTGCGGGCGAACATGGCCGCGCGGGCGACAGCGATCGCCTGCCGCTGCCCGCCTGACATCAGCGCCACAGGCGCGTCGAATTTCGGCAGTCTGACCTTCAGCCGGTCGATGATTTCCGCCGCGTCGCGATCCATTGCGCGCTTGTTCAGAAACCGAAGCCCGCGCGGCAGCCAGGCCGGGCCGGCCAATTCGCGGCCGCAATAGAAGTTCTGCGCCGGCGTCAGATTGTCGAACAGCGCGAGGTCCTGGTAGACCGTTTCGATCCCTTCGCGGCGGGCCGCCGCCGGCGTGGGAATCGTCACCGGGTCTCCGTCCAGCAGAATCTCGCCTTCGTCGAGCGAATGAACGCCGCTGATGCATTTCACCAGCGTCGACTTGCCCGCTCCGTTGTCGCCGAGCAACGCCAGAACCTCACCGGCGTGTGCGCTCAGGCTAACGCCTTTCAGGGCATCGACAGCGCCAAAGCGCTTGCGTGCGTCGCGTACCGCCAGTGCGGGCATTTGGTTGGGGGCGGCGGGAGCGTTCATCAGGCTCTCCCGGCCTGCATGGTTCTGGCGCGGCTCTCCAGATAGTTGCGCAGCACGTCACCTTCCACGGCGATCACGATGATCAGTCCGATGGCGATCATCTGGAAGAAGACGCCGACGCCAAGAAGGTTCAGCGCGTTGCGAATGACTCCGATCATCACGGCGCCAACAAGCGCATGCCCGATATGGCCGCGTCCGCCGAGGAAGCTGGCGCCGCCTATGATGACGGCAGCAATCGTGTCGAGTTCGAGCAGATTGCCGTAAAGCGGCGAGCCTGCCTGGGTCCGGCCGGCGAGCACCACCGCTCCAATGCCCGCGCACAGTCCCGAAATGACATAGGTCGAAACGAGAACCCAGCGGACCGGGATACCCATCTGGACCGCCGCCTCGGGTTTACCGCCCACCGCGTAGGTCCATCGCCCCCACACCATGGCCTTGGCCAGCACCACAAGTATCGCCGCCACGCCAAAGACGACGAAGAACGAGTTCGGCACGCCGAAGGTCGACGACCCGCCGAGCGACGAAATGAAATCGGGCATACCCCGCATCGTTGTGTGGCCGACCGCGAATTCGAGCGCCAGCCCGCGGCAGATGCTGAGTGTTGCGAGCGTTATGATGAAGGGATGCGGCAGCCGTCCGAAGACGTAGACCGCGCCGTTGACCGCGCCTACGAGCCCGCCCGTCAGGACCATCGCGAGAATGACGACCACCGAAGAATCGACAACCCGATAGGCCAGGGCGCCGACGACGGTTGCGAGCGCAAGATTCGCTCCGACCGACAGGTCGATGCCCCGGGTCAAGATGACCAGATGCTGGCCCATCGCGACGATCGCTATCACCGCGGTCTGGGCGAGAATGTTGCTTATGTTGCCGGGTTTGAGGAAATGCGGCGTGAGCAGGCTGATGACGACGACCAGGGCGATCAGGATCAGCAACGGCCCGACGCTCAGCAGGCGCAGACCTACCGAAACCGCGGTCTGTCCCCCGCCCTGGCGGTCGCGCGAAAGTGCGCCCGAGGCAATTTGCCGGTGTTCGCTCATCCTCCCCCAGACGATCCCCTATCGCTTCGCAAAGTGTTCCTTATAGAGAAAAAACAATGCTTGACGTCCAGTCAAATTGTTTTTTATGGATTAAGGTCAAAAACAGGCAGAAACGGTCCAATGAAAACCGACACCGTATTCAAACGCGCTTTCAATGACGCCATCGACCTGGTTGCGAACCTCAGGGACGGCGATCCGTTGCCGTCCGAAAACACGCTGAGCCGGGAGCTCGGGGTCAGCCGAACAACCGTGCGCAAGATCCTGTCAACGCTGGATCACCGGGGGATCGTCAACGGCAGCGGCCGCCATCGCATCGTTCGCTCCGCCAGGGGGGCGATGCAGCGCTTTCCCGAAGCCGAAACCATATCCATGGCCACTCAGGTCGAGGAGCGCTTCATGGAATGGATGCTGCGGGACAACGCGCGTCCGGGCACCGCGATCAACGAACTCGAACTTGCCCGGCAGTTCGGCGTCGCGACCACAGGAATCCGTGAATTCCTCAACCGCTTCCAGCATTTCGGACTTATCGAAAGGCGCCCGAATGCCGGCTGGGTGTTCAAAGGCTTCACAGCCAGCTTCGCGCTCGAGCTCTTCGAAATCCGTGAGATGTTCGAACTGCGTTCCGCGCGAGCATTCGGAGAACTGCCGGTGAGTTCGCCTCTGTGGGAGCGGATCGAAGCCCTACACTCCGAACATCTCCTGCTCCTGAGCGAAATCGAGGTCCGCTATCACGATTTCTCCGAACTCGACAGCCGCTTCCACCGGCTGATCAACTCTGCGGCGCCGAACCGGTTCATCAACGATTTCTACGACATCATAACGCTTATCTTTCACTACCACTATCAGTGGAACAAGCAGGATGAGCGACACCGCAACGAAGTCGCCATTCGCGAGCACCTGACCTATATCGAAGCCCTGCTCGGGCGGAATCCTTCGATGATCGAGCTCGCGTGCCGCGCTCACCTGGGATCGGCGAAAGAAACGCTCATCAGATCGACGGCCGGCCATGACCCGGAGGCATCGAGGCCTGGAGGCGAGGCAACATCGTAGGAGCCGGGCTGGCCGGAATCCGCTGCCGTCAGAATGGAACGCTCGGCGGTGCATCGCCGCTGTGCGTCAAACGCCTGCGCCGAAGCGCATACTCCCTATCCAGTACGATGGATCCAGTGCGGTGGCCGGCCGATGGAGATTCCGCAAACTGTCAGTCCGGAATTGGGCGACAGAGATTTTCGCAGAAATCTGGCTTTGCAATTTCATCTGAGCGAACAGGTCTCTGGTTGGATTTGCCTGTTCTGCGGGAATTTGCAGGGAGTATCGGCCGATCCAGTCGTCGTGGCGGGGCTGTGAACCTCTAATATTCGGCGCGATTTCAATCGACGCATCAGAGATCGCTGCCGTTTGGGGACGGCCGCCAATCAAGCGATTTCGACCTGGGCGGGCATGCCGCTCATATCGTTGAACAGAATTTGGACTTGGGCAATGTTGCCGGCCAGGGTCGCCACGATGATGTCGCCACCGCCGTCGTTGAACAGTACGGAGGTGTCGCCCGCATCATCGGAGAGACGCAGCACGCTGTCGACCTCGGCTGCGGTGTCGGCGATGCCGTCGAGCAGGGCGGTCAAATCGATCCTGTCGCCCTCGCCGAAATCGTAGTCGGTGATGAAGTCCCGTGCGTCGCCGGTAAACGCCGAAGGGTCGATGACGAAGACGTCGGCGCCCGCGCCGCCCGTCAGCGTATTGTCGCCCATGCCGCCGATGAGGATATCGTCGCCGTCGCCGCCGATCAGGATGCCCGACGGTACGGCCAACGGCACGCTGTTCACTGTGACGGTTGCGGTGCTCTGCGCGCCGTGGCTGTCTTCGACGGTGTACTGGAACGCGGTGACACCGGCCTGCGCGGTGATGGTGTCGCCGCCCGGGCTCAGGCTCACGCCGTTGCCGGCGACCGCCACCACTGTCAGCGCATTGCCGTCCTCGACGTCGAAGTCGTTGGCCAGCAGCAGGTGGGTCGAAAAGGTGGTCGGTCCGCCGTCGACCCATTGGAAATCGGCGATGCTGACCTGCAGGTCGTAGCTGCCGCTGGACGTTCCGGCATAGGATTCCACCCGGAAGGAATAGGTTCCGTCCTCGATCGCCACATATGTCAGATGCGAGTCGTATGGGTCGCCCTGCGACCCACCGCCGCCGACATGTGCCGGTGAATCGTCGTTGGAGGCGAGCTGGGCTTCAGCCGAGTTGTAGAGGCGCAGGATAGTGTCGAGGGAACCTGAAGTGTTGTCGATATCGAGGATGAGCGTCTCGCCCGCCCGCAGCACGATGCTGTAGTAGTCGCGATCGCTGCCGGGGTTGATCGATCCCTCGATGGTGAGCGACGGCAGGCTGTCGTCGCCGAGATCACCGTTGGGCGCGATCCGCAGGGCCGTGCGATCGATTGCCTGCGCATTGCTCTGGGAGTTGTTGTCGGCGGTGGTCTCGTCGACGACCGGCGTGGAAGCCGCCGTCGCGGGCGGCGTTCCGGTGGCCCGGTCAACGATGATCACGTCGTCCACCGCCACCGGCGGCTCGTTGGCGCCGTTGACGGTCACCGTGACGACCTGCGAGACCGTGCCACCGGCGCCGTCGTCGATTGTGACCGTGTAGGTCTGGACGAGGGTCTCGCCTTCGGCCAGGTGCTGGATGTCGGCGTCGTCCACCGTGAACGTCCAGGTCACGGTGCCGGAGCCGTCGCCGGTCGCCGGGTCGGTAATGCTGGCGGCGAAAGTCCCGAAGTAGCCGCCGCCGTTCTCGGTGGCGCTCACCATGTGAGTGTCCGACAGATCGGTGTCGGTGAAGGCGATCGTGCCGGTGGCCCTCTCGGTGCCGGGCAAAGCCACCACCGAGACGTCGTCGAGCACCCAGTATCCTTCCGAATCGAACAGGGTGATTTCGAGCTCGGTGGCGGTGCCGCTCGCAAGCACGTCGACCGAGTATTGCGTGAAGTTCTGGTAGCCGCCGGATGGCGGCACGTTGTCGAGGGCAAGCACGGTGCCGCCGTTCCAGGTGACCGCGAGGCTGTTCACCTCGCTGGACGAACCGAACGGGTTGGAGGCAAAGAACGAGAGCCGGTAGGTGACCCCGGCAACGGTCGACAGGCTCTGGCCCAGCTGCGCCGCAACCTGGTAGGATGCCGCGCTGTTGAAGCCGGTATTCGGTTCGCCGATTCTGAACCCGCCGGTATTCGTCCAGCCCGTGAAGCTGCTTTCGAAGCCGCCGTTGACGACCAGCTCCCCGAGCGGCGCCGTATGCGACAGGTCCTCCGTCACCGAACCGGTCACGTCGCCGCCGGTGATTAGCGGTGCTTCGCTTGCCGGGTTGACCGTGACTTCCATGGTCCGGCTAACGCTGGCCGTGTCGCTGGCCGCGCCGCCCGACAGGATCGCCTGGTCGGTCACGTTGGCCGTCACCGACAGAGTGAAGCTGCCGGTGTAGTTCTCCGGCGGCGTCACGGTGAGCGGGGTCGCGGCGAGCGAGGCGATGTCGCCGGCGTCGTCGATCACCCAGGTGCCGGCAACGGCACCGGGCTGGCCGAGCGAGAAGGTGGCGCCGGCGGGATAGCCGGACAGCAACAGCTCCAGCGTCTCCGAGCCGTCGGTGTCGGTGACGGCGGCGGTGATCGCCAGCAGCGGGATCGCCGTGTCCTCGGCGCCGGCGATGCTGGTGGGCAAGGCGAACAGCCGGGCGTAGATCTCGGAGTTGGATATGCTGGGATCGCCGCGCCACACGGTCGCGATCGTGCCGTCCGCGAGCTGCGCCGTTGTCGTGACGCCGTAGGCGCCGTCGGCGGCCTGGTTGCCGACGGTCGTCTCGCTGAGGCGGAATTCGGCGCCGTCCCGATTGCCGTCGGCGTCGAAGCGCTGGCCGTAGATGCCATTCAAGGAGCCGTCCTGGCCGTTCGACGTCCAGGTGACGATGAAGCCGCCATCGGCGAGCGCGGCGACCCTGGAATGATTCTGGTTTCCGGCGGTGTGGGTGTTGACGGCAAACTCGGCGCCGGCCGGATTGCCGGCGACATCGAACCGTTGGCCGTAGATGCCGAAACCGGAGCCGTCCTGCCCGTTGGACGACCAAGTGATGACGAAGCCGCCGTCGCCGAGCACGGCGACCGAAGAGAAAACCTGGCCGAGCGCCGTATGGGAGTTGACCTGGAACTCGGCGCCGGCCGGATCGCCGTCGGCGTCGAAAAGCCGGCCGTAGATGCCGGTGCCGGAGCCGTCCTGGCCCTCGGACGACCAGGTGACGACGAAGCCGCCGTTCTCGAGAGCCGCAACCGCAGGCAGGAGCTGGTCGAAAACCAGGTCCGAGCTGATCTGGAACTCGGCGCCGGCCGGGCCGCCGTCGGCGCCGAACCGCTGGCCGTAAATGCCGGTGCCGGCGCTGTCCTGAAACAGCGACCCCCAGGTGACGACGAAGCCGCCGTCGGCGAGCGCCGCGACCGAAGCGGTGCTCTGGTCGAAGGCGGTGTGCGTGTTCACCTGGAATTCGGCGCCGGCCGGATTGCCGCCGGCGTCGAACATCTGGCCGAAGATACCCGCTTCGTCGCCGAAGCCGGAGTCCGTGGCGTCCTGTTCGAAAGACGTCCAGGTGACGACGAAGCCGCCGCTTTCAAGTCCGACGACCGAGGAGTCGATCTGGGGGTTGAAGAATTGTGTGTTGATCTGGAATTCGGCGCCGGCCGGATTACCGCCGGCGTCGAACATCTGGCCGAAGATGCCGGAGCTATCGCCGTCCTGCGCGCCGGCGGACGTCCAGGTGACGACGAAGCCGCCGTCGGCGAGCGCGGCGAGCGAACCGGCAGCCTGGCTGCCGATCGTGAAGGTGTTGACCCGGAACTCGCCGCCGATCGCCACCGGCGTGCCGTTGCCGGTGGCAATCTCCAGCACCGGTGCATCGGCAACTGGGGCGACGTCGATCGTGACGTGGCCGGTCGCGATGCCGCCGTTGCCGTCGGCGATCGTATAGTCGAAGCCGGCGATGCCGCTGAAATTTTCATCCGGCGTGAAGACCGGATTTCCGCCGTTGAAGTCGACCGTGCCGCCCGCTGCGTTGGAGACGCTGGTCACCGTCAGCGTATCGAGATCGATATCGCTGTCGTTGCCAGTCAGCGTGGCGCCCGGGATGGTCAGCGGCGTGTCTTCGACGGCATTGACAGTGTCGTCGACGGCGACCGGCGCGTCGTTTACCGGATTGACGGTAATGTCGACCGTCGCGATATCGCCATCGACCGAGCCGTCATCGGCCCTGTAGGTGAAGAAGTCGGGACCGTGGTAGTCGGCGTCCGGCGTGTAGGTGAAAGACCCGTCAGGGTTCAGCGTCAGCGTACCGTGCGCCGGCGGCTGGATCAGGATCGCCGACAGCGGATCGCCGTCGGCATCCGCGTCGTTGCCCAGCACGCCGGGCGTCGGGATGACCAGCGCCACATCCTCGTCGGTGGTGTAGCTATCATTGGCGGCGACCGGCCGATCGTTGGTGCCCGTGATTGTGATGGTGACGTCGCGGCTCGTACGGTTGTTGGCCGCGCCGCTATCGTCGGTGACCGTGATCGTGTAGGTCAGCGTCAGGGTTTCGCCTGCGGCGAGGAAGTCGACGAACCGGTCCTCAAGCGCGAAGTTCCAGTCGATCGTGCCGGTCGCGCCACCAGTCGCCGCACCGCCGACCAGTGCCGTCAGTGCTCCCTGGATCGCGGTCAGCGTGGCGGCCGGAGCATCCGGCCCGCGGCTCCAGACCGCGTTGCTCAGAGCCGACGTCACGGCGTGCGTGTCGCTCGCGTCGCCATCGGCGAAGGCGAGCGCGCCGTTGTCCGTGAGCTCGGCTGTTGAACCGGTCTGGCCGGTCAGTTCGACAAGTGTGGCGCTGTCGTCGCCCGTCCCGATCACCGGCGCATCGTTGGTGCCGGTGATGGTGACGACGAAGGTCTGCTGGGCGACCCCGCCGTCGCCGTCGTCAAAGGCCAGCGTATAGGTCAGCACCACCGTCTCGCCGGGCGACAGGTAGTCGAAAGCGGACGCGGCCGCCGAGAAGGCGAGGTCGACCGAACCGTCCGACGAGCCGGCCGCTTTCGTCACCATGCCCGGGATAATCAATGCAATCAGCTCCGCCTCGCCAAGCGCCAGGCTGCCGGTCTCGCCGCTTGCCGTAACGGCCGTCACGACCGCCATATGATCGATATCCCCGAGGTCGACATCGGTGAACGTCACCGCAATCGTCGTCGTCAGGACCGAGCCGTCGGTCTGCTCGTGGAGGTCCGTCTGCGCGATCGCATCGATTACCGGTGCGTCGTTGGTGCCGGCAATGGTGACGACAAAGGTTTGTTGACCGACGCCGCCGTCGCCATCATCGATGGCCAACGTGTAGGTCAGGGTCACCACCTCACCGGTCGCCAGATAGTCGAACGCAGTCGAGGCGGCCGAGAAAACCAGGTCGAGCGAGCCGAACGTCGAATCCGCAAGCTTTGTCACCGCGCCAGGCATGACCAGCGCGATCAGATCCGCCTCACTCAGGGCGAGGCCGGCGATCTGCCCGCTTGCCGCCGCGGCCGTCACGGCAGCGTCATGGCCGACGTCATTGCGGTCGACGTCGAGGAACGTCACCGCGACTGTTGCCGTCAGCGCCGAACTATCGGTCGGTTCGACGAGACCGGTCTGCGCGATCGCACCGATGACCGGCACGTCGTTGGTGCCGGCTATGGTGACGACGAACGTTTGCTGACCGACCCCGCCATCGCCGTCGTCGATGGTCAGCGTATAGGTCAGCGTCACCACCTCACCGATGGCCAGATAGTCGAATACCGATGGATCGGCCGAGAAGGTCAGGTCGACCGATCCATCGGAAGAGCCGGCCGGCTTGGTAACCGGGCCGGCACTGGTCCCCGGTCCCGGCGTGATCAGAGCGATCAGCCCCGCCTCGTCCACTTCGCCGCGCACCAACCCGAGAGTATCGCCGCTGGCCAACGCACCGGTGACCGTTGCGGTATGGCCGATGTCGCTGAGATCCACGTCGACAAACGACACGGAAATCAAAGCCGTTAACGGGCTCGGCGCCTCGACCAGGTCGGTCTGGGCGATGGCTTCGATCTCCGGGGCGTCGTTGGTGCCGGTGACGACTATCGTCACCGTGGTCGTGACGCTCGCTATGCCGTCGCTGATCGTCACCGCGAAATTCAAGGTGACGGTTTCGCCGACGGACAGGAAATCGACCGCGGCATTGCCGATCGTGTAATGCCACTGAACGCTGCCATTGGCGACAGCGCTCGGACTGCTCACGGCGCTCAGCGCGAACCCGGCCAGGAGGTCGCCGATCTGCTGGTCCGACAGCACCAGGCCATGGTCGAGCGCAGTACCTGCAACGTGGCGGCTGGTGACGTCGGCGGTGAAGGTATCGCCAAGGTCGGCATCGGAAAATCCGATCGTGCCTGACAATGGGATCGGGTCCGGGTCGACGCCCCCGGGCACGTCGTCGCTTTCCAGCACTTCGCCCGTCAGTGTCGCGGAGACGATGGCCGGGGCATTGTTGCCCTCGCCATACAACTCGTCATCGTGGTTTATTTCGTTGCCGAGTTCGGTATTGCCTAGAAGGTCGAGAACATCAAAGCTCTGGAGCATCCTGGGCGGCAGGGAATCAAAATTGGCGCCCGAACTCGGCGGACCGCCGCCGACGGCCGAGAAAGACCCGTCTGGCTCTGCGGCAACGTTGATGCCGCTGGCGTCGAGCACAGCCAACAACGCTTCCTGCGGGATTTCCACATCGCCGACGATGAAGGTGGGGATGCGGAGCGCTGCGTGCAGGATCACGATTTCCGATCCGTCGGCCTGGACGAGGATCAGGTTGGCGCCATCGACGCGGATGTCTTCGATCGTCGCCCTGGCGGGCAGCCGTATGACATTGCTGTCATCCGCAACAATCTCTGCCGGGAAGGCAGACGCCCCGGCATCCTGTCTCTCTGGCTCCAATATTTCCATGGGAACGGGGTCGACGTCGTCTTGAGCCACAAGCAATGGCCGATGCGAGTTCTCGCTCGTCTCCGCCATTGGTGCGCCTGACGAACGATCGCTGTCGCCGATCGAGAAGCGTTGATCTTCGAGGGTCATAGTCACCCCGAGCCCCAATTGTTTCAGAGCGGCGATCAAGCCTAGAAAGGTTTCGTTAAGGCAATTGGCGGGTGGGCAACAATACATTGTCCAACACGCAATATAAGAATGGGTATTGGTTAATCGACCCGGGCGGGTGACGCCTCGGCCAGTGATTTTTGTACCCGCAACGGTGCTTGAAACAGCGCGGCGCCTTGCTCGGCAAGGCATCCACGGCGGAGAAGCATGCTGGACCGTTCACCGGGTGTCGAGCAATGCGATGGCCGTCATGACCGCCGAAATAGTGGCGGGTAAGGTTAACCACAAACGCCGCAAGATAACACTCGCACTCGTTCGAGCAATTGACATGGACGAAGTAGATCGCCGTCGTCAGTGGAAGCTTAGAATAAGGTCGCTGTTCAGGGTGGTTCACAGGGCGGCTGCGGCCGTAGTTTTCGTGGCCGCATTGATCGGACCGGCAGCGGGGGGAGCAACCGGACAGCCGTTGAATGCCGGCTCCGGCCGACATCTGCTTCTTGCGACGCCGCATCAGGGCGCCAGCGTCTCAGAAGCTCTGCCGGTCGCGCCCCGGTCCCCGTTCCATACCGGCAGTCGGTTCTTCCGCCTTGCGGAACAGGCACTGAGGACCCTGGGAGATGCTTACGCAACCGCGCTTGCCGAAATCGAATTGAAGCCGATTCCCGTTCGGGCCACAGCGGACCCGGCGGTCTCGGTAAGACCTGGCGGCGTGTTCGATTCGGTGCCGATTTCCTATGGCCGGCTCCCCGCTCTGCGGCGATTGAAACCGTCCTCTCGGCAGGCCGGCGCCCCGGCGCTTCTGGATTGCAGCCTGCGCACATGTTCCGCACCGGAAGCGGAACTGGCCGGGACACTGGCGGGCCTGACCGGCGCGGGGCTGTTGCGGAAGATTGTCACGGTGAACGTCGTCGTCAACGGCTTTCTCGCCTATGTCAGGGATATCGACAGCGTTGGGTTGGCGGATGACTGGGCAACACCGCAACAGACATTGCTACGACAGATGGGAGACTGCGAGGATTACGCGATCCTCAAGCTTGCATTGCTTGAAGAACTGGGAGTGCCGGCCCACAGCCTGTCGCTGACCGTCCTGAATAACGAGACGCTGAACGCCTTTCATGCCGTGGCTGCGATCGAAACCGATCGCGGCTTTTTCATCCTCGATAACATGCACGACCAGGTGTTGCGGGACATCCAGATCTCCCACTACACGCCACTCTACTCGCTGGCTGCGGGCAGAGGTTACATGCATGGCCGAAGGATAGGCTCCAGCCGCCTCGTGGCTGGCGGTTTTGGCCCGAGCGGCTTCGCGCCGGGCGAAGGGCCGGAACCGAAGCGCGTCACCCGGCGGGATCGTTGAGGGGCGACCAGACGAATGCACGGGCGGCGTCGAGGGCAAGCTTGACCGGTGCGCTGTGCTGCCGGCCGGCCACGGTGACCACGCTGATCGTCCTGTAGACTTCGGGGTCCACGATTGGACGGAGCAGGATACCCGGCAGGATGGGAAGGAATTCCGGCATCAGAGTGCAGCCGAGATCGGCGGCGACCATCGACTGAATCCAGTCTTCGCGCTCGCTGGTGTATCTGACGCGCACGGCATCATAAGGCTTGGCCTCTCCCGTCGCGGCGAAATTCGACGGGAATTCGCAATGCTGCCGTTTGATGTATGCCTCTCCCTCCAGTTCGCGCAACGGAACGGCGTTCATGCTCTCGAAGCGGTGTCCTGGCGCGAACGCGACGAAGTACTGTTCGCGGCACAAAATGATCGGCCGCATGTGCTCGGGATAGAACGGCAGGCTCATGATGGCGATGTCGATCTCGCCGTTATCGAGCGCGCCGGCAATCTCCTCGCAGTTGCTCTCCCAGATATTCAGGTCGAGATCCGGCGCCCGGCTGCGCAGGGATGTGAGGAATGCTACCAGAGCCCGTGACGGCATGGTCGAGATGATGCCGATCTTCAGCTGCGCTTCGGCGCGCTGATAGCGCCGCGCCTCCGCGATCGCCTGTTCCGTCGCGGTGTGTGCCGTACGGAACTGAATCTGCAGAAGGCGGCCAAGATCCGTCAGATGCGTCAAGTGCCGCTCGCGCCGGAAGAGTTGTCCGCCGAGTTCTTCCTCCAGCTTCTTGATCGCCCGGGTCAGTGTTGGGACCGCAACGTTACAAGTTTCCGCGGCCCTTGTGAAATTGAGCGTTTCGCTGGCGGCTAGAAAATATGTGATCTGGTGCAGTTCCATCGAAACTCTGTGTCGGTGAGATTCCAATATGCAGGGTAGCAGGGACTTGGCAAATAAACAGACTGGCACCCCATGGTGATCGATATTCAATCTGCACGGATGACCTTGGTGTTTTGTCGGCGACCGCGTTCCGACATCCCTGTTCGGGGCCGCGCCGGGTCGAGCCAAGACCCAGATTTCGATCTCAAATCCTACCCCGTGAATCCATCCTGACACATCCGAAAACGCAGCTTGGCACTGTAAGCAACTTTCACCGTGGAAAGCTGAGGCCACGACAGGTCCGATGACGCATTTGTCGGCCTTTCGCCGAGAGCGCCTGCTAGTCGCATTTACGTTGGCGTTTCGGACTCTCGTTGCCGGTCTCGACGATGTCGCAGTGGTGGGTGAGCCGATCGAGCAGCGCAGTGGTCATCTCGGCGTCGCCGAAGACCGATGGCCATTCGCCGAACGCCAGGTTGGTGGTGACGATCACCAAGGTCTGCTCGTAGAGGTGGTTGGCTGGGGAATTTTTTCTGAGCGAACGGGTCTCTGGCTGGACTTCCCTATTTTGCGGGAATTTACAGGGAATATCGGCGATTCCAGTCGTAGCGGCGGCGCGGATTCTTCCTAAATCCGGCGTGATTTCAATGGCTTGTCGGGGAAATCCCTGTAGTGGCAAAACAGGGAATTTGATCGGGGGGAACAGGGATTTGAGCCGTACTGATCAGGGAATCGGCATCTCGGGACCGGGAAAGCGGTGCCGTCGCAAGCTTATCTTTAGCTACCATTGCCTTGTGGCGTCATTTGGTCCGGCCGCCGACCTCAAGCAGATATGATCGGGGGTATCGGCGTCATCAGACAGCTGTAGGCAGCTTCGAGCACGTGCCCGTTGAGGGCAGCAAGCAGATGAACATAGGCTTTGACTGTCAGCAGCTGCCCAGATGTCAGCGAATGCAGCAGGGAGGTGCGGGAGAGAGATTTGTCTTTGTGGAGAAACACTTTGGTGAAGACCGTCGCCGCGGCCTCAACAACGGCGGACGCCGCCGCGGCCTTTGTCGGGGCAAATCCGTCGCAGCCAGGTCAGTCGATATTCGCCTAGCTTAAGTCCGTCAGGATTTCCGCAGTGGTGACGAATGTCATCGCCGTCATCGTAAGTGACGGGTTTTCCGTGCCGATGCTGGGCATCGAGCCGCAGCCGATCAGGAACAGATTGGGATGGTCCCAACTGCGCTGAAAGGCATCGACCACGCTGTTGGAGCTGTCCGTGCCCATGACGTGCGTGCCGCACAGGTGTCCGGCGCCGCTGTAGTTGTAACCGGCGCCATTATGGGTGAAGTAGGTGCCGACCGACGGGTCGGCCGGCTTGGTGAAGTTGATTGCCTGCACCCTCGACATGAACTCCTGCGTGGCATTGGCCGCCGATTCGAAACCGGCCGCGGTATAGTCGGAGATATGGTAGCGGATTTCCGGGCGGGGAATGCCGAG
Organism: Rhizobiaceae bacterium; assembly: GCA_040880025.1. GTDB lineage: Bacteria > Pseudomonadota > Alphaproteobacteria > Rhizobiales > Rhizobiaceae > RCIO01. The sequence continues at coordinate 485,657 of JBBDJD010000022.1, forward strand.
ATTGTCAGTGTAGGTGCTGGACAGCGATACGCTGTTGATCTCCTGCGCGTCCTGCTCGACTAGGAAGCCGATGCGGAACTGGCGCGTCAGCAGGTCGTTGAGCGTCTTCACATACTGGGCGTTGCCGTAGATGAAGCCTGGGCTGTTGGTACCGCCATTGTCTGTGCCGTAGATGAAGTCCTGACCCGACGTGTAGGGGTCGCCGGCAGGCCAATTCCATGCGGCGTTGCCCAATTCGATACGCCAGGCGGCACGATTTGACCGGAAACTTCCGGTGCGCAGCGTTTCGATGCCCGACGTCGAGATGGGACCGCGATAGCCGAACAATTGCTTCGATGCGATGCCTTGCAGGCCGGTCGTTCCCCAAGCCAGGTAGACCGGATGATCCATAAGGTTTTTTCCCACCAGTCCGCTGGAATTGGCGACATTCTTGTTTTCGACACGCGCGGCGTTGAGCAGCAGCTTGGCGTTTTCAATCGCGTTGCAGGCGAGCACGTAGCGCGTCGCGATGGCGGTGTTTTCCGAGATCTTGCCGCTGGTGGCGGGAACCGCGGTGCTTTCGTAGACGATCGTTTCGACGCCGCTGATCATGCCGTTCCCGTCCACCGTCAAGGTGTACGCAACGTTCTTCGCGAGCATCTCGACGTTGCCCGTATCGAACGCAAGGCTCAGGATGAATTGCGGATCGAATTTCGCCTGAATAGGGCAGATCGGCGTGCAGTTGGTGTTTCCGTGGCAGACCCGGCGGCCCATATACGGTTCCGAGTTGCGTCCGGCGGGCGTTGCCGTCACCAGCGTCTGCGCACCGGCATAGTATTCCTCGTCCGTCAGCGGTGCGCCGTTGACGGCATCCGCGATCACCTGGTCCGAAACGGAAGGCGGAATCTGCCGCATGGGATAGGCGTAGCCGGTGGGAAATTCGGTCCCGATCTTCTCTTGTTCGGCGACATCCGCGGAAACGCCGATGATCTTCTCTGCAAGCTGATAGAAGGGCTCCAGTTCAAGATATGTCCACGGCCAGTCGAGGCCGTGGCCGAATCTGGTTCTGACCTTCAGGTCGTCGTCGGTCATGCGCAGGCAGGTGCCCATCCAGTGGTTGCCCGTGCCGCCGGCCAGTCGTTCGTAGGTGCTGGCGAACGGCTTCGATTCGGGATGGTATGTGAGATAGGAATTGGCCGAGTCGTTCCAGGCGTTGACCAGATCCTGAATGGTTGCCCGCGGAGCATTGATGTTGGTCGGCGTGACGCCTTCCATGAAAGTCGAGTTGTCGTTCGGCGGATAGGGCGAGGACGGTGACTTGAAAGTGTTGAGGAAGAAATTCTCCATGTAGTCTTCGCGGCTGTGCTCGATGTCGGGACCAGCCTCGATGATGAGAACTCGCTTGCCTTCCTTGCCAAGATTGTAAGCCAGGATCGCGCCCGCATATCCCGAACCGACGATAACGACATCATAGCCACTGTAGACAGCCATCATTTTTCTCCGCATTTGGGTAGGTCCGGCACGCGACGCGCCGGGTTGCCTCAAGCGATTCCGTAGTCAGAAAGCGACGGGGGTTGGTCGGCCCAACTGCCGAAGTTGAAATGGCTGAAACCCATCGGGTGGGCCTGCGCCATTCGCCATATCCACGAACTCTTGTAGGCCCGCGCGGACACGACCATATCCACCGCCCATTCGCCGGTGATCCACTTGTTGGACGGCGTGACGTTGCCGACCTCGGTGCCGCCGTACCACACGCCGAACAGCCACATCTGCATGGTCAGCCGCGCCATTGCGCCGACCCCGTCGCTCCGGACCGCGGCGGGAGGTCCGGCAGCGAATGTCAACAGCCTGGCGGCGATCTCCTGATCGCTCAGGCCCATGTCGCGGTATTCCACATAGGTATTTGTGAAAGCCAGGGTGGCGCTGGAGTTCGCGCCGTTGCACATCGTGTAGTACATGAACTGCAACGGGATATCATCCTGCTCCGCCTGCGGCGCCAATGCGCCCACGGGAACGCCGAGGAGCACCGCCGAGGCGGCCAAATAGTTTCCAACCACGACGACGTCGAGATCGTCGGCGGTCGGGCTTGGACCGGCAAAGACCCGCGAGGGAAGTCCAGGGACGAGCAGGATGGCGGCCGCCGCTACGGCGCCCATGCCCGTCAATGCCGCCCGCCGACCGAGATCCGGGTAGGGGGCGTCCGCCTTGATAAGCTTCATCGTGGAACTCCTCTTTCTCGGGGTGTGCTGTCGGTCGGCTCGCTATTCGGCCGTGGGTTCGGATGAGGCCCGACTCAACGAGAACACGAAGCTCCCAGAGGTACCCGTGATCAGGGCCGCGTCGCCGTGGCAGGAGATGCAACTCGACGTGTTGCGGGGGGCTCCGCCGCTCTTGTTGAAAATGGACACGTTGAACGGGTCGACCGTGTCTTGGCTCACGTCCACGTCGAAGTTCTGCATCTGGTCCCAGATGCTGATCACATTGCCGTTGGACGTCTCGGGAGGAGCGGCGAGATTCGGAAAGCCCTGGATGTAGGTTTCCAGCGTGGAATTCGCGAGAAAGGTGGGCGTCGGCAGGCCGTCCGGATAGGCGGGATTGATCTCGGCCAGGCCCGTCGAGGCGTTCGTCACCGCGACATTGGTCGGAAATTGGACATCCACCAGGAAATAGTTGCCCCAGGGATTCTCCCCATAGAACTCGAGGATCTTTTCGTGCCAGGCCTTGTTCGCAACCTCGGCATAATAGCCGGGCGCCCCAATGCGGATAACCTGTGTCGGCGTCTTGTTCTCAAGGTCGGGGTTCCATGGATGGTCCGGCAACTGGTTGTAGGCACAGGACGGAGCGCCAGCGACGGTGGGGCAGCTCGACGGATTGAACAGGCTGTACGGCCCAGTCGGCGTGCCGCTCTCGAAATCATAGATCCACGGCGCGTTGTCGATGTGCTCGAAGGTGGACCAGACCCATTGCGGGCTCGAATTGCTACGGTGGACGATGTGCAGCCCGACCAGGCCTGCCGTCTCCAACGTGCAGCTCTCGGGAACCGTCGGCTCCTGTCCGAATACGCCTCCGCCGGCATTGTAGAAATAGGCCTGGACCGTGTGATAGCGCGATTTGTCGTCGGCGGTGGTGAGCAGCCGCCATGCCGCCTTGAGCATGATCGAGCCGACATCCTGCGGGTCGTTGATGGCGGAATAGACGCCACGTGGCCAGTCGACCGGATTGGTGTTGCGGTAGGGATTATTCGCGTCGAAGGCCTCCTGGCCTTCGGCGTTGTATAGTTTGTTGTCGACGACGTAGCCGTACATCACCTCGTTGAAGTTGATGCCGAAGCGCAGATAGTTGCCGTTGACGTCGATGACCGGCCCCATACGGTTGGCCTGGATGTACTCGTCCAGCACTTCGTCCGACGACGAAGCCGAAGTGCCGCTCTTGGCGATGCGGTCGAGCAGGATGCCGCTCCCGCCGCCGAGGCTCTCGCATATCTCGGGCAGGGAGTGTTCCGACACGAAGGCCGGCGGCGTCGCCCCATCGGCGGGGAACAGGTCGCGCGCTTCGATATAGGTTTCCCAGACCGTCGTGTAGGCGCCGTTGTTGTAGCTCAGCGCGTGGTCGGGGCTCGGCTCGGGCAGCAACTCGCCGCCCGATCCGGTGGCGGCCGGCCAGTTCAGCGCGACGAAATCCTGCCAGGCCATGTTGGCGTAAGCCACACTGAGATCGCCGTAAGTGCGCGCCGTCGCGGGATCAATATCGCCGGTCGGATCGCAGTCATAGGGAGGAGCGCTCCTGAAGCAGGCCGTTCCAGCGGCCGCCGGCGCCGTGGGCAAGACAAGCAGTATCAAGAAGGGAATGGAGATTGTCCGGGCAAGACTCAGAATTCCGATCTTCATCGCGACCTCCAAAGGTATTTTAGAGATCGTAGCAGCCTGTTCATCTGTCAAATATCGCTATTTATAGTCACCCTCGTTGCCGTAAGGGCAATGCCGATGCAATTTATTAAAAGACAAAAGACATAAACGCTTGTAACCAATGATATTTCCTACCGGTAATCTCGGCAGCGTTGCTGGCTGTGGAAGCTGAAATTACGTGTGGACTGTCAAGCGCGGGTCGGACCAGTCTACAGCCAGCGCAGCCTATTGGACCCCGACTTGTTTTTCGGGCGCGCCCCGAACATTCCGGACTTCCGTGTTGGACGCTCACACCTGGCTCAGGGATATCCGGAAGTCATGCGTTGCCGAATTGGCAACAGCCGAGCCGAATCATTCTACTTTATTCGAACGATCATTGAGATCATCATACGATCGGTCCTTTAAGAAATCCGGCGCCGGGGAACGCGCCAAGGGCCGAATCCAACGGGAGATCCGGACATGCCTCAATTCACCACGACGCGGCGCGAATTTCTGCAGGCGGCCGCGGCCATCGGCGGCGTTGCCGCCACGCACAGCCTGATCCATGTAACGCCGGCATCGGCTCAATCGCCGGCAAAAGTTCGCATGCAGCTCGGCTGGCTCGCGTCCAACGGCATTCTCGGCGAGGTCGTCGCCCAGAAGAAGGGCTTTTACGCCGAACAGGGCGTTGAGCTGGAAATCATTCCGGGCGGGCCGAATGTCGACGGCGTCGCCGGCGTCGCCGCCGGCCACTCTACCCTCGGCACGGTTTCGTCGAGCCCCTCCGTCATGCTGGCCCGCTCGGCGGGCATTCCGGTCAAGGCCTTCGCCGCCGGCTACCAGAAGCATCCCTTCACCTATTTCTCGCTGGCCAACGACCCGATCCGCGGGCCGCAGGACATGATCGGCAAGACCATCGCCACCCAGCCGACGGCCTTCATCCTCGCGCGCGCGCTGCTGGCCAAGCACGGAATCGCGGAAGACCAAGTGACGCTGGTCAACATGGGTTCCGACATGAACCAGCTCATCACCGGTCAGGCGCAGGCCGTTACCGGCTGGCTCACCAACACCAACGCGCTCAAGGTGCTCGGCGACGACCGCGTCGACCTGATGCTTTGGGACACCGGCATCCAGCTCTACGCTAACGTCTACTACACCACCGATCAGGCGCTGTCTGAATCGCCGGACGCGCTGGCCAGCTATCTGCACGGTTCGGCGCTCGGCTGGGGCTATGCCCGGGAGCATCCGGAAGAGGCGGTCGACATGCTGGTCGAAGCCTACCCGAACATGGACAGGGCGAGCGAACTGGAAGCGGTTGGGCCTGTGCTCGACTTCAGCTTCGGCGATGTGACCAAGGAGCATGGCTGGGGCGCGATGAACCGAGACAACTGGGCGGCCCAGGTAGACACCTACGCATCGCTCGACCAGTTCAAGGGAAGTGTGCCGTCGGTCGACGACGTGATGACTCTTTCGGTGCTGGAGGCTACGACCGATATCCGCATGAAGGTGGGCTGATCCGATGGCGGCGACCGCTCTGGCCAAGGCTCCTCCCCGCAAGGCATCCGCGCAGGCGACCGAGAATATCGCGGTCTCGGTTCGCGGGGTGGATGTCGTCTTCGGCGAGGGCGACAAGGCGGTTACCGCGCTTTCGGGGGTGTCGGTCGACATCCCCGACGGGTCGCTGGTGACCATGATCGGGCCCTCGGGGTGCGGCAAGTCCACCCTGCTCAGGGCGATCGCCGACCTCATCCCAATAAGTGCCGGCGACATCACCGTGCTCGAGCGTTCGCCAGGGAGGGCGCGCCGCGATCGCAACTTCTCCTTCGTGTTTCAGGACGCGACGCTGCTTCCATGGCGGAGCGCCATCGACAACGTGCGCCTACCGCTCGAGGTGGGCGGCGGGGGCACCGTTCATGCCGAGCCGGCCGAACTGCTCGAACTGGTCGGGCTCAAGGGGCGCGAAAACGCGCTGCCGGGCGAACTTTCCGGCGGCATGCGCCAGCGCGTCGCCATCGCCCGTGCGCTGGTTACCAAGCCCAAAATCCTGCTGATGGACGAACCGTTCGGCGCACTCGACGAGATCACCCGAGACAAGCTCAACGAGGAACTGCTGCGGATATGGCAGGAGACGGGCACCACGATCATGTTCGTGACCCACTCCATTCCCGAGGCGGCGTTTCTCGGCCAGAACGTGCTGGTGCTCGCCTCGCATCCGGGCAGGGTCAAGGAATTCATGAAGGTCAACCTGCCTTATCCGCGTAAGCTGGCGGACCGGGACACGATGGCGTTCGTCGAGATCACCGCGCATCTGCGCAGGCTGCTGGAGGAATGCTGATGGCCGATCTCGCTCACCGCGCTTCGGCCATGCCGAACCAGGGGTTCTTTCGCCTCCTCGACGGGCTTCGCGGCAAGTGGCCCGCGATCGCCGCCGTCGTCGGATTAGTCGCCTTCTGGCAGTTCATCGTGACCGGTTTTGCCGTGCCGACCTACATGGCGCCCGGCCCGCTCGACGTACTCAAAGCCTTCAGGGAGGACGGCGCGACGCTGCTCGCCAATTTGTGGCCGACGATGTTCGAAGCACTGCTCGGCTTCGTGTTCGGCAACCTCGTCGCGATCCTTCTTGCAATCTGGTTCGTGCACAGCCGCACCGCCGAGCGCGCCTTCTATCCAATCGCGGTGTTCGTCAACACCATCCCGATCATCGCGGTGGCGCCTATCCTGGTGCTGATCTTCGGCAACGGCCTGGCGCCCAAGATCATCATCGCCGCATTGATCTGTTTCTTCCCAACGCTGGTCAACATGGTGCGCGGGCTGAAAGCGGTGACGCCGGCGACGCTGGACCTGATGCGGGTGCTCTCGGCCTCGCCGTCGGAAATCTTCTGGAAGGTGCGGATACAGAGCTCGCTGCCGTTCCTCTTCGCGGCGCTCAAGATCGCCAGCACGACCTGCGTGATCGGCGCCATCGTGGCGGAGTGGATCGGCTCGAGTTTCGGGCTCGGGGCGCTGATCATCGAGGCGACCTACAATTTCCGGTCGCCGCTGCTCTACGCGACCGTGTTCACCGCCGCCCTGCTTGCCGTGACTCTCTTTTCCCTGGTCAGCGTCGTGGAATCGCGGCTGATCCGCTGGAAAACATCTGACGTGCATTGATGCCGTCAGTGAAAAATACGTGGAGGAATACATGACGGCGTCAACCATCAAGGAAGCTGCCCGCGAGGCGAAAATCGCCGACAGGTCGGATGTGGTCGTCGTGGGCGGGGGGCCTGCGGGCATCGCGGCCGCGGTGTCGGCGGCCCGGAACGGCGCATCGGTCACGCTGCTTGAGCGGTATCCCTATCTGGGCGGTCTGGCGTCGGGCGGCATGGTGCTTGTGCTGGACGACATGCACAACGACACGGAAATCACCGTCAAGGGCATCTGCATGGAGATGATCGAGCAAATGCGCTCGTGGGATCTGTGCGTGACGCCGCCGGAAGAGGATCGTATGCCAGGTCGCCGCGAGACCGGGGCCATGTGGCGAAAATGGGCTCGCTGGGGTCTGTTCGACTTCCATACGCACTCGATGCCGCATCCGGTCTGCTTCGCGGCGGCGTTCGACCCTGACGGGTTCAAGAGATCGGCCTATTCGGTCGCCGCGAGCGCCAATGTGAAGCTCAGAATGCACAGCTGGTTCTCGTCGGCGATCGTCGAGGACGGCGCCATCAAAGGGGTTATCTGCGAAACCAAGGAAGGCCGTCAGGCGATCCTGGGCGACGTTGTGATCGATACGTCGGGAGATCTGGATGTCGCCGCGAGCGCCGGCGCGAGATTCCAGGAGAGTTCATACATCCTCACCACCGTTTCGCGCTGGGGAGGCGTCGATACCGACAAGGCCGAAGCATTCCAGTTCGACCATCCGGAGGAATTCGCCAAGCTCGACCATCAGGCCAAGCGCATCATCGGCGGCTGCTGGAACTTCTGGTGGCTGAAGACACCGCTGCCGGGCGTCGTGTGGCTCAACTGTCCGCACATGCCGAAATATTCGGGCCTCAAGGTCGATGACCTGACGGCCGCTGAACTGGACGGACGCGGTCGCATCGAAACCCTTCTCGGCTTCGCACGGCAGAACATGCCTGGCTTCGAGAAAGCCTACGTCGTTGATTTCGCGCCGCAGACCGGCGTGCGCCAGACCCGTATGCTCGAAGGCGAGTATGTCGTGACCAAGGAAGACGTGATGTCGCGCCGTCATTTCTCCGATACGGTCTGCAGAGGCAGGGACTACTATACGCCCTACCGTGCGATGGTGCCGCGCGATATCGATCAGCTGCTTGTCGCGGGCCGGCATTATTCGGCGACCCCTCAAGCGCAAAAGTCGAGTCGCGAAATTCCGCCATGTATGGCGATGGGCGAGGCGGCCGGCGTCGCCGCGACGGTTGCATTGAATGCCGGAACGTCCGTGCGCAACGCCGACATTGCCGCAATCCAGAAGCAGATGCGGGCGCAGGGCGCCGATCCGGGAGATATCCCATCAGCCAATGCGAGCGTTCTGGAGGCAGCGGAATGACGATACTGCCACTCGAGGGTGTACGCGTGGTCGACTTCACGCAGGTCATGCTCGGCCCCTGTTGCACGCAGATGCTTGCCGACTACGGCGCCGAAGTGATCAAGATCGAGAAGGAGAAGATCGGCGACTTGTCGCGCTGGTCGCTCGGCAGCGATCCCGACGGCCTGAACAACCCTGTGTTCTGCTCGCTGAACCGCAACAAGAAGAGCGTCGCGCTCAACCTGAAGTCGGAAGAGGCGTGCCGCCAAGTGCGCGAACTGATCGACGGGGCGGACGTGGTCGTCAGCAATTTCCGCCCCGGCGTGATGGAGCGGATGGGGTTCGGCTACGAAGAGTTGAGGAAGACCAATCCCGGCGTGATCTTTGCATTGGGAACCGGGTTCGGTCTCGAAGGTCCCTATGTGCACAAGGGCGGACAGGACATCCTCGCACAGGCGATGAGCGGGGTGATGGACCGCAAGTCCGATCCCAACTTGCCGACCTCGATCTATTCGACGGCGCTATGCGACTATTCCGCCGGCATGCATCTGGTGCAGGGCATCCTGCTAGCGCTGATACAGCGCGACAAAACCGGCGAGGGACAGGAGGTCAGCGTCAGTCTCTACAACTCGATGCTGGCGATGCAGATGCAGGAAGCGGCGGTACGCATGATGCGCAACAAGGACCTAAATTGGGGCGCGTTTCCGCTGACTGGCGTCTACGAGACGAGCGACAATTCAATCGTCATGGTCGGGGCCTTCAAGGAGAACCCTCTGCGCGACATCTGCGAGGCGCTCGGGATCGACGACCTGTCGAAGGATGAACGCTACGCGGACTTCGACCGCCAGGCGGAAAACCGTGCGGACCTGCAGGCCATCTTCCGTGGGAAGTTTGCCACCAACGGCAGAGCCCATTGGCTGCAACGGCTCGAAGCTGTCGATATTCTGTGCGCGCCGGTCAAGACGCTCGAAGAGGCGCTCCAGGACGAGCAGACGCTGGTCAATCGCATGATTCTGGATGTGGGCCATTCAAAAGGCGGTCCGATCCGCCTGATCGGCAGCCCGATCGACATGTCGGCCGCGCCCGTAACCGTGCGCCGTCCGCCGCCGCAGCTTGGCGAACACAATGGCGAGTATCTTGGGCCGGCCACGACCGAAAAGAAGGCGAACGTCGCGTGAGTGTTCACTACGAGACCATGGATGGCCTTGCCAGGATCACTATCGACAGGCCCGATCGGCTGAACGCTATCGACGCGGCTGCCGAGCAGGAACTGGAAGCCATCTGGACGGATATCGAGGGCCGCAACGACGTTTCGTGCGCGGTTCTGACCGGAGCGGGCGAGAAGGCGTTTTCCGTCGGCGCCGACATGAAGAACGTCGACAAGTCGGGTCTGGAATACTGGGTGGACGCGCGCCCCAACGGCTTCGGCGGGCTCGCCTACCGCCGTTCGCTGGACGTGCCGGTGATCGCCCGCGTTAACGGCTACGCGCTCGGCGGAGGCTTCGAGATGGTACTCGGCTGCGACATCGTTGTGGCCGCCGAAACCGCGCAGTTCGGTTTGCCTGAAGGGCGCGTCGGACGCATGCCGCTCGACGGCGGCATGGTCGTTCTGCAACGGAAGATGCCGCACAATCTCGCAATGGGAATGCTCATGACCGGGCGGCGCGTAAACGCTGCCGACCTGCTGCGCTGGGGAATCGTAAACGAAGTGAGTTCGTTCGACGCGCTGGACGCGGCGGTCGATCGCTGGGTGGCGGACATCATGGCCTGCGCGCCGTTGTCATTGAAGGCAATCAAGCAGACGGTAAACCGGACCGCGCATCTGCATCCGGATGAAGCACAGGCACTGAAGCTTCCGGCGGTCATCAAGGCTCTGCAAAGCGAGGATGCGTTTGAAGGTGTCGCGGCATTTCAGGAAAAGCGCGCGCCGGTATGGCGTGGTATATAGTATGGTCGGGAGTAGCAGCGAGGTGACTGCCCATGCATGCCGCCATTTTGCGATACTTCGTCGCCGTTGCAAACGCGGGGTCGATCCGCAAGGCGTCTGAGGACTTGCATGTCGCCAGTTCCGCCGTGAGTCGGCAAATCCACAAGCTGGAGATCGAACTCGGAACACCTCTGTTCGAGCGCCTGCCCAACGGTTTGAGGCTAACACAGGCCGGGGTCGTCACGCTGCGCCACGCCAAGGCGACGCTGGAGGAATTCAGCTTCCTGAAAAGCGAGATCGGGTCACTGAAAGGCAAGAATACCGGGCTGGTGCGTGTGGCTTCGCTCGACAGCCTGCTGGTACATTTCATTCCCGAGCAGATCATGGAGTTCCATGACATGAGCCCGGAGGTCGACTTCCGGATTCAAAGCGGATCGCACGGCCGCATTGCCGATCTCGTCGCCAGCGGCGAGGCCGATCTGGGGATCACTTTCAATCTGGCGCATCCCGAGGATACCAAACTCGTCCACGACATTCCGATGCCTCTGATGGCGATGGTTTCGGCGGACCATCCGCTCGCCGGCAGGGAGTCCGTTACGCTGACGGAATGCGCGCAATACAATTTGTTGCTGCATCTCGACAACGAGCCGATTCGCTCATTGATCGATATCGAGCTTTCGGTGTTCGAGAGGACCGGCCGGGCGCTGATCACGTCGAACAACCTGATAATGCTGAGATCGATGGTGCTTCTTGGCGCGGGGGTGGCATTCTACACACCGATCGGCATGATCGACGAGATCAAGGCCGGATCGATCGTCGGCGTGCCTCTCAGGGGGTCGAAGCTGGGCGCGCTGCGACTGGGGATTCTCGTTCCGCGCCGCCGCAGGCTCACCCATGCCGCCGAGGCCATGGTCGAACAACTTAATGGTGCTCTCGATAAGCTGGACACGATCTGGAAGACGCCGACTTGGAGAAGCCAACGAAAGTCAGCGTAGGCCGCTATCTGGCCCGGCCCGGGCACGAGCCGGCAATGCGCGACGTCGAACTCGGCGTCAGCGGGGCCGGCACTGCCGTTGTCGGCCCGTCCGGCGATGCCGGGAATGGCCTGCTTGCCATGACGCCTCCGGTAAACGCGCATGACCACGGCTATGGCATCCGTCCCTATGACTTCGGTTGTCTCGACGATGCGCTCGAGCCGTGGATCGCCGGTCTTCGCAATCGGCCGGCTACGGATCCTTATCTTGAGGCGCTGGTGGCGTTCGGTCGGCTGGCGCTCAATGGCTGCGGCGCGACCCTGCATTGTCACAACTCGCTGCGCGTCGACAGGGTAGCCGATGAGGTAGCCGCCGTCGTCCGGGCAGCGAAGGATTGTGGCATCCGCCTCGCGCTGTCCTGCCCGCTGCTCGATATCGCCCCCTGGACCTATGGCGGGGCGGAAGCGCTGCGCCCACACGTCCCGCCCGCCGATTGGCCCGAATTTGCACAGCGTATGCCCGTCTATGCGCCGCCAAGCGTCCAGATCGACGCGGTCAGCGACCTTGTTCGCACCTATTCGGGCACGTTGACGGACATTCAATTGGGGCCCATCGGTCCGCAATGGTGCAGCGATGCCATGCTGGAGGCGATCGCGGAAGCGTCGGAGCGGCTTGATTGCCGCATCCACATGCATCTCCTGGAAAGCCCCCGTCAGCGGCATTGGCTGGATGTGCGCTTTCCCCAGGGCGTCGTGCGCCATCTCCACGATATTGGGTTCCTGTCGCCGCGGCTTGCTGTCGCGCACGGCGTGCAGCTCAGGCCCGACGAGTGCGATCTCCTTGCCGAGCACGGCGTGATTGTAGTTGCCAACCCGACGGCCAATCTGCGGCTACGGTCCGGCGTCGCTCCGGTCGCGACCTTTCGGAAGACGGGACTGCGGTTCGCGCTAGGGCTCGATGGAACCGGTTTCAGCGACGACCAGGATATCTGGCAGGAACTGCGGTTGTTGCGGCTGCTGCATGGCGGCAATGGCATCGAAGCGGACTCGACCGCCGGCGGCCTGTTCGATGCTGCTGTGACGAACGGCGGCACGGTGATCGGCCAGCCGGTTCACGACGATCTGGTGCTGATTGATTTCGGTTCCCTGACCGCCGACGCCATGTATGACGACCTCGACGAGGCGGAGATACTGCTGGGGCGCATGTCCGGTACGTTCGTGAAAGACCTTTATGTCGCTGGCACACGGATTGTTGCCGATCGGCGCATTTCAGGCTTCGATTTTCCCGCCGCGCGCGCCGAGCTTGCCGCGCAGGCCCGCCGGCTGGCTGCGCGCAATGGCGCCGAGCGCGCCTTCGCCGATCGGCTGAAGCAGGCTATCCGACAATTCTACGGCGAGGGGTGGGCCTGAGCGGTGGCTCAGGCACTCACATATGTCGTCTCTACGGTTGTGTAGAACTCGCGGGCGTAACTGACTCCGCGAGCGTCTTGCCTTCCTCGCGAGCGAGCAGTTCGCCCAGCTCCTTCTGTCGTTCGAGAATGCGGTCGGACACGGATTTCAAGAGGTCGTGACGGACCTGCGGTCCGCCCGACGCCCAGACCGGAAAGGCCGCGGTGCCGCAGCGATCGCGTCGCGCGCATGTGCTTTCGATCCGCGCGCGTAGAGACCGGCAACCTCGTCCGTTTTGGCGGGGTTGTGGTTTTCGCCCATGTCGCTGCCATTGGTCCCTTCGCCGCCGATGAGGTTGCGTTGGGGCGCGTGGCGGTCTGGCTTCATGAGGCTGTTATCCGGTTGGATGTTTATGTCGCCTGGGCGGCTGCAAGCGACTGCTTCTGGGATTCGCCGAGCGGCAGGTGGGGCGCCTCTCAGGAGAGGCGTCGAACCAGATACTCGCAGAATTGGAGGACTGGGAGCAAGTCCTGAAGGATACCTCGCTCGCCAGGCCGCCCAAGCCGCCAGCGCCATAGCGGGGTGCCTCGATGGGTATCCAGGACACCGCACCGGCTACTCGAAGGCCCGGCGCGGCGGCAAAACCGTTTTCCATACGACTGACCGCCGACGAAAGGCGCCTCCTGCTCGCACACGCTGGCAAGGAACCTCTTGGGACTTACATCCGCGGACTTGTCGTCGCTGAGGGATTGCGTTCGCCGCGCAAGCCGATGCGCCGGGCACCGGCACCCGTGAAGGATCACGAAGCGCTGGCGCGGGTGCTGGCCGCGCTCGGCCAGTCCCGCATTGCCAACAATCTGAACCAGCTTGCCAAGGCGGTGAATATCGGAGTGCTGCCGATGTCGCCCAATGTGGAGGAGGATATTTCCGAAGCCTGCGCAGCTGTGGCCGCCATTCGGCGTGATCTGATGCGCGCCCTCGGCCTCAGGCAAGGAGGCCGGTCATGATCCTCGACGGCAACCAGCGTGGCGGAGCACGCAATCTTGCAATCCATCTCATGAAGCCCGAGAACGAACATATCGAGCTTCACGAGATACGCGGCTTCGCGGCCGATACGCTGAAAGGCGCATTGCGAGAAGCAGAGGCAGTCAGCCGGGGAACGCGATGCCGCCAGTTTCTCTATTCGCTGTCGCTGAGCCCGCCGGAGACGGAACGTGTGCCCGTTTCCGCTTTCGAGAACGCAATTGAGCGGATCGAGACAAAACTCGGCCTCACCGGCCATGCTCGCATCGTTGTGTTTCATGAGAAGGAAGGCCGTCGCCATGCCCATTGCGTGTGGTCGCGGATCAACCCAGACAGCATGACTGCTGTGAGAATGTCGCACGACCGGCGCAAGCTCGGCGACATCTCCCGCCAGCTCTTCATGGAGCACAGCTGGAGGATGCCGGAAGGGTTGATCGACCGCGAATTGCGCAACCCGCTCAATTTCGATCGCAAGGAGTGGTTCCAGGCAAGACGAGTGGGCAAGGATCCTCGCGACATCAAGAACACCCTGCAGCAGTGCTGGGCGGCATCCGATTCCGGCAGAGCGTTTCGCAGCGCATTGGAACAGCGCGGCTACTGGCTCGCGCGCGGTGATCGTGGTGGTATCGTCGCCGTCGATGTTGATGGCGGCGTCTATGCCGTCGCTCGATGGATGGGCCTGAAGACGAAAGATGTGCGGGCCCGCATAGACGATCTCGACACGCTGCCGTCGGTGGACGAGGCGCAAATGCATGTCGCCAGGCTGGTCCGCGACAAGCTGACCGGTTTCGTTGCCCGCGCCACGGACGAATTCGCGCAGGCTGCAAAAACGCTCGAAGGACGGCGCATGGCGATGGTCGAACGGCATCGCACTGAACGCCGGGAGCTACAGGCAAAGCATGACAATCGCTGGCTTGCAGAGACTAAGGCACGGGCTGATCGATTCCGCAAAGGCATTCGCGGCCTCTGGGACCGAGTGACTGGTCAGTACTACAAACTTCGTAAGCAAAGCGAACGAGAGACACTAACCTGCACGCAACGAGACGCCGACGAAAGGCAGGCGCTGATAGAACGCCAGCTTTTTGAACGGCAGCGGCTGCAACGCGAGATCAATCAAGAGCGCCGGGCACATGTGCGCGAAATGGCGCGGTTCTACCGCGAGATAGCTGGCAGCGATCGAATAATGCGGCCATCACGCTCGACGTCGGATGAAGATCAGGACTCGCAACGGACGCTTGGCCGCCGCCAGCGACGTTTGCAGATTTGAGGTCGAATCCGATCCGGCGGATCCGCCTGACAGGACAAGTATGAGCTTATTGAAGCTCTTTGTCGCGCGGCTATACTTCTGCTTTGCGCCCTGAGCTATGTCTTTAAGGTTGGCTGACCGGCGTTCAGCGCAGCCGCATAACCCTCGAAAACAACGGAAAAATCCGGCCGCAGTCGGATGAAGAAAACGCTTTAGCGACGGTAAGTTGTGGAGGGGATGGGTCTGACATCCTACCTTCTTTGGTGGATGCCGCTCTGGTTGTAAGGAAATTCTGATTGTTCGGACGTGTGATCGAGTGCGTACTTTTGCCAAGCCTATTCGTGCGGCTGACTTGCGCAGCTGGACCTTGCTGTTTGGTTTAGACCCTTCACATCAGGCTATCATTCGTCGCGCAGCATCCAACGCCGCCTGTCGCACTTCGTCGGCTATTTCACTTCCCGGAATTGTTCTGGCAAGGATCATTCCTCCCACACACATCGCCGCCATCGCCAGTGCGTTCTCGCGCCGAACTGGGCCGAGATCGGGCTGGTTCTCGGCGAACAGCCAGACCATCGCGGTCAGAAGCCGTTCATAGGCCGCGCGCACTTCTGGACCGGCACGCGACACATCCGTTGAAAGAGCGATCATCGGGCACTGGCCGGCAAGGTCGGCAAGATGGTCGCGCGACAGATAGGCCTGGACCATGCGTCTGGCCATTTCGGGGCTTTTCACCGTGGGGTCAATTCCGCCCCAATCGCGCCACTCCTTGCCCCGTCCCATCAGGAAACTGTCGACGGCCGCGGCAAACAGCGCCTCCTTGTTGGCAAAGTGGGAGTAAAACCCGCCACGGGTCAGCCCAGCCGTCTCCATAACCATGTCGATCGAGACGCGATCGAAACCGTAGCGGTTGAACAGCTCGCGCGCCGCCTCGACGATACGCCTACGACTGCGTTCCTTGTGATCTTTGGGATAGGGCATCGGCTCCTCCTGTTCGGGTTTTCTACCATGATCGACAATATGTTCTTGAACATATTCTGGGAGCGCAGAAAGTGCCTCTTGTTCAGAAACAATGGAGATATGAAATGCCGAAGTTCGCACTCGCCTTTCGCGGCGGCATGCCAAAAACCCCGGAAGAGGGCCAGAAAATGATGGCAGACTGGGACGCCTGGGTCGCAAATCTTGGTGCAGCCATGGTCGACAAGGGGGCGGGGTTTGGGAAATCCCGGTTCCTGACGCAACCGGGCGTCGAGGGCCAGATCGAGGCCGCTTTGTCGGGCTATTCGGTCATCGAAGCCAAAGATATCGAAGCTGCGCTGTCCCTTGCCGGCAAATGCCCGATCTTCGACCTCGGCGGCACGATTGAAGTCGCGCCCTGGATCGAAATGTAATGCAGATGGTCCTGCCGCTGACCTTTACCTTTGCCGCACTCTGCGCCATTGCCATGATGGTCCTCGTGGGCTGGGTTGGTGTGAAACGTGGCGCCATCAACGTGTTGAGAGGCGACGGTGGCGATCCTGTCCTGTTCAAGCGGATCCGCATCCACGGCAATTTTATCGAAACGGCTCCCCTAGCTATCTTGTGCATGGGCGCCGCTGAAACCCTGGGGGCGGGGCCAGCCTGGCTTTGGGCCTCACTTGCCAGCTACGGCGCCGGCCGGATCCTGCATGTGATGATCTATGACCTGAAGTCGCGTGCAGTAGCCCTGACACTCACGACGGGCCCCTTCTTATTGCTGGGAGTTTATGTGTTGTATCGCCTCTGGCTCGACTAAGCCGAATACAATCCCGGCGGTGACTATCTTCGCCGCCGCGCGTTGAGCCGCCCCGTCGAGCACCGGTGCAATGCGTTCCGACACGAGCTTTAGGCCTAGGACGATCGCGGCCAACTAGAGTATCCGTGTTGGTCCAGGAAGGGGTGGCGTCCGGAGAGGCAGGGGGTGGCGCGCCCTTGCACCCCAAACGAAGTGCAGCGGGCGGGCGAAGCGGAAAGACGGCGAACGCCGTTGCAAGGGACCGAACCACCCTGCCAGGACAGCCAGCAAGGAAGGCCGCTCACGGCGCGGGCAAATCAGTCGTGCGAAAGGAGGAATGGCCCGACGAAAGGACCGGGATCGCTGGCAATCAGAAACGCCGCATCGGCGGCGGCGGGACTACAGGCCGCGCAGGGTCTTGATCAGGGCGAAGAGATGCAGCGGATCGGTGGGCGATTCCACGAAATCGAAGCGGCGATAGAAGGATCGCGCCGCATCGTCCTTGGCGTGGACGGCGAGCGCCCGGATACCCGCGATGTCGGCGGCCTGCAAGGTGCGCAGGACCGCATCACGTAACAGTCCGGCGCCGATGCCCTTGCCCTGCCAGTCGCTGCTGACGGCAAGGCGGGCGAGCAACATAATGGGAACCGGATGGCGGGCGAGCCCCTTGGTCAGCCGCTCGGGGGCATCGGTATAGGCGACCTCGCCGACGACCAGCGTGTAGAAGCCGATGAGCGTATCGTCGGCCAGGCCGACATAGGTCTGCGAGGCGTTGGCCTGTTGGTTTGCCAGAGCGAAACGGATCAGGAAACGGTTGAGCGCCTCCTCGCCGCAGTCGAATTCATCGACTGCGTGCCACCGGGTCAGCTTCTCGACGCGGAAGGATGTCACGCCGGCTCGTTGCCAGAGAATATGCCGGATTCGTTCAGCAGCTTCCTCATGCGCGGCATGTCACGCACCGGCGCGTCGAGCGCGGCCATGAAGGACTGCCAGCGTTCGGCGTCGAGACTAAAGCTTCTGCGGTCGGCGAGCGTCTCCTCAGCGCGGCCAAGGGCGCTGTCGAGCACATAGTCGCTGACGGAACGCCGCTCGGCGGCGGCGGCGGCGGACAAAATGCGCTTGGCCTCCGGCGTCAGCCTGAGGTCGAGTTTTTCGGATCGGGTGGTTCGTGTGGTCATGATTTACCTCTCGAATCCAGCCTAACACATTTCGCCCGACAATGTCATGACAAATCGGTGAACCTCGCAAGGCACAGAAATCAGAGGCGGTCCGGACGATCGGTCTTGGTACGAACGTTCTAGCCGCCGGGGATCGGCGCCCGCGGCCCTGCGTTTGTAGGGATATGCTCGTCGGCGATGTCGAGTTCGGTGTCCGTGCTGGCGACCTGCGGTTCGGCCTCGGGTTCCATGTCGGCAAGTTCGGGGATTTGTCGGCGCACGGCATCCGGCATCTCGTTGACCAGAACCTGCTGCAGACAGTCGTATTCGGCCTGCGTCATATCACCGGCATCAAGCCGCTCGCGCGCCGCGTCGAGCTTGTCCTGATATGCGATCAGTTCGGTGCGTTCCTGTTCCAGTCGCTCGACCTCGTCGCTGGCGGCGTCGAACACTTCCCAGTGCGGACGCCAGTCTTCAATCGTATCCGGATCGATGACCGATAGGTCGAGTTCGTTGCCGTGTTCGTCATAGACGTGCTGACCGTCCTCGGTTTTGAAGACACGGCGGCCGTCCGGTAGGACGTAGGCCTTCGCCAACAGTTCATCGACTCTGGCTTGCGCGTGGACAAGCGCCTGCTCGTTTTCGTAAAGGGCATCGACGGTAGCGGCATCGTACCGATCGATCTGGATGCGCAGTTCTCGCGCCTGTTCAGCCGAGAGAGCCGCGGCGGCAAGGTCGGCCAAGGCGGCAACATCCTTGTCAAGATCGTCCTCGCGATCGCGCCGCTTGCGTTGCTCTGCTTCCTGTTGCTGAAAGAACCTGAACGCCTCCGCCTGCGTGCGGCTGGCGAACTCCCTGCGCAGCATTCCGGTGACATCCGCGTGCATCATTCGCCGCATTCCTTCCTGATGATCGCTGCGATCACCACGGGCGGGCTGTAGTCGGAATATTTGCTGAAGGCGGCCTTCACCTGCTCAAGGGCCGATCCCTGGTCGGGCAAATACCAATCATAAATGCATTTCATCCCGGTCTCGTCCTTGTGCCCCGCAGCCGCGCTGTCTTGACGGAACCGCGCATAGGCGAGGCCTTCAACGATGCCGTAGACGTAGGAGAAGAGTTGCTTGGGCTCCATCTTTTCCAGCACGACACCGGCGGTCATGCTGGTTGCGTGTGAGGGATGAGCGCCAAGTGCAGCGCCGATCAAAAGACCGGCCATAATGGTTTTTACTTTCGAGAATGCACGATAAACATCGCTCACAACGGTCCCGATTTGTTGATATTTGAATAATGACCTCAAAATCAGGTAAACTATTATAGAAGCTACAGTTTTCAGCGCTGGCCAGTGGCGGCGACGCGGGCGGCACGAAAGGGGACCAATTTGTGGCCTCCCGCCGATTAGCTAACCCATTGATACAAAAGGAAACATGAAGCGCATTGCATACCTGCGCGTGTCGACAGCCGAGCAGCGGCCCGACCGCCAGATAGATGGTCTGAAAGAGATATCCGACGAACTGCATATCGAGCGGCTGTCGGCCGTCGCCAAGAGGCGGCCGGTCTACGAGACGGTGCTGAAACGCCTTGGGCCCGGCGATACGCTGGTAATCTGGGACCTTGACCGTGCCTACCGGTCATCGAAGGACGCGATCAACGAACTCGACGCTTTGCGCGAGCGCGGCATCAACTTCCACATCGCCAATCTGCATCTCGACACGACCACGCCGCACGGGCGGCTGATCTACACGATCCTTGGCGGGCTGGCGCAGTTCGAGCGCGAAACGCTGGTGCAACGCACCAAGGAAGGCATGGAGGCGGCTAGGCGGCGCGGCAAGCGCATCGGCCGCCCGCCGAAGCTCTCACCCCGGCAACTCGAAGACGCACATCGCAGGATCGAACTGGATGGCGAGACGCGGGTGAAGATCGCCGCCGAGTATCGCGTCGCGCCGTGGACGCTGACGCGGGCGCT
Organism: Rhizobiaceae bacterium; assembly: GCA_040880025.1. GTDB lineage: Bacteria > Pseudomonadota > Alphaproteobacteria > Rhizobiales > Rhizobiaceae > RCIO01. Next base: position 505,470 of record JBBDJD010000022.1, read on the forward strand.
CAAGCGCATGGCGGAACGACCGACCACAAACTGATGCGCGACGTGGAGCGCGCAATCCTGATTGGCCGCGTTGGCGATGACCGCAGCGTTCTCCAAGGCGGATATCAACAAGGAGTTGCCGTCGCCCCTCGAAATGCTTCCACCGGAGCGAAGCTTTGTGACGCTGGCGAGCATTCCACAAACAAAAAACCGCCCGGCGCGTTTGCGCCGGGCGACGATCTTATGCGCCTTGCCGATCAGACCGCTTCGGTGTAGACAGCATCGTCCTCGGCGCTTTCGCCCTCGGCATCCGGCTCTGCAACATCATCGTCAGCATCCGGATCGGTGCCCGTTTTGCGATCCGCGCGTCCGACATAACTCCCTTCCGGAAACGCCATGTAGCGCGGCAACCAGCCTTCGACCTTTTCGCGGTCATTGCCGGTGAGGCAGTCGGCGATGATCTTCTTCTGCACCTTCGCCGTTGATGCGGTGTGCGCATCCGCCGTCACGTCGCCCGCGACCTCGCGGAGCATGGCGTTGATGGCGCTCTTGTCGCGCAGGAGATCGAAGAACGTCTCGTCCGGTTGCCACCAGTTCTTCATGTCGGTGGAAAGCAACATGCCCAGCCCCTCGACCACGCCGGAATGGGCTTCAAGCGTCTCGGCCATGAGATAAGTGAGAATGCGCAGGACGGTATTGTCCTCCATGTGGATGAGGCTTTCGAAGATACCGGCCAGATCGCGGTTGGACTGCCAGTCCCGCTTGCGCGGCACGATGGCTTCGGCATCGTCAGCGTCCTGATCGTCACCGATGCCGAGCAGGAGCCGGATGCGGCGGCGTTCCTCGGCAAAGCCGGCTTGCGCCTTTGACAATGCAAGGCTTGTCGCGATGGCCTCGCCCTCTGCCCGCTGATCGTCGGCCCTGACGCTCCACAGGCCGGAACCGGCGATGGCATGCGCCACTGCCAGACGAAGCGCGATACCGGGATGCGCCAAGAGTTCGGTGCGCACGGCGGCGTGTTTGTGCAGACCGACATAGTTGCGCATTTTGCTGGTCAGTTCCGGCTTGGCGGGTTTTGTCTCCACCTCGCGCCCCTCGCCTTCATTCGCTTCGGCCTTTTCCTTGCGCCTGGCCTCTTTCGTTGACAGCCAGCCTTCATGGAAGGTGGCCTCGCCGTCATTGGTGATGGCGACGAACACCTTGCCGCCCTTCTTCTTCACGACCTTGGTATGCTCCCATGTCGAGAAGAACCGCCCGATGTCGAGAACGACCACTTCCGACCAGCCATCGCCAAGGTAGGCTTCCTGCTTTTCGGCAATCGCCTTGTTCTGCAATGCCCAGAAGGCCTCTGCATCGGCGAAATAGCGCTCCTCACCGAACAGGTCGGACACGATAGTGCCGGTGTATTCGGCAACATCGAACAGGGCGTTCGACACCGGTATCTGCGAGCCGCCGAACAGCCACTCTTTGAGCGCATGGCCCTGCGGCGCGTAGTCCTCGTCGGACTTGTACAGCTTCCACCATGCCTGTTGCTGGCGTTTGGTGGCCATGGTCATGACGCGCAATGTCTGCGCCCCGATCTCCTCGCGGCGATAGAGATTGAGGATCGGCTCGATGATGTTGGCAATCGCCAACCTTTGATTGACCAGCCTTGTGGTGACGCCGAAACGCGAAGCGATGTCATCGGCAGTTTCGCCTTTTGCTACCAAAGCGGCGAACGCCTTGTACTGGTCGATTTCGTCCATGGGCAGACGCGCGACATTTTCGGCCAGTGACGCCTCGATGGCCTTGGCGTCGTCGCCGTCCTCCATGATGGCGCAAGGCACGGCATCAGTGATGCCTTCCTCCGCCAGCACCTGCAATGCCCGATACCGCCTTTGCCCAGCGACGATTTCAAAGCCTTCGCAGTTCGGCCGCACCAGCAAGGGCTGGACGATGCCGAGGGATCGGATGGAGGGCACGAGGTCGGAAACGTCCTTGCCGCCCTTCTTCCTGACATTGATGGTGGAGAGTTTGAGTTCCCCGAGATTGAGGTGCGTGAGTTTCATGGCTTGCTCCTTTCGCTGTTAGCCAGTGACCATGCGAAGCTCCGCAAACCTGCCCACCGGGCAGACACAGAAAGCCGCGCATGCACCCCTGGCCAGCGCCGAGCGTCCCAATCCCTCAAAACAGACAAAGCCGCCGCCGGCATGCCGGCGGCGCCCGTGGGGGGACGCACGTACCGAAAGGGCGGGGACGCCAAAGCCGAACCGTGAAACGGCGCGCGCCAGCGCGGTCCGACAACCCGGGGAGCAAGCCGAGCAAAGCGAAGGTGATGCGAAAGGAGCGGGCCGGAGGACTTCGGCTATTGGGTCACGTCCCCGCCGTCGGTGTAAGCTGGCGATAAGGGTGCCAAGCGCGCGACAGCAGCGCGATCATCAAACAGATCCGGCCGCAAGGCCGTCAATTCTCCAACCCCGCGTAAGCGCCGAGCGCAGCGATGGCGTGACCCGCGGCAAACGAAGCGGCCGCAGGAGCGACAGCATAGCGCCGACCGCGGGTCGGAAAAGCGGGACCGACCGCAGCCCCGAGACCAGTTAAAAGGGTCGCCGCAGGAGTGTAAGCATAGCGCCGCCGCAGGCGGGACACGGGACCGACGGCCCCCGGCGAGGGGCACCGCACCAACTTGCGCGAGGGATGGACGCCGAATGGCGGCAGACCGCGAAGCGGGCTCCGTTCACGACAGCCCGACCGGCGTAAGCCGGCGCGCCAGCAGTCGGGAAATGTCACAGGTCTTGTCGCACACTGCTCAAACGCCGACAAAGACAAATCTGGAACCGGGAGGCGCCGGACACCACAAGCACCCTGATTGCTGCTGCCAGCGCGGACAAAAACAGTTTCCGAGTGATCGTCTCGCTGCACGATGACGTTGAACCGCCCGGTGATGGCGAAGAGCAAAACAGCGCCGGGAAGGCCGCGCCCGAGGAGCGTTCACACCAGGGTCTGCGGCACGCATCGGAAGAATGAAGCGAGACGGGATTCGATCAGGCTAGTTGCAGCCAGGATTGTTCACTTCGCATTTCTATCGATGACGGTGCTATCCCGGCGCGGCTAGTTTCAACGGGAGCGGTTGGCGCACGATCTGCGGACCAGCCGGCCCGGCGAGCGGCGCTTCTACGCCGAACTCCTCACACTTCTCGGCGCGCCACAGCGACCACGCGCCGACATCGCCCAGATGGAGCAGGCGGCATCGCGAAACATGGAAGCGATCGGCGTGCAGGTGCTGGTGATCGACGAAGTGCACAACATCCTCGCCGCCTGACGGACAGGCCGAAGTGGACGTTCACGACCCCCTTGCCAAGATTGCGACAGAACCTCTTCAAGAAAGCACCGCAGCCGTTCCCCACTCCAAGGACGCGGCTTGGACGGTGCTCGAGGCCGTTGGTCGATTGAGCAGACGTGGTCGAGGAATATGTCGAGGTCGATATCGGCGATGTTCAAGAGCTGTGCTCTCGCTTCAATCAAGCTCTGGATACCCTTTGTCCACGAAGCCTAGCAGCAATCTGCGCGTCTACCCGCACCCTGAACCGGTGGGCACGGCATATCCCCATACGAGCAGAAAACACAGCAGTCGCCGGCCTCGGGCCGCAGGAGCGTGCCGCAGCTGCTACATTCATGGAAGAACTGGCAAGCGTCTGTGGGCATCACCTGTGTGGACTTGTGGCCGCAGATCGGACAGCTCAGGATCGATGTGGCAACGATGGCGGCAGCGCTTTCAGACATCGGATCACGAAACCGGATGCGCCGGGTATCCGGCATTGGCCGAGGCAGCGGCGATCGCTTCAATGGTCGTCATGGAAGGATCGAACACCACGGTCGCCGTCATGGCGTCGAAGTCGACTTCGACTTGTCTCACGCCGTCGACACCCTCCATCGCCTTTCTCACCGTCACGGGGCAGAGCGCGCAGGTCATATCCGGCACGTCGAAGGTGGCAGACTGTTCAGTTTCCGCGGCTAGAGCAGCTGATGCGAGGATCGGCGACGAGGGCGCGGTGATAAGGGAAAAGCCGGACACACCCATGGCAATCAGTCCGGCAACAGCGATAAGGAGTCGTTTCATGTCTATGTTCTCCTAGTAGAATAGCGGCGCCCACCAGTTTATCGTCAGCGCCAGGACGACCAGCGCCATCGCCAGCCAGAGGGCGGATTTGGTGATGAGCGTGGATGCCGGACGGGCGCAGTAGGTACCGTCCTCGCACACCACCTTGCTCCCGCGATAGACCTGCCGGAACCCGAGCCCGATGAAGACGAGCGCCACGCCGGCGAAGAGCGGTTTGTAGGGCTCAAGCGCCGTGAGATTGCCGATCCAGGCGCCCGATACCCCGAGCATCAGGAGCACGAGCGGCGCGATACAGCAGGTCGAAGCCAGAATAGCGCCGATGACGCCACCGGCGGCAAACCATCCCTTCTTACGATCCGGCGCTTGCGTCGGCGCACTCAACGCCATCGTTTCGATTTCAGCATCGGCCATTCGGTTCGCCCTCGAGTTTCAGTCCAAAGCAAACTACAGTCTGTAGCTACTACAGGCTCAAGAGGAATTTCGTTCAATGGCCGATCACGTTTCCGGGAAGGGACTTCAGCGAGGCGAACTGGCAAGGCGCACAGGCTGCAACCTCGAAACCATTCGCTACTACGAGAAGACCGGGATGATGCCGGAGCCGCCGCGCACGGCGTCCGGCTATCGCGTCTACGACGACAGCCAAGTCTCGCGACTTCGCTTCATCCTGCGCGCCCGCCAACTCGGCTTTGCCATCGAACAGATCCGCGGCCTGCTCGGCCTCGTCGACGGCGGCACCCAGACCTGCGCCGAGGTGAAGGAGCGGACGGAGCGGCACCTTTCCGATGTCCGCGCCAAGATCGCTGATCTCCGGCGCATCGAAAAGGTTTTGGCGGCGACCGCCGCGCAATGTTCCGGCGACGATGTACCGGAGTGTCCGGTCCTGGAGGCGCTGGCGTCGTGACGGCTACCACTGTCTACGCCCACTCCGTCCCGTTGAGCACTCATCGGTTTGCCGATCGCTTGAGTGCTTTCGCGCGAAAACCGCGAGCCTGTTCCCCGATCGTTGACCGCTGTGACATGTCGGCTTAACTTGATTACCCAGGGTAATCGAGGGGTTTGGGCGTATGAAACGGCTGTTTGCTGGATTCTTGGTGTCCCTCTTTCTGAGTTGCATGGCTGCGACCGTTCATGCGGCCGTTCTGGTTGCAGAGGTTGATGTCGCCTCTCAGACGATGCGCGTCATCCACTACGGCAAGGTGATTCATACTTGGCGTGTTTCAACAGCACGCGCCGGCTATGTCACACCTGCGGGCAATTGGCGCCCCAAGCGCATGCACCGCATGTGGTATTCGCGCCAATACGACATGTCGCCGATGCCCTATTCGATATTCTATGATGGCGGGTACGCCATTCATGGCACGAGTGCTGTTAGTCGTCTCGGGAGTCCGGCATCCCACGGTTGTGTCCGGCTCGATACCACAAACGCTGCCCGGCTATTTTCACTGGCGCAGCAAGTCGGCCCCGGTAACATGAAAGTCATCGTCAAGAGCTGAGGTTCCTCTGCCCTTCACATTTGTCAGGCGGTTTGCACCGGGCAAGCTGAAGCAGGTGGGCACGACCATCCTCCGGCGGAATTCAGCTCAATCTAGATATACTCAGCGATCAAGTCATCGGCCCCGTCGTTGATCCGCGCCGCACCTTCCATCAGACACGGCGTGGCGCCGTTGGACCGCCTCCCGACCGCTGCGGACTCTCGGATCGCGCTGTGATTGGCAACCTCACCGCCGATACGAAATGGAAAAGCCTTCAGAATACGACAATTGGAGTTCGGCTGGGAACCCGATCATACAAATCGATAGCGTCCTGGTTCATGAGCCGAACGCAGCCCGAGGATACGGACCTGCCTATCGAGTGCCACTCGGGCTTTCCGTGAATGCGATAGAGCGTATCCTCGCCATTCTGGAATATGTACAGAGCACGTGCGCCGAGCGGGTTGTCGAGGCCGGGTGCCATACCACCGTTTGCAGCACTGTACTTCGCAAGCTGGGGCTCGCGGACAATCATCGTCGCCGGCGGGGTCCATTTTGGCCATTTTTGTTTCCACTGGACGATGGCGCGGCCGGACCACTCAAAGCCGGCGCGACCCAGACCAACGCCATATCTCAACGCTTTACCGTTTTCACGAACCAGGTACAGAAAGTGACTTGAGGTATCCACGACGATGGTTCCTGGTCGCTCTCCGGTCGGATCGGAAACGATCTGGCGCAGGTAACGCGGATCGAGCTTCTCAACTGGTACGGCTGGAATCCGGTAGCCCCCGTCTTCAACGGCGGCATAAGCCGACATGCTGGACTCGAGCCGATTCCGATTCTCCCGCGCGCTGGAGTCCGCAACGCGTGAAGTCGGGGAACTGGTGCAAGCCGAAATCAGAACCGATGCCGACCCGAGCGAGACAGCGGTCAAGAGACTACGCCGGCTGACCAACTTCGATTTCGACTGCTTTGCGTGCTGCAAATCTTCCTCCTGCGTAATATGATGCGACTTAGCGCGAAAACGTCCGCCTCTTGGGGAGCCGATTGATTGGCTGTTTCTTCCACTCCTGGTCTGCAAAATCCTGCGTCGAGCGGCGAGTGGAATAGATGCTTCGAATAGATTGCCGACCGTTGATCACCATGCTCCACGGTCGGGGCGATAGCGTCATTTGCGGCCATTGACTTCTCAATTGCGCGCACGTTCGGGGATGCGTTCTATCGGCCGTGCAAACGTGGCAGTGATGCGCGGGCAGCCAGTGCATCGGGAACAGACTCAGCCCCAATCACCGACCGCCGACTGCAGATAGATGAGTATTTCGAGGCAGATGAGCAGTGCCAACAGACCAATGGCAGTCGATATGCTGAGCATCCGGCGAAGCGGGACGCCCGAGTCTGATAGTGGCTTATGCTGACGTGTGCTTGTCTTCATGCTCATGAGGATGAGGCGGCGGGCCAGTCAGCGCTACAAACGATTTGGGAGACGGCCGTAAATTGTTCGTGCGCCAGGCGTTACCATAGTGGCAAATTCGATCGGCCGATGATGATGGGACGCGGCCGAATACTGAGAAAAAATTGCGCTGCCGTGCCGGAGGAAAGGTCGGCAAAGCGGAGAGACCCGGCGAACCAGAGAGTCTCTGATTGGCGCACCATTCAAGACGCTGCATCAACAAGCCCTGAATCAAGGACCGATGGCGCGACAAACAATCCGAATAGCGGACCGCCAGATTTGGTGCCACACCGCTGGCACCCTTCTCGCCTGTCGGTCGGTCTCAGCCCTGCCGCCGTGTCCGTCCAGCAGCGCGTGGCGGGAAGATTCTTCAGGCCGGTACAGCGACTGGCGATGGGGGCATTGGCCCGCCGCCAGCAGCGCGCCAAACCGCCTGGCAATGTCGGTCCGACGGATCGTGGTAGTCATGGCATTGGCCCTCCATCTCTGAAAGTGTTCGCGGGATCTGACCATTCAATTCCGCTGGCGTGGTCGGCGCAGCATACGGCGACCCGTTGGGGCTGCCGTATGCCAAAGCCGTCTTCGCATCTCCCGCTACGAACGGGCGTTTGCCGTCGAGTCTGCATCAGCCGGCAGCGCATGAAAGACATAGCCGAGGACCGCGCCGAAAATGACGTGCAGGATGAGTGTCATCACAGGGGCCATCATGCCGAGATTCAAACCGAAAAGTCCGGCACCGGCCATCGGCATCGGCAGGATCATCATCATGAGCCACGCGAGCACGCCGAAGGAGATACCCTTCACCACGGCGGCGGTGCCTGGGAGCTTCTCGTAAAGAAGCGCGAACAGGATGCCCCACAGCACCGTGCCGATCATGAAGTGCATGAGCCAGGCAAGCCCGGCTCCGCCGATTCCCATCATGTCCTGGGACATTTGACTGAGCATGGCGATGACGTCGAGTTCGGGCATCAAGCCCATCATGCCCTTCATGACCATAAGGATTGACAATACGACCGTCGCAGCAAAGCCGGCAATCATTGATCTAATGTACATGTTCATGGCGTTTCCTTTCGTGTTGGCAGTGGGCCTTTCAACCAGCCGTTTCAATCTTGCAGGTATTCCCGGATCATCAGCCGGGCGCGGTGGATACGGCTCTTGACCGCCTCCCGGGTAAGGCGGAGGTCTGTGGCGATCTCGCCGATCGAGAATTCCCTGATATCCCGCAGCACGATCACGTCGCGGTATTTATCGGGAAGCGAATGGATGGCGGCGATCAGATCGGCGCGCAATTCCAGCTCCGGACGGTCCACGAAAGCAGGATGGTCATCAGGCGGCAGTTCGGTTTGTCCCCGCATGCGGCGCCACAGACGCCCGCATTCGTGCCGGACGATCGCGAACGTCCAGGCCGGAAACGAAGTGACGGTGCGCAACGCGCCGATGCGGCGGTAGACAACCCACAGCGTTTCTTGGACTGCGTCGTCCGCATCGCTCTGACTCGCGCATTGAATCCGGGCGTAGCGTCGGATATCCGGCTGGCTTACCGCAAGCAGACGCTCCAGGGCGACACGGTCGCCATGCCGGGCGGCTTCGACCAAGGCGTGCGGAGCTATCATGGCGTTCATCTTCATTCCAGCTTTGCCGGACCTCGCCGGCACCGCCTCCTCTTTGGCTCCCACCATCGCACCACATTGACGTGCGTTCGATGCAGGCTTTGTCAAATAGAGTCGCTGGACAAGCAGAAGGGTTCAGGCCGGGCATAAGATTGCGATCAAGGATTCGTGAGGTGCTTCGTCCGCACTTCGATGGTTCGGCCGCTGGGAGGTGGCTACCGACATGGCACTAGGTTCGAATTTGCGAGGTTCCAGCCAGTGAGGGAGCGATTCTGGCGTCGTTGCATAGGGGGTTCACATTAACCCTTTCCGAACGCCGGTATGATCTCATCAGCCGTCATTCCGGGCCAAATCATGCGAAAGCCGTTACAGATTGTGCGTAATCGCGCCCTACAAGCCATACTTGTCTTGGCTCTGATCTTCACGGGGATTTTTGTTGCGCAGGTAGTTCACAGCGGTTTCGTTTATCAACGGAACGTGGTGCAGCTGGCCGAGATGAACTCGCGATTGTTGAGGAGCGCGGAGCTCGCCCTCGACTACGCCATCATCACCCTGGGTGATGCCGATTTGGCGAAATTGACACAATGTACGACAGACAGTGTGCGCTCGATCAGAGAGCGCATCATTCGCCGAGGATCGATTAAGGAGATCGAAGTCCGGCGTCCGAACGGAACACTTGTGTGCGCAGGCTTGGGTCTGCGCGACGAACTGATATCTCAAAGTGGCGAGCAGAGTGAGGCTTATCCAGCCCGAAATGACAGTATCCGACTGTCGATGGTGAGCCGCGAAGGCGGCGGGCTTTTGCGTGTTTCGTGGCAGCAAAGCAGCGTGCTTGCCATCGATGCGATCATCAATCTCGACACCATTTTGTTCGATGTCTTCCCACCGGCACTGCGCGAGGATGCCGAAGCGGTTGTTCGACTTGCGGGAGGAGAAGTAATCGCACGATACACGCCGGACAACGGGAGCGAAGCGGACACTGGCCGCAGATCAGCGCATTTCGAGGATTCCTCCTGGCGCTATCCTGTCTCGAGCTCACTCATGGTCGCTCCGCCGGCCATCGCCAATTGGAATGCCAGTGCCAGCCTTGCAGCGTTGGGCCTCGGTGGCCTGCTTGGCGGGATCATCGGCACCTTCCTAACCCGGCAGATATTCAGACCCGCCGATCCCGTGAATACGCTTCGGACGGCCATCCAAAGACGCGAAATCCATCCGCATTTTCAGCCGATATTCTCGCTAAAGGACACGGCCATCGTCGGCTGCGAAGTGCTGATGCGTTGGATACCCCCCGGCGGGACAGTCATTCCACCTGATCGCTTCATACCGTTTGCCGAAAGCAGCGGCCTCATTGTCCCGATGACAGAGACAATAGTCCGCGACGCACTGAGCAGGATCAAGCCGTTGTTGCTGGAGCGGCCAGATTTCAAGATCGCGTTCAACGTGACCCCCGCACATTTCGAGACGGATACGTTCGCCACCGTCTTTCGGGGCCTTGTCGCCGAGAGCGGGATCTCACCCCGACAGGTAGTCATAGAGTTGACGGAACGGCAGTCGTTCGAGCATGCCGAGCGAGCGGCCAGGATCGCGGCCGAGCTTCGCAGCCTGGGCTTCAGAATAGCGCTCGACGACATGGGCGCGGGCCACAATGGGCTCTCGCAGGTGCACGAACTCCCGATCGACATCATCAAGATCGATAAGAAGTTCGTCGACCTGATCGGTATCGACCAAGCGGCGACGACCATCGTGCAGATGATCACAAATCTTGCTGCCGATCTCGGCAAGACGACTGTAGCCGAAGGCATTGAGACCGACGCACAACTGCAGAAGCTTCGGCGATGCGGGGTCGATCAGGGACAAGGCTACCTGGTCTCGCCGCCCCTCAGCGGCCTCGACTTTCTGGCGTATGTCGAAGGCAAATCGCACCGTCCGAAGGGCAAGGAATTGCGAAAGGTTGCCTTGAGCGCGGCATGAACGGCTGCCCATCTATGCCTGCATCAGTTTCAGAAAGGGTCGACAACCGCGTCCGGCGAATCGATTGCCTATCTGCGAGACATGGGCGCGCTACGACCAGTCGAGAGCTTGGAACAAAATGACGCCGGACCACAGCTTGGCCGGGGTATGGCCCTGTTCAATCCGGTAGCAGCCCTCCAGTATCAGACACGCCCGATCCCACCGGCCCAGATCGGCTGCATGGGTGGTGGCCGCGTAATAGGCTGCCACGCGAACCGCAAAAGCCCGGCGCATCGAGCGTCTTCAGCGACCTTGTGCGATCAATGGGGCGTTGATCACACCAATTCGCAGCCCGGCCCCTAGACCATTGAGCTTATGTCCGATGCAAAGCTGGGATAGGCGAAGACGATGCCCTTGATCTCATTCGCTGTTAGGCCTGCAACCATCGCCATTGCAAAGAGGTTGATCTGTTCCTCGGCGCCCGGGCCGATCAGATGCGCGCCTAGTATCTTTCCCGTCTTTTTTTCGACCAGAACCTTGTAGGCGGTGTGCCTGGCGCCAACACGCAGCGACGAGTACCAGCCTGCCGTCTTTTCAAAATGGGTGTCGAAATCCAGTCCCTTATCGCGAGCATCAACTTCGGAAAGACCGACGGAGGCTAATTGCGGCAGGGTGAAGACGACGCTTGGGATCGGCGGATAATTCACCTCGCGCTCATCCTTGCCGGCAATCAGGTTTTTGCCCGCGATGCGGCCTTCAAGAGCTGAGACAGGGGTCAGATTCGGGCCGCTGTCGGCACAATCGCCGGCAGCGAAGATGGCGGGGTTGGTGGTGCGCATGAAGGGGCTGACCTTGATGCCCTTGCGGCTGTACTCGACGCCGGCAGCTTCCAGGTTGAGATGATCGATATTGGGCGCGCGTCCGGTTGCATGGACCACCAGATCGCAATCGATCGTGCGCGCGCCACTCGGCGTTTCGTAGCTGACTGTGAATCCCGCAGCGTTCTTTTCGATCTTCAGGACCTTAGCCTCGGTCCTCAGATCGACGCCCAGTTCCGTGGTCGCTTCGCAGAGAATTTCCACGAGATCGCGATCGAAATTCCCCAGCGGCCGCTCCATCATTTCCAGGACGGTCACCTGACTTGCGCCCGCACGCTTCGAGATATGCGCGAATTCCATTGCTATGAACCCACCGCCAACGAACACAACCCTGTTCGGCCGCTCTGGCAACTCGAGGAAATCGGTGCTGGTCGCCAGCAATTGCTCACCGGGGATATTCAAGGTCATCGGCCGGGCGCCGGTGGCGATATGGAAGTGCCGCGCCGACAGGGTCTCGCCATTCACCTCGATCGTATCACGTCCGGTAAAACGCGCTTCGCCGTGCGATACGCTGATACCGGCTTTCTCCAGACCGCCTTCGATGCGGCCGGGCATCGCATCGGTGAAGGTGCGCTTGAAGGCGATCATGTCCGGCCAGTTGACGGTGGTCGGTGCCTCAAGCCCCTTTCCGTCGAGGCTGCGGGCCCATTCGATCCCCTCGGTCACGGCGATCAGCATTTTTTTCGGATCGCAACCTCGCAACGCGCAGGTGCCGCCGAAGGGCAGACTGTCGATACTGGCAACTTTCCAGCCGGCGTTGGCGGCCATCCGGGCGACGCCGTTTCCACCCGTGCCGCCGCCGATTACGATCAGATCAAAGCTTTGGTTTTCGCTCACGATTTTTGTTTCCTTGGCTCGATTGCAGATTTCTGGTGGTTCGCCCATTTTGGTACAAATCTACGATCTGTAGCGACTACAGGCTCAAGAAGAACCGACAGATGTCCGATCACGTTTCCGGGAAGGCACCGCGGAACCGCAGATTTGCCCACTCCGGGCCGCGACCTTCAAGCCAACAGTTGTTTAGAAGGCACCAACGTAGTGCCCAACCGCCTCGCACGGCATCCAGCTATCGCGTCTATGACGATGGCCGCGCATCGCAGCCACCTTTCATCCAGCAACGCAGCACTGCCTCCGATCACTCGGCGATGATCGGGACTTCGGGATGAAACGCATGCGCAACGAAGGCAAAGGTCAGGTCATGGACCACGTCTTCCCCGTTTCGCGTGACCCGGACGGAACCGATTTCACGGCCTTCGGCAATAGATTGGCGATCCAGCGCCGAGGCGATGCCACTCACATATTCAATGCGGTAACCGTGCTGTTCGAACCCGTGCTTTCTCACTTTCTCCAGCGTGACGATGATCGGCGTCTCGGCGATTCTCACCACCACCACATGCGCCATCGCCGGAATATTGTCCGGCAGATCACCCCGATACAGGAACGGAGCCTGGGCCGTGTCGTAGCTTACATAGGGATTGCGCCCGTATGACCTGAAAGATGGATCATTCGGAACAAGCACGTCACCCTCGGGGTGCGCCGCACGAAACTGAGCGAACGAAACGATGCGGGACGGCAACAACCGAAGCGATTCGCCTGTCAATTCGCCGACGATCGCTTCGCCGGAAAACTGCTGCCACCAGCTTTCCGTTTGCCGGTCATACATAACGAGATCGGAATTGCGCAGCTTGCCAGTCGTGCCGAATTCGAGGACGCGTCCATCAAGCCGACGGTCGAAGACGATAGCCGCATTACACAGGGGGCAATAGGTGACCGCGACCGGATTTCCGTCAACGACATCATTGACGATCTCATGCCAGGTCAGCACGCGCAACGGGTATGCACGCACCTCACCCTCAAGCGGAAACTGGATGACCGGCTCGCGGTCGTCGATGTCGTTGATCGTAGAGGCGGGCCGGAACTGCGGATCATCGATCGAAGGAATGCCGTCGCGCGGCGGGCCGCCTGAGAGGATTTCGGCAAAATCGATCGAGGACTTGCCGAAATCCGTCTTCCATCCCTGCCTTGCCCATGCATCGGGATCAGCGTGCGCCGAAAATTGAAGCCCGAACAACGCGATTGCGATAGCGGCTATGGTAGCGAAAAGGCGCATGATATCTGCCTGTCAATTCGAAGTGAGGACCTCAAGGTCGTCGCCACCCGCCGCCGAATGGCAGGCAATGCAGCCCTGATCTGCGCCTTTCGCCACACGGCCGGCAAGTTGCATCCCGTTCGGGTTCGTATCCAACGAGCCGTCCGGAAGATATTTTGCCCAGAACCAGTTCTGGTTCTCCGGGTCGTATCCTTCCTCGCGCTTGAACATGATGGTGATCGCGGCGAGATTGCCGGTCGGGTCGTCGTAAACGGCATCAATCGAATCGCTGGCATGGTTGCGCTTGACGACAAGGCGACCCGAGTGACCGTCCACCGTTGCCGTCGTGGCTAGGACCTCCTGCACGGTGCCATGCGGCTCACTGCCCTCAAAAGGGCGAACCTTGATCGTGTCATCGCCCACCAGGCGTGCCTCTTCCATCACGTCCCAAAGCGTTTCGGCATAGCTGATACTGTCGGGGTCGCCGAACGGCGCGTCCTGGGCCAGCGAGATATTGCCGGCGATGATGACAGCCGCACTCGCCACGGCCACTTTGCTCAAAAGAAGGTTTTTCCCGTTTCTGGAAACCGTCATCTCATCCTCCCGAGATTTGTTGGGGTTCTGACGGTGAGCCTATCAGTGATCGTTCGCGCCACCCGTCACGATTGCTCAACACCATGTGACCCAGGGTGCCGCCGCCGCGATCCTGTTGGTTTTCTTATGCACCCTCCATGAGTCGTAACAGCGGCAGGTAGCCATTGCCTGCAAGCCGTTTTGAAGCAGGCTCCACATAGGTCGGATTAAGCCCGATGCCGAGGCCCTCAACGAGACGGTTCATGTAGTTGAATAGCGCAGTGGTGGCGACAAGATGATACAGCGCCTCTTCATTCCAACCTGCATTCAGGACCGCATCAGCGTCCGACTGCGTTGTACTGTCGGCCGCCAACGTCAGCTTCCTCGCATAGGCCAGGACAGGCCTCATCTTCTCGGGCGCCGCCATCAGGTCATCGTCGTCGACCAGCTTGACTACAAGGCCAAGCTCGACGCCGAGAAGCTCGGCTGTGGCCGTGTGAACGCCACGGCAATAGCGGCATCGATTGAGCGCGGACACATATGCGGCGATAAGTTCGCGCTCGGCTTCCGTGAAGGGCGACGGGCCTCGAAGTAGCGCCTCATGGAACTCTATCAGCGGCCTGTTCGTGTCGGGAAATTTTCTGAACACATCCAGCAGCGTGGCTTGCTGCGGTAGCGAGGGAATAAAAGGCATCTGGCCTCCAGTTAATGTCTTGCGCCCCTTTGTTGGCGGGCGTCATTGCGAACGATCGGTGGCTGAGCATATCACGCTCGGCAGCCATGCTCACATCCGCTAACGCAAATGTGTTGGGTCGTTCCGCGCGCGCGGTCGTTGTATTGGGTACTGTCAGCGCATGTCCGACAACTTCTTCACCAGACGCGGCTTCCTGATCGGTTCCCTTGCCATCGGCAAGGCCATACCTCCGTTTTCCCAGGCCAGTGCCGCCGAGAATTTTGGCGATGCGCTGGACGCACTTCTCGCGCGCTACATCCATATCGGCGATGATGGCATAAACCGGGTTGCCTACGGTGCCTGGAAGTCGGTCGCGGCTGATATCGCGGCGCTGACTGTTGCCATCGAACGGGCAGCCGCTGTCAGTCCTTCTGGGCTGACGGCCGAAGCCGCATTTGCCTACTGGACCAATCTCTACAACGCGCTCACGCTCAAGACCGTCCTCGACCATTATCCAGTCGGTTCCATCCGCGACATCAAAAGCTCCGGGGTGATCTTCGACCTCAAGGCTTTTGCAGGCCCTTGGCGAACCAGGCTCGTTAACGTTGAAGGACGCCGGCTTTCGCTCGACGATATCGAGCACGAGATCATGCGGCCGACCTTCCGCGATCCGCGCGTCCACTACGCGGTCAACTGCGCCTCGATCGGGTGCCCCAACCTCAAGCCGACGGCCTGGCGGGCGGACACACTGTTAACCGATCTCGATGCAGCCGCGGCAGCCTATATCAACCATCCGCGCGGCGCGGCCGATCTGGGCGGTGGCAGGCTGGCGGTTTCCAGTATCTATCGGTGGTATCGGAAGGATTTCGGAGGCAGCGACAAGGGCGTCCTGGCTCACCTACAGAACCACGCGAATGACGAACTCGCGGCGGCGATCAAAAGCGGCGGCCGGATCGTGGATCATCGGTATGACTGGAAGCTGAACGACCGTCGTTGACGGACGGCAACCGCTGAGAATAGCACGTCCTCGATCTCAGCAACGTGTCGGTACGTTGGCATGCCTAGGAAATAGATGGGCCTGACCGGCCGCGACGGCGAATTCCGCTATCAGCTGGCGGCCGTGCGGCGGCCTGACGGTCTTCACGAATACTTCGGAAGTCCCGCGCCAGTTCGCGGACATGCGCGCTTCGCTCGTGCCGAATCTCGCGTTGCAAGCCCTGCCGCTCGGCTAATTGCCTGTCGATGAGAGCTTGTTTTTCTACAGCGTCGCGCCTTATGCAGACGGCGGCCTCGATCTCAACCACCCGCCGCAACTTGGCATGCTGCCCAGTCACGCGATCCCAGAGACCAAGGATGCCTTCGCGGAATCGAGCCCGCGCTGCGGCGTCCATTTCTGGGGAGATAATGCGCCGTCAAAGCCCGGGATCAAAAGCTTTGATCGGCTTCCGCCGCAGCGTGAGCCGCATCCATCAGCGGGGCCACCCGCTCCATCCACGCCAGGGAACCTCGTCCGAAGGCATTAATGATTTATGCATGAGTGCACTGCGCGGCGATACCGAATCCGCGAGCTTTTGGTACCGATGCGGCACTACGTCATTGTCGTCATGGTGCTCGCAGTACTGATTCCGATGTCGCTCACGGTGTCTTCCCAGGTCAGTCCTCGATAGTCGAAACCGCGGCGGATGCGCGGTTTGACGATCTCGAAAAACGGGGAGAGGTCGAAGTCGCGTGGGGTGAAGAGCGAGTGATGCCGGATGTGAAGTATCTCTCTTCGACCGAATGTCCTGACCCCCGCTGCGTCGGCGTCTTTCAAGTCGGGCAGGATTGGATAGCGAATCGTCTGAAAGGCTTGCGCAATGAGGCTCGAACAGATCGCCCTCGTCGGATCGCCCGATCCGAAGGCAATCATCCGCCGCCGCCAGCGAACGGGTACAGGTGGAGTCGGAAAAAAGTATCGGAGCATGTCGAAGATGTTTCTCAGGTCGTACTTGGTGCCAAGCCGCGCAACCATGAATTCCACGACCGTCTCTCGGTCTGATCGGCTAAGCCCCTTGGCGCGGCAAATGCGAGTGTTGAACGTCTCGTATTTCGACAAGGGAACAGCAACACAACCTTCGCCGAGATTTACTTCGACAAGGCGCGGGCGCCTCGCGGGATCGGAATCCGTGTCTGCAATTCGGTCCCCCACGAAGATCGCCGCGTGAGACCAGGTCGACTGCGTAAGATATTTGATGGCGGTCGATATCTTCTGGTTGCCCTCCACCAGCAGAACGTCCCCTGGACGAAGCGCCGTACACAGACTCTTAAAATCCGACGGCGTATACGGCTTGTAGCCCGACGCCTCAGTGCGGAGACAGTCGGCGATCAGACGGCCAACCGGTCGAGCAGCGTATCCACAACGCCTGACATGCCATCCTCCTCCCATCGCGTGGAGAATGGCGCCTATGGCCTTCACGTTGAAGTCAACATCGCGCGACGCAGTTGAACGAGTCGAACACCTGTGCCTGTCACATGACGGCGCCGTCCGCGACCATCGCGACTGCGGCCGCGCCAGTTGCGCGCAGCTTGTGTGCGGGAACCCCGGCTCGCCCGCTTAGCATCATGCCGCGGGCGATCGCGCCAATCACGGCCGCCATGGCGTTGGTATCCTCATCCAGCGGGAAATCGCCAACCTTCTTCGCGCGCTTTATGCGCACCGCAATCCGCGCTTCGACTGCGGCAAAGCGATTTCCGAGTTCCACCCGCAGTCGAGGATCTGATCCGGCGGCGTCGGAAAGGACGGAGGCAACCAGACAGCCTAGGCGATCAGGATCAGCCGTGGCATGACGCGCCACCGCCTCTATGAATGCAGCCAGGTCGGTCTTGAAATCGCCGCCCTTATCAAGGGCATCCAGCAGGGGTGCGAGCCTTGTAAGAGCATAGTGCTCGACCGCGCGCAGGAACAGGGTCTTCTTGTCCCCAAACGACTGGTAGAGGCTCGATCGCGAAATGCCCATAACGCTGGTAAGCGCCTCCATTGACGCGCCTTCATAGCCCATGCGCCAGAAGAGACCCATGGCATTGTCCAAGGCCTCAATCTCATTGAAGGCGCGGGGGCGGCCGCGGCCGCGCTCATGTTTTTGTGAACCCATCATTCCAGAATTAACTTGTCGCCACCAACCTGGCAATATATGGATCGAACGTTCCACAAAAAAGAGGATCTCATGTCTGCTTCAGCCGCCAGTCTGACTCTCGCGCCCCTGACGATCGATACGGCCGAACCCGCCGCGGTTCCAGCGCTGGAAAATACCGCCAAACGACTTGGGTTCGTTCCCAACATGTACGGCTACATGGCCTATGCACCGGACCTTCTGAACACCTATCTCTCAGGCTATGACGGCTTCCGCCGCAATTCCGGCTTCAGCCCGGCCGAGCAGGAGACGGTTTTTCTCGCCATAAGCAAGGCCAACGGCTGCGACTACTGCGTAGCGGCTCATTCCATGATCGCCGAAAGAATGAGCAAGGTCCCGGCCGATTCGATCGCCGCCCTTCGCGCCGGCTCCACACTTCCCGATCCGCGGCTTGAGGCGCTCGCCGCATTCACCCGGACGATGGTCGAAACGGCTGGTCGCCCGAGCCGCGCCGACGTTGATGCCTTTCTGGCCGCTGGCTTCGAATCTCACCAAGTGTTCGCAGTGATCCTGGCCATCGGCGTCAAGACCTTCTCGAACTACACCAACCATGTCGTCGATACCGAGCTCGACCCTGCCTTTTCCGGCCATGCGGTGGCGGCATAACGACGGGTCGAACTACAGCTGCTTGATCGCGAGGTGCGACGCCCATTTTTGGCGGTCGAGCGCCGGATGTTCAGGGCGCGTCTCTGACCGAGTTGATCGGCAAGATCACGGATCTTGAATGAAGTTGCCGCCAATTGGCGCTCTCGACCGGCGACCCCAAGAATGCCTTTCATTTCGACAGTGCCCCCTGTTAAAAATCCGTCAAGTTTCTCGAAGCATGAAGCCGAGTTCGAAGGGGCCTGAAAAATATCCCCAACCTATAGCCACGAAGTTCGCTGATCGCGTTCGTTCACATTTCCGAAGCATGTCTGATAATTCGCCAGAAATGCTGTATGGAA
This sequence comes from Rhizobiaceae bacterium, assembly GCA_040880025.1. Taxonomy (GTDB): domain Bacteria; phylum Pseudomonadota; class Alphaproteobacteria; order Rhizobiales; family Rhizobiaceae; genus RCIO01. The sequence continues at coordinate 524,354 of JBBDJD010000022.1, forward strand.
GCTGAAAGAGCGGTGGTGGAGTGGCGTGGACTGAAGATGTCGCGCAATGTGGACAATTGGATATTGAAAAAGCGTGGCGAAAAATGCAGCAGATGGTCATTCAGCGACTAGAACCTCTCGGACGACTGAAACGTGGCTTGTCACCGGGGCCAGCCATGGGATCGGGCTGGAGGTCCGCCGCCAGCTACTTGCAGAAAGGCACGAGGTCGTAGCCTCTGGCCGTCGCGCCGCCGAGGCGCTGCCTCTGGACTTTCCCGACACAGGCTACATTTCGGCTGATCTTGCCACTGCCGAGGGTCGCGCGCATCTGGCCGCGAACCTGCCTGACCGGCTGGATTTCGCGCTGCTCAACGCAGGCACTGGCTATTATCGACCACTTGTGGCCGAAGAGCCCGACGCCATCGCCCGCGTGCTGCGAACGAACCTTCTTGCACCCATCGCCATTGCCTCGGCGATTTTTCCGTTGCTTGACGCGACGGACGGCGTTGTGGGTCTCGTCGGTTCGGTTGCCTACAAGAAGGCGCCCGGCATGCCGGTCTATGCGGCGAGCAAGGCGGGGCTCGACGGGTTCGGCCGGTCGTTGCGCAGTGAGTGGCAGGGCCGGGTGGACGTTCGGGTGATCCACCCCGGCCCGACCGCAACCGGAATGGCGCAGCGGGCCGGACTGACCTCCGCGACAAGCCAGAGGTTGATGTTGCCGGTCGCGGATGTGGCGGCGGGCGTCATCGCGGCGATGCGACGACCGGGGCGCCACCGTCGGACCGTGTCGTTCTGTGCTGTCCTTGCCGGACGGCTGCGCGGCACCGTTATGCCGGTTGCGCGATGAAGGCGCTGATCACCGGGGGCAGCCAGGGGCTTGGCGCGGCGCTGGTCCGGTGTCTGATTGCGCGTGGCGCGCAGGTCTGCATCGTGGATCGTGTCCCGCCGACAGCGCAGGCGGGCGTCGCCTTTGTCCGCTGCGACCTGTCGGACATGGATGCGATTGCCGGTCTGGCCCTGGCCCTGCCGAGGGCGGGCCCGTTCGATCTGGTGGTTATGTCAGCCGGCATCAGCGCGGTTGGCGCGTTCGAGACCCTGCCCGCCGATACTATCGAAGAGGTGCTCGACGTGAACTGTCTTGCGCCCATCCTGCTGTCTCGCGAGTTGCTTGCCTCTGGTCTGATCGCGCGGGGCGGGCGGCTTGTTTTCGTGTCTTCGCTGTCGCATTTCACCGGCTATCCCGGTGCAAGCGTCTATGCCGCAAGCAAGGATGCGCTGGTTGCCTTCGCGCGATCGGTGCGCCGCCCGTTGCGGGTAGGCCATGGGATCATTGTGCAGGTCGTCACCCCCGGCCCGATGCGCACTGCCCATGCCGTGCATTACGCGCCGCCAGGCAGCACCGGTAAAGGCCGCGCCGATCCCGACCATGTCGCCCGCGTGATCCTGCGCGCCAGGCGTCGCCTGCTGATCGTACCGGGCCTGTCGGCCAGGCTGATGGCGATCCTTGGCCGGATCTTCCCCGGAATCGCAACGCGTGCCATGCGGCGGATCATCTTCGAGCGGTTGACATGAAGCGCCTCGTGCTGGTCGGTGGGGGATTGGTACACCTCGAGGTGGTGCGCCGCCTCGCCCGCAGCCCGTTTCCGGACACGGATGTCATCCTGATCAGCGACCGGGCCCTGTCTGTCTATGCCGGAATGCTGCCCGGCGTCGTGGCCGGACATTACCGGGTCGAGGCGATGACCGTTGATGTGGCAGGCCTTGCTGCCGCGGCCGGGGTGCGGTTTCACCAAGGCGCCGTGCGCGGGCTAGATCACGACGCTTGCGAACTGGTCCTCGACGATACCACGCGACTGGCGTTCACCCATGTGAGCTTCAACACAGGCGCCGAGGCGCGCCCGATCGCGGCCCGGCCGCGGCACGACACGCTCTCCATCAAGCCGGCCCTATCCTTTGTCTCGGATCTCGCCTCGTGGGAAAATCGCGCGGACGCGGATCGCCCTGCCGCCGTGATCGGCGGCGGCGTGTCCGGCATTGAAATGGCCTTTGCCCTGGCCCATCGCTGGCGCGGCCGCCGCGCCGCGCCGGTGCTGATCGAACGATCGGGCACGGCGCTCGACCGCGTGCCCGCTGCTGCGCGAAACAAGGTGCGCGATCATCTGCGCCGCGCCGGGATCGCGGTGCACAGGGAGGAGGCGGACCTTGACTTGGGTCTTGCGGTCAATGCAGCGGGGGCGGTCGCGCCGGACTGGCTGGCGCAGACCGGACTTGCGCGCAACGACCTCGGTTATCTCGCTATCCGGCCGACGCTTCAGGTGCCGGGGCATGACAACATCTTCGCCGCCGGCGACGTGGCCAGCGTAGTGGATCATCCACGCGCCAAGGCCGGCGTCTTCGCTGTGCGACAAGGCCCGGTACTGCACCGCAATCTTGGGCTGGCACTGGCTGGCGGCACACCGGCACCGCATCATCCGCAGACCGACTGGCTGAGCCTGATCGCCACTGGCGCCAAGCACGCCATCGGCACACGCAACGGTATCGCCGTCGAAGGGCGTTGGGTCTGGCACCTCAAGGACATCAACGACCGCGGGTATTTGAGGCGGTACCGCACGCTCGCTGAGAGAAAACTTGCATGACATACTCCGAGAAATCGCCACGGGCTCGCAAGGCCGTCCGGCGCTTCGGGCCGCTGGCGATCATCGTTGCCTGCTGCTCGACTTGAAGGACGATCTCGAGGAAGGTGATGACAGCGTCGCCGCTGTCGTGAAGGCGATATCCGAAGAGACGACACTGCGTAACTATATCGGGCATGACCTCCGGCAGAAGGCTTTTGGCCGCTATTCATTACCGCAAGAAGAGGAGATGGCCGATGCGAAGCGGCCCGACTTGCGGTTGCATGCCGTTGGTATCGACGCCCCTGTGCCCGTCGAATTGAAGGTCGCGGACAGGTGGTCGGGCACACAGCTTTTGAACGGCTGGAGAACCAGCTAGCGGGTGACTACCTTCGCGACATTCGGTCGGCCAGGGGCATATTCGCACTCGTTAACCGCGGCGTAGATCGCTCTAGGTGGCAGCTGCCCGGAACGCGCCGCCGCGTCGATTTTGAAGGCCTAGTGGAGGCACTAACGGCTCACTGGCAATCGATTTCATCGAAGTTCCCAAATGTCGACGATATTACCGTAGTCGGAATTGACCTCACGAAACGTTCGAAATCAGCATGGCAACGGCTACTGAATGCGCGGATGGCCAAAATTGGCGATCCACCCAAAGGTTTCCGATCAGGAGATTCAAGCGGTTCTGTTGGCAGGGAGGGATCCAACGGGAGGCGTGCAACAGCCTCCCTTGGCAAGGGGGCCTGTATTACAGGCATACCTTGCACGTCGCGCAGAGCGCGGCTGCGAGGAGTTTCTGAACCGCAAGGCTCGCTTCACGGCCCCGCAGGATCGGGGGGCCCGCCAGGGCACAGCTTGCACGTCGCGCAGAGCGCGGCTGCGAGGAGTTTCTGAACCGCAAGGCTCGCT
>JBBDJD010000022.1:527953-548374 GCA_040880025.1 Rhizobiaceae bacterium
TTCACGGCCCCGCAGGATCGGGGGGCCCGCCAGGGCACAGCTTGCACGTCGCGCAAAGCGCGGCTGCGAGGAATTTCTGAACTGTCAGGCTCGCGTCATGACCCCGCAGGTTTGGGGGCCCGCCAGGGCACAGCTTGCGAGTGGCGCAGAGCGCGGCGTCAGGCAGGCTTCAGCCAACACTTTCGACAAGCGGTCGAGCGCCGATGCCAGAGTTGCGTGGCCGAAAGAGCTCCTGTTGAGGCTATCTTGCGGCGGTCTCAGTTCAAGTTGGGAGCCGGTGGCATTTCACAAGGTTCAATGATACCTGACATTGTGATCAGCGAAAATGCTACGATTGCAGCGGGAAGGGTAGTGCATACGCTATGAAAATTCTTGGCCTAAAACCCGGGCACGATGGAGCTATTGCGGTTCTGGACGGAGACGAGCTTCTGTACTCAATCGAAGCAGAAAAGAACTCATTTCCCAGATATTCGCCGATCACTCCGTCGTCGTTGCTCGACGTCGCGATGAACTGTAAAGATCTCCCAGATTGCATCGCTATTGGTGGCTGGCCGAAGGGCTTTTACAGCGACGACCTAAGCTCCGGAACAGGGTACTGGGGTGTTGGGGAGGACTACCAATCCCTTCGCGAGATATCGTTCTTTGGTAGTGCCATTCAGCTTTTTGAGGGAACCCACGAAAGTTCGCACTTGTGGGGGGCATACGGTATGTCCCCATACGCCGACAAATTTCCCTGCCATGTGCTCGTCTGGGAAGGCAACATTGGACGCTTCTACCGAATCGATGAAGGCGGAAAAATCACCCGGTACCCTCAGATACTGGATGATCCCGGGAACAAGTACGCATTCATCTTTTCGCTCGCAGACCCCGGCTATGACGAGAATTCGACCAACTTCCGGTTCGAGGATGCAGGGAAACTCATGGCGCTGGCTGCGTTTAGCGATCGAATTGAGCCGAACGCAGAGGAAGCGCGATTGATCGATTGGGTTTTGCGCCACGAAAAGATCGCTGGAACCCGAGCAAAAGCTCAACTGCGGGGCTCGCGATACTACAACGTGGGAGTTGAAAGCCCTGCCTTTAAGGCATTGGCGAGGGTCCATTCCGAAGCTATTTTTGGGCGTTTTCTCGACTGGGCGCGCGCAAATTTGGAACATGGGTTGCCACTTGTTATTGGCGGTGGATGCGGGCTCAATTGCAGTTGGAATACGGCTTGGCTCGAATCCGGCGTTTTTTCTGACGTATTTGTCCCGCCTTGCGCCAATGATTCAGGATCAGCGATAGGGACAGCTATCGAAGCGAAATTCCGGCTCACCCAGTCGGCCCACATCGATTGGAATGTATATTGTGGATCGATTTTGCGTCATCACGAGGTGGATTCATGTAGCCACATACAAGCGTCTCGACCACTCCAAATCGATGATGTGGTTTCGGATCTACTGGAAGGGCATGTGGTCGCTGTGATGAAAGGCCCTTGTGAAATCGGTCCTAGAGCACTGGGTAATCGCTCTCTTCTCGCGGACCCTAGAGACGCTACGATGCATAGTCGCCTAAATGACATCAAGAAACGGGAGAATTACAGACCAATCGCGCCAGTATGTACAAAAGAGGATTCTGGCCGTTTCTTTGCCTCTCCGATCATAGACAAGTATATGCTGTTCTTTTCTAAGGTAACAAGCAATCAGATACCCGCCGTCACTCATGTCGATGGTTCTGCCCGTGTCCAAATCGTCGCACCTAAAGACAACGAGTTCCTCTGGTCGATCCTCACGCGCTTCGGCGCGCAAACTGGTGTGCCTATTCTTTGTAATACATCATTGAATTTCAATGGAAAAGGATTCATTGATAGTGTTGATGATCTTGTTGGATTCTGTCTAGCACGAGGTATACATCGGGCAGTTTGTGATGATCTCTATCTGAATCTCTAGGCTTCACTTTTTAGCATGAAAGGAAGGGAACGATGCCGCACTTTCTCTTAGTCGCCAAAGACCACCCAAACGAGTTTGACCGTCGGCTTAATGCCCGAGCCAGCCATGTCGCACTCGGGGATAAACTGCTCGCTGAGGGTAAGCTTCTGTTTGGCGGGGCAATGATTGACCAAGATGGAAACATGTACGGTTCCATGCTCGTTTGCAGTTTCGACAGTCGCGGCGAGTTAGACCAATGGCTGGAAATTGAACCGTATGTGACCGAAGATGTCTGGCAAGAAATAGAGGTGTCTGAGTTTCGCATCGGGCCGTCGTTCCAGGATGTCCTTGCGAAAAAGTAGCTGACCGATGGGAGCGGAGGCGCGTTGTGATGGAAGCGCTTGGACAAAGAATCCGCCGCGCCCGCCTTGCACAACAAAGATCTGTGGAGGACGTTGCGCGCGAACTTGATATCTTAGAAGACACATATCGAAAGGTCGAATTTGACACATTTGAAGGAGACCCCTCGCTTGTCGATCAGATAATTGAGTTCTTTAGCATCGTCAGACCCGACGATAGCGATGACCACCAGCGACACGTGCCGGGAGCTTCTGGTCCATACGTGGGGCTTCGTGCATTTCGTTCTGAAGAAGCGCCATTCTTCTTTGGGCGTCTTGGGACGGTCAACGAAGTGCTGAAACATTTAGATAGTCGCAGGAAACTTGTCCTAATCGGGAGTTCAGGTAGTGGAAAATCGTCTCTGATAGCAGCGGGCGTCGGGCCGGCCTGGGAGAAAAGAACAGGGACATCCTTTTCGTACTGTCGTCCTAGCCCCGATCCAATCGCCGCTCTTTCCTACGCGGTAATCGGCTTGGCAAACCCCGAACTGAGCCGCGTACGACGCGTCGGCGAGGCACGTGGTCTCGCTGACTTTCTAGACACCGAAGATGAAGAACGTGGAGCCGCGGCAATACTCAACGTTCTTGAGGCTCAACGGGAGCCACTCATAGCAATAGATCAATTTGAGGAGCTTTGGAGTACGGGGGACGAATCGAAGCGCGGCCGCTATCTGCGCTTGATCACATCGCTTCTTCGCGCAGGCGAGCGATCAGGTCCCGCATTTCTTCTCGGAATGAGAACGGACGCAATTGGATTATTCGGAACCAACGAAGATTTTCTACGACGTGTTAGTGACTCATTCCTCGTTATTCCTCCGTTAACCACTAGCGATCTGAAGGAGGCTATCGAAAAACCGGCAACGCTAGCCGGTCGAATGGTGGAAGATAAACTGAGCGACTACCTCGTCGAACTGGCCGGAAATGATCCATCATTTTTACCAATCGTCCAATTTACTCTTGCTCGTCTCTGGGACTCATTTTCACATGAGTTGCTCAGTCGACAGGATTTAGCGAATCTCGGTGATATTTCGGGCTTACTAGCAGATCACATTGAACAAGAACTGCACAGCTATATTTCAGGGGACAGTGAAACCTTAGAAACCGTATTAATGTCACTTGTTGAACCGAGCACGTACTCAAGCGCATCTCCTCGAAGGCGCCGAGCTTCGATGCAAGAGTTCCAGTCTACGGCTGAGATAAACTTAATAGAACGTCTAATCTCCGCTCGAATGGTTACGATAGATCGCAGTGAAGAGACGGGCGAAACATATATCGACGTTTCCCATGAAGTCATCCTGCGGTCTTGGCCCAGACTTAGTGGATGGTGCGCGAAGCGCGCGCACTATGGCGAGCAGGTCGATCGGGTCATTTCACTGTTTTCGTTATGGTTGCGGTCTGATCAACAGGAGAAATTCTTGCTGAATGACGGACTGTGCGCAAAACTCCGTATGTCTCCGGATTTTCCTAAGCTTGGTTCGGGAGTTCAGCAATACATCGCAGAGAGCTTCGAACACTACGAAAAGAGAACACGTGATCATTGGCTCGGCCAATTTGAGGTGGCAGTACTCGCCACTGGGGCGGAGTTCGGACGCGTATTTACGTCGGCTGAGCAGGTCCTCGCCCAGCGAGATATAGACTCGCTCCTCCGTCAAATTTCCGATTCAAATCAGGACGGAATTGCGCGCTCTCGGGCCAATTTCATTCTCAACTTACTTTCATGTGAGACGGTCCTAGAGATCGTCGTTGGCGCTCGGGATGTTTCCGTACAGTGGCTACTCTCGTTGTCGACGTTCCTTGACGCAGCGGCATTACGAATACAGCAGTTGCAGGTTGAGGGGATCGATGCGGACGTCGGTACAGGCGAATCAATCAAGTGTGCATTGATCCATCCTGAGTGGAGATGGCTAAACTGGATAGTCGTTGCTCAAGAACTCGCCGGGGAACTACCGGGGCTTAGCAGAATTGAGCGACTGCAGCTCCTAGATCGCCTTCGGCCAACATGGAGAAGTATTGTCCCACATCTATGGTTGGAAGTGCCAAGTGCATTATCAAGCGAAGTGGTCCAAGCGCTCGAGTATATGGCGGGCGCGGATGCCGTGATCCTTGCGGATGCTGTGGGAAAATTCTCTTCCGACGAACTGTGGAGGATTGTTAAGGAAAAGCGCGATCCGTCGGAGCTTAAGAATGTCGCGGTAGCGCTAAGTGATTATGTCGACACCTCCCCTTCGCTGACTGACGACGAAACAGCAGCTAAGGCCTTTGTTGCTTTGCAGGCAAGGGAGCCGCAAGTCGCGCTAAAGATCTTGCGCTTGCATAACGCGGACCTAAACAGCGCCGGGTTGGTCGCACTTTCCGCGCGAATTGGTCTCAGTGAAGAGTGCGTTCATCTTATGCTGAAAGCTGCGGATACCCCTGAAGAGCAGGCGCTCGGTGTTATGCTTCTCGGCATCGGTGTAATAGGCGTGGAGCTATCCCTTCACCAACTCCTGCGGTTAATGAAACCGGAAGTTATGTCGCCGGAGCTAGTGTCCACAATCGAGTGGTATTGCAGAGTGACTCGGCAGTACGACGCTTTTTCAAATTGGCTCGATAATCGCGTTGATAAAGAATCCCTTTCAAAATTCTGCATTCTAATCAAAATTGCAGGCATGCAATATAAGCTTATTCGCGTGCCGGCAGAGACTGTCACAATTGGCCCGCAATCAGAGGCAGATCAGAGGATATATTTGGATGAGGATCGTTGCTTCACTACAACTCTATCGACAGACTTCTTCTCATTCGATCGCCTAATTACTGTGGCCACGTTTCGTACATTTGCTGAGGTGACTGGACGCTCCCCACGAGTGAAAATTGATCATGTGAGTCCCGACCAGTCCTGCCCAATCGTAGCCATCACATGGGAAGAAGCGAATGATTTTTGCGATTGGCTAACAGCGAAAGCGAGAGCGGGCGATTTCGGCGATCGATTGAGAAGTTACGCATGTTGCCTTCCTACAGAGGCCATGTGGGAACACATGTGTCGTGCGGGCAAGAGAAGTGCTTTCCATTTCGGCGACGACCGTCGGCACCTTGAGCACTATGCGTGGTATTCCGCTAATGCCAATGCCATTACTCATCCCTCAGGCCTAAAACTACCGAACCACAATGGAATATTCGACCTTCATGGCAATTGTTGGGAATGGTGCAACGACTTTTATGGAAAATACCCAGAAACAGGGGGGGGTGATTACGCGGGTCCGGCGGGGGGGGAAACGCGAGTTCTGCGTGGTGGATGCTGGAACTTGGACGCGATTTGGTGCCGGGCGGCAACACGCAACGCCCATGCGCCTGAAAATCGCAACTATTATACATCATTCAGACCGTGTTTCGTGGAGTATGGAAGATGAAGTATGTATCGGCACTTGGCGTTCTTGCGCTGGCGCTTTTGCTCATTTCAGCACTCGCCGTCATCATCCTTGTCGTCAAAGAACCAGAAATTTCGCCGGTTAGTGTACTCGAAAACGTGGCACTTTCGATAATGACTGCTTCTTTGACGGCCGCAATGTTCGACATCTTGACACAATCTGTTGAACAACGGCGCTGGTTAGCAGAAAGGCTTCGTGATTTGGCATCATCCGATGCTGGGTTCGCATCACGAGCACTTGATCAGCTGCGGGAACAGGGACTTCTTGAAAGCAACGTATTGTGCGCGAAGGATTTGCGTCGCTCGAATCTTAGCGGATTGAGCCTGCGCAATGCTCATGTGGAACAGAGCAATCTCGACAACGGGCGCTTCATCGAAACTGATTTCAGAGACGCAAAGTTGAACGGCTCAAGCTTCAGGGGGAGCGATCTTTCTCGAGCACAGTTCAGCCGAACCATGCTACGGGGATGTGACTTTCGAGAGGCCGTACTGGATGGCGCAGAATTCGACAACGCTGATTGTACCGGTGCAGAGTTTGCGAATGCCTCACTTCAGAACGTCAACTGGAACAACTGCATCGGACGCCCACATGACTAAGCTTATGTCCACCAGATGAGTTCAGCGTCGACCGTTACGGCCACAAAGGCTGTTCCGACAATCCGCGAAACGTCTCCCTGAACTGCAGTGACGGCATGGACTAAGGCAGAGTCGAAAACCACGATATCACCCACCTGAGAACCGTAATCTACGAAGTTTGTGTCATCAAATTGATCCAGCACCCCCGTAGGCTTGTCAGGCGACACCATCACATCGTTCTCCCGTGGCCGATTCCACACGCGTAACTCTCCGCCCGCATCCGGTTGTTGGATCATCAGTACGACCGATTTCATAGTGTCCGGAATGACCCTTCCTAGATCGTTGGACTCACCTATATATCGCTTCACTTGATCGACATCATTGTGCGGTGGAAGTGAGAACTGCCCGGAACTACCCCAGATTGAAAATCTGAAACATGGTGCATCGACGTCTCCGATATTCGCCGGCCGAGCAATTGGCATGCCGATGTATGCTGCCACGGCGGATCGGGCGATGCGGCCACATTTAGTCGAAGCTTTGATTACGGCAGTGTCTCTGGAACGCCAATCTATAATGCTCTCGCGGTAGGCGGAGATAGACTTTTCAAAGTGAAATGCACCCCATGTTCGCGCATCTACACCGTCGCGACGAACATTCCAATGCGTGGACGCTATCAGCGCTCCGCGCAGATTTTCAATATATCGTGCGGGAATACTACCGGAAAGAATTTTCACGCGCTTAGGCAATGTTATAGTCCTATTGTATTACTCTGTAGTTGCATCGGGAGATGCTGAATGCAAGCTAGATTCCTAAAGTTCTTGGTAAACGGATGATAAATCTTCTGTAACTGCTTTATACACAAACCAATATTGCTGTTGGTGGAATGTGACAAGCATCGGCTTATTATCTCCGTCATCTGAGTGAAGCGCTCCAGGGACTAGGGGCCGTTGAGGCTGCTGCTATTTGCTGTGCAGTCCTACCTCCAATACACCATGCTTCCGCCCCACCAAGTGTTCAAACAACATTCCCAATTCTTTGATGAGAGGCAAGACCTTAGATGGAACACAGTTACGCGTATCTGGTAAGGAAGTCAAAAGTGGGGAGAGGGTTGCGAAGTCGAATCGAACGGATCGCCGATCACGCGCTTGACCGGACTACCACGTTGATTGGTAGCGTGCCGGACATCGTTGTCCGGCTGCACGTTGCTGAACAAACGAACTTCCAGGCGGAAGCAACTTTCGAGGGCGACGATATCGTCATTCGCTTGAGCCAGGGAGCGGTCGATCAACTCGACGGGTCTTGGGCTGCGGTCCGCGAGGGATGGCGTTCCGTCTTGGAGCCGTGGCCATTTGTCCAAAATGGACACTCGATAGCGACACCAGAGTGGCTTGCCGATCTGTCACTCGAGTGGTTGATCCTGCACGAGTTGACGCATGTCCAGCTTGGACATCTGCGCATGTTGGGATGCGCTCCCCTCGTGGAAATCGCCGCCGTCAGCGCGCCCGCCGTACAGCTTGATGACGTGCTTTCGCCGTCTGAATTACCCCTCGCGCGGCTGTGTGCAGAACTGCAGGCCGACAGCGAGGCGTCGGATATCCTGTTTGGCCCATTCAAGGACGCTCATTGGCTGGAACTACGGGCAAAGGCGGCGTGCGTAGTCGCGGTCATCGCACTGATCGAACAAGCTGACGCCGAAAGCGGAGCGCCGGGTGCGACGCACCCGATGGCATCGACCCGATTCTTCCTGCTGCTGGTACAGCTTTGCCAGTACTGGCTTTATGAGGATGCACGGCTGGAAACCGACGGAGTTCAGTCGTGGGTGCGTACGGCCAATCCGCCGGATCCGGAACTCTACCGTCGCTACCGGGAAAAAATCATCGAGCCGGTGATCCTCGATGCGGTTCGGATCGCGGAGGCTGCGCGGGCGAAATCTCTTGTTGCGCAGCTGCGCAACCCGCTGGCATTGCTGTCGGACCTGTCCGAGGCACAATACGCTGAAGACCTTGCTGAAGCGAACCTGCAGTCTGCGCCAGCAAGGCAATGGCGCGATCTCCTGCTGATCAACGAAAAAGTCATGACCGCGATGGGCTACCGGGGCTGATCGCCTTGCCGTCCCGTGACGTTCAATTCCAGCGCATGCAGTTCGCGCAGATGTGCGTGTTGTCGCTGATAGTGCGCGGCGAGATCGCCGAGCGTTTGCCAGTCCAGCTGCGTTCTCGCCTGGGCCGGCCGCATGACCTCGGCCGGGAACGGCTCGGGCGAGACGACCAGGATAAATCGGTGCAGCCCGACGCTGGTGGTTTCGCGCATCGGAATGAAGCGCTTGTCCCTGATGCCGGGCACCAGCACGGGTCCCGGTTCGTGCTGGATTGAAACCGAACCGTCGGCGAACTGGACCGCGCCCCAGATCTGCTGGGCGTGCTGCAGCACCAGCAGGAAGCCGCGGCGGGAGGTATTCCATTCGATCAGGAACTCCTCATTGAGCCTGACCAACGGCAGGTCATCGTTCTCTTCGACATGCTCGACAAGCCCGAGCGATCGCGGCCGGCGTATCCGCCCGGTGCCGGTTTTTGCTTCGGCCGCAATGAGGTCGTCGATCGATTGCGACTTGTCGGCGGTGAGCGCGCGTTCGAGCGCCCGCACGCTACCCTCGATCAGGGCTTCCACATCGTCGCGGCTGTAGGAACCGGGCAGTGCCTCGTCGAATAAACGGACGAGCCCGTCCATGCGCTTGTCGGGGACCATGTCCGGATCACGATCCCTGTCGCCGTCCGCCCACCACTCGACAGTGCCGACCGCGACACCGAGGCGTTCGGCGATATCAGGCAGGTTCCACCGCGGCCCGTGATCGCCGAGCAGCTTCAACTTTTTCCGCAGTTGCGGAACGTGGACCGGCATTCTTCATCTCCCCCCTCACCCCAGCCTTTTGCTGGAAACCGTCCGGGTTTGGCAAGCCTGCGGAGGTGTAGGGACGTGCTCGAATGAGAGGCACGTAGACAATGTCCAGGAACCTCAGCAAGCGCGATCAACCCGTCCCCGCCCACCAGCAGGAAACCGGCGAATTCGCTGTACAGCCGAATTCGCACCCGCGCATGCCCACGGCGGAAGCCTACGGCGAGTGGCAGGGCGCGCTCGACTTCTTCAACGAGCGCCTGTTCGGCGGTGAGCTTCCCAACGTGATGCTCACCTTCACGCGCCGGCCCCGCGTGTTGGGCTATTTCTGCGCCGGCGCCTTTCGCGACGAGGGCGGCATCGTCGCGCACGAGATCGCGATGAACCCGGTCTGGTTCGCCGCCCAGGGAACAGCCGGCTGCTACCAGACGCTGGCGCACGAGATGTGCCATCTATGGCGGCACCTTTACGGCGACCGCAACCGCAAGGGCGGCCTTGGCGCTCCCGGATATCACGATTCCAAATGGGCGGATCGCATGGAGCAGATCGGGCTGATGCCGTCTGTCACCGGACAGCCCGGCGGCAAGCGCACCGGCTACCGTGTGAGCGACTACGTCATCGAAGGCGGACCTTTCGACATCGTGTGCCGCGAACTGCTGATCGCCGGCAAGTCCATCACATGGCGCGACAGCCGCGGCGTCGACCTGCGGCTCAACCCGAACGATCCGACCTCAGGGGCCGGCGCCAACACCAGCACCGCGAAGAACACCCGCACGCGCTTTGTCTGCGGCTGCTGCGACGTGAAGGCCTATGCGCGCGCGTCGGCGCGGCTTGCCTGCGTGGATTGCGACCAGCCGCTGACCGCCAGCTGAACCAAGGAGCACCCGATCATGGCTACGAACACGACCGACCCGAACGCGACGAATGGCGTGAAGGAACCCGTGCGGTTCCCGGCGCGCAAGAAGAAGCCGTTCACGGCATACATCATTCCGGTATTGGCGCTGATCGCCGCCGGCATGCTGTTCTTCGCGGTGCCCAACATCATCACCGGCACGGATACGCAGGCGGGCCTGAAGGCGCTGTTGCTTGCCGCCGCCGCCGCGGTGGTCGCATACGCGGTCAACAGGCTGGCGATCGAGCGGGGCGCGCCGCTGGCGGCGATCGGCTTTCCGGGCGCGGCCGCGCTCAGTGTCGGCGCGATGATTGCGGTCGGTGGCGGTCTTTATGGAGCGACCTATTCCGGACTGACCATCCTCGATGTCGAGACGTTGCGCCAGGAGCAGCAAGGCGGGGCGTTGTCGGAGTATGTCGGGAAAAGAACGCAAGCGGCGGCGCGAGCCGTGCGCGTCCAGCCCGCGATGCGGGTGATCGCCAACGATCTGGAGGCAAAAGCCCGCTGCGAGGTCGCCAACTCATGCGTATCGGGACGCGCCGGCGGCGGGCGCGGGCCGGTGGCGCGCGTGCTGGAGGAAAAGTCCGCCCGCGCGGCGGCGATCACCGGAGAACTCGAAGCCGGCGACGTGGCGCGCATCCAGGCGATCGCCCAACTCAACCGTTTGCTCGAAGAGTATCAGCGTGTGCTTGGCGACACGGACAAGGGCGTGTGGGAACGCCGCGCCGGACTTCAGATCGTCGATGCCTCGATAAGGCAGGCGGCGGGCGCGCTCGATGAAGCCATTCCGCTATCGCTCTTGTCCGCCTACGCGGCCGAGTTGCAGGGCGGCGCGGCCCTCGCCGATCATCCCGCAGCGGCCAGGCGTCTGAACGCGACGCTTGTCGCGCATGGCCAGAGCCTTGCGGCGGTACTGGCTTCCATCGACAGGACCGATGCGGTCCAGCCCGCCTTTCCGCCGCGCACCGGTGTGTCGGACACTTTCTCATATATCGGCCACTTCCTTCCCGTTGCGGTGATCGTGGCGGTAGTGGAACTGATCTTCCCGCTCGTGCTGTGGTTCTACACCTTCTGGGCAATCGGCTGGCGCAACTACAAGGCCGATCCCACGATCGCATTGGGGGACAGCGAACACGACAGTGCGCTGGAGGCCATCTCCGACCGGGCGGCTTCATTGCGCCATGCGAATGCCGACACCGTCCCGTCCGCGCCACCGGCCGCCGCCGATACGCCAACCGATGACGTCCCCGCCAGATTGGAGCGCGGCCGGGCGCCGGCCCCGGATGACAATAGGAGGCGCCGCCGCAACCGCCGCCGTAGCGGAAACGGGCCTCGCACGAAGCTGAACGGCGCCGCCAACCACGACCAGGGCCGCGGCGGCGACCGGTACGGCGACGACACCGGGGAGCGCGACGATGTTCGGTGAAGGCAATCTGCCGGTCACCGGCGGCGTAGCGCTGACCGCACTCGTCTATGGCGCGATCTCGCTGTTCGTGACCGGCCCGCTGATCGGCGAGCGCATGATCGCCAAGTCTGGCTGGGAAGACCACTGCCGGTCCGGGCTGGTTCGCGTCATCCAGTCGGAACAGCGCGCCAGCCTGCCGGCAATCCCCGATCTCGACTGCGACGCGTTGATCGCGCCGCTCTTCGGTTCCGAGGGAAGCAGGTTCTGCCAGAGACATGGCGACTTCCGCCTGCCCTTCGCCGACCAGCTGCAGGCGCAAAAGCGCCGCGCGGAGGAACTGGCGCGGCGGGTGCTTGAGAGCGCGGCGGCAAAAGCCGGCTCCAGGTGCTCCTGCGCCATTGCCAGAACGCTGACGGATGAGCGCGTTTCGCTGGCGATCGCCGCCGGCTCGCTTCGCCTCGTCGTGCCGCGCGCAGCGTCCGATCTCGACGCCGGACTGCAATCCGCGCTCGGCTCCGACCAATGCGCAATGAAGGGATGAGAGCGATGATCTTGGGATATATCCGGGTCGAGGAAAACGCGGTCGTCACGCATCGTGCCTCCTATCTGATCACGCCCTCGACCGTTGTGGGCGTGCCTCGCCCCTTTCTGATGCCGGGTGCCGTGTTCGGCGTCGCCTTCTTCGGCTTCGCGGCCATGTTCATGGATCTTCTCTATGCACATGAGATCGTCATCACGCTGCTGGCCTCAATCTTGGTGCCGCTGGCGGCGGGCCAGATCGGTCAATTGAAGCTTCTCTCGCGCGATCTGCGCGGCAGTGAGTTCGCTAGCGTGGTTTGGGGCACTCATGGCGAACTCAACCGCATACGCGCCCGCATCATGCGCGTCCGAAACACTTTGCAGCAGGAGGCCGTATCATGAACGGCTTCCACGGCAGCGGCGGCACGATCGTCACCGTCAACACGCAGCTTCTGGCGGCGTGCCTCTCCGCCATCATCGCCTGGTCTATCTGGCCCGACACGCCCGAATGGTGGGGGCTGGGCCTCTTGAGCATCCTGTTGTGGCTGGCAGCAGCCTCCGGGCTCGGCAATGCGGTGCGCGCCGCCCTGGCGCATTACCAGAAGGAGAAAACGATCGCCGAATACATGGCGCTTGGTGGCGCTCCCAAATCCGCCCGGCTTGCCACGCTCGATGATCTCAGGAAGGCGGGGATGGTCGAATGAGACTGTTTCGCCGCCACAAGCCGGAGCCCGCGTCGGTGCCGATTGGCCGCCGAATATTGGGGCTGACCTTCGACGGCCGCCCGATCTGCGAGCCGGCCAATGCGGGCTCGTCGCTGACCTTCGCGGCCGCGGGTGGCGGCAAGACAACCTGCGTCTCGCTGCCGGCGATCGAATGCCTGCTGTCGGACACAACCCGCGCGCTGTTTATCAATGACGTCAAGGACGGCGAGATCGCCGCCCAGATCGGCGCCATGTGCCAGAAATACGGCCGCAGATTCGGCGTGGTCGATGAAGCCGGCACGCTCGGCCCGTCCTGCCCATGGCGCATCGAGCTCAATCCGTTTGGCGCGGCGGTCGAAGCCTTCTTCAACGAAAGCAGCGACCTGCCCTTCATCATCGAGAACATCGTCCACGCGCTGATCGACGAGCCGAAGGATGACGCGAAAAACTTTTACTGGCGCGAGGAACCGCGACAGTACCAGGAGTTCGGCATCAACGCGCTGCTCGACCAGAGCCCGCGCCATTGTTATCCGGGCGGGCTTCATGCGCTGATGGCCGATCCGCGCACATGGAACCGGGCGGTCGAGGAAGCCGCGGAAGGCATCTATGCGGGGCTCGCGGCATCGGCGCGGCAATTGCTGTCGATGCGCGCCAACAACCCCGAACACTACGCGCAACATCTGCGCGCCGCGCTCACCGCGCTCAAGATCTTCGGCTCCGGACCGCTTGCCGGCGCAGGGCGGTCGCCAACGCATACTCATGCGCAACTGATCGACGAGCACTGGATCGTGTGTTTCGTCAACGAGGCGCGTTATGCCGAGCGGCAGGGCGCGTATTACGCGCTTCACTTCCTGGCGCTGATGAACGCGCAACTGACCGGCAATGCCGGCCGCGCCGATTATATCCTCGACGAGTTCTGCAACGCGCCGCTGCGCGATGCGCTGAACCGCGTCACCATTCAAAGAGCTTTTGGCGCGCGCACCCACTTCATCGCGCAGTCCCGCCAGGATGTCGTGCGCAAATATGGCGAGAAGGAAACCGCCCTTCTGGAAGAGAACTGCACGGTCAAGCAGTGGCTGAAGTTCTCCAACTTCGAGGAGGCCGAACGGGTCTCCAAGGCGATGGGCGAGGCACTCAACGTCAATCGCGGGATCGGCCTGCAATCCGACCGAACCAGCTTCAGCGGCAACTACTCGATCGGTCACCAGCGTATTCTGACGGCTGAAGAGCTGATGCGGCTACCAGCCAACGAACAGATCATCCACATCGCCGGCGTCGGCTTCATCCATTGCCTGAAGTTCAGGCAGAACCAGGCCGCGCCCTATTGCTACGATCTCGCCGACAACCCGGTCGAGGGCGGACGGCTTGCGCCCGATCCGGTGGTGACATTGCCTATTGGCCGGCCTGACGGACCGGCGGGGCCGACGACACCTGACGGAGGCGCGTCATGAACCGGCCGCGCCTGTTCCGTCTCTCCTATCTCGTCTGGATCGTCGTGCCGCTTTTGTTGTTCGGCATCTACCGGGCCTGGGGGCTGCCGCACGTCATCTGGTCGTACTCGTTCCAGGGCGGCGCGACCGGATTCGGTTCACGCCATTACATCACATGCAGCTTCGCCGGTCCTTATGGCGGCTTCACCGTGCCGGCGACGAATGGGCGCTGCGGCTGGGTGCTGTTCCGCAAACAAACCAGCCGGGGAACCGGACGATGAGCGACATCACCGTGAACGTGTCGGAGGAACTGCGCCGCGTCTTCGAACTGAATGCGTTGCGCGGCCAAAGCGTGATGCTCCGCTGGCCGGATCTGGTGCAGAAGGCAACCGATACAAAGCTGCGTTGCGCCGACCTGCGCGCTCGCGAAAAGGACGCCTACGCCGGCCGCTTCGAGACGCGCGTCGAACAGGAACGCCGCCGCCTCATCGACCAGGCCGGGGACGTGGTGCGCGAGTTCAAGCCGTGGTGGGCGCAAGAGGATCGGTTCAGCCCGGCCGACACCCTGCGCCAGGCACAGATCAACGTGCGCGAACGTCACCACCGGCGCATCGCGGCGATCGATGATTACGAGCGCCGCGAGCTGCAGGCGATCCTCGAACAATCAGAGCGACAGAATGCGCAGCACGGCCAATCCCGTGATGCATTCACCCGTGCGGCCGACAGTCGCCCCGAGATCGACAGGCGCATCTCGCGGCATCGGAACCGGGAGCGGTGACCATGCCGGGCAACACGAAACACAAGGCCTGCGGAAGGTTATGGCAAACAAAACGCAACAATCGTTCGTGTTTTGTTCTTGAATCCAGAACAGGAATTGTGTCCTAGTGCTAGGAATATATGTCTCTTCACAACAACGAAAGGAGAAAGAGCATGGACTACCAATATGACGAAAAAGAACAGGACCGTGTCATGGAGGCTCGCGAGAGCTTCTCGGGCAGGCTTCTGACCGATGCCCAATTCGACGAGGGGATTGCGATCACCGGTATCATCGAACGGGAGATCAAAAAGAGCGGCGCCTTCAAGGACAAGCTCGGCGACTACGCCTATGCCTTCGCCCGCACCGAAAAGATCGATGCGGCCAAGGCCGAGACCATATTGCGCGATCTGTTCAAGGCCCGCACCGGGCAATCGATGAACCAGATGCGCGAGCAGCTCGCCGAACGCGAGGCAAAGATTGCCGAACCCAGCCGCAAGCTCGCCTATGACTTCGCGCTGGCCGTCGGCGACATGATCGAGAAAGGCGACAAGATCAACTTCAACCGCGCCTTCGCCCATCAGGGCCAGGAGCTGGCCAAGGAACTAGACATTACCGACGCCGGCGCCAAGCGCATCATGAAGGAGGAGTTCAAGGCCGCCGAAGGCTCCGATCTCTACGACTGGGGCAAGAAGCTCGAAGACGAGTTCTACCGTCCGCAGATCGAGGCCGAGAAGGAACGCTCGCGCCAGAATGGTGATGGCGATGACAACGGGCGCTCGCGTTCGGAGGATGGCGATGGGCCGCGCCGTGGCGCCCGACGCGATAGTGGCAATCGCGAGGCTCCCGCCCGTCGCTCGTCCGCTTCACGCCCGCGTCCGCGGCCTTGAGACAGCGGAGCACAGATCATGGCAGTCGGGATGAAGCGCATTAAAATCGGGAAGGCCGCCGGCAAGGGACGGCTTTCCCGCCCATGCGCGCCCGGCCGCCATGCCTTCACCTCGCGGAAAGGCGGTTCACGATGAGCGACATCGATCTCGACAAATACCGGCACCATGTCGACCGTTTCGACCTGCCGGAAGAACAAAAGAAGGAGCTGTTGAAGGCGGTGTGGCGGATCATGCAGAACTTCGTCGATCGCGCCTTCGGGGACGATCCGGTCCAGCACTGCATGATGCTGGAAGGCAGGCCGCACGCGGATGAAGCGCGCGCGCGCGATTCCTCGCAGGCCGGTCCGCCGAAAGACGGCACGACCAGGGCGGCAGCTGGGGGTAAGTCCGCCGCGAAAGATGAATCCGCAGCCCTGTCCATGGTAGACTGCCGGGACGACACCACCCCCGACAATGAGGACAGGCTGGCCGATACGTTCGGCCGAGAGGCCGATTCTTGAGACAAGGAGAAAGCGATAGAGACAATGAAACCCGAATCCCAACCTACCAAAGCCGTCATCTACTGCCGCCAGGCAAGCGCCCGGCGCGGCCATGCGGAACACCTCGCCGCCCAGGAGGCGCGATGCCGGGAATACGCCCGCCTGCCTCACTATGAAGTCGTCGCCACCTTCTGTGATTTGGCGTCGGGAATGACCGTCTCGAGGCCTGAGCTTGACAAGATGCTCGCATGGCTCGGCGATCATCGCTCCGAACCGGTCGTCGTTCTCGTCGACGACATCGCCGCGCTGGCGCGCAGCGTTGAGGCCTACGTCTCGATACGGGATGCGATCCACGAGATGGGCGCCAGCCTGGAAAGCCCATCCCGTGCGTTCGACGTGAGCAACGAAGGAGTCCTGGCTGACAATCTCCGCGCCGCCCTCGTGCCATTCGAAGGTGCGCGCGTGAGCCGAAAGGATGGCGGACGCCAAGTGAGAACAGAGCCGGGCAAACAGCGGGGTCAGCAAGGGCCGCGATGACCGATCAGAACCTCCAGAAAGCCGTCATTTACGCGCGCGTGTCGAGCACCAAGCAGCTGCGCGAGGGCGACGGGCTGGCCTCGCAGGAGACCAGATGCCGCGAATATGCCTCCTACAAGGATATGGAGGTGCTCAAAGTCTTCCGCGACGACATCAGCGGCGGCAGTGCCTCACGCCCCGGCATGATCGCCATGCTCAACTTCCTCAAGAAGAACCGCAGGCAGGGCTGCGCCGTCATCATCGACGACATCTCCCGGCTGGCGCGCAATCTGGAAGCGCATCTTCAACTGCGCACCGCGATCGCCAATGCCGGCGGCAAGCTGGTCAGCCCGTCGATCGAGTTCGGCGAGGATTCCGATTCTGTGCTGGTCGAGAACCTGCTCGCCTCCGTCTCCCAGCACCAGCGCCAGAAGAATGGCGAGCAGACCAGGAACCGCATGCGCGCCCGCGCCATGGGCGGATACTGGGTCTTCCAGGCGCCGATCGGCTATCGATACGAAAAGACCCCCGGCCACGGCAAGCTGCTGGTGCGCGACGAACCGCTGGCGACGATCGCGGCCGAAGCGCTCGACGGCTATGCGTCGGGCCGCTTCGAAACCCCGGTCGAGGTCAAGCGCTTCCTTCAATGCCAGCCCTCATGGCCGAAGAGCTCCAATGGCGAGGTTCATCCCGAGCGCGTCACCGAACTGCTGTCGCGTCCCGTCTATGCGGGCTATATCCATCATGAGGCCTGGGGCATCCACTTCCTGCCCGGCAAGCACGAGCCGCTGATCTCGCTGGAGACCTGGCACGCCATTCAGGAACGCCGCAAGGGCATCGCCAAAGCGCCGACCAGGAAGGACCTGCATCTCGACTTCGTGCTGCGCGGCTTCGTGACGTGCGATTGTTGCGGCGAGCCGCTGACCGCCTGCTGGTCGAAGGGCCGCTCGCGCAAATACCCCTATTATCTGTGCGATACGAAAGGCTGCGCGGAATACCGCAAATCCTTCCGCCGCGAGAAGGTCGAAGGCGCGTTCGAGGAGTTGCTGCGCGAATTGCAGCCGACCGAGGAGCTGTTCAATCTTGCCTTCGACATGTTCCGCGATCTGTGGGACGCCAAGCTGAAAAGCAGCGCCACGCGTTCGGCGGCACTTTTAAAGGAAGTCCGGCTGATCGAGACCAAACTCGACAATCTGCTCGACCGCATTGTCGATGCATCAAGTGATTCCGTCGTCGCTGCATACGAAAACCGCATCCGCGCGCTCGAAGAACAAAAGGCGTTGGCCCGCGAAAAGATCGCCACGTGCGGCAAGCCGCTGGCCGCGTTCGACGAAACCTATCGAACCGCCTTCGCGTTCCTCGCAAACCCTTGCAAACTCTGGCACTCGCCACGCATCGAGGACCGCAGGGCGGTGCTCAAATTGGTCTTTGCCGAGAAACTGCCTTACGCACGAAACGGCGGCTATCGAACCGCCAAAATATCCATGCCATTCAAACTGTTAGGAGATATCAAGATGAACAAATCCGAAGTGGTGCGGCAAAAGGCGTTCGAACCCGGTGTCGGCATGCAGGCGCGCGACCAGATGCTTGACGGCCGGGATAAGCGGGTGTGCCGCAATGCTTTGTCGGCGACTCCTCACTTTCGCCAGCAAGGCGGTATCGGTCTGGGCTCGCCAAAGGCGGGCCGCGAGCGATGCTGTCACGTTGACGGTTGCGGAGATGCATCCGGCAAAGCCCTCGGTTTCGGCAAGCGCGAGAGCGGCCTCGTCGCTGGGAAAGATGTCCAGGCCATCGATGGAAGCAATCTCGGCCGCGTAGGCGAGGTCTCCCGAACTATCCTTCGCGCCGGCGACACGGTTAGGGTAGGCCTCGGCGAGGCGGCGGACGAGGGCGTGTGTCAGCGGGACGCCTGTCATCTGCGGAAAATTGTAGAGATAAATGCGTATCCCTTCGGTCGCCTCGATCACCGAGGCAAACCAATTGAAAAGCCCGTCATCGGAGACGCCTTTATAATAATATGGTGGCAGGATGAGCGCGCCGGCATAGCCCATGTCCTCGGCGGCACGCGTCAGCTCAATGGTTGTGGTGGCATCCGGCGTTCCTGTGCCGACCATCAGCCGGCTCGGGTCGAGACCATCGGCAACTGCTTCCATGACGACCAGCCGCTGGCTTTTCGAGAGCGAGTTCGCTTCCCCCGTCGTTCCAAGAACGTTCAGGCCGTCGCAGCCATTGTCCAAGCACCAGTGCGCATGCACGAGGAAGCGCTCCGTATCCGGTTCGCCGCCGGGAGTAACCGGGGTCGGCACCGCCGCGAGCACGCCGCGCAGCGCGCGGTTCCTTCCTTCCGGCTTCATCACTCTCATGCCTCGCGCGCTTGCTGGGGCTGACGCAGGGGGCGGGTGGCCACGATCGGATGGTCGATCGTCGTGGTAGAGCGCTTATCCCAACCCCCGGGCGAGCCGAGCGCGGTCACCGCATCCTCGAAATATTCGCGGTTGACGGCTTCGAACCGGCGCTGATCCTCCGTGATCTCACCGTCCCACACGATCGCGTCGACCGGGCAGATGGACAGGCACAGGCCGCAATTCACGCATTCCTCCGGGTGAATGTAGAACATACGGCCACCCTCGTAGATGCAATCGACGGGGCATACCTGTGTGCAGTCGCCATCCTTGATGTCGATGCAGGGCTCCGTGATCACATAGGCCATGAGGTCCCCTTTCCCGACGCGGCGCGCCATAGATAGCGCGAAGAGGATGTTCGAAAGAAGTTCAGATTTTCGTGCAATTCGATGCCGTTTCGGCAACGCGGCAACATATATTGTGCGGAAACACCATGTCCTGCCGGACTGTTCTCGAAATGTCGCCTTTGGGGCCGACAGTTGCCCGTCCGCTTTTGGTGCTCATATTGGCCATACGCACGGTGCGCCGTTATTCGAAAGGTTAGTCTTCGCCCTGCTTATCCCGAAGGAGTGCGCAAAGCTGTGTAGATAGCAAATTGCGCGGTTGCGACCTCGTCCGCTTGAAAGTGGCCGACGTCTTCGCGGCCGGCGCCGTCAAAGAACGGACCCCAACGCTATTTCGGCTGCTGAACCCGCAGGAGGCCTGCTAGCCCAACCAGAACGACGTGTGGCATCTGGACGAGGTGGTCATTACCATCGTCGGCAGGAGACACCGGCTGTGGCGCGCCGTCGACCAGGACGGTCGTGTGCTTGATGAGATCGTCCAAAACCGCCGCAACACCAAGGCCGCCAAGCGATATCGTGATTCTCGTCTTGCTGGATTTTGCTTTCTGCCATTGTCGGTCTCCTTGGAGCGCCGACGATGAGACCGTCGGCGCTGATTGCGCCTACGCCGTGCTCTGCTAGTTACGGCCTGTCTCGTGCCCCGAAAGCGGAGGGGCTATGTTGCGCGCGCATGAAAGCACGGCCTTACACGTTCGCAAAGCGCAAAATTTTACCGGTGGCGGTTGCAACTCGGTTGCAGGGAGTTTGTGGCCCGTTGTGGTGGGACGTTGTTTTTATTGGCTTTTTGTTGCATGCCACTGCAATACGCCGTCCCTCATATGAATTTGCTAAAAACGCTGCAATTTCAGAGAGTTAGAGTGGCTGGGGAACCTGGATTCGAACCAGGACTAACGGAGTCAGAGTCCGTGGGTCT
>JBBDJD010000023.1:0-62928 GCA_040880025.1 Rhizobiaceae bacterium
ATGATCGGCGCGCCGGACATGGCCTTTCCGCGCATGAACAACATCTCGTTCTGGCTGCTGCCGCCGGCGTTCATCCTGCTGCTGCTGTCGATGTTCATGCCGAGCGCGCCCGGCGCCTATGGCGTCGGCGGCGGCTGGACGATCTACCCGCCGCTGTCCACCACCGGGCAACCCGGCCCGGCCATGGATCTTGCGATCCTGTCCCTGCACATAGCCGGCGCGTCGTCGATCCTGGGGGCGATCAATTTCATCACCACGATCTTCAACATGCGCGCCCCGGGCATGACGCTGCACAAGATGCCGTTGTTTGTCTGGTCGGTTCTTGTGACCGCGTTCCTGCTGCTTCTGTCGCTGCCCGTGCTGGCCGGCGGCATCACCATGCTGCTGACCGACCGCAATTTCGGCACCACCTTCTTCACCCCTGACGGCGGCGGCGACCCGATCCTGTTCCAGCACCTGTTCTGGTTCTTCGGGCATCCCGAGGTCTACATCCTGATCCTGCCCGGCTTCGGCATCGTCAGCCACATCATCTCGACCTTCTCCAGAAAGCCGGTGTTCGGCTATCTCGGCATGGCCTACGCCATGGTGGCGATCGGCGCGATCGGTTTCGTCGTGTGGGCGCACCACATGTACACCACCGGCATCTCGCTCGACACGCAGCGTTATTTCGTGTTCGCCACGATGGTGATCGCGGTGCCGACCGGCGTGAAGATATTCTCCTGGATCGCGACGATGTGGGGCGGATCGATCTCGCTGCGCACACCCATGCTATGGGCGATCGCCTTCATCTTCCTGTTCACGATCGGCGGTGTTACGGGCGTGCAGCTCGCCAATGCCGGTCTCGATCGCGCCATGCACGACACCTATTATGTCGTGGCGCACTTCCACTACGTGCTGTCGATGGGCGCGGTCTTCGCCATTTTCGCCGCCTGGTACTACTGGTTCCCGAAGATGACCGGATACATGTACTCGCCGCTTATCGCACGGACGCATTTCTGGATGACGTTCATCGGCGTCAACCTGATCTTCTTCCCGCAGCACTTCCTCGGTCTGGCGGGCATGCCGCGCCGCTACATCGACTATCCGGATGCCTTTGCCGGCTGGAACCTGGTTTCCTCCTACGGGTCCTACCTGTCGGCGCTGGGCGTGGTGGTGTTCCTGATCGGCGTGTTCGAGGCGTTCGCCAAGAAACGTGAAGCGGGCGCCAATCCCTGGGGCGAGGGCGCGACGACGCTGGAATGGCAGCTGCCTTCGCCGCCGCCTTTCCACCAGTGGGAAAAGCTGCCCAAGATCAGCTAGAGCAATTGGCGGCCGCCGGAACCTACCGGCGGCCTCGCCGATAATACGAAGCGGAATTGTTGTTCATGGCTCTTGTCGACACACGGCATCTAGACAGCGCGGACGTTTCCGTCACGGAAGCGACGGCGGGTGATTTCATCGCCCTATTGAAGCCGCGCGTCATGTCGCTTGTGGTGTTCACCGCATTCGTCGGCCTCGTCGTGGCGCCGGTCCAGTTGAACCCTTTCCTTTCGATCGTCTCCATTCTGGCAATTGCCGTCGGCGCGGGCGCTTCCGGGGCGCTCAACATGTGGTTTGACGCCGATATCGACCGCTTGATGGCAAGAACGTCCAAGCGGCCCATTCCCGCCGGGCGCGTGCGCGCGGTCGATGCGCTTGCGTTCGGCCTCGTGCTTTCGGCGCTTTCGGTGATGACGCTGGGGCTCGTCGCCAACTGGCTGGCGGCCGCCATGCTGGCCTTCACGATCTTCTTCTATGCCGTCATCTACACGATGTGGCTGAAGCGCTCGACGCCGCAGAACATCGTCATCGGCGGCGCGGCAGGCGCCTTCCCGCCGATGATTGGATGGGCCGCAGCGACGGGGTCGATCGGCCTGGAAAGCGTGATCCTGTTTATGATCATCTTCTTGTGGACGCCGCCGCATTTCTGGGCGCTGGCGCTGTTTTCGAAGGCCGACTACGCCAAGGCCGGCATTCCGATGATGCCCAACGTCGCCGGTGAAGCCTCCACGCGCCGGCAGATATTCGCCTATGCGGTTCTCGTCGCTGTAGCCGGCGTTCTGCCGGCGGTATTTGGCCATGCATCAATGGCATACGGTGCGGCTGCCCTGGCTCTTGGCGCCGGCTTCGTGTGGTATGCCTGGAAAGTGTGGGCGTCGGACGAGATCAAGCCCGCCAAGGCGTTGTTCGGCTATTCGCTGCTTTACCTGTTTGCGATTTTCGCTCTGATCCTCGTCGACCACATCGTCCTGCGGAGCATGGGCGCATGAAGCCGGCTGAGCAGGAATTTATCGATCTGACTGACCGGCAGAAGAAGGCGCGGCGCAGCCGCTCGATCGCGCTGGCTCTGGCGCTTGGCGCCCTCGTGGTGATTTTCTACGTTACGACGCTGGTGAAGTTCGGTCCTTCGATCCTTGACCGGACGTTTTGAGGCCGGCATGAGCGGACAGGGCGACAATCAGGTAAAGCCGAAACGACTCGCGAACAACAGCGTCATCGCGCTCGCCTGCGGCGCATTTGTCGTTGGCATGGTCGGCATGGCCTACGCCGCCGTGCCGCTCTATCAGCTGTTCTGCCAGGTGACCGGTTATGGCGGCACGACGCAGCGCGCCGAACAATATTCCGACACCGTTCTCGACAGGAAGATCACCGTCCGTTTCGACGCGAATACGTCGTCGGGCCTGCCGTGGGAATTCAAACCCGAACGGCGCGATGTGACGATGAAGATCGGCGAGACGATGCAGGTCGCATACGTTGCCAGAAACCTCTCCGGGAGCGCCAGCTTCGGCCGCTCCTCCTTCAACGTGACGCCGCAATTCGCCGGCGCCTATTTCATGAAGGTCGAGTGTTTCTGCTTTACCGACACGACGCTTGCACCGGGCGAAAAAATCGAAATGCCCGTCGTCTTCTACATCGATCCGGCGATCGTCGATCTGCCGGAGATGAAGAACAACAGCACCATCACGCTTTCCTATACATTCTATCCGATCGACGAGCCGTCGGTGGACACCAACAAATCCGTATCCCTGCCCAAGGCGGGCGCAAATCTCGGGGGCTGACATGGCTGACTCGCACGCGAAGCAACACGATTATCACCTGGTGGATCCGAGCCCCTGGCCGGTCATCGGGGCGACGGGCGCGCTCATCATGGCTATCGGCGGTGTTGCGTGGATGCGCTACATCAATGGCGGCGAGTTCCCGGTGTTCGGCTACAACCTCGCCAACCCTTGGCTGTTCTTCGTCGGTTTCGCGATCGTGCTGTACACGATGTTCGCCTGGTGGTCGGACACGATCAAGGAAGCTCATGCGGGTGACCATACCCGCGTCGTGTCGCTGCATCTGCGCTACGGCATGATCATGTTCATCGCCTCCGAGGTGATGTTCTTCGTCGCCTGGTTCTGGGCCTTTTTCGACGCCAGCCTGTTCGCCAATGAAGTCGCACAGGTGGCGCGGACCGAGTTTACCGGAGGGCAGTGGCCGCCAGAAGGCGTGGAAGTGCTCGATCCCTGGCACCTGCCGCTCTACAACACGATCATCCTGCTCCTGTCCGGTACGACCGTGACCTGGGCGCACCACGCGCTGCTGCACAACGACCGCAAGGGTCTCATCTGGGGCCTGGCGCTGACGGTAGCGCTGGGCGTTCTGTTCTCGTGCGTGCAGGCTTACGAATATGCCGAAGCGCCGTTCCAGTTCTCGCAGTCGATCTACGGCGCGACCTTCTTCATGGCGACCGGCTTCCACGGCTTCCACGTGCTGATCGGGACGATCTTCCTGTTTGTTTGCCTGCTGCGCGCCATGGCCGGCCACTTCACGCCGCAGCAGCATTTCGGCTTCGAGGCCGCTGCCTGGTACTGGCATTTCGTTGACGTGGTGTGGCTGTTCCTCTTCGCCTGCGTCTACGTCTGGGCGTCCGCGGGAGCGACAATCGCGCACTGAACGCCGCGTCCGCGATTTGGACGCATTGAATGTGGATGGTGGCGGCATGACGGGTTTTGTTCGTGCCGCCATCGCCATTTTGGCGCTGGCTATCCTGGTCACGGCCGCGCGGGCCGGCGAGCCGCCTCGCATCGATCTGGTGATTGTGGAGAAGGCGGCGCGCAAGCTCATGCTCATGGCCGGAACCGAGACGGTGCGCAGCTATGACATCGCGCTGGGAGACAGCCCGGTGGGGCACAAGCGGCGCGAAGGCGACGAACGCACGCCGGAGGGCCGCTACGTTCTCGATTGGCGCAACCCCGGCAGCGCCTTCCACCGCTCCATCCATGTCTCCTATCCAAACAGCGCCGACAGGGCAGCCGCCGCTGCCGCAGGCCATAGCCCCGGCGGCGACATCATGATCCACGGGCAGCCGAACGGCTTCGGCTGGTGGTCGTGGCTTCTCCAGCGCATCGATTGGACCAACGGCTGCATCGCCGTCACCGACGAGAACATGGACGAGATCTGGGATATGGTCGAAAACGGAACAGCGATCGAGATCAGGCCATGAACGACAGGAAAAAACACCGGGACACGGCGGTCTGGGCGCCGGTCGACCCGATCCGCGCCGGTCTGTCCGGGCGCTGCCCGCGTTGCAGTGAAGGCCGGCTGTTTTCCGGCTTCCTCACCGTGGGCAAGGGCTGCGGCGTGTGCGGTCTGGACTACAGCTTCGCGGACGCCGGCGACGGTCCGGCCGTGTTCGTCATCCTGATCATCGGCTTCATCGTCGTCGGTCTGGCCCTGTGGATGGAAGTGACTCTCAACCCGCCGCTCCTCGTGCATTTCCTGCTTTGGATACCGCTCGCAATCGCGCTCTGCCTGACCGCGCTCAGGCTCATCAAGGGCGTGCTGATCACGCTGCAGTACCGCAACAGGGCGGCCGAGGGGCGGCTGGGCGGCGGCGAATGAGCGGGACCGCCGCGCGGCGAACCGGAGGCCTACGGTCTCTCGCCATTCTTGTTCTGCTGGCCTCCGCCTTCGGTGTCCTGCTCGCGCTGGGCACATGGCAGGTCTACCGCCTGCAATGGAAGCAGGGCCTGCTGTCGGCGATCGAGGAGCGGACGCAAGCCGCGCCCATGAGCCTCGTCGAAGCCGACGCGCAGTTCCGCGTCGGCGGCGACATTGAATACTGGCCGGTCGTGGCGAACGGGCGGTATCTGCATGCCGGCGAGCGGCACTTCTTCACCACCTGGAAAGGCCAGTCCGGCTTCAACGTCTACACGCCGCTGATGCTGGCGGACGGACTCGCCGTCTTCGTCAATCGCGGTTTCGTTCCCTACGACCGCAAGGACCCGGCCACGCGCCGGCAGGGCCAGGTGGAGGGCACGGTCGACGTCGCCGGGCTTGCCCGCAACCCTCTCCATGAAAAGCCGTCCTTCATCGTGCCCGACAATGAGCCGGTCAAGAACATGTTCTACTGGAAGGACATCTCCGCGATGACGCAGACCGCCGGTCTGCCGGCCGGAACCGAGATTCTGCCGTTTTTCATCGACGCGGACGATGCGCCGGTGCCGGGCGGCCTGCCCATCGGCGGGGTGACGCTGGTCGACCTGCCCAACAGCCATCTGCAATATGCCGTGACCTGGTACGGGCTGGCCGCGGTGCTGGTCGTCATAGCATTCCTTCGATTTCGCCGCCGTCGCGGCGACGACGGCGCGCGCCCTTGACAGCCCCTGCCGCGGCACTCCATTTGCGCGCTATGAACGCTACCGCCGACCAT
Source organism: Rhizobiaceae bacterium (assembly GCA_040880025.1). Taxonomy (GTDB): domain Bacteria; phylum Pseudomonadota; class Alphaproteobacteria; order Rhizobiales; family Rhizobiaceae; genus RCIO01. The sequence goes on from JBBDJD010000023.1 coordinate 5,714, forward strand.
AGGGAACATGCAGCGAAACCGCCGCTGACGATCAGGCTGTGCGAGCCGCGCGGCTTCTGCGCCGGCGTCGACCGCGCCATCCAGATCGTCGTGCTGGCGCTGAAGAAATACGGCGCGCCGGTCTATGTCCGCCACGAGATCGTGCACAACCGCTACGTGGTCGACGGACTGCGCGAGCGGGGCGCGATCTTCATCGAGGAACTCGACGAGATTCCATCCGACCACCGCGACCGGCCGGTCGTGTTTTCCGCCCACGGCGTTCCCAAATCCGTGCCGGCGGACGCCGAAGCGCGCAACCTTTTCTACCTCGACGCGACATGCCCGCTGGTCTCCAAGGTCCACAAGCAGGCGATGCGCCATCAGCGGCTCGGCCGCCACGTGCTTCTCGTCGGCCATGCCGGCCATCCCGAAGTGATCGGCACGATGGGCCAGCTCGAAACGGGCACCGTGACGCTGGTCGAGACCGAAGTCGATGTGGAGCGGATTGACCCGCCGGATCCGGAAGCGCTTGGCTACGTCACCCAGACCACCTTGTCGGTAGAGGACACCGCGGGCGTCATCCGCGCGTTGGAGAAACGTTTTCCGGCGTTGCAGCCGCCCGCGTCGGAATCGATCTGCTACGCGACGACGAACCGTCAGGAGGCGGTGAAGCTTGCCGCTCCGGGCACCGACCTCTTCCTGGTCGTCGGCGCCCCCAACTCATCCAATTCCAGACGGCTGGTCGAAGTCGCGGAACGGGCGGGCGCGGCGCGCGGCCTGCTCGTGCAGCGCGCCTCCGAGATACCGTGGGATGCGCTCGGCGCGGTGGCCACGATCGGCCTTTCGGCCGGCGCGTCGGCGCCCGAAATCATCGTCGACGAGATCATCGAGGCCTTTCGCGAGCGCTTCGACGTCACTGTCGATGTGGCGCTCACCGTCAGGGAGGACGAGAATTTCCCGGTCAACCGCGTCCTGCGCGACACCGAGATGACCCAGGCCGACATGGCCTTCGTCAACGGGGCGGCTTGAGTGGCTGTCTACACCGACATTTCCGAAACGGAGCTGGCGGCACTCCTCACCGAATATGACATCGGCGAACTGCGGTCCTATCGCGGCATCGCCGAAGGCTCGGAAAACTCGAACTACGTGCTCCACACCGGCGTCGGCGAATACATCCTCACGCTCTACGAGAAGCGCGTTGAACGCGACGACCTGCCGTTTTTTCTCGGCCTCATGCAGCATCTGGCTACGAAGGGGATTTCCTGTCCCTTGCCGGTTGAGCGCCGCGACGGCGAACTGATCAGCACCATCGCCGGCCGTCCCGCCGCGATCATCACTTTCCTCGAAGGTTTCTGGGTGCGCAGGCCGACCGCCGCAAATTGCCGGCAGGTTGGCGTGGCGCTGGCCGAGCTGCATTTGTCCGGGCGGGATTTTCCGCTGCGCCGCGAGAACGCGATGTCGATGGGCGGGGCCAGGAAGTTGTGGGACGATTCGCGCGACCGTGCGGACGAAGTGGAGCCGGGTCTCGAGACCGAGATCGAAGCCGATTTCGCGATGCTTGCCGCCAACTGGCCGAAAGAGCTCCCCGAAGGCGTCATCCATGCCGACCTGTTTCCCGACAACGTCTTCTTTCTGGGCGGCGAGCTGTCCGGCCTGATCGACTTCTATTTCGCCTGCAACGATTTTCTCGCCTATGACCTCGCCACCTGTCTCAACGCCTGGTGTTTCGAGAAGGACCATTCCTTCAACCAGACCAAGGCGATGGCGCTGCTTTCCGGCTACCAGACTGTGCGGCCGCTAACCGATGATGAGGCTGAGGCGCTTCCGGTGCTGGCGCACGGTTCCGCGCTGCGCTTCCTGATGACGCGTCTCTATGACTGGCTGCATGTGGCCGATGGGGCAATGGTTCAGAAGCGCGATCCGAAGGAGTATTTGCGGCGCGTGCGCTTTCACAGCGCGGTTCGCTCGGCCTCCGAATACGGGTTGGACCGCGCATGAAGGTGATCGAGATTTTCACCGACGGCGCCTGTTCCGGCAATCCCGGACCGGGCGGCTGGGGAGCGATCCTGCGCTACAATGGCACCGTGCGTGAATTGAAGGGCGGTGAGGCGGACACCACAAACAACCGCATGGAGCTGATGGCCGCCATCCGTGCGCTGGAGGCGCTGAAGGGCGGCCCGCACCGCATCGCAATCCACACCGATTCCAACTACGTCAAGGACGGCATTTCCGGCTGGATCCACGGCTGGAAACGCAACGGCTGGAAGACCGCGGCCAGGAAGCCGGTCAAGAACGTCGAACTGTGGCAGGAGCTGGACGAGCTTGTCAGACGCCACGAGATCGTGTGGCACTGGGTGAAGGGCCATGCCGGACACCCAGAAAACGAGCGGGCCGACGAACTGGCGCGGGAAGGCCTGGCAGACTACAAGCCGGCCAAGCGCAAGAAGGCTTCAGCCGGAAAATCCAGCACGGCCGGATAAAGCTTCTAGAGCTGATCGAGAATGCGCGCCGCACCCGTAATCTCGGCCTGTCCGGGCTTGTCGCCGGTGTTGAGCGTCGTCACCACGCCGTCCTCCACGATCATCGAAAAGCGAAGCGTACGCCGCCCGAGCCCGCCCGGCGACATGTCCACGAGCAGCCCGAGAGCGTCGATGAAGGTGCTGTTGCCGTCGGCGAGGAACTCGATCTTGTCCTCCGCGCCGGTGAAGCGGGCCCAGGCGGTCATCACATGGTGATCGTTGTTGGCAATCACGGCGACCGCGTCGACGCCTCTCCCGAGGATGGCGTCGCGGTTTTCGATGAAGCCGGGAAGGTGGCTGTTGCTGCAGGTCGGCGTGAACGCACCCGGCACGCCGAAAAGCACGATCTTTCGCCCGCCGAAGAATTCCTCGACGATCACGTCTTTCGCTCCGTCGGGGGTTACCCGCTTGAGGGTGCCCTCGGGGAGCTTGTCGCCGACAGAAATTGTCATCGCCGTGCCTTGTCCAGGAGAAATCGCCAGAGGCTTATAACCGTTCGCAGCCGGTGTGCAATCGCGCCAAGGCTCTATCGGGCGATTTCGAATGTGCCCGACACGGCGTCCTCGCCGGCGACCAGCGTATAGTGGACGGTATCGGGCGAGGCGTGCGATTCCGGAGCCATGAGTATCGGTATGTCGAATGCTGTTCCCGATGGCCCGCCAGTTCGCTTCGGGGTGCCGAAAGCCCAGTCTTCGGTCGACACGACAAACAGCTCTGCCTCTCCCGATCCTGATGGAATCTCTGCATCGACGACGATGTTGCCCCGGTGGAACTCGCGCAATGCAGCGCCGAAGCCGGGATCGGCAGCGCGCGGCAGCACGGCAAAGGCTCCCTCAACCACATCACGGTCGAGAACGGCTTCGCTGTTGTTGGTCAGATCGACGTCGAGTCCGGCCTGGACGGGAATGCAGATTACCTCGCAAATACCCAGAAAGACCGAAATCCCCAGTCGCTCGACGGTTCCGGCGTCGGGCAGGCTGAAGGTCAGCGCGAGGGCAACAGACCGGTCGTAGCCCGCCCAAACCGAGAATCCCTCGTTAAACCGGGCAGGAGCTGGAAAGCCGATATCCGCTTCCGCGCCACCTTCGGGAGAAATGACCGTAACCGTCGGCGGGATGCCGCTCTCGCCCGGATCGCGCCAATAGGTCTTCCAGCCCGGTTTGAGATCGATCTCCAGCGCGCCGCGAAGCATTCCCGCTTCATCGGGCAGTCCTTCGGTGACAATCCGCACCGATCCGCCTTCGACCTCCGCCCATTCGCTGGACGCGGCCAGAGCCGGAAATGAGACCGCGCATAGCGCAAGGGCCTGAAAAATGCGTATGAGCCGGACGTTGACCATACGGGGCAATGTGGCCATTGGCGGTGGAAGAGCAAGTCGCATTTGCATCGCGGCACCTCATAACCTCGTGAAGCGCCGTGTTTACTGTTCACTACATGGAAGCTCACGCCTTCCAAGCAACGGCGAAACGCGATAGGCTTGTCGGATGGCGCATGTCGCGAATGACATAGTTGCCCAGGCGTCGGACGGCTATCTGGACGGCCATTTTCTCGTCGCGATGCCGGGCATGAAGGACGACCGCTTCTCGCGGACGGTCATCTATGTTTGCGCGCACAATGATGAAGGCGCCATGGGCCTGATCATCAATCAGGTGCAGGATCTGCGTTTTCCCGACCTGCTGGTCCAGCTTGGCGTGGTGGAAGAGCGCGAGACAATCAAGATGCCCGCATCGGCGCGCGACATCATTGTCAGGCACGGCGGGCCGGTCGACCGCAGCCGCGGTTTTGTGCTTCATAGTGGCGACTATGTCGTCGAATCCTCCATGCAGGTCGACACTGAGGTCTGTCTGACCGCGACCGTCGACATACTGCGCGCTATCTCGACCGGCCGCGGCCCGAACAGGGCGCTGATGGCTTTGGGTTATGCGGGATGGGGCGCCGGACAGCTCGAAGGCGAGATCGCCGAAAACGGATGGCTCACCTGTCCTGCCCAGTCAGACATGCTGTTCGATGGCGACATAGACACCAAATATGAGCGCATCCTGGCGCATATTGGCGTCAATCTCGTCCACTTCAGCCAAACAGCCGGTCACGCCTGAGCGAGCGGAAACTGTTCCTTCAGAAGCCTGAGTGCCGCATCGGCCGGTTGCGGCTGACCGAAGGCGAAGCTCTGCACATATTCGCAGCCCATCTGGCGCAGCTGCAACGCATCGCTTTCGTCGGCCACGCCCTCGGCGACGACGGAAAGACCAAGCTCATGCGCCATGTTGATCATCGATTTCAACAAGACGACGCGTTTGGGGCTGGTGTCGTCCACGAAGCTCTTGTCGATCTTGATCGTGTCGAACGGGAAGCGGGTAAGATAGGCGAGTGACGAATAGCCGGTGCCGAAATCATCCAGCGACAGGCCGATGCCCAGATTGGCAAGCCGGTTCAGCACATGGTTGGCCTGTTCGGGGTTGTCCATCACCAGCGATTCGGTGAGCTCCAGCCGGAAACAGCGCGGCTTGATGCCGGAACGTGCGATGACCGATGTGACGTCGTTGACAAGATCGCGCCGCAGCAACTGGCGGCTGGACAGGTTGACCGACACCGAGAGCGGAACGTCGCCGACCTGCTTCTGCCAACTGGCGAGGTCATCCGCCGCGCGCTGCATGGCGAACAGGCCGATCGGGACGATCAGTTCGCAGCTTTCCGCGATGGGGACAAAGTCAGCCGGCGGAATGGTGCCGCGGCGCGGATGCTCCCATCTGATCAGCGCCTCGAAGCCGGCGACCGACTGGTCCTCCAGCCGCACGATCGGCTGATAGGCCAGCGTCAGTTCCTTGCGTTCGAGCGCGCGGCGAAGATCCGATTCAAGCTGCAGCCGGTCGGTGCCGACGGACCGGAAGGCAGGGCGGAACGGCTCGGTGCGGTCGCCGCCGAAACGCTTGGCCTGGAACATCGCCAGCTCCGCGTCCTTGACCATGTCGTCGGCTGTCGCCTGCGGCGGCGTCCATGAAATCAGGCCGATGGAGGGCGTCAGCACGATCTCGCGCTTGGCGAAGGTGATCGGCGCCCGGATCGCCTGCCTTATCGCATCGGCCACGGAAGCGATGCGGGCCGGGTCCTGCTCGGAAAGCAGCATCAGGGCGAACTGGTCCCCGGCGAAGCGCGACAGCGAATCCTGCGGCTTCAGCAGCCGGTGCAGGCGCCGCGAGATGGTCAGAAGGATCGTGTCGCCGGCCGAGATGCCGAGACTGTCGTTGACGTGCTTGAAGCGGTCGATGTCGATGACGAACACCGTCGGCCGCACCTTGTCGTCGTCGCGTGCAAGCGCGATCACCGTGTCCAGCCGGTTCATGAACAATTCGCGGTTGGGCAGCCCGGTCAAATTGTCATGCACCGCGTCGTGCATGAGGCGTTCTTCGGCCTTCTTCTGTTCCGTCACGTCGACCAGCGTTCCAACGCAGCGGATAACCTCGCCGTCGGAGCCGATCACCGGACGCGCCCGCAGAAGGAACCAGTGATAATGCCCGTCGGCTCCGCGCAGGCGGAAGGATTGCGATATTCGGCCGCGGCGATGCTCCAGCACGACGTCGAGCGTGGTGCGGAACGTATCGCGATCGTCTGAATGCAGTGCCGGCAGCCAGTTGCGCGCCGGCCCGTTAAGGCTGTTCGCGGGCAACCCCAACTGGCGGCTGACGTCCGGCCTGGTGATCACGCGGTCGCGCAGCACGTCCCAGTCCCACACGCTGTCGCCCGAACCTGTCAGGGCCAGCGATTGGCGCTCCATGTCGCTGAACAATCCCTGATGGAGCGCGCCGCCCGAAAACGCGTGCTGCATGACCGTGAAGCCGATCAGCAGGATGATCAACACCAGACCACCGCCGAGCGCCGGTTGGATGATGTCGTTGTCGATCAAGCCGGTGACGGTCATCCACGCGCCGACCAGCCATGCCAGCGTCATCAGCCAGCTGGGCACGATCATGATCGCGCGATCATAGCCCTGGAAACACAGATAGATGATCAGGACGATGCCGACCACGGCGGTCAGCGCAAATGAAATGCGCGCAATTCCCGCCGCCACGGCCGGATCGAACAGCGCGACCCCGCCGATCGCGAACAGCGCCAGTATCCATGCCAGCGCGCCGTAGCTGAAATGCCCGTGCCATCGGTTGAGATTGAGATAAGTGAACAGGAACACGACCAGCGTGGCCGACATGGCGATTTCGGTGCCCGCGCGCCACAGCTGCTCGTTGCCCGGCGATATGTCGATCACCCGCGACATGAAGCCGAAATCGATGGAGATATAGGCAAGCACCGCCCAGGCGAGCGCGGCCGTGGCGGGAAACATGGATGTACCCTTGACGACGAACAGGATCGTCAGGAACAGCGCCAGCAGGCCGGAAATGCCGATAACGATGCCGCGAAACAGCGTATAGGAATTCACCGTGTCCTTGTAGGCCTCGGTATCCCACAGATAGACCTGCGGCAGGCGCGCCGACGACAGTTCCGCCACGAAGGTGACGATCGAGCCCGGATTGAGCGTCACCAGAAAGATGTCGGCGTCGTTGCTTGCCTGGCGGTCGAGCGCAAAACCTTCGCTCGGCGTGATCGCGGTGATGCGTTTCGATCCCAGATCCGGCCAGATCATCCCGGAACCGGAGAGCCGGAAATGCGGTGCGACGATCAGGCGGTCGATCTGCTGATCGGAATTGTTGGCGAGTGCGAATACGGCCCAGTCGCCGGCCGAGCGCTCGCTGCTGGCTTCGACCTCGATGCGCCGGACGATTCCGTCCAGGCCAGGCGCGGTGGAGACCTGAAAATTCTGGCCCTGGTTGCGGTAGATTTCGACGGCGCGCGACAGGTCGAGCGCCACATCGTCGCGTGAAATCTTGATAGGCTCCACCGCCCAGGCCGCCGCGCTCATGACAAGCAGCGACAACAGTGCGGCAAGCAGCGCAGTGATGTCTCTTGTTGTTGTCCCCAACGCGCGGAGCCTCATTGCCTCGCCGGTTCGTGGCCGTCGGCCACCCGGGCGTAAAGATAATGGTCCTGCCAGATTCCGTTTATCTTCAGGTAGGAATGCAGCAGTCCTTCGCGTGTGAATCCGGCTTTTTCAAGCACGCGAACCGATCGATTGTTGTCGGGAATACAGGCTGCTTCGAGGCGGTGCAATCGCAGTGTGACGAACCCGTGGTCAACCACAAGCTGCAGCGCTTCGGCCATGAGCCCCTTGCCGGCATGCCGTTCGCCCACCCAATAGCCGACGCTGGCGGTTTGCGCCACGCCATAACGGATATTGCTGAGCGTGATCCCGCCGACAAGTGTGCCGTTCTCGTTGTCGAATATCAGAAACGGGACGCTGGCTCCGCTGTTGAATTCGCGCCGGTAGCGCCTCAGGCGTTCACGCCAGGCGCCACGTTCGAGTTCGTCGCTGGTCCAGCGCGGTTCCCATGGCGTCAGGAACGCGCGGCTTTCAAGCCGCAACTGGGCCCATTGCCGGTAGTCGCCCTTTCGGGGCAGTCGCAGCCTTAGCCTTGGTCCCGCCAGCACCGGCTCCGGACGGCGGAAGGCGGCGAATGTGAACATCTGGCTCTAGACAGCGATCCTGTGGGCCGACGCGTCGGCGCGCACGAGGCTGTCGCGCACCGTCTCGAACGCCGGCAGCGAGCCGACCGGACCGATCGCCGCGACCGTCGGCGTTGTCGAGAAGAGCCGCGCGGCCAGATCGGTAAGCCGCTCCACGGTAATCTTCGACAGGCGCTCCATCAGTTCGTCCATGGGAATCGGTCGGCCGTAAAGCAGCAGCTGGCGCGCGATCTGAGAGGCCCGGCTTGCCGGGCTTTCGGTCGCCATGACGAGACCGGCCCTGTATTGCGCCCGCGCGCGGTTGAGCTCTTCCTGCGTGATCTCGTCGCCGGCCTTTTGCAGTTCATTGAGCAGAAGCGGAACCAGTTCGGGAATGTCCTCTTTGCCGGTCGCCGCGTGGACGCCGAAGATGCCGGTGTCGGAAAAGCCCCAGTGGAAGGCATAGACCGAATAACAAAGTCCCTTGCGTTCACGCACTTCCTGGAAAAGCCGCGACGACATGCCGCCGCCGAGGATCATGGAAAGCAGCTGCGAGGCGTAGAAGTCGCGGACGTGATATGCGCGGCCTTCGAAACCGAGCACGATCTGCGCGTCCATCAAGTCGCGGTCCTCGCGGAAATCGCCGCCGACATAATGCGCCATCTGCGGCGTGGTGGCCTCCGACTTCTGCCTGAAGCCGCCCAGCCGCTGCTCGATCTGGCGCACGAAGACATCGTGATCGACGGCGCCCGCCGCGACCACCACCATGCGCTCACCGCTGTATTGGCGCTCCATGAACGTGCGCAGATTGTCGGACGAGAAGGAGCGCACCGTGTCGGGCGTGCCGAGGATGCAGCGCCCCAGGGTCTGATGCCTGAAGGCCGTTTCGGTGAAGCGGTCGAAGACGATGTCGTCCGGCGTGTCGTGGGCGGCGCCGATTTCCTGCAAGATGACATGCTGCTCGCGCACCAGCTCCTCGGCTTCGAATTTGGAATCGGTCAGGATGTCGGAAAGGATGTCGACAGCCAGCGGTATGTCGTTGCGCAGCACGCGGGCGTAGAAGGCTGTCGTCTCGACGCTGGTGGCGGCATTGATCTCACCGCCGACATTCTCGATCTGGGAAGCAAGGTCCCAGGCCGAGCGCGTGCCGGTGCCCTTGAACGCCATATGCTCGAGCAGGTGGGCGACGCCGTGTTCGTCGTCGCGTTCGTCGCGAGAGCCCGAGCGAACCCATACTCCCAGGGCGACGCTCTCTATGTGCGGCAGGTTTTCGGTAGCGACGGTCATGCCGTTCGACAGACGGCTTACCTCAACACCCTTCAAGATTTCACTCCCTGAACTCGTTACGCCGCGGCGCGGGCGCGTTCTTCCACATAATCCTCCAATATTTTGAGGTCAGATGGAAGGACCTGAAATTCTTCGGCTCTTTGCATCAGATCCGAAAGCCAGGCGGGCAGCGCGGGATCGATCCCGCAGGCTGCCTTCACCGCGTCCGGAAACTTGGCCGGATGCGCGGTCGCAAGCACCACCATCGGGCTGGATGGGGCCTCATGTTCGCGCGCTGTATGGAGCGCGGTCGCACTGTGCGGATCGAGCAGGTAGCCGGTTGACGCAAACGTGTCGCGGATCATTCCCGCGGCCTCGTCCATGGTGGTGACGCCGGCGCCGAAATCGGCGCGGATCGCCTCGAGTGTCGCCGGTTCGATCGTGAAGGAACCGGATTGCTTGAGCCCGTCCATCGCGCGCCGTACGGCGGTCGCATCGCGGCTGCCCGCCTCGAACAGAAGCCGCTCGAAATTGGACGAGACCTGAATGTCCATCGACGGCGACGTCGTCGCGATGACCGGCCGCGTCTCGTAACTCCCGGTCGCCAGCGCGCGGGCCAGAATGTCGTTGTCGTTGGTGGCGATCGTCAGCCTGTCGATCGGCAGTCCCATCCGCTTGGCCGCGTAACCGGCGAAAATGTCGCCGAAATTGCCGGTTGGCACCGTGAACGACACGGCCCGGTCGGGCGCGCCGAGAGAAAGCGCCGACGAAAAATAGTAGACGATCTGGGCCATGATGCGCGCCCAGTTGATCGAGTTGACGCCCGAAACGCCCAGCCGGTCGCGGAATGCATGGTCGTTGAACATGCCCTTCACCAGGCCCTGGCAATCGTCGAAATTGCCTTCGATCGCCAGCGCGTGGACGTTTTTCGCGCCCGAAGTCGTCATCTGCCGCTGCTGGACCGCCGACACCCGCCCGTGTGGAAACAGGATGAAGATGTCGGTGCGGGTGCTCCCGGCGAAAGCGTCGATTGCCGCGCCGCCTGTGTCGCCCGATGTCGCGCCGACGATCGTGGCGCGCTGTCCGCGTTCGGCCAGAACATGGTCCATCAGCCGCGCCAGAAGCTGCATGGCGACGTCCTTGAAGGCGAGCGTCGGGCCGTGAAACAGCTCCAGAACGAATTCGTTCGCGTCGGTCTGCACGATCGGACACACCGCCGGATGGCGGAAGGTCGCATAGGCTTCGTCGACGATGCGCGAAAACGTTGCGTCGTCGATCTCGCCGCCAATGAAGGGCGCGAGCAGCCGCTTGGCCAGTTCGGGGTAAGGCAGGCCCCGCATCGCCCGGATTTCCGCCGCGCCGAACGCCGGCCATTCCTCTGGAACATAAAGCCCGCCGTCGCGCGCCAGGCCGGCCAGAAGCACGTCGGAAAAACCCAAACGCGGAGCGGTGCCTCTGGTGCTGATATAGTGCATGTCATCCGCTCCTGTCGGCCGCGACGCCGTTTACCGGTCTTGGAAAAACCTTATTCCTTCGGTCGCATTCGGCGCGCGCGGTTGATATAGAACAACCACTTAGCTTGAGGAAGCAGAGTTTCAGGGGTTTTCATTGCGAAAGATTTCTTTTGGCGCCGGATCGGCGCTGGCGCTTTCGGCGCTTCTGTTGGCCGGCTGCCAGTCGGGCAGCGGCGTTGACGCGCTGGATCTCAACAACCCGCGTTCGGAAGAGCCGGTGAAGCTCAGCGAGTTGCGCATGTACTGCCCCGCGATCCAGCTTCGCCAGGGCACGGCCTATTTCAACACCTATGAACGTGGCGCCAAGGATGATCCGTCCAGCATCGTCTATCAGGCTTCAATTGCCGATGTGACCCGCAAATGCAGCAGTGCAAATGGCATGCTGAACATCAATGTCGGGGTGGCCGGGCGTATCGTTCCCGGCCCGAAAGGCAAGACGGGGACGATTACCATGCCGATCCGCGTGGTGGTGGTTGCAGGCAGCGAGGTGGTTTATTCGCAGCTCTTCAAGCACCCCGTGAACGTTGACGACACGATCGGCGCCACGCAGTTCGTCCTCACCGATCCCTCGATCCAGATCCCGACGCCCGCCAACAAGAACATGCTGATTTTCGCGGGTTATGACGAGGGTCCTTACGACACGCCGTAACTGTCAGGCGCGGCCCGCCTCATCTTCCGACCACATCGACAGTGCGTCCAGCACCGGGGCTAGGTCCGGCCACCGGTTGATGACGGTCTCCGCGCCGGCTTCCATCAGAATGTCGGAATGGCCGGGATAGGAGTGCGCGCCGCCGGTAAAGCCGATCACGCGCATGCCGGCTGATTTGGCGGCGGCGACGCCGTGCACCGAATCCTCGATCACGAAACAGTCGTGCGGGCCCGTCTTCAGTTCCATGGCGGCGTGAAGGAAGACGTCGGGCGCCGGCTTGGGTTTCTTGTCCGGCAGGTCCATCGCCGAGAAGACGCGTCCTTCGAAGAGCGGCATCAACCCGGTCTTGGTTAGCATCATTTGGAGCCGTTCCGTGCGCGAGTTGGAGCACACGCAGCGCGGGAGCGTAACAGCCGCCACGGCCTCGCGCGCGCCTGCAATTGCGCGCACTTCCCGCGCCAGCCTGCGGTCCACCTCGGCACGCGACTTGTCGAGCAGCGTGGCCTGGAACACCTGTCCGGTCTCGGCTTCGATTTTCAGCAATATGTCGCGGAAGGTGAGGCCGGCATAGCGGGCGGCAAACTCGATCGGGTCGACCTCGTACCCGGCTTCCGCAAGCAGCGCCGTCTCAACGCGCGCGGCAATGATCTCGGAATCGACGAGAACGCCGTCGCAATCGAATATGACTAGCTGTGCCAAGATTAGGAAACTCGCTGATGAATTGGCGCTCGCGGGGAGCTTCGCAGGGGCGCCGGTTACACCATTGCCGGCTGCCGGGCAAATAGCACTGGTCGCTTCACCAATTCTTTACGCAGAAAGGTAACCATAACGGCTCGTAAACAGCGTCAGTAAAAGTTTCAGAGTTCAGGTGTACCAATGTCCGCAGTTCGCCTACTGGACGATCTCCCCGCATCTTCCGACAGAACCGACTGGATCGACTCGATCCTGAAGGGCGATTGCGTCGCTGCCCTGGAGAAGCTGCCGGAGCATTCGATCGATGCGATATTCGCCGATCCGCCCTACAATTTGCAGCTCAACGGCGATCTGCACCGTCCCGACCAGTCCAAGGTCGATGCCGTCGACGACCACTGGGACCGGTTTGCCGACTTCGCCGCCTATGACGCCTTCACCCGCGCCTGGCTGCTCGCCTGCCGTCGCGTGCTGAAGCCGAGCGGCACGATCTGGGTCATCGGCTCCTACCACAACATCTTTCGGGTCGGCGCGGCGATGCAGGACCTTGGATTCTGGATCCTCAACGACGTGGTGTGGCGCAAGACGAACCCGATGCCGAATTTCCGCGGCCGCCGCTTCCAGAACGCGCATGAGACCATGATCTGGGCCTCGCGCGCCGCCAGCGCCAAGGGCTACACCTTCAATTACGAAGCGATGAAGGCCGCCAATGACGATGTGCAGATGCGCTCCGACTGGCTGTTTCCCATCTGCACCGGCGGTGAGCGTCTCAAGGACGCGAACGGCGCCAAGGCTCACCCGACGCAGAAGCCCGAGGCGCTGCTGGCGCGAATCCTGATGTCGTCCACCAAACCGGGCGACATTGTGCTTGATCCGTTTTTTGGTACAGGCACCACCGGCGCCGTTGCCCGCAAACTGGGTCGCCACTTCGTCGGCTGCGAGCGCGAACAGACCTATATCGATGCCGCGCGCGCGCGCATCGCCTCGGTCGAACCGATGGGTGAGGTCGAACTGCGCGTCATCCCCGGCAAGCGCGCCGAGCCCCGCGTCGCATTTGTCAGCCTGCTGGAATCGGGGCTGATCAAGTCCGGCACGACGCTCTACGACACCCGCCGCCGCTGGGCCGCAACGGTCCGCGCCGACGGTACGCTGTTCTTCGATGGTCAGGCAGGCTCCATCCATCGCATCGGCGCGAAGGTGCAGGGACTGGACGCCTGCAACGGCTGGACGTTCTGGCACTATGAGGATGGCGGCAAGCTGACGCCCATCGACGAACTGCGCAGCGTCGCCCGGCGCGGGCTTGCCTCGGCCGGCGCCTAGCCGGCTTCCCGACCGCCACCACGGACAAACGCGGCGAAACGCATGAGCGTTTCGCGCATCGTCGCGCGCATGTCGTCCGCGTCGAGCAGCATGGCCGCTTCGCCGGGCGCCTTGCCGATCAGGTGAAAGACGAACTCCTCGCCGCCATAGACATGGCACGACATCGTCCTCAGAACTTCACGCAGATGCTCGCGCGATGTATCGCTGCGCGCCGACGCGTGAACGAGCATGACCGGCTTGCCGGGAATCTCCGAACGCGAAACCAGCCAGTCGAGCGCATTTTTCAATACCCCGGTCATGCCGTGGGCGTATTCCGGCGACGCGATCAGCAGCCCGTCGCAGACGTCAATACGCTCGGCAAGATCGGACACCGAATCCGGCGTCGCCCTCTCCAGGTCGGGATTGAACAGCGGAAGTAGGGCCAGTGACAGGCTGGTATCGATGTGAACAGGCGCCGGCGCGGCCTTCGCGAACGCCTGAAGAAGAAGTTGGTTCGTCGACTGGACGCGCAGGCTTCCGCAAATCGCGCCGATGCGGATCGCCTGTTCTCCGGGCCTGCCGCCGGCCTGCTCAGACCCTGATGCCATGATGCGCCAGGTCAGACCTCAATTTGCCTGCATCGGTGAAATGCACCGCGTTCCACCCCGCGGCGATAGCGCCGTCGACATTCCTTGCGCTGTCGTCGATGAACAGGGTGGCCGAAGGCGCCAGCCCGAAGGTCGTGGCGTGGTGGTCGTAGATTTCCCGGTCCGGCTTGAGCAGCCCGAGCTCGCCCGACACCGACACCCCGCGCGGCAGTTCGAGAAACGGGTAGATGCGCCGAGCGTGCGGAAACGTCTCGGCCGAAAAATTCGTCAGCATGGTCACGTCGTGGCCGGCATCGATCAGCGTTGTCATGATCGCGACGCTGTCGTCGTAGGCGTGCGAGACCATTTCCTGCCAGTTTCCGTAAAAGGCGCGGATGTTGGCCTCTTCGTCGGGATATTCCGAAATCAGCAGTGCTTCGGCTTCGGCGATGGAACGCCCGCGGTCCTGTTCAAGGTTCCATGCGTTCGTGCAGACATTTTCGAAGAACCAGCGCCGCTTCTCATTGTCCGGAATGATGCGGCGGAACGGGATGTCGGGATCGTAGTGGATCAGCACGCGGCCAATGTCGAAGACGATATGGCGGATTTCGGTCATGGAAAATCTACTGGCGGGGTGATTTGCGGGTGGCGTCCGGTATAGCCGCTTCGATCACCTTTTTCATGACTGTTGGCAGCGCTTCCCCCATCAAATTGTCGGGGTGCGACCACCAGCAGCCCGCGGGGGCCGCGATTGCGCCGACATCGGCCCGGTAAACGGCCAATTCCAGCGAGAAATGGGTGAAGACGTGCGCGGCGCTGCCCGCTCGCCGCCATCGGGCCGGAAAGGGCGCCGCGTCGACGCCGGTTTCGCCGTCCATGCGGACGGTCCAGCCGGTCGTCGGCACCTCCGCCATGCCGCCCAGCAGCCCGGTTTCGGGGCGTTTGCGCAAGAGCACCGCGCCGTCCCTGCGCACCGTCACGAATGCCGCGCCGCGCCGGGCCGGGCGCTCGCCTTTCGCCGGCCTGACCGGGTAGATTTCCGGGTCGCCGGCCTTGAGCGCGGCGCAATCCGAATTCAGCGGGCAGGGCAGGCAGGCAGGCCGTCGCGGCGTGCAGATGGTCGCGCCGAGATCCATCATCGCCTGCGCGAAGTCGCCCGGCCGGTTGGGCGGCAGCATCATTTGCACGGCCTCGGTGATTTCGGCCCTGGCCCGCGGCAGGGGCGTTACGATGGCGAACAGCCGGCTGGTCACGCGCTCGACATTGCCGTCGACCACCGCTTCACGCCGGTCGAATGCGATCGCCGCGATCGCCGCAGCCGTGTAGCGGCCGATCCCCGGAAGCTTGATCAGCTGACTGAATTCGTTCGGAAAAACGCCGCCATGCTCGGCGACGATTGCATCGGCGCATTTCTTGAGATTGCGTGCGCGGGAGTAGTAGCCGAGCCCGGCCCAGGCCCTCATGACATCGTCGACATCCGCCTCCGCGAGCGACCTCACGTCCGGCCATTTGGCGAGAAACGCGCGGAAATAGGGCTTAACCGCCTCGACGGTGGTCTGCTGCAGCATGATCTCCGACAGCCAGACATGATAAGGATCGGGAAGCCTGCCCCTGATCCGCTCCGACGGTGAAACGCGCCACGGCAGCACCCGCGCGTGCCGGTCGTACCAGGCCAGCAGACATTCGGCCCGGCTGGCTGCCGGACTGGAGTTCTCGGATGCGATTGCGGCTGTAGACATGGTGCGGTGCGGGCTGGTTTGCGCTACAAGGCCAGTGACAGATGCGGACCCCAGACATGGCAGCCAATCGCAAGTACAGCAATCCCGTTCCGATCAGCGATCTCGCGACCGCTATCCTGGACCCCGTTCTGCGCCGCCGCGCCGGCATTTCGATCGGGCTTGTCCAGAACTGGGACGAGATCGTCGGCCAGAACCTTGCCGGCGTGACGCGGCCGGAGCGTGTTGTGTGGCCCAAGCGCAGGAGTGACGACGATCCTTTCGAGCCGGCGACGCTGGTCGTCTGCTGTTCGGGCCTCAACGCGTTGCACCTGCAGCATCAGACCGGCGAGGTCATCGACCGGGTGAACGCCTATCACGGATTTGCGGCGATCGGCCGGATGCGGATCGTCCAGAAGCCGGTTGGCGAGGCCAAGCCGAAACCGCTGCCGCCGCGCGAACTCTCGCCGGCTGAGGCCAGGAAGATTGAAGGCATCACCGCCGAGATCGAGGATGACGAACTGCGCGCCGCGCTTGCCAGGCTCGGACACAGCGTTGTCGGCAGCGGGCGCTGAGGGTCAGGGGACAGCCCGGCTCTCGCGCTTTCGTGAACGTCCTGCGGCGTCAAGGCGATTGGCCTGGGGACGAAGCTGCCTTATTTCAGCGCCAACTATCGCCTTTGTGTCCGTTCCAACCCCAATATCAAAGCATTGTCAGGTGATTCGTATGCCAGTTTTGTTGCCACGCCGTAATGTCCTTCTGTCGCTGCTCGCGGTTTCCGCCTCCGGCGCGCTGCTTGCCGCCTGCAATGACGAGAAGGCCGAGGCGCCGAAGGACGAGACGCCGCCCGCCAGTGTCGGCGAGGCTCCCCCGTCGCAGGGTAGCGTGAACATGAACACGCTGCTGGCGGAAGGGGCATTGCCTGAAAAGGTCCTGGGCGAGGCTGACGCGCCGGTGACGATCGTCGAATATGCTTCCATGACCTGTCCGCATTGCGCGACCTTCCATGCCAGTACGCTTCCCGCGATCAAGGAGCGCTATATCGACACCGGCAAGGCGCGGCTTGTGTTCCGCGAGTTTCCGTTCGATCCGCGCGCTGAAGCCGCTTTCATGCTGGCCCGCTGCTCCGATGACAGCTACTTCCCGATGGTCGACGTGCTGTTCACGCAACAGCGCGACTGGGCCTCGGTTCAGGACGCGCGTTCGGCCCTGCTGCAGATATCCAAACTTGCCGGTTTTTCACAGGAGTCCTTCGAGGCCTGCTTGACGGATCAGAAGCTTCTGGACGATGTGCGTTCGGTACGCGCGCGCGGCGCGGACGATTTCGGCGTCGATTCGACACCGACCTTCTTCATCAATGGCGGCAAATATTCGGGGGCACTGACGGTTGACCAGATGTCGGCGATCATCGAAAGCCATCTCTAGGCTTGCCGGCCTGACGCCGTTCGCCGCGCCCCGGGGCGCGCGGCGATGAAGTTCAACCGGCTGCGCCTGCTCGGCTTCAAGTCATTCGTCGATCCGTCCGAATTCGTCATCGAGCGCGGCCTGACCGGCGTCGTGGGGCCGAACGGCTGCGGCAAGTCCAATCTCGTCGAAGCCCTGCGCTGGGTGATGGGCGAGAGTTCCTACAAGAACATGCGCGCGTCCGGCATGGACGACGTGATCTTCTCAGGCTCGGCGACGCGCCCGGCGCGCAACACCGCCGAGGTGATGCTGTTCCTCGACAATGCGGATCGCAAGGCGCCCGCCGCCTTCAACGACAGTGACGAATTGCAGGTCTCGCGGCGCATCGAGCGCGAGGCGGGGTCGATCTACCGCATCAACGGCAAGGAAGCCCGCGCCAAGGATGTGCAGCTGCTGTTCGCCGACCAATCCACCGGCGCGCGCTCGCCCTCCATGGTCGGGCAGGGCCGTATCGGTGAATTGATCCAGGCCAAGCCGCAGGCCCGCCGCGCGCTGCTGGAAGAGGCGGCGGGCATCTCCGGGCTGCATTCGCGCCGTCACGAGGCCGAACTCAGGCTTCGCGCGGCAGAGCAGAACCTCGAGCGCCTCGATGACGTGGTCGGCGAGTTGCAGTCGCAGATCGAGAGCCTGAAGCGGCAGGCCAGGCAGGCCGCGCGCTTCAAGAACCTGTCGGCCGACATCCGCAAGGCCGAAGCAGCGCTGCTGCACCTCAAATGGTCGCATGCGCGCGATCACCAAGCCGAGGCGCAGTCGGCCCTCTCCGCCGCGACCGCCGCTGTTGGCGAGAAGGCGTCGGCCCAGATGCAGGCGGCGAAGGATCAGGCGGTCGGTTCCAGCAAGCTGCCCGAATTGCGCGAAGCCGAAGCCGCCGCCGCCGCGGCATTGCAACGGCTCAAGATCGCCCTCGGACAGATCGACGAGGAGGCCGAACGGGTTCGCGCCCGCCAGGCTGAACTGGAAAAGCGCATTGCCCACCTCGACGCGGACGTTGCGCGCGAGAAGCAGCTTCTTCAGGACAATGAGTCGGTGCTGGAGCGTCTGGCGACCGAGGAGCAGGGGCTTGAGGCGGCCAATGCGGGCGCGGCGGAGCAGGAGCGCCAGGCCCGCACGGCCTTCGAGGACGCACAGTCGAAACTGGCGGCCAGCGAAGCCTCGCTCGGCGAACTGACGGCTGAGCGCGCCGAAGTGTCGGCCCGTCGCGCCCAGCTCCAGCGTGCGGTGCAGGAAGGCAACGAGCGCCGCGAGCGGCTCGAGCGCCAGCTGCAGCAGCTCGACGACGAAACCGCGGATATCGCCCGGCGCATCGGCGAACTGGCCGACCCGGCCGCCAAGCAGGAAGCCATGGCGAGCGCAGAGGCCGCGGTCGCGGAAGCCGAAACGAAGGCAACTCAGGCCGAAAAGACGGTGGCGGAGAAACGCGCCGCGGAGGCGGAGCTTCGGCCGGCCGTTCAGGAAGCCCGCTCCGCGCTGCAGAGTGCCGAAACCGAGGCGCGCACCCTGTCGAAGATCATCAACGCCGCATCAGGTGGACTTTTTCCCGCGGTGCTTGAACGCATCTCGGTCGAGCGCGGCTTTGAGGCGGCGCTTGGCTCGGCGCTGGGCGAAGACCTCGACGTGCCGCTCGACCGAACCGCGCCCGCCCATTGGGGCGACGCGGTGTCCGCCGATGGCGACCCGGCGCTCCCCGACGGTGTGACAAGCCTTGCACAAATGGTGCGTGCGCCGGCTGAACTTGCGCGCCGGCTTGCCCAGATCGGTGTGGTGGATACTGCCGATGGCGTGCGTCTGCAGCCTCTGTTGAAGCCTGGCCAGCGGCTGGTCAGCAAGAACGGCGCCTTGTGGCGCTGGGATGGCTTTACGGCGAGCGCCGACGCCCCGACCGCCGCCGCCCAGCGTCTTGCGCAGAAGAACCGGCTTGCCGAACTCGACGCGGAAGTGCGCGAGGCGACACAGCGCCTGCGCGCCGCCGAGACCGAGCATGCCGCCGCTGAAACCGCCGTGCGCGAGGCGGTCGAGGCGGAAAAAGCGGCGCGCGAGGCATGGCGCGCCGGCCAGAGAACGCTGGAAGAGGCGCGCGAGGAACTCGCCCGCGCCGAACGCGCGGCAGGCGAACTGGCGAGCCGGCGTTCCGCGCTCGAGGAATCGCGCCAGCGCATCGTGGAATCGCGGGACGAAGCCGCTGCCAACGCCCGCGAAGCCGAAACCGCTCTCGCGGCGGCGCCCGATCTTTCGGAATTGCAGGGCCGGCTTGACGCGCTTGCTGGCGAAGTGGCGCAGGATCGCGCGACGCTGGCCGATGCGCGCGCCGCGCATCAGGGCCTTGCCCGCGAGGCCGAGATGCGCCAGCAGCGGCTCGCCGCGATCAAGAACGAGCGCGAAAGCTGGAAGTCGCGGGCCGAAAACGCCGATCGCCAGATCGCTTCGCTGTCGGAGCGCCGCAACGAGGCGGCAGAAGAGCAGCAGAAGCTGGCCGATGCGCCGGACGACATCGAGGCGCGGCGCCGGGCACTGCTGTCCCAGCTTTCGCAGGCCGAGGAATTGCGCAATAGCGCGGCCTCACGCCTTCAGCAGGCGGAAAACCGGCAGTCGGAGCTCGATCGCGCAGCCGCGGCGGCGGTCGAGGCGCTGTCAGGCGCCCGCGAGGAGCGCGTTCGGACGGAGGAAAAGCTGACGGCGGCGGAGGAGCGGCGCAAGGAAGCCGAGCACCGCATCCGCGAGGCGCTGAATGTCGCGCCGTATGAAGCGCTGCGTCACGCCGAGATCGCCGAGGGCGAGGCACTGCCGGATGTTGGCGAGCTTGAACGCCGGGTCGACCGCCTGCGCGTCGAGCGCGAGCGTCTCGGCGCGGTCAATCTGCGCGCCGAGGCCGAGCAGCAGGAGCTTTCCGCGCGCTTCGAGACGCTTGTGGCCGAGCGTGAGGATGTGGTCGAGGCCATACGCAGGCTGCGCCATGCCATCCAGGGCCTCAACCGGGAGGGACGCGAACGGCTATTGGCCGCGTTCGGCGAGGTCAACGCGCAGTTCCAGCGGCTGTTCACCCATCTTTTTGGCGGCGGCACGGCGGAATTGCAGTTGATCGAATCCGACGACCCGCTGGAGGCCGGGCTGGAAATCCTCGCCCGTCCACCGGGCAAGCGCCCGCAGACGATGACGCTGCTTTCAGGCGGCGAGCAGGCGCTGACCGCGATGGCGCTCATCTTCGCCGTGTTCCTGACCAACCCGGCGCCGATTTGCGTGCTGGACGAGGTGGACGCGCCGCTCGACGACCACAATGTCGAACGCTTCTGCAATCTGATGGACGAAATGGCGACCTCGACGGAGACGCGTTTTGTCATCATCACGCACAACCCCATCACCATGGCGCGCATGAACCGACTGTTCGGCGTCACCATGGGCGAACAGGGCGTCAGCCAGCTTGTCTCCGTCGATCTCCAGACCGCCGAGCAGCTGAGGGAAGCGAGCTAGGCATTCTTCCAAGGGAAGATCGGCGGCGAAGACTTGCGCGCCAGCTCTTCCGAACGCTTGCCGATCGTCGCGGCGACCGCCTCGCAGGCCTCGCGGAGTTCGTCGTCAGGCCGCTGTGACCAGGATTCGAACGCCTTTTTCGCCGCCGCAACTGCCGCGTCCAGGTCCGCCAAGGTCGCGTTCGGCGCCTCGCCGCGTTCAGGCGCCAAGTTGGTGGTACCGGCTGGAATAGAACACCAGCGGATCGGCATCGGCGTATCTGCAGTCCCGTACAGCCCCGATCAGCAATGTGTGGTCAGCCACGATGACGGCCTTTTCGACCATGCAGTCAAAATAGGCGAGGGCCTTGGCCAGCTTTGGGCTCCCGCCCACATCCTCGAATTCCGGAGTCAAACCCGGGATGTGCTGTCCGGCAAAATGGCTCGACAGTTCCTTGGCCGACGCGGGCAGCACGCTGATGCCGAACCGCCCACTTGCGTTGATCGCCTTGAGCGTGCGCCCGGACATGACAGATACGAGAACGGTCGGGGGGCTCAGGCTGACGGAAGTGAAGCTGTTGGCCGTCAGCGCGACAATTTCGTTGTTCCGGTCCCGGGATGTAACCACGGTTACTCCGGTGGTGAATCGGGAGACGGCACGGCGAAAATCCGCTGGGTCGGGCCGTTTCATCAACTATGCCTCCACGGGAAAGTGGACTATCTGCGCCCCCTTCGGCGAGTAGTTGGGCACGTCGGCTGCGACCTGCCGGCCGATCTCGGATTGCATCGCCGATCCCATCGCTGAGCCGTCGTCGAAATATCCCTGGAAGATGCAGAACACGTCTCCCGGACTGACTGCTTCGGGATAGGCGAAGTGCATCCGCTTCAGGCCGGGCAGCCGGGCAGCGAGCGGTACATGGTTTTGTTCGTAATAGGATCTGAAAGCAGCTTCATCGTCGGGGCGGGGGTAGATGACTGTCAGGCAATGCATGACCGTTCCTCTTCATTCGGCGGCTTGCGCGCTTCGTTCGATCCAGGCGCGTATGCGGGCGGGCGAACTGAGATTGTCCCACTGGCGTTCGGGCCAGTTGAAATTCTCGGTGAACTCGTCGCACAGGGCCCTGTTCTGGCTCATTGCGCCAAGCAGCATCTGAAATTCCTCGGACGGCGGCGGCATCATCAGGTTGGTCCACCTCGCGGCGGCCAGACAGCGGTCGTTGCGCGCGAGATCGGCCCGTTCGATGAAGCGCCGGTCCAGGACAGGTGCTTCCACAATCGCTTCCCCGAGCTTGAACGCCGACCACGAAGCGATATTGGCGCCCTGGCCGACCACCGGATCGAGCATCGCGTGCACATCGCCGACCGCCACCGCGAACTTGCCGTTGTCGAATTCGAAGGAGGTCTTGCGCACGGTCGGCACCACGCCGCCCTGAAGCGTGTCCTGCGGCTGGCACAGGTCGAACTTCGCCGTTTCCACGCGATCGTAGACGGAAGGATGATACTTTTCGAGCGCGTCGAGAATGACCTGGCGATAGCCAGCCGGGTTGTCCTCATATCTGGTGGTGACAGTCGCTTCGAGTTCCGTGCCGGGCACGTTTTCGAACAATAGTGCCGTCCCGATTCCACTGAACGTGATCATCGGAATCACAATCAGTTCGCCCGCGCCGGGCGTCAGCGAGAGCGTTACGTTCATGGGATCGGTATGCGCTATACCGCTGTACAGTCCGACGCTCAGCCGCCGCTGCGGCTGCTGATAGGGACTTTCGGCTGTATCATGCCCGAAAATTGCCCCGAGCGGGCCCTTGCCGACGGCAACGACGACCAGATCGAACCGGTCGGCCAGAGGCTGGATATCGTCCTCGTCGATCCGGCTGAATTCGATCTTCCCGCCTCGGTTCGAAAAGTCGTTCATCAGGGTCGGCAGGTAGATCCGGTAGTCGACCGCACGCGACGGCTTCTTGAAGTGACCCTGAAATTGCAGCGGCGTATCGGGAATGTTCAGCCAGTGGTCATGATAATGATAGTGATCATTCATATCCGTCCAATGGTTCACCCCGAGCTCGGTTTCGCGCTCCAGCGTGGTGTTGTGGTGCGCAACCGTGTTGAGCAGCCGCGAGTCGCGATAGGCGTCGGGCTCGCGGTCGGTGATGAGGGTGGCGTCGATGCCACGCTTTTGCAGATAAAGTGCCAAATGCAAGCCGGCGATCCCCGCGCCGACGATGCCGATCTTGTGCATATGCCGTCCTCCCAGTGCTGCGCGGCAGGGTATTGAATTCAATTTACATGCGAAATAGCATATATCGGATATGATATATTCTCTTGAGGAATGAATTTGGATCGGCTCGATTGTCTGGAAACGTTCGTCCATGTCGTGGAAAGCGGGAGCTTCTCCGCTGCAAGCAGGCGGATCGGAATCAGCCAGCCCACCGTCAGCAAGCGCATCGCTCATCTCGAGGAGATTTTTGGCGCAACCCTGTTCCTGCGTACGACCCGCAGCCTGTCTCCAACCGAGGAGGCGCGCCGTGTCTATGACCGCGCCAGGGACATAATCGAGACCTACAACCTCGCCCATGTTGCCGCCCGCAATGCCCGCCCAGAGCCCACGGGAACTCTGATCCTTAGCGTGCCGACATCTCTCGGCCGGCACCAGTTGATGCCGCTGGCGACGGAATTCATGCGCCTCCACCCTGACGTGTCGCTCGATGTGCGGCTTTCGGAAAGTCAGGTGAACCTGGTTGAGGAAGGCGTCGAACTGGCGCTGCGGATCGGTGAACTGGCCAGCAGTTCACTACGCGCTCGCGCGCTGGGTCGTGTCCGTCGTTTTGCGGTTGCCAGTCCCAAATATCTTCACGAACGTCCCAAACCGCACGAACCGGGCGAACTGGTCAACCATACCTGCATCGGCTACTCGCGCTTCGGAACACCTTCCAATTGGGTTTTCGAAGGAGAGCACGGTCGGCACGTCGTGAACGTGGAATGCCGGATCAGGCTCGATGATGCCGATACCCTTCAGGCAGCAGTCTGCGAGGGGTTGGGGATAGCGATCCTTCCCAACTGGCTGGTGCAGCCTGGCCTGGCTTCCGGCGAACTGGAGATCATTCTACCTGATTACACTGTCCCCAGCCTGCCTTTGAACGCAGTGTATCCCGTTCCCGGCTCGCTCTCACTGAGGGCGCGCAGGTTCCTCGATTTCCTCACGGAGCGCAAAAGCGCACTGGGGTAGAGCGGCCGGCCTTTGTCCGCACAGGGCGACGGGAGGCGAGCCGGCCGAGAAACCGGTTATGTCTCACTCCAGATCGCCAGTTCGTTGCCGGCCGGGTCGGTGAAGTGGAAACGCCTGCCGCCGGGAAAGTCGAAAATCGGCTTCACGATCGCTCCGCCGGCCTCGATCACTGCCTGAAGCGACTTTTCCAGATTCTCCGAAAACAGCACCGGCAGGGGCTTGGCCGCCGCCGACTGCGCGTCTCCGTCGAAACCGCCGTCAAGCCCTTCCGAATAGGCCGAATAGGTCGGGCCGTAATCGGTGAATGTCCATCCGAAGGCGGCGCTGTAGAATGCCTTCACGCTGTCGATCGAGCCATTGCCGGCCGCCATTTCCAGATAGTCGAGTTTGCCGTCCTTCTTCATCTCGTCACTCCATCGACGTTCTTGTTATGTTCTAACTTCTGCGAGCAAACAATGCAAGCGGCGATGGCACGTCCCCACGAGCTGCGCTGCAGGTCAGTAGGGTTCGACCGGGTTGCCCTTTCGGTCGGTCCACATGCGGCTTCCTCCCGATCTGGTCAGGACCAGATCGTGGTCGCTGTAGTGGACGACATCTTCGGGAGATCGGGCGCCCACCACCATGTAGGAGGCGTTGTGCGGCGAGCGGTTTTCGAGGCAGTGGCCGCTTTCAACGCCTGCTTTGAACGTCGCGGCGTCGCCGGGCCGCATGACGAATTCGCCGTCCCCTTCAACAAGGACAACCTCGCCCTCCAGGACGTATACGAATTCGTCCTCCCGCTCGTGCCAGTGCTTGCGCGACGATTTCGAGCCGGGATGCAGGGTCTCGATGAAGGCGCCGAACTGGGTTAGACCGCCTGCCTCGCTGAGCAAGACGGAGCGATAGGAGCCAAGCTCATCGTTGAGTGTCGAATCGGCTCCGGTATCAACCGGCGCATCGCCTGATCGAATGACGGGCATCGGAAAATCTCCAGTCTGCGCTAATCGATTGATATGTGGCGGGCAGCGGTCGCGTTCTTGCCATTCGCAACTGCGAACCTTATCGCTCGTGCGCTATCATCGCACGAAATGGACAAGTGGTTCACCTGATATGACAAGATGGGTCTTCGGCTTCGGTGACGGCAAGGCGGACGGCAGAGCGTCCGACCGCGAGCTGCTTGGCGGCAAGGGCGCGAACCTGGCCGAGATGTGCAGCCTCGGCATGCCGGTTCCACCGGGTTTCACGATCACGACCGAAGTGTGCGCCGCCTACTACGCCAACGGCCGCAAGCAGCCCGACGGGCTGGAGGTCGAGGTGGATGCCGCCCTCGCGCGGATGGGCGAAATCGCCGGCGGCCGGTTCGGCGACCCTGCGCGCCTGATGCTGGTCTCGGTCCGCTCCGGTTCCCGCGCCTCGATGCCGGGCATGATGGATACGGTGCTCAATCTCGGTCTCAACGACGACACTGTCGCGGCCCTTGCCGCCGCCTCGGGCGACGAGCGCTTCGCCTATGACAGCTACCGCCGGTTCATCCAGATGTATTGCGACGTGGTGCTGGGCCTCGATCACGAGGTCTTCGAGGAAATCCTCGAGGACGCGAAGGCACAACACGGGCTGGAACAGGACACCGAACTCACCGCGGCGCAATGGCAGGCCGTGATTGCGAGCTACAAGCAAAGGATCGAGGAGGAACTTGGCGAGCCGTTCCCGCAGGATCCGAAGGCGCAGCTCTGGGGCGCGATCGGCGCCGTTTTTGCAAGCTGGATGAACCCGCGCGCCATCACCTACCGCCGCCTGCACGATATCCCCGAAAGCTGGGGCACGGCGGTCAACGTGCAGGCCATGGTATTCGGAAATTTGGGCGACGCGTCGGCCACCGGCGTCGCCTTCACGCGCAACCCTTCGACCGGCGAGAACGCGCTTTACGGGGAGTTCCTGGTGAACGCGCAGGGCGAGGACGTGGTGGCGGGCATCCGCACCCCGCAGAACATCACGGAAGCGGCGCGCACCGCCGCCGGTTCCGACAAGCCCTCGCTCGAGAAGCTGATGCCCGACGCCTTCCGCGCGCTGATCGACATCGCGAACCGCCTCGAGGCGCATTATCATGACATGCAGGACCTCGAATTCACCATCGAGCGCGGCACGCTGTGGATGCTGCAGACGCGGTCCGGCAAGCGCACCGCCAAGGCAGCGCTTCGGATCGCCGCCGAGATGGCGAATGACGGGCTGATCAGCCGTGAGGAGGCGGTGACGCGCATCGAGCCGGCCTCGCTCGACCAGCTGCTGCATCCTACGATCGATCCGAACGCGACGCGCGATGTGATCGGCTCCGGCCTGCCGGCCTCGCCCGGAGCGGCGACCGGCGAGATCGTGTTCACCTCCGACGAGGCCGAAGAGGCGAAGGCGCAAGGGCGCGAGGTGATCCTCGTCCGCGTCGAGACCAGCCCCGAGGATATTCACGGCATGCACGCCGCCGAGGGCATCCTCACCACGCGCGGCGGCATGACCAGCCATGCGGCCGTGGTGGCGCGCGGCATGGGCAAGCCGTGCGTCTCGGGCGCCGGTGGGCTGCGGGTCGACTACCGCACCGGAACGCTGCTCGCCATGGGCGTGACGCTGAAGAAAGGCGACATCATCACCATCGATGGTGGCACCGGCCAGGTGCTGAAGGGCGCCGTTCCGATGCTCCAGCCCGAACTGTCCGGCGAGTTCGCGTCGATTATGGAATGGGCCGACGCGATCCGCCGCATGAGGGTGCGGGCCAACGCCGAGACGCCGGCGGATGCCCGTATGGCGCGGTCATTCGGCGCCGAGGGCATCGGGCTTTGCCGCACCGAGCACATGTTTTTCGAGGACGGGCGCATCGTCGCGATGCGCGAGATGATCCTGGCCGATACCGAGGAGGGCAGGCGCGCCGCGCTCGCCAAGCTTTTACCCATGCAGCGCTCGGACTTTCTCGAGTTGTTCGAGATCATGGCCGGCCTGCCTGTCACCATCCGCCTGCTCGATCCGCCGCTGCACGAATTTCTGCCGCACACGGACGAGGAGATCGCCGAGGTCGCGGCCTCGATGAGGGTCTCACCCGAAAAGCTGCGCCAGCGCACCGATGCCCTGCACGAGTTCAACCCGATGCTCGGCCATCGCGGCTGCCGGCTGGCCGTGTCCTATCCCGAGATCGCGGAGATGCAGTCGCGCGCCATTTTCGAGGCAGCGGTCGAGGCCGGCAGACGCACCGGCAGTCCGGTGGTGCCGGAGGTCATGGTGCCGCTGGTCGGGCTCAAGGAAGAGCTGGATTTCGTCAAGGCGCGCATCGACGAAGTCGCCAGGGCCGTGATGGAAGAAGGCGGCGCGGAGTTCGACTACCTCGTCGGCACGATGATCGAACTGCCGCGCGCCGCGCTGCGGGCGAATTCGATCGCCCAGTCGGCCGAGTTCTTCTCCTTCGGCACCAACGACCTGACACAGACCACCTACGGCATCTCGCGCGATGACGCGTCGAACTTCCTTGAGACCTACCGCCAGAAAGGTCTGATCGAGAAGGATCCGTTCGTGTCGATCGACGTCGATGGCGTCGGCGAACTGGTTCGCATGGCGTCCGAAAGAGGCAGGGCAGCCCGCAGCGACATCAAGCTCGGCATTTGCGGCGAGCATGGCGGCGACCCGGCCTCCATCCGCTTTTGCGAGGAAGTCGGTCTCGACTACGTCTCTTGCTCGCCCTTCCGCCTACCCATAGCCAGGTTAGCGGCGGCGCAGGCGGCGGTCAGGGCGAGGCGCGACTAACAGGGAACAATTTCTGTATTCGGCTGGTCCCACCAGGCAATTCACACAAAAAAGTCAGTTTGAAAGGCGCCACTTTGAGTGGGAGCGCTCGTTGAGTGGGAGCGCTCGCCTGGCGTCAATTCCCTGCTAACAGGGAAATTAACAGGGAATTTCGACGAATTGTATCGCAAGATCCCATCACCGACACCACCAATATCGTTCCACATGAAGGCTTTGCCCGATTTGCGGTGGCTTTTCCACCTGACCCGAACAGGGAAATTGCAGGGAAATCCGTCGTGCAGGCCAGCTGTCATTTCCCCCACTCGCGTAAACGAGGAAGCCAGTGAGATTGTGTGCCACGCAGCGCCTCCCTTCCCCATTCCTCGCTCGTCTGCTCGTGATGGCTTGGGCCGATGGGAATGACCATGCTTGCCTTGGTGGCAAAGTCCAGCGCCAATGACGTCAGGGCGTAGTTCACAATCACCGGCAGCCGGCAGATACATGTGTAGCGCCGACGATGCTTGGGCAATGTGACCGGCCTTGCGGGTTCGCGCTGTGCCTGCGTCCGGTAGCTTCGCCACAGCACGAAACAGCGTCTGTGGAAACATTATCGCGGCAGAGGTAGCGGGATAGGTCAATCGGGCAGGCAGAATGGCTTTAGAAACAGAATGTCTTGTCATAGGCGCCGGCGTGATTGGCCTGGCGGTAGCGCTCGCGCTTGCTCAATCAGGGCGCGAGGTGATTGTCCTTGAAGCGGAAACGGCGATAGGCACGGGCATCTCCAGCCGCAACAGCGAGGTCATCCACGCCGGCATCTATTATCCCTCCGACAGCCTGAAGGCGCGCTACTGCGTTCGAGGCCGCGACCTGCTCTACCTCTATTGCGAAAACCGTGGCATCCGTCATCGCCGGCTGGGCAAGCTCATCGTCGCACAGGATGAAAACGAGGCGCGCACACTGGGAGACCTAGCAGCCCAGGCCCAGGAGAATGGCGTCAACGACATCGAACAGCTCGACCGCCGTCAGGCTGTGTCGCTTGAGCCCGCCCTCAACGCTCATTCCGCGCTTTGGTCGCCAAGCACCGGTATTGTCGACAGTCACGACCTGATGCTTTCTTTGCAGGGCGAGGCGGAGGATCGTGGCGCCGTGGTGGTGTTCGGTGCACCGGTGATCGGCGGCACGGTTGGTGGCGATGCGGTCCGAATTCTGGTCGGCGGACGAGAGCCGGTCACCTTAAGCGCGCGCTTCGTCGTCAACGCCGCGGGGCTGGAAGCGACCCGACTTGCTTGCCGCTTCGAGGGTCTGGCAACGCCGCCGCCCCCGATGAAATTCGCCAAAGGCAACTATTTCAGCCTCAGTGCGAAAGCGCCGTTTTCCCGCTTGATTTACCCGGTGCCCGAACCGGGAGGTCTTGGCGTGCATCTCACGCTCGATCTCGCAGGCCGGGCACGTTTCGGTCCGGACGTCGAATGGATCGAAGAATTCGATTTCGCGGTCGACCCACAGCGCGCCGAACCCTTCTATCGCGCTATCCGGCGCTATTGGCCGGACCTTCCAGAGGCCAGCCTCTATCCCGACTATGCGGGCATCCGCCCCAAGGCATCAGGTGCTGCTGATTTTGTTATAGATGCCGCGAGCGGCAACCTCGTCAGTCTGTACGGCATCGAATCGCCCGGTCTTACCTCGTGCCTTGCGATTGCGGAGGATTTAGCCGCGATTGCCGCACAAAGGCTAGGCCGATAGCCCGGGAGCAAGCGATGTCGCACCCTGGCTGCGGCGAACCA
The DNA here is from genome assembly GCA_040880025.1 of Rhizobiaceae bacterium. Classification (GTDB taxonomy): domain Bacteria; phylum Pseudomonadota; class Alphaproteobacteria; order Rhizobiales; family Rhizobiaceae; genus RCIO01. The sequence continues at coordinate 35,134 of JBBDJD010000023.1, forward strand.
GCTTCCAGACCCGAAGAGCTGCGGAATTGGCCCTTGGCCGATATATCGACGGCTTCTACAATCCACGTCGGCGACATTCAGCTCAGGGATACAAATCGCAAGCCTCATTCGAGGCCGATATGGCCATCGCAGAGTGCAAGCCTCTCCACTAAATCCGGGCAAGGCCGTTTCGCAATTCAGATGGCGTCCTTCGGCATCGGCGCGGTATCCGGCGCCCGGTCCAGAAGCCGCGTCAGATCACCGCGCTTCGCCGTGCCGGCACGCGCCTTGAGGAAGTCGGTGGCGGTCTCAACGGCACCGATCTTCTGCGCAACGGCTGAGACGATCCACTGATTGAGCGACACGCCATCCTCCAAGGCAAGACGCACCGCCGTCTCCTTAAGCGACCGCGGCAGCTGCAGCGGGTATTTGTAGCGTTGGGTCTGCGTCATGTGTTCTGCCTCCTGACGATCTCTCCCGGCGTTGCAATGCTCACGCCCAGCCTGAGCGCCGGGCGGAAGTCTTTCAAATTATGCGTCACGATGGCCTCGGCCTCTCCGTTTAAAGCGGCCTCAAGCACCATCTCATCCGCGACAGCGGACAATATGGGCCGCGTCCGAAACGATATATCCACACCCTCGGTCACGGCGGCGAGCGCACTCATCGCCCCCGCGACATCCTCCAGGCTGTGGCCCGTCGCCTTCCGGGTTTCCTCCCGGCTCAGCACCGCCTCGTATTCGAGAAACAGCGCCGTCGAACAAAGCGGCGTCAGCATGCCCCGGTCAACGAACCGCAACAATAGATTGCTCGCCCCGTTGCGGCTGCGGAACGCCGCCACGATTACGTTCGTGTCCAGAACCAGCCTCATGGGAGACAATCTATCGACATCTCATAAGATATCAATATCGCGCCCATCAAATCCGGCCATACGAGAGATCCCGTCGCAAAGACGGATCGCGGCGTTATCTGTCATCTGCTTCGGGCGGCGCTTTTGGCTTTCATGTAGTCCTCGCGCGTCAGAACCACCGCATCCAACCGCTTGGAGGCATCCGCGTTGGCTTCGATCTCCTTGTCCATCGAACCCGGAGTTGAGATATTGGAAAGGGCCCCCATTTGTTCCGGGCAAGTCCATTAAGGGGACAAAAAGAGCAAGTCTAGCGGTTGGTCCTGGCTCGGCCTTTGTCGGGGTCCGTAGCGAGATGGTTGACGAGCACGAGCAGATCCTGCCGCGTTTCTTCATCCATGATCGAAAGGAGCTTTTGCGCACAATTAAGCGCGCCCAAGGGAAACGTTTCCGCAATTGGGTCCGTTCCAGGAGCGGAGAAGAAGTATGGCAGCGGCACCTCAAGGGCACCGGCAATCGCCTCCAGCGTCGAGGCTCTGATTGAAGCGCTACCCGTTTCATAGTTGACGATCTGGCGATAGGTTACGCCGACCCGTGCTGCAAGCTCGGGAACGCTCATCTTCATATGCTCCCGTCTAAGCCTGATCCGGCGTCCGAACTCGACGTCCCGCTCCGTGTCCTTAGTCGTACTGCGCATGGCCCGTTCTCACTGGAGGGAAATGTATAAGGTCGTCTGGCTCGCGCGCTCGATAGTCCGACCGATGGCCTCACGAACCTCTGCGTCCTCGATAGAGCCGATTTTGCGCGCTAGATCGATAACCGTTTCCTTGGATGGATACGGCCAATCTGTTTTTGGAAGTGGTGACTCGTAAAAATAGGTGATCGGGATTGCGAGCTCTGCCGCCAGGCGCTCGAGCGCGGAAGCTTTGATGGCGTCTATTCCGTGTTCATATTTTCGCAGTTGCTCATCTGACATTCCGGTGCGCTGGGCGAGGTCTTTGAGCGTAGGGCTCATTGATTGCCGGCGTGATCTGAGTTGACTACCGATCTCCCGGTCACGCTCGATATCGTGCCAACGTGTGGTCTCCATGGCCCCGCTCCTCCGCTTGTCGGTATGGCGACTATACGCATGGGCGCCGGAAGCAAAACCGCAAGGCGTGGATTTGATGCTCCGACGGATCGTTTCGGTTGCGGTAGGAACGGCATTTTGGCCATCGCGAGCGCGCCGACCTCGAATGCCAAGCCGGCACGACATAAAGATCGGTCAACGACCCGGCGAGAGAGGATTGTGGATCATAGCGGAGAGGGCTGAGAGATGCGTACTCTACGACAGATGGTCGCTGAATGTATCGAAAGCAGTGCGGAAGACGCTCGAATCTGCAGATCGGTTCTATTTAGACAAATCTGAAATGACATAATTCGTTATTCCCAGACATTAACCAAAAGCAAATTCATCTGCAAAGGTATAACCCTATATATCAATCTGCTTAACGACCTATTGCATATTGGTGCGAACTTGAATGAGATGGCCAGACCTATGGGGAAGGGCGTTATCATGGACGATCGGAATTTTGCAGGATCTGGCCGGAACGAAGAGTCGGTTCCGTCAGGTGTAGAGAAACATGACGATCCGATCATCCTTGCTCAAGTGGATGGCGACCCCGTCCCGGTGCCGGACGATCCGGCCGGTATCGATCCTGGCAACGTCGCCATTCCTGCCGAGATAACGCCGGACGATGACAACGTCGTGCGGCTGCCATCCGGGGTCACCATCGAGGAATTGCGCCTCGACGGCGCCGACATCATTCTCGTGCAGGCGGACGGCACAGAGATCCGCATCATCAATGCCGCGCTCAACATCCCCACCTTCGTCATCGCCGGCATCGAGGTGCCACATGAAGTGCTGGTGGCGGTGCTGGGCGAAAACGGCATCAATGTCGCCGCCGGTCCGGAAGGGCAGCTGTCGGTCGTTGGGCCCGGGCCGCAGGGCTCCGGCGCGAATTTCAACGACGATGTCGGCGACGGGGACGGCGGGGGCGGTCCCGGAGTGCTCAGCCTGTTGCAGGGAACCGAGTTGGGCGGCGGCGGCGAGGGCGGCGAGGAGGTCACCGATGGCAGCGGCATCGCGCCGACCATTTCGGCCGGCGGCGACACCGGCATCCTTGTCGAATCCGATGACGTTCCCAACGGCGTTGACGCCGAGCCAGTTCCGGCCACCGGCACACTCACCTTCTTCGATCCCGATTTCGGCGAGACCCGGACGGCCGAAATCAGCGGTCGCACGGTCGTTGCAAGCAACATCTTTCACGGTCCAACGCTGACAGCAGCGCAGATCGACGCGCTGCTGGCCGGCTTCACCCTCGATTCGGCCGCCACGGGTGGCGTCACCACCGAGCCGTCGGCGGCCGGCAACGGCACGATCGATTGGACCTACACGGTCGCCAACGCGCTCATCGATTTCCTCGCTGCCGGCGAGACCGTCGTGCTCGACTTCGTGGTGACGATCTCCGACGGCATCAATACGGTCGCCACGACGGTCCAGATCACCGTTGTGGGCACCAACGACATCCCGGTGTTCACGGCTGCCGACGCGACCGTCATCGACGAAGAGGCGGTGCTGGCCGACGGCAATGACGGCGACAGCTATCCGGGCGGAACCGACGTCCCGAACGCGCCGCCGCCCTTCGGCGGCTCGCTCAATATCACCTGGGGTCCCGACGACTATTCCGACAACGCGCAGACCGTCGTCAACGGCGACGTGACGTTCACCAATATCGTCACCTGGTCGTCCGGCGCGTCGCTGACCTCGCGCGGCGAGGACATCACCACCGCTTTGTCGAATGGCGGCGCCACGATCACCGGCACGGCCGGCGGGCGCACCGTGTTCATCGCTACCGTCGACGAGCAGGGCAACGGCACCTACACGTTCGAGCTACTGGACGTGCTTGACCATCCCGTCGCCGGCGCCGAGGACGATGTCACTCTCACCTTCGGCCTCAACGTCATAGACAGCAACGCGCTCTCCCAGGCTCATAGCCTTGGCGTCACCATCAATGACGATGCGCCGATACTCGAGACCGTGCCCGCTCCGATACCGGCCGGCAGCGTAATTGCCGGCGAACTTGGCCAGAACGGAAGCGCCACCAATGATATGCCGTCGAATGGCCTGTCTGATAGCTCGGATCCCGCGCTATCCGATCGCTGGGTTTTCTACGCCGAGGTCGGACAGACCGTCACCCTCACCGTGGCGCGCGGCGAGGACGTGTTCGATCCGAAAATGTGGCTGTTCAGCGGCCGCGGCGACGACATCGATGCCTTCGGCGATCCCCTCTCCAGTTCGCACCCCGACTATATCGATGAGGGCGACGACGAGATCGATCATCCCGGTCCGTTCGGCGATCCGCAGATAACCTTCGTTGTGCCGACCACGGGCTACTACACCGCCGTCGTCACGGAGTTCGGGAGCATCCCAGACGACGGTGTGTTCCCCTACACCATCACCGTGTCCGGCAACGCGCCACTGCCGGGCGTGGTCCCCACCGCGATCGTCGATGAGGATGACCTGTCGACCTCAAACATTCCCGCCGACCTCGCCGACGGCAACAATGACGCCGCCACCGGCGACGACGACACCGCAACCGACCCCGCCGTCGATACCGACGCGGATTCCACCACCGTGGGCGCGGCGCTCGCCATCCTGTGGGGTGCGGACAACGCCAACAATGTCGTCGACGGCGGCATCGATCCTGTCGCAGGCGCCGGCGGCGATGGCGACCGCTCGGTTACCTTCGCCGGAACCACCGAAGCCGATCTCACAGCCCTCGGACTGACCTCGCAGGGCGACGATCTTGAATACGCCGTATCCGACAATGGCGCGGTGCTGACCGCGACGGCCGGCGGCCGCGTGGTGTTCACCGTAACGCTCTCGGACGAGAATACCGGCTCCTTCATCTTCGACCTCAGCGACGTTGTGGACCATGGCGACGGCGCCACCGAGGACAACATAACGCTCGCCTTCAACTTCACCGCGACGGATTCCGACGGCGACCAGGTGGACGGCTCGTTCACGGTCGAGATCGACGATGATTCGCCTGTGCTTGACGGCGCGGCGGTTGAGCTTACGGCGGCGGAGAACGACATCTTCAACGTGCGGTCGCAGGGGTCGAGCCCCGGCTCGCAGGAGCCGGGCGTGGACAGCACGTCGGAGCTGGCGGCGCTTGGCCTCGGGCTTGCCTCGACGGTGTCGGGATCGGTGGCTGGCACGGTCGCCTTCGGCGCCGACGGCGCGGCCAATGGCGGCGGCTTCGGAATTGCCGGCAATGCGGTCGCCACGCTGAACGGGCTTGTGCTGACCTCCAAGGGGGGCGATGTCGTGTTCACCCAGGTTGGCGACACGCTGATCGGCTATGTCGACGAAGGTTGGCCTGCGGGCGTGTACATCCCCGGGCTGGACCGTACGGTGATGTCGTTCGAACTCGATGACGACGGCTCCTTTACCTTCCGGCTCTACGACCAGCTCGACCATCTCGACGACGGCAACAACGACGAGGCCGCCACGTTGGCCAACGGGCTGGACGCCATCGACTTCGGCGCGGTGATCGAGGCCACCGACGGCGACGGCGACGGCATCACGCTCGACGGCAAGCTCCTGATCGCCATCAAGGACGACGTGCCGGTGGCGGAGATCGAGACCGACAACGCGGTGGCGATCGACGAAAGCGGCGGCAGCAACAACGACAACACTACCAATGGCGGCGTGATCGCGCTGTTCAACGGGGTGGTGAACAATCCCGGCTTCGACCCCGACATCGGCACGACGATCTACGCGCGCGACGACGTGGTCGACTTCAGCACAGCACCGGGCGCCGATGAACCGACTACCAGCACAACGCTGTCGCTGCGGATCGACGAGACCGATTCGGACCTCGAGACCACTGACGGCCAGCCGATCTTTTTGTTCGAGGAGGGCGGTCTCGTCGTCGGCCGCGTTGGCGACCAGGCCGGCGTGGCCGCCTTCGCGCTGGCCATCGATTCCCAAGGCCGGGTCTCGATAGCGCAATATCTGTCGCTGAACCATCCCAACGCCAACAACCCGAACGACCGCGTCGACCTCGACGGCAAGGTTTCCGCCGTGCTCGCCGTCACCGACGCCGACGGCGACACAACAGAGACGCCGGTCGCGATCGGCGATTTCGTGCGCTTCCGGGACGACGGGCCCGAGGTGTCGGGAAACACGGTCATGGCGACGGCGGACCAGGCCGGTGTCGGCGCCGCCGAGATGCCGGCGCCCTCGGACAACGAGTTCCAGATCAACCCGGCCGGCGATCCGCAGGAGTGGCCCACGGTTGCCGCGCTCGACAATGGCGGATTCGTGGTGACGTGGTCGTCGGTCGACCAGGACGGCGACGGCATTTTTGGCCAGCGCTACGACGCGGCGGGCGATCCCGTCGGTCCGGAGTTCCAGGTCAACACCGAGACCGCGGGCGATCAGAAGTTCTCAACGGTGGCCGCGCTCGACGGCGGCGGGTTCGTGGTGGTGTGGGAGTCGGTCGACCAGGACGGCTCGGGCTGGGGCGTCTATGGCCAGCGCTATGACGCGGCGGGCGATCCCGTCGATCCCGAGTTCCAGGTCAACACGTTCACGGCGGGCGATCAGCAGTCCTCGTCCGTCGCCGCGCTCGATGGCGGCGGGTTCGTGGTAACATGGGCGTCCGACGGCCAGGATGGCTCGGACTGGGGCGTTTATGGCCAGCGCTTCGACTCGTCCGGCGATCCGGATGGTTCCGAGTTCCAGGTCAACACGTTTACGGCGGGCCATCAGAGGGTCCCGTCCGTCGCCGCGCTTGAGGGCGGCGGATTCGTGGTGACGTGGTCGTCGTATGGCCAGGACGGCTCCGAATGGGGCGTCTATGCCCAGCGCTATGATTCGGCGGGCAATCCCGTCGATTCCGAGTTCCAGGTCAACTCGTTTACGCCGAACATTCAGCAATCCTCGACCGTTGCGGCGCTCGAAGGCGGCGGGTTCGCGATAGTGTGGTCGTCCGACGGCCAGGACGGCAATGGCCGGGGCATCTATGGCCAGCTCTACGATGCAGGCGGCAATGCGGTCGGCGGCGAGATCCATATCAGTTTGGAACCGTTCGATCAGACCTGGCCATCCGTGGTTGGCCTGCCTGGCGGCGGCTTCATCGCGACCTGGACATCGTTTGACCAGGACTTCCCTAACCAGCCCGGAATCGACACCGGAGTCTATGGCCAGCGCGTCGACGCCGGCGGCAACCTGGTCGGCGGCGAATTCCTGATCAACCAGTCGACTTCCGGCCGTCAGGAAAGCCAACCGGGCACAGCCGGCGACGCCACCATCGCCGTGCTCACCTCGGGCGATATCGTTGCGACATGGACGTCATACGCTGGCGGCACCAATGTCTATGGCCGCTTCTTCTCGGCGCCGCCCCTCGCAACGGCGCGTACCGACCTCTCCGACCTCGTCAGCTTCGGCGCCGACGGCCCGGCGACGGGTGGCGGCTTCTCGCTCGCGGACGTCACCGGGGCGCCATTCGATATCGGTGCGCGCGACCAGGACGGCAATCCGCTTGCCGGGCCGCTGACGGCGAACGGCCAGGTGGTCGAGTTCACCGGCTTCGACGATTCCTCGGTTCCGGACCAGACAACGCTGACGGCGACCGCGGACGGCGTGACCGTCTTCACGCTGACGCTCAACGGGAACGGCGAGGCGACCTACACCCAGGAACACATATTCGACGTGCCGTTTGGCGTCACACACATCCAGCTCGACCTGAGCGCGCTGATCAACGCCATCGACGGCGACGGCGACGCGGTGACGCTGAATCCCGGGCAGTTCGTCATCAAGGTTGTGGTCAACACCGCGCCGGTGATCGACGAGACAATGTCGGATCTTGCCGGCGCCGCGATGGAATCCGGCGATCTGCCCGCCATCGACGAAGCAGGGGTCGGCGGCGACCTGGAGCCGGAGATCGCGCTGACCGCGCCGGTGACAGCGGCGCTGACCGATCTGGAAACCAATCCGGGCAACGTGACCACGGCCCTGACCACGGTGCAGAGCGAACTGAGTGTCGATCTGCCGACCGCGATCGCGATCGTCTGGGACTTCCTCGACGACGCCTATCAGTTGAGCGCGAACCAGCCGAACATCAACGAGGCATTCGTGCGTCTCGGCGTGGTGTATGCCCAGAATGTCCAAGACGGCACCATAAATCCGCTGATCGATGTGACGGCGAAATACACGCGGGATGACGAAGGCCCCGGCGGGCCGGACGCGGGCAGCGATCCGGACCGGGTCCAGTCGCTTCACGACAATTTGCTCGGCAACCTCAACAGCGTGCCACTTGCATCGCGTTTCGGCGCGGGCTCCCCCCTGCATATCGCGCTGGTGGATTTGATCGAGGCTGTCGAGCCTGACCTCCTGACCCGGTTGATCTATTCCGGCAACGAGGGGACCTCCGACGCGGCAGTGCGGCAGTGGGACATCGACCACGGCTACGTGCCGATGGCGACCGGCAAGATCTTCGCCACGGACGTGGATCAGGGAGCGATCCTCGCCTATTCCGGCAATGCGGCCGGCACTTACGGCAACTTCGCAATCGATCCGTTGACCGGCGATTGGACATACAAGCTCGACGACACGCTGGCGGCGACGCAGGCGCTGGAACAAGGCGAGACCGAGACCGAGACCTTCATCGTGACCGTGACCGACGAGCACGGCGCGACCGACACGGTCAACGTGGTGATCACCATCACCGGCAGGAACGACGCGCCGATGATCGCCGAGACCGCGGTGATCGCGGGCGCGGTGACGGAGTCGGGCGATCTGCCCGGCATCGTCGAGGCCGGACCGGGCGGTTCGCTTTCCATCGCGCCGGCGTTCCTGACCCAGGAAGTCACCGACGCGCTGGCAACGCTGATCGGGACGCCCGGCGACGTTGAGAACGTTCTCCAGACGATCCAGACCGCGCTGTCCGCCGATCCCGCCACGGCCATCGCCATCATGTGGCACCATCTCGACGGACTCTATTTGGGTGCGGCCCCGGTGCAGGTGCCCAACATCAACGAGGCGTTCGTGCGCCTCGGCGTGGCGTATGCGGCTTATGTGCAGGCGGGCGGCATGCCGTTCATCGACATCACGGCCAAGTTCACGCCGGACGGCATTGACGGCGGCAGCGATCCGGATCGCGTGCAGTCCATGCACGACAATTTGCTCGGCAATCTCAACCAGGCGTCGCTCGACAGCCGCTTCTCGGGCGCAAAGCTCGACGAACTGGTGGATCTGATCGAACTTGTCGAGCCTGACCTGCTGACCCGGCCGGTCTATTCCGGCAACGAGGGCGACCTGCCCGCCGAAGCCGACGTACGCGATTGGGATATCGACCACGGCTTCGTGCCGATGGCGACCGGACAACTGACCGCGGCCGACGTCGATCTGGGCGCCGGAGCCGACCTGATCTGGTCGGTGAACACGACCGCCGGAACCTACGGGACCTTCGCGCTCGATTCCGCGACCGGCGCGTGGACCTACAAGCTCGACGACACGCTTGTCGTGACCCGGGCGCTGGCCGAGGGCCAGATCGAAACCGATACCTTCCTCGTGACCGTGACCGACGAGCACGGCGCCACCGATACGGTCGACGTGATCGTCACCGCCACCGGCCGCAACGACGCGCCCACCGTGGACGCGCCGGCGCTGCTCGCCACCGACGAGGACACGCCGCTCGTCATCGGCGGGGCCGACGCGTTGCAAGTGGCGGACGTGGACAGCCCCGAACTGACCGTGACGCTGACCGCCAATTCGACGATCACGCTGGCGAGCCTCGCGGGCCTCACCTTCCTGAACGGCACAAACGACGGCGAGCAGATGCTGGAATTCACCGGCCTGATCGCCGACATCAATACCGCGCTCGACGGCATGACCTACGGACCGACCGGCGATTTCTCCGGCCAGGGCGGCATCGGCTACAGCGTCAGTGACGGAACCAACACGACCAACGGCACCATCGACATCGATGTCGCGCCGGTCGCCGACGCGCCGCTCATCGCGTCGGGCCTCGGCGGCGACCCGACGCTGGACGGGGCGGCGATTCAGGTCACCAATACGGCCACTGTCTTTGAATCCGGGCCGAGTTCCGCATCGTTTGCGGGTGGCGGCTACGTGGTCGTGTGGCCCGCGATCAGCGGTGGCAGCCAGGCACTGAGCGGCGTGTTCGCCAAAATCTATGATGCGACGGGCGCGCTTCAGGACACCATCCAGCTCGACAGCCACACATTCATCGGCAAAGTTGATGTCGCCGCGCTCGATGGCGGGCGTTTCGTGGTCGCCTCCAGCCATCTGGGCCCCGCCGTATTCGTGAAGATCGTCGAGGCCAATGGCGATGTCGGCGCGGACATTTCGCCCGCCTCCACGGACGCGGAACGCAATGCGACCGTGACGGCGCTCTCCGACGGCGGTTTCGTGGTCGTGTGGGCAAACGCCGATACCCTGGACGGTCCCTATGACCTCGTCGCGCAGCGCTACAACCCTGACGGCACGACCGACGGCGCAAGCTTTGTAGTTATCAGCACGATCGACATGGACGGCACGTCGAGGCCCCTGCAACACGACGTGACCGCGCTTGAAAACGGCGCATTCGCCGTCGCATACAATGAAGGCGGTTTCGTCCGCGCCGCGACCGTTTCGGACGCCAGCGTGGTCGATGTGCTTGGTTCGCCCGTCGATACGGCCGGTTCCGATCCGAAGATGGTGACGCTGGATACGGGCGAGTTCGTACTGGGCTGGAGCGCAAGCCCGGGCGTCGCCGGCCAGATATTCGCCGCCGACGGTACTCCTGGCGCGGTCTTCGGATTCAACACGTTGCTCGGGCTCGACGACTTCGACATCGCCGCTATCGCCGGCGGGCGCTTCGCCATCACCTGGACTGGACAGAGCCTGTTCACCGCCGGCACGTCCGATGTTTTCGTCAGGACGTTCTCGTCGAACGGCACGGCCGATTCGATCAGCAGTTCGCTGGTCACGAACACGGGTAGCGGCGTCTCCGAGTCCCAGCCGACGGTAACGACGCTGGAAGACGGGCGTATCGTCGTGAGCTGGATTGCCGGCGACGACGTGTTTTCGCAGTTGGTCGACGTGCCGCCGCTAGCGGTCTATGCGACGGAGGACCAGGGGACCCCGGTCGAACTTCCGGTCATGATCGCCCTTTCCGACACCGACGGTTCGGAAGTGCTGGACGAGGTTCGCATCGAGAGCCTGCCCGTCGGCTTTACGCTTGCGGTGGGCGAACGCGAAGGCGGCGACCCCTCGGGCGCCTGGATCATCGATCGCTCGATGCCCGGCGGGGCCGATCTGCTCGACGCGCTTGCCGGCAATCTCGCGAAACTCGAACTCGCATTGCCGCAGGACTACAACGGTGACTTCACGCTGGAGATCACAGCCACCAGCCGGGAAACCGCAAACGACGATACGGCGACTTCCGCGACGGTCTTCGTGCCGGTGTCGGTCGCGCCGGTCGCCGACGCGCCGGTGGCCAACCCGGATACCAACGAAATATTCGAGCAGGGCGGCGTCGCCAATTTGATAGGCGACAACTTCGTGTTCGGCGAACTCATCGAAGGCGATCTCTTCGGCGGCACCGCGGACACCGATGTCGACACGCTCACCGGTGACCTGAGCATCGCCGGGGTCGCGGCCGGCAACGTCTCGGGGCCGCTCTCCGGCAGCAACATGGCTGCGGGAACCTACGGCACGCTTACCGCCGACAGCGACGGCGATTACAATTACATCCTGGATAACGACAGTCCGCTGGTGCAGGCGCTGAATGTCGGCGACACGTTGACCGACATCTTCAGCTACACGGTGACGGACAATACCGGTCTTACCGACACCGCGACGTTCACCGTCACCATCAACGGCGCCAACGACGCGCCGCACGACATCGCGATTTCCAATAGCAGTATCACAGGCGGGGTCTTCACCGCTGCCCTGACGGTCAGCGATGTCGACGACACGGTGTTCACTTTCAACAACACGGAGTTGGCCACCGAAGGCTTCCAGGTGGTCGGCACGCCCGGCAACTACGTGCTGCAATCGACCGGTGGAGGATTCGGCTCGCCGTTCGCACCGGTCGAGCTCGAGATCACCGCGACCGATCCCGGCGGCCTGTCGGTCACCCAGACCGTCACGGTCGCCCTGTCGGTCCGGGTCTATGTCGACGACGTTCTGGAAGAGTCGTTCGCAACCATCGCCGACGCAGTGGCCTACGCCAATGGAAACCTCGACCTATTGGACGTGATACGGGTGGAAGCGGGCCACAACGGCGTCACCCACTACGACGAAGGCCCGATCGCGATCACGCGGAGCATGGACATCGTCGGCGTCGGCCCCGGTCCGGTCGAGATCAACGCCACCGGCGCGTCGCTGTTCACCGTTGCCGACGATGTCGAGGATGCAGGCTTCCTGAACCTGTCGCTGGTCGACGACGGCGATGCCGACTACGGCATCAGGGTCGAGGGCAGCCACGGCGCCACGAACGATACGGTACTGGATCTTGATGGCATTTCGATCACCGGCTTCGCCCAGAACGGCCTGGCCGTGTTCGGCGGCGGCGCCGATCGTTTCGTCTTCATCGACCATTCGCATTTCTCCGGCAACGGCGCCGATCCCACCTCCGGCGGATCGGGCGACATCCTGTTCTTCGAGTATAACGGCAGCGCCATCATCAGCGACACGACCGTGGTCGGCACCACGGCCACCGCCGCCTACGGCATCCAGATCGCCGGCTACAACGACATGACGAACGCGATCGACCTCCCGATCGGGTTCATCTTCATCATCGATGAAGGCACGCAGGTGACCGGCACCTACGTGAACGCGCTGGTCTACATCAACGGCTACAACAATCTCCACAACCTCTCCTTCGACAACACCACGATCGGCGACGCCGACTCGGCCGCGAACTGGACCGGGCTCTATATCGAGCCGGTCTCGACCGGCGGAACTTTCACGCCGTCGGTTGGCACCAGCGAGCTCGACCTCTCCGGCATCACCTTCGGCGGCGGCACCTATGGCTGGCAGACCGCCTTCGGCCTGCCCGGTGACAACCTGATCCTCGGCGTGCCGACCGCCGACCTCATCACCGGCTCGGATTCCGCCGATGCGATCCGCACCTTCGGCGGCCTCGATGGCATCCTCGCCGGCGACGGCGACGACCTGATCGTCTATGACGCGGCGTTCGGCGGCCAGCACCTGGTCGATGGCGGCGCCGGCGACGATACCCAGGTCGTGCTCGGCACCGCGGCGGCGGAAACCTACAATGTCAACGACATCCTGCTCGGCACTGGTGTCGGCATCAATATCGAGCCCGGCCTCGGCGCCGATGTCGACGCCGACGCCATAAATTTCGAGATTATCACGACGAATGTCGAGGATATCGTTATCGACACCGGCGCCGGCCCCGACACGGTCATCGTCTCCGGCGACCTGTCCGGCACCGGGCTTGCGAGCTCGACCATCACGATTCTCGGCGGCGCCGGCGACGACACGGTCGACATCTCCGGCCTGACCTCGGACCACAGCGTTGTCTTCGACGGCGGCGAAGGCGGCGAAAGCGTGACCGGCGACCGGATCGTCTATGGCGGGTCGCTGGACGCAAGCGACATCAACTTCAACGAAACGACGGGTCAATGGGAGGTTACGCGCAGCACCGTGACCGACCACCTTGAGAACGTCGAGGTTGCCGTCGCGAACAGCGGCGCCGGCCCACACATCCTCCTGGTCGGCGGCGGCGGCTTCGAGAGCATCCAGGCCGCAATCGATGCGGCGGTCGACGGCGACACCATTCTGATCGCGTCGGGTGCGTTCGACCTGACCGCAGCGGGTTCGGCCAATCCGGCTCAGCTCGTCATCGACAAGGATTTGACGATCATCGGCCAGGGCATCGGATCGTCGGTCATCCAGGCCGTTGCCGATACCGGTTCGTCCGGCGATGCTCGCGGCATGTTCCTGGTCCAGCCGGGTGTGACGTTCAATGTGAGCAACCTGACGGTCGACGGCAACGGCCACAAGGTCTATCAGGCGTTCCGCCACTTGGGGTCCGGCACGTTCGATACCGTCGAATTCACCGATATTCAATTCAACCCCAGCGGCCCCACCTACAATGGCGTCGCGATCGCTGTGTTCGGCGGCGGACTCGGCCAGAACGTCGATGTGGTGAACTCGACGTTCACGGATATCGGCCGGGTCGGCGTGCTTTATTTCGGTTCGGATGTCTCGGGCAACTTCCAGAACAACACCTACACCGGCAAGGGCGCCGGCGACTGGCTCGACTATGCGCTCGACATCAGCGCCGGCGCCAATATCACGGTGCGTGACAACGCGATCTCGAACAATCTCGGGGTCGCCTCGAGCGACGGCTCGGTGTCCGCCGGCGTTCTGGTTTTGACCTTCTTCGGTGGCGGTACCAACGCCGTCGTCGGTAACAACACCCTCATCGACAACACGTACGGCGTCGCAATCGGTTTCAACGATACCGACACCAGCACGGTGACGTTCGAGGCCGGCAATACCTTCACCGGCGGCGATACCGGCGTGACCGTGGTCGGCGATGCCGTGGTCAATGACATCGACCTGATCGGCGGGCCGAACAGTACGGTCGACTGGGATGGCGGCGCGAACGTTAACCTGATTGGCGGCGCCGATCTCAACGATACGCTTGAAGGTGACGGCGGGGCCGACATTGTCCAGGCGCGCGGCGGCGACGACACCATCGTCTGGCGCGTCGGTGACGGCGCCGACCAGATCGATGGTGGCAGCAACACGGCGGTCGGCGACACGCTGAACGTCCTGAGCACCGCGGCCGGCCAGACCATCACGCTGACGGCGCCCGGCGACGGCGGTGACGGCTTCACCGTCAATGACGGAACCGATACGGCCGACGTCGACAACATCGAAGAAGTAGTCGTCGACTTCAGCGCCGGCGCGGGCACGCTGAATATCGTGGGCGATTTCGTGGCCTCTGGCATCAACATCTCGACCATTGCGGTCGAAGGTGGAGCGGGCGACGATGTCGTCGATGCTTCTGGCATGACCGGGACAGACCCGGACTCGAAGGTCGGCATCGACTTCTTCGGCAATGGCGGCAGCGACACGTTCACCTCGGGTGTCGGCAACGATTTCTTCGACGGCGGCGCTGATGACGATCGGATTGTCCTGGCCGGGAATCAGGGCGACTACGACATCACGTTCAACGCGGACGGCACCGTCACGATCACCGACACCAATGCCGGCGATGGCGACGACGGCACCGACACCATTACGGCCAGCGTCGAGACGATCCATTTTGAAGGGACAAACACAGACATCACAATCGATCCCATATGGGTGATCGATGGCACGACCAATGCCATCACGACATTTGCCACGATCGAAGCAGCCATCAACGACGCCGGAACCGGAAACGGCGACACCGTCAGGATTGCGGCCGGAAGTTACACACTGCCCACGCAGCTGACGATTAACAAAGAGCTGACCATTATCGGCGCCGGCCAAGGCGATGTCACGATCAAGACCGCCGCAGTCGCCTGGGGCGTGCTGGTCACCGCCGACAACGTCACGATCAGCGACCTGACGGTCGATGCGTCGATGACCACGCATTACGGCGTAAAGGTGCAGCCGGCGATCGTCAGCCCGGACAATGCGTTGGTCGGCTTCCTGCTGGAGAACGTGACGGTCAGCGGCGCAGGCCGGTCCGAGATCGACCTCAACGGCGTCGACAGCTCGCAATTAATTAACGTGACGGCTGACGGCCAGAACACGGCAGGTGTAGGCATCGCGCTGACGGACTCGACCGGCATAACGCTGACCGACATCACGACGACGGGCAATAACTGGGGCTCGATCGGTCTCTATTCGGCTGAAACGAACTTCGCGCCCGGGACGAACAATATCGCGTTCACCGGCACCTACAGTCATGCCGAACCGATCGGCATCTATGCCGACGAACACGGCACGACGTCGGTTGAGAACATCGATTTTGGCGGGATCTTCACCGAGGTCTATGCGGTTCGTAACGACAGCCATCGGGACGGCGGGGACGGCCGGAGCGACGACTTCACGTTCTTCTTCAGTACCGAAGCGGAAGCCGTGGCATTCGCCACGGCGATGGTGAACGGCTTCGGCGACAATGTGGCTTGCGATTCGGTCATCACCGGCCCGCTCGGGCCCGATAACGTCGATGCGGAATTGGGTTCGACCTTCATTGTCGCGCCGGGCATGTCGATCCAGGAAGCGATCGACCACGCGCAGCCCGGCGACACGATCATCGTTCGGGAAGGCTCGTATACGGAAAACCTGGTCATCGACAAACAGCTGACGCTGGTCGGCGCCCACTTCGGTGTCGCGGGAAGCGACGGCGCCCGCGACCTGATCGGCGGCGCCGGCGAGAGCACGCTCAACGGCAACATCGTCGTGCAGGCGGACGGCGTCGTCATCGACGGCATGCGCTTTCTCGACGGCGCCCTGCAGCCGGCGTTTGAACTGTCGGCAATCCACGTCCAGGCAGGCGACGCCACTATCGCCAACTCGGTATTCTACCGCTCTGGCTTGGTCGATGCCGACGCGTCGCGCGCCGTCATCCATTCGGTCGGGTCGGGCGACGGACTGACCGTCGAGAACAACGCCTTCACCGGCTGGCATACCGGCACCTACATCAACGGCGGCACCGACGTGACGGTCCAGAACAACCTCTACGAGGGCAACTATGTCGGCATGTCGCTCGACGCCTACGCGGGCGCGACCGGCCTGTCGGTCACCGGCAACACCTTTGCCGACCAGGTTCTGGAAGGTCTTGGCATTGGCACGGTTGATGGCCAGCATTGGGACGGCTCGATCACAGGCAACACGTTCAACGGGCCGGGCGTGTTCAACTACGATCCGGCCCTGCCGACCGGTTTGGTCGAGGGCAATACCTTCAGGGGCGCCGGCGATGGCAGCGGCGACGACACGCTGACCGACGATTCTACCGCATCAGGCCGGATCGGCGGCAATATTACCGACGGCGGCGCCGGCGACGACATCCTCATCGGTGAGCTGGGAGCCGATACGCTCACCGGCGGCGCCGGCGCCGACACCTTCGTCATCGACCCGTCGGCCTTCACCGAGGCGGACATGAAGGACTTCATCACCGACTACGACAAGGATGAGGGCGACGTGATCGACCTCGAAAACCTGCTGGATGTCGCGTTCAACGGAGCTCCGCCGGCGACCGTGGCGGGCGTGGAGGAGGCGGTCAACCTGGTGGCGAATGGCGCAAATACCGATGTCGTCGTGGATACGAACGGGGCCGATGCCGGCGGCGATGTCGTGGTGGCGCAGCTCATAGGCACGCACACGGCGATCAAAATCCTCTACGATGGCGGCAACGAGACCGAGGTGATGTGACGCCGCCCGGCCGCGGTACCGATACGCCGGGCTGCCTTGCCGCCCGGCCCTTCCTTGGCCATACGGGGCTGACACCAGAACGCCGGGACAGGCCGGAAGGCCGGAACGGGCGACGCGAGTATTTCCGCTTTTCCCTGAATCGCGGAAATCCTCTATCTTTTTGCTTTACGCAATTCCGGATGCAAAAAAGCCGCGCATTTCTGCTGGAATTGCTCCAGGGGCCGCCAGGGGGTTCAGTGTTCTACGAAAATGCCGTTCGCGGATTGGCGCTCGCCTTGCTCGCCATGTTTGCCGCCGCCTGCCAGTCGGCGGGGCCGGAGGATGTGCTGGGTCTCGACCCCAACACGCCCATTCCGACACAGGAAACGACGGGCACCGGGCCGGTTTCGATAACGCTGCTCCTGCCGCGGACGGGCGACCGCGGCGCGGCCCTTGTGGCGCGGGACGTCCATGACGGCGCCCGCCTGGCCGTGAACGAGCTCGGCGCCGGGGCGATCCGGCTCGTCACGTTCGACACCAACGGCAAGGCAGACACCGCGCGCAGTCAGGCCGATCAGGCCATCGCAGCCGGGACGAAGCTCTTGATGACCGGGCTTGACAGCGCGTCGACAACGGCCGTGGCGGGCATCGCGCCGGCGAACAGGCCTGTAATCATCGATCTTACCTCCGCGCCGCCGGCCCGGAACGGAACCTATACGTTCGCCAGCGACGCAATCTCGAGCGCGCTGGAGGGCGTACGCACGGCTATCGGCGCAAAGCAGTCGCGCGTAGTCGTCGCGGCGCCGGAGAGCATGGCGGCCGCCGACATCGACCGCCTCAAGCGCGGCATTGCCGCGCATGGCGGGACGCTGACCGGCGTGGTCAGCTACCCACCGGCCGAAAGTGCAATCGCGGCGGCGCTGGCCAGAAGCCGGGCGGCGTTCGAAAAGGCGCAAACCATGGTGCTGTTCGGCTCGGGCAAAGCGCCGGTGGTTGTCGCCCGCGCCGTCGCCGCAGGCGGATACGGCAACAACATTACGACCCTGATCGGGAATTCGTCGTGGCCGCCCGAACTCTTCACCGACCCGGTTTTCGACGGGGTGCTGGTCGCGATGATCGACCAGCGAAGCCTCAAGGAACTCGAGGACCGATACAGCGCGGCAACCGGCCGGCCGCTGTCGCTGGAAGCCGCCTACGCCTACGACGCGGTGGCGCTGGCCGCGGGGCTTGTCCGCTCGGCCGGCAATGATGCGATCACCAAGGCAGCGCTTGGCTCGAAGGCGGGCTTCCGCGGCACAACCGGCATTTTCCGCTTCGACGCCAACGGCAACGTGGAGCGGCGACACCGCATCTACAGGATCGAGAGCGGGCAGATCAAAAGGCTCAGCGGGGCCGGCGAGGGATTCTGACAAGGCCGCCCGGCCATTATCTTGCTCGCGCTGTCATTCGATGTAGCGAACAAGCAGCATCGCTA
Source organism: Rhizobiaceae bacterium (assembly GCA_040880025.1). GTDB lineage: Bacteria > Pseudomonadota > Alphaproteobacteria > Rhizobiales > Rhizobiaceae > RCIO01. The sequence goes on from JBBDJD010000023.1 coordinate 53,872, forward strand.
ACTAGTCGAGCAACTCTCCAAGGCTCGTCTTGAGCGCCTTGGCCAGCCGATCGACCACGGAAATCGTCGGGTTCCGGGACCCGCGTTCCAGATCGCTGATGTAGGTTCGATGAATATCGGCCTCGAAGGCAAGCTGCTCCTGCGACCAGCCTTTCTGCTGCCGCGCGCGCCGAAGATTTGCTGCAAGTCGCTGACGTATATCCACGTTCGCAGATCGGGCGCCTGTCGTCGATCGGTCTACAGTCGATGAGAGACAATGTGCTTGACTTCATGCCGAAGCGAAGCCACGTGGTGTGACTGATTGTCTACACAGTTGAGTTCGGTGTGAAACGTATAGAGTTCCAGCCACGAGAGATTCGCTATATCAAGCTCGGTCGAGGAAATTGCTGGGCTGAGTACGCATTCACCAACCATGTCCTACCGATTGGCTACCCTGAGATCGACCATTCACTCTGCCTGGAAGGACGGTGGGATGAGGTCCGCAACCTGCTTTTAGCGGGCGGACGAAAAGGGCAGGGTGCCAGCCAAGGCGCGCGCGAGATCCGCGAATTCTACGAGCTGGATGCGGATACATTATGGGTCACCATCGCAGACGGTCATCTTTCTTGGACATTCGCCGCGCCGCCCGTGGACATGATCAATATCGACGGAGACGGTGTCCAACCGGCAAGGGTGCGAAAATGCATAGGCGGATGGCGACGTGAGGGTCTCAACGGTGAGGCCCTGAACGTCCGCAACCTAAGTTCGGCACTGACCCGAACGGCGGGCTATCGGGCGACGATCTGCAAAGTCAAACATCCCGATTATCTGCTCCGTCTAATTCGCGGCGAACCCGACCCTGTCTGCGAACGGGCGGAGAGACTTAACTCGGATCTGGTAACGGTGGTGGACGAGATGATCCGCGGGCTGCATTGGAGGGATTTTGAGGTTCTTGTCGACCTGCTTTTTGCCCGCAGCGGGTGGCGGCGCGTGAGCGTCGTCGGAAGGGACATGCCCGATGTTGACCTGGTCCTTGAGCAGACCGTTACCGGAGAAATCGCCTGGGTTCAGATCAAGGCTGAGGCGGGACAAGCCGACCTCGAAGACAACATAAGGCGGTTCAAAAAAGACGCGAGTTGCGATCGGTTCTTCTTTGCCTGTCACAGCCCCCGAACGGGCCTTGCCATGCCGGATGAACCTTATCTGCATCTGCTGAACGGCGATCCGTTGGCCCAGAAGGTCATCGACTCCGGCCTCTTTCAATGGGTAATCGATCGCAAGACTTAGGTCGTTGTGGCGGAGCGCAAATCGCTTTGACCGAATGGGCGCCAGACGCCTTTCGGGCTCACATGCAAACCCAAAGGCTGTGAAGCCGCATCGACAAAATCCGATGACGCCATTCGGAAACGCGCAACGCCGCATTTCTGTGATAGCAGCGTTGTTTAGGAGGCTGCTTTGGGTCGGCCCGATATGCCCGCATCATCAAGCGCTTGGCGGAGTTCCGCCTCGTTGATCGGCCGCCCATGGTTCCATTCAATCAGGATGACCCCGCGGCGGGCAAGCCTTCGGCGCTTGTCTGCGTCGCGCTTCTGCGTTTTCCTAAAAGCCTGCTCGCCGCCGAAGAATTCGATCGGCCGAAAATGCTGCTCGCCCTGATATTCGAGAGCCACATTGATCGAGGGGATGTAAATATCCACCGACTGCCGTCCGAGCCACGGTGGTGACCATTGGCGGATGGCATCGGGGAAAACGGATATCGTCAGGTCGGCCAGGGCGCTCTCGCCGCTCCAGCGTCGTCCGATCTGGGGAATCTCGCACCCTCGACGAAAAGCATCTTCGGCTGCCCTAAGGGATGGGACAAAAGCGTCATCGACGGATTGCGCCCGACCAGAATAGATGTCGGGATGCCATACAAATAGCCTTCCGCGCGGCCCGACCGGATGTCCAAATTTGGTCAGCGCTTGGTAGGCGCGTTTCTTGAATACCGGCCACCGACGGAGCTCTTTCCAAGGGTAGACCTGCTCCAGTTCATTCCAATCGGGCAAAAGTGGGTCGAGCAGGCCCAGGAACAAGTCGAATTCGGCCTCGATCCTGCCCCTCATGCTTGAGCGGCGCAAATATTTGCGCGCGATGTATCGCAAGTCCTGCGCGCGGAGTGGAACACGCAGACAAAATTTGAGATAGATGACCTCATCGAACAGAATCTCGCGCGCAGCGGGGTCAACCGCTTCGACGACCGAAAGCGCACCCTCAAGGTCGTTCGCTTCGGTCATACTAAGAATATCCCGATAGAGCGGATCGGGATCCCAGGGCAGGTCGTCGGGAACAATCGGCACTCCAGTGGGGATCTCAATGGAGTCGTCCGATCTGGCAAGAACAGAATGCCGCCATGAATAGGTACGGGCGTGGTTGTTTTCGTAGATGATCTGGAAGGCAGCGTCGGTATGTGAACCGCCATCATGGCAAGCAAATCCGCCTGTCTTGCTCCTGGGACGCGCGAGCCCTGTCTCGCCAAGTGTTTCGACGAGACGTTCGAACAGGAACGTGTCGTTTCTTGAAACCGCCACAGACAGATAGGTCTCACCCGTTACCGCCAATTGCTTGGCTGTGGCACCGCCATAACGGCTCAATGCGGCGGCACGTTCGCGCCGCAGGCTGCCTTCCGCAAAGAAATGCAGCCTCAAAGGGAGGTCCGCGGGAAGCTTGGGGTAACATATCGGTGTTTGGCGCCGCGCCTTGCGGGGCTTTGGAGCCGGCTCCTCGCCGATCTCACGCAGTACCTCCTGGTGTATGCGTGAAAGCAGCATGAAGTGCCGGTGTTTGCATGAATCACCAGGGTGTTTGTGCGACAGGGTGGCGTAATAGTTTGCGTTGCGACGCAATTCGCGACGAAAGACCGCGCGCGAAGAACGATGTGTCAGTACGGAAAACTGCTCAAGAAGCTCCGATTTCTTGGGAGCGAGATTGGGGCGGATCGACGTTTTTCTTGATCCGTTCTGCAATTGAAATCTAAAGGCCATTGAGGTCTGCCATCGCAATATGGCGCGATGCCGTTGCTAGAAGTCCATATCGCTTGATCTGCTAGATCGTAAGAAAGTGGTCCCTCTGCAATTGATTTCGCAATCGGACCGGCAGAGCCCATATTCTGGGGATGACGCCATTCACCAGGTCAACCGCCACGAAGAACGCGTCACGGATGAGCGTTTCTCGCGGCATTTGTTCCAGTTTGTAAATTGCGCGTGGCCGTGCTAAATTAGTTGTTAACCGACACGCAATTTCGGCAGCCATCTCCTCAATTTCGAGGCGAAGGTTACGGCGGTAGCCTGCGTAGCGACCGCCTTTTTGCTCCACTTAGAACACCATAAGCGATCCTGTGAATCCGCTGCTGCGTCATCTGGCCGGTACGCCATGATGCCGTGCGCTAGGTGCGTCAGCGTCGGGTTGCGATGCAAATGAGCGTCATTGGGGGCACGTTCATCTGAATTGACCCACCAGCTAGTGGTTAATCTGATCACGCGAGCGGTTCCAAACGAACAAAATCCTGCAGCCGAATTGAAAATCACCGGCAACCGTTTGGCGGCCGCATCCATGCCGACATTTCCGAGTGCGGGGTGTGCCGCCAGACCTGGCACTGACGACCGGATTACACTCGTCACGCCATACCGATACCGAACCTTATCCCGGGCTGAAACGACAATCGCCCTGTCGCTCCGTCCCGGGTGAACGCGAGGAGAGCAGGAGCAACAGTCGAAGGAGGAAAGTCATGGAAAAAACGCTCCGCAACCTGGCCGTCGAACTGGTACCGATTTCACTGCCGCAAGCATACGAACAAAACGCTCGAACACATACCGAGAAGCAGATCGACAAGATCGTAGCGTCGATGCGCGCGTACGGCTGGGTTGTTCCCATTGTCGTTGACAGCGACAACACCATCATTGGCGGTCATGCGCGCCTAGAGGCGGCGAAGCGGCTGGGCCTAGAACAGGTCCCGATCATCCGCATCAGCGACATGTCAGAGGCTCAGGTACGCGCCTATCGTCTGGCCGACAATCGCATCGCCGAAGACGCCGGGTGGGACGAGGACCTGCTTAAGGTCGAAATCGCGGAGCTCTACGAAATCGAAACCGATTTCGAGATCACTGCGACAGGTTTCGAAATCAGCGAAATCGACTTGGTCCTTGGGGACGCGATGGATCCTGATGATGAGGTCGAGCAATCGGACACATCAGATGTAGCCGTTACAAAACCCGGCGACCTCTGGCTGGCGGGGAAGCATCGAATTCTTTGTGGCGACGCACTCCGGTCCGAAAGCTACGATCGCCTCATGGGGGGTGACGAGGCCGAATTGTGCATCACGGATTTGCCGTACAACTTAAAAATTGGCGGCCACGTTTCCGGTCTGGGCGCGCACAAACATGGCGAATTCGCTATGGCCTCCGGCGAGATGGACTCCGAGGAATTTGGCGCCTTTCTGAAGACGAGCTTCTCTCGGATCGCCTCCGTCAGCAGATCGGGCGCATTGATCTTCGTGTTCATGGACTGGCGCCACATGCCCGAAACCGTCGCGGCAGGGCACGCGGCATTCACAGAACTCAAGAATCTCTGCGTCTGGGTCAAGTCGAATGGCGGCATGGGTTCGCTCTATCGATCTCAGCACGAGCTCGTGTTCGTATTCAAATCCGGCAAGGCTGATCACATCAATAATGTGGCGCTGGGTGCGCACGGCCGAAACCGAACAAATGTCTGGCACTACGCCGGCATGAACAGTTTCGGCGCCGGCCGCGATGAGGCGCTCAAGGCTCATCCCACCGTCAAACCTGTTGCGATGATCGCCGACGCGATTCTCGACGCATCTCGACGGGGAGGGCTCGTCCTGGATCCATTCGCCGGGTCGGGCACGATCCTGATCGCGGCGGAACGAACCGGTCGCCATGCCCGCGCCATGGAGCTTGATCCCCGCTACGTCGATACGGCGCTTCGCCGGTATCGACGCGTGACGGGATTAGAGCCGGTCCACGCCGACACCGGCGAAACCTTAAGCGACCGCGAAGAAGGAGAGGGGCAATGAGCGTCCCACGGTATCGTCCGGAGAACCTTCCAGGGGATGACGATTACGATGTCGGTTTCGGTAAGCCCCCGACCCACACCCAGTTCAAACCAGGAGAGTCTGGGAACCCCAGCGGCCGGCCGCCGGGCACCCGTAGCATTGCAGATGCAGTAAAGGCAGCGCTGCGCGAGCCGGTGACGGTGACTCACAACGGCAAAGTTAAGAAGGTCACAGCGCAAGACGCTTTGCTGCTGCGGATCTTCGGACACGCGATGAATGGCAAAGCAGCGTTCGCCAAGATCATGACCGATCTCTGGATGCTGTCGAGCAGGGACGAACCCGCCCCGGCTCTGACCGTCCTTTCAGCGGACGAAAAGGCCGAATTTGAAGTCCTGTTCAAACGCATTCAGAGCGGCGCCGTATCAATCGGCGATCACGATAGCGACAACACAGAGTCTCCGGCTGCTTCTCACAACAGTGAAGAGGATCGCGACCAATGACCGTTCTAAACCGCCAGGCGCTTATGGTGGCCCGCCACCAAGACCTCGGAACCTTCATTGTTAAGGTGTTCCAGACTCTCTCGCCCGGCGTTACCTATTTGCACAACTGGTCGATCGACGCGATCGTCTATCAGCTAATGCTGGTCCACCAACGTTACCTCAAACGACTGATTATCAATCAGCCGCCCCGGTCCCTGAAGTCGATCTGCACCTCCGTCGCCTACGTCGCCTGGTGTCTTGGCCATGATCCGACCATGAGGTTTGCCTGTGTCTCGTATTCCCACGAGTTAGCCACCGCATTCGCCCGGCAGTTTCGCCAGGTGGTCAACTCTTCCTGGTATCGAGAATTGTTTCCAAATGTCCGTATTACGAAGGACACGGAAACCGATTGCGAGACAAGCCGCGGCGGCGGCCGAATTGCCGTATCGGTGGGCGGGACGTTTACCGGGCGCGGCGCGCACGTCCTCATCTTGGACGATCCCATGAAGGCTGACGATGCGATGTCAGAGGTCGCAAGGCGGAAGCTTCACGAATGGTACAGCAGGACACTGCTCTCGAGGATGGATGACAAGGCGAGGGGCGCCATAATCCTGGTTGCGCAGCGCTTGCATGAGGACGATCTGCCGGGACGGCTGTTGCGAGATGGCGGATGGGCACACCTCAATCTGCCGGCCATTGCGCAAGAAGACGAAGAGATCGCTATCGGCAGGAACGCCTCTAATAAGCGCAAAAAAGGCGAAGCGCTGCATCCCGAACGCGAGCCTTTGGAGGTCCTCGAAGACCTAGCTCGAGAAATGGGCAGGCTGAGTTTTTCGGCGCAATACCTTCAAAGGCCGGTTCCCGCTGAAGGCAATCTGGTAAGGCGGAAGGACATTCAATGGTATGATGCTGCACCTGAAGGTGGCGAGGTCGTCCAATCGTGGGACCTCGCCAGCACGACCGGCGAACACAACGATTATTCGGTCTGTACCACCTGGCTGATGGTCAAGCGGCACTACTACCTCCTGGATGTTTGGCGCGGTCGTTTGGAGTTCCCGAAACTGCGGCACAAGCTGATTGAGCTGGCGGGAACCTACCGGCCCGACACTCTGCTGATCGAAAGGGCAGGGCCTGGCCTGCACATGATCCAGGAGCTCCGCGCTAACCCGATCAACAGCGTGCCCGAGCCGATTGGGATTCAGCCGGAAGGCGAGAAGATCGTCCGCATGGAAGCACAGGCAGCGAGGTTCGAGGCCGGTCAGGTCCATCTGCCTAACGATGCTCATTGGCTCGACGACTTCCTTCACGAGATTCTAGCCTTCCCGTCCTCAAGACACGACGACCAAATCGACTCGGTCTCGCAATTCCTGAATTGGGCACAAAGACGGCACGGGGACGGGCCAGACATTATCTGCGGCCCAATAATTTTCCCCTTGGAATAACAGTGCCAATTCATCCGCCTTCGCGCGGACTCTCGGGCTTTTTGGACAACCGCACCCGAGCAATCTTCGGCTTGCTTGTCCGTATGCGGCGGGTCAGCTCGTTCTCGATCGCTTCGCGTATGAAGGCCGCGCGCCTATTTTTTCCCACGAGATCATCAATGCGCTGTGGCATGTCCACGGGCAGCCGAACGAAGACCGGCTTAACATTGAGCGGAGGGCGTCCCATGAAACATTGCTTATGCGATATCGGAAATACAGTCAAACGACGGCCATAAAAGATATCGCTTATGGACTTCCTATGCGATATCGCTTACCGTTAAGGTGACCGAACGCGTAGGAGTATGAAAATGTATCACCAAAGTTCCGTTGGCATTGAAGTCGCGCGATATTCCGAACTCAGACGCCGGATTGAGGAGATCGAACCGGACATCGATGATCGCACCCTCCTCGACACCCTTGAGGGCGCAACCGATCTGAACGAGGCCATCACCCAAATCATCCGCTCGGCCATGGACGACGGCATGATGGTTGCGGCGCTCAAGGCGCGGTTGGGCGAGATGCGCGAACGGCTGGAACGTCTTCAAGCACGTGAAAAAGCCAAGCGTGATCTGGCACTCGAGGCCATGCAGCAGGTCGGTCTGAACAAGATCCAGGCGCCGGACTGCACGATCTCGCAACGCCAGGCGCCGCCGAGCCTTGTGGTGGAAGACGAGACCCAGGTTCCCGAATGGTTCTGGATTCCCCAAGCCGCGAAGCTGGACAAGCGCGCCATAATCGATTGCCTGAAGGCTGGCGACGCTGTGTCTGGTGCGGTTCTGGCAGACCCCAGCACGATACTATCGGTGAGGACGCGGTGATGGGGTTCGAGGAACGTCAGGTCCGTCAGCTTCGCGCGCGCCTGAACCCACGAAAGGTTCAAGAACGCGACGCCGATGGGACGACGATTCGCTATCTGGAAGGCAGCCATGTGATCAGCGAGGCCAATCGCATATTCGGCTTCGACGGCTGGAACAGAGAGACGGTTGAGGCAAAATGCGTCTACACCAAACAAATCGGCGACCGTTATTCCGCCGCCTACGTAACCAGAATCCGTATCACCGTTGCCGCAGGGGAGGGCAGAATTGTCCGAGAGGGATCGGGAGCCGGTGAGGCGACAACCGATTCACCTGGCAGCGCCCATGAACGTGCTGCGAAATCCGCAGAGACGGACGCGACCAAACGTGCCTTGGTAACCTTCGGCAACCGCTTCGGCTTGTCGCTTTATGGACAGAAGAACGGCCAGGACCTGCACAAGCGCGGGTGCGCGAATGGCGCTAAACCATCACCTCAGCCGCCGAAAAACGGAACCGGGAAAACGACCAACGGGGCGCAAGATCCGGCCAAAGAAAGCGGACGAACAGCGCCGACCGGCCAAATTGACAAATCGACGCTTGCCCTTGGCGAGCCGAAGCGCGTTCGAAGCAAGCCGCATCTTCGTTATGTGGCCAGCCGGCCCTGCGTGGTTTGCGGGCGAGGGGCAAGCGAGGCGCATCACCTCACCTTTACCCAGCCGCGCGCACTGTCTCGCAAGGTTTCCGATGAATTCACGGTGCCGCTCTGCCGGGATCACCACAACGAATTGCATCGCAGCGGAAATGAAAAGGGGTGGTGGCATAATCTCGGTATGGACCCGACGATAATCGCCTTGGAACTCTGGGAACAATCGACGGCAGCAATCGGGTAGCAGCAGCCTGGATTGGACCGGCTGCTTGGAGGTTTGCGGGATTGGCGCTCACGGGATGCGGCCTTCACGAGTGATATGGTGCGTTTTTTTTGGCCGTGGGCTCGGTGAGGGCGAATCTCACCAGACAACTCGCCGACTAGGGCGTGTGGACACTTATCTGATCCATAGGACGGTAGCAGCGATTGTGACGATTGCGAGGTAGTTTCGGGCTGTCTTCTCGAATCGTGTGGCGACGCGTCTGAACTGCTTGAGCCTGGAGAAGCAGCATTCGATCAGGTGGCGCTGGGCATAGAGGTGCTTGTCGATCGGGTATTTGCGCGCCCGTGACGGGTCTCGGACGGCCATGTGGATCTTGGTGCTCAGGCCGCCGCGCGAATGGCCAAGGGC